>DAIQBK010000014.1:0-159125 GCA_036781205.1 Myxococcaceae bacterium
CAAGGATGGATTCCCATCCCACGACGTTCTCCGGGCTTCTCTCGCCCAAAAGTCTCGGATGTTCCCTCGCAATCTCTTGGAGCGCTTACGAGCTGCTTCGATACCATTCCGCGTTCAACTCGCGCGCCACTGACCGAAGTGACAGCCCAGCATTGCGGAGCCTTCGAGTCGCGGCCAGGACTCTACACGCCGGGCACTCTACCCGGCGCTAACGTCTCCGGGGCAACGGCCTCCTGTTTTGGCCTGGTGGGGAGATTCTTTCGATGGTGCATCAGGGCGTTTGCGTGGACGTAGGCTTGCGCCGCCCACTGAGCTGGATTCATCTGCTTTTGTGGCGGGTAGTTCCTTTGGGCCTGTTGCAAGAAGTCACTACCCAGCAAGGCGGCTAGAACCGCGATTGCTGCCCGGTCCTCAAATTCATAATCGTCCATCATGCTCTCACCTCCGTTGGCCAATGCTGGCACTTTGCACACTAAAGGCCCGATTTAGCCCCGTAGTTACCCTAGATTACTAAGAAAAAGCCGGAGTGGCCCTGTAAGCCGAGGCCTCGCCGCGGAAGTAATCGTTGGTTGCGAATTCGCCGCAAACTTGCGCATGCCCAAGGGAATCGACGACCGCGTACGGATCGCTGCTGGCCCAAAAAGAGCATCATTGCTGCGCCATAGTGCACGGTGCAGGCACGGTCGCTTAGCTATCCTTTTAGCCAACTCCGTCGCGTGACGTTTCCGGAGGTAGAATGCTTCTTCCATGGCGACGGCGAAGCAAATCGCAGCGAACCAAGCCAATGCGCTAGCATCCACCGGGGCAAGAACGGCGGATGGGAAAGCACGCTCGCGAATGAATGCCCTCAAGCACGGTCTGGCTGCCGAGGCGGTGGTGGTGCCCTGGGAAGTTGCAGAGGACTTCGACGCCTTCCGGGCGGCAATGGTGCGGTAGCTTCCTTCACCAGCCGCGTGGCATTGAACGACACGTTCACGGAGTCTCAATTGCATATGGTTCGGCCATAGCCACAAGAGGATCAGACCTCGATCGCCGTGGCAAGTTTTTGGATCAACTCAGGCGAGCACTGGGATTAGTCGGCGAACTCTACGTCCTCCTGGATCGCGATCCTGAGCTGATCAAAGCGCTGAACCAGATCCGAAAGCTCGCCGCTGAATTCCGTGATGAAGCAGACAAGTTCCGCTGGGATGATGGGCAACGCGCATACCTCCGGCGACTTCAACGCGCGTGCCATCCGATCCTCGGTAAAGCCCCCGATCCACTAGTGTGCGAAATCGCGCGTTCTCGAGTCTGGGTTGAACCCTTCAGGACGGGGGGCGCCAATCCTCAGTCTCAATTCGGAGATGGCGGCACAGCATTGCGAGCGGGCACACTCGCAAGCGGTGTGAAACGCCAATCTCGAGCCGAGCTAGCCAAGCTGCCAAAGCCGGGCGCCGCCGACGTTTGAGGGACCGCCGAGAGCACGACCGCAATCAACTCTTCGTGGCGTTCACCGCGACACTTGCGCCGACCACGGTCTCTCCCGAGAGGACGCAATTGGGCTCCCATGTGGCAACCGCACCAGGGTTTGGAATCCGCAAAATTGGATCACAAACCAGAGCACGTCAGTGCGCATCGCGCACTCAACGCGGTAACGCGATCCAATTAAACGCCTTGAATGGATACCTGACGGCCGCTTCGAACTCTGAGCGATCGATCGCGCTCCCCCCGGCCAGAAACTCCTTCGGGAGGAAGATCAAGTAGCCGCACCCTGTGAGCAGTTCGTGGATCTCGCCAGGCTGATAGCCGAATGCTTCGGGCCCAGAGGGACCGCACTCGAATAAGATCGTCGGTCGATCACGACGGAGAAATTCGGTCGCGCCGCGAAGCACGTGCAGCTCGGCCCCCTCGACATCCACCTTGAGCAAGTCGAAACGGCGATCTCGCGGGACCACATCGTCGAGACGGGCGCAGGCGACCTCGATCTGGTCGAAATTGCCTTCGCCGTGCCGTCTAAGCCCGCTGAAACCGGTCTGAAGACGATTGATGTAGAAGCTCGTCTTGCCCGGCCGATCCGAGAGCGCCACTTCCCTCACATCCACGTCCGGAAACTTCCGCCTGAGGAAGCGGACCTTTACCGGCATCGGCTCGAACGCGACGTGGCGTCCGTTGGGTGCGAGGCGGCAGAAGCAACTGAGCATCGAGCCGTAGTGGCAGCCGACGTCGATGCAGTTCGAGTTCCGATGCACGACCCGCTTCAGGGCGGCATCGATGCGTCCGGCCTCGAGATACAGTTCACCAAGCTCGCGGTGGCGCCAACGACCAGGGTATTGGACCGCCGAACGAAGCCACAGCAATGGTCGTTCCAGCGGGGTCCGGATGAATTCGTACTTGAGCCTGCTCAGCATGGGGTTCGCTCATAATCCAAGCTGTTGGAAAAGAAAAAGCGGACCCCCAATCGCCCTCGAGGCAACTCCCAAGTGTGGTGTTTGCAGCGCTTTGGGTTCCAGCGTTGAGCGATAGGAGCGTAAAACCCCCGAGCAATTAACGGTTGCCGTCGTGAGTCCTTGCTAGCCCGAGTGGAATTGTCTAGGCATGCCGCCGGGAGAATTCCTTGCAAGTAAATCGCTAGATAGGTGCCGTCAAGGCGTCATTCTGCCGTTCCAACCGCCGAGATGGGGGGTCCGCAAAAATGAAACGTCCGCTCCGCGTCGTCGCTGCCGCTGCAATCGTCGTGTTTGCTTGCGCCTGGTTCTCGAAAATAGTTTTCCCACCGCTCCCCCTGGTGGGCGTTTCTGACACACTCCAAGTCCGAGGGCGATATCTACACGACACATGCGGCAATCGCATCATCTACCGTGGCCCGCAGCACGCGGCAGGATGGCCGGACTTACCGGCGGCAGACGGCGGAACCATTCGATTACTGCAAGTGCCGAGCGCCCTAGCCAGCACGGGCGCGAATTACATTCAAATTCTTGTCAACGAATGCCCGACAACTTCGGGGCGCCCCCCCTGTTGGGACAACAGCGTCGGTGGGATGACAGACCAATACCTCCAAGCCACTACTGATGCTGGGCTGATCACAGAGCTGGTCCTCGGAGGGCAGGAGAACCAGTCGTCCTTTTATCAGACGTATCTACCGGACGGCGGTTTTTGTTGCGCGACAGCTAGTGGAGGCCAGTGCTACGATCCGCTCGGCAACCCAATCTATTCGCCTTGCCCCTCGCTTTACACATGTGACGGATCGCCGCCGCCAGGCGATCCACACGGCCTCTGTACGCATCCAAAAGAAGAATGGTTCGCGCTGCCAGCAACCCAGGCATTGCTTGCTCGCTACAAGAAGTGGCTCATCATCAATGTGGTTGGAGAGGACGCCCCAGATGACGATCTGGCCTGGTACCGTCTCGCGGTTTCACAAATCAATTTCTACCGCGACGCAGGGTATAGCGAGCCGCTCTCGTTTCTCCCCGGCACATACGGTCGAAAGCTGCCGACCCTGCTCGATGCAGGCGCCGCCGTTGTCGCGGCCGATCCGTTGCACAACGTTCTGCTCGATTGGGAAGCGTATTGGGGCACGTTGAACTGCGAGTACGACGGCGGCGCGTGTGTTCCACACCCAGGTTACCCGTGTTGCAACGAGCGGTGCGGCCCATACGACGGCTATTACCAGCAAGCATACTGGCCAAACGCAGGCATCAAAGAGGGGCTGATGATGGCCGCCGACTCCGGGCTGCCGACCATGGGCGCCTTTACCTTCATTGCCGACATCAACTCGATGACGTTTTATGACGGGGGTCAGGGGCAACTCTATCCGGGCTATCTGCAAACGGCCAACGATTCAAATACGTCGTGGACCTGGTGGATTCTGTACGGCGCAAGCAGCTCAATAATCGACAACAATCACGACGTTTGGGGTGACTACTGTAGAGGCACCTATGGGCCGTTTGGCTCGGTTTGCAACGCTATCATTGGTACGCTTGTGCCTACCTGCGAGAATCTCCCGAGTTTTGGGCGTGTGGTGATGCAGATGTGGGACGCCGGCACCAACCGCGCTTGCGGACGATGAAAAAATTTGCCGCGTTGCTGCTTCTGTTGAGCTGCCCCCGGCTTTCGCGGCGATCGCTTTCGTCCAGGGAAACCTCACCTACAACGCCGCAGGCACGTCGGTCGCGGCAACCTTCGGCTTCCCGAGGAGCTATGCGGCCTGGTTGAAACAGTGACGCAACGGCGAAGTCTCTCCCTGAGCAGCCGGCAAAGAGGCGCCGTGCTCGTGAAAGCATTGCCGCCTACCTCAAGCTCGAGGCGAAGAGGATAATTGTCCAGTAGAGCGTCATCTCAGGACGACCCCAAAATCGAGTCATGGTGATTTGTTGCTCCAACGGCGCACAAGCGCGGCGATAGGGAAGTCGAAGTTCGCCGAGGTGAAACGGCCAGCACGAATAGACGGCAACGCGGGCGATGCCGGGGCGGGGAAACTCCCGGATCTGGCCGAAGCGGATTCGGTCTGGGAATGGGACGAGCAACCCACTGAGAAGAAGCTCATCACGGGGCTGCACTACCTGTTTCTCGACCACATCGCGGACAAGAAGGAGCGGAAGGTCTACCTCGATGCTCGAGGAGATGTAGTGCACGAATACATCCACCAGCTGCTCGAGCGATGTTTTCCGGCCGCTCAGTGGAATCTACATTCCCGGCGATCAGCTCAAGATGAGGAATGGTCGCGTCTGCGATGGCGCCCTGTTCTACGGGGACGCCATCGTCTTCATCGAAATCAAGGGCAAGCAGTTCGACCTCCAAGCGCGAATTGGGAATCGAGAGAGCCTGGACAAGAAGTTCAATGACATTCTGGTTGACGGCGCCAAACAGCTCAGCGAGACCATTCAGGCGTTCCGCAGCGGTGCCCTCGTTATTCCGGGCGTCAAACAGATGTACGTCCAGACCATCTTCCCAGTACTCATCCTCCTCGAGCACTTGGTGATAAACCCGGTCACTTATGAACGAGTTACCGGAGAGCTAAGGAGGGATGGAATACTGACGGGTGTCGACACCTCGGCTTTGCAAGTCTTCAACATCGCCGAGACACGTATGAAGAATTCGCTCTTCGGATTCTTGCCAATCCTCAAGGAGAAGGTCGCCACCGATCAGTGGCGCGGAGCGAGCTTAAAGAACTACCTCATCGACCGGTTTCCGGGATTCTTTGCAAAGAACCACAGTAGGTACCTTCGCAAGGTCTTCGATGCCAGAGCGGCTCTCGCCGATCAGATAGTCAAGAGTCGGGTGGGGCCTTCTGGCCAGCCGCCGTCCCTGTGATCGACGCTTGGTTGTCATTCGCCGCTCGCAGAATCGGGTTTGCCCAAAGCGAACAGGGCGGCTTCATGTCGCTCTCTCGCTGTGAGGTGAGCGGAGAGACGATTTGGGTTTGGCGGGAGCGTGCCCCCGAACAGAATCGGGGGAAGGCCGCTCGAACGAAGTGCCAAGCCGACCGCGTTTGTGCCCAGTTTCCGGTACCGTAGTGCACGATCAAGGCAGTGCATCAGAAACGAGCTTTCACAACCTCCCGATGTTCTACGAGAAAGAGCACGAAAAAGCCGGAGTGGCCCTGTAAGCCGAGTTCTGTTCTCGCCCTACTGAGCGAGCGGCGAACATTCGTCTAGGGCCCTGGTTGCCCAGGAGCCTCATCAGCGAGCGAACCCGGGAGCATTTGGGCGGGCCACCCATTCCCCGAAGGGAACGCTCCCCTATTAGCTCTTGCTCCAGGTGGGGTTTGCCCTGCCGGCCAAGTCGCCTTGGCCGCGGTGCGCTCTTACCGCACCGTTTCACCCTTGCCGCTCCTTGCGGAACGGCGGTTTGTTTTCTGTGGCACTTTCCTGCGGATCGCTCCGACTGGCCGTTAGCCAGCACCTTGCCCTAAGGAGCTCGGACTTTCCTCCCGTCGGCCAACTCAGCACCGACCGGCGTTCGCCCGGGCCACTCCGGACAAATAGGTATAGCGCGCGAGCCAAACTCCGTCACTCGGCGGCCAAACTCTAGAGGCGCTCGTCAATCGCGCGGTTGCTCATTTCGTCCGCCGCCGCGTTCATCTTGCGCGGCACGTGGACCAGTTTCACCCGCGAAAAGTCGTTGAGCAACCGCAGTGCCTGCTCATAGAGGGGCCGTAAGCTGGGGCTGCGCACTTGGTATCTTCCCCCCAGCTGCCGAATCATCAGTTCGCTGTCGGCGAAAACCTCTACCTCGCGGATCCCGAGCTCGCGCGCCCGTTTAAGTCCCAGCAGCAAGCCCATGTACTCGGCATAGTTGTTGGTTTGAATGCCCAGATACTTCCCCAGCCGATCCACGACGTTGCCGGACGAGTCCACCAACACTGCTCCCGCACCCGAAGGTCCCGGGTTTCCGCGCGCGGCGCCATCGGAGTAGACCCGCACCTTTGAGGGGGCCAGGGCGGCGTCCGTCAGCGCCGAGCCACGACTGTTGCCGGGTGCGATGATTTCGGCGACTCGCTCGATCAGCCGAGCCAGTCGCTCGCGCGTGAGCCCGGGAAACGCCTTCAAGGTGATCGAAAGGGGCTCCTCGCGAGCGACGTGTCGAAGGATATCCGCGTCCCTATAGGTCGCCATCGATCACCGAAATTTCTACGAGTTTTGCGATTCGAGCACTTCGGCAGCGTAAATCAGACGGTGGCAGGAAGGGCACATGTCAATGCCCAGCCGGGAGCGAAGGGTGTTGTACAACTGCGGCGGGACATTCATGTTGCAGCCCAGACAGGTGCCCGGCGCCTGAACGGCCACCAGAGCAGGCATTCGCTTGCGCTTGACCTGCTCGTACTTGTGAAGCAACTGCTTGTCGACCAGCGAAGCGACCTTGGCTCTTTTTTCTTCCAGCCGCTTTGCCTTGGCCTCGCTGTCGCGCATCTTTTCTCGAAGCTGCACCGCCTGGCCTCCGGTCGAATCCTGCTTGGCGGCGAACTCTTGCTCTTTGCCCTTGAGCCCCTCTCGCGCAGCGGCCAGCGCCTTACTCAACTCCAGAAGCTCCTCCGCCATCGTCTGGTTCGCCTTCTTGGCGATGTCGATTTCCCTCGCCAGGGCGGCGTATTCTCGGGTGGACCGCTGTTCAGATAAGCGGGATTCCCATTTCTTCACCTTCTCTTTTTCATCGGAGATGTTCTGCTCCAGCGAGCGTCGGTGCTGCTCAATTTCGAGAACCCTGGCGCGCTCTGCTTCCAGCGCGTTCCTCGCGGCCACCTGTTCCTTTTCCAGCTCAGCAAGTTGCTTGGGGTGGATTTCTGCGGCCTTTCGAAGCGCTGCGATCTCCAGATCAACCTTCTGGAGCTCAGCCAAAGCCTTCAATTTTTCCTGCAAGTCAGGAGCCTCCAACGATGATGCGCGGCATCAATCCTTCTACCAATAAGAACAGGATGAATCCAACGCTCAATTGGATGCTCGCGCAGGCGCTTCTCTTGTGTGTCGCCTGTCAACGCGCGCCGCAATCGGCGTCCGCAGACGCGGCGCAAGCGCAAATTACGCCCGAGTCCTCGCGCACTCTGACTTTCGTTTCGATCACCGGGCATGCCAGATTGAAGGGCGCTGCGCCCGTGTCTCGATCGGTTCGGCCCTCGCCCGAGCTGCAGCGAACCTGCGGCGAGGTGATCCCGGATGAGACACTGCGTACGAATCAGGACGGAGCGATTGCTGATGTGGTGGTCTATCTGGAAGATGGCCGCATGCTTTCGAAGGAAGGGGGCTCGACGGATCTTCGTCAAGCGATCATCGACCAGCGCAAGTGCGCATTCAAGCCGCCGGTCACGGTGGCCCCGGCCGGCGGACTGCTCGAAATTCTCAACTCCGACCCGCTCCTACACAACGTTCGCGCCGACCGCGATTCCCAGTCGGTTTTCAATTTCGCAATGCCGATCGAAGGAATGCGATCGCGGCGGCAGTTGCCCCCTCAACCCGCAATCCTGCGCTTGCACTGCGATGTCCATCCCTGGATGCAAGCGGTGATTCGAACTTTCGACCATTCCTACTTCGCTCTCAGCGATGAAACCGGGGCGTATCGCTTGGGGAAAGTTCCTTCTGGACAGCACAAGCTGATCTTCTGGCATTCACGGCTTCCACAGCAAAGCGTGGACGTGGAACTCTCTGACCGGCCAGCCGTTCAGGATGTACTCTGGTCGGCGACTGAAGTCGCTGCGCAGTAATTGTTCCAGCACCCGCTAACGTGTAAGTTCCTTGGCGAGGAGCAAGCTTTCCCTTACCCCGATGGCCTTCTACATCATTGAAACCTGTATTGGTTGTACCGCCTGCATCGCCCGCTGTCCCACGGACGCGATTACCGGCGAGCGCAAGGCGCTACACGTCATCGATCCGGATCTATGCATCGACTGTGGCGCCTGCGGCGTCGTTTGCCCGGCCGAGGCGATCTACGACACGTTTGGTAACCTCACCGAGATGCTGAAAAAGAATCAGCGGCCCTATGCGTTCGTCGACGAGAAGGCCTGCACTGGCTGTGACAAGTGCGCCGAGCGGTGCCCATTCGATTGTTTGCACCTCGAAGAAGTGGACGATCCACAATCGCCCTATTTCAGCATGATGACGGTGGATGAGGCGAAGTGCACGGGCTGCCGCGAATGTGAAAAGGCCTGTCCCTATGACGCGATCTTCGTTTACCGCAAGGATCAAATTCCGGATTGGTTGGCCCCCAATATCCGGCAAGAACCGACCGAGAAGGCCGCAGAGAAAGCTGCCTAAGTCGCTGTCAGCGTTTCAGATGTCTTCGTCATCGGGAATCTCAGGCTCCTCGTCTTCGAGGGTCTCGAGTTCTTCCTCTTCGATCGTCTCGATTTCGTCGGTCTCGACCGGCTCGACGACTTTGGGCACCGGCGCCGGACGACCCCGTTTGCTTTCCGCAGGGGACCTCAGTGTGGGACTCTCACGCTGATCGGTGCCGCACTTCGGACACACTGGATCTGGCTTCTTCAGATCGTAGAACTTCGTGCCACATTTGAAGCAGATATACTTGGTCCCAAGATCCTTCGCGGGCATTCGTATCAACCCTTTGTCAGCGGAGTTGGAAGGCTGTCGATTGCGGACGATAGGGTCTCCCGCGCTAAGGTCAAGATCCACCGTCGAGGTTGCGGTCAGCGAGTTCGTAGTCAGTGCGCCAGGGGCGATCCATTGTCGAAACGCAAAATAAGGTCCTGGTTTGTCGTGCTCAATGGGTTTTTGGTGGTTCTCTCGCTGATGTTGTTCTGGCTCCTATTGCCGGTACGGGACCCGGTTCCGGCCGTTCCGGCCGTAGTCCGGCCTTCCCCACCCGAAGCCGAGAAGACCGTTCCTTGGACAAGGGAAGCTTCTCCGGTCGGAGATCTCCTTTTGGGTCATAAACCGCAACCCGACCCTCCGGGTCCCCATTCGACCCACTACAGCGTGGCCCGCCATCCCGAGATCGGGTCCCGAGTTCCCAGGCGAATCGCCGAAAGAGATAAGGACGCCACGCAGACGGGGCTAGGCGAAAGAGAGGTGGCTCGGGTGGTGGCTCAATCCCAGCCGGCATTTCAGTTTTGCATCGAACAGGAGCTGAGAAAAAATCCGGCCTTCCGCGGCGGCAAGGTTTTCATCACTGCGACGGTGGGCTCTTCAGGGCTTGTCAAGTCGGTGAGAATCGGCCGGCGGGATATCGAAATCTCCCCATTAGGAAGCTGCCTCATCGCCAGGACCAAGCGAATGGTCTTTCCGGCGTTTAGCGGATCGGACGCCGAAGTCCAGGTCCCGCTGATTCTCGCCGCGAACGTCCCCTAGGGATCGTGTATGAAGTGGCCCGATTGAGCAACGAGAAGATCCGCCGCGAAGCCGAGACCTGGTGCCAAGCCGATCCGGACCCCGAAACGCGACAAGAGATCGAGTCCTTGTTGGCGATGAACGCCTATCCAGAGCTGCGGGATCGCTTTTCCGGTCGCCTTGAATTCGGAACGGCCGGCCTCCGAGGATTGATCGGCGCAGGCCCAAACCGAATGAACCGCGCGGTGGTTCGCGCCACCACTGCTGGGATGGCCCGCTATCTGAAGTCTGTGGCTCCGCAGTCACTTGATCGAGGCGTGGTGGTGGGTCGGGACGCTCGGCGGATGAGTAGAGAGTTCGCCGAAGACGCGGCCGGGGTTTTTGTCGCCGAAGGCATTCCGGTCTGGTTCTTCGAGCAGCCGGTCCCTACTCCGTTGCTGGCGTTTGCCACTTTGCACTTGGGCGCGTCCGCCGGCGTGATGGTTACCGCAAGTCACAATCCCGCGGCGTACAACGGCTACAAGGTTTACTGGGCGAACGGCGCGCAGATTGTGCCTCCGCACGATCACCAGATAAGCAACGAGATTTCGCAAGCTGCAAAGGGCGCTCAGCCTTCTTTGCTACCCTCCACCATCGCCCGCCAAGTTGGGCGATGGTCTCTGGTTGCTGATGAAGTGGGCGAGGCATACCTCAAGGGGTGCCTCGCCCAGCGAAGGCATCCGGAGGTCCCGAATCGTCTCAGAATCGTTTACACTCCGATGCACGGTGTCGGTGGACCGTGGGTGGGTCAACTGATGGAGCGCGCCGGGGTGGCCGACTTCCGAGTGGTCCCCGAGCAGCAGCAGCCCGATCCGACGTTCCCGAGGCTACCATTCCCCAATCCGGAAGAGCCCGGAGCGTTGGACCTGAGTTTGGAACTGGCGCACAAAGTCGGCGCCGACTTGATTTTCGCCAATGATCCGGACGCCGATCGCCTGGCAGTCGCCGCCCGGGATTCGCACGGAAAGCTGCGGGTTTTGACCGGCGACGAAGTCGGGACGCTGCTCGGCCATTACCTTCTGACCCAGTCTCGCTTTTCGAGGCGGCCATTGGTGGTTTCCACCATCGTTTCGTCCGGACAGCTCGGTGAGATCGCGAGGGCGGTTGGCGCACTCTATGAGCGGACGCTCACCGGATTTAAGTGGATCGCCAATCGGGCCCTGGAGCTTGAAGGAAGCGGCGAGGTCCAGTTCGTCTTTGGCTACGAGGAAGCGTTGGGTTACTGCATCGGGACTCACGTGCGGGACAAGGACGGCATGGGAGCGGCGCTGGCGGTGGCCGACATGGCAGGGTGGTGCGCATCTCAAGGACAAACGTTGATCCAGTATCTAGAGCAGTTGCAGTGCGATTACGGTTTGTACGTCTCACGGCAAAAGAGCTTCACCTTCCCTGGCGCTGAGGGTGCGAAGGTGATCGAACAAATCATGGAAGGATTTCGGCGCCGATCTCCCGATCAGGTCGCTGGTGTGCAGATTGAAGGAATCCAAGACTATCAGCATCCGCCGCCACAATCTGGTCCCCACTCGAGCCGTCTGCTGCCGACGGCCAACGTACTGGCCTACTCGCTTGCGCAGGGCGGACGAATCACGCTTCGGCCTTCCGGCACCGAACCGAAGATTAAGTACTATTTCGAGTTACGAGAATGTGTCACAAAGCAGGAAACCGTGGAGGAAGCTCGCGAGCGCGCGATCCAAAAGCTGAACCGAATTGAAGAGGCGTTCATTGAGGCGGCAAGGCAGCGCGGACAACCCAGATAGTTGGCTTCAAGAGCGACGGTTTTTTCGGACCCGCTCAGTTTCGCGGAACCGGCGGTTTCTAGCCCAACCCCTGCTGGTGGCGCTCGGCCTATGGTTCGCGGCAGATTCACCGGCGATCGCCTCCGCGAGCCCCCCAGGCTGGTCCACCCTGTCCGGCAAGACCGTAGGCGCGGGTCAAACCGCCATCTTGGGTCAATTGGGTTGGCCTGGTTTTTCCGCCACGCTGCTTCATGGGGTCGCACCCACCATGGACTTGGGTGGGAGACTTACCTTCAATTATGGAGAGGAAGGTATCGTCACCCAGGTGGTGCCGGGAATCAGGCTCCAGGGGGTTGCGCGGCTCACCTTCTTCGACAACGGGAAGCTGAACTTTGGAATGCAGTTCGAGCCTGGACCGGTGGTCTATTTCACAAGCTTCCAGACAACCGTCGGTCTGGTTCTTCCGGTCGGATTGCGGTTGGGTGTTCCGCTTAGTGACGCCTTCCTCCTCAGCTTTGGAGTCGAGGCGCCAGTGTTCCGGATCTTCGGGAGTTCTGGCGGCTGGATTTTTCCGGTTCTGTTCGGAGCCGGGCTGGAGTACTTCGTGGCACCCAATCTCGCCGCAACCCTCAACGGCCGTGCAGGTCCTTCAGTGGATACACGCGGGTTTCGCCCGGTCAGTGATCTCGCGTTGGAGGCACTGTTCGGCGTGGCTTACCGTTTCTGAAAAGAGACTGTCTCTCCCTCAAGTCGCCCAAGAAAGCCGTCGGGATCATGAAACGTCCAAGCGTCAACTTCGTTTCAGGGGTTGGGCCTGAATGCGTTGAGCTCGGCGATCGTGGAAGGGACGCGAATTTCGCCCGACGCCACCCGCCGCCTGAGCCCCTCCAGCCGATCCAAGAGTTGTTGTCTTCCGGAGAGCTCCAGGCGGATTGGGGCATATCCGACCGCGTCTTCTTTGACGCCTAGATTCAGATCGCCCCCCGAGAACTTCCCCTCCACCCAGTCTCGCACTGCCTGGTACACCACCAAGTCCACCCGCTTGATCATTGACGTCAAAACGGCATTCGGCGCCAGTTGCCACTGGTCCGAGTCCACGCCGATCGCGTACAGGTGGCGGCCGCTGTCGCTGCCTTCTTTCACCGCCATGATTGCGCCCAGACCGCCGGACCCGGCGGCGTGAAAGATGACATCGACTCCCTTGGACAGCAATTCCTGCGCAACTCGCTTGCCGACGGTGACGTTGTCGAAGCTGCCGGTGTACGCGACCAGCAACTGTCGGGCGGCGTTCGGGTTGGCGACCATCACGCCCGCCCGGAATCCTGCCTCAAATTTCTTGATCACCGGAATCTCCATTCCGCCCACGAAGCCGATTTTTCCGCCAGTGGTGACCCAACCGGCAAGCGCCCCGACCAGGAAGCTACCCTCTTGATCCCTGAACTCAATCGTACGCACGTTCGGCAGCGAGTACGCTTTGCCTTGAGAGTCGATCAGTTGGCTGTCGATCAACAGAAATTGGACCTTCGGATTTCTTCGCGCCACCGACGCCAGTGCGTTCTGGAGCAGAAAGCCGGTGGCGATCGTCAACCCGGCCCCCTGCTCTACCAGCAGTTGCAGACTCGGCTCATAATCTTCTTGACCTTTGGCCTGAATCACCAGCGCCGTCACTGGCAGCTTTCGGATTGGCGGTCGAAGGCTGGCCAATTCGGCGGGAATGGACCGTTGCAGCTCGTCTCCAGAAAGGTCTCGGTAGGTGTGGTTGGTGTATTTCTTACCCGCTGCCCAAAGCTCCAGCCCGCGAAGCGCGGAGTCATTGAAAGACTGATCGCCGCGTCCAGCAACATCCATCACCAGACCCACTTTGCGAGACGCATAGGCGATTGATTCTTCCGCCTTCCTTTTGCAAGCGGTCGAGAAAAGCAAGGCAGCAATGATCGGAACCGATCGCAAAGCGTCACGGTGTGCGCCCGCGGGCCAACCGCCGGTCCTGGGTCGCCCCCCTGCACAAAATTCTGACATGCGATTCATTTACCAAAAAGTCACGCTCGAGGTGCCCGAAGTGGGGTCTTGCTGCTATGGCTTGAGCGCGGTGAGAGCTTCCGAGCTAATCAAAGCCAAGCGCGACGGGAAAAGCCTGAACCCCGAGCAAATTGAGGAATTCATCAACGGGTATACCCGGGGCACCGTGGCCGACTACCAGATGGCCGCGATGTGCATGGCGGTGTACTTTCGCGGACTGTCGGCATCCGAGTTGGCGATTTGGACTCGAGCGATGCTGCACTCCGGAGAGGTGCTTGACCTCTCGGATATTCCGGGCGTGAAGGTGGATAAGCACTCCACCGGCGGAGTGGGCGACAAAGTCTCACTTTGCCTGACGCCGCTGGCCGCCGCTTGCGGGGTGCGGGTCCCGATGGTTTCCGGCCGTGGCTTGGGACATACCGGCGGCACGCTGGACAAGCTCGAGTCGATTCCCGGTTTTCAGGTCAATCTTTCCACCGGGGAATTTCGAAGGCTCGTTCGGGACGTCGGTGCCTGCCTGATCGGCCAAACAGATTCCTTGGCGCCCGCGGACAAGAAACTGTACGCGCTGCGCGACGTCACCAGCACGGTCGACTGTATTCCCCTGATCGCCAGCTCGATCATGAGCAAAAAGCTCGCGGAGGGGATCGATGCGCTGGTGCTCGATGTGAAGGTGGGTTCGGGAGCCTTCATGAAGGACATCGCCAGTGCGCGCACGCTCGCCCGGACCCTGACCGAGATCGGAAACCAGATGGGTAAGCGCGTTGTCGCGCTGCTGACCAACATGGACCAGCCACTTGGAAGAACGGTAGGCAATGCCCTCGAAGTGGTGGAAGCGGTGGAGGTGCTGCAGGGTCGCGGTCCTGCGGATTTGGTCGAAGTGACCTATGCGCTGGCGGGGGAGATGCTCCTGCTTGCAGGGATCGCCGCCAACCCGCCGCAGGCCCGTGAGAAGTTGAATGCGACCGTTCGCAGGGGCGCGGCTCTCGAGAAACTGGAAGAGATCATCCGCCGACAAGGAGGCGATGGTGCGATCGTGCGGGACTTCACTCGCCTTCCACAAGCGCGCGGACGCGCGGAGGTTGCCGCGCCGTGTGACGGTTTTGTGTCCGAAATTGACTCGGAGTCGATTGGAGTCGCGGCCATGGTGCTGGGAGCGGGTCGGGAGCGCATGGAGAGCCAGATCGATCCAGCGGTCGGCTTGGTGCTGCGGCGGAAAGTGGGGGAGGGGGTAAAGGCCGGCGAGCCCTTGGTGGATATTCATTACAACGACGGGCGGAGCGTGGAGGACGCGCAAGATCGCATCCTCCACGCTTACCGCATCGAGCCCTCACCACCGGCTCCTCGTCCGCTCATTTACGAGCGGCTTGGAGCAAACCGGTAGCAAGTTAGCTCTTCGGCATTACTTTGGTGTCGGCCTTCGGGGTCTTTGCCTTCTTGCCCCGCTTGGCATGCTTCGCACCTTTGGTGTTGGCTTGAGCCACCACCGCCGGTTTGTTTTTGCCTTGAGCCGTAGCGTGCTTCAGATCCGCGGCGGACGCCGAGAGCGGAATCGCCGCAGCGAGAATCAGAGCAGTCAACCAGTTGCTGTTCATTGCTTCATTCCTTTCGAATCGCGGTGAATTCCGCGTCGGCAGATCTGACGCAGCTGACAGCAATTGATTTAACGGTCACTTCGCCAGGAGGGCCTACCGGCGCAAGTTACGCAATTCCTAAATGAAAACGGCCGATGCTCCGAGTGAGGACATCGGCCATTCCATACTCGCTTGCCGAGCTGAGCAGAGCAGCCCCGCTGGTGACCTGGGCTCGCCGCTCACGCTTGATAAATCGACTACTGCATCATCGGCTTCTTGGCCTTCTTGCTCTTCTTTCCGGTCTTGCCCTTGGTCGGAGGCTTGGGGGCGCTCGGGTCGTTTTGGGCGAGCAGTACCTGAGAATCGTCGGTTTTCTGGGCCTGAGCTTTTTCGGAACAGGCAATCGCAGTGGCGGGCACCGCCAACGCGAAGATAACGGCTGCAACGAGCTTACGGGTCATGGATCCTTCTTCCTTTCCATAGGTAGGTGCTGCCGACAACGAGGCCTCGCTGATTTGGATTCTCAGCGCCGTAATAGAAAGCCATAACTGCGGTTGATTGCAAGTTGTAAACCATTTTGGGCGCTATGATGCCCCAATGCCGCTCTATGAAGAGTTGCAGCAGGCTGCGGCGCTGATTCGCGAGCGGGCCGGTACCCTTCGACCGACGGTGGGCATCATCCTTGGCAGTGGGTTGGCAAGCTTCGCGGATGTACTGGAGACGCCGATCGTCGTTTCGTATCAGGAGCTGCCACACTTTCCACAGACTTCGGTGATCGGCCATCCAGGCCGACTGGTGATCGGAAAGGTCGGACCGGTAACGGTGGTGGCGATGCAAGGTCGGGTCCACTACTACGAGGGTTTTTCTCCCTCGCAAGTAGCGTTTCCAGCGCGCGTCTTGGGCCTTCTAGGCATTCACGCGCTGGTGGTCACCAATGCCGCAGGCGGAATCCGGGCCGACTTCGTCGCCGGCGATCTGATGGCAATCGTCGACCAGATTAACTTCGCGGGATGGAGCCCTCTGATCGGTCCCAGGGATGAACGCTTCGGTCCAGCCTTTCCGGACATGAGCGCCGCTTACGATCCGGGCCTCACCGCCACCCTGCTGCGGGTTGCGCGAGAACGCCAGCTACCTCTCAAGCAAGGCGTTTACGCGATGGTCACCGGCCCCGCCTATGAAACGCCAGCAGAAGTCCGCGCCCTTCGCACGCTTGGCGCGGATGCGGTGGGGATGAGCACCGTGCCGGAAGTGCTGGTGGCCCGTCAGCTGGGAGTTCGGGTGGTCGGAATCAGCTGCATTACGAACATCGCGACGGGAGCTCGAGTGGTGACCCACGAAGAGGTGGCAGCGACCGCGGCGAAATCCGCCGGTGCCCTCTCGGAACTGTTGCGCGCCTTCCTTCCCGCGGTTGCGCGGTCATGAAAGTGCGGCGCTCCGCTGAACGCCGGGCGATCCCCTGGAAGGACCTGTTCGCCCTGGCAGCGAAAGTCCGGATCCGCGCCTACGCCCCCTATTCGGGATTTCGAGTGGGTGCGGCGGTGCTGACCGCGAACGGTTCGATCGCCGGAGGTTGCAACGTGGAGAATTCCTCATTTGGGCTGTCGACTTGCGCCGAACGCAACGCGATTTGCGCAGGGATCTCTGCTGCCGGGTTCGGGAGGATCGTCGCGGTGGCGATTGTGACGGCAGCCAGGCGCCCTTGCCCTCCCTGCGGAATGTGCCGGCAGATGATGGCGGAGTTTGGCGGAGCCAATCTCCTGGTCCGAAGCCGCACGCTTCGAGGAACTCAAGCGAGTTATCAGCTGGGTCAGCTTCTGCCGAACGCTTTTGGCGCACAATTCCTATAGGAAAGCTGGCGTGCTAAGGCTGCCGTCCGTTGGAGGCTTTCATGTTTAAGCGTCTGAGAAGGGCGTTGCGAAGCTTCATCGGTTTCTTCGTCTCGTCGATCGAGGATCCAGAGCTAATTCTTGAGCAGAACATTCGAGACCTTAACGATCAAGTTCCGAAGATGAATGAGTCGATCGCGATGGTGCGGGCGAATGTCACGCTGCTGGAAAAGGAGAACGCGAAATACAAGCAGGACATCGCTGACCTCACCGCGAAGGTGAAATCGGCGATTCAGGCAGGTCGCGATGATTTGGCCGCTCAGTACGCGACTCGGCTGCAAATGGACCGAGGCGCACTGGCGCGCAATGAGGGCCAACTCACCACCGGCCGTGCGGCCCATGAAAAAGCGCTCAACGTAAAGAAAGTCTTCATGCGGGAAAAGGAAAGAAAGACCCAAGAAGCGATGAACGTCATTCGGGATGCGCGCCGCGCTCAGTGGCAGGCAAAAGTTGCCGATGCATTGGAGTCTTTCGAGGTGGGCGGGATTGACGCCACTCACGACGAGATGATCCGAAAAGTGGAGGAACAAACTGCGATCAACGAGGCGCGCATGGAAATGGCGCTCGAATCGGTCGACCATCAGGCGGTTGCGATCGAGGAGCAAGCCGAAAAGATGCAAGCCGAGGAGTTGGTCAAGCAGTTCAAGGTCGAAATGGGGCTGGCGACCCCCGGTCCAGTGTCGGACTCGGTGGCCGGGCCAGAGAAAACGATCGGCAAGAAAGTTGAGGTAAAGTAGCCGAACCGGATGGCAATTCAACGCCGTTGGGGATTGGCCCTGCTGACCGCTTTGTGCGTAGCCGCCGGAGCGTATGCCGCAGCGTCCCGGCTCGGCTACCTCGAGCCGCTGCGCAACCGGTTCTTTCCTCGTGCCCGCGCCTCCATTCGCCTCTCCGCTGGGGATTTTCCAGCTGGTGTTTCTGCACCGGTGGGCGATATCGCCTCCATTCCTCTACGCGCGGCACGAGTTGGGTTTATCCCTCGCGGCTCTTCGGTGGCGCTGCTTTTGGCAACCGGTGGGGTGAGGTCCTCGGCTCTCGACGCGAAGGAGCACTTCTTCGAGGGCTTACTCAAGAGCGGGTACGCGATGGACGCCAAGGCGGTGGTCTTCGGACGAGAGGAGGAGTTGCGTCAAGCCCTGGCGGCCGGCGCCGAGAGCGGGGGAGTGGACGTTGCCGCACTCTCCGTCGATCGACTGGCGCAATGGGCGGATTCGCTTCGCGATGCGGCACCTCGAACGGTTCTGATGCTGGGACGCAGCCGTGGCCAGGATGCTTTGGCGGGCGTCGGTGTGGAACGACTGGCGGACCTGCGCGGGAAGAGGCTGGGAGCCTATTTTCAAGGCTCCGCCTATTACTTTGCGCTGTGGGCGCTCTCGCGCGGAGGCCTCTCTCTTCAGGACGTCAAGTGGGTTTCGCTGACCTCATCTCTCGAGGCAGGCGCAGCGCTTCGAGAGGGGAGGGCCGATGCGGTCGCTGGTTTGACCGGGGACGTAGAGCTGGCCGCACGCGATCGGGGAGGAAAGGTGCTCGCCACCAGCGCCGACGCTCCCCATTTGATCGCCACCGTTCTGGTGACTCGCGGCGAGTTCGCAGCCCGTTACCCGGATGCGATCCGAAGGATGATTCGCGCGATTTTGGATGGAGCCTCGAACGTCGCAAGGGACCCCAATGAGGGGGCGCGGCTGCTGGGAGAGGTGGCCCCCTACCTCGGGGATCCGCTCGAGGCGATCCGAAGCGATCCTCCAGCCACCCTTCGAGACAACCTGGCCTTCTTCGGGCTCTCCGGCGAAGCGCCCGTCACTTACGACGAGCTTCTTCAAAGCTCCGGCGCCCTGCTGCTAAAGATTGGAAGGGTGAGGTCGATCCCGGTGCCTGAGGACACGCGCGATGTCGGCGCCCTGAGATACGTCTCAGAGATGCGGAAGCCGTAACCAGACTTTGCGCAAACTCCACCCCACCGTCGCCTCGCTGCCGCTCCTCGCGATCGCCGCCTGCTCACTCTGCGGCAAGCAGCCCCCCGCCCGCCTGGATCTGAGTGAGCTAGCGCGTCGGCTTCCTGGACAGGCGAAGATAACCTTGTTGATCCCCAAGCTCGGTAGCTTTGGCGAGAAGCTCAAGCGTCTGGAGCAGCTCAAGGCAGCATCCCTGGCCGCGCAGCTTCAGGGTTTCGACAGCAGCTCGGAATACGTGACGGCGATCACCAATCAAATTGGAATGGATTTCCGTTCGTCCTCCGAAATTGCGAGAACGGGTATCGATCCTGACCAGGGATTCGGTGTCGCGGTTGTTCCCAACGGAAGCGTCGCGATCGTCGTAGCGGTCAAAGATCCCGCCAAACTTCGCGAGGCCGTGGCAAACTATGCTCGCGACCATTGGGGGACCGTCGTCGCGACCTCCAGCCAGAAGGGAGGCGTGTCGTGGACCCGCCTGTCCAGTAAGCCGGGGATAACTCCGCAGATCAGCTATTCGATTCGCGATGGAGTTGCCTCGATCGTGCTCGACGTGCAGGCGTCGGCTCCAGCTCCACTCGAGCCGGCTGGTGCGCGGGACCGCTTGTCTGAAGATCCCTTTTGGTCCGCCACGGTGAAAGAATTGCCCGACGGCGACCTCTACTTGCGCCTCCCGAGCGGATGGCAGCTCGGTCGGTGGTTGTCGGTTCCCAACTCGACGGTTGCGGTGGATCTCACGCCTAAAGCGGTGAAGTTTCGGGGAAGGATCAGCTCGACGAGCGAAACTTCCTTGGCTTTGGAAAAACAGCCCGCCGAGGTTCTGAGCGGCGCGCTGCCGGACGATGCCTTTCTGCTTGCGCGATTTGTCGGCAAGCCGCTGCGCCTGGGTTCGGTGCTGAAAGCGATCTGGGGCAGCTCACTCGAGGACGCGTTCCGCGACTCGGGAGTCGATTTGAGATCGGATGTCCTGGGCAACCTGAAGCCTGGGGTCATCGCCTCCCTGTCACTGGCGCCGACGGCGATCCTCTCCTCCGCGCCGGTGCTGGACGTGCGCCGTACCAACCCGTTTCGCTTCGTACATCTGGTGGCAATTGGATCGGTGAAGAATGTGGAGCAAGCGAAGATCGCTCTTGGCCGGATCGGTGCGCTGGCGCCCAAGCTCGGAGCAACGGTGCTGGAGAAACAAGTGGCGGGAAGAAAGGTGTTTGTGACGTCCTATGCCCAGGGTGAGGGTGCTGATTTCGCCCTGATCGATGACAAGCTGCTGGTCGCGGCTCCGATGAAACGTCTGGAGGAAGCCTTGAACCGTCTCAGCGAGCCTTCTGATCTCCGCAAAGCGTTTGCGGCTCGCTCCGATCTTGGCTCGCATCTGGAACGGGGAGCCCTCGATGCGGTGGTGGACGTTCCTCGATTTTGCGAATCGATCAAAAACCTGCCGGGGTCCGCATGGGGCGTCGGTGGATTTGCGGTCAAGGCTGCGATGCTTCGCTGGCTGACGGCTTTGGACGATCTGCGCGCGTTGACCTTGAGTCTTGACGCAGGCCGGACATTCGGAGTGATTGACGTCGAGCTCGACGTTCTGCTTGCCGAGCCATGATTTCAGCGCGCCGCGTGATCAAGTCGTATCGAGGCGCCGAAAATGGCGAACTCCGTGTGCTGGACGGTCTGGATTTGCACGTGGAGCGGGGCGAGTTCGTCGCCGTGATCGGCCCTTCCGGGAGCGGCAAGTCGACATTGCTGCACATCCTGGGGGGCCTTGACGTGCACTACGACGGAGAAGTGGAGTTGGCGGGCACCAGGCTGCGAAGCCTGTCCGATCGCGAGCTGGCGCGATTTCGAAATCGCCAGGTGGGTTTCGTGTTTCAGTCCTTTCACCTGGTACCAAACTTGCGGGTTTTCGAGAACGTCTTGCTGCCTGCCTTCTTTGGGGGAGAGTCGATCCGAAAGGCAGATCGGTCTCGAGCAGAAGGGATGCTGGAGAGGGTAGGGCTGCTCTCAAAAAAGGAACGAGTGCCAAGCCAGCTGTCCGGTGGTGAGCGCCAACGGGTGGCGATCGCCCGAGCGTTACTCCAGCACCCGCAAGTGCTGCTCTGCGACGAACCCACCGGCAATCTTGATCTGCAAACGGGGGATGAAATCATCGCGTTGTTCCGTCAGTTGCAGGGTGAGGGGCTCACCGTACTGGCAGTAACCCACGAGGAGCGGATCAGCGAGGCGGCTGAGCGGGTGCTGCAGCTGCGCACCGGCGTTTTGCTCGACGATGGCGATTCGAGGGAGCCTGGCCGGTGATCGTTGGTTCGCTGCTCCAACTGATTGGGATCAATCTCAGGCGGGAGGCCCGCTCGGCGGTTTTTTCCTCATTGGGGGTGGCATTGGGAGTGGGATCCTTGGTTTTTTTCGTCTCCCTGGGTCTAGGCGTGGGCAAGGTGATTCGCGAGAAGGTCTTTCCGGTGGACCAGATTCTGATCGAGGTTGCGCCGGCAGCAATCTCGCTCGGCTCGTTTGGAACCTCGCTGAACCAAGGCACGATCGATCGTCTTTCGGCACTGCCCGAAGTGTCGGCGGTATTTCGAAAAATGAGCGTGCGGGTGCCTGCGATCAGTCGCTACGACGGAGATTTCTTCGGGTCCCCGCTCCGGGTGCGGCTCGAGGTCCTGGCGCTTGGCGTGGATCCCGGTCTGTTGCGAGATGACATCCGGCTTGGGAACTTCGCGGATCCCGGGCCTGGCCTGCCCATTCCGGGAGTGATTTCGAGCCGGATCCTTGAAGCCTACAACAAGAGCTTTGCCCCGACTCGCAATCTGCCACAGCTTTCCGGCGCGCTGGTGGTGGGCTTTAGCTTCCCGGTTGAGTTCAACAGCTCGATGGTTGCGCCTTCGGTCCGTGGTTCGCCGATCCCCTCGCAGGTCCAGGTGGTTGGCGTCTCCGATCGGGCATTGCTCGCCGGGATCACGATTCCGCTGTCCACCGCGATCCGACTCAACCAGGGGGCGGGCGTCGATTCGCAGACCTTCACCGGCGCAACCCTGGTGGCGAAAAGCGCAGAACTGGTTCCGACGATCGCCGCGCAGGCAAGGAGGATGGGCCTGAAAATCGATGACCAGGAGCGCAGGATGGCGGAGAACGTGGGCTTTGCGGTCACGCTGACGACCTCTGCGTTGGCCTTGCTTTCAATCCTGATTTGCGCGCTGGCTGCCGCGAACATTGCTCAAACCTTGTTTGCGTCGGTGCGCGCTCGCGCCAAAGAGATAGGAATCATGCAATCCGTCGGAGCTTCGCGGTCGGATGTCCGAAACATCATCCTTGGCGAAGCGGCGGCAATCGGCATGGTCGGAGGCGCGCTGGGGACGATCGGTGCTCTGGTGGCGGAACACGCGGTCGATCGACTTTCGCTGTCGTATTTGCCCTCGTTTCCCTTCAAGCCCGAGAGCTTCTTCAGCCATCCTTGGACCATTCTTCTCGGCGGTGTCAGTTTGGGCATCTTGGCCGCGGTGCTCGGAGCGTACGCACCCAGCCGACGGGCAGCCGCGACCGACCCCGCTCAGACGCTCTCCGAATGAGACTGCCGCTTGGGCTTGGCCCGAAGATGCTTGAGCGTCCTCCAGCAGGCTATACCAACGGATGATGCCTAAGCCACGGACAGTCAACAAAGTCGATCCGCTTGCCACTCTGCCAGCGTGGGCGAAGAAGCTGGCCGAGCGCTATTACACCAAGACCGTCAGCACGTTCTTAGTCTATGGCGCGGTCCGGGACCTTCAGCCCGCGGTCGGCGCTGACGGCAAGCCTGCCTATGTCGATCTGAGGTCTTTTTTCGCAGACGAGTTGTTCGGAAGCCGCGACTTGGTCTTATTCTACGATCGATCCTCCGGAATCCGGGGCGCCTCTCCCGAGGTGCAGCAAGACCTGAGTCGCGGAATTGCAGGCTACGATGCGCTCTACGGCACGGATTTCGCCCGTTCGATGCCTCGAGACCCAGGACGTGCGCTTCAGCTTTTGGAGAACTACTTGCGGATGCGTCTGGCGGACGGACGCTCGCTCGCGCTGGTCGTTGATTTTGCCGAAACGCTGACCCCCAACAGCGACGTGGCCCAGCTCTCGAGCGAAGATCGTTTTGCCCTGACGACTTTGGAGAAGTGGTCGCACGATCCGCAATTTCTCGCAGGCAATCTGTCGATCGTGCTGGTAGCGGAGAACCTTGCGGACGTGACCGCGCGTCTGTCGCGTAACCCCTACGTCTCGCTGATCGAGATCCCCTTGCCCGATGAAGAGCAACGCTTCGAGTACGTCCGCTACAAGCTCAGCGGACGGCGAATCGACTCCATCTCCGATGTTCCGCTGGCTGGGCTTGCCAAGCTGACCGCGGGCTTATCGCGAATCCACTTGGATCGGGTGCTAACCGAGGCAATCGAACGGCAAGTAAGAATCACCAACGAGCTGATCAAGGACCGAAAGAAGGAAATCCTCCAGGCCGAGTGTCATGGCCTGCTCGAGTTCATCGAGCCTTCGCACAACCTGGATTCCGTGGCTGGACAGGACAAAGCGAAAAAGAGACTGCGCGATGCCGCCGCGGCGCTGAAGAAGGGCCAAATCGACGTGATGCCGATGGGATACCTGATCTCGGGCGCGGTCGGCACCGGCAAGACGTTCCTCGCCAGCTGTTTCGCCGGCGAAATTGGAATTCCCTGCGTCAAGTTCCTCAACTTCAGGAGTCAATGGCAGGGAGTCACCGAGGCCAATCTCGAAAGGATCTTCAATCTGCTCAAGGCGCTCTGGCCGGTGGCGGTGATGATCGACGAAGCGGATGCGTTCTTGGGAAACCGGGAGGCCTCTGGCGACTCCGGCACCTCGAACCGGGTGTTTGCGGCGATCGCCTCTTTCATGGGGAACACCGAGTACCGCGGGAAGATCATTTGGTTCCTTCTCACCTGCCGTCCGGACCTGTTGCCGATTGATCTCAAGCGGCAGGGGCGGGCCGAGGAGCATCTTGCGTTGTTCTACCCGGAAACGAACGAGGAGCGCGATCAGCTCTTCAAGGTGATCTCCAAGAAGAACAACCTTCAGCTCGCGCTACCTTCCTTTTCAGCCCTGCTCGGCGAAAGCGCACTCGGATTGAGCGGAGCGGACATCGAAGCGATCCTGGTGCGTTCGAAATTCCGCGCCCTTTCAGAGGGACGCGACCTGACCCCGGAAGACGTGCAATTCGTAGTCAAGGATTTCGTTCCACCCTCGTATCCGCTCGAGATCGAGCTTCAAAACCTGGCCGCGGTTCGCGAGTGCACCAGTCGCGAACTACTGCCGGAGAGGTTCCGCAACATGGACCAGGAAACAATCACCCGACGGATCGGCGAGCTCAAGCTGCTGCTCGAGCAGCATTAAGAAGGCGTCGTCGAGCTCCAGATAATCAACACCGTCCCAACCTGAAGGCCTCGAGAGCGTTTGGGAAGGCGGTTCCACTTGCGAAGGTTGTCTACCGAGCAGGAAAAGCGCTGGCTGATCGCCCATAGCGTGTCGCCGCTCTGAACGCCGTACTGGATTCTCGTCTTGCCGCCGATCACTTCCGACTTCACCTCGGCGATCGCGGGGCTGATTTGCGGCTTGCTGCCGGCTGGAATCTCCAGCTCCGGCCGTACCGGAACGAACCCGCTACGGCGAGCGCGGGTCACTTGCCGTTCGAAAGCGCTGTCCGTGCGTCCCTGGACTGCGGTGGCTGCGTTCGGGACGGGAATCACGAGATCGGTGTTGACCCGCAAGCGGCGAAGGTTGCGCAGTCCGTTCATCCGCAGAATTGCCTCGGGAGCGCTGTGGTAGTCGGCGGCAATTCGAGAGAGCGTATCGCCTCGTTTGACGCGGTGGATGCGAAACGCCAGGCGCTCGCGCGGGGCAATTTTCGCGAAGTTTTCGGTGAACTTTTCCCGGCTCCCCTTGGGCAGGCGCAGGGTGTACGGCTTTCCGGCGGTCGCCGGAGGAGTGCACCAGCGCTTCAGCTCAGGATTGAGCTCTTTGAGGTCGTCGATGCTGACCTCCGCAGCCCGGGCCACCACGTCCAGGTCGGTGGCGGCCGCGAGGGCGACTTCCTCCGTCTCAAGCGGGGTGAGGAAGTCGAATTCTTCGTCCGAGAAGCCGAAAGCCTTTGGATACTTCGCCACCAGCGCGCAGGCGATCAACTTCGGGACGTAATGCTTGGTTTCCTTCGCCAGCCCTCTTCCATTGGAGAGCGCCCAAAAGTCGGTGGTGCCTTTTTTGGCAATCATCCGCTCGAGCCTTCTTCCACCGGCGTTGTAGGCGGCCCATGCCAGGTACCAGTCGCCCAGGCTCTGATGGAGTTGGCGAAGGTAGCGAGCCGCGGCCTCAGTCGCCTTGACTGGGTCCCTCCGCTCATCGATCCAGAAATCCTGTCGCAGGCCGTAGAGGCGCGCGGTGCTGGAGATGAATTGCCAAGGCCCCGCGGCGCGAGCCCACGAATACGCCTGCGCTGAAAACCCGCTCTCGATCATCGCGAGGTACACCGTATCTTTGGGAAGCCCTCTCGTTTCGAGAATCGCCTGCATCATCGGAATGAAGCGGGTGGATCGGGACATCCACTTGCGGAACCACTTGCGTCCCGCTCCCTGAAAGAATTGGACGTATTGCGCAACCAGTGGCTGCATTTCAATTGGGATATCGTACTGACCCTTCAGCTTGGTCAGGTCCAGGCTGGCCAAGTCGGTGATTCGCGGCAATTCGAATGCCACCGCCTCACCGCCCCGGTCCGGCTCAGAAAAATTCTCCGCAATTTGCTCGCGCAACGGAGTGACCGCGCCAAGCCGACGCACCGCTTGGAGTAGATCCGCGTTCGGCTTGGTGGATGGATTGAGCGCGACCTCTTCCAACGCGCGCAACTCCTCCATTTCTTCGGACTGCTGCTTCGCTTCCTCCGAGAGCTCTTCGTCTTCGGTCCCGGTGCGATCTACCGCCTGGGATGCCGATGGAGGGCGAAGCTCAGCGAGGTAAGTGGAAGCCGAACCAAAATGGGTGAGCAGAACAAGTGTTGTTAGCTGCATCGCCGACTATCGGGATCCTTAGCTCAGGAGGTTGAACGTCGAGCCAGTCTACACCGGCTTCGGCGTGCTTACACCAAGAACTTTTCCGCGGGAAGTAGTCTGGAAGTGTCAATGTAGCGAACGCGCGCCATGGCCCGGGCCGAGAATCTGAGGAAGGTAGAGCGCGAAATCGAAGTGCGGGGAGTTTTCCGGGTTGTGGCAGGAGGTGCACTCAGGTTCTGAGGGCTTGGCAATAATGTTGCCTTGCGCAGGCTTGTGCACATGGAGCGACCCCGGTCCGTGACAACTTTCGCAACCGACGTTCTTTCGGCCCTCCATCTTGTCCAGCCGACAGACTCCACCGGGTCGATCTGGACCCGTCACGTGACACTTCACGCAATCCAGATCGTACTGCTTGCCGCGCTCCTCCAGCGTCCAATAGGCATGCGCGTGCTTGGAGCCGTCCCAGGTGGGAAAGGCCTGGGCGTGGCAGGTTCTGCAGGAATCGTTGCCCACGAAGGCCGCCTCCCCCTTCTTGGCCGGTGGACAGTTCTGACCATGCGCCTGCGCCCAAGCAAGATTGAGCATTCCCACGTCGCGATCGTACCCCTCGACGATTGACTCGCTCTCTCGGTCGCGCGGCAGAGTTGATTCCAGCGGAATGAATCGGACGCTGAACGCATTGGTTCCACTCACCGGCTTCGTCCCGGAGGCGGAGATCTGATCCCGCCTCACGATCAGCTCGGCCAACTTGGCCTCTTTGAGGGTTCTGAGGCGATCGCTGATTGCTGGAACGTTGATCTCTCGCTTCAGTAGCTGAATCCGCAGCTCCAGCGTTTGCATCTCGTGCTCAGCATCGCTCAGGGTCTTGAGCAATTCGAACTTCGAGCCGGAGCGAAAACCATACAGATCGATTCGCGCCAGGGATCTGCCCTTGCTTTGAAGCCGAACGATCGGCACCCGACTACGAACGAGCCGGTTTTCCTCGCTCGCGAATACCCCCTCTCCATGACCTGCGATCAGGAGATCCACCTCCAACTCGGGTTGGGTGGCCAATTCTTGGACCCGCTCCAGACTCTGGTGAACCAAGGCCAGCACGAAGTCCGCCTTTCTTCGGGCCTGGCGAGCAGCGTTGAGCAGCTCACCATCTGTCCGCGCTACCACCACCGCGATCTGAACACCGTTGGCGGCGAACACCCGATGAGTGCCGTCCTCTTGGTCCGGCAGCCCGAGGCTTTCTCGAAACTGAAGCCCGCGGGCGTTATCCAGCTCACCGACCGCTCGGGTCTGGACCTCCATTAACTGCAACACCTCCGCGATCGCCTGCGCTTTTCGCTGCTGTTGCGGGATTTCGGCCTGCCCCATCTCGGTGCTTCCGAAAAGAGCGTCACCGGCATCGAAGTAAAAGACCGGCGCCGCCGATCGGCGGGCCTCCCGCACTTGAAACGCAGACTTCTCGATTCCGCCAAGCATCGCCTGGGCGCAGCCGCAAGGACCGAGATAGCCGCGAATCTCGGCGGAGACGAAAATCACCGCACTCGCTTTTGGTGGATTTGGGTTGGGGCTTGCTTTCGCCGCGCGCGAGGGGTCTGGCGCGGGCGTGCGTGAAAGCGAACGAGCGCAGCTCAGTTGGAGGGCTGTGCACCCGATCAACCACAGCAGATGGCGGTCCAAGTCTCGCGAGGTCACGCCCCGCTCGATTATCAAACGCAAAACCTTACGGCTATCCGTTGACCGCCAACCCGGCCGGCGATAAGACGCGCGCCTCCAATCCATTCACAGCTGATTTGCCGAGGAGGGGAAGGATGGATCCGTTCAAACTGCCGCTCGAGCAGTTGCTTTACTTGCGGCTTGGACATTTTTTCGACCAGCTGAATGGCCGGAGCGTGCCTGATCTCTATCGGGTACTGCTCGACCAGGTCGACCGCGCTGTGTTGCGGCAGGCGCTGGAGCGGGCGGAGGGACAACTTGGGGCGGCCGCTCATTTCCTCGACGTAGATCGCAATACCCTTTCGCGCAAAGCCAGGCGTTTGAAGATCGGCATGCAACGAGCCAGTAAGTTCAAATAGGATGGTGCGGTGCGTGGATTTGGCCTAGCGGCGATCCTTTTTTGCATTCACGCAACCGGTCGACCGGTCGTTCCACTAAACCCAGGTCTGGGAGAACCTCCCGAATCGGTTGACCGCGATTCGCCGTCCGCTACCGTCCAGGGTTTTCTCCAGGCCGCTCATACCGGACATTACCCGCTAGCCGCCCATTACCTGTGGCTCAATCATCTGCCGAAAGCGTCTCAGGCGGCGGAAGGTGCTCGGCTCGCTCGTCGATTGCGATACGTGATCGACCGCAAGCTGTATCTGGATTTCAGCCGCGAGCCCAGCGTCGATAGCCCGGCGAGGCTGGATGAGCTCGGCACCCTGCCGCTGGGCAATACCAACCAGCCGATCCGCTTGATTCGAGTGGATCTGGGCGATGACCGCCACGCATGGGTATTCAGCGAGGACACGGTTCGGGCCATCGATCGTCTCTACGAAGAGTACGGTCCACCGTTCGGCGAGCGCCTTCCCGAGTTCCTGATCAACCGCCAGCTGCTGGCGCTCGAGCTGTGGCAATGGCTCGGGCTGATCCTGATTTTCCTCGGCAGCACGGTGCTGTCGCTTCTACTTGCACGGCTCGCGCTCGCGATTGGCCGAAAGGCTTCCCAGCTGACCTCTCTCAAAACCCACTTCAAGTGGGGCGAGATTCTTGGCACCTCCGCGAAAGGTCCGCTCCGGCTGCTCGTGTGGGCGGTGAGCTTCGTCGCAGCGTCGCGGCTGTTGCTGCTTCCTCCCAAGGTCCAATGGTCGATTGACGTCTTAGTCAAGTCCTTGTCGATCATTACCGCTGCCTGGTTCCTGCTTCGCGTGTTGGGACGGGCAGCGGATCGGTTTCAGGAACTGGCGGGCGGCGGTGAGCCGGAGGGAGCAAGAGCGCGGTCCGCCCGCACCCAACTCGCAATTTTGCGGCGGGTATTTGCGATCGCGATCTACCTGATCACCGGCGCTCTGCTGCTGCTTCAGTTCGAAGTGGTGCGCCATATCGGAGTCTCGATCCTCGCTTCGGCGGGAATCGCTGGGTTGGTGATCGGCTTGGCCGCGCAACGCCCACTGTCGGCGCTGCTAGCGGGAGTTCAGCTTTCGGTCAGCCAGCCAATCCGAATTGGAGACATGGTGGTGGTGGAGGGAGAAATCGGAACGATCGAGGAGATCCGCCTTACTTACGTGGTGGTGAAAATCTGGGATTTGCGTCGGCTGGTTCTTCCGATCACCTATTTTCTCGACCGGCCTTTTCAGAACTGGAGCAGGGGGGCGCAGCAGATTCTGGGTGCCGCCACCCTGGTCGTGGATTTCTCAGCCGATGTCGATGCGCTTCGAGCCGAGCTGAAGCGAGTGTTGGAGCGAGAGGGTGGATCGCTTTGGGACGGACAAGTGCAGAATCTCATGGTGACCGATGCGACCAACGGGGGCATGACCTTGAGAATTCTGGTGAGCTCTACCGATTCCGGAAAAAATTTCGACTTGAGGTGCCTGCTGCGCGAGCGGATGCTCGCCTTCATCCGATCTCATCCCCAGTGGCTGCCCGTCACTCGCGAGGAAAGCAGAAACGCGCCGCCAATGTAGGCAGTTGACGGGGCGAGTCCGCCCAGGTACCACTCATCGGACCTGCTTTCGAAAAGTTGCGCCACCGTGAGTGGACGTTGAATATAGGCTCTCGCCTGTGCGTCAAGCCTATCGCGCAACCTTGGCACGACCGTGAGGGATGGATGATCCGCAATAAATTGGCGATCCGCGTCCTAGCTGGCCTGGCGATCGCCCAAGCTGGGACACCTGCCTTCGGCCAGGGCCGCGGCCGAACCGACGGGCCGGAAGGCTCGGAATACGGAAAAGGGGGTTACGAGAGAATTGGAGGACTCAGCGGTCGCTTGTCGCTCCAGGTGGATTGGGGCGGGGCGGTCGAAGGAGAAACCACCAACCGGTATCCGACCAACGGCTCACCACTGTTTCTCGGCGGTACGGTGACCTACTGGAATACCGACTGGTTCCTCGTGGATTTGTCGGGTGCCTACATCTTCACCTCCCAAAAAGGCGAGGTTTTGGTCGGGCCTCGATTTCGGTTGCCCTACTACCCGGTGGGGTTAAGCGTGGGGATCAAGGCAGGGCCTATTTTCATTCCCAATCTCGGCACGCGATTTGGCATTTCACCGATCGTGGGCGCGGATCTCTCCCTGATCGATCACCTGGTGCTTGGGTTGAATTACGCCGCGGATATCGCAGTTGGGAGCGGCGGCGTCACGCATCGCTTCTATATGAGCGTTGGATACCGGTTTTAGCCATGAGCATCGCTGCAATCATCACCCCGGTGTTGCTGCTTGCCGCGGGTCAAAGCAATGTGCCGAGCGTGTCTACCTCCGGCCAGGTGAGCGGACTTCCGACCGCACATTTCCCGGCGCAAACTCAGACCATGAACGTCGTCAATTGGGATTCCAACTCGTTACCGCGAATTTTTCAGCGCTCGGACCAGCTGCCGTTGACCGACGAAGACATCGAAAAATTGGCGACCGCGGGTTTCGACCGCGGCGAGCTGGTGAAGATGATTGAGCAGCGCCGCTGCGCCTGCGACGCTTCCGCCGATGGACTGATCCGCCTCAAAAAACGGGGCGTGCCGGACGAAGTGATCTCCGCCATCTCGCTCCACGGGCTTAAACCCAATCGCAGCCTCACCCTCGAGGTAGTGCTGGATTTCACCGGGGACGGGAACGAGGCTCGGGAGAACTTTCTCTACCTGTTCATCGACGATGGAGCGTTCACTCGAGTGCTGACTGCGAACATCAGCGATGTCCTCAGCCGGCAGAATGCTCACGAAACGATGATTGATCAGAGCGACATCTTGATTGCGCGCCGCGTGCGACGGGTCACCCTCCCGGGCGATCTGCCGTTGAAGACCTACGGTCCGCACAACGTCTGGGTGGTGGCATCCCGAAGACCGACGTTGACTCATCCATCTCAGCTCACCGAGGACGAGAAGAGCCGGGTGCAGACCTACACCCTCGACTATCCGCGCGCCTCGCTCCAGAGCTTGTGCCGGATCACCGCAGGCTATAAGCGGGATGCGGTGTTAAGCTATCGCTGGCATTTCGTCGGCAGCCGTTTTGAATGTGAATGGAACTAGGACAATGAAAAAATTTGCCACGGCGATTCTGGCTCTGGGCTTGGGTTGCAGCGGGCCGCGCGCATTCACCCGCGGCCAGTACGAGGATCCGAACACGATTGAAATGCTCTCGGATCAGTTCAACGAGAATGATCTACAGCTGATCGCGAAGAAGATGGTGGAATCGCTTTCCCACTCGGGCGCGTTTTCGCAGATTCAGGGCAGGCCGGTGGTGGTGGTGGGACGAATGAAGAACAGCACCTCCGAGCACATCGACATGCGGTCTCTGGCAGACAAGATGGAAGTGCAGCTAGCCAATACCGGTAGGTTTCAGTTCCTCGACAAAGGGGCGCGACAGGAGATCGCGGAGGAATACGAGTACCAGCGATCCGGCTACGTCAACCCGGGGCAAGCAAAAGGGCCCGGTCAGCAGGCTTCGGCGGACTACTTGATGACGGGCGAGATCTCCTCGATTGTCCAGGAGGTGGGCGCCGACAAGCTGGTCTACTACAAGATGACCTCCAAGCTTCATAACCTGCGTACCGGGATCATCGAGTGGACCGACGAGAAGGAACTGCGCAAGAAGTTCGAAAAGAAGGGCATTAGCTGGTAGTCGCGAGCACCGCCCTTCGCGGATCGATCGAAAGGGCCAGCCTCGATTCGCTTAAAGAGAATGGAACGCAGGGTCTCTTCACAGCCAGCACTCATCGGGTGTTTGGGGATTCTCCTTCTCGCGTCCTGCGCCGGCGATTACGTGGCGAGAACTCGCGGTATTCGTGAGGCCTACCAAGCCCACGACTACAACCAAGCGCTCTCGGGGATCGACCGGGAAACAAAGGGGGCCGAGATCGATCGGCTACTGGCTCTGTTGGACAAAGGAATGATCCTTCACTCCGCCGGGCGCTACCAAGAAAGCATCGAAGTACTGGCCGAGGCCGATCGGCTTTCCCAGCAGCTGGACGTCGTTTCGATCAGCGAGGAAGCGAAGACGCTGGTCTCGAATGAGCGAGAGCGAGCCTACCGGGGAGAAGACTTCGAAAAACTGATGATCAGCGTGCTGCAAGCGTTGAACTACACCGAATTGGGCAAGGACGAGGACGCGCTGGTCGAAGTCCGGCGGGTCAATGAACGCTTGCACAAGATGATCGTTGACGAGAAGAAGCCTTACGAACAACTGGCGATCGCCCGTTATCTCGGTGGCGTCCTCTGGGAAGATCAACACGAGTGGGACTCCGCATTCATCGACTACCAAGCGGCGCAGAAGCAGCAACCGAACCTCGGTCCGCTGGCGGAGCCACTGATTCGTCTGGCCAGGCAAACCGAACGTGACGATGCCTACCGCGAGCTGAAGCAAAAATACCCCGGCGTGCCCGATAAGCCGCTGGGCCGCGACGAGGGCCAGGTGGTGGTGGTGGTCGAGGCCGGTCTATCTCCGATCAAGATTTCGGCGCAGCAGCGATTTCCCGGGGCGGTTCAACTCTTCGACGTGCCGAGCTATCAGGACCGATGGCCACCCCACCACGCCACGGTTCGAGTCGGCCAGACCACGGAGCAGGCGATCACCGTGACGTCACTGGGTTCGGTGGCCAAAGTTCACCTCGACGATCGAATTGGCCGGATGATGGCCAAGGCGATTGCCAGCGCCGCGGTGAAGGCGGGAATCGCGGTCGGCGTCGGCGAGGCCACCAAGAGCAAGGAGCTGGGAGTGCTCACCTTCCTGCTGTTGTCGTTGAACAACCAGGCCGATCGGCGATCCTGGCTGTCCTTGCCGGCGGAGTTCCAACTGGCTCGCTTTCGCCTGCCGGCAGGCCGATACCAGGTTTCGGTAGAGCTCGACGGGGCTCCGGTTCAACAGCAAGTCGAGGTACAGCCGCGTCGGATCGCGGTGGCGGTCTTTCGCCGCTACTGAACGCGCGGCGGCTCGATCCTACTTGATGACAATCACCTCGAGATTTCCGGTCCGCCGCTTGACCGCAATGCCGACGTCGCTTTCGGAACGCTGCAAGCTCAAGTCCACCGACGCGCCGCCCACCCGTACGTTCTGGATCTCTAACTCGCGCAGGAACGGAGGAAGAACTGGCTCGAAAAATTCGAGACGGTTTTCTTCGGCCCGAAGCCTCATTCCCAGGCAAGCCTGAAGCAGAAGGAAAACCGCGCCGGCCGACCACGCCTGCGGAGCGCAAGCCACCGGATAGAGCGTCGGACCTTCTCCGGTGCGCCGATCGAACCCGCAGAAAAGCTCGGGCATCCGGTTGAGATCGAAGAACTTGCTGCTGGTGAAAAGGCCCTCGAAGATCCGAGCGGCGAGCTGCTTGTGACCGGCGCGCGCCAAGCCATAGGCGATCAGCGCGTTGTCGTGCGGCCAGATCGATCCATTGTGGTAGGACATCGGATTGTAGCGAACCTCGTCGGCGGCAAGGGTTCGAATTCCCCAACCGGAAAAAGACTCGCTCTTGAAAAGGGTTTGAGCGGTTCGAGCCGCATGATCGGCGGAAGCGATCCCAGCGAATAAACAGTGACCCGCGTTGGAGGTTTTGACGTGGCAGGGCCGTTTGTCTCCATCGAGCGCGAGCGCGTAGGTGGCGAGATCCTCGCACCAGAAGGTCCGCTCAAATTGCTCCTGGAGCTTCCCCGCCTGCCGTTGCCATTTGTCGGCGAGCGGAAAGTGCCCAAGAAGACGCGCCAGGCGCGCTGCGTGTTTCCTGGCTGCAAACGCATACCCTTGGACCTCGCAGAGCGCGATTGGGCCTTGGGCGAGCCGGCCGTCGGCGTGAGAGACTGCGTCCTGCGAGTCTTTCCATCCTTGGTGCAACAGCCCCTGATTCGAGCGGCGCGAGTACTCGACGAATCCGTCGCGGTCGAGGTCGCCGTACGCGTCCAGCCAATCGATGCTCGCCTCGATCTGGGGCCACAGTTCTTCGATCAGCGATTGATCCGCGGTGACATCGAAGTATTCGCCGGCGAGCATCGCGTAGAGGGGGGTTGCATCGACGCTGCCGTAGTAGCGGCCAAAGGGGATCTCCCGTAGGGCCGCCATCTCTCCCTTGCGAAGCTCGTGAACGATCTTACCTGGCTCAGCATCGCGCGCGGGATCGGCGGCTTTGGCCTGGGTCGCCGCGAGAAAGCGCAGCACTCCCTTCGCCAAATCCGGATTGAACCAAAGCACCTCGAATGCGCTGACGATACCGTCCCGCCCAAAGGGGGCGCTAAACCAGGGAACCCCAGCATACGGGTAGGGTCCGGTGGGAAGTTGGGTGATCATCATCCGGAGATCGGAGGCGGACCGGTTCAGCCAGTGATTGAACCGCTCGTTCGAGCTCTGAATGCGGCATTCAGCCTGCTCGATCTCTTCCATTGAAAGGGTAGCGGCTCTGAATGCGGGCTCGTAAGCAGCTTCGCTGGGCGCGTTGGTCCCTACCTCGCAGGTAAGCGCCCAGAAGAAGGTACGCTCTTCCTTGGGCTCCAGTCGCAGGTCGAAGCGACACTGCTCGAGGCCGAGTTCCTGGGGGTTGGGCGAAAAGCGCAGTCGGGCCCGGCGGATCACCCCGTCGAGCCCGTGGTAAGGAATGGTTACCCGATCCTTTTGGGCTTGAGGGTCGCTGCGAAGTCCGCGCCGCTCTCGCTGCGAGCCGCGGACCTCGAAGATGTCGATAAAGTCCGCGTCGAACTCGAGGGAAAGATGAAGCTCCAGCAACGATGCTCCGAAGTTGGTGATTCGAAGACGCTCGTGGCAGCTCCCGTTCCATAAAAACTTGGATCGGAAGACATGAAGAACGCCTCGCGGAGCGATCAACTTTCCCGCGACATGGATGTCGGGATTGGTAAGGTCAGCGGTGAAGAGCGCGTTGTTGTCGTGGACCGTGGAGCTCAGGAACAAGGGTCGTTTCTCGGCGATCCGCAACACCAGGCGCGACAAGAACCTGGTTCCTTCGTGGTAGACGCCTTGCTCGTGCAAACCCAGCGGCTGGACGTCCCCGTAATGATCAAAGATCGCGAAGGTGTCGCCCTGCTTGAGCACGCGCGGACGATCGTCGGCGAGCGCTGCGGTCGCCAGGATGTAATAGTTCTCCTTGACTCGGATGATTTCGCTCACCCAGCGGCTCCGCTCGCGGCGGCGATCCGCAGGTTGCCCTCGCTGCTCGCCAGTTCGGTATAAAGGCGCAAGTAGTCGCGAGCCATCCGCCTGGCGGAGAAGCGTTCTTCGAAGACTTGCCTGCAGCGAGCGCGACGCACCTCGGAGATCCGGCCGATCGCGGCGACTGCGTCGTCCAGGCTGTCGACGACGAATCCCGTCTCACCGTCTCGGATGATCTCTGGAACCGACCCTTGGCGGTAGGCCACCACCGGCGTGCCGCACGCCATCGCTTCGATCATTACGATCCCAAATGGCTCGGGCCAGTCGACCGGGAAGAGCAAAGCGTAAGCCTCGCCGAGGAACCGCTCCTTTTCGGAGTCGCCGATCTCCCCGACGAATTCGGCGCATGAGCCCGGGAGCAGCGGCTCGATCTCCCGTTCGAAATACGGCCGGTCGACCTCGTCGACCTTGGCCGCGATCCGCAACGGGATGCCGGCCCTTCGCGCAATCTGGATCGCCCAGTCTGCTCGCTTTTCCGGCGAAATCCGGCCGAGGAATGCGAGGTAGGCTCCCGGCTTGGGCCAAAAGCCAAAGAGCTCCTTCGGCATCCCGTGATGGACCGTGGCCCTCCAGTTCAACCAGGGCAACGGCAGGCGCTGGGCGTCCGAAATCGACGCAACCGGAATCTGGCGAAACTTGCGGTAGAGGCTATACAGCTCAGGGAAGTCCAGCCTGCCATGGAGGGTGGTCAAGTGCGGGGTTTGTTGCCTGCGAGAGAGTGGATAGTGCAGGGCGTCGATGTGGAAATGCAGAACGTCGAACTCGTGAGCGCGCACAAACACCTCTTCGAGCAGAAGGACATGCGGTGCCAGGGTTTCGCGGCTGCCGTGCTCCCGCAGTGAGTGTGGATACGCCGATACCAGGTTGGCACTCGTGATCGAGTCTCCGCTCGCAAACAGGGTAACCTGGTGTCCTTGCGCGACCAATTCCTCAGTCAACCAGGAAACCACCCGCTCGGTACCCCCGTACTTTCTGGGTGGAACCCGCTCGAACAACGGGGAAATCTGCGCGATCTTCATCTTCTTTTGCCAGCCGTCGGTAATCTAGGCATTGGGTCGAATACCAGCGGAAATGCCGCGGGGTTCTTGGCTGTTCACAGGCCGGTGAAGCCGTTAGATTACGCGCCCTTGCCTGGTGGAAGAGGAGCAATGAAGACCGACATCCCGGCGCTTACGGACCATGTCGTTCAGGAAAGCAGCTTCGTGGAATTGCTGACCCACGAGGCAGCCAAGGTGATCGTGGGCCAGAAGGCGATGCTCGAGCGCGTCCTGATCGGGCTGCTTTGCAACGGCCACGTGCTCTTGGAAGGCGTCCCCGGTTTGGCGAAGACCCTGACCGTCCGTACCCTGGCTGACAGCATCAATCTGCAGTTCATGCGGATTCAGTTCACCCCGGATCTCCTTCCTGCGGACCTGGTCGGGACGATGATTTACAACCAGGCCACCGCCAGTTTCACTGTCCGCAAGGGCCCGGTGTTTGCGAATGTCATCCTGGCGGACGAAATCAACCGGGCACCGGCGAAGGTGCAATCAGCGCTTCTCGAGGCGATGCAGGAAAGACAGGTCACGATTGGGGACAAGACCTTCCCACTGCCGGATCCATTTATCGTGCTCGCAACCCAGAACCCAATCGAGCAGGAGGGCACCTATCCGTTGCCGGAAGCGCAGGTCGATCGCTTCATGCTCAAGGTGAAGGTCAACTATCCCAGCCGCGCGGAGGAGAAGCTGATCATGGACCGGATGGGAGGCCCGGAAATTCCAAGGGCCTTGAAGGTGATCGATCCTGGCCAGATTGCCCGCGCTCGGGCGGTGGTGCTTCAAATCTACGTAGACGAGAAGGTCAAGGACTACATTCTCGACATCGTGCTTGCGACCCGCGACCCGGCGGAGCACGGGCTGAAGGATCTGGCGGACTTTATCGAGTACGGTGCCAGCCCCCGCGCGACGCTTTACCTAAATCTCGCCGCCAAGGCGCACGCGTTCTTGCGTCACCGAGGCTTCGTCACCCCCGAGGATGTGAAGGCGGTTGGATTCGACGTGTTGCGACATCGCATTTCGCTCACCTACGAAGCGGAGGCAGAGGAGTTGACGCCAGAGACCATCATTCAGCGGGTCTTTGATCGAGTCGAGGTTCCCTGAGGCAGGCTTGTTTCCCAAGGATCTGATCAAACGGATCCGCAGGCTGGAGATCTCCACTCGAAAGGTGGTCTCCGACATGCTCGCGGGTCAGTACCACTCGGTGTTCAAGGGGCGGGGAATGGCCTTCTCCGAGGTGCGTCAATATCAGCCTGGCGATGAGATTCGGATCATCGACTGGAACGTCACCGCGCGAATGAACGACACCTATGTGAAGGTCTTCACCGAAGAACGTGAGCTGACGGTTTTGCTTCTGGTCGACGTCTCCGCATCGGAAGAGTTTGGATCCTCTGGCCATTCCAAGGCCGAGATCGCTGCGGAGGTTGCCGCGCAGATCGCCTTCTCCGCGATTGCAAACAACGATCGGGTGGGGCTGGTCCTCTTCTCGGACCGCATCGAGAAGGTGATTCCACCGAAGAAAGGCCGCAAGCATGTGTTGCGGGTGGTGAGCGATATTCTCTCGTTTCGCCCGATCGGCCGGGCGACGGACTTGAATGTTGGACTGAACTACGCGTCCCGGCTGTGGAAGAGGAAGGCGGTCACTTTTTTGATCTCAGATTTCTTGACCAGCCGCTTCGAAACGAGCCTTCGGATCGTCAGCCGCAAGCACGACCTGGTGCCGGTGGTGATCACCGACCCGCTGGAGCAGCAGTTTCCGCGCGTGGGGCTGGTGGAAATGGAGGATCCCGAAACGGGGACCCGCGTGGTGGTGGACAGCTCGGATCGCAAAGTGCAGCAAGCGTTCGCGGCGGCGATGGCTGCCCGCCGCGCGGAGCGCCAGCGCCTGTTCAAGAAATTGGAGTTGGACCACGTCGAGCTCCAGGCCGGTGAAGAGTACGTGATTGCGCTGGCCCGCTTCTTTCGCGCTCGCGCGAGGAGGATGGCGGCTTGAAGTCGGGGTTATGGCCAGCAGCGATGCTCGCTTTGGCGGGATTGGGTGGCGCGCAGGATGCGGGGGTCGCCTTGGAGGCTCGGCCGCTACGGTTCCTCAGTCACGTGGCACCGGACAAGGTTCGCCTCGGAGCGCCGTTCGTCTACGAGCTGGTGATCACTCATCCACCGGATCAACGGTATGAGCTTCGCCCGATCCGAGATCCGGGGCCCTTTGAGCCGTTGCAACAGCTTCGAGAGCGGATCGATGGACCCTGGGACGCGACCACCAGGTTCAAGCTCGAGCTGTCGCTCTTCGAGATCGGCAAACGGCGTCTTCCCGACCTGACCTTTGACGTGATCGGTCCCGCCGGCGTCGCTGAATTCGTGGCCAAGGGCATCGAGGTCGAAGGCCTTTCATCGCTGCCCAAAGACGCGGCGAAGCGCGAGCCCACGCTCTTTGACATCAAGGCGCTCGAGGAGATTCCAGTGCGGACCTACCGCGCGCTCTGGTTCGTTGTCGGGCTGGCCGCCGCCGGTTTGGCCGCGTATCTTGCCTATCGCTGGTCAAAGCGTCCCCGCAGGCAGGTGGAAGAGCCCAGAGCCCCCCAGCCGCTCGACGTCCGAACCATCGCTGCGCTCGATGCTCTCCGGGCGGAAGACCTCCCGGGCAAGGGTCGTTTTCGTGAATTTTATTTTCGCTGGTCGGAGATTTTGCGCGCGTACCTGGGCCAAAGGTACGGATTCGAGGCGCTCGAATGCACCAGCAGCGAGCTGTTGCAGTCGCTTCGCCAGTTGCGGACCCCTGAGCTGCCGATTGCGGAGCTGACGCGCTTGGTCCACGAATCGGACCTGGTGAAGTTCGCCAAGGCGTCCGCTGAGCCGATCCAGTGCAAGCAGGCTCTCGAGTTCGGCTACCGAATGGTGCAAGCGACGTCCTCGCCGGCAACGCCCGTTTCGACCAATGCACAGCACCTTCACGTTTCATAATCCTCGCATTCTGTGGCTTTTGCTGATCCTCCCCGCTTGGATCGCCTGGGAGCTTTTCGAGCCGCGATCCCGCGCCGTTCTTCGCTTCTCGGCCACTCACATCTTTGCGCTCTCGGCGCGGGGCCTGAGGCCGAAGCTGCTTCCCGTGTTGCCGCTGCTGCGCGTGCTGGCGCTCGCAAGCGCGATCATCGCGCTCGCTCGCCCGCAGACAACCGATAGCCGAGTTCGGGACCTCTCGGTCGAGGGGATTGACATCGTGATTGCTCTGGATCTCTCCACTTCGATGGAGGCGGGGGATTTTCGCCCCAACAACCGGATCTTTGTGGCCAAACAGGTGCTGACGGAATTCTTGGACTCGCGGGTCAACGATCGGATCGGGTTGGTGGTGTTTGCCGGGCAGGCTTACACCCAATCCCCGTTGACGCTGGACTACGGCGTGCTCAAGGAGCTGGTGAAGCAGCTTCGGACTCGAGTCCTGGAGGATGGGACCGCGATCGGCGATGCCCTGGCCGTCTCTCTCAATCGTCTGCGTGAGTCCGACGCCAAGAGTCGGGTGGTGGTGCTGATCACCGACGGGGACAACAACGCCGGCAGAATCTCACCGCTGGATGCCGCCGCGATGGCGAAGGCGCTCAAAGTCCCGGTCTTCACGATTCTGGTGGGCAAGGGAGGGAGGGTTCCATTTCCCGCTGGGACCGATCTTTTTGGCAACACCGCTTGGCGGGAGATGGAAATACCGGTCAATCCGGGGCTGCTCAAGGACATTTCCCAGACCACCGGGGGAGAATTCTATCAGGCCACCGATCGCGAAAGCCTGCGTCAAGGCCTGCGAAAGGTTCTCGATGCGTTGGAGCGATCGAAGCTGATGGAGGGAGGAGCGGCCGCGCATTACCAGGAACGCTACCACCCGTTCTTGCTCTGGGCGTTCGCCCTCGCTGGAGTGGAGCTTGTGCTGCGCAGCAGCTGGTTACGGGTTGCACCATGAGCGCGATGCACCCGTGGCGGTTTATTTTTTTGGGCTACCAGGCAGGGCTCGGTCAGCCGCGGTACCTGCTGCTCTGCCCGCTCGTCCTGCTGCTGGGGGCTTTGAGCTTGCGGATCGCACTGGGGCGTCGCCGATGGCCCCTGCGACTGGTTTCGGACCGGCTGCTACCGCGCCTCGCGCCGGGGGTTTCGGTTTTGCGGCCGGTCCTGAAGGCCACCGGTTACACCGTCGGTTTGTTGTTGATCGCATTCTCGCTCGCCCAGCCCCAGTGCGGCAGCCACTCCCAGTTGACCAAACGTCGCGGGATTGACTTGGTGGTGGCGCTGGATGCCTCGAAATCGATGTTTGCGCGCGATGTCCAGCCAAACCGACTCGAACGCGCCAAGCTGGAGCTGCTCACCTTGCTCGACGAGCTCAAGGGCGATCGGGTGGGCCTGGTGGTGTTCGCAGGCGACGCGTTCATCCAATGCCCGCTGACGTCCGACTACGCCGCCGCGAAGATGTTCCTGCGCGCGGTGGATCCAGAGCAGATGCAGCAAGGAGGGACCAACATTGGCGGTGCGCTGCTTTTGGCAAAGGAGGTTCTCGATGGAGCCGATCGCGGCGCCAAGGATCGGGTCATCGTACTGCTCTCGGATGGAGAGGACTTGCAAGGTGAGGTCAAGGACGCGACCGGGGCCCTCCGCGACGCGGAAATTCGGGTATACGCGGTGGGAATTGGCTCTGAAGCCGGCGAGCCGATACCGATCCTGAACAAGAAAGGTGAGGTGGTTGGCTACAAAAAGGGCCCCGATGGCGAGACCGTACTGACCCGCCTGGACCGCCAGGGACTGGCCGCGGTCGCCGAGGAAACGGACGGCGAGTTCTTTTACCAGCCCAAAGGCGTGGCGATGAGCGAGGTGGTTTCGCGCATCGATCAGCTGCAAAAAAGCGAGCTCGAAAGCCGCGTGACGGTGATGTACGACGAGCGTTTCCAGTACTTCGCCGGGCCGGGCTTCGCTCTGCTGCTTGCCGGGATGGCCCTTCGGCTGTCGCGCCGGAGGACCGCGTGAGCGTTTGGGTCTCGCGGGTTTGCAAGCGGGCCCGAATCGGCTTTCCTTGCGCCCTGATGCTGGGCTGGATGGTCCATCCAGGCTTCGCAACCGCCCTGGGCGTCCTCGAGAAGAATCATCCGATCGTGGAACAAGGTCGCAAGGCCTATGAAAAAGGAGACTACGAGGAGGCGTTGCGGCAGTTCGATGCCGCGAAGAAGGATTTGCCCTCGTCCGCTTCGCTTGATTTCAACCGCGGCAACGCCCTCTTCAAGCTTGGTCGTATGGAGGAGGCAAACCAAGCCTACCATCGGGCGTTGGAAACCGAGCGAAGCGATTTGAAGGAGAAGGACTATTACAACCTGGGCAACGTCTGGGCGCAGATGGGTAACGTCAAGGAAGCCGTGGCTGCGTATCGCAAGGCACTTACCCTCGATCCAAAAGACGAGGAGGCGCGCCATAATCTCGAAGTGATGCTCCGCGAGCAGCGGCCGCCCCCCGATGGAGGCACACCCAAGGGCATGGATGGCGGGACTGACGGAGGCTCGCCGGATGGCGGCAGGGACGGCGGGTCTTCTGATGGAGGGTCAGGGCGAGGATCATCGCGCGAAAATCAAGATGGCGGCCAAGATGGGGGAGGGGGCGATGACACTCGGTCCAACCGTCCCGACGGGGGCGCGCCGCCAAGCGAAGGGGACGCCGGTAGCCCCGCAGCTGACGGCGGGGTCGAAGAACCGGAACAGCTGCTGCCCGATGGAGGTTCTATGGAAGACTTCCGGCTAAACAAGCAGGATGCGGAGCGGCTTTTGGATTCGATCAAGCGCGATGAAAAGAATCTGCAATTGTGGAAATTTCAGCAGAAGAAACCCAGGCGGGAAAGTGAGAAGGACTGGTAGCAAGAGCATCGCCGCGCTCGCGGCCCTACTTTTCTTTGCGGGGGCTTCCTCGGCCTTCGCCGACGTGGAGTTCTACCAATCCGTCGACCGGGATCAGGTTGGGGTGGAGGATTCCTTTCACCTCACGATCGTCGCTTCTGGGGCACCCGAGGATGCTCAGATTCAGTTCCCTTCTTCCAACGACTTCGAAGTGCTGAGCAGGTCTCAGAGCACCCAGATGTCCTACCAACTGGGCGGAGCGGGGGCGAGTTTCAATCGCACTCAGAAATTCGTCCTGGTGATGCGAGCGAAGAAGGTGGGAACCCTGATCCTGCCCTCTGCGGTGATGAGCGCGTCGGGAAAGACCTATCGGACCGAGCCGCTCAAAATCACGGTCAGACCCGGGCGGATGCAGGATCCGATTTCAGGCCGTCCCAGACGAGGAGCGCCGGTCCCGGATCCGTTCCGAGGTTTCCCCTTCCCGGACGAGCCACTGAGCGCCGATGAGGTGGATGAGGAGGAGAGCCCGACATTTAGATCTCCTCGCCCGGATGCGGACGTTTTCCTTCGAGCGGGCCTGGACCGGCAAGAGGTCCACGCCGGCGAGCAGCTGACACTCTCGCTTCACATTCTCTCTCGAGTTGATGTCTCGGGCGTGGATTCCGTAACGCTTCCCAAGCTGGATGGATTCTGGAGCGAGGAGATCGAAAGCCCAACTCAGCTCAGCGGCGAACCGAAAATAATCAATGGAGTCCCTTACCGCGCCTTTCTGCTCAAACGGCTGGCGCTCTTTCCGGTCAAGCCTGGGACCCTGAAGATCAACTCTGCGGAAGCCGACATCACCACCGGTTTCATCTTCACTGGCCGGCGAGTGCACCGGGCCAGCAACGAGCTCACCGTGCAGGTCAAGTCGCTTCCGCCGGGCGCGCCTCCGGGATTTTCCGGCGCGAGTGTCGGCAAGTGGAAACTGGCAGCGGAGATTTCGCAGGACCGGGTCGAGCTCGGGCAGCCAGTGACTCTCAAGTTGTCGCTGGAGGGCACGGGGAACGTCAAGAATCTCGCATTGCCGAGCCTGCGCGCGCCGCCGGGGCTGCGGGTTTACGATCCAACCACCACGGACAAGCTCACCCCCTCGCGCGGCAAAATCGGTGGAAAGCGCATTCAAGAGTATTTGGTCATGCCCCAGCAGACGGGCACCTTCACATTCTCCGGCCTGTCGTTTCCCTATTTTGATCCAGAAACGGAGCGATACGAGGAAGCCAAGGCCGATCCGGTCGTGCTCACGGTTGTCGCCGGAAGCGGCGGCGCAATTTCGTTGGGTGGCGATCGGTCCAGCCCGACGGCGCAAGCCAAAAATCTGCTTCCCGCCGGTGGACTGCGCCCGCTGCGATACCGCGCGCATTTTTCAGATCGCGAAGAGCCTATCTGGCGAGCGAATTTTTTTCTGCCAAGCCTTTTTGCACCGCCCGGCATTTGGCTCGCCGTGGCGCTTTTCGGATTCGTTCGGGCTCGCCTCAACCATCAGGATGAGCAGAGCCTCAAACGCAGGCGCGCCAAGGCAGCTCATCGACGGCTTGCCGCTGCGGAAGCCTTGAAGACGACGGGCAGTCCCCAAGCCTTCTATGCAGAGGTAGAAAAAGCGCTTCGGGACTTTTTAGAGGTGAAGTTGGGGGTGCCGGTAACCGGGCTCACCCGTAACTTGCTCAAGGAACGTCTGGCGCAGGCGCATCTTGCCGAGGACCAACAGCTTCGCATTCTTCGGATCCTCGATGCTTGCGATCTGGGACGCTTCGCACCGGGCGGAGATGGAGGCCAGCGGAACTGGGTCCTAGAACAGGCCCAGGACGTGTTCGAAGGGTGGAATACGACAAAGTGATTTCGCTGCTTCTGCTTTCGGTATTGGCTCAAAATTACTACACGCCTCAGGAGGCGCAGGAGATCTTCAATCGAGCGGGGGAAGCCTACTACCGCGAGGATTATCCGGCTGCGAAGGAGGAATACCTGAAACTCTTGTCGCACGGCTTCGGCGGATCCGACGTTCTTTATAATTTGGGAACCACCTGCCTCAACCAGGGCGATTTGGGCGATGCCGTGCTTCATCTAGAGAGAGCCCGGCGCCTTGGCGGGAGCACATCGGACATCGAAGCAAACCTTGCGGTTGCAAGGTCCCGGCAACTGGACCAGGTGGTGGGGAGCTCCGATGAGCTTTTCGTCGAACGGCTGGCGCACGCCGTTCGTGAACGGGCAGTCGGCGTCGCGTTCGTACTGACCTGGGGACTGGGATTTTTGGTTTTGCTCTTGGCCCGCTCCGTATCGGGACGACGGCAGGTTGTCGGACGAGCCGCGGCGGCCCTGCTGCTCCTGGTCGCTACATTCTGCGGCAGCTTACTCCTCGTTCGCGCCTACGTTGGCGCGACCTACACCGATGCCGTAGTGACGGCCAAGACCCTTCCGGCGCGTGAGTTCCCGGAAGCGATCGGAAAAATTTCTTTCGAGATCCACTCGGGGCTCAAGGTGCGCGTGCTCGAGGCTTCCGGGAGGTACGTAAGAATTCGGTTGCCCAACGGCCTTGAAGGCTGGGCGGACCGGGAAGGGATCTCTACGATCTGACCCCCTGGTCGCAAAACGGGCTACCAACCCTCGTCAGCCGCCTGGGACGCTATTGCCGCCGGACTCGCCCTCGCCTGCACTTGGAAGCGGAGAGCCCGCAGAGCGATTCACCCGATCCCTGAGCTCCTTGCCCGTGCGAAAGAGCAGGCCTCGTTTTGGCTTCACTGGGATCACTTGTCCCGTCTTCGGATTACGACCTTGATATCCTTGATAATTCTTGACGTGAAACGCCCCAAACCCGCGAATCTCAATGTTTTCGCCTCGGCAGAGCGCTTCTTTCATCGATTCAAAAATGATTTCGATGACCGCTTCAGCTTGTTTCTGGGTAACTCCGCGCTTGGTGATGAGGACATTGATCAGGTCAGACTTCAGCATCGCTCCACTCCTACCGCCGCGCGACCCTGAAAATGAAAGAGGCTCTCTGAAAAACCAACGGGTTACAACGATACCAGATCGGTCTTGAGTTGCAAGCGATCAATGCCCCAACTGCCGAATACTTCTAAGATTTTTAGCAGGGGACTAGTCGACCTTGGTCGCGATGGCAGGCTTGAGTGGGGCGTCCCCTCGTGATTCTCCAGCGTTCGCCGGCTCGGGCCGACGTCCGTTCTCGTCGGACGCTGACGAAGGTTCGGACCCATCGCCCCGCTGGAGGCCATTGGCTGGAGGTGAAGCTGCGCGTCCCTCTGTCGCCGGAGCAGGTTTGCCGTAAATGTCGTATTGCTCTCGGTGATAGTTCTGCTGCGCCCTGACTTGGATGGACTTGTTGTACCGATCCATCAAGTGCCGCAGTTCTTGGCGCTCTTCTCCTTGCAGAAGCCTCGCCACGTCCGTGCTGCAATTGATTACCAACACGGGCTCCTTGTAGTTGGGGGCCTCGCGCCGGATTTCTCGAAAGATCTGGTAGCTGACGGTGGTCGCCGTCCTCACGAAGCCTTGTCCGTCGCAATAGGCGCAGTCTTCGTGGAGGATCCGTCCAATCGATTCGCGCACGCGCTTTCGGGTCATCTCGACCAGGCCCAGCTCGGAAATGCGTAGGACGTTGGTTTTGGCCTTGTCGCGACCGAGGGCCTCTTGCAAGGTCTTGAAAACCTTGTCTCGATTGCTGGCCTTCTCCATGTCGATGAAGTCGCAAATGATGATTCCGCCAATGTTGCGGAGCCGTAGCTGGTAGACAATCTCCTTCGCGGCTTCGATGTTGATCTTGGTAATCGTCTCCTCGAGGCTCTTTTTTCCGACGTATCGCCCGGAGTTGACGTCAATCGCCGTCAAGGCCTCTGCCTGGTCGATCACCAGGTAACCGCCACTCTTTAGCCAAACCTTTCGTTGGACCGCTCGGCTCAACTCCTGTTCGATTCCGTACGCGTCGAAGATCGGCTCTTCATCATCGTGGTACAGCACCCGATCTCGAAGAGCCGAATCTTGCGCGCTGACGAAAGCAAGGATTCGCTCATACTCGTCGCGGTCGTCGACCACCAACTTCTCGACGTCGCGCGCAAACAAGTCCCGCGTCGCTCGCAGAATTAGATCCAGATCCGGGTGCAACAGCCCGGGCCCGCTCATTTTTTCGTTCCGCCGAACGCACTCGTTCCAGACTTCGATCAAGAAACGAATGTCGGATTCCAGTTTTTCCTGAGGAACGTTTTCGGCAACCGTGCGGACGATGAACCCGGTGCCCGGGGGACGGAGCCGGTCGACGATTTCCCGCAGGCGCCGCCGCTCCCTCTCATTGGAGATGCGCCGACTGATTCCGACGTGATCCACCGTCGGCATGAAGACGAGATGGCGGCCCGGAATGGAGATGTGCGAAGTCAGCCGCGCTCCTTTGGAGCCAATCGGATCCTTCGAAATCTGGACCAACACCTCCTGGCCTATTTTGAGAAGATCTTCGATCTTCGCCGGCGCCCGTTGCCGAAAGCGGTCCCCGTTTCGGCCGCGCCCTCGCTCATCGCGGCTCGGCCGCTGTCGCTCGCGAAGGCGTTGCTCTCGGTTGCTTTGCGATTCGGTACGGATCTCCCTCGAGCCCGAATCAAGCGGCGCGCTGCCGGCCGGCGCCGGCATCGCAGGGGTTGGACTCACCTCGGCCGCGGGCGGGGCCGCATCCGAAACTGCGTCAGGCGGATGGGCCTCCTCGAGGGACGGTACCGCGGTATCGCCTTGCGGCGCGGCGTCAGAGGCAGCCGGCGCCGGGTTGAGCGGCTGGGCAACCGCTTCGCTGGCCTCGACAGCGCTCTCGGGCGCGGTGGTCGATTCGATGCTCGAGCTTGGACCCTCTTCCGTAGGCTCGGCGATATCGGGTGCCTCGGGCGGCTCCTCGTGCTCACCCTCGGTCAGTTCGAACTGCGAGCGAGAGAGGTCCGGATCGTAAAAAACATCCGAGACGTAGAGAAACGCCGCCTTATCGAGTCCGATGTCTACAAAGGCGGCCTGCATTCCGGGCAGAACCCGAACGACCCGACCCTTGTAGATGTTTCCAACAATTCCCTTGTCCTTCTTCCGCTCGAGGTAGAACTCCGCGATATGGCCGTTCTCGACGAGGGCAACGCGCGTCTCTCGACCGGCGGCGTTGATCACCAAGATGCTGCTGCTCATGATGAGATCCTGTCCGCGCAACCAGGCAAGCGCGCGCCATCCGACGGGAGTCGATGACGCTGCGAGCTTCCGGTTGCACTATGAGCGGGGGCGTGAGTCGGGGAGACCTCAGGCCTTCAAAACCCAAAGACCCAAGGTTGTCCAACCGCGTCACCGCGAACCCCACAAGTGATTTGATCCAGGTCTCCTCCACGCCGGCACCTTGCCAGCAGGAGACTTGAAGTGACTTGCTCTCGGCTGAGTGGGCGCTCGCCATCGCCGCCCCCGGGCCCGATCGGTTTCCATTGACCCTTTGGGGCGAATGGAACGAGGGCGGTAAAATCAAGTGCCGCGTCTTCCGAGATGCATCCCGTCGAAAAATTTTTGACTCCAGCTGCGACGCTTACGCCGCCAGCCCGTTGAGTACATCTAACACCAGCTTTTCACGTTCGTGGCACCGATGCAAAGGAGTTCGATGGTTTAGCCATGTATGACACGAAACGTCTGGAACTGTTCAATAACGTCCGATTCCTCAATCTTCACGGACTCCACCGACGCATACGGTGGGCCCTGATGACACCAAGATACAAACTCATCCACCTCCGCCGGCGCTCCCTGTACGGTGGCCTCGACATCGCCATCCCAGGTGTTTCGCACCCAGCCGCACAGGCCCAATCGAAGCGCTTCTTCCTTCGCGCTCTGGCGGAAGAATACTCCCTGGACCCGGCCCTTTATCCGTAGCCTGACCTGCTTAGGGCTCGACATCTACGACTCTGCCTGCAAGAGCTTGAGAAATTCCGCCTCATCGATCACCTTGATCCCCAGTTCTTGAGCTTTCTTGAGCTTCGAACCAGAGCCCCCACCAGAGACCACCAAATCCGTTCTGCGCGAGATGCCGTCTGAAATTCGGCCCCCACGACGCTCGATCTCCTCTTTCGCCTTCTCCCGCGTCAATCCATCCAAGCCCCCAGTCAGGACTACGGTCTTGCCGGTGAAGGGACCTCCGGTGGGCTGCTCCGGCGCTTGCGGCTGTACTCCCGCTTCAAGCAGAGCGTCGATCACCGCTCGATTCTGCGGCTCTTGAAAAAAGGCATGGATTTCGCTCGCCATCGCGGGTCCAACATCGCGAACGTGCATCAGCGCCTCCTCGGAGGCATCGTACAGGCGACGAACGTCGCGAAAGTAGTCCGCCAACGCGCGTGCCGTGGCCTCACCCACATGCCGTATGCCCAAGGCATAGAGGAACCGTCTGAGCGTGGTCTTCTTGGAGCGTTCAATCGCGCTGAGTAGATTTTGCGCGCTCTTTTCCCCCATTCGCTCGACCGAGAGCAGCTTCTCCAGATCGAGCCGATACAGGTCGGCATAGTTCTTCACCAGCCCGCGCGCCACCAGCTGCGCACAGAGCTTCTCCCCTAATCCGTCGATGTCCATCGCCGCTCGAGAGGCAAAGTGGCGGATGTTCCCTTGCAGCTGAGCGGGGCACGCAATCCCGGTGCAGCGCGTAATCGCCCCGTCCTCTTCCCGGATTGCCGCCGCTCCACAGATCGGGCAGGCGGTGGGGAAACTAAACTGCTTTTCCTGCCCGGTCCGCTTTGAGGTAATGACCTTGACGATTTCTGGGATCACGTCCCCAGCCCTGCGTACGAAAACCCAGTCGCCGATTCGCACGTCCTTGCGCCTGAGCTCGTTCTCGTTGTGCAGAGTTGCTCTCGAAACGGTGACCCCCCCGATCTTGACCGGCTTGAGAAAGGCGACCGGTGTCAATGCGCCGGTTCGACCTACAAAGACGCCGATCTCCTCGACCTGCGTCTCTTCTTCTTCCGGCGGAAACTTATAAGCGATGGCCCAGCGTGGACTTTTCGAGACCTGGCCTAAGCGTCGGCGTTGATCCTCCGAATCCACTTTGACCACCATTCCATCCACCTCGTACGGCAGCTGATGTCGACCGGCGAGGAACTCCTGGTAGAGCGAGCGCACCTCGGCAAGCCCGTGGGCCTGTCGATTTCTTGGGTTGACCGGCAAGCCGAGCGCGTTGAGGGCTTCAAGCTTCTCCCAATGCGAATGAAACGGTAGGCCCTTGACCTCGGCGACTTCGTAGAGAAAGAGGGAGAGTGGCCGTGAGGCCGTAATTCGAGGATCGAGCTGTCGCAGTGAACCAGCCGCTGCGTTGCGCGGGTTGGCGAAGAGCGGCTCGCCTGCTTCCTCGCGCAGCTGATTGAGCTTGCGGAAATCTTCCTTGCGGATGAAGACCTCGCCGCGAACCTCCAGATGTTTGGGCCAGCCGCTTCGATCCGGCCAAGGCCGTAACTCGAGCGGAACCGAACGCAGAGTCTTCAAATTGGAAGTGACGTCTTCGCCGACGGTTCCATCTCCACGCGTGGAGCCTTGTCGAAATGCACCGTCCTGATAGACGAGCTCTACTGCCAGCCCGTCGAGCTTTGGCTCGCAAACGTAAGGGATGGAGTCGGTTCCGAGCAGCCTTCGGATCCGCTCGTCGAATTCACCGATTTCCTCGTCGCTGAAAGCGTTGGAGAGGGACAGCATTGGAAGGCGATGGATCACCTTCTCGAACCGTTCCGCAGGGGCGCCGGCCACGCGACGGGTCGGTGAATTCGGCGTGACCAACTGCGGAAACTGCTCTTCCAAGCTGCGGAGCTCGGCCAGAAGCCGGTCGTAGTGCGCGTCGCTTATCTCAGGATCATCGAGGGTATAATAGCGATGGTCGTGGTAGCTGATCTCCGCTCGCAGTTCTCGGATTCTTCGCTCAGCAGCGCCGAGGTCCACTCCGCCTCCTTCCTCAAGGTGCCAGGAGGAGGGCTTTTCCGCCTCTCCTTTCAACGATGGCTTGACAGCGAAAGCTCGCCTCAATAACGTGATAAGAGTCTAACGGCGCCCTTTTTTCAGGTGCCAACCTTTCCCCCAAGGAAAGTTTTACGCTCTGGAATTCGCCGCTCAGAAATTCCAGGCCCGCCAAACCTTCATAGAAACGTGGCGAACTCACTCACCTAATGCCCTAACATGATGCGCAAAGCACGTTCCAGCAAAGAGAAGACCCAGGAACCGGTGTCCACCGTGCCCTCCGAGGAACTCGGAGACGACGATCGACCCCGGCGGCGCCGCGGCAAGTCCGTCAACCGGCTCGAGGATGGCGAGAAACCCAATCGGCGCCGAAGCCGTGGTGAAGAAAACGGCGAGGAAGAACCCGTCCGTCCCATCTTGACCGCCATCCCTCGCCCCTCCGACGAGTCGTCGGCTCGGCCGATCAAGGCTCCGGAGGAGCCGCCCGCAGCGCTCCAACCCGCCCCTACGCCGGAGTTGCCCAAACTCGCCGTGGAGCCGGCCCGCACCGGCGAGCCGATGCAGGTGATCAAGCTCAACGATCTCAAGCGGATGAAGATCACCGAGCTCTCCAAGATGGCCCATGACCTCGACATCGAGGGCGCCCAGGGCTTGAAGAAGCAGGACCTGATTTTCGCGATTCTTTCCGGGATCGCCGACAAGCGTTTCGAGGTCCACGCCGAAGGAGTTCTCGAGCTGCTATCGGACGGTTTCGGTTTTCTTCGCAGCGCAGACTCGGATTACCAGCCGAGTCCCGACGATATTTACGTTTCTCCATCCCAGGTTCGTCGGTTCAACCTGCGGCAAGGGGACACCGTCACCGGACCGATTCGTCAGCCGCGAGAAGGGGAACGATTCTTCGCCCTCCAAAAGGTGGATGGCGTCAATTTTGTGGATCCGCAGGCTCCCGAATTCCGCGAGCGGATTCTTTTCGACAACCTGACGCCGCTTTATCCGACCCAGAAACTGAAGTTGGAGCACGACGGATCGGAGATGACCACCCGGGCGATCGATCTCTTTACCCCGATTGGGATGGGACAGCGCTGCCTGATTGTATCCCCGCCGAAAGCCGGCAAGACGGTTCTGTTGCAGAACATCGCGCACGCGGTGGCGCAGAACCACCCGGACATCATCCTGATTGTGTTGCTGGTCGACGAGCGGCCCGAAGAAGTTACCGACATGCAGCGCAATGTCCGTGGAGAGGTGGTCTCTTCGACTTTCGACGAGCCCGCGACGCGGCACGTTCAAGTGGCGGAGATGGTGATCGACAAGGCCAAGCGATTGGTCGAACAGAAGCATCATGTTTGCATCCTGCTTGACTCGATCACCCGGTTGGCTCGGGCCTACAACACGGTGGTTCCGCCATCGGGTAAAATTCTTTCCGGCGGCGTCGATTCGAACGCGCTGCACAAGCCGAAACGGTTTTTCGGCGCGGCTCGAAACGTGGAGGAAGGCGGCTCGCTGACGATCATTGGAACGGCGCTGATTGATACCGGAAGCCGGATGGACGAAGTGATTTTCGAGGAATTCAAGGGGACCGGAAATTCGGAGATCGTGCTCGACCGCAAGTTGATGGAAAAGCGGATTTTCCCCTGCCTGGACATCAACAAGTCCGGAACCCGCAAGGAAGAGCTGTTGTTGCCCCCGGAAGACCTCACCCGGATCACCGCCTTGCGGCAGGTGCTGCACCCCTTCACTCCGATCGATGCGATGGAGTTCGTGCTCAAGCACATGCGGCCCACCAAGGGCAACGCAGAATTCTTGGGCTCGATGAATCGCTAGGCGCTCTCGAACCGCTGCCGGGCCTTCTCGAGACAGGTCACCAGGTGCTCCCGGCTGAGCCGGCTCTGGGTTTGTTCGCGCAGCAGCAGCAGCCTCTCCACCATCCAGCGGCTCAGGTAAAGAAGGTCAGCCCGATGCCCTCGGCTCAGTCCGCGCTCGGTCCAGCGTTGATTGCGGATATAGTCATCGTAAGCCGCGAAATCCCGCAGCAGCTCCCAGCGCGCGAGCTGGAAACTCTGTCGGTACGCTTCGATCGGCGGCTGCAAGCGTTCTCCGCTGGCGATCTCTCGGAAGCTTTGGCTGGCTGCGCCATCCAGCTCCTCGATCGGGGGCGGCCACTGCTTGAGGTCGCTGGCCAAAAGCTTCGCCGCTTCCTCGAGTAAGTGCTCCAGCAGAGGTATCGGTTTTTGTGCGAACAGGTGCTCCCAGCGACCGGCGGTCCTACCCATTTCGCGTTCCCGGCGAGACGGCCGGCACCATCTCGAGTGGCTGGTCGCCCGCCTCTCCGTAGCCGGTCGCGAGCTGGCGGCGGATCACCTCGTAGACCGACCGCTTGTAGACGAACTCCCGATGCGCGATGCCCGGAACCTCGATGTTGAACAGATTCCCCGTTCCCTGGTCTTCGAGAATGCAACTCGGAAAGGGACTGAAGCGATCTGTTTTGGAGTAGACCGACACGAAGTGCACGTTCCTTGGAAAAGCGCCAATCTTCAGACGGCGGATGAACGGAGACATCGGCGTCATTTGCCACACGCTCTTGGCGACCGCGCCCATCGCCGCGCAACCCAGATACGCGGTGGGCGTGCCATTGTGTGGCGCCCCCAGGGTAATCAGGTTTCGTACTCGCTGATGCCCCCCCAAACGCTTGATGTAATAGCGGCCGATCAGGCCGCCCTTGGAGTGGCCAATGATTGACATCGGACCGAGTTGGTATCGGGCGTAGAGGCGCTCCACCTTGTCCCGGACGGTCTCGGCGCAGTCGTCGATTCCCCGGGTGTTGTAGGCAGACAGAAACCCCCCCAAGTTGATCGACCACACGCAGTATCCATCTCGGCGCAGGCGGTGTTCCAGCACCCCGAGCACGCGGCGAGTACCGAGAAAGCCATGGAGCAGCAGCACCGGGCGGGGACAATTTGCAAAATCGGTGCGACGAACGATCTCGTTTCCGGCAGGGTCAAAGGCGATGTAGCCACGCACATCCTGGAGCACGCGCTTGAGTCTTCGATACTGGAGAACGAACGGGTTCATTCAGAGGAGGAAAGCCTGCTCGGATGATATTCGCGGTGCAATCGAAACGGCAAAGCCCTGTCAAGAGGCGGAGGGTAGCGCCGGACACCGCGGTGAAAGCCGACCGTTCAGTCGAAGTTGCGCAGAAAGTTCAAGAGGATGCGCCTTCCCGCGCGAGTCCGCCGAATCCCAGAGAGCAATTCGCGCGTCGACTTGCCTTCCCGCTCCAAAATCTGAGCCCGGGCCCGAACCAGCGCGCCGATCATTTCGGGTTCCATTTCCGGGTGAAACTGCACGCCTCGAACGTTCCTTCCGATCCCGAAGGATTGAATCGGCGTCTGAGGGTTGAGCGCCAGGTGGCGGGCACCGTTGGGCAAAGTCGAAACGATGTCCTCGTGGGTGGTCTGGATCCAGAAAACCTGCGGGAGATTGGCAAACAATCGATCGGTGCGGCCCTCGGGCGTGAGCTCCACCTGGATCGAGCCGATTTCGCGTCCCTCAGGATTGAGGATCACCTCGGAGCCATAGGCGAAACCTAGCAATTGATGACCAAAGCAAACGCCGAGGACGGGCAGGCCGCGATCGCCGGCTTGCTTCATCAGGTCGGCGGAGCGGATCATCCAGTCGGTCGGCGAGGTGACCGACAAGGGAGATCCGGTCATGATCAGCGCGTCATAACCTTGCAGCGAGCGAGGGGGCTTCGCGCCCTGCGAAACCTTCAGCACCTCGAGTTTGGCCTCGGCGGCGAGCGCCAGCTGAAACCATCGCTCGTAATCTCCCACGGAAAGGCGCACTGGGTTGGCGGCCTCCCCTGCCTTCAGCAACAGAACCTTCTTCAAGTTGCTCCACCTGCGCGAGCTGCCTAGAGTTCCAGTTTACTATCGTATCGTTGGACCCCCGCCCCTTCCCCAGGCAAAAGCACGATGACCGACCCACGCTCTCTGACTCCCAAGCTTCCGCCACTCAAGCTGTTCATTGATGGCAAATTCGTCCCTCCAATCGAAGGTGGCAGCATTCCGGTGGTCAACCCGGCCACCGGAGAGAAAATCTGCGACGCTCCTTCTGCCACGGCCGCCGACGTGGATCTTGCGGTGAAGGCCGCCCGCCGCGCCTTTTCGACCGGAGCGTGGGTGAAAATGAGCGCCACCCAGCGCGGCCGATTGCTTCGCAAGTTGGCGGACGCCCTTTGGGAGCGGCGCGAGGATTTTGCCCTGTTGGAGTCGATGAACAATGGGAAGACCTTTCGCGACGCGGTTCGAGGCGACATCGGGCCGGGCTCGTCGACCTTGGCCTACTACGCGGAGTGGGCGAACAAAATCACCGGAGAGGTGCTTCCGGTTCACGGAAATTTTCACACCTACGTGCTGAGAGAGCCGGTAGGGGTGGTGGGGGCGATCGTGCCCTGGAATTACCCGACCTCGCTCGCCAGCTGGAAGCTTGGCCCGGCACTGGCGACCGGATGCACGGTGGTGCTCAAGCCCTCGGAGCTGACCCCCTTGACGGCGCTGAAACTGGCGGAGCTTGCGCAAGAGGTTGGCTTTCCAGAGGGGGTGTTCAACGTCGTCCCTGGATATGGGGATCCCGCGGGTGAGGCGCTGGCCCGCCATCCGGACGTAGACAAAATAAGCTTTACCGGATCGGTGCGGACCGCCCGCCGGCTGCTTCACGCGTCCGCGGACAGCAATCTCAAAAAATTGTCGCTCGAGCTGGGGGGCAAAAGCCCTCAAATCATCCTCTCGGATGCGGACATTCCCGCCGCGATCGAAGCCTGCTTTTGGGGCATCTTCAGCAACAAGGGCGAGATTTGCAACGCGGGTTCTCGGGTGCTTGTCCAGGGGAAGAACTACGATGAATTCGTGAACCAACTCGCCGCCCGCGCCCAGAAAATGCGAGTCGGCGATCCCCTCGATCCGGCTACCGAGATGGGCGCGCAAATCAGTCCCACTCAAGTGAACACCATTCTCGGTTACATCCGCAGCGGGAGGGAGCAGGGGGCGAAGCTGCTCGCAGGTGGAGAACAGGATCTGGAGGGGTCCAAGGCGAAAGGGAACTTCCTCAAACCGACGGTGTTCGCGGAGGTCAAACCGGAAATGAAGATTGCCCAGGAGGAAATCTTCGGGCCAGTGCTCGCCTGCATCCGGGTGGAGGATGAGGCCCGGTTGATTGAGATTGCCAACAGCACCACCTATGGATTGGCGGCAGCGATCTGGACTCGCGACGTTGCCAAGGCGCACGCGCTGGCGAAGAAGATTCAGGCCGGCGTGGTCTGGATCAACTGCTTCAACGAATTCGACGATGCGGCCCCGTTTGGAGGATACAAGCAGTCCGGCTGGGGCAGAGATCTCTCCAGCCACGCGCTCGAGAACTACATGCAACTCAAGACGGTTTGGACGCAGCTGCCCAATGCCTAAATCCAAACGCACGAGCCGCCCGAGGGCCCGCGCCCTGCCTCGCGCACAAAGCTCACACACGGCTTCGGCGGCTCGGGACGATCTAGCCAGTCTGACAGCTTGGTTTGAAGAGAAGCATCTTGAAAAGGCAAAGGTGGGTGCGGTCGACATCGATGGTGTGTGGCGTGGCAAGTACGTCTCGGCAGAGAAATTCTTCTCCGCGGCGGGAAGCGGATTAGGGTTTTGCGACGTAGTATTTGGCTGGGATCTCGGCGACCAGCTGTACGACAACGCCGCCGTCACAGGTTGGCATACGGGTTATCCCGACGCTCAGGCGCGGGTCGACACCTCGACCGGACGAGTCATTCCGTGGGAGCCCGATACGGCGGCGTTTCTGCTCGATTTCGTCAACCCGGATGGCAGCCCATTCGAACCGTCGCCTCGGCAGCTGTTGCAGAGGATGGGCCGACGCGCTCGTGAGATGGGGTTTTTGCCCAGGTTCGGCGCCGAATACGAATTTTTCATCTTCCGAGAGACTGCGCAGTCGCTGCGAGAAAAGAGCTTCGTCAATCTGGCAACGCTCACGCCAGGGATGTTCGGCTACTCCTGGCTGCGAAGCTCGTCCAATGCTCCCCTGGTCCACGCGATTCTCGACGGTTGCCGGGAATTTGGAATTGAGATCGAGGGAATGCACACCGAGACCGGCCCCGGGGTCTACGAGGCCGCGATCCGTTACGACGATCTCGAAAAGGCTGCCGACAAGGCGGTCTTGTTCAAGACGGTGGTGAAAGAGGTGTGCAATCGCCATGGCCTCACCGCCTGCTTCATGGCCAAATGGAATCCCTCGCTTCCGGGATGCTCCGGGCACGTTCACCAGTCCCTCTGGAATCCCGCGGGCGACCGAAACCTGTTCTTCGACGCTTCCGAACCCCGGAAGATCAGCAAGCTGCTGCGAAACTATGTAGGCGGGCAGCTCGAGCTGATGCCCGAGCTCACGGCGCTGTTCTGGCCGACCATCAACAGCTACAAGCGAAGCGTCGAAAACACTTGGGCTCCGACCACCGCCGGCTGGGGCTTCGAGAATCGCACCACCGCGCTTCGGGTGATATCCGGGGGTGAGAAATCGACGAGGATCGAACAACGGATGCTCGGTGCGGACATGAATGCCTTTATTGGAATGGCCGCTGCCCTCGCCGCAGGGCTCTGGGGTATCGAGAACGAAGTCGAGCCGCCGGTCGCTTGTGAGGGAAATGCGTACCAGAATCCGGGCAAGCCGCTTCCTCGAAATCTGAAGGAAGCGGTGAAGCTGCTGCGGGAGTCGGAGCGGGCCCATCGGCTGATCGGGGAGGGCTTTCTGGACCACTACCTGCGAACCCGGGACTGGGAGGTCCGCCAGTTCGAGCGCGCGGTTACTACCTGGGAGCTCGAGCGGTACCTAGAGCTGATTTGAGGACGAAGCATGCGACTGGTTGACCTTTCCGCAGACGATCGGATTGTTGAGATGTCCTACCCGACCCGAGTGGTATTCGGGACCGGAGCTCTTCAGCGCCTGCCCGCCCAGGTTGAACGGCTACAGATGCGAAAGCCGCTGGTGGTTGCGGACCAGGGGATTGTCAAATCAGGTCTGCTGACCCGCGTCCTCGACGTCTTGAAGGGCTCGGGAATCGCTCATGGAATCTTCGATCGCGTGAATCCCGATCCCACCGAGGAAGATGCCTTCGACGGAGTTGCGGCATACCGCAATCAGAGCTGCGTCGGAGTGATCGCGGTCGGAGGGGGAAGTCCGCTCGATACCGCAAAGCTGATTCAATTGCTGACCACCCACGAGCCGCCCCTGTCTCGCTATGACGATGCAACCGGTGGCGATCGGTTTGTCCGGGATGATTTACCGCCGCTGATCGCGATTCCGACCACTGCGGGAACGGGCTCCGAAGTGAGTCGCTCCGCGGTCGCAACGCTCAAGGATACCGGACGCAAGACAGTCATCTTCAGCCCTCATCTGATGCCCAAAGCAGCGATCTGCGACCCTGAGCTCACCGTAGGGATGCCGCGCTGGCTGACCGCCGCGACCGGGATAGACGCGTTCACCCACTGTCTAGAGGCCTACCTGGCGAATGCACTTCATCCCCTTGCCGACGCGGTAGCGATCGATGGGATTGGTCGGGTGGGCGCCGCTTTGGAGATTGCGGTGGAGAAGGGGACCCACCTGGCTGCGCGCGGTCAGATGATGATTGCCGCAATGGAAGGTGCGATGGCTTTTCAAAAGGGGTTGGGCGCCTGCCATGCGCTAGCCCACGCCCTGACCCCGATTTCTCGAGTGCATCATGGTCTAGCCAATGCGATCGTTCTTCCAGCGGTGCTCGAGTTCAATCGCTCGGCCTGCGCAGCACGGCTGGCGCACGTGGCGGTGGCATTAGGGGACAATTCGCTGACCCGCGAGGAGATGCTGGCGAGCAATGCGATCGAAAGGATCCGCGGGCTGCTGACCCGAATTGGAATACCCCCGCGCCTGCGAGACGCAGGCGTCCGGGAAGCGGATCTTCCCCTGATCGCGAAGAAGGCTTTTCAAGACGCCTCACATCAAACCAACCCTCGTCAGTGCACCGAGGAGGATTTGCTCGGGATCGCCAAGGCGGCGTTCTAAGCGTTTCTTTCTACAGTGCCGGTTTCGAACGGCCGCCATCCGGCGATTGGCTTTTCGACGGTCCAGTGTCGCTGCCTTTGCCAACCACCGTCCCAACCGTAGGCTGAGGCTCGGCGGCAGGGACGTACTCCAAGGTCTCCACGTAGACCCGTCCAGGGAGGCGGAAATTCACCGGGTTGAAATCCGGCGTGCCGACCGACTCGGCGATTTGCGCCGCCACCGAAGCCGCATCGAGTCTTTGGTCCGAAAAGAAGATGTGAACCTTGACCGGGCCCTCGTCCGCCGGGATTCGGAAGGTGGTTCTTCCGATCGGGACCCCGGCCTCGCAGCGGACGGACAGGTTGTCTCGTCGGATCGTCAGCTGGCGAATTACCCCGTTGCCGGCAGTTGTAAAAACCAGGCAGTACGGGAATTGGTCGAGGGTGGGCACAATTTCAATCACCTCCCCGGAGACCTTCCGGATTTCTGCTCGGCGGGCAGTCGGTGCCTTCTTTTCGGAGCAAGCGCTCATCCAGGTCAACAGGAGCGCACCGCAAATCATGCGTCGCATCGGTTTGTCCTCCTTCTACCCCCCTTCAACTCTACGCCGCTGATAGACGATCACTTGCGGCGTTTCGTCGAGGTAGAGGCCGGTAACAGGAGTCTGAGTTCCAAACTCCTGCCAAATCTCGAACTCTTGTTCCCTGAACTCCTGATGATACTGGTAAGCGGCCAGGTCGGCATCTTTTGGGCCCTGGGCGGCTCGGATGTCGTCCCGGAGCATCCCATTGAGCTGATAATCCCGAAATGCGAAACCAGTGACTTCATGCAGCCATAGCCGCGAGCCGGCCGGAGCGTTGGAGTTGATCCAGGGCAGCACTCCAGTGACGTTGTTGGACCAGAACTGGCGCTGCATTCCTAGGGTGGCTGCACCGGGTACGCCACCGGCTAGCTCCGAATAGAAGCTGGTGCCGTACGGATGGATCCGAGCTCCGGCAATCAGCGCCGGGCTCAACAGGGCGCCGAAGAGCAGTGCGGGGCTGCCCCACCGCCCGGCCCAGGCCCATCCTTTGGGGAAGCACCCACTGAAAGCCAAGGCGGCACGCGAAACCGACCAGCCCGCGAGGAGGCCGAGAAAGCACATCGACGGAAACCAATGCTTCACTCCTCCAAAATGCGGAACATCCGGGTGGCTGATGATCAGGATCGAGGCGAGAGCGTTGGCGGCCACCAGCAGGTTATCCCAGCGGCGGTGGGCAACCACGGAGAGCAGCCCAAGCGCCATCGGCAGCAGAATGCTGATTGGAACGGTTAAGGCGGTTTTGACGAAAACGTACTCCAGAGGGAAGGGCGGGGCCCGAAGCACTCGCCCGAGATAAAACCAAGCGTAGTGCACGTGGGTGGCGTGAAAATCAAAATACCAGGCGGCGCGCTCGATCGGATGGTGCCAGAGATAGGGCCAATGCAAATAGAAGAGCGCGGGACCGATGAACGTCATCGCACAGAGCGGGGCGATCGCGCGAAATGCGGGCAGACTTCTTCGGCGAAGCCGGATCAGGATCCAGATCGTTCCTCCAACGAGCATCAAAGCCAGCGCGGTCGGAGGGCTCAGAACGGCGAAGCTGTCAGCGAAGGCGCGACCGCCGCTGGAGATCCAGAGAACGAGAAAGAGAACCGAAGTTGCAGCCCATAGACCGAGAAAAGCCAAAAACCACGCGCGTGCCGTTTGATCTCCTCGGGAGACTGACCAAGCTCTCCACAACCCCAAAGGAGCCAAAACGAATGGCAAAAACCAACCGTTGTGTTTGGTAGCGACCGCGAGCCCGAACGAAACGCCGCACCAAAGCCAGTAGCGCGGAGCGTCCTGCGCCTTCCAGAAGAGGTAGACGGTGAGCAGCCAGAAGCTGGCGATTGGCACGTCGAAGCAGGCGAGGTGGGCGTTGAAGAACTGTCGGGGTACGAGGAAGAAAGATAAAGCCGCGAACAGGCCCGCGGTTCGGCCGTAAACGGAAGTTCCGAACCGATAGAGCAGCGGCGGAATGATCGCCGCAACCGCAAATGCCGGGATTCTGAAGGCCGTAGCCGGGCGCAACCAGTGTAATTTTTCATGGAATACCTGGTACGAAATGCCAAACAGCAGCTTCATCAAGGCCGGATGCTCGTGGTTGAAATCGAAGGCCCGGACGATCCCTGCATCGGACAGGGCCGTTGTCGGGTCACGAACGAGTTGCATCAACCAGATGGTGGTGTAGCGCGCCGCGGGGAAGTAGACGCTCTCATCGCGAACGAACCCGACGGATGCCTCGGTCGCCCACAGGGCGACAAAGCCCGCGATGAACAGCCCGGCCAGAATCAACCAATCGATGTTGCGCTGCACCTTCCACCAGGCGCTCATCGCGGGTCCGCCGCGGCAAGTCCCTCGGAAAACAGGTTGACGCAAAAGTCGCGTAGCTCGGCGCTGTCGGACTGAACCCAGAGCCTCACCGTACCCGGTGCCACCAAACCAGAGGGGACTTTGCGTTCCACGCTCTGGGGCCGGTCTACTCCCGGCGAAAACTCGACTCGCAGCAGATCTTGCCCCCGCTCGTCTTCCACTCCGGCGGACACGGCGGTAATCGAAGGGCCTCGAAAGGTCGCCCGGTCCCAAGTCATTCCGCCCTCGAGCCTGATCCAGTCGCTGAACCGAAAGTCAGAAAATTCCGCGACCAACCGGGTCGGACCGCCAGGCGGGTGCATCCACAAGCACCGCTCGGGACGGTAATGAAGCTCGTGCCACTCGGGGGCAACGTGCAAGTCGGTCGGTCCTGGGCAGCGGTGCGCTCTCCCGTCGAATGGGCAGTTTTGCCGCGTGCCCCCGCGTTGCTCCAGGTAAACCTTGGCCCCTGCAGACGAGTCGGCGGCATCGAAGGCTCTTGGGCGAAACCGGTCATTTCGGAACAGCAACAGTTCGAGATTTCCGAACCACCGTGGCGAACTCAGCGCTGCGCGATCGCTGCCGAAAGTCTGAAAGAACTCTGAAGGATCGGCTTTCGGAAGGCGCGGCTGAGCGATCACCCAGATTCGGGAAAAGCTCCGAAGCGGGTCCCGATCCGAGCCGAGATAGCCCACCACCGGCAAAAATTGCGAAATGAATGGCCGAGCGCGCTCGGTCCACCAGGGAAAAAGAAGCACCACGTCGCCGGGTTTCGATTCCTGACGAAGGGTTTCCGCCAAGGCCTGGTAGTCGCGTTCTTGGACCAGCCTTGTGGGTAAGGTGAGTTGGAACACGAGCGCTGCAATCGCTACAGACAGCAAGGCGCCAAGCTCAACCCAGCTCCACCGGCGCCCCAAGCGAAGCAGAGGCGCTCGCTCGGGCTCAGGATTTGGCAAGTCGGATCTTCTGCTCGCTCTTCTCTCGGCAAAAGGTGTCAAAAATCGCGTCGCCACCGGCGTATGACGGCGTCCAGGGCAGGTACATCGCGCAACGCGGATCCAGGCAGTGATGCAGCTCCCAAGTATGTCCCAACTGGTGCATCGAATGGCGACCCACCAGTTTGAGTCCCTCCTCGAGGTTCTTTATCCCATGAGTTGAGACGAGCGCGCGGTCACGCGAATACCAGGCGTAACCGTGAGTAGGAACTGTCCCCGACGGTAGCTGCCGGTCCTTGAGCCGGGCAGAGGTCAAGTAGAGAAGCTTGTCATCAGGGTATGCCCGCACAGTTTCCACCTGGGTGAGCAATTTGTTCGCGTCGTATGGCTCGCTGCTTCCAGGGGGGTGGAGGCGCTTGGAGTGCTCGCATCCAACTCCAAAGGCTGCGTACAGCACTCCGCACAATTTCTCGAGGTGCTTCGGATCGTAATCGCTGAGCGTGATCAATCGGATCATTTCTTCTTCTTCGCGGCCACTTTCGCGCGAGAGCGGGCCACTGCTTTGCTAGCCTTGGAGGCCTTCGAAGCTCGAGCAACCGCTTTGGTCTTTCCATGGTTTTTGGAGGTTGCGGCTTTGGTTGGGCGTGCCGTTCGCTTGGAAGCGCCGCGCCGCTTGGGCTTCTCGGCTGGCTCTTCGCTCACCTCCTCCGGGGCCTCCTCGTCCTCCTCTTTCTCGGATTCGCCGACCTCTTCTGCGTCCAGTGGCAGCTCGAGATCGCTTCCGAGCGAGATCAGCGCATCGCCCAGCTCGAGCGGCTCCTCTTCCCCATCCACTGCTGGGCGCTTGAATTCCTCCGCCGTGCGTTTGGGGCGCTCACGACCGGGGGGGAAAAGCAGCAGGTCGATCGCGTCCTCGGCGTCGCAATCGGTGATTCCAAGCGAGGCTGCAATTTCAGAAACCAGGAGGTGGCGGGCGTTGTCGTACAATTCGCGTTCCTTGGTCGGCAGCGGGCGCAGCTCGGAGAGCACCTGCAGTCCCTTCACCACTTCCGCAAGTCCAATGATCCCGCCCGAGCTCATTCGGTCCAGATTCGTTCGGGCACGCTGTTTCCAATCCAGGTTGGCCCGGTCGCTGTCCGACTTCAGAAACGCGAACACCTTGTTCACGTCTTGGGTACTTGCGACTCGGCGCAGGCCAATTGAATGGACCTTGGCCTGCGGTACCATCACCACCGCGCCATCCTCTTCGCGCCTCATGGTCACGAAGGTGAGCGTCTGGCCCGCGACCTCCTTGTCCTCCACGGCCGCAACGCGGCAAACGCCTTGATTTGGGTAGACCACTCGGTCGCCGACGCTCAGCGAAAATTGCGGGACGGTATCGGGCATTCCCTGTTTCTCGTACCACCAAGGAGCAAGTTACGCTACGACTTCGCAGGGCCTCGAATGTTGCAATGTCTGCACATTTTCGCATGTGTCGTGGTGTTCGAGGGCTGCAAGCCAACCACCCCTGAAGCGCCCGCACATCAGCATTCTTCGGCGGATATGACACCGACTCGTTCCGCAGATGCCGGAACCTTCAGGGTGTGGGGAGATCCGATTCCAAAGGAGGCAGCGCGGATTGAGCTACTCGGAGGCAGCGCGAAGCTAGGTGGCAAACCGCTAGGAGAGCTCCGTGGAGTTGGAAGGGCATTGCTGATTACCGACTTCGATACATTTCTCGCCGAAGTCGCTCCAGTTCTGGGAATGTTGGATCGATCCGCGATTGAGACCTGGCTTGTTCATCCGGCAGCTGCGGTCGCGTTCAAGTTGGCGCTCAAGGATGAGCGCGCGTTCCAGTCGTGGTTGGATCAGCCCATTCCTGGAAGAATTCGTGTCGTGCAACGCGCCGATGGCCTCGAGCTTCAAACGGGGCTTGGCAAGCTCGCAGGGCCTGATCCCAACGGACCGACAATTCCGCTGCGAGAAGGTCAGCTGGATCTCCGCCTCTTGCGGCAGTCGCTGCTGTCGTTGCAACGTCGTTTTCAGAACGCGAACGATGCGTGCTTGGTCCCCTCATTCGGCACCGAGCTCGCCAAAATCGCCACCGCGCTGAGCGGCTTTTATCGCGCGCCTGGGGAGCGGATCTTTTCGGAGATCTGCTTGGTCTATCCGGCAACCCCTTCCGTGGTTTCTGGAGATCGTTAGGGGCCGCACGCCACCCCATCCCGGTCGCGGCGCACTGATCCTCACATCCTCCCGTCATTTCAGGGGATTTGTTCTTGACGGCAGTCATCTAGCCACGTAGTTTCGCGCGGTGGTAAATAGTGGGAAATAATGGTTTGAAGTGCCTTCCCAAAACCAAGAACCAATTGGTGCAGCGTGTTTCGAGGGGTTTTCGAACACCAGATCGATTCAAAGGGCCGTACCAGCCTGCCGGCGAAGCTGCGCGAAACGCTGGTGGGAAGCTACGACGAGCGGCTGATCCTCACCACCGCTCTCGATCCGTGCCTCCACGCTTATCCGGTACGCGAGTGGGAGCAGCTCGAGGCTGCGCTGGGCAAGCGCAATCCGATGGAGCCGGGTGTCAAAACGCTGATGCGCTTGTATGTGGCGAGCGCCCAGGAATGCCTGATCGACAAACTCGGCAGAGTGCTGATCCCGCCCACGCTGCGGACCCACGCCAAGTTGGAAAAGGAGGTGGTCTGGGCCGGGATGGTGAAGGTGATCGAGCTTTGGTCCAAGTCAGGCTGGCGCCAGGCCCAGGAAGAAGCCCGAACCGCCGCGGACTCGGCAGACGTGATGAGCGTGCTGGCCGGGTTGCGCCAACAGTGAACAAGGAGAGTCATGAACCTTGATCCGTCCTCAGATTGGCTGCTCGCTTCCGAACCGTCCACGAACCAGATCCTGACCCTCACCTTGGACGGGGAGTTGCAGGCGGACGCGATGCAGGATTTGGGACGGGTACTTGAACGGCTGATTCACAGTGGTTGGCGGGGGCTGGTACTGGATCTGCGAAACGTGCACCACCTCGACTATCGCGGGGTCGGGCAATTGGCCTCGGTGGCCAGCGCTGCTCGGCGAGCCGGGGGCGATCTCAAGTTGGTGGGCCTCTCAGACTACCTGCGGCTGATCCTGAAGGCCGCTGGCGCACACGAACTCTTCGAAAACTATCCGGACCAAAAGGCCGCTCGCGCTGCGTTCGGGCGAGTTTTGGTCCCGACCATTCATTGACGTCGTCTCACCAGGCCGTCCTCCTGACGGAGGCGGTGTCGTTGCTGAAGCCGGGAGTTGGGAAGGTGATTGTGGACGGGACATTGGGAGGAGGAGGCCACGCCGAGGCGCTGCTTGGAGAAGGTGCGATCGTCGTGGGCATCGATCGCGACCCGAGATCGATCGAGGCGGCCTCCAAACGGCTCGAGCGCTTTGCCAGCCGCTTCAATCCAATCCAGGGAAATTACGCGGATGCGGAGAGTCTACTCAGGGCCCGTGGCCTGCTCCCGGTCGATGGGATCCTCTTGGACCTGGGGATTTCTTCCGTGCAACTCGATGACCCTGCCCGAGGTTTCTCATTTCAAGTCGATGGCCCACTCGACATGCGGATGGAGCAGCAAGGGACCACCGCAGCGGAAATGATCCGCGCGAGCGATGAGAAATCGCTCAGTCAAATTCTTTGGGAGCTCGGTGAGGAACGCTTTGCAAGGCCAATCGCACGCGCGCTCAAGCGCTCGACTCCGGAGACGACTTTCCAAGCCGTCGAAGCAGTCAAACAAGCAGTACCTCGCCGGGCTTGGCCCAAACGGATTCATGTCGCTACCCGGACCTTCCAGGCGCTTCGCATCGCGGTCAACCGAGAGCTCGAAGCGCTCGAGGCATTTTTGGCCGTGGTGCCCAAGCTGCTGAAGGTCGGCGGCGTCGCTGCGGTGATCTCCTTTCACTCGCTCGAGGACCGCAGGGTGAAGCACCGGTTTCGCGAGCTCGAAGCAGCTTCCTTCAAGCGCTTGACTCGCAAGGCGATCCAGGCATCGCAGACAGAGCGCGATCAAAACCCCCGGGCTCGCAGCGCCCGCCTGCGAGCAATCGAGAGGGTCCAATGAGAAAAACGGCTTCTCAGCGGAAGCGGGGAATGGCTTTTCTGCAGATTCTTTGGCAGCTGGTTCCTGCAATTCTCTTAGGAATGCTGTTCACCGCCGTCGGGGTGGTCCACGTCACCTCCCGAATCTGCGTCGTCGACATCGGGTATCGGTTCTCTTCGGTGGAGAGCGAGATTCGAACGCTTGTTCATCAGAGCGACCAGCTCAAGCTCGAGATGGCGACGCTCAAGAGTCCTGCGCGATTGGAGAAAATTGCCCGCGAGAAGCTGGGAATGGTGGCTCCCAACGCCGGAGCGGTGTGGTCGATCAGCCCTGCCACCAGGGTGGCGCGCTCTCCACAGTTTTCAAAAACATTTGCCAACATGAACAGGCTGCCGTGAGGGACTTCAAGGCCGATTCCAAGCAAGTTCGGACCTCGCGCTGGATCCGCTTCAGGGTCGGGCTGCTCGCGATCGGCTTTCTGGGTCTACTCACGTTGGGCCTGTTCCGCGCGATCAAGCTGCAGCTCGTCGATCGCCAACGGCTGCTGGAGCTCGCCCAGGATCAGTACGTGCGCCGGATCGAGATTCCGGCCAAGCGTGGCGACATCTTCGATCGTCGGGGTGTGCCCCTTGCCCAAAGCGCCGAGGTCGATTCGCTGTGGATCGATCCGGCGCTGGTTTCGGATCTGCGACAGGCTTCCCGCGAACTTGCCAGACGCCTACATTTGGACCCAGGCGAACTGCATCGAAGATTGCAGCACGCCCGGCGCTTCGCCTGGATCAAGCGGCAGGCCAAGCCGGACGAAGTACGGGCGGCGCTTGCGTTAGGAATTCCGGGACTGGCAGTGACCAAGGAACCAAGAAGGTTCTACCCGCAGCGCGAGCTGGCGGCTCAGCTTCTCGGAATGACTGGCACCGACGGCACGGGGCTGGAAGGCCTCGAGCTATCGTTCAACGACGAGCTATCTGGACAGACTTCGAAGCTCCTCAGTCTGAGGGACGCCAAAGGACGAAATCTTCTGACCGAGTTTGACGCGGACCAACGACAGCGGCGTGGGGCCTCACTTCAGCTGACCATCGACCGTCAGATTCAATTCGTGGCTGAGAAGGCGCTCAGCCGAGCGGTCGATGAATCGCATGCAGTGGCGGGCATGGCAGTCGTTCTGGACCCGCGCACGGGGGAGCTTTTGGCAGTCGCGAACTTCCCTTTTTTCAATCCCAATGCTCCTTCGCTCGCGGCGGTCGAGGCCACTCGCAATCGCGCCTCCCTTGACGCCTTCGAGCCGGGTTCAACCTTCAAGGCATTTACCGTCGCAGCTGCCCTCGAGGAGAATGCGGTTCGAACCCATGAGCTGATTTTTTGTGAGAACGGGGGCTGGGTCATTGGTCATCACACCATTCACGACACGCATCCCCACGGATGGCTGACGCCTGGTAAAATTTTGCAGCTTTCGTCCAACATCGGGGCGGCGAAGATTGCACAGTTGCTGGGCAGGGAGCGCCTGGTAACGTATGCCGCTCGCTTTGGGTTTGGGCAGCCAGTCGGGCTTGGCCTCCCGGGAGAATCGAAGGGGTCTGTTCCGTACCCAAGGGCGGACCTTGCGCTGGCCACTGCAGCGTTTGGTCAAGGACTGACCGTCACCGCGATACAATTGGCCGCGGCTTACGGAGCGATTGCCAATGGTGGCGTACTGATGAAACCATTCCTGGTGCGAAAGCTGGTTGATCCAGATGGAGTGGTGCTGTTCGACAATCGGCCAACCCCAGTCCGCCGCGCAGTCTCGGAGGGTGCCGCTCGGCAGGTGATGACTCTCTTGGAAGGCGTGGTCCAGAAGGAAGGGACGGCGCCACGCGCCAGGATGGAAGAGTTCCGGGTCGCAGGGAAGACCGGCACTGCTCAGAAGCCAGACCCGGTGGTGCGTGGGTACTCGGACAAGCGGATCGCCTCGTTTGTCGGAATCGTCCCGGCGGACGCTCCGCGGGCGGTCATCCTGGTGGTAATCGACGAACCCAAGACGGATGTCTTCGGCGGCCTGGTGGCGGCGCCAACGTTCAAGGACATTGCTGCTGCCGCGCTGCCCTACCTGGGAATCTCGAGAGCCCAAAGCGCGCGCAGCGATGAGGTGGAGCTGCCGAACGTCGTTGGCAAGCGCGGCAATGCAGTGGGTGAAACGGTCCTGGCCGCGGCTGCCGAGCCACAGGTGTTTGAGAGTGGCAGTGTGGCGGGACAGAGCCCTTCCGCTCGTCGATTGGTTCAAAAAGGAAGTCCGGTGTGGCTCGAGCCCGGAGCGCGGCAATAGGGCCGCGTTCCGCAAGGTTCGGCGATTGCACGGGAGGGCTGGGATGCATCGATGAAGCTCAGCGACGTACTTGCAAACTGTGGGGCGGAACAAGTATCCGGGGACAAAGAACAACCCGAAGTAACCCAGGTTGCTCACGACTCTCGTTTGGTGGACAAGGGCACGCTGTTCGTCGCGGTTCCCGGGTTGAAGGTGGATGGCAGCTCCTTCGCGGCCGAGGCGCTGGCCAAAGGAGCAGTCGCGGTCGTTTCCGAAAAGGCCATGCCCTTGAAGGGTCGCTCCTTCAAAGTCGCCTCCGCTCGCAAGGCCCTCGCGACGATTGCCTCCAATTTCTTTGAAAGGCCGACCGATCACCTTCGGCTTCTCGCCGTCACTGGAACCAATGGCAAGACGACTACCAGTTACCTGCTTGAGTCGATCTGCTCGTCTGGCGGTGCTTCAACCGGGCTGATCGGCACGATCCAGACCAAGTACGCTGGCAGGAGCCGAGAGGCCACTCACACCACTCCCGATTCGCTCGAGCTGTATCGAACCTTTCGCGAGATGGTTGACCTGGGTACGGACACCGTCGTGATGGAGGTGTCGTCCCACGCGCTCGCACAGCAGCGGGTGTTCGGTCTTACTTTCCGTGCGGCTGCGTTCACCAATCTCTCCCGCGATCATCTCGACTATCACAAGGATCTAGAGGAGTACTTTCAGAGCAAGCGCCTTCTCTTCATCGACAATCTTGCCCCGGACGGCGTGGCGGTGGTCAACGGCGACGATACTTACGGGAATCGCATCTACAACGAGCTTCGCAACAGCAAGCGGATGGCTTGGAAGTTCTCTCGACAGGGAAACGGCGAGTTGTCGGCGGAGAATGCCGAGTTCACCGTCCGCGGCATTCGCGCCACCTTGAAGACTCCCGCGGGAGATATCCCGGTGGAATCCACTCTGTTGGGCCAGCACAACCTCGAGAACATTCTGGCCGCGGCCGGGATGGCCTTGACCGCAGGCTTCTCCCGTCGCGACGTCCAGGAGGGGATCAAACGGGTGAGCGGCGTTCCCGGCAGACTGGAGCCGTTCGAGGCGAACGGCCTGCTGGCGCTGGTGGATTATGCGCATACCGAGGACGCGCTGAGACGCACCCTTGCTTCGGCCCGCTCGATTACCAAGGGCCGGGTGGTGGTGGTGTTCGGTTGTGGCGGAGATCGAGACAAGGGCAAGCGGCCGTTGATGGGAAGCGCGGTGGCGGAGCTATCCGACTTGGCGGTAGTCACCTCCGACAATCCGCGTTCCGAAGATCCGGATGAGATCATCGCTCAAGTGGTTTCGGGCGTCGAAAAGGGCGGATTTCGGCGCATCTCCGTGGGCAAGGCCAAGGCTGGCGAGAAGGGCTATTTGGTTGAGTCCGATCGCGCGGCCGCAATTCAGCTTGCGGTGAGCCTCGCCAAGCCGGGCGATCTGGTAGTGGTTGCCGGCAAGGGACACGAAACCTACCAGCAGATCGACGATCAGAAGCAGCCGTTCGATGATCGGACGGAAGTCGCCAAGGCCTTGAAAGCAGCTGGCTCGAGCGCGGCGGGCCAAGGGGTACGCCGAAAGCAGTGAAGAGCTGAAGATGGTTCCATTTACGGAACAGGAGATCATTCAGGCCACCGGCGGGACCAAGCTGGGTGCTGCCGGTCAATCCTCGTACGAGTCGATTTGCACCGATTCTCGAGCGCTGAGCCCCGGCTGCTTGTTCATTGCATTGAAAGGAGAGCGATTCGACGGGCACCAATTCGTGGCGGAAGCGGCGAGGCGCGGCGCGGCGGCAGCAGTGGTTGAGAGAGGTCGAGCTTCGGCCTTTTCTCAGAGCCGATGCTTGCTCTTCGAGGTGAACAGCGCCCTGAAGGCTCTCGGTGATCTGGCCCGCTTCCATCGCCGCCGCTTCAAGATTCCGGTCGGAGCGATCACCGGTTCGAGTGGCAAGACAACGACCAAGGAGATGGTCCACGCAATCCTCAATACCCGGGGGCGTGCGCTCAAGACCGAAGGAAACTTGAACAACGAGGTTGGCGTTCCGCTCACTCTATTTCGCCTCGAGCCTTCGCACGTTGCCGCGGTGATTGAAATGGGGATGAACCATCCGGGCGAGATTGGCCGATTGACTTCAATTGTCGAGCCGGACGCGGCGTTGATCACCGGCGTCCACCCGGCGCACCTGCAAGGAGTCGGAAGCCTCGAGGGTGTAGCGGCGGCAAAGGGAGAGCTGTTCAGAGGACTGAGAAAGGGCGCCATCGCGGTCGTCAACCTCGACGATCCGCTGGTAGCGGCCCAATCCCGCGCCGAAGGCTCTGGACTTCTGACCTTCGGCGAAGCAGCGAGCGCGCAGGTTCGGATCAAGGCAATTGAGCCGGTCCCGGCGCGGGGGCTCTCGGTGATCCTGCAGTACCGCGGCCGTGAATATCCGGTTCGCCTCTCTTTTCTCGGCCGTCACAACGCGCGAAATGCCGCTGCCGCCTTCGCGCTCGCGCTTGCACTCGGATACGAGCCCGACCAATCCGCGCGCGGTCTGGAGCAAGCAAGTCCTTATCCAGGGCGGCTCAGTCTCCTCGACGCACCCGATGGGATCACCATTCTCGATGACACCTACAATGCCAACCCCGCCTCGATGGCCGCCGCGCTCGATACGCTCGCGGACTTCGTTCGCCCTTCGCCACTGTCCGTCTCCCGCGATCCTGCTCGGCGAGCGGTGGCAGTGATTGGCGACATGCTGGAGCTGGGCTCGCATGAAGCGCGGGAGCACAGCCGGCTCGGAAAGCAGGTGGCGAAGGTGGCGGCGCTGGCTGCGTTTTTCGGTCCTCGTTCTGTTCAAGCGCATCAAGCCGCGGAGATGGGCGAGCGCGCCGCTCACTTCGAGGACGTTGCATCCCTCACCCACTGGCTCAAGCCAAGGCTGCATCCCGGCGACGTCGTTCTGGTGAAAGCCAGCCGAGGGATGCGGATGGAGCGGGTGGTCCAAGACCTCGTCGGAGCTGAAGCAAAGGTCGAGGGTCACTGATGCTCTACCTGCTCTACCAGGCCCTGCGAGGGACCGAGGCGGTCCGATTCCTGAACATCCTCAAGTACCCCTCCTTTCGAATCATCGCGGCAGGGGTGGCGTCCCTCGTGCTGGGGATGCTGATCGGGCCACAGCTGATCGATCGCCTTCGCTTCATCCAACATGGCCAAAGCAACGTTCGCGAGGACACCCCCGAGCGACACCAGATCAAGCGCGGCACTCCAACCATGGGGGGCGTGCTGATTTTGATCTGCATCGCCGCCTCGACATTCATCTTCGCTGACCTTCGTTCCCGGGCCGTGGGGGCGGTGCTCCTGATCACATTTGGTTTCGGTCTGATCGGCTATCTCGACGATTGGCTCAAGCTCTCGAAGCGCAATTCCAAGGGGCTCGGTTGGAAACAGAAGCTCTTCCTCCAGACCCTGTTCTACGCCGCGACCGTGTTGATCTTCTTCTTTCACTGGGCGCCGGTGGATGGTGGTTTCGCTCCTCAGTTCCTGATTGACACGCGGCTCACCCTCCCGTTCGTTCCCACCCATCGATTCAATCCAGACCTTGGTTGGAGCTATCTGCTTCTGGGCTGGTTCGTCGTGCTGGTGACGTCCAATGCGGTGAATCTCACTGACGGCTTGGACGGCCTGGCGATTGTCCCAACCATCGTCGCGGCCACCACCTTCGCGGTCCTCTGCTACGTCGCCGGCACTTCGATCCACATCGCCGATCTGGTGGAGGTGGGAGGCGTGCAGAAGCTGGTCGGTATCCCGCTCTGGAAATACCTGGGCATGCCCCAGGTACCGGGTGGGGCCGAGCTGGCGGTCTTTTGTGGTGCGATCGTTGGAGCCGGGATTTCCTTCCTTTGGTTCAATACCTATCCCGCCTCGGTGTTCATGGGCGACGTCGGTTCTCTAGCCCTCGGCGGCGCCTTGGGCGCACTGGCAATTCTGTCCAAAAACGAGTTTGCCTCTTTGATCATCCATGGCGTCTTTGCCGCGGAAGCGGTGTCCGTATTGATTCAGGTCGCCTCCTACAAGGCCACCGGCAGACGCGTCTTTCGAATGGCTCCGGTGCACCACCATTTCGAGCTCAAAGGCTGGGCGGAACCCAAGATCATCGTTCGATTCTGGATCGTGTCGATCCTCTGCGGAGGGGTGGCCCTCCTGTCATTGAAGCTGCGGTAGAGCATGAAACCCACTCTGGCGGGCAAGAAAACGGTGGTCTACGGGCTGGGAAGAAGCGGCGTTGCCGCGGCGCGGTTGCTGGTCAGAGAAGGCGGGCGGGTGACTGGATTGGACCAGCGTCCCGAGGCGGAGTTGGCGGCGGTGGCGGCGGAGCTGCGCAGCGCGGGGGCTTCTCTGGTATTCGGCGCTGCTCCCAGAGGACTGCTGATCTCGGCGGATCTGGTGGTGGTTAGCCCCGGCGTTCCGCTCAGCTTGCCTGAAATCCAGGACGCGAAAGCGGCTGGAATCAAGATCTGGGGAGAGGTGGAGCTGGCATCGCGATTCATCGACGAAAGTCTGCGGGTGGGAATCACCGGGACCAATGGAAAGAGCACCACCACCGCCTTGACGGGAGAGATGTTCGTCCAGGCTGGCCGTAGAACGTTCGTGGGCGGCAATCTGGGGCGTCCGTTGTCGGAGTCTCCTTTGGAGAAGGAGCCGTATCCCGTCCACGTGATCGAGCTTTCGAGCTTTCAGCTCGAGGGAACCGAACAGTTCAGGCTGCACGCGGCCGCGGTCTTGAACATCACTCCCGATCACCTCGATCGCTATCCAGATTTTCAGCGCTATGCCGCCGCCAAAGCCCGGATTCTCTTGAACCAAAAAGAGGGCGACCTGGCGGTGATCAACCTCGACGATCCCGAGACCGTCCGGATCGCAAGCTCGGCCCGGGTTCCCGTGTATGGCTTTACCCGATTGCCGACGTCGAAGCGCTTGTCGTTCTTGGCTGGCACCGCGGTGGCAGATGGTAGCGAATTTCGGTTGTGGCAAGGAGAAAGCTACTCGGTCTCCAACCGCGCCTTGCGAGGAGCGCACAATCTGGAGAACGCGATGGCGGCGACGCTGATCGCTCGACTTTGCGGCGTCGACCGGGAGTCAATTCAACGCGCGCTCGACCGCTTTCCGGGGCTCGCCCATCGTCTCGAATGGGTCCGTACCCTGGACGGAGTGGAATGGATCAACGATTCCAAAGCCACCAACGTGGACTCGTCGCTGGTGGCGCTGGCTGCATTGCCCGGACCGATCTGGCTGATCGCCGGAGGACGGGGCAAAGGGGCGCCCTATCGACCGATGGTGGATGCCAGCGAAGGCAAGGTGAAGGGAGTCCTCACGATTGGCGAGGATGCAGCCAAAATCGAAGCCGCGTTCCGGGATCGCTACGCGGTTTATCCATGCGCGAATCTGGAGCAAGCCGTTCGGCAAGGTCGGACGTCGGCTCGCAGTGGAGATACGGTCCTGCTCTCGCCGGCCTGCGCCTCCTACGATCAGTTCAAAAACTTTGAAGAACGCGGTGAAATCTTCAAGTCCCTGGTGAGGGCGCTCCATTGAAGCAGTCATCGCGCGTGGTGAGATTTGACCGGGTGCTGCTGATGGCGGTGATGACTTTGGTAGCGCTCGGCTTGGTGATGGTTTACTCCGCCAGCGCGATTACCGCGCAAGAGAAGCTTGGAGACGGCTTTTACTACCTCAAACGCCAGGCGGCAGCGGCGGGGCTGGGCCTGTTGGCGATGACCTTGGCGCTGCGAATCGGATACCGGCGGTTGGCGCGGCTCGTTTATCCGCTTCTGGTCTGCGTCCTGGTACTACTCGTGGTGGTGCTGCTCCCGGCGGTTGGGACCACGGTCGGTGGCGCCCGGCGCTGGATTCGGCTGCTCGGGTTTTCGATTCAGCCGGCGGAAATTGCCAAGCTGGCGTGGGTTCTCTATCTGGCATACTCGCTGGCCAAAAAGCGCGAAAGAGTGGCGCTCTTTTCGGTTGGATTTCTCCCACACCTTTTGATGGCAGGAGTGTTGGTCGCACTGTGCATGGCGGAGCCCGATTTCGGAAGCAGCGTGGCGATCGTATTTTTGCTCTTCATTCTGCTCTTTGCGGCGGGAACCAGGCTGTCCTATCTGGTCGGATCGGTGCTATTGGCAATGCCAGTCGCCTACCGGGCGATTGCGTCATCTTCCTATCGGAAAAAGAGAATTCTCGCGTTCTTGGACCCGTGGGCGCACCGCCACGATGCCGGATATCAGGTCGCCGAGTCCTTGATGTCGATTGGCAGCGGCGGCCTGCTTGGACTCGGCTTGGGGGACGGGCGTCAGAAACTCTTTTTCCTGCCCGAAGCACACACCGACTTCGTGTTCTCGATCATCGGCGAAGAGCTTGGGTTGGTGGGCGTCGCGGTGGTGCTTGGACTGTATGCGGTCATCATCTGGCGCGGAGTTCGAGCTTCCCTCCAGGCCTCCGAGCCGTTTGGGACCTACGTTGGCTTTGGCGTCACCTGCCTGATTGGATTTCAAGCCGTCGTCAACATCTTCGTCGCGATGGGTTTGCTGCCGACCAAGGGACTCACGCTGCCCTTCATTTCCTACGGCGGGACTTCGTTGATCGTGATGATGGGTGCAGCGGGAATTCTCCTCTCGCTGAGCGTTCGCGAGGAGAATACGGTCGCCGCAACCGAGAGGTTGGGGATCAAAGCCAGACGCAGGCCTGCCGGCAGCTTCGCGTCGAGGGCGTTGAGAGGACCTCGGCTGGCCAACGAGGCTGAAGGGTGAGGGTGATGATCGCAGGCGGTGGCACTGGCGGGCACTTGTTCCCGGGCATCGCGCTTGCCGAGGAACTGGTGACCCGTCATCCCAAGAACGAGGTGGTATTCGTCGGCACCAATCGAGGGTTGGAGCGCCGAATCGTTCCCGCGGCCGGATACAAGTTGGAGATGATCGGCGCTCGCGGGCTCAAGGGCGTCGGCCCGCTTCGCCTGTTGCGCGCGCTGATCGCTCTGCCCATTTCCTTCGTGAAGTCCTGGTTCTTGCTGCGAAGGTACCGGCCGGACGTGGTGGTCGGCGTTGGCGGCTACTCCTCCGGACCGGTGGTGCTCGCCGCGTGGATGCAAGGGGTGCCCACTGCGGTGCAGGAGCAGAATGCGCTGCCCGGACTGACCAATCGAATTCTTGGAAAGATCGTGCGGGTGGTGTTCATTGCCTTCGATGAGGCCCGTCCGTTCTTTCCGGCCGGGAAAGTGCAACTGACCGGCAATCCGATCCGCAGACAATTGCTGGACAACTATCTGCGCTCGCGGCTGGAGCACGACCGGTTTAGCGTTTTGATCTTCGGCGGCTCTCAGGGCTCGCAAGCGATCAACGACCGGGTGCTCGAGGCCCTCGACTCCTTGGCGGACCTCAAAGATCAGATTCACTTCGTCCATCAGCCCGGTAACGCGGACCTGGCTCGGGTTCGCAGCGTCTATGCACAAAAAGGGTTCTCTGCCGAGGTGCTGGACTTCATCGACGACATGTCCAGTGCCTACGCCAAGGTGGAGCTGGTGGTGTGCCGGGCGGGCGCGACGACTTTGGCGGAGCTGACCGTCTGCAAGAAGGCATCGATTCTGATCCCATTTCCCTACGCAACCGACAACCACCAAGAGGTGAATGCGCGAGCGATGGTGGAGGGAGGGGCCGCGCTCATGCTCCGTGAATCAGAGCTGACCGGACCGGGGCTTGCCGGGCAGATTCGAGCGCTCAAAGAGCACCCCGATCTGCTTCGAAAAATGGAACGGCAGGCAGGGCTTTTGGGGCGTCCGGAGGCGGCCAAAGAGTTGGCGGATATCTGTGTGCAGTTGATGGTGAAGACCTGGGGCGCCCACGGCCGCGCCCGAAAAAACGGAATGCATAAATCCGGCGCACGAACATGAATCGCTCCAATTCGCAGAGTCGCTTCAAGACCCGGCACGCCGCCCATGTCCACTTCGTTGGGATCGGCGGAATCGGGATGAGTGGCATCGCGGAAGTGATGCTCAACCTCGGGTACCAAGTCTCCGGCTCGGACCTCAAAGAATCGGACTTGACCCGCCGTCTCACCCGGCTCGGGGCCCAGGTTGCCTACGGGCACCGGGCGGAAAACCTCGTCCAACCGGACGTGGTGGTGGTTTCCGCGGCGATCGGCAAGGACAATCCCGAAATTGCGGCGGCGAAGCAGCGAAAAATTCCGGTCGTGCCGCGAGCGGAAATGCTCGCGGAGCTGATGCGGATCAAATACGCGGTGGCGGTCGCGGGCTCACACGGAAAGACGACTACCAGCTCAATGATTGCCACCGTGCTGAGCGCGGCGGGCCTGGATCCCACCGCGGTGATCGGGGGCAAGGTCAACGTCTTGGACTCGAACGCCAAACTCGGCAGAAGCGAGCTGATGGTGGTGGAGGCGGACGAGTCCGATGGTTCCTTCCTCAAGCTCCACCCTTCGATCGCGGTGGTGACGAACATCGACCCCGAGCATCTTGACCACTACCAAACCGTGGAAGCACTCCGGGCCGCCTTCGTTGAATTCTGCAACCGGGTGCCCTTCTACGGGTTGAACGTCCTCTGCTTGGACCACCCCGGGGTGCAGGCCCTTCTGCCGCAGATCGAAAAGAGGTTCGTCACCTATGGAAGCGCGCACACCGCGGACTACCGGTTGGACAACGTTCAACCGAGTGGTTACTCGGTTCGCTTTCACGCTTTTCGCCGCGAAGAGGATCTCGGCGACTTCATTGTTCGAATGGTCGGTCCACACAATGCGTTGAATGCCCTAGCGGTGATCGCCGTGGCGGAGGAGATGGAGGTGCCCCTCGACACCGTCCGCCAGGCGCTCGCAGAGTTCGCAGGCGTCCAACGTCGCTTCACGGTACGCGGTGAAGTGAACGGCGTCACGGTGGTTGACGACTACGGGCACCACCCGGCCGAGATTCGCGCCACTTTGGCGGGGGCCCGGAAGGCCTTTGGCCGAAGGTTGGTGGTGGCCTTTCAGCCTCACCGCTTTACCCGTACCCGGGACCTCCTTCATGAGTTTGCCACCGCGTTCAACGACGCTGACACCCTGTTTCTGACCGGCATCTATCCCGCGGGAGAGGAGCCGATTCCGGGGATCGACGCGGCGACGTTGGAGGAAGCGATCGTCGCCCACGGACACCGCGACGTCACCCGGATTGAACGGCGTTCCGAGCTGGCAAAGGCGATCCTGTCCCGTCTGCAGCCGGGCGATCTGGTCCTCACCCTGGGAGCCGGGGACATCACCCAGGTCGGCCCCGAGCTTTTACAGCTGATGCGCTCCTCCAATGTCGCCCGGCCAGCCCGAGCGCTGAGGGGCGCATGATGGCGGCCCGCCGAGGATTACAATCCGCTCAACGTCTGGAGTTCCCCGAAGCCGAAGTGCGGATCCAGGAGCCGATGGCGCCGCGAACGAGCGTCCGGGTCGGTGGTGCGGCCGAGCTGTTGGTTCGACCCCGCTCAGCGGATGGGGTGGTGCAAGCGCTTCGCCACGTCCACCTCGAGCAGCTTCCGCTGTTCGTGATTGGGGGTGGAGCCAATACCCTGGTGGGCGATGGTGGCATTCCTGGAGTGACCCTCAAACTTCCGCCCGACCTTTTTGGCGATCAGGTGGAGCCGACCGCAACCGGCGCGGTCATCACTTTGGGCGCGGGCACGCCGATCACGCGCGTGGTCCAACTGATGAAAGGCAATGGATTGGTAGGGGCCGAATTTCTTGCCGGCATTCCGGGGACGATCGGTGGTGCTCTGGCGATGAATGCCGGAACCAAGATGGGCGAGTGTATGAGCGTGGTCGACGCCGCGGAGATTGCCACGCCGGATGGAATTGGATGGGTTCCGGCGACCGCGCTGTCCCACGGCTACCGTCATGTCGTTCTGCCTGCGAATTCAGTGGTCACCCGAGTTCGGTTCGTGCTCCCCAGGGGAGAGCGCGCTGTTTCGCAGGCGGCAATGGACGCCGATCTGGCTTATCGAAAGCGGACCCAACCTACGAATCAACCCAGCTTTGGCAGCGTCTTCCAAAATCCGCCTGGCGACTTCGCGGGAAGAATCATCGAGCGGGTCGGTCTCAAGGGGCACACCATCGGTCGAGCCCAGATTTCGGCGCTCCATGCGAACTGGATTGTCAATCTCGGAGGCGCGCGAGCTCGGGACATCGTTGCGCTGATGGAGCTTGCCCAGTCGCGCGTGTTCTCCCATAGCGGCGTCGAGCTCAAGCCCGAGGTCAAAAAGGTGGGGATTTTCCAATGATCGGCTTGAGCAAGGAGGAGCTCAGACACAAGCGAGTCGGCGTCTTGATGGGAGGGCTGTCGGTCGAGCGCGAGGTCAGTTTACGGACCGGGGCGGCGGTCGCTTCCGCATTGAAGAGCCTTGGCTATCAGGTGGTGGAGGTGGATGCGCAGAGGGATCTGGCTGCGCGACTGGTCCAAGAACGGCTGGATCTGGCGTTCATTGCCCTCCATGGCCGGTATGGGGAAGACGGGACGGTACAAGGCTTACTGGAGTCGATGTTCATCCCCTACACCGGCTCGGGGGTCCTCGCCTCGTCAGTGGGAATGGAAAAGGTCTTCGCCAAGCAGATATTCGCCGCTCACGGCATTCCCACTCCGAGGGACGTCGCGTTTCGCGACGGGAAGACCGCGTGCGCCGCGGCAGCGAAACTCCCTTTCGAATTTCCGGTGGTGATCAAGCCATCGCGCGAGGGGTCCTCGGTCGGGGTGCACATCTGTCGGACCCCGGAGCAATTCCAGCAGGCCGCCTTGGATGCGTCGCGCTACGCGGGCCTGGTGATGGTGGAACAGTACATCAAGGGTCGTGAGGTCCAGGGCGCGGTGTTGGATGACGAGGCGCTCGGGGCAATCGAAATCATTCCCGCCCGAGAGTTCTACGACTACCAGGCCAAGTACGTGCCGGAGAGCGGTACGCGCTACGTCTTTCCGGCTCCCCTTCCGGAAAAGCAGTACGCGCGCGTCAACCAGGTCTGCCTCGAGGCACATCGCGCTCTCGGGTGCAGCGGAGCCACTCGTTCCGATGTGATCGTCTCGCCAGACGGCGAGGTATTCTTGCTTGAGCTCAATACCCTGCCGGGGATGACGGCGACGAGCTTGCTTCCGAAGATTGCCGCCGGGCGCGGCATGGATTTTCCCACCCTTTGCGAGCGCCTGCTCCTCGGCGCGTCCTTGAAAGCCTAGCGATGGAGAGGCTGAGAGCGGGCGAAAAACTGGCGAGAGGATCAAACCGGACTGACCATCCCTGGATTGGGAAGAGGACATGAAATTGGGACGACACCGCAACCGCCGCAGACCGGACGCGCAGCAGCGTAGGGCAAAGCTGAAGCTTGCGTGCGGACGATTGGCGCGCTTGGCGGCGAAGGGTGTACTGCTGATCGCGCTGGGGGCGGGGGCCGTTGCGGGAAGCGTTTTCACCTACCGGTGGGCACTCCGGTCTCCTCAACTTGCGCTCACCACCATCTCCTTCCGCGGCCTGCGCCAGGTGACCGAGGCGGAGCTTCTCCAGCTCACCGGCCTCTCGATCGGTGAAAACATTTTTCGAGTCGATTGCTCCGGTCTGGAGCAGGCCGTTGCCTCGCATCCATGGGTGCGCCGTGCCGAGGTCCAGCGGCGGGTGCCTCACGAGCTTTTGATTCAAGTCGATGAGTTCAAGGCGATCGCGATTGTCTCGCTGGGCCAGCTCTACTTGTTGAACGCCGAAGGGCGGCCTTTCAAGCGGGTTCAGCCATCGGATTCGATGGACCTTCCTCGGGTGACCGGCATCAGCCGGGAGCAGTACTTGCGCGAACCTGAAACCGCAAGCGCACGGCTTCAGCAAGCAACGGAGATGATGGCGGACTATCGGCGGCTCGACCCGACCGATCCCCCCTCCGAGCTTCGACTCGAAGCAACCGGGATTACCCTGATTTCCCAATCCGGAGTGGAAATCCACTTCGGAGAAGGAGAAAGAGCCGCGAAATTCGCTCGATTGCGCCGGATTCGCTCCGAGCTTTCACGGCGAGGTCTGTTGGCGCAGAGCATTCGGCTCGACAACCGGGTGAGGCCGGGGTGGATCGCAGTGAGGCCCTCCAGGGGGACCAGCGCAGAGGGCGACTCGCAAGGAATCGGCAACCAAGAATGACGGATTTTGGGAGGGACTCATGGCGAAGCAGAAGTCGGGCGAGCTAATCGTTGGACTCGATATTGGCACGACGAAGATTTGTGCCATCGTCGGAGAGCTGACCGAGAACGGAATCGACATCATCGGGATCGGCACCCACCCGTCGAAAGGGCTCCGCAAGGGCGTGGTGGTCAACATCGAGGCGACCGTCGCTTCGATCCGCCGGGCGGTGGAGGAGGCGGAGCTGATGGCCGGCTGCGAGATTGCTCACGTGTACACGGGCATCGCTGGCGGTCACATCAAGGGGTTCAACAGCCAAGGCATCGTCGCGGTCAAGGACAAGGAGGTGAGAGAGGCGGATATCGCCCGAGTGATCGACGCGGCGAAGGCGGTTGCGATTCCGCTGGACCGCGAGGTGATTCACGTCCTACCCCAGGAGTACATCATCGACGATCAAGGCGGAATCCGAGAGCCATTGGGAATGTCGGGCGTCCGGCTGGAGGCCAAGGTCCACATCGTGACCGGCGCGGTCTCCTCCGCCCAGAACATCGTCAAGTGCGCGAATCGAACTGGCCTCAACGTCAGCGATATCGTGCTTCAGCCGCTTGCCTCTTCCGAGGCAGTGCTAGGCGAGGATGAAAAGGAACTTGGCGTTTGCCTGGTCGACATCGGCGGCGGAACCACCGACATCGTCATCTTTTCGGGCGGCTCAATCGTCCATACCGCGGTGATTGCGTTGGGAGGAAATAACCTGACCTCCGACATTGCGATCGGGCTGCGCACTCCGGCGCACGAAGCCGAGCGGATCAAACAGAAGCATGGCTGCGCGCTCGCGTCGATGGTGAGCAAGGACGAAACGATCGAGGTGCCTTCCGTCGGCGGCAGACAGCCGCGGGTACTGGGCCGACAGATCCTCTGCGAAATTCTCGAGCCTCGGGTGGAGGAGATTTTCCAGCTGGTCCATCGCGAAATCCAAAAGTGCGGATACGAAGATCTGCTGGCCTCTGGGGTGGTGATTACCGGCGGTTCCACCTTGTTGGCGGGGATGCCGGAATTGGCCGAGGAAGTGCTGGCTCTGCCGGTGCGCAAGGGGATGCCCCGGGGAATCGGTGGGCTGGCGGATGTGGTGAAAAGCCCGATGTTCGCGACCGGCGTGGGACTCGTGGTCTATGGAGCCAAGCACCAGGACCGACGGCTGTTCCGGATTCGGGAAGAGAACGTTTATCGAAAAGTCAAAGGCCGAATGAAGGAGTGGTTGCAGGAGATTTTTTGACCTTCATCAACTTGCGGTCCAGAAGAAGGATTCCAATGAACGGGACGGACGAAAGCAGGCAAACAGCGAAGATCCGCGTGGTAGGCGTGGGCGGCGGCGGCTGCAACGCCGTCAACACGATGATTGTGGCGAACCTCGATCGAGTGGACTTCATCGCCGCAAATACCGACATCCAGGCGCTGGCCGCCAGTCGCGCGGCAGCCAAGATTCAATTGGGCGCTACGCTCACCAAGGGGCTGGGCGCGGGTGCAAACCCGGAGATCGGCCGCGAAGCGGCACTGGAATCGAAAGAGCAGATTGGTTCGGCGCTCGAGGGCGCGGACATGGTGTTCCTCACCGCCGGAATGGGGGGTGGAACTGGCACCGGCGCTGCTCCGATCATCGCCGACATCGCCAAGGGACTGGGCTGCTTGACCGTGGGGGTAGTGACCAAGCCCTTCGTTTTCGAGGGCAACAAGCGTCGTAAGCAAGCCGAGCAGGGGCTGATGGAGCTGCGTTCCGCGGTGGACACGCTGATCACCATTCCCAACCAACGCCTGCTCACCCTCAGCGAGGAACCGATGCCGCTGCTCGAGACTTTCAAGCGAGCGGACGAGGTGTTGCTCAACGCCGTGCAGGGGATTTCGGACCTGATTCAGTACCACGGGTACATCAACGTTGATTTCGCTGATGTAAAGACGATCATGAGCGACCGTGGCCTGGCCTTGATGGGTACAGGTCGCGCGGCAGGAGAGAAGCGTGCGCTCGCGGCGATGCAGCAGGCGATCTCCAGTCCCTTGCTCGAAGACGTGACGATTGACGGCGCGACCGGACTGCTGATCAACATCACCGGCGGCCGGGACATGACCCTTCAAGAAATCAACGAAGCCCTGACCTTGGTGCACGACGCCGCGGATCCGGAGGCGGAGATTATTTTCGGCTCGCTGATCGACGAGGCGGTCCAGGATGAAATCAAGATCACCCTGATCGCCACCGGCTTTCAACACCGGGACGCCAAGCACCGCATTCCAACCCAGATGGCAGCTCAGGCTCCAGCGCCCCCCCGTCAGGCGCAACCAGCCGCTCCGTTGCGTGAAGAGATCGTGCCGCTCGCGGTTGCAAAGGCTGGCAGCAGGAGTGCCCCGACGGGCGACCCGAAGCCAATGCCGAGCCCGAGGACCTCGCTCCGGGAGAGCAGCTTGTCGGTCGATGAGGATCAGTTCGACATTCCGACATTTTTGAGACGGCACGGCCAATCCGGCCCGTCCTGAGCTTTCAATTAGTTCGGGCTGCGGTAGCGGAACATCCGCTGGCGGTGGCTGCTTCGATCGAGCTCGAGAAACAGGTGCCCACGAAAGACCATCGCCAGATGAAAGAGCGCTCCTACCGGAATTGCTACCAGCAGCAGTCCGAGCAGGTCCGGTTGCGCGAGCCATGGGCGAATCGAGTATCCAAAGTAGGCGAGCGGTAAATTCGCAACGAACCACTCGATCCAGTTTTGTTGGACAAAGGCGACACTGCGTTGGACGGTGGCCAATCCCCCGTAGGTTCCACGCAGGTAAATGACTTCGGGAGCCGGATTGAGCAGGATCAAGCTCGCAAGCGTAAGCAGTTGCTCGAACAAGAGGTAGGCCCCAGCGTTCGTCCGAAAGAGCAAGCCCAACAAGAAGCTTGCGACCCAAAGCACGAATAGGAGATTCACCACGGACCACAGATAGCTGCCGATGCTTCGGCCGAACTCGGAAACTCGGACCCGAGACTGGGAAACCACTTCGCCGGCGAAGTATAAGTAACAGCTGATCAACGCGGCGAGGACGAACACCATCAGGATCCCGCCGACGAATCCCAATCCGAACGGCAAACTGTAAAGCAACATGCCGATCAATCTAAAAGCTAGCAGCAACGCAATGGGCAACAGCAAGGTCCAGGGACTCTTTCGGATGCCCAGAATCGCCTTTCGCAGGCATTCCCAGTACAGGCGCGAATAGACCACCAAGATCTTCATCTGGTGCGCTTTTAGCTGATGAATCCCTTCATCCCAACAACCACCGCACCACGGGAATCGGGCTTGTGTCCCTGGGCGTCGACGGATAGTTTGCCCCCCTTTTCGGCTTGAACCGAGAATGTTCAGGAAACTGCTGATCGCCAATCGAGGTGAAATTGCGCGGCGGATCAACCGGGTGGCGCAGGGGATGGGCATTGCCACCGTTGCGGTCTTCTCCGACGCCGACGCGAAGCTGCCCTTTGTTCGCGAAGCGGATCAGGCGGTCCGGATCGGACCCCCACCGGCAAAGGAGAGCTATCTGAATACCGGCGCTCTTCTCGAAGCTGCTCGAACGACCGGGGCGGATGCCGTTCATCCCGGCTATGGATTTCTCTCCGAGAGCGCCGATTTTGCCCGCAGCTGTACCGATGCGGGGCTCAGCTTCGTCGGCCCACCGCCGGAGTCGCTGGCGAGGATGAAGGACAAAAGCCAGGCTCGCCAAATCGCACGAGCGGCGGGAGTGCCGATCGTTCCTGGCACGACCGATGTGGTGGCGGACGCGGCCGATGCCGTTCGCCAGGCCCAAGAAATAGGCTTCCCCATTCTTTGCAAGGCCGCCGCCGGTGGCGGTGGAATCGGAATGGGAGTGGCGAAGGACGAAGCGGAGTTGGAGAAGGTGTTTCGCCAGTGCTCCGATCGCGCCAGCTCAGCCTTTGGCCGTTCCGGCGTGTACCTGGAGCGCTACTTTCCTTCCCCGCGGCACATCGAAGTCCAGATTCTCGCCGATGCCCACGGTAGCTATCTGCATTGCCTGGAGCGCGAATGCTCGATCCAGCGGCGGCACCAAAAGGTCGTGGAGGAAGCGCCGTCTCCGCTGTTCGGACCGCACCCTGGCCCGCAGCAAGTCCAGCCTCTGTTTGATCCGGCGATCAAGGCTGCCAGGGCCTTCCACTACGCGAACGCCGGAACGGCAGAGTTTCTCTACGCGGAAGGTTCGTTCCATTTTATCGAGATGAATGCCCGGCTTCAGGTGGAGCATCCGATTACCGAGCTGACCACCGGCGTGGATTTGATCGGTTGGCAGCTGCGGATCGCCGCGGGGGAGCCTCTCACCCTCAAGCAAGAGCAGATTCGGCGCACCGGCGCGGCGCTGGAGTTTCGGATTTACGCCGAGGACCCGGTGAGGTTTTTTCCTTCCCCGGGATTGCTGAAGGTCTTTCGACCCCCGACGGGCGAGGGAATTCGCTGGGACGGTGGCTACGAGGAAGGGAACGAGGTGACGCCGTACTACGATCCGATGCTTGGCAAGCTGATCGTGTTTGGCGAAACGCGAGCCCAGGCGATCTCCACCGCGGTCCCCGCGCTAGAGAGCTTCGCGGTCGAGGGGGTGAAGACCAACATTCCACTCCACCTTCGAATCCTTCGCTCCTCCGCGTTCTTGGCGGGGCAGCTGAGCACTTCCTTTCTGAACACGCTTGCCGCAGCGTGAGTTGCGGGCGAGGAGGACAATATGACGGAGGTTCCGGCGCAGATCACAGGTACCGTTTGGAAGATTGAGGTTAGCGTCGGCCAAGCGGTTACCGCCGGTGAAACCCTGGTGATCCTCGAATCGATGAAAATGGAGATGCCCGTGGAAGCACCTGAGAGCGGGATCGTGCAGCAGATTCGTTGCCAGGAGTCGCAGCCAGTCAAGGAGGGAGACGTCCTGGTTGTGATCGGCTAGCGCGTTCCGGTACGGCGGATCGCCGGACCTCCGAACAGCTCGGGCATGGTGAGCCTCAGCGCAGAGGCGATCTTGTAGAGCGATGAAATGGAGGCCGAAGATTCTGCCCGCTCGATTTGTGACAGAAGCGAAACCGACAGCCCGGTTCTTCTTGCAAGCTGCTTGAGCGTCAAATCCTGATTCTTGCGGGCGTCTCGAATGGTGATGCCGATCGCGCGATGAAGTTCTGCTTCCGGGTCGCTGGAGAGGCCCTTTCGAGCGAGAACGCTGTGCACCGTAGCGATAAACTCGTTTGGCTCCAGCGGCTTGCGCACATAATCGGAAGCCTGAGCTTTGAGCGATGCGACTGCGGTATCCACAGTGGGGTAGGCGGTGGCGATGATCACCGCCACGTCCGAGTCCACTTTTCGGATCTCATCGAGTACATCGGTTCCGGACATCTGCGGCATCATCATGTCCAAGATCACCAGGTGGTAGTCCGCCTTCTTCAAGACCTCCACCGTCTGCCTCGGATCGGTGAGGGTGGTGACCTCAAAGCCTTCCTTGCCCAACAGGAGCTTGAGGTAATCACAGTTGTCTTGTTCGTCGTCGACAACCAGGATCCGAATCTTCACGCTTCCTCCTACGGGCTCAGCTAATCCTTCTGGGAGAGCCCGCGAGTCGCTTCGTACTGCTCAAGAAAAATTTTGACCTTCGTAGCTTCCGGATCATTGGGAGCGAGTTGGACGAACCTCCGATAGTGAATCGCTCCTTTTTCCGGATTCTTCAAACGCGCATACGTCGCGCCCAGCATTCGGTGACACTTTGCGAAGCCCGGGTCGAGAGCCAAACACCGATTCAGCGCGGCCACTGCTTTGTTTAGCTCGTTCTTGCGCAGTAACTCGGTCCCCTGCTCGTAAAGGCGTTTTACCTGTTCCGAGCTGCCCCTCTGGAGGTTGCCTTTGGCAACCGCGCGAGCCTTGCCCTTGCGGACTACGCCTCGATGTTGAACCGGAGGAGCCGATGTGTCCGCGGCGACAGAGGGTGTCGCAGGTGCCGCCGGCTGCTGCTCATTTGATGCGCTTTGAGCGGGAGTCACGGGTTTGGGCTCGGAAGCAGGGGCTTGCGTGGCGAGGACCTCGGCCTCGCTAGCTCCAGCAGCAATCGCCGGCAGCTCGTTGACTGCCTCGCGCTGCGCGATCGGTCGAGCATTGATGAAGATCTGATCTGCGGCTACAGCGATCGCGACTGCGCCAAGCGCCAGGGCGACCGCCACCCATTTGCGCCAAACGCCTCGGGTTGGGTTTGAGCGAACGATCCCAACTCGAACTGCTCCGTCCGATACATCCTCCTGGGAACGAATCGAAAGGTCGTAATCACCGATGCGCACGTGGTCTCCGACCCGAAGCGTGACTCGACCCTGAAGCTTTTTCCCATTCACCTGAGTGCCATTGGAGCTATCCAGGTCCTCGAGCAAAATGGCTCCGTGATTGCGCGATAACCTCGCGTGGCGCCGCGAGACGTTGCGCTCGGTAAGCCTCACTGCATTACCGGGTTTGCGCCCAATCGTGATTTCCTGGTTAGCCAAGGGGACGAGGGTCTGGTGGCCCGCGTCGTCTTGGATCAGTAGTTTCAGCACAGGATGACCTTTTCAATGTCATAGCAGAGCACCCAGGGTCGAACAAGACAGGTAGCCTCTGGTAATTACAAAGGAAAACGGTGTTTTTTGACCCATGGTGAGGCACACACACACCTGGGCAAAAGTAGTTTCAAAAACGTTGATCGAACGAGTGAACGACGGGTGAAAATGCCTTACCCGAAAGGGACTGGTAGGGTTTTTCCGTGAGAAACGAAGTGGATCAGTCCCAAGAGTTAGGGAGCGGGACGTTTACCGAAGCGATCCTCGGCCGCTTCGATGATCGGCAAGTGAACGCGCTGGTCGGGTCGCCGCTCGGCTGGAAGCGAGCGGCGGGGAAGCTGTTGCGTGGAACGCAGCAGGCGATCAATTCCCGCTACGGCGTTCCTTTGCTGGTTGGGTGTTTCGCGGCCTTGATCTTCATTCCGTACCTGGGTGCGGTGGGCCTGTGGGATCCCTGGGAGACCCACTACGGCGAAGTCGGCCGGATGATGATCCAGCGCAACGACTACGTTCACCCGTTTTGGGAAAGCGCCTACTTCTACTCCAAGCCCGCGCTGACGATGTGGATGCAGGCGCTCGGGATGCTCGTGGTCGGAACCAATCGCAACGAGGCGCCGATCTCGATCTACACGGAATGGGCGCTGCGACTGCCCTTCGCGCTCAGCTCGATTCTTGCGTTGGCCATGCTTTCGTTGGCGGTGGCGCGGATCGTCAGCAAGCGGGCCGCACTGGCAATGGGATTCATCCTTGCCACCATGCCCCTTTTCTTTCTTCTCACCCGCCAGTCAGTCACCGACACGCCGTTTGTCGCGTTTCTGAGTTGCGCGATGGCTTGCGCGATGATCGGCCAGCTCGACGATACGACCCGGCACCGGGCGGCCTGGTGGTATGGCTTCTATGTCTTCTGCGGCCTTTCAACCCTCGCCAAGGGTCTGCTGGGCTTTGGAATTCCGGCGGTCGTGCTGTTGCTTTATGCGGCGCTGTGTTTTCTTCCCTGGAGCTTGGCCTGCGTTGAGGAGCATGTCGCCTGGCCGTTCCTAAAGTTGCAGAAGCTGACCAGACCGTTTCTCCGTCGAGCATCGAAACCCGAACCAGCTTCACCGACCCGAGTTCCGATCCTTTGGCAGCAGTTCTTCAACATGCGGCTCGGGACCGGAATCCTGGTGTTCTTGGCGATTACCGTCCCTTGGTACACGGTGATGTTCGCCTTTCGCGGGCTGGACGACGAGGGAAGGGAGTTCTGGTGGCGATTTCTGATCCAGGATCACCTGAATCGCCTGATGGTCGGCGTTCACACCACCACCCCCGGGGGCACCTTCATCTACTTCATCGAGCAGGGTGCCTACGCGATCTTCCCGTGGGTGGCCCTCCTGCCCGGCGCGCTCGCGATTTTTTCCCGGATCAAGCTGCGGTCGAACCGAAAATCGGATCAGCTGCTGGTGATCGCCGCGCTGTGGGCGGTGTTCAGTTTCTGGCTGGTAGCGGAGTCGGCTACGAAATTTCATCACTACATCTTTCCGGTGCTTCCAGCGTTGGCGATCTTGATGGGCGCCTTCATCGATCGGCTCTGGGAGGAGGGCATCGCGCAACACGCCGGCAGCTTGATTCTCGGATTGGCGCTGTTTCTCCTGGTGGGCAAGGACATTTCGCTGAATCCGAAGAATTTCACCGACCTCTTTGTGTACAACTACAGCCGCCCCTACCCGAACGATCTGATTCAGCGGAGCTTGAGTCTTTTTAACTATCGCGCGATGTGGGTCGGCGATTTGGCCGCCGCCGTGTTGTTCGCGGCAGGCCTGTACCTGGCGATTGATGCATTTGCCAACCGGTCCCGATCGATCTTTTTGCGCGCCCTGGCGCTCCTCTTGACGACCACCGGCGTTGCGCTGGCAGTCACTTTGGCAACTCGCGGCCAGGTCGCCCCGACTCGAGCGATCGGCATCGCTCTGTTGGCCGTCGCTATCTACCTGGGCTTTTACGTATTCCGAGACGCTCAACGGCTCCAAGGTCAACGAGCGAGCCTGATTGCTGCCTTCGTGCTGCTGCTCGGAGCCGCCCTGAGCTGCATCTTTGGTAGTGCCGTGACGCCTGGACCGGATCCCCTCCTTCCGTCGGTGATGGAGCCCGTAAACATCAAGGTGGCCTTGGGGTTCTGCTTTGGGATTGCAGCGGCGCTCTTCATCATTGCCACCCTGCTTCGTGCTCGAGTGATGCTGTTTGGGAGTTTCTGGGCGCTGGCGTTTTCATTTGCGATCTGGCTCAACTGGAGCCACTGGGTGGACCTGTCGCACCATTGGACTCAACGCGATCTGTTTTGGCGCTACTACGCCCAGCGAAAGCCGGACGAACCGATCGTCGCGTTCATGATGAATTGGCGCGGCGAGACGTTCTATTCGAAAAACACGGTCAAGCAGATCAAGGACAACGGCCGCCTGAGCCAATACGCGGCGCTTCCCGGCCGCAAGTGGGCTCTGGTGGAACACGACCGTTTGGGACTGCTGCGAAATGCAGTGGGCGCGGACAAAACGGTTACCTTGATTGACAAGGACCTGAACAACAAATTCGTGCTGGTCAGCATCGAGTGAGCGGTATCGAGCTGGTTCAGCTGAGTAAGCGTTTTGGAAACCGAGTCGCGGTGGACGCTCTCGATTTCGCGATTGCACCCGGAGAAATCTTCGGTTTGCTCGGGCCTAACGGGGCCGGAAAAACCACCACCGTTCGGATGCTGTCTGGCTTGCTCTCGCCGTCTTCGGGAGACGCCTTTGTCTTCGGGCATTCGATCCGCGCCGATGGCGAGCAACTTCGGCGTCGGATCGGACTGTTGACCGAGCAACCAGGCCTTTACGATCGCCTCACCGGACGGGAGAATCTTCTCTTCTTCATCAAGCTCCATTGCCTCGATCGGGGGCAGGCCTGGGCTCGAGCTCTGGGGTATCTGGACCGATTTGGACTCAAGGGCCGAGAAGATGAGCCTTGCGGAAGCTACTCCAAGGGCATGAGGCAAAAGCTTGCAATCGTCCGCGCCATTCTTCACCAACCGCAGGTCATCTTCTTCGATGAGCCAACCTCGGGTCTGGATCCGGAGTCGGGCAGAATGGTGCGGGACGCGATCGCGGAGCTGGCCGCCGAGGGACGGACGATCGTGCTGTGCTCCCACAATCTCACCGAGGTGGAACGGCTCTGCCAGCGCGTCGCGGTCATCAAAGGAAGACTCCTGGCGCTCTCGTCGGTGCAGGAGCTTCGACGGGTCGGAGTGACCTTGGAGCTGCGGGTGGGCGGCCCGGCGATCCAATTCGAGCGGGCGCTCGCCGCGATCCCCTTTTGCCGCTCGGCGCTCGCCGATGGCAATGTTTTGCGGGTCGGCCTCGAGAGCGAGGAAGAGGTGCCGCGACTCATCTCGCTCTTGGTTGCCCAGGGCGCGCGCATCTATTCCGCCCATCGAGCCGAGCGCCCGTTGGAGGAAGTCTATCTCGAGCTGATGCGCGAGGACGCGAACTGATGGCTTTTCAATCGCGCCGGGCGGCGGCGGTGTTCTGGAAGGACTTTCTCGACCTTCGGAAGAACCGCGGGCTGATGTGGACCCTGCTGGTCTTTCCGGCCATTTTGGTGATGGTTCCGGCCGGGATCGTCTTTGCGTACGTTCGAGACGCGACCGACGCTTCCCTGCGTACGATGGCGCTATTCTACGACCCCAATTTTCCTCCGGGCGCCAGCGCCGCTCGCTACTTGATCGACCGGACCCTGACCGATTGGTTTGGGCTGTATCTGTTGATGCCGGTGTTCGTGCCGATCCTGATCTCCTCGCAAAGCGTGGCTGGGGAGAAAGAAAAGCGAACGATCGAGCCGCTCTTGGCTTCCCCGGTCAGCGCCGCCGAAATCATTGTCGGCAAGAGCCTGGCTGCGGTGGTGCCGGCGGCAGTGGTCAGCCTGGCTGCCTTCATCCTCTTCTGCGGTCTGGTGGACGCGGCTTCGTGGCGCTTACTCCAGGAGCCGCTGTTGCCCAACGGGATGTGGCTGTTCGGAGTTCTGGTGGTAGCCCCCCTCTTTGCCTTCTTCGGAAACGGGGTCGCTGTTCTGGTCTCCGCGCGGGTCGCCGATTCCAGGCTCGCGCAGCAGCTCTCGGGGTTGGTAACGCTTCCGCTGATCGGGCTGGTCGGATTGCAGCTGGCGAACCTGATCAAGGCGGGAACGCGTTATTACGCGATCGAAGGCGCGGTGGTTCTGCTGCTCGATATTTTGCTGGTGATCGCCGGAATCCGCTTGTTCGACCGAGATCGGCTTATCAGCCGGTGGGTCTGATTCGCCTCGGTCGCCTACATCGGAAGCGTTAGGCGCAGGTTACGGGCGTTTTGGCGCAAAGATGGCGGCGCTATAGTTGTGACTCTCCCCCACACTCTTGAGCAAGGGATTCCCCCGATGAGCCTGTTTCAGTCGATCAAGGACGAGTCCAGGCGCAATTTTGTTGCGCGAGCGGACGATGCCAAAAACGACATCATTTATAAGTACCCGGAGCACAACATCCGGATGATGACGCAGCTCACGGTGGCGGCAGACGAAGTCGCGCTGTTTGTGCGTGACGGAGTGGTTGCCGGGAAGCTTGGGCCGGGCAGGCACACTCTCGACGCCAGCAACATCCCGTTTCTGTCGCGGGTGCTCGAAAAATTTACGGGCGGAAATCTCTTCGTAGCCGAAATTTTCTTCGTCAGCTCTCGAGAGTTTGCGGGGATCAAGTTCGGTGGGCCGATCGGCGACGTGCGAGATCCCGAGACCGGCCTTGGCATCGGCACCATGGTGTACGGCGATTTCTCACTTCGGGTATCCAATCCGGAGCGACTGGTAGTTGGCCTGGTCGGAATGCGCAGCGCCAGCAACGAGGAATTCTTGGGTTGGTTCCGGGATCAGGTGCTCAAAGTCATCCGGGATCGAATTGCCGAGCTTCTGGTGAAGAAGAAATGGCCGCTCCTGGACGTGACCTCGGGTGCGTATACCGAGCAAATCGAAACGGACGTGGTGGCGGGAGTCAAGAGCCACGTCGACAGCTATGGAGTTCAGATCGTCCGGATGGGTAACTTCACGATCACCATCAAGGAAGAAGACGAGGGCACCTTGAAGAAGCTCACCCGGGACGCGGCCTATACCCGATTGGCGGGAGGATTTCAGAGTTACGCCCAAGGCCAGGCGATGCTCGGCGCTGCAGAGGGTATGGCAAAGGGCGGAGAGGGTGGAGGCGCCGCACTTCAGGGCATGGGCTTCGGGGTTGGCTTTGGGATGGCGAACGCGATGGCCAATCAGCGCGCTGCTGGGGGCGGGGGCGGTTCACCACCGGGGACCGCTGCGCTACCGTGCCCTGGCTGTGGAACGCCCGGCTTCGGAAAGTTCTGCTCCAACTGTGGCCAACCGCTCTTAGTCGCGGCGCGCCTGTGCGCCAGCTGCGAATCTGAGCTGGTGGCGGGAGCCAAGTTCTGCCCCAGCTGCGGCAAGCCAGCGATGGTGTGAGTCGCGACTAGTTCTCGAGCGGCTCGTTCTCGATTCGGCGGATCAGCGCCTTGGGCTCGACCGCCGATTCGCCAATTTGCGCTGCCACCTCATCGGCCAGAAAAAGGTTCCCATCCGCCCAGAGGCTTCGCAGGAAGCTGCCCGACTCGGACTGCCGCCACCACGGAGCGCCGAACTGATTGTTCATGTGAAATCGTAACTGCTCTGCCAGGAACGCGGCGCGAAGCTCGTCCGCCGATTGAAACCACTCCTCGCGATCCGCGAGATAGCGCGCCGCATCGTCGGGGGTGAGAGGCACGCCGTAGGCCCGCGACATGATCTGGATGTAGAGCGTCGGCGCATCCTCTGGATCGGCCTGTCGCCACTGCAGCTCGTAGAGCAAGTGCCCTGCTTTTCGGCGGAGCTCGAACAGACGCCGCGCGCGGGCGCTGAACACGGCCCGAGAGCCCTTCTCGGCCGCCACTTCGGGTTGGTTTTGGAACCATTGGGGCTCCTCGAATGTGCCCTCGAAGAGTCGCGCGAACGCTTCATTGGGGGTGCGGTTGCCGAGTTGGGTTAACTCGAACCGGGGGTGCTGCAGCAGTCCTGGCTTTTGCATCCCTGGCCTGCCCAGTCCATCGTTCACGAACGCAAACGGAAGTGCGTGCCCCAGCTCGTGGAGCAGCAGGGTTTGATCGCGCAGAGTTCCTACCGGCTTGAGGGAGATTCGAACGTCGGAGGGGGCGTCGAGCGCTAGGGTCAGAGGTCTGCCGCTTTTGGCGGGTGCGTCGCTGAGATCGATCGTGAGGTTCTTCATTCCCTCCAAGCGGAAGCCAAGTGGCGCCAGTAACTTGTCAATCCGGGGCACCAGCTCTTTGCTGGAAACCGCGACCTCGGTTCGAACTCGAAAAATCCGGAACAGATCGGACCGCTCGAGCTTCTCCTGCGAGCCACGCAGCTCCCGCGCCGCCAATCCGTTGAGGACGCGCTGGTACGCCGGTTGAGTCCGCTCGAGAAACTGATCCGCAAGCTTGGCCAGCGCGGTCAGATCGACCTGACGCATTTCCGACCCGAAAGCCTGGTAGGAGGGGTAGCCCAACTCCTGGATCAATCGGTCGGCTTTCTCCTCCTTGCGCCGAATCGACTGGGCCAGGCGCCGCTCAGCGCGGGTCGCCGCGAGGTACAAACCGTGGCGGGTTTCCGGGCTGTTCTCGTTGGTCAGCAGTCGCTCCAGGTCTCGGTACGGGTATTCGCGACCTTTCGCGCTGAAGCTCAACGAGGCCTCCAAATTCGCAATCGCCCGGTTCTGTTCCTCCAGCACTCGCGAGAGATATTCGCCGACGAAGTGCATGTGCAGATAAGTGACGGCCCGAATTTGCTCGATGCCTTCGCGAGTGGAGCAAAACAAGCGCACTCCGTCGTTGGCGAGCGTGCATTGGAAGCGGGCGATCAGCGCTTGCCGCAACTTTTCGATTCGACGGATCGATTCCAGCGAAAAGAGCGCTTCCGTGTTCTGATAGGTCTGCTCCACTTCCAGCGGCTTTCCGCTGATCCAGCTCTGCCAAATCAATTCTTGCTGACGGCGGAGAAGCTGCGCTGCTTTATCGGCCATCGCCTCCACCTCGGAAGCAAGAAGTGCCTCCGGCAGAGTTTCCTGACGCTTGGGACTCGGTGAGCGAGCAGTGGGCTTAGCGCAGGCAGATATCGCTACCACCAAAGCAATCGAGAGTTTCATCCTTGGGATCATGAGGCCCCGCACTGTAACTTCCCGCCGCAGCATGCCCAACCCCCAACAGTGGGCCTCCGCCAAGGCGCGGCAGGCGCTCTATGCTTCACTTCGAGCGACTCTGAGTGCACTCGGATACGAGGAAGTCGAGACACCGGCGTTGGTCCCTCGACCGGGAATGGAGCCACACATCAATGCATTCGAAGTTCATTTCACTCCAGAAATGGACTCGGGTCCGCCGAGTACGCTCTATCTCCATACCAGTCCCGAGTATGCGATGAAGCGGCTGCTCGCGGAAGGCGCGGGTGCGATCTTCCAAATCTGCAAGGTCTTCCGGAACGGCGAGCTGTCCGACTCCCATAACCCCGAGTTTTCGATGCTCGAGCTCTATCGGCCCGGCGCCGACTACCATCGAATCATGGAAGACCTCGAAACGCTGCTGGCCAGCGCGGAGGTGGCGGTGAACAGCAATCGTCACTGCTTTACCCAGGTTCCCTATCAGCGGCTTTCCTTCAGAGAGGCGTTTCTGAGTGAGATTGGAATCGATTTGGAGCGGTGCACGGACGCGGGGTCCCTCCGCGAAGAGGCGCGTCGAGCCGGCGTTCTCGTAGGAGAAACGAGCAGCTTCGAGGACCTCCTATTGCACGTATTTTTGCAAAAGGTCGAGGCAAAGCTTGGTTCTACCAGGCCCACTTTTCTGGTCGAGTACCCGGCATCGATGGCGTCGCTGGCGCGATTGAAACCAGGAGATCGGTCATTGGCGGAGCGGTTTGAGCTCTACTCCGACGGCAGAGAGCTGGCGAACGGCTTCTCGGAATTGACCGATTCGCGCGAGCAGCGGGGAAGGTTGATGGATGAGCAAGCCCAGCGCCGCGCCACCGGCCGACCGGTCTATCCGCTGGATGAAAAATTCTTGGAAGCGGTCTCTCGCCTGCCGCCGTGCGCTGGTGTCGCCTTGGGTCTGGACCGCCTCCTGATGACCTTGCTTCAGGTCGATCGAATCGAAGACGTGCTGCTCTTTCCGGCGAACCAGTTTTGATGAATTTTGTCCGCACCCTCCTGACCTTTGGTTCGGTGCTGTTGCTCACCGTGCTGCTCGCCCCAGTGGTCTCCTTGCTCTCCCTGGGCGACACACGCTGGGGAGACCCGATCCTCCGATTCTGGGCCAAGAGTATCCTCAGCGCCGCCGCGGTGCGGGTGGAAGCGCAGGGACTGGAGAATTTGCCCCCCGATTCCTGCGTGCTGGTGGCCAACCACCAATCAAACTTCGACGTGCTGGTGATTCTTGCGCGGATCCGAAAGCATCTGCGTTTCGTCGCCAAGACCGAGCTCTATCGGATCCCCCTCTTTGGGATGGCGCTGCGTGCGACTGGAAACATCGAGGTGGACCGAAGCGGCGGCGAGGGGGATCGCAAGAAACTCCAACAATCGATTGCCGCCGTTCGGGAGCGGGTGAGCATCTTGTTCTTCGCCGAGGGAACCCGCAGCGCGAACGGAGAGCTTAGGCCTTTCAAGAAGGGAGCGGCGCTTCTGGCCGTTCAGGCGCAAGTTCCGCTGGTTCCGATCGCGGTGGCCGGTACACGAGAAATTCTTCCCAAGAAGAGCATCTGGATCCGAGGCGGGCGGCGCGCGTTGCTGAAGGTCGGTAAACCTATTTCCACCGTTGGCCTCACCGTCGAGGATCGGGACCGCTTGACCGAACTGGCGCAGAACGAGGTTGAATCGATGTTGAGCTCGGCCAACGGCGCGCTCGCCCGCGGTTCGCCGTCGTGAAAAATCAGTTCAGGGTAACGAGGGAACTACCAAGCTCCCCTCCTCCAGCGCGAGGATTGGGCAATAAACACCTTCTGGCTCGCGCCTCCAGAACTGATGGAGGTGGAGCCACTCGCTCATCTCGCTCAGGCGATATTGGTAGAGCAGCGATCGGACGTATCTTGGAGGGGAGTCTGGAAACGGATTCGTCTTCAAAAGTCCGAGGACCTCCGGCGTGCCTTCCAACAGTTTTTTCTGAAACCGCAAAAACCACTGATTTTGTCGGCACGTTCCAAGTGCGGCAAACCACATCTGCCAATCGAGGCGCGGTTGATGCGGAGCCACCCACCCCGGCGCGCGATCGACAGGACCGGGCTTCCACTTGAATTCGTAGGTTTGCCAATTCTTACCATCGCGGCTTCCGTCAATCAGGATCTCCGGTCTGCTGGTGGTCATGATGGAGAACAAACCGTAGGTGTTGATGCTTCGAAAGGGCTGAAGAACGGCAAGGAAGCGCTCGATAGGTGCTGGCAACTGGCGGCGCCAAAATCTCATTTCCGCGATGCTCACCAGGACGATCCCGACGGCCAGGCTCAGACGAACCCACCTAATCCAGGGCGGCGCAACAGTCAGTTTGGGGGGCAGCTCGGACAAACGAAGCGCCAAGCGCTCGGGTAACAATCGCGCCCACTGCTGATCATCAAGCAGAACCAAGCACAGCGCGATCGCCAGAAAGTTGAAGAAACCATAATTGCCGGTGAAAAGAATGCCGAGCTGGAAGGCAACCAGGATCGCGGCTGTCCACAGTCGGAACCGCCGATTGATGAACATCATCCATGGCACCAGCAGCTCGATCGCAAACATCAAAACCGCGGACACCGTGTGGACGGAGTCCGGAAGATGCGCCACGTAGAAGCTGATTACGTTCGGAAGGGGTTGAGTCCAGTAGTGGAAACGCAACGCGGTCAGATTTCTCCAAGTTTCGTCCCCACTCAGAAGCTTTACCAGCCCTGACAAGACCATCAGGCGAAGCAACAGCCAGCGCAACAGCCAGATGCTTCCGGGCCACACGGGCGATCCCCGTGCTTCTTGTGGGCGCAGCGGTGTGGGAGCCAAAAACAGAGCCATCACCGCTGTTTCCAACAGTAGGATGTCCCACTGATAACTGAGAAAGATGCCGCTGACGGAAGCGAAGGACAAATAGCTGATCCACAGAGCAAGCACTATCCAGCGGGGCGCGAACCCGATCATCAGGAGCACCGACAGCAGCATCCCGGCCGCGCACAGACCTTGTAAGATCCAATCGCTTGCTCCGAGCCAGAACAACGTCGGCACTTCGAGAAACCGCTCTTCACCCAACTGCTCTCGGGCCCAAGAGAGGAGCTCGGCTGCCGGCAAAATACCCTTCGCGCCGATCAATCCTTTGAGCTGGACAAAGAGCGAGGCGAAGGCGATGAAAAAAATCAGCCCTAGGGCTTTCAGGAACATCCAGCGCGCGATTTGAAAACTGCGTGGCTCGTCTTGACGGCGGAACAGATCGCTCGGATATTCGGCCATTAGGGTTGGCTGTTTCTGGCAAAGGAGAGTGCGATGTTGAGGTTCGCGGCCAATCTTACGATGCTCTTCAATGAGCTCGACTTCCTTGATCGTTTCGCTGCGGCCAAGCGCGCCGGCTTCGAAGGCGTCGAGTACCTATTTCCGTACCCGTACGACAAGAACGTTTTGGCTGAGAAGCTCGCCGCAAACGGCTTGAAGCAGGTTCTGCATAACCTTCCAGCGGGGAACTGGGAGGCCGGTGAGCGCGGGATCGCGTGTTTGCCACGTCGCGAGGCTGAGTTTCGCGATGGCGTGGGCATCGCGATCGAATACGCAAAGGCTCTGGGGTGCACCCAGCTCAACTGCCTTGCAGGCATTCCTGCCGCGACCACCGGGATCGGCTGGGCAGAAGAGACGCTCGTCGAAAATCTCAAGTACGCGGCACGGGCCCTGCGAGCCGAAGGCATCCGCTTGCTGCTCGAGCCGATCAACACTCGCGACATCCCGGGCTTCTTGGTGTGCCACACTCAACGGGCGTTCGACTACTTCGACCAGGCAGGCGAGGACAATTTGTACTTGCTGTACGACGCGTATCACATGCAAGTCATGGAGGGGGACCTCACCTCCACGATCGAACGCAACCTGAAGCGAATCGCCCATATCCAGATTGCCGACGTTCCCGGACGGCACGAGCCGGGCACCGGTGAGATCAACTATCCATTTGTTTTTGGGCGGCTGCAGGCGATGGATTACAGCGGCTGGATTGGCTGCGAGTACAAGCCGACCGCGGCAACACTTGCCAGCTTGAGTTGGGTTACGCCCTATCTCACTCGATCGCCCGCACGATAAAGCACTTGAGGTACTCGGTCTCCGGGAGGTTGAGCAGGACAGGGTGATCTCGAGCCGCGCCGCGCTTCTCCACGATTTGAACTCGCCGGCCAGAGTCGGCGGCGGCGGATCTGAGGAGATCTTCGAAAGCTTTCGCACTGACGTGATGCGAGCAAGTCGAGGTGATCAGGTACCCCCCTGGGGTGAGCAGCTGGAGCGCTCGCAGGTTTATTTCCTTGTATCCGCGCACCGCCGCTTCCAGCGCGGCTTTGCGTTTGGCAAACGAAGGCGGATCCAGAACGATGGTGTCGTACCGCTTCCCGGCATCGACTGCGTCGCGCAAGTAGTCGAACGCATTCGCGGCGATCGCCTCCAGGTTCGTTATTTGATTTGCGGCCGCGTTCTGCTTCAACTTCTCGATTGCTGCCTCGGAGATTTCCACCGCAGTCACTTTCTGGGCTCGCGAGGCGAGTTGAAGCGCAAAACCTCCCAAATAGGAGAAGCAGTCCAGCGCCTCCCCAGACGAGAAGTTGGCGCTGACGAGGCGGTTTTCCCTCTGGTCGAGAAAAGCCCCGGTCTTCTGCCCTTCCAGCAGGTTGGCGCTGAGCAGCACCTGTCCCTCGCGATAGGTGAAGCTGGGTGGCACTTCTCCGCGCAGAACTCCTCGCTCTGGTTCCAAGCCTTCGAGGGTGCGCAGCGGGGTGTCTGAGCGATTCACCAGTCCCTTCGCATCGAAGTGGTGGATTAGGAGCTCGGCGAGAAGATCTTTGCGCGCGTCGGTAGCCTTCACCAAAAACTGTGCGCTCAAATAAGGTCCGTAGCGGTCGACAACCAGGCCCGGGAGGAGATCGGCGTCGCTGTGAACGGCGCGATAGACCTCTTCGCTCGGGAAGAGTTGTCGGCGAAGCTGGTCTGCCTGGCGAATGCGTTGAAGAAAGAAGGCCTCATCGATCGGGACATCTTCATAGCTCAACCAGCGCAACGAGATTTTTGAGTGCCTGGAGTAGAAGGCCTTACCCAAAAACCAACCACGCCCGTCCACCACCGCCACCACCTCGCCTCCCTCCAACTCGGCGGGTGCCTGAACGTCGGTCTGGTAGATCCAGGGATGACCGCCTTTCCAGCGCTCCACTCCTCGTCGAGAGAGCTGAACTTGCGGTTCTGGGGCGAGGAGGGAACGGGCTTTGAGATGCTTCAAAAGGACACCACGCGATCGACGGCGATCTCTCCGTTCTCTTCTTTGACCGTGCAAGCTGCGATCGCCGGATCGTGCTCGAAGAAAAGGATCCAATCCTCCTCCACCGCTTGCGCGAGAATCATTCTTTTTTCTTCGATCAGCGTGAGCGGGTAGAGGTCAAAGGCCATTGCCCATGAGGAGCGCAGATGTGAAGCGGTCGGAATGATGTCCCCGCAAAAAAACAGGGACTGTTTGCCGTCGGTGACCCGAACGAGCTGAAGCCCCACGGTGTGGCCCTCGAAGACCATCAGCTCAACGCCCGGGTGGAGCTCGGTCTGACCTTCCAGAAGATGGAGGCGACCACTTTGTTCAAGCAGCCCGAAGTCTTGTGTTCGGAAGCTACCCGCATCCTTTTCCGACGGCGTATGTGCCCATTTCCACTGTCGACGTTGCACGTGGTAGGTGGCGTTGGGGAACGACAGGGTCCGCCGGCCCTCTTCGCTCCGGGTGGTTCCACCCGCGTGGTCGAAGTGCAAGTGAGTCAGCACCACATCGGTGACCTGACGGCGATTAAAACCGGCGCGCGCCAACTCGTCATCGAGTTGCGTTTCCGAGTGCTCAATCGCGTAGATGCCGCGACGCTTGTCGCTCCAGTCGGATCCAATCCCGGTATCCACCAGAATCAGATGCTTGCCTTCCGCGATCAGCAGGCAACGAATCGCGAGTGGAATCCGGTTTTGTTGATCGGCAGGATGTTTCTGAGACCAAAGAGCCTTCGGAATCACCCCGAACATCGCCCCTCCGTCGAGCGCGAAGGTGGCGTCCCGGATTTCGTGCAGCTTAAATCTGCCGAGCGATAGGGACATCGCGTTTCTCCTTCGGGAGGATACGGTGAAAACGTGAACGATAGGCATTCGGGCTGATTCTCACGCGCTCACGGAAATGGTGACGAAGGACGGGCGCCGAACCGAATCCACACTTGTCCGCGATCTCCTCGATCGAGAGGTGGGTGGTTTCCAACAGTTCTTTTGCGCGGGAAACGCGCAGCCCGGCAATCCAATCGCCTGGGCTGGTGCCGGTTGCCTGGGTGAAACGGCGGGAGAGCGTCCGTTTGCTCATCCGCGACATGCCCGCGAGCCGGTCCAGCCTTAGTTCTTCATGCAGGTGACCCTGGGTCCAGTCCAATAGGGTCGAGAGCCATGGATGGTCTTGGTTTCCGACCGGCCGCTCGATGAACTGGGCCTGTCCACCTTCGCGATGAGGAGAGATGACCAGCCTGCGAGCCACCTGGTTTGCGATTCGAGATCCAAAATCGCGACGGACGATGTGCAGGCACAGATCGATTCCGGCCGCGCTTCCGGCCGACGTCAGGATCTCATTCTCATCGACGTAAAGCACATCCGGCTCGATCCGCACGCGCGGGTATTTTTGGGCAAGCTTCTCGGTATAACGCCAATGGGTCGTGGCCCCTCGCCCGTCCAACAGCCCGGTCGCGGCAAGAACGAAGACTCCAGAACAGATCGATACCAGCCGCGCCCCGCGCCGGTGAGCCCGAACCAACGCTTCGATGAGCGGGTCCGGCGGTTTCTCGTCCGGATCACGCCAGCCCGGAATCACAATCGTTCCGGCGCGCGAGAGGGCCTCGAGACCCTGGTGGGTTAGCACTTGCAAACCACCCACCGCGTTCAACGGGCCACGATCCGCTCCGCAGACCGTGAATCGGTACCAATCCTTCATCTCCGGACGCGGCAGCCCAAATACCTCCACCACGATCCCGAGCTCGAAAGTACATAGCCCATCGTAGGCGAGCGCGACCACGTTCCGATGATCCGGCGCTCGCCGATGCGAAGGAGCCTTTGGCATGATTTTTACGTTAATTGTCTTTCGAGCCACTGGTCAAGGAGCGGAGCTTTCGACAATTCTCGCCTCGCAGTGAAGAGGCAGAGCCTTCAACCAAACCAGGAGGAATGATGGAGACGGCAGGCTCATTGGCAGTCGAAGCCAGAGGCGTCAGTACGGTCCGGCAAGTCCCGGCAGCGAGAGCGGACCTCGCCCTCGCGCACTTTGCCGGCAAAGCAGCATTCGAAACGGACTGCGCCGACGTGCATGCAGCGTTCGCTTCGGGGAAAGTGGACTTTGTGCTGCTCGACGTCAGGGGACCTGACGCCTATCGGAAGGGCCACATCGCCGGAGCAATCAGTATCCCGCGCCGCACGATCAGCGAAGAGGCGATGAAAGGCTACGCAGCGGACACACTCTTCGTCGTCTATTGCGCCGGTCCGCATTGCAATGGGGCGACCAAGGCCGCCGCTGAACTGGCGCGATTGGGTCGGCCGGTGAAGGAAATGATCGGCGGAATTACCGGGTGGCTCGATGAAGGCTTCGGCTTGGTACAAGGCAGGTAGACAAGCGCCGGCCAGTCCGCATTTTCGCGGAAGATGTCACAGCCGAGATCAGGCGACGGTCGTCGTTTTGGTGAAAGATGTCACAACCGGAAAAGCGAACGGCCGTCATTTTCGTAAAAGATGTCACAGCCAGCGTTAGTACCAGGTCGTCCAGTTTCGTAAGGGATGTCACTGCCAGTAGGGGCACGGCGTCGTCATCTTTCAGAAAGATGTCACGGCCAAGGTGAGGTAGTGATCGTCATTTTTCGTGAAAGATGTCACGCCAACACGATCCGGCCGATCCTGATAATTTCGAAAAGATGTCACAGCCTGCGGGTGGCCCATGCCATCAATATTGCGGGAGATGTCACGGCTCTCAGAGCTAAAATTCGTCATTCTTCGGTGAAGATGTCACAGCCGAGCGCTAGTACCAAGTCGTCGCTCTCGCAAAAGATGTCACAGGCAGCATGACCGTCAGTCGGCCCTCATTCCTAAAAGATGTCACAGCTAACGTGAGGGGCTGGGTCCTCATTTTCGTAGCAGATGTCACAGACAACATGACAATCGGTCGGCACCATTCGCAAAAGATGTCACAGCTAGCGTGAGGGACTGAATCCCATTTTCGTGAAAGATGTCACGAGAAGCAGGGCCGTCGGTCTCCTTCTTCGGCAAAGATGTCACTGCCCGGATGAACGTTCGAGTCGTTGTCTTTGCGAAAGATGTCACGGCCGTCGCGAAGGGTTAGGCGCGTCGACGAAAGCACCAGCAGCGGTGAATATCCTTTCGACGAAAGTCCTCGGGAATTGAGTCCGGCGTGAGCTCTTCGAGCCCAAATCCGGCCGGTGGACGAAACTCCAGGCGAAAACCTCGGAAGTTTGTCGAGAAGTACAAGGAGCCTCCCGCTGCAACCAGCGCGGTCGCGCGCTCCAGTAGCCTGGCGTGATCGCGCTGGACCTCAAAGGCCCTGCGCATTTTCTTCGAAGCCGAAAACGACGGCGGATCCAGGAGGATCAGATCATATGCGTTACCTCGCGCTTCCTCGATCCACTCGAGGACATCGGCCTGAATGAACGCGTGTTTCCCGTGATCCAAACGGTTGAGGGCCAAGTTTCGTTTCGCCCAGTCGAGGTACGCCCTGGAAAGGTCGACGCTGGTGGTGCTCGCCGCCCCCCCTGCAGCCGCATAGACGGTGAACGAGCCAGTATAGCTAAAGAGATTCAGGAACTGTTTGCCTCGGGCCTCGGAGCGGATCCTCGCGCGCGTGAGGCGATGGTCGAGAAACAAACCGCTGTCCACGTAGTCGGTCAGATTCACCCAAAATTCGAGGTCGCCCTCGCGGACGGCCTGCTCTTTGCTGGTGCGCGCGAGCCTGCGGTACTGTTCTTCGCCCCATTTCATCGGCACATGCGTTTTTACGAAGATTCTCTCGGACGGAACCTCTAATCCCGTCCGAACCGCTTCGATGATTTGGTGTTGCGCCGGATTGAGGCCGGTTCGCCGAATCCGGCGCGGCGGGTAGTAAAGGACGTGGGCGAATCCCTCGTACCAGTCGATCGCGCACGGAAATTCCGGGATGTCGCAATCGTAGATCCGAAACGCGCCCAAACCCTGACGGTTCGCCCAGCGACGCAGATGGCGGAAATTCTTACGAAGGCGATTCGTGAGGCTGTCTGTTTCGACCACTCGGCCATTTACTGAACCTGCGACCGCGATGGCTATCTTTCGCCCATGCCCAAACCGCCGGGACCACCCCCGGAGGGCGCGCCCGTTCCCCCCGGCGCGACGCTTCCAGACTTGAAGCGGGCCGCGGCGAGCTGCACTGCCTGCGACCTGTACGAAAGGGCAACGCAGACTGTGTTCGGCGAAGGACCTCCTCGTGCGGCCGTGATGTTCGTGGGTGAGCAGCCCGGGGACTCCGAGGACATCGCCGGAAGGCCGTTCGTCGGGCCAGCAGGAAAGTTGCTGGACCAGGTCCTCGAAGAGGTCGGAATCGATCGCAGCCAGGTGTACGTGACCAACGTCGTCAAGCACTTCAAATGGATTCCGGCCGGAAAGCGCCGCCTTCACGCCAAACCGAACGCGCGGGAGATCAGCGCATGCCGTCCTTGGCTCGAGGCGGAGATTGCTTCGGTCAAGCCGAAGGTGCTGGTCTGTTTGGGTGCCACCGCCGCGCAGGCGCTGCTTGGACGCAACTTTCGCGTCAGCCGTCAGCGTGGAGAGCTCATCTCCTCGCCGCTTGCGCCATATGCGATAGCCACAGTGCATCCTTCTTCGCTGCTCCGAGCGCCCGACGAGGAAACTCGCCGACAAGAGACGGAGCGCTTTGTCGAGGATTTGCGGAAAGTGGCCAAGTTGCTGTCGGGGGGCTGAGAGAGGAGACCCTCGGAGCTCTTAGATGTCCACTTCGTTTGGCAGCTCGTTGCGCTCTTGCGTCGGGTCTGCCGGAAAGTGCGCTGCTAGCTGCTTGCCGGCTTCAGCGATTGCGTGAATCAGCCCCTCGGTGAAGCGCGTAGCTCGAAACTCCTTCGACATTGCGCTCGAAATCTTGTCCCAAAACTCCTGGCCGACCTTCGCGTGGATCCCGGCGTCGCCAAGCACCGTGAATTTTCGCCGGCCGGGCACCACGAAGATAAGCACGCCGTTTCGATGCTCGGTCTGCTGCATCCCCAGTCGGGAGAATGCTTTTTCCGCGGCCGCATGCACGTTTCCCCAGAAAAATCCCGCCACCGATACTCGGATCTCCCCGGTCGTTTGCTTTTCGGCGAGCTGGATTGCGTTCTCAATCCGTTTGACGTCGATCAGACTCAATAGTTTTCGGCGTCTCATCGGTCCCCCTTGGTGTCACCACGAGCCGGTCGCTCCCCCGCCACCAGAGCGCCCACCGCCCCCCGAAAATCCACCACCACCACCTCCGCTCCCCCAACCGCCTCCCCCCCAGCCGCCGCGTCCTCCGCTAAAGATATTGACCAGCAGCAAGGCCGCGAGCGAGGGATGGGTGATCAGAAATCCCAAAACCAGCAAGCCGATCAAAGCCCAGATGATTCCCTGAAGAGGGCTGATCGGAGCCCTCTGCGGCCTGGGTATGGTTCGGTCCGATGCTCCCGGTCCGCCAATCAATTGAGTCAACGCATCAACGCCGGCTAGGACTGCGCCGTCTCGATCGCCTGCCTGGATGCGCGGCGCGATCACTTCCCGGATCACCCGAGACGCTTGGGCATCCGTAACGACAGGCTCCAGGCCATAGCCAACCTCGATCCGGATTTTTCGGTCCTCCGCAAAGATGAAGAGGACCAAGCCGTCATCGATTCCTTTTCGGCCCACGCGCCAAGCTTTGAAGGCGCGAACCGTCCAGTCTTCGGTCGGCGCAGGCTGGGTCGTCCGCCCAATCCAGACCAGCAGCTGGTGGCCTGTGGCGCGCTCGTAGCCCTGCAACCGGGCGTCCAGCCGCTGCTGCGCCGGGGCTGAGATGAAGCCCACTTCGTCAGTGACCCAGCGGGTCGGCGCGGGCGGCACCGGCGGCTCGTTGACTGCGGCAGCCAGAAGGAGCGCTGCCAACGACAGGAGGACCGCTCGCATCCGTCTCAGAACTTCACGCGCGGAGCCTGGTCGGCACCGGGTTGCGCTCTGAAATAGGGTTTTTCGTTGAAGCGGGATCCGAAGAAGCTCGCGACCAAAACGGTCGGAAAGCTGTTTCGCTTGGTATTGAATGCTTGCGCCGCTTCGTTAAAGCGCATGCGTTCCACGGCAATCCGGTTTTCCGTCCCCTCGAGCTGAGCCTGCAGATCGCGGAAATTCTGGGTGGCCTTGAGGTCTGGATACTTCTCCACCACCACCAACAGGCGGCTCAGCGCCGATGACAACGCGTCCTGGGAGCGCTGAAACTTTTCGAAGGCCTCCCGGTCGTTGACCACTTTGTCCGCCGCGGCCGAGGAGACCTGGCCTACTCGAGAGCGAGCCTCGGTGACGGCGGTGAAGGTATCCTTTTCGAACGCCGCCGCGCCCTTGACCGTCTCCACCAGGTTGGGAACCAGGTCCATCCGGCGCTGATAGACATTCTCCACTTGGCCCCATTGGGATTGCACCGCCTGATCGAGCGACACCAAGCTGTTGTAACTGCCGCTTACAGCAAAACCGAAAATGACCAAGACGCCCAGCACTCCCAGCCCTAGCCACTTACCCATTTTTCAAACCTCCGTTTCACGCGCTGTTCAGCTGTTTGTACTGCGCCGAAGGCATTCGCAAGGATTCTGATAGTCTGACGAGCATGCGCTTCGATACTTTGGCGATTCACGCGGGTCAGCAACCGGATCCCACCACTGGCGCAATCATGACGCCGGTGTATCTCACCTCGACTTATGTGCAAGCCGGGCCGGGAGAACACAAGGGGTACGAATACAGTCGCACCAAGAACCCAACCCGCACGGCGCTCGAACAATGCCTGGCGGCGCTGGAGGGGGCGAAGTATGGGGCGGCCTTCGCTTCGGGCTCTGCGGCCGCCGACGTGCTGATGCATCTGCTCGACGCAGGCGACCACGTGGTTTGCTCCGATGATGTCTACGGAGGAACGTTTCGTCTGTTCGACAAGGTCTTCAAGCGCCAGGGGCTCTCGTTCTCGTTCGTCGACCTCTCCAATCCCGACACCTTTGGCGCCGCCCTGACCCCTAAAACCAAAGCCGTCTGGCTGGAGACGCCGACCAATCCGATGTTGAAGTTGATCGATCTCGAGCGGATTGCAGAGTCCGCGAAGAAGCGGGGCGTGCTTTCGATCTGTGACAACACCTTCATGACCCCGTACTTTCAGCGACCTCTCGAGTTCGGGGTCGACGTCGTCGTGCACTCGACGACCAAGTACATCAACGGCCACAGCGACTGCATCGGGGGGTTTGCTTGCACGAGCAATCAGGAGCTCGCCGATCGAATCTACTTTCACCAAAACGCCGTCGGGGGAGTACCTTCGCCGCTCGACAGCTTCCTGGTGCTGCGGGGAGTAAAGACGTTGCACCTGCGAATGCAACGCCACGCCGAGAACGCAGCGGCGATCGCCGATTTTCTTTCCAAGCAGCCGAAAGTTGCGAAGGTCACCTATCCCGGACTGGCCAATCACCCGCAACATGGGCTGGCGCGACGCCAAATGAAGGGCTTTGGCGGAATGATGACGTTCGAGATTCGAGGCGGTCTCGACGCCGCGCGCCGGTTCCTCAAAGCAGTTCGGATCTTCGCTTGCGCCGAGTCTCTGGGGGGCGTGGAATCGCTGATCGAGCATCCGGCGATCATGACGCACGCCTCGGTGCCGAAGGAAACCCGCCAAAAGCTCGGCATCTCCGACGGGCTGATTCGACTCTCGGTCGGAATCGAAGACGTGCAGGATCTACGGGACGACCTCTCTCAGGCGCTGGCGGCTGCCTAGGGCGAGCGTCAAGTCATTCGAGACGCCAGGTACTCGATCAAGTCGATCTTGGTGACGATCGCCACCACCTTTTCGCCCTGTTTGACTACCGCCACGTTGTCTTCGGCGAACACATCGCGCAGCTGCGCGAGCGAAGTCTCCATCGTCACCACTCCCTGAAGCGGAGCCATGATCGGATCGATCGGATCCGAGAGCTTGTGGGTGCCCGCGATCAATGCGTTGAGCAGGTCGTACTCGTGGATCATTCCGACCGCAGCGCCGCTCGGAGTAGCGACTGGCATCTGACTGATGCCGTACTTGCGCATCGTGTTGATCACCTGCTCAAACGGCTCGCCGCGCTTTGCGGCGAGCACCTCGACTTTGCGGCCTCGCAGCAGATCGCGCACCGTTCCTGCGCCCTTTTCCTCGAGAAAGCCGTTATCGCGCATCCATTCGTCTGAGTAGAATTTGCTGATGTAGCTGGCGCCGGAATCCGGAAGTAGGGTGACGATGGTTTTGTCCTTGCCAACCTCCTTGGCGAGCTCGAGCGCGACGTGAACCGCTGCTCCAGAGGAGCCACCTGCAAAGATGCCCTCCTCTCGAGCGAGCCGGCGGGTGGCGACGAACGATTGCTTGTCGTCCACCTGACGAATGTCGTCGAGGACCGAGAAGTCCATCGCCTTGCAGAGCATGTCCTCGCCGATGCCTTCAACTTTGTAGACGTGCGGTTGGGGCAGCTTTCCGGTCTGAAAGTATCCTTGATACACGGAGCCGATCGGATCCGCGCCAACGTTCTTGAGAGTGGGCTTCTTCTGCTTGAGAAATTTGCCTGCTCCACTCATCGTCCCGCCGGTTCCAAGGCCGGCCACCAAGTAATCGATCCCTCCTTCAGTCTGCTCCCAGATCTCGGGACCGGTGGTCAGATAGTGCGCCTCGATGTTGTCCAGATTGTGGTACTGATTGAGATAGAAGCTGTTCGGAGTTTCCCGCGCGATCCGCTTGGCGGTTTCGTAATAGCTCTTTGGGCTGTCCGCGGGGACGTTGGTAGGTGTGACGATCACCTGCGCTCCCATCGCCTTGAGTCGGTTGATTTTCTCCAGCGACATCTTGTCGGGCATGGTGAAGATGCAGCGGTAACCTTTCACCGCGGCGACCAGCGCCACCCCCATTCCGGTGTTGCCGGAGGTGTTCTCGACAATCGTGCCGCCCGGCTTGAGAAGTCCCTCCCGCTCGGCTTTCTCCAGAATGTGAAGGGCCATCCGGTCCTTGATCGAGCCGCCCGGATTCATGAATTCGCATTTCACCAGAACCGTGGCATCCCCGGGGTCCACCAGCCGGTTGAGCTTCACCAGAGGGGTGCGGCCAATCGCGGACAGAATGCTGGAATGGAAGTTCATCGCCCCTCTATACTGATCGATCGAATGGAAATCGAGGTCGCCCTCCGCCAGCAGGTGGCGAAAGCGGTGGGAAAACAGGCGGCGGGGGGCAAATTGGAAAAGCTCCCTGGCCACGCCAGCAATCGCAGCTACTACCGGATGGGCGAGTATCCCAACAGCGTGTTGCTGATGGTGATGCCACCGCATGCGAGCAAGCAGAGCGAGGAGGCTTCCCGCGAGGAGCCTGCGGCCGAGCTGCCGTTTCTTAATATCCAACGGTACCTGAAGGGACTCGAGGTCCGCGTCCCGCAGATCCTCCAGTACGACGAGGCGGCAGCGGTTCTGGTGATGGAGGACCTGGGAAACCTGACCTTTGAAACAGCGCTCGGCCGGACCGAGAGCGCCGAGACGCTGTACCCCAAAGCAATCGACCTGTTGGCGCACCTTCGGGCCGCGAGCGAACGTAACCCCGACCCCAATTGCCTCGCGTTTACGCGCAGCTTCGACCAGGAGCTCTACGATTGGGAGCTTCACCATTTTCGGGAGTTCGGAATGGAGGCTTGGAGTGGGAAACGGCCGTCCCAATCCGAGCGGGCGGAGCTCGATCAGATCTTCCGCCGGTTGTCGAATCTCTTGTCGCTCGAGCCGAAGGGCTTCACCCATCGCGACTACCAAAGCCGAAACATCATGATCAAAGACGGCGAGCTGGTGGTGATCGACTTTCAGGACGCGCTCTTGGGCCCGCGGCAATACGATTTGGTTGCGCTGTTGCGAGACAGCTACGTCGAGCTCGAGTGGAGCTTCGTGGATCGGATGCTGGACCGATACTTGGCCGCTTTCGAGCGGGAAAGTGGCGAAAAGATCCCTCCCCAGCCGTTCAAGGCGTTTTTTGACTTGCTTACGATCCAACGCAAGCTCAAGGACGCGGCACGCTTCGAGTACATCTACCGGGTGAAGGGCAATCCCAGTTTTCTTCCGTCGATTCCGGCCTCGCTGCGCTATGCCTCGCTGGCCCTTCAGCGACGACTCGATTTTTCGGATCTGCAGGACATCGCCGCTCGATACGTTCCGGCGCTCGCTCGATGAAAGCAGTCGTTCTTTGCGCTGGACTGGGAACCCGGCTGCGCCCGCTCACCAATTCCTGGCCCAAGCCGGCGATGCCCCTGTTGGGACAGCCGCTGCTTCGCTACAGCTTGGGGGTGCTTCGGCGCGCGGGAGCTCAGTGGTTGGGCATCAATACCCACCACTTGCACAAGATCATGGAGGCGGTGGCCAGCTCCGAATGCCGCCGCGCCGGAATCGACCTCGAGCTCACGCACGAACGGGTGATCCAGGGCACTGCCGGCGGAATTCGGGCGTTTCGCAAATGGCTCGAGGACGATCCGTTTCTGGTCATCAATGGAGACACTCTTTTTTCATTTGAGCTCGATCCCCTGCTGAGTGCTCATCGAAGCTCCGGAGCCCTGGCCACGATGGTCTTGATGAGCATGCCAGCCGGCGAGCCTTATGCCGCGGTCGAAACCGATCCGGACGGCAGAATCTGGCGGATCGCCGGGAAGGGAGTGGAGGCCCGCCAACTCGAGCCGTGGCACTTCACCGGTGTTCACATCCTCAATCCGGAGATCTTCGATTTCATGTCGCGCACCGGTCCGGAGGACATCAACCGTGAGGTCTACCCGCGCGCATTGCAGCAAGGAAAGGTGATTCGAGGGCAGGTGGTATCCGGCTACTGGTCGGATCTAGGCACGGCTGCGCGATACCTGCGAACCCAAGCAGACCTGCTTTCAGGTCGGATGCCGCCGCCACCCGACGAAAGGGCCTCGCCCTTCGCCCTGGCGCGCCAGGCACCGCCCGGGTGTTGGACCCGCGGGGAAGTCGACACCGAGGCAGCTGCGGTGGAGGGTCCTGCGTTTTTTGACAGGGGCTCGAAGCTCCTTCCCCCAGCTTCAGCGGGGCCGAACGTCTACCTGGGCGCGTCATCTCGTGCCGGGCCCGACGCCAAGCTTCAGGACGCGGCGGTGCTCGATGGCACCGCGCTCGAAGCCGGAGAGACTTTGATCGGTGGCATTGCGTGGGGAAAAGAGCGGCTACGTCAGTTCCGATGATAACGAGCGAGCACGCAGGTGATGTTGTCATGGCCCCCGGCGTGGTTGGCCAGCTCCACCAGCTCGTCGCATGCCGGTTCGAGGTCGCCTGCCTTGAGCAATGTCTCCTGAATCTGGGTGGCCTGGATCATTCCGGATAATCCATCCGAGCACAGCAAGAACAGGTCGCGGTCCTTGGGGTGGAAGGCGGCGAGATCCACCTGGACCGTTTCCTTCATTCCCAGCGCGCGAACGATCACGTTCTTGTGGGGAAAGGTCTCGATTTCTTCGGCACTCAGCTTCTTCGCCCTCAAATAATCATTGAGCAGCGAGTGATCTTCGGTGAGCTGCAACATTTTCCCGTCGCGCAGGCAATACACCCGGCTGTCGCCGACGTGTGCGATGTAGGCTGCATCGCGCGCAAAGCGAACAGTGGCGATCGTCGTACCCATTCCCTTGAGTTTCTGATCCGAGCTGGCGTGCTCGTAAATGCGGATGTTGGCCAGCTTGATCGCGGTGGTGAGCCGGTTTTCTTCGTAATTTCGGGCCTTGTCCATCTTGAAGGGCCAGGTTGCATCTTCGTCCTGGGAGGTCAGCTTGTAGAAAGCGGCGAGCTCTTCCACCGCGATTTTCGCGGCGACCTCCCCGCAGGAGTGGCCACCCATTCCATCGGCAACGCAAAACAGCGATTCCTCGGGAAGGAGCAAAAGGGTGTCTTCGTTGTGAGCACGCTTCATTCCAACGTGGCTTCGCCCAGCGATTTCGATGCGCATGCCCTGCGTTTCCCTACAGCGGCCTAGCGGGGGACCAACCCGGCCGGGCAACCCTCGAAGAATACCCTATGACCCACCCTTGTCCCACTGCGCTCGAGCGTTCCGGCCGGTAACTCCAGTACGGAGCAAGCCTTGCGATGAAACCGAGTGATGCACCACGGGGGAAGCGCGGAAAAGAGCTTGACCACCTCGTCGCGCTCATCCAGGAAGGCGGCGTCGATCGCCGTCTGCATGAAGAAGGTGTGGATTGCTCGGCAAGGAACCAGATGCAGGCCCTCTCCCGGTTCAAGACTGCGACGGCCAATCAGGCCCACCGAGCGCGAAAAAAAATTGCCCGCCCGCCGCACCCGGTCCGCCAACACCGTGCTGGTCGTTGCGTTGGTCGCCCGCAGGTAGCTCATCTCACCCTACCATGCTGAGACCGCTCGCCTCGCCGCTGAACATCGTTCTGGTCTCGCCGCAGATTCCTCCGAATACCGGGAACGTGGCGCGATTGTGCGCCGTCACCGGTAGCAAGCTTATCCTGGTCGAACCCTTGGGATTCTCCATTGCCGACCGAGACTTGAAGCGCGCGGGCCTGGATTATTGGGACAAGGTGTTCGTCTCACTCCACAAAAGCTACGTCGACTACCTCGCCGCCTATCCCAATGTGTTCCGGGTGCTGTTTAGCGCCCGCGCTGAAAAGTCCCTGTATGACGTCTCCTTTTCGGAAGGCGCGCATCTGGTCTTCGGCTCTGAAACGCGCGGGTTGGGTAAAGCGGTGCTCACCGGCGGATCGGGTGAAGTGGCGGTCATTCCCATGCTGCCTGGCCGGCGCAGTCTCAATCTCTCGACGGCGGTAGGCATCGCCGCCTACGAAGCCTTGAGGCAAATCGGACCTGGTAGACTGGCGAAATGAATGATTTGCCGCTGACCGAAACTCTCGCTCGGGTTTGGCACGAGCAGGCGACCGGGCTGATCAAAATCAAGACCGGGGATCGCGAATCCAAGCTGCTGCTCGAGCGTGGCGACCTGGTGGGCGCGGATCTTCGGTTTGGTTACCAGAGCCTGGCTCAGTCGCTCGTCGTCGCGGGTCGGATCGGACTCGAGGATTTGGATGCGCTATGGGCGCGCGGCGAAGGAAATCATCTCGATCGCGAGACCTTGGCCCGGTTGGACCTGGACGCTCGTGGATCATGGGAAATTCAGTTGTTCGCAACTTTGCGCTGCCTGTGCCGAAGCGCCGACGCGGTCGAATTTGCCCCGGGTCTGGTTCAAACTCGGTTCGACCGAGTGCCTGGGCCGCGGCTGCTCTCGGCTTTGCGGAGCCCTGGTTCGTCTGACGTAATCCTTCAATCAACTACGCGCACCTCAGATGTAGCCAGCGCGCCATTTTCCGCAGCGGGGCAAAGCCCTGCCCAACCTTCGCCCGGGCGCACTGCGGGTGCCACGCACAATGACAAAGCAAAGGAAAATGGCGAGACTCTAGGTGCACCAGTCCAGCCTCCCGCGTTGGAGGAAGACCCGCCGTTCGACGAGGGCGACTTGGCCGATAGACCGGATCCCGCAGAGCTGGCTCGCCAACGACGACAGCGGCTCCTCAAGCGGGGAATGGAAAATATGGGAGCCCCGGGCAGTGCACGACCCGTTGGCGGCGAGGTGGTTCGGCCGACCGTCGCGACGGAACCCCGGGTTGAAGCCGCCCCCCAGAGCACCGACGAGGAGCAGCTCGCCGCGGCGATCGATGCGCGCTTCCACGAGGTTCAGGCCAAAAAAGACTACTTCACGCTGCTCGGGGTCCCGCGGTCCGCCACCACCGAAGAGGTGAAGAACGCCTTTCTCCAACTCGCCAAGGTTTTCCATCCGGATCGCTTACCCTCCTCCCTCCATCCCCTGTCGCCCAAAATCACCGCGATCTTCGAGGCGATTCGAGAGGCCTACGAAACCTTACAGGTGGAATCGAAGCGCAAGGCCTACCTGGCGTCGCTCGACGCGCCGAATCAGTCCGGGCCGGCGAAGACGGCCAAGGCTGCGGACGAAGCGGTCGAGGCGTTGAAGGCGGGCGATGTGCTGATGCGGAAGAGAGACTTTGAGGCCGCGGAACAGGAATATCACCGCGCCAATCGGCTGGATCCCAAGCCGATTTACCGCGCCGCCGAGGCCTGGGCGATCTACCTGGATCCCACTCGAAAGGCAGAAGCCGGCGCTGCCAAGCAGATGATGACCGACGCGCTGCGGAGCGATCCGGATTGCGACCGCGCTCTGTACCAGTTGGGCGTGATCGCCCGCGTGGAGGGCATGATCGATCGGGCTGAGAAGTATTTTCGGGAGGCCCTGCGGATCAACCCCAAGCACGTGGAGGCAGCTCAGGAGCTTCGAATCATTGAGATGCGCAAGAAGGGATCCGGCAAGCGCGGGTTCTTTCGCTAGCTTCGTGGTCGAAGCGAATCAGCCGGGGCTCGAGGCTTCGAGGTAACGGGTGAGCTCCCAACGATCATCATCGCTCATGGACAGAAACTCGATTCCCATTCCCGGCAGCTCATCGGCTTTTGGAAACCGTCGCACCCACGCCACCCGCGCTTCTGCTTGGAGCGAACGCGGTAACCCTGGCACCTGGAAGCCGAGCGAGAGTTGCTCCCCCTCTTCGAGCAACAGATCGCAAGCCAGGAAGGTACCCCCGGCTGAGAGATCCATGCTCTCGAAGCGAAGCTCTCCCGAACCGTCACCGGACCTTCCCGCGAATTCGGCCCGAATCGCTTTCCTGAAAAATCGCCGCGTGTCCCGATTCATGGCGACAGACCTCAGCCATTTTGGGAACGAGGTGTCAAGTGGGGCGCGGCGGTGACGAAGCAAGAGCTGTTAGTGGTCGACAGCGACGCCAAGGACCTTCGCCTGATCGAGGTGAGCCTGAAGAAGGCGGGATTCACCGTGACCACCGCGATCCACGGCAAGGACGCGCTCGAAAAAATCCAGATCAATCCACCTGCCTTGCTCTTGACCTGCGCCGACCTGCCCGAAATGAGCGGGCTCGATCTGTGCCGAGCGGTGAAGTCGGATCCGAGGCTGAGCGCAATTCCGGTGGTGCTGTTCGCGAGCGAAAAATCGCTCGAAATGCGGGTAAAAGGCCTCGAGCTTGGCGCCGAGGATTTCCTCACTGGCCCGCTCTACACGCAAGAGCTGGTGATGCGCGTGCGAGTGATCTTGCACAAGGTCCAAAAGGAGTTGGACAAGCGATGGGGCCGAGCGGGATTTTCCGGATACCTGTCGGATATGGGGGTGGTCGACCTGGTTCAAACCTTCGAGCTGGGTCGCAAGACTGGAACCATCCGCCTCGAGACCCATCGAGTCGGTTGTATTTACCTGCGCGAAGGAAGGGTGATTGACGCGGAGGTGGGCAGGCTGAATGGCGAAAAGGCCTTTTATCGGCTGTTGAGCGCAGCGGACGGAAAATTTGAGGTCAGCTTCGACTCGGTCGAACGGCTCGAGCAAATTGGGATCTCCACCCAGGCGCTGTTGATGGAAGGCATGCGGCGGCTGGATGAATGGAGTCGCTTGCAGGAGCAATTGCCGCCGCTCGATTCGATCTTCGAGATGGACTACCAGCAGTTGGCCGCGCGGCTGTTCGAAATCCCGGACGAGATCGACGGCCTGCTGCGTCTTTTCGACGGCAAGCGGAGCCTTAGCGCGGTGGTGGAGGATTCGGAGCTGGATGACCTCGAGACCTTGGCGATCATCAGCAAGCTCTTTTTCGCCGGGCTGATCTGCGAACAGCGCCAGCCGAATCCGCAATCCGCCTCGTCCAATGACCTGAGCCTGCACGCCTGGCTCAATGCTCCCTTGCCGGCCGCGCAACGTGCTTTCACGCCGACCGTGCTGGAGTTGGAGCCGCCGTCGCCGAAAGCGGGCGTACCGACCGACTTGGTCACCTTGGCAGAGCAACTCGCAGGGGCTGAACCTGAGATCCCCGCACCGTATCTGTTGCGAGAGGTTCCGGTGCGAATCAGCTCCGGTTCGGCCGATGACTCGGTGTCCTCAACCACGAGCAGCGCCGTGTCCTCGCCGCCGACGAGCAGCGCGTCGCTCCTTTCGGAGGATGAGAAATCCTTCGAGGACTGGGCGTCCGAGGCTCCGGCTTTGCAACCTGAGGAGAACCGGACCCTGCGATCTCGCAAGCTAGTGGTCACCACGCTTGCAGTTCTCGCGATTGGCTCCCTTGCGCTTGCCTTGGTCCAAAAATGGGGGAGGCGATCGGAGCATTCGCACGTCCGCGTGGCCACCGCGACTCCGCTTTCCGCGCCGGCGGCGGCCGCGATGCCCCCCGTGCCTCCGCCAAAGCCCAATCCACCGGCGCTCCCTCCACCGGCGCTCTCCCCGGCAGCGGACGACTCCTCGGCGAGCGCCGTCGCCGCGGCGGAGCCTCCCTCCTCCCGCGCCTTGGCCAATGCCGATCCGGAGGGCGAAGGGGAATACCGCGAACTGATGAAGCAGGCCGACCTTGCCTCTCGCCTGCATCGGTACAAGACCGCGGCCCTCGCGTATCGCAGGGCGCTCGAGCTGAGCCCGGAGTCGCTCGAGGCGAAAGTAAATCTGGGAATCGCGCTGGTCCACAGCGATCCTGGGCTGCGGGGGTATCGCGAGGCGAGCAAGCTGCTGGAGGAAGCGCTGAAGTCGGACGAAAACAACCCCAACGCCTGGCTGGCTCTCGGGATGGCGCTTCAATTCACCAAACAAAAGGAAAAAGCGGTCGAGGCGTACAAGCATTACCTCTTCCTAGAGCCAACTGGTAAGTCGGCCTCGGATGTGCGCGCTATGTTGAACCGAACGGATTTCTAGGTGCTGGTTTTAGGATTGGAAACCTCCTGCGACGAGACCGCCGCGTCTTTGGTCGAGGACGGTCGGCGCGTCCTCTCCGATGTGATTGCCACTCAGATTGCCATCCACCGTCGGTGGGGTGGGGTGGTTCCAGAGCTGGCAAGCCGAAACCACGTGGTGCAGGTGGGCCCCGTGGTGGACGAGTGTCTGCGAGCGGCGGAAAAGTCACTCCAGGATGTGGAGCTGATTTCGGTCACCTCGGGGCCAGGGTTGGTGGGAGCTCTGCTGGTGGGGGTCCAGTTTGCGAAGGCCCTGGCCTTGTCGCTGAAAGTTCCCCTGGTTGGCGTCAACCACCTGGAGGGGCATTTGTTGGCGATTCTTTTGGAGGAGGTGACGCCAGCCCCGCCATTTCTCGGGTTGGTGGTCTCAGGCGGTCATACCAGCCTCTACGACGTCCCCCAGTACGGCGAGTATCGCCTGCTCGGATCGACGCGCGACGACGCCGCCGGAGAAGCTTTCGATAAGGTCGCAAGGGTGCTTGGGCTCCCCTATCCGGGGGGCGCACCCGTCGATCGTCTCGCTCAACAGGGGGACCCACGGGCGATCCGCTTCCCTCGGGCCCTCTCCGCTCCGGGCGTGCTCGACTGGTCCTTTTCAGGGCTGAAGACCGCAGTGGCGGCCCGGATCCGATCGCGGGGCGTCCCCCAGGGCCAAGAGCTGGCCGACCTGTGCGCTTCCTTTCAGGAGGCCGTGGCTGACAGCTTGACCAAAAAGCTGATTGCCGCCGCGCGCAAGCTCGGTCGGCAGCGGTTGGTGCTCTGCGGCGGAGTTGCGGCCAACTCGCGTCTGCGGGCATTGGCGCAGGAGCGAGCAGATTATCGCGGCATGTCTTTGTTCATCCCGCCCCCCAAGCGCTGCACCGACAACGGCGCGATGATTGCGGCGGTGGGTTACCAGGCGTATCTGCGCGGCGTGCGCGCGGACGATGCGCTCAACGCGAATGCTGCTTGGCGTCTGTAGTGGAACGGCTGCCTTCGCCCTCCGAAATCCTCCGGCAGCACCGGCTGCGGGCCAAGCACAGTTGGGGGCAGAACTTTCTTCGAGACGAAGCCGCCCTGGAGCGGATCGTCCAGGCGATCGGTCCGGCAGCGGGTGAGCCGGTGGTTGAGCTGGGCGCTGGCCTGGGCCATCTCACCTCGGCACTGCTGAACGCCGGGGCGCAGGTCACGGCTGTCGAGCGAGATCGCGATCTGGTCGGGTTATTGGAACAATGGCACCACCCGCGGCTTCGCGTGGTCGCGGCAAACGCCGCGACGCTCGATTTGGCGAAAGCGGCCGGAACACCGCGGGTCGCGGTGGTGGGAAACCTCCCATTTCATTTGACCAGCCGGATCTTGTTTCAGGTTCTGGCTCAGCGCGCGAGCATCTCGCGCGCGGTGTTCACGCTTCAGAAGGAAGTGGCACACCGTCTGGCGGCGCCCCCCGGGGGCCGCGATTACGGGATTCTCTCGGTGCGACTGGGGCTGCATTACCAGGTGGAAAATGTGTTGCTGCTCCCCGCCGCGCTCTTCTATCCGCCCCCCAAGGTGGATGCGGCGCTGGTCCGGCTGATTCCGCTTCCGAAACCCCGCGCTCGCGTCGCGAGTGACGAGAGCTTTCGGCGCCTGGTGAAGGCGGCGTTCGGTCAGCGACGCAAGACACTTTTGAATTCGCTGAAAGCCGGCGGAGCCGGTTCCTCGGCGGAGCTCGAACAGGCGCTGGCGCAGGCCGGGATCAACGGCACTCGCCGCGCCGAGACACTGTCGGTCGAAGAATTTGCGGCGCTGGATCTGGCGCTCGCCCAGAACGGTTGAGCCTAACCATCCTGCTTGCCCAACGCCTCGCGAAGGAGCCGACCCTGGCCGGTTAGATGGGCGCGCAACTCCGATTCCTTCAACCCCATTTGCGAAGCAACCTTCGAGACCACTTGGTCCACCGCCACCCCGGGAGACTTCTTCAGCTCCATCGCGATCTTCAACATCGCGATTCCGTATCGCGCCTCGTGCGTGCTCGGTGGAGGCGTCGTGGCACTGGCCTTGGAGCGTCGACGTTCGTTCATCCTCTCCTCATCCCATAGCGAAGTTGCGCGGCAAGCTAGCAGGTGCGTCTGTCCAGCCGGCGCGATCGGCGTTGAAGCGAAGGAGCGCTCGTGATTGTATCCGCCGGCCCGCTGGGCCGATCGTTTCTTCGGAGCGGCTGAGCGAGGAGTACGCCAGCTGATGGAAAACCGTTACATCGTGGTCGAGGGGCCGATCGGGATTGGGAAGACCAGCCTCGCTCAACTGCTCGCCGAGCGCTTCGGAGGCGGTGCCGTCCTCGAGGTGGTCGAGGAAAACCCATTTCTGACCCGGTTCTATACGGATCGACAAAAGTACGCGTTCCAGACGCAACTGTTCTTCTTGTTGTCGCGCTTTCGACAGCAGCAGGAGCTCTTTCAGGCGGATCTCTTTCGCTCGGTCGTGGTGAGCGACTACCTCTTCGCCAAGGACCGGATTTTCGCTTGCCTGAACCTGGATGCTCATGAGCTGGCTCTGTATGACCGAATCTTCGAGGCGCTGGGGCCTCGGGTGGCGCGGCCGGACCTGGTGATTTTCCTACAGGCCCGCCTGGACGTCCTTCTCCAGCGGATCCGCAAGCGGGGCCGCGAATACGAGCGGCAATTCGATCCGCATTACCTCGACCAGCTGATCCGGGCGTACAACGATTACTTCTTTCACTACAGCGAGACCCCCCTCCTGGTTATCAACACGTCGGATATCGACTTTGTCAATGACCAACAGGACTTCGAAAACCTGGTGAATGTGATTGGAAAAATGCGCGTGGGAACGCATCATTACATTCCGATCAGCAGTAAGCGGCTGTGACGCAGTGCGATAGTTCTCGGAGGTAGGGTAGAATCGATGTTGGTTGGACTTCGACGATCTGTGAGGACGGCGAAGGATCCTTGGCTCAAAACTCAATAGCGTTCCAGGAGGTGAACCGTGAAGGAAAAGGTCACCATCCACAGTCTCAAAAGGCTCAAGCAGATCGGCCAGAAGATCTGCATGGTCACCGCTTACGACGCCACCTTCGCCCGAATTTTCGATGACGCGGGGGCCGACGTTCTGCTGGTGGGCGACTCATTGGGAATGGTGATTCAGGGACACCCGTCCACCCTTCCCGTCACCATGGATCAGATGATCTACCACTGCACCGCGGTCGCGCGCGGCGCAGCGCGGGCGCATCTGGTCGGCGATTTGCCGTTCATGAGCTATCAGACTTCCGCGGATGAAGCGGTGAAGAACGCGGGGCGACTGATCGCGGAGGGCAAGATGGAGGCGGTGAAGCTGGAGGGTGGCGAAGAATTCGCTGAAGTCATCTATCGGATTTCAAGGGCCAGCATCCCGGTGATGGGTCATCTCGGCCTCACCCCCCAGTCGGTTCACAAAATGGGTGGCTTCCTGGTTCAGGGACGAGACGAGCAGACCGCGCGGAAGATCCTCAGCGATGCCTTGGCAATCGAACAGGCCGGGTGCTACTCGCTGGTTTTGGAGGGGATCCCCCTCGAGCTCGCGAAGGAGATTACCGGGCGGCTCTCGATTCCCACCATCGGCATCGGCGCCGGTCCGCATTGCGACGGACAGGTTCTGGTCTGCTACGACTTGTTGGGCATGAATCCCGAGTTCAAGCCCAAATTCGTGAAGCACTACGCGAATCTCTATTCCGGCATTCGAGAGGCGAGCGGAGCATTCTTCGCCGAGGTTCGAAGCGCCGCGTTTCCGGAAGAGCAGCATTCGTTCAAGTCGAAGACGATTCGATTGGTGGCCTCCAATCCCGCGCCGCAGGTGGCGAGTGATCGGGAGGAACGGGCGGGAGCTGTAGACGGCGTCCCTGTCTAGGGGTGTCAGCGCCTTGCGCCTTCGAGTTCTGCGCACTGTCGACGAGGCTTTGGGCTACGCAGCGGAAACCCGCGCTGCGCACAAGCGGCTCGCCTTGGTCCCGACGATGGGATTCCTCCATCAAGGGCATTTGTCGTTGGTGCGCGAGGCAAATCGTCGGGCCGATGCGACGGTGCTGTCGCTGTTTGTCAATCCGACCCAGTTCGGGCCGAACGAAGACCTCGGGCGATATCCTCGGGATGAGAAAGGCGATCTGGAGAAATGTGAGGCCACTGACGTCGACGCAGTCTTTGCTCCCGCCGCCAGCGAGATGTACCCCGAAGGACATCAAACCTTCGTCGAGGTTGAACGGCTAAGCCAAGGGCTCGATGGCGCGTCCCGCCCCGGTCACTTCCGCGGTGTCGCCACCGTGGTTACAAAGTTGTTGACGCTCTTGCGTCCGCAGTTCGCGATCTTCGGGGAAAAGGATTACCAGCAACTTCAAATCATCCGCGCCCTCAATCGAGACTTTCACCTGGGCGCGGAGATCGTCGGGATGCCGATTGTCCGAGAAGCGGACGGTTTGGCAATGAGCTCGCGCAATGCCTACTTGACGCCGGGTGAACGCCAGCGGGCCACCGCGCTGTGGCGAGGATTGCAAGCCGCTCAGCGGTTGGCATTCCGCGGAGTGTCTCAAGCTGGATCGCTGAAGGAAGCCGTGCGTCAAGAGCTGCAAGCCGCTCAAATCCGGGAGGACTACCTGGAACTGGTGGATGCCTCCACCCTGGAACGGATCGACAGCCTCGCTTTCGCGAAGCAAGCTCGTATTCTATTGGCCGTGTACCTTGGAACTACCCGTTTGATTGATAACATCGGCCTGGAAGGATGATCCCTGATTCATGGCCAACGCGAAGGCAGCGGCCGAAAGCGATGACCGCATCAAGCTCATTGCACGCAACAAGCGCGCAACGTTTGACTATGTCGTGGAAAAGACGCTCGAAGCCGGTCTCGAGCTTCTCGGCAGCGAGGTGAAGAGCCTGCGAGAGGGGCAAGCCAACCTGGCGGATTCCTACGCCATCCCGAAGGATGGGCAGCTCTATCTACTGAATGCCCACGTTGGCCCCTATCGGCCTTCCAGCGTCTTTAGCCATTCCCCGACTCGCACCAGAAGGCTTCTAATGCATCGGGACCAGATCGATGACTGGGCTGCAAAAGTCAACGAAAGGGGTTATTCGATTATCCCGCTGACACTGTACTTCAAAAAGGGCCTGGTGAAGGTCCAACTTGGCCTGGTTCGAGGCAAAACCCATGAAGACCGCCGGGCGGCTATCAAGGAGCGCGAAATGCAACGCGAGATAGACCGAGCCCTGCGCCGACGCTAGCGCGTTGGGTGAATGCATGGACAGCAAGGAAACGGAAAAGAAGGATCGCCTACTTTGCGTGCTGGCTCGTGGGATGGCGATGATTCACTTGGACGCTCGCCGACCCGGCGTGGTGGTGCCTGATCCCCTTCGATCCGAAGCCCACCTGCGCCTCAACCTTTCCTACCGCTTTGAGCCGCCGGACCTGGCGATCGGGGACTGGGGAGTTCGCTGCACATTGAGCTTTTCGGGAAAGCGATTCACCGTTGCAATCCCCTGGTCCGCCTTGTTTGCGATCACCAGTCACCCGGCAAAAGAGTTTTGGATGTTCCCCGAGGACATGCCGCGAGAGCTGCTTGAACAGGTCGGGCAACAGGCAAGGCAGCTCGGGTCCGCCGAGCGCATCTCCAAGTCGGGTACCCTGTTGCGAGAGGTCAAGTGCGATCCCTGCAAGGACGATGGTCCGAAGCCGAAGAGGGCGCGTCATCTGCGGCTGATTAAGTAGCGAGCGGCTCGGGCCGTCAGCTGGCCTGCTTGACGGGAACGGGTTCCGCCTCAATCCGCTCCCTTTTCTTGGCGATCACCCTGCGTAAAGCATCGACCACTTTCGGATCCAGCTGGGTGCCCTTGAGACTCTCGATGATTTCCATCGCTTTCGCCTGCGGGATACCTTTCTGATACGGACGGGTGGAGGTGCAAGCATCGAAGGTGTCGGCGCAGTTGACGATCCGCGCAACCAGAGGAATCTCCTCCCCCTTCAGCCCGTCTGGATATCCGGTTCCGTCCCAACGTTCGTGGTGGTTGCGGGCCGCCGCGCGGATCGGCATCAAAAATCCGACCGGTTCGATGATCGCCTCCCCGAGCGCCGGATGACTGCGCATGATCTGCATCTCCTCCGCCGTCAGCTGCGAGCCCTTGCGAAGAATGGACTCTGCAATGCCGATTTTTCCGATGTCGTGGAGGATGCCACCGTATTGGAGCTGACGTAGCTGACGCTCGCTGAAGCCCAGCTCGCGTCCAATTTCCACCGAAAGATCGCCGACCCGCTGGCTGTGCCCGCGGGTGTAGGTGTCCTTGGAATCGATCGCATGGGCGAGCGCGACGATCGTTTCCAAATAGCCTTTTTCCACGCTCTGGTAGAGACCTTTGGTCTCGCTGTCGTAGGCTTGAAGCGCGCTGCTCATGTAATTGAAAGTTTGGGCGAGCTCGGCGAGCTCATTCTTGCCCTTGACCTCGACCCGGACGCCGAACTGACCTCGCGCAATCTCCAAAGCGGCCGCGGTGAATTGCTTGATCGGTCGGGTCAACTTGCGGGCGAACAGCAAGGCCAAGATGACCGCTGCGATGACCGCCCAGGCAACTCCCCATACGATGCTGCGGCGCACCCTGGCCACCTGGCCATAGGCGGCAGCGATGGGTTGCTCCAAGACGACGACCCAGCCGACTTGTGGGATCAACGCGTACGCGGCGATGACCCGCTCGCTGCCGCTATCCAGCTGATCAACCTTCATCCCCGACGACAACGACGGATCTGAAAAGAGCTTCGCAAGCTCGGAGGTGGGGGGTCGGGACGCCAGGTTGCGACTGCTGCCGGCCTCACCCGCGCCCGCCAGCATCCGACCTCGGGGATCCACCACATAGGCTACGCCTTGACCCCCAGCCGTTTCTTCCGCGAGAGCGCTGCTCAAACCGTCGAGGGAGACTTCCGCCGCAAGGAATTCCGGGAAAATATCCGGCGACGGGGCGAGCGCCGTCAGCGCTGGGACCTCGCGCGGGCCAACGAAGTAAATTTCCGAGTAGCGGATGCCGGCGGCTCCATCCAACAGAGCCCGGACCCGAGCTCGATAGGTGGCGCTTGGTTCCCCCGAGCCCGCATTGAGCCTCACGTCCATCAAAAACCCCCCGTCGGTCGAGAGGACCGAGACGGTGGTGATGCCGGGTTGCAGTCTCAAAAGGGCGTAAAGCTGCGCGCGCTGCTCGCCGGGCGGCAGCTCGAAAAATCCGGGAAGCTGCGCCACCCGGGTAAGGGCGCGAACGGGTTCCTCCAAGATGCGATCCACTCGCATCCGAATCTGCTTCACCCGCTCCTTCGCAAGCTCCTCGGCATCTTGGGTGAGTAGCTGGCTGGTATCAGCGACGGAGAGCCAACCCACGATCAGCGTGGGGATCAAGCTCGCCACCAACACCGCCAGCACCGTAGCTTTCAGCAGCCTCACGCACGGGTGAGTTTAGCCGAGTTGGATCCGCGGCCGGGCATCGAGCTCGATCCAGGCGGCGCAAGTCGCACATCGATCACCGCGTTTCCTACAGCCGTCGATGCGAAAGCGCTGGAATCTTGAGCCGCACCTCGGCGACCACTTCCGGCCGGGCGTCGGCGATGGCAAGTCCCTCGCCATCCGAGGCTTGTGCGATCACCGCGCCCCAGGGATCGACCACCATCGAATGCCCGTAAGTGACCCGCTTTTCCGAGTGGCGTCCAACTTGGGCCGGTGCCAGGACGTAACTCTGGTTCTCGATCGCGCGGGCGCGAAGCAACACTTCCCAATGATCTTTTCCGGTCATCAGGGTGAATGCCGAGGGCACCGTCAGAAGCGTGGCTCCCAGCGAAGCAAGGCGGCGATACAGCTCCGGAAAGCGAAGGTCGTAACAAATCGATAGGCCAACTCGAACCTTGAACACCTCGCCGACGACGACTTCGGTCCCCGGCGCGATCGATTTTGACTCCTGGTAAACGGCTCCGTCCCCGACCTCTACATCGAACAAGTGAATCTTGCGGTAGACCGCCACCATCTCTCCCCGCTCGTCGAAGAGCACGCTGCAATTGTAAAAGCGCCCATCCGGAGCCCCAGCCTCCACGATCGAGCCAGCGAGCAGGCTGACCGACAGCTCTCTTGCTAGCGCCTGGAAATGCCGCAGGGTCGGGCCGTTGAGCCCTTCCGCGGCACTCGCTCGCTCTGCGTCGGGGCCCATCCAGCTGAAATTTTCCGGGAGGGCTATCAACTGAGCCCCATCTTCCGCGGCCTTGCGGATCCAGTGGCTGGCTATCTCGACGTTGCGCCCTTTGTCGGGGCCGGAGGTCATCTGGACGGCTGCAACCCGCATGGGCTAATTTTATAGCAGCGACCCGCACCAAGAATTAACCAAAGTTCTCAAGGATTATTGAGTAGTTGCCGGTCCACGCGCTTTTGCATTTCCAGGGGGCGTATGGTACGAGCAACGCGACATTTTTCGATTCTTCCTCGAAAAGTGGGCCCTGGCTGCCCACTTTTCGCGTTTTGGGCTGGTTATGCCGGAACCGAGCCAAAAAAGAGACAGCCTATTGTTGCAAGTGCGAGCACTGGCCGAGCCGATCATCGCAGGCGAAAAGATGGAGTTGATCGACGTCGAGTTCTCGCGCGAGCACAGCGGTTGGATTTTGCGCTTGTTCATCGACAAGCCCGGTGGGGTGAACCTGGACGATTGCGCAATGATATCTCGCGCGGTCGGCACAGCTCTGGACGTGGAGGAGACCATCGATCGGCCGTATCACCTCGAGGTGTCCAGCCCCGGATTGAACCGACCGCTCAAGCGGCCGGAGCACTTTCGCCAAGCGGAAGGCAAGCGGGTACGGCTCAAGACTTACGCGCCGCTCGGTGAGCCGCCTCGTCGCAATTTCATGGGAGTCGTGAAGGGTGTTGCGGAAGATGCCGTGATGCTGGAGGTGTCGGGGATAGGGGATTTTCGAATTCCGTTCGGGGAGATTGCGAAAGCGAATCTGGAATTCGATTTCTAGTCTTTCCCGAGCCTAAGGAGCAGACGTGGCTACGCAGAGCAACCCAGGTGTCAATCTCAACCTCATCCTCGACCAAGTGGCGAAGGACAAGGGCATTGACCGAAGTGTGCTGATCGCGACTTTGGAAGATGCGATGAAGACCGCCGCCAAGAAGCACTTTGGGCAGGATCGAAACCTGGAGGCCAAGTACGACCCCGAAAAGGGCGTGGTGGAGCTGTTTCAAGCGATCACCGTGGTGGAAGAAATCGTCGACCCGATCCAAGCGGTGAACCAGCTCACCCTGGCCGAGGCGCGAAAAAAGGGAATGGACGTCCAGGCTGGGGACGAGCTGGTCTTTCAGATCTTCTATCGAGACGAGGACGCAGCCGAGGCCAAGGCACAGGACGATCAATACGGGGACATCCTCCACCTCAAGACGTTCCGGCACGGATTTGGCCGAATTGCGGCCCAAACCGCCAAGCAAGTGATTTTACAGCGCACCCGGGATGCGGAGCGCGAGAACGTCTACAACGAATACAAGGAGCACAAGGACACGATCGTGACCGGGGTCGCCCGCCGCTTCGAGCGCGGAAACATCATTGTCGAGCTCAGCCGCGCGGAGGCGGTCCTGCCGGTTCGCGAGCAGGTCCCCCGGGAAACCTATCGGGCCGGAGACCGGGTGCAGGCCTACGTGATCGACGTGCTCAGGGAATCGAAGGGTCCCCAGATCATCCTCTCCCGCGCATCGGTGAATCTATTGACCAAGTTGTTCGAAATGGAGGTACCGGAGATCTCCGAGGGTATCGTGGTGATTGAAGCCGCGGCGCGTGAGCCCGGAGGCCGCGCGAAGATCGCCGTTTCCTCGAGGGATTCGGATGTCGACCCGGTGGGGGCATGCGTTGGGATGAAGGGCAGCCGGGTGCAGGCCGTGGTTCAGGAGCTCCGGGGCGAGAAGATCGACATCGTTCCGTTTGACGAGGATCCGGCTCGCTTTGTCTGCTCCGCTCTCGCGCCGGCGGAGGTTTCGCGGGTGATCATCGATGAAGCGAACCACGCCATGGAGCTGATCGTTCCGGATGACCAGCTCTCGCTGGCGATTGGGCGCCGGGGTCAAAACGTGCGGCTCGCCGCCCAATTGACGGGCTGGAAGCTGGACATCAACAGCGAGACCCGCGTCAAGGAGATGAGGGACTTCGCCAATCGCTCGCTGGGTGCTCTGCCCGGCATGAACGAGATGTTGATCGAAACGCTCTACGCCCATGGCTTTCGCCAAGCCAAGGACGTCGCGGAAGCGGCTCCCGAGGTGCTTGCGCAGATCCCGGGCATTGACGTCTCCCGCATCCCGGCGATGCAGGAGGCGGCAAAGACTCAGGCGGTGGAGGACGCTACCGAGTTGGCTAAAATGGACTACGAGCGCGAGCAGGCGCGGCTGGTGGAAGCGCGACGCCATCCTGACGAGCTGAGCCAGAAGGAGCGGCTGACCCGGGTGCGCGGCGTCAATGAAAAGCTAATCGAGCAGCTTGCCAACGCCGGGTACAACGCGGTCGAGGACCTCGCGAACGAGAAGGACATCGCCCGGTTGGGCGACGTTCCCGGTGTCGGGATCAAGAAGGCCCGCCAAATCAAAAGCGCCGCGGAGGGTTACCTTCTGGAGGAAGCCAAACTCCGGACGGAACTCAATGCGGAGCGAGCTATGATGGTGTCTTCGCCGGGGGCGGCGGCAAGCACGGAAGAGGCCAAAATCTGAAGCGATGGCATGCAAACTTGATGGAGGTTGGTAATAAAACAAATATGCGCCCCAGATAGGCAGCGTCCGAACCCGGAGCGGACCTGCATTGGGTGCGGAAGGCGGCGGCCCAAATCGGTGCTGATTCGGTTGGCCCTCGGGGAGGACGGCCAGCCAATCGTAGATGGTCGGAAAGGGGCGGCTGGGCGCGGCGCGTATTTGTGTGGCAAAGGTTGTCTGGCGGCGGCGGTCAAGCGGAAGGTTTTCCAGCGGGCTTTCCGGGGGAAGATGAAGCAGCTGGATCGGAAGAATTTGGAGGCAGCCCTCGAAGGGTCGTAGAAGTGGTATGGCAAAGAAACGCGTTCATGAAATCGCAAAAGACCTGAAGTCCCACGGGATCGAGCTCGATAACAAGGAGGTCGTTACCGAGCTGCTCGCGCTTGGCTATGACGTCAAGAGCCATTCCAGCTCGCTCGAGGACGACCAAGCGAACGCCGCGATCCAGAGGATTGTGGAGCTGAGGAAGCCGAGGGCTGCGCCTGCGCCCGTGGCGGCCAAAGGCTTCGTGGTCCGGCGCAGGGTAGGGACTCCCGCGGCCGAGGCCGAGCAAAAGCCGCTGATCGAGGCGGAGGCACCCGTGGAAACGCAGCCGGCTCTGCCGCCTGCCGAGGTTCCACCTCCGCCGCCGGTCGCACCCCCACCCGCGGCTCCACCTCCGCCGGTGAGCGTAGCAGCCGAGCCGATTCGTCCGCCCCCAGCGGCGGCGAAGCCAGTGCCACCTCCAGCGCCAGCGCCTCCGTCGGTTTCGGTTCCGGTCCCGGTTGCCGCGCAGGCGCGTAAGCCCACGAGCGCCCGCAGCACCGCGCCGGCCCAAGGAGGCGGAGGCTCAGTGGGCGTCGCAGCGCGTCCGCCCACTGAGCAACGGCAAATGCGACCCACCGCGACCCAGGCGGTGGTGATCAGCCGTCCGCTGGTTCAGGTGCGGCGAGTGACGCCGACCTCGACAGCTCACAAGAGCATCCCGATGGCGCCGGGCAAGAAGGCAATCGGCGAAGTTCGGGAGTTCAAAGTAGTGCCCGATCACCTCGGGCGGGGCGGGCGCGAGTTGGTGGATGTCACCAAGAACAAGGCGGACCGCGGAAAAAAGCGCACTTCCGAGAAGGAGGCTACGTTCACTAAGCAGGAAATGGCGGACCTGGTGTGGGGGCGGGTCAGCATCCCGCTGCGCGGCAAGAAGAAAAAGCCGACCAAGAAGGGCGCCAAGACCCAGATCACCGAGATGGCTGAAGAGAAAAAGGTGATCAAGCTGCAAGAGGGGATCAGTGTTTCGGAGCTGTCGCAGCGGATTGGAATCAAGGCGTCCGAGCTGATCGGAAAGCTGATGACGGGCGGAACGATGGCCACCGCCAATCAGACTCTCGACGTCGAGACCGCCGGGATCATTGCGGCGGATTATGGGTGGAAGGTGGAGAAGGTCGGCTTCGAGGTCGAGCAACATCTGCCCGAAGTCGTCAATCGTCCGGAGGACAAGCGGACCCGTCCGCCGGTGGTGACCGTGATGGGTCACGTGGATCATGGGAAAACTTCGCTCCTCGATGCGATTCGGCATGCCGACGTCGCGGCCGGAGAGGCCGGCGGGATTACCCAGCACATCGGCGCCTACACCGTCACCCTGCCCAAGGGGAACATCACGTTCTTGGATACGCCCGGCCACGAGGCCTTCACCTCGATGCGCGCTCGCGGGGCCAATGTAACCGACATCGTGGTGCTGGTCGTGGCGGCGGACGACGGAGTGATGCCCCAGACGGTGGAGGCAATCAACCACGCCAAGGCGGCCAAAGTGCCGATCGTGGTGGCGATCAACAAGATGGACACCCCGGGTGCCAACCCCGAGCGGGTGAAGAAGGATCTCGCCAATCAAGAGTTGTTGGCGGAGGACTGGGGCGGAGAGACGATCATGGTGCCGGTCTCTGCGAAAACCGGACTGGGAATCGATCTGCTGCTCGAAAATATCCTGCTCCAGGCAGAAGTGCTGGAGCTGAGCACCAACCCGACGCTTCCGGCGGTGGGAGCGATCCTCGAGGCGAAACTGGAGAAGGGCCGGGGTCCGGTAGCCACGGTACTCGTTCGCGAGGGCACCCTTCACCTGGGCGACGCGATCGTCAGCGGCACGACCTACGGCAAGGTCCGGGCGATGGCCAACGACAGGGGCGATGCGGTGGAGGAGTTGCCGCCAGGCTACTGTGCAGAAGTGGTCGGCCTGTCGGGCGTGCCGGTCGCCGGGGACGTCCTCAATGTGGTGGAGGACGAGAAATCGGCCAAGGAGATTGCCGAGCACCGGGTCATGAAGGAGCGCAAGTCCGAGCTGGGCAAGACTTCGAAGGAGTCGCTCGACAGCCTGTTCACGAAGATCAAGGCGGGCGAGAGCAAGGAATGTCGGATCGTGCTCAAGGCCGACGTCCAGGGGTCTCTCGAGGCTGTGTCTCAGGCGCTCGAGAAGCTCTCGACCCGAAAGGTCAAGGTCGAGCTCATCCACAAGGGTGTGGGCGCGATGACCGAGTCGGACGTGATGCTGGCCGCCGCTTCAAGCGGGTTGGTGATCGGTTTCAATGTCCGGCCGGAATCCGGGGCGGAGGCGACCGCCAAGCAGCAAGGCGTGACGATGCAGACCTACACCATCATCTACGAGTTGCTCGATGGAGTCCGCCAGCTGATGGAAGGCCTGCTCGAGCCGATCCGGAGCGAGAAGAAGTTGGGCCACGCCGAAGTGCGCAACCTGTTCAATGTGCCCAAGCTGGGGACGATCGCCGGAGCAGCGGTGCTCGACGGGACGATCAAGCGGACCGCGCTGGCGCGCGTGTTGCGAAACAGCAAACAGGTCTACGCCGGAAAAATGGCGTCTCTGAAGCGTTTCAAAGATGACGTTCGGGAAGTCGAGAAAGGATTCGAGTGCGGCATCGGGATCGAGAATTATTCCGACTTCAAGCCTGGAGACATCATCGAGGCCTATGAAATTGAGGAAACCCGGCCCAGCTTGAACTGATTTTCCGCTGGCGTTTCCCGCGAGCTGTTATTCAACCGCAGCAAGGGGCGCTGATGTTCGTCTGCGTTGCTCGTCTGAATCTGGCCATCCCCGAGAGCGGGTCGCTGAAAGCGAAGCGGCAGGTGCTGCGACGAATCATCGATCGGCTGAAAGCCCGCTTCAACGTCGCGGTCGCCGAGGTTGACAGCAACGACTTGTGGCAGAAGGCGACCATCGGCCTGGCGGTGGTAGCCAACGAGCGCCGCCAGGTGAATGAGCAGATGGATACCATCATCCATTCGGTGGAGGAGATGTACGTGGCCCCGCTGATCTCGCGCGAGACGGAGATCGTCTCCCTCGGAGATCAGTTCTACCCGGATGAGCCGGAGAGTGGAGTCCTGTCAGTCCCTAAAGGACACCGCTCGCTGGCGGAAGCGGAAGGGCTGGGCGACTGGGAACAGCGCTATGCGCGCTCCTCGGGCAAGTCGAGCACACCGACCCGCCGGACCAAGAAACTCTCGCTCGAGGAAGCGCGGGCAAAGGCTCGAGGGCTGCGCAACCCGCGCGACTGGGAGAAGGAATGAGCGTCCGGCCGGAGCGGGTGGGGCAAGAAATCCAGGTGGCAATCGCCTCGATCGTCGCCCGCGGCGAGCTGCGAGATCCGCGGATTGGATTCATCACCATTACCGGCGTCAAAGTCTCGCCGGATCTACGGGTGGCGAAAGTGTTCTACTCGATGATGGGAACGGATGAGCAAAAGGCGGAGACCGAGCGCGGGCTCGAAGCGGCCAAGGGTTTCGTTCGGCGCGAGGTCAACGCCAGGGTGAAACTTCGAATCTCACCCGAGATTTACTTTGTGTTCGATGAATCGATCCAGGAAGGCGATAAGATCGACAGGCTGTTGCGCGAGGTAAAGGAGAAAGAGGGCTGGTAGAGCACCCATGAACGGCGTCTTGGTGATTGACAAACCGGCGGGTCCGACCTCGTTCGATGTGGTGCGGCGGGTCAAAGCCTCGCTTCACCTCAAGCGAGCAGGGCACACTGGAACGTTGGATCCGATTGCGACCGGGGTACTGCCGATCTGCTTGGAGGAGGCCACCAAGGTTGCCGGGTTCATCTCCGAGAGCGGAAAGGAGTACGAGGCGATCATCCGCCTGGGCCAGGAAACCGATACCCAAGACTCGTGCGGCAAAATCACCGCCGAGGGTCAGGTACCCCCGCTCTCCAACACGCTGTTGGAAGCAGCTCTCACAAAATTCCGCGGAGAGATTCAACAGGTTCCACCGATGTACTCGGCACTCAAGCACGAGGGTAAACGCCTTTATGAGCTGGCCCGCGAGGGAAAAGAAGTGGAACGGGAGCCGAGGCGGGTGGTGGTCCACCGATTGTCGCTGCGGGACTTCTCGTCCAACGAGCTGCGTATTTCCCTTCGTTGCTCGAAGGGCTTCTTCGTGCGTGCTTTGGCGCAGGACCTTGGCCGGGAGTTGGGATGTGGGGCGCATTTAAAGTCTCTGCGACGGACGGCCAGCGGTCCGTTCACCGAGCGGATGGCTTTAAAACTGGAGCGGCTGATCGAGCTGAGTAAGTCAGACGCTGGGCGCGAGGAAATCGCAAGGGCGCTGGTATCGATGTCGGATGCCCTCGGGGAGCTTCCAGCCGTCTCGGTGGGACAGTCGGAAGCGAGTCGCGTGGCCCGGGGCCTGCCGTTCGCCACGGATGCAGCTCCGGGGCGGATCCGAATCCTGAGCCCGTCCGGCGATTTGCTAGCGGTCGCCGAGGTCGACGCCGAACATCGGCTCCGCTATTTGCGGGTGATGGCGTCGCTCAAGACCCAATGTTGACCCAGCCCGTGCTCGGCCTTATAAGAGTTAGTAATCGGTTCATCGCCAGGCCTGTACCCCTCCACGGACCTCGGCTTTTCACGGAGCATGCGGAGCGGGCGAGAGAGGTAACATGTCAGTAGATGGCGAGCGCAAAGCAGCGCTGGTGTCGAAGTTTAGGACGCATGAAAAGGACACAGGTTCTCCGGAAGTTCAGGTTGCCCTCATTTCAGAGCGGATTGGACAGCTGGCGGAACACTTCAAGACGCACAAGAAGGACCACCATTCGCGGCGCGGCTTACTCAAGTTGGTCGGGCAGCGGCGCCGGTTGTTGGATTATCTGAAGACCAAGGACAGCAGTCGCTATAAGAAGCTGATCGAAGGATTAGGAATCAGAAAGTAAGAGGTTGAAGTTGTATTCAGTTGGGGAGTAGGGCGGGAAGGGATCGCGGCTCGGCATTTTTGGTTTCCGTTCGAAGTGGCTGAATGCGGATTCGGCCGTGGCGATCAGGGATCAAAAGGCCCACCGCATCCCTCGACTCCCGAACCCCACATTTTGGCTGGGACTTGCTGCTCAAGCCCCGGGCCCGGGTTCGTTGCCCAGCCGCATCTTGATGCGGCCTCGCAACAGATAAGAGGAAAGACATGTACTTGAAGAAAGGCGTCAAGGTTGGTGCCCAGGAGCTGACGATTGAAACTGGGCGGATGGCAAAACAAGCCGATGGCAGCGTGGTGGTTCGCTATGGCGACACGATGTTACTGGTCACTGCGGTGTCTGCGAGGGAGAAGCGCGAGGTCGACTTCTTGCCGCTCACGGTGGAGTACCAGGAGCGGCTTTATTCCGCCGGGCGAATCCCGGGGAGCTACTTCAAACGAGAGGGCCGGCTTACTGAGAAAGAGACGTTGACCTCTCGACTGGTGGATCGTTCGTGCCGGCCGCTGTTTCCGGAAGGCTACGCGTACGAGACCCAGATCATCGCGAGCGTCATTTCCTCTGACCAAGAAAACGAGGGGGATATCCACGGCATCACCGGCGCCTCGGCAGCGTTGTTTTGCTCGGACATCCCATTCAACGGACCAATTGCGGGAATCCGGGTCGGCCGGGTGAAGGGAGAGTGGGTGGCCAATCCGACCGCCAAACAGCGCGAGGAAAGCGACATCGATCTGGTGATGGCCTGCTCGCGCGATGCAATTGTGATGGTCGAAGGAGGCGCGATCGAGGTCAGCGAACCGGACATGGTCGCGGCTCTGGCGTTTGGACATCAGGCCGTTCGTCCGCTGCTACAGCTTCAGGAGGAAATGCGCCGGGAACTGAAGAAGACGCCCCGCGCCTACGAGAAACTCCCTCTGCATGACGAGGCGCTCAAGGCCAAGGTTCGCGAGCTGGCCTGGCCGGGAATCGTCCGTGGCTATCAGATTACCGACAAGCAACAGCGCTACGAAGCGCTGTCCAGCAACCGCAAGGAAGTCGAAGCCAAGTTCCGGGAAACGATGGGCGAGGCCTTCACGCCGGTCACGGCACTCGCGCTCAAGACTATCTACGAGGATCTGAAGTACGAATACATGCGTCATCTCACCGTGAACGGCGGCCGGATTGGCGGTCGTCGACACGACGAGGTCCGGCAGATCAGTTGCGAAGTCAAAGTGTTGCCGCGGGCCCACGGGTCGGCGTTGTTTACCCGGGGCGAAACGCAGGCTCTGGTTGCCGCCACACTGGGAACCGCGGAAGACGAGCAGCGCCTCGAGTTGCTCTCCGGTCAGTCGTTCAAGAAGTTCATGCTTCATTACAACTTCCCGCCTTTTTCGGTAAACGAAACGAAGCCGCTGCGCGGCCCCGGCCGACGCGAAATTGGCCATGGCGCTCTGGCCGAGCGGGCACTGCGCGGGATGCTGCCGCTGAGCGACAAATTTCCCTACACGATTCGGGTGGTGTCCGACATCCTCGAGTCCAACGGCTCCTCGTCGATGGCCAGCGTCTGTGGAGGCGCTCTGGCGCTGATGGATGCGGGCGTTCCGACCAAAGCCCCGGTCGCCGGAATCGCGATGGGCCTGGTGAAGGAAGCCGAAAAGATCGCCATTCTTTCCGACATTCTCGGCGATGAGGATCACCTGGGCGACATGGACTTCAAGGTGTGTGGGACCGAGAAGGGCATCACCGCAATCCAGATGGACATCAAGATTAGCGGTCTGAGCACCGAGATCATGCAGCGGGCGCTCGAACAGGCCCGGGTCGGACGACTGCACATTCTGGGAGAGATGCGCAAAGCCTTGGCTCAACCGCGCCCCGAAATCAGCCCCTACGCTCCGCGAATCACCACCATTCAGATTCGCCCCGAGTACATCAAGAATGTGATCGGTCCGGGCGGAAAAGTGATCAAGGACATCATCGCGAGAACCGGTTGCTCGATCAACATCGAGGACTCCGGCAAAGTAGACATCGCCAGCTCGAACGCCGAGGCCGTCCAGCAAGCCATTTCGATGGTCCAAGCGCTGACTCGAGAGGCGGAAGTTGGCAAGACGTATCTGGGCACGGTGCGCAAGATCGCTGAGTTTGGCGCTTTCGTGGAGCTGTTCCCGGGAACGGATGGGCTGGTGCACATCTCGGAGCTGTCGGACAAGCGCGTCAAATCTGTCTCGGACGTTCTCAAAGAGGGCGACGAAGTGATGGTGAAAGTCTTGAGCATCGACAAGACAGGCAAAATCCGCCTCTCGCGCAAGGAGGCCTTGGCCGAGCGCGCGGGGCAACCGGGCTCCGCGGCGCCTGCCCCTGGCTCAAATGCCCAGGGGACCCCGGTCTAGGGCCGCAGACCGACCGACATCACGACGTGCTCAATCGCCACGCGATCGTCCTCCTCGTGGGGAATGCAGCGCTCACTTTGCTCCGGCCTTACCCGGCGGCAAGTTACGGGCTGCTCGGCGCGGGGCTCTTGCTGGTCGGGGTTTCTCTGTTGCTCGACAACGGCGAACCGGGGATCAGGTCGCGAATGTCTCACGCGATGGGCTTGCTCGGTGGAGCCACCCTGCTCGCCGCCGTCGTGCGCAGCACCCGCGGAGGAGAGCTTCCTCTCCATTTTCTGCTTGCCCAATTGGGCGTCTGCCTCGCGGTCGTCGGGCTGGTCCTGGAGTTGGAGCTTGCGTATCGTCATTTGCGAGCTGCGGTATCGATTCAAGCATTGGGAGATGCGCTCTATCTCGGCGCTTTCGGATCGGCGATTTTCGATCGCGCCCAAATCCCCAGCAGGGCCGGCTGGATCTTCATCGGGCTGATCGGCTCGGTCGCAGTCTATGCGGCCTTCTCAAACCTGGTGTTGCAGCTCAAGCGACTCAAGAATCCACAGGCGGGCTGGCGTTTTCGGGTGATTGGGCAGGATGCGCAGGCCTTGCGGCTTCGCACGCCTGCCGGCGAAGTTGGCATCGACTGGTCGGACATCGAGGCGGTTCGACGCTTGGATCGCCGGCAGTTGCTGTTGGTACTGCCGTCACCACTTCCAAATCTCCTCGCCAGGAAAGCCCTTCCTCTGGAGGAACTGCGAGCCGATCCCGGCGTCGCCGATCCGAACGTCGCGCCGGAGCGCTACGGGTTGGTCCTCCACGAGCAGGAGATAGGCCTGCCCCTGGCAGATGCCGAAGCTGGCCTGGGCGCCCGCCTTTCAAGTTCCAATCGCGCGCTGTGAGGGGCGCGTGCTACATCCGCTTGGTGGAAAAGATCGAGCTGAAATGCAAACGAGTTCGCGAAGGGTCCCGGCTCCCGCTTCCCAGCTATCGAAGCGAGTTTGCTTCCGGGATGGATTTGTTTGCCGACATCGAGGGTGAAATCGTCCTCCAGCCGATGGAGAGAAGGGCAATTCCCACCGGACTCGCAATCGAAGTTCCACCGGGTTACGAGGGACAGGTCCGCCCCCGATCTGGCCTGGCGCTCAAGGATGGGGTGACCTGCCTCAACTCGCCGGGTACGATCGATGCCGATTACCGGGGCGAGGTACAGGTGATTCTCGCAAACCTCTCGACTGCTCCGGTGACAATTCATCGCGGAGACCGGATTGCGCAGCTGGTGGTTGCCCAGACTTGCCGAGCCCAGCTGAGAGAAGTAGCGGAGTTGTCGAATACCGGGCGGGGTAGCGGCGGATTTGGCTCAACCGGGAGGAGTGGATGATCAGTCGGTACTCTCGGCCCGAGATGGCGTCGCTCTGGTCGCCTGAAGCACGGCTCCGGCGTTGGCGGGATATCGAGCTGTTTGCACTCGAGGCAATGGTGAAGTTGGGTCTCGCGACCGAGGACGCGCTCGCCCAGTGCCGCGAGAAGGCGGGAGACTTCACCGAGCAAGACGTCGCCCGGATCGATGAGATCGAGCGCACCACGAAGCACGACGTGATCGCGTTCCTGACTTTTCTGGAGGAGCGGATTGGACCCGCCGCCCGTTGGCTCCACGTGGGAATGACGTCCTCCGACGTGCTGGACACGGCATTGGGAGCGACGCTTCGGGATGCCGCCGATTTGCTGCTCGAGGGTGTCGATCGGGTGATGAAGGCGGTTCGAGATCGCGCGTTCGAGCACAAAAGGACGCTGATGATCGGGCGCAGCCATGGCGTGCATGCGGAGCCGATCACCTTCGGACACAAATTGGCAATCTGGTACGACGAGCTTCAGCGCAACAAGGCGCGCCTGGTGCGAGCCAAGGAAGCGGTGGCGGTGGGCAAAATCTCCGGAGCGGTCGGGACGTTTGCTCACCTTCCACCGTATGTGGAAGAGCACGTGTGCCGGCGGCTCGGCCTCGCGCCCGCTCCGGCCTCCAACCAAATCATCCAACGAGACCGGCATGCCCAATTTTTCGCAACCCTGGCGATTTTGGGCTCTTCGATCGAGAAGTTCGCGACCGAGATTCGACACCTGCAGCGCACCGAGGTGCGAGAGGTGGAGGAACCCTTCACCGAGGGGCAAAAAGGATCCTCGGCGATGCCGCACAAGCGAAACCCGATCCTCTCGGAAAATCTGAGCGGGCTGGCACGACTGTTGCGCGGTTACTCGGTGAGCGCTCTCGAGAACATTTCGCTTTGGCACGAGCGCGATATCTCCCATTCATCGGTGGAACGGGTGATTGCTCCAGATGGCTGCATCGTGGCTGATTTCATGCTGGATCGATTCGCCCGACTGGTCGAGCAGATGCGCGTTTATCCCGAGCAGATGCGGGAAAATCTGGGGAAGCTGGGAGGAGTCATTTACTCGCAGGCGGTGCTTCTGGCGCTCGCCCGCAAGGGGCTCAATCGCCAAGCTGCTTACGCCTTGGTTCAGCGCAACGCGATGAAAGTCTATGACGAGGGCGTGGACTTCGAGACCGCGCTCCTCGGAGATCCCGAGGTCCTCAAGGTGCTGTCCGCGGGAGAAATATCCGCCTGTTTTGCGCTCGATTTGCACGCGCGAAGCGTGGATGAGATTTTCGACCGGGTCTTTGGCAAGCGCGCCAAAGCTTAACGGTCGACGGGAAGGTAGCCCTTGGCGCGCAGATTTTTTTCGATCCGCCCAAGCACTGCGCTTGCCTTGGGTCGAAATGGCTCGCCGGTGATCTGCTCGAAAGCAGCAAGGTATTTCTCCGCCAAATCGACCCGCACCGGATCCGGAATCGCAGGAGCCTCGCCGTGTCCGGAGAAACCCCGCTCCTTGATCAGCCACTGCCGGATGTTTTCCTTGTCCAGCATCTTCTGGTCTTCGCCGCGCTGAAAGCGCCCTTCGTATTCGGACGCGATCCAGTAGCGGCTGGAGTCGGGAGTGTGAATCTCGTCGATCAGCACAATCTCCTCGCCAGACTTTCCGAACTCGTATTTGGTATCGACGAGGATCAGTCCCCGGCTGAGCGCCCATTTCTGGCCCTCGGCAAACAATGCCAGGGTGGCCTCAGAAGCTCTGCGCCAGTCGCGCTCCTTGATCAGTCCTTTGGCGAGGATCTCCCTCTCGGAAATCGGCTCGTCGTGCTCTCCTTGCGCCGCCTTGGTCGAAGGAGTGATGATGGGTTTGCCAAATTTTTGATCCTTCTTGAGGTTTTTCTCGAACTCAACGCCATAGGCGGTGTGCGCTCCCTTCTGGTAGTCGCGCCACAGGCTGCCGGTCAGATAGCCGCGCACCACGAACTCGATCGGAAATGGCTCGCACCGCTCGGCCACGGTGACGTTCGGATCGGGAACGTCAATCACGTGGTTTCGGACCACGTGTCGAGTCTTCTCGAACCAGAATGCGGCGAGTCGATTGAGGACCTCGCCTTTGAAGGGAATCGTGGTGAGGACCCGATCGAAGGCCGAGAGCCGATCGGTGGTGATCAGCACCAGTCGATCGCCGCGGCGATAAACGTCTCTGACCTTGCCCTGATACTTCTCACCGAGCTGTGGAAAGTGGGTCTCGCGCAGGGTGTTGGGGAGTTGCTGCTGGACGATGGAAATCGCCATCCGGCCTCCGGAAGTGGAAAGCCGCGCACTTTACCCAATCTTTGACTAACGGGAAGCGCTTGCCGCGAACGCGAGGTAGAGCAGCGCGCGGTTGACCCGGGCGACGGCCAGCTCGGATGATTCTTCGGTGGGCTCGACGTAGATGATGGCGCTCGAAATGCCGGTCACCAGGCCAACGTCAATTTTGCCACTTGCGTTCATTCCAAGGTGGGTCAGGTACGAACAAAGCACCTGCCTGGCCGCCTCTTCTTCGGTTCGGTTTCCGAGGCTGCGCTGGCGAACTTCCGATGTTTCAGCCCGCGCTCCGCTGAAGCTGAGCTGCAGGTTCTGACAGGTATCCAAGGGCGCGAACAGATCCACGCTGGGCTCTGGCACGCCGGCGCTGAACGAATTCCCCTGAATCAGCACAAACTTTTCCGGGACCACCCGTGCGCTCGCGTCGGCCTGCGCCGAAAGGAGAAGCTCGTCATACATCTTCTTGAGGATCTCCCGCGGCTCGTTCGCCAAAAGCTCAGGGGGACTGGTCAGCGCGCTTCGGAAACTGGCTGAACGTGCTGCGCTGGGGGTTTCCCCACACGCGGCAAGCAGCACCGCCCCTACAAACGCAGGAATAGCCCGGCACCCCTTCATCGGAAGATCGAATATACCGATCCTCACCAAAAACAGCCAGATAAAGTCGGTGAATGGGCGACATGTCGGAGCGGCTCACAGTCGTGCTGCATCAGATCCGTTCTCCTGACAATCTCGGAGCGGTAGCTCGCTTAATGGTGAATTTTGGACTGGAGAAGCTGGCGCTATCCGATCCGGCTACTTACGCGTTCGCAGCCGCCAAGAAATTGGCGGTCGGAGCGGAGTCGCTGTTGGACCACCTTCGCCTCTACCGTTCGCTACCCGACGCAGTGGGCGATGCAATTTATGCAGTAGGCACCACTTCGCGCCGCCTGCGGAAGAGAGAGGTGCTCGACCCAGAAGAGGGCGTTCACCGGCTGGCAACTAATGCAGAACGGGGAGAAGTCGCGCTCGTGTTTGGTGGAGAAAAGCGCGGTCTGTCCGATGAGGAGCTTGCGTCGTGCCAGGAGGTAATCAGAATTCCGACCTGCGTCGGGCAACAATCGATGAACGTGGCGCAAGCCGCGGCGGTGCTCTTGTACCTATGCCATCGCCAGCGCCGCACCGCGGCACCCGGCGCGAAGCTTGAAAACCGCGCCAGGATTTCGCTGGTCAGGCAGCTCGAGGATGTGATGGAGCCGGTGCTGCTGCACGCTGGATTTCTCAACCTCCAGTCGCCCAAACGCGCTTTGCGGGTTCTGCTTCAGCCGCTGCTTCGGGGAGAATTCACGCAGCGCGAAGCCGAGATGTGGCTTGCCGCTTTTCGTCAGTTGGATCGAGCGCTCGGTCTGCGCAGAGACTGAGAAACGCTCCGATGCGGTCAGGTGCTAGGCGCAGGCTCGGCGGGTGCGGGCGCGGGTGCAGCTGCGGGCGCGGCAGCCGCTGCAAGTGCGGGTGCGGCAGCGGCCTCGGCTTTAGGAGCTCCCGGGGCAGGCGCTGCTTTGTAGGTTTCGTCGAAGTGCTTCTCGCACAAGCCATGTCGCACCGCTTTGGTCCGACATTCCGGCTTCGAGCACACGCGATATCTGGTGTGAGGCAGCTCGCCCTGACGCCATTTCTTGAAGTGGAAATAGCAATACCCCTTCGCGCGGTAGGGTCGCTTGCACTCGGCAATGGTGCAGGCTTTTTTGCCTCCCCCCTTCGCTTTGCGGGGCCACTTCCGGGTCTTTTGCGTGCTGGGTGATTCAGCCAATCCTCTACTCCTTCGTTCAACGGCGGAGGCGGCTTCATAGCGCTCCGACCTACCGGCTCGCAAGGGGGAGTTAGCCCGCGTCTCCTTGGATGCTGTGCGCAGGGTGGACACCCACCCCCATCAGGGCGCGGGTTGGCTCGTCGAGCGGGTGAACCGAATTGCGAACCAGATCGACGGCAAAGCGATAGAGCTCGCCGTCCGTGCGGCAGGTCACCTCGAGGGTACCGGCGCACGACGAGGTGATCGTCGACTTGCAGTCTGGAGAGCGACTTGCCGACCGCGCTACCAAGGCGTCGCCGACGGTGCCTCCTTGCGCGGTCTTGGCGGCTCCGACCAGAGCCACCGCCTTTCGTTCATCGCCTTGATTGAACTGCTGCTGGATCCACACCAGGGTGAAGGCGAGGATCAAAATCATCAGGGCGCCGATAAAGTACTTTCGACGCTTCTCGAGGGAGGTTTCCAAGCCCTCGGCAAGAAATTATTTTTCCCGCCGATTGGCAATCAGCTTGTTGAGCGCTTCTCGCTCGTTCTGGGTGTGGCGCTCCTTGGGTTTGCGTTCGGCGTCCCCGGTGATCTGGTCCTGGGCGCTGTCCAACGCTCCCTGCAGTCCTTCCTTCAAATCGGTGACTTTGTTGTTGATTCGAGTGCCGACGGCGTTGTTCTTCCACGCTGCTTGCACGTACTGCCAAGGCGTACGGCCACCGATATGATAAGTGGCTAGAAACGTGCCGAACCAGATGCTCAAGCTGGTCCACACGAGAAACTTGATGAGTCGCCACATGCGATTGTTCCTCCTACACCATCGTACAAACCTCACGCTGGATGGCCAGTTTTTGCCGCCGAAGGACTGAAATCGATGTCGCAGACGGCTGACGAAATCTCGGTCCGAAGGAAGCCGGCAGGCATTCCCGGTGGTGTCTTCGTGGCGTTAATTTTGGTTGCGTTCCTTTATGGGGGACTTCGCGTTGCACGCCGGCCGCACCTGGTGGGCAAAGGGGCTCTGGCGCCATCCTTCACCCTGGAGCGGTACGGCGGCGGTCGGATATCGTTGGATGAGCTTCGGGGGAAAGTCGTGCTGCTCAACTTTTGGGCGACTTGGTGTCCTCCTTGCGTCGAGGAAATGCCCTCGTTGCTGAAGGTGGCGCGCGAGTATGAGTCCCAGGGATTCGTGCTCTTGGCGGTCAATAAGGACGAAGCGGAGAGCGCCAAAGCGGCGGTAGGAGTCTTTATCGCAAATCGGGTTCCGGATCTGGCGTCCCACGTGGTCTTTGCCGACGCACGGATGGCGATCAACTATCGAATCCAATCCCTGCCGACTTCTTATTTCATCGGCAGGGATGGAATGGTGCTCGATGCGCAAGCCGGATATCTGCCGGAGCGCACCTTGAGGAAAAAGATCGAGAGCGCTCTGAGCACCAACCAGTAGGGACCAGGATTCGAAACCCCCGGGTGGGAGCGCGGCGGCGTTTTCGCACAATCGATCCCGCGCTCGTTCGCTTTGACCATTCCTTGTGACTACATCGCGCGAGCGAATACGCTGAGCCGACAACCACTCCGTCGCATGCCTCCACCCAGACCGAAGATGTTCTGGGGTCGGCGAATGTTCCTCGTCGACCCCAGCTTTCAGCTGAAGTACTCGTTCATCCTGGGAGGTATCGGGGCTTTGATCGGAGTGATTTGCGCGGTGACGATGTATCTGGTTCGGCGGCGCTTGCTCGCCGAGATCAGCTTGCCTCCCGCTCTGGTTGAAGAGCTTACGTCGGTCAACCGCCAGGTCACCTGGGTCGTGCTCGTCGTCGCTATCCTTTGCGGAGTCGCCTTGGGCGTCTTCGGGATCTTGATCACCCATCGGATCGCCGGACCCATTTATGCGCTTACCCAGTTCGTGGCCGCTTTGGCGAGGGGACGGTACCCGCTGGTTAGACCGATTCGACGATCCGACGAACTGAAAGACTTTTTCGAGCTGTTTCGCAAGTCAGTCGAGTCGCTGCGGGCACGCGAGGTGGAGGAGATTTTTCGACTTGAAGAGCTCATTCTCGAGCTCTCGGCAATCAAGGGGGTCGCCGTCGAAAATGCAGTGAAATCGCTGCGAAAGCTCAAGCAGAACAAGGTGGCATCGATTGGCCATCTTGGCGAAGCCGATCCGGAGCTGGAATTGGAGAACCACGTTTCTGAATTGGCGCTCGCGCCCAGCGAAAAGGCGGCGGGGGGTTAGGGACCGATGTCACGACCCCCGACGGTCAAGGGAGGCGAAGCGCCGACCGAAGAAGAAACTGGCAAGGCGACTGCCAAATCGTCGCCCGGAGTACGGTCGGTGGTGCCTTCGGTGAAGCCGGTGAGCAAGCCGCCTCCCGCAAACGTCGCAGCGGCGAAGCCTCCGCCGAAGGGAGGATCGTCACGGGCGATGAAGCCTCCGGCTGTTGCCAAGCCATCGCCGGGTGTTGCGCGGGGGCCGCGGGTGCCGCCAACGACGCCTACTCAAGCGCTCCGCACGCCGCCGAGGGTGAAGCCTTCTTCGAAGCCGAGCGCGCCTCCGGCGTCGGCTGGTCTGCCGGTCGGTGCTCCACCACGGTTGGCTGCGGTGCCGCCGTCGAGCACAAGTGCACCCGCCGCCAATGATCAAGCGTCTCAAGCCCCACTGATCGCCACCTGGCCATCTAGCGTTCCGGGGATGGAGGAAGCGTCGCGGCTGTTGAGCGGCGAAGGTTCGCAGGGGAAACACGACGAGGCGATCGAGGGTCTGTGGAACTCGCTCACGGAAGTCGAACTTGGCACCTTGTTGGAGCGCCCCTCCGCGCTGGATCTGAGCGCGCTGAAAGAAGCGGTGATCGTTCGCTGGCGGCTGGCCAACGCATTGGAAACGAAGCCCGCTCGAGGAGCTCCAATCGACGTGGGCGCACTCGAGGGTTTGCTCAAGGAAGCCGACACTGCGCTTACGAACTTGCAGACGCCGCCCGAGGCGGCGACCGCAACGGTGCGAGCGAGTTTTGTCTCCGCTCGCGCAGCGCTCGCCAAGAACGCGGTGGCGCTTTCGAATTTTGCCGCGGAGTTCGCCCAATACGCTGCGGCCGAAGCAGCAACGAACAAGGCAACGAAGAAGTATGAGAAGGTGGCGCGGCTCGTTGCCGCCAGTGCGGATACCACCAGGATAGCGCTCAGGTCCAAAATGCTGTGGGTGGGCATGGGGCTATCAGTGCTTGGGGCCGTGGCCTTTCACGGCTCCCGCTATCTGCAGGCCAAGAACGCTCATGTGAACGGCTCCAGCTACTCCGCTGCAGGAATGCACGGTTTCCAGAACGAGTCATCGGGAATTGCAGTACTGCACCCGATTGATCCATCCAAGCCGATTGATCCAGCGGCGCTCGCGCAGCTAAAAGCTCAGGCGGCAGCGAGCGGGAAGACAGTGCACGAGGTGGGGCCTGGGCAGTACGTGATTACTCCATCCAAGCTGCACCTTCCCGGTGGTTCGGCCACCCAACCTCCAGCAGGCCAGTAATGAGAGTGCGCCGATCGAGTAGACGCTCCGCGGCCGGATTCAGTCTGATCGAGATCTTTCTGGTCATTTCAATCATCGCGGCTCTTGCCACGGTCGCAATTCCCGGCTTTCAGCAGTTCGTCAACACGTCCAAACGTTCCGAAACCGATGTGATGTTTCGCGCCATTCACGACGCGGTGCTGGATTACCTCGCACAAAACAACGACCGGTTTCCTACCGATTTGGGCGGAGGCGCGAGCAGCATCACCGCTAATTGGAACCCGGCTGTGTTCAGCGGCGCGAAGAAGCCTTGGCTAACCGGGCAGCCAGGCTGGAACCTCCTGGCGTGGGAGCCCCTGGGTTACGTCTACCACAGCTACTATTTGTACGGTTATACCTCCCCGGCCTTGACTTACTTCTACATGGAAGGCGCCACCGACCTGGATGGCAACGGCATCGTCGCGTTCCGCGTCCAGCAGTGGCAGCGCTTCGGGACCGACTGGCAGATAACTGATGATCACATCAATCCCCTGAACGAGTGGTAGCTTCGTAGGCGGCGGTTTGCTTGGGTTGACTCTGATGCTGCGACGGTTAAAAAACAATTTGCCCAAAGAATGAAAGGGGGCGACCTGGCTTCGACGGGGGCATAGAAACCCGAGATGCGTGTCGAGCTTGCTGGCAACTCGTAAAAAGGCCGGCAAAAACACAAAAGCCAACGACAACGTTGAGCTCGCACTGGCTGCTTAAACAGCTTTAAGTGCGCGGTCCTCCCGATCTCGGCCCGTGGGTCGGGGTAGGACCGTCAGAATGCGGGCTGGTTGCCTCGGACGCCTGGGTTCGAGGTAACGAGACTTTCCAGGACCGAGCTTTAAGATGCCGTCCGTGGCAGCTTCGGGCTCCAAACTAAAACGCGGACTACACACGTAGCATCGAAGGGCGGAAGGCTTCCGGACGCGGGTTCGATTCCCGCCGCCTCCATGGTCGAAATGGCTCTCAAGTCTTCGTGACTTGGGAGCTGTTTTGTTTCAACGAATTCACTGTCACACGGACTGTCACACGCGGCCCTAGCAAGCTTCCGGAATTCCAGTACGCGCAACGCTCGCAGACCGCAAACACAGGCCTGCCGCATGTGTGTCGGCAGGCCTGTGGCTTGATCCCTATTCGTCCTCTCCGTCGCCAGGCCGCGCCTCGCACGATTGCTGCGCGGGAGATGGTGCGCGCTCGCCCGGGGAATCATGCAGACCTGCCGCCTCTCCGAGCGCAATCAGGCGCTGCAATTCGGCATCGTAATCCTCGCAAAGCAACAGCCTTTGCTGGACCATCCGGTTGAGGGCGTGAACTACCTGCACCACATAGTGACTGAGTGACTGATAGCGCTCTTCGACGGAGGGGCGGGGATCGCCAGTCGCGCGCCGTTCCTCCAACGTCTGCGCGAAGGGAATGTATTGCCCCATGTGTTCGCACCCATCGTCCGCCCAAGCGCCGGACCGCAGACCCCAGCCGGTGTAGGTCGCCAAAGGCACCGTTACGTCCGCAAGGCGGATGCCGGCGATGTCGTTTCCGTCGCTGTCGGTCTTGGGAATGAAGCTCGGATAGATCGGCCCATTCAGGGGATTGTCTTCATAGGGCGGCGTGATCAGCGGCGGGTTGACGGTTGCGATGCCGGTCTCGTAGAAATCGGGACCGAAATCGTATCGATAGCGTGTTGTCTTGAGGCCGGTATAGGTGACGCCGGGTATGTTCGGAAATCCCATCCCGGATTGGGGCAATGGCGCTACCAGCGTACCGTCGGAAAATCTCGGGACGCGGCTGCGCGGTGGCTGTCGGTGCCTCGTCGCCCACTCGTCGAGTCCGATGAACAGCGCACGCTGCACGGGTGCCGAATTCAGCGGATTCTGCAATTGCTGGCAGACCCCGCGAGTTGTCGGATCGCCGACGCCGTGCATGTGGCTTGAGATCAAGTAATTGCGCGCGAATGGCGAGTCCTGAAGGTCCCGGGTACCCGCGGGGTCGGTGTGCAGGAGCGACGCGGCCTTCACCCAGTACTCATTGGACGAATAGATCTCCATTGCCAGCGGACAGGTATGGGTCCGCTCACAGCTCGCGTAGCGACTGTCCGTAATTCCAGTGAAGGGATCGGTTGTCATCACATTGGCAAATGGGAAGACGGATTCGCTGAAGAGGTGGTCCTGCCGGTTGCGCTCGGTACGGCCCGGTTGCGAAAAGCGATAATTCATGCTGAGGCCGTCGGCGGCACCAATCCACTGCAGCATTCCGTCGAAAACAATGCGGCCGTTCTCAGCCTGGTTGAAGCCCAGATGCCTGAAGTCGTTGAGCGTGCGGGCTGGCTGGGAAATCGTCACCGTGTAGATCCGCCTTATGTCCCTAGCGAGCGGGTTGGGAGTGCCGTCGTCATCCGCGCGCTCGTAGCGAAGCCAAGCGTTGAAATCGCGGATTGCGGCGTAACCCACCATGTTCACGGTCGGATCCTTTGCGATGTAGGAGAACTCGTAGATGTCGTTGGCGACAAAGTTTCCACCCGTAAGCCTGATCGCCGCCCCGGTGTCGTCGGTGTACGCCCAAGCCGACGGCGGAAGCACTTCCGGCGTGTCGTCCAGATGAGTTCGATGAGTCAGCGTCGCCTGGTTCTGGTCGAGCGTGGCCGCGGGATAGGTGAGCGCATAGGTAGGCGCCCCGGCCGTCACGATGTACTCGAATGATGGTCCAGTAATCGAGGAACCATCCGGATTGGTGGCGACCGGCAAGGTGATCGTCGCGTTGAAATTAGCCGAATTGGTGCCGGCGGATTTGTCCCAGCCGCTCCACACCATTGTGTAACCGCGCGGCATGAAGAACGCGTTCGCCAGCACCGCGGGGTCGGTGACGGATCCGGGATCGTTCCCGCCTCCGAGGAAGCGACCCGGGCCGAGGGTGCCCCACAACTTGTTTCCTCGGTTGGGCGGCTCGTACATCACTCGGTGAGCGCCACGGTTCAGGTGGATCGGCTTCAGGATGTAGAAGTCAAACGAGAGTTCGACCTTCCCGTCGGCGTTCCGCGGCGCGAGTTGGATGTCCACGATCCCGGCGTTCTTGGGATCGAAGGGATCCACCTCAGCGTATGCCTTACCGGCAATCCTCTCGTACTGCCCCACGCCGCTCCATGAGTAGCCGCCAAAAGTCGGCGACTCCACGCTCGTGACGACAAACCTCGTTACGCGGGCTTCCGCCCCGCGAGGAACCGACAGCAAGACCACCGCCCCGACCAGCAACAGAGTTGTCTTCATTACGCGCTCCCCCGATCGCGGTATGCCCGCATCGAAGGTGAGTGCTGGACTGCTCGATGCGCGGCCGACGATCCCGGACTCCCTAGTCCTCACGTCGCGCGGGTGTCAACGACCGCGAGGAACGCGCGCCGGAATTCCCGCTTTGGCCACAGGGCCTGCCACGACAGTTCCGGTGAGGCAAGGGAGCATCGAAGTTTACAGAACGTCTGCGCGGCGCTGTCCGCCGGCGCGAGCCAGCCACAGTCACTGAAACAGTGAAAGGTCGATCGACTCCGCCATCACTGTGTAACCGTAGTCGTTGGGGTGGAGGTGGTCTCCGCTGTCGAAGAACGGCAGGAATCGCCTTGGATTTGCCGGATCCCGCACCGCTGCGTCGAAATCGATGACCCCGTCCACCTCGCCGCCGAAGCGGATCCAGTCGTTGATCGTTTCGCGCTGCACTTCTCCCGACTCGCAGAAGTAGGCGGCGCCCTCGAACGGCGTCATCGTAGCGCCGATGAACTTGAGGTGTTTCTCGTTCGCGCGGGCAATCAGCTGCCGAATGCCGACCATGAGCTGACCTGCGGTAACCCCTTGGTCAGGGTTGAGGCAGTTTTGGCCGATGTCGTTGATGCTCTCGAGCAAGGTGACGTGAGTCACACCCTGCTGAACGAGGACGTCGCGGTCGAAGCGCGCCGGGGCATTGGGCCCCGCACCGTCGCGAAGGATCCGATTGCCGCTGATGCCGGCGTTCAACACCGCCATCGTCGGCTGATTTTCGTACAAGCGGACAGCCAAATGATCCGGCCACCGGTTGTTGGTGTCCGGGGTTGAGCGGGTGCCATCGGTGATCGAATCCCCGAGGGTGACCACCGCCCTGTAGGGCACGGTCGGCGTCACTTCCACGCCGGCGAGGAAGTACCGGGAGGTGGTCGTCATCGCCTCGGGAAACTGCTCGTCCGCGGTGTAGTCGCCCGGCCCCGAGATGTAGGACGTCTGCACTCCGGTACCATGCACGGTCGATCCTCCGGTGTCCGTCGGGAAGTAGATGCTCACCGCAACGTCGTCGAAGATCCGTGTTTCGAGATCCACGGGATCGCTCAACATCGGGGCGCCGGCGGGAATGTTGACCGAAGTCGCTCCGCCAAACGTCAATACCCGATCCGTGCCGGGCACGATCGAAGAACCGCTGGCGCGAATCGCCACGTGCACTTCACCGATCGGCAGCAGACCGGTGCCGAAGAGATTCGTCAGTCGCACCCGGATCCGAGTGCCGGGAATGCTGATGTGGACGATCTCCCGGATCGTCTGATCATTGAAAGTCAGCGTCGAGGCCATCACCGGAGGGGCATACCAGGTTCCGGTCCACTCTCCCGGCGTGCCTGCAAGGCTCACCTCCCCGACCATCAGGCCGAGCGACGCAATGAAAACAACCACCTGCCTGTGCTGTGTCAAAGACAAGTCTCCCCGTTTCATGTTGTACCTCCCATTGATGAAGCGTTTGACACGACTTGCGAGTCCAAAAGCGACTGGCGCCGGTCGGGCCGTTCTCCTGATTCCAACCTCACGGATCGTTCGGTGGGTGGATTAAATCGCCTCGAGAATTCCTCGATACACTCTATTCGACGTTGAGATTGGAATAACGCGCTTGGCCCGGGTCGGGTGAGCCATCCCCGAAGGTGTTGGCCGCCAGCAACACGTTGACCGAATAAAGTGAAAACAGCCGGGCCGTTGCCGCTGCCCCCTGTGGTGTCCATGACGAGCCATCGGGCGAGGTCTCCCACAACACGACGCCGTTGTATTCGCGGATGCGCCACAGCGCATGTTGGCTGGCCGAGTACGGCAGGGGCGCCGCGACGGTGCGCGCGCCGCCGACGTAGTAGATTCCGAGCAACATTCCGTTCTCGTACCGCCACTCCAGCGCATTGTCCGAATTCACCTGGATCGAAAAGACGTTGTTGACGCCGCCGAAGCCGACGACCCCATTGACCTGGACCGTGGCCTGCCCACCGGTGAAGTCATAGAGGGAGTTGCTGGAGACGCTAATTGTCGAGGTTCCGGTGAACGGGTTGGGTGAAAGCGTGAGCGTGCCGTCGCCTTCGACCGCGGTTCCCTCGGTGGCCTGCACGCTCCACAAAGTCGAGTCAATCTCGTCGCCGGCGAATGAATCGACAAGCGGAAGTGGTCGGAGCTCGACCTGGCGGCAAACGAAGTTCGCCGCGTCGTCAATGCTGCCCCGGCCCCGGTAGCGAGCCTCCTGGGGATAGGGGCAGAGTGGCCGAGTGAACGCGACCGTCCTATCCGGATTCAGGTGAGCGGCGAGAATCCTCTCGGGGGCGATTCCGTCCTCGACCCAGTGCTCCAGCGCGTGGAGCGCGTCGAACGTCGTGGCCCCGGGTCCGCCCGCGCAGTGGCCCATTTCGGGGACCATGAACAGACGAGCGAACTCTTGGACATCGTCCAAGGGCATATTTCCTCTTCCGACGGTGGCGACCACGTCGTTGTAATAGCCGATGCTGTTATACGGCGTAATAAATCCATCCGAAAAGCCGTGATACATGATTAGCTTGCCACCCCGCGCCCTGAAGGCGCTGATGTCTGGGTTGATCGCGTTGAGGGCGGAAGCGTAGGTTTCACCAACGACGGGTTTCGAGTCGGTGTAAGCAAGATCGGCATCGAAATCGAACGTGTGGTAGTCGAAGTTTGGGTTATCGCCGTAGACGCCGTGCACGAAGAATTCGTATGAGCTGCCGCCCGGAACGGTAACCCCTACCCATAGGCCCTGCCAGCTGACCGCTTCGCTCGAGTTGGGTTCTCCGGGAAAGACTTGCTCTCCGGTGCGTGGATTGCGCGGCCCGGCGTAGATTTGCCTGACGGTGTCCACTTGCGGCGCGGTGAGGCAAGTCGGCTCCTCCTCTCCTGGGCAGAGCAATGAGCTCGGATCGAACGTGCAGCGACGCGGATCGACAATCAAACCGTCGACCAGCCCATCTTTGGCATCGCACTCGGAAATGACCGCCCGGGTGATGACCGGCAATTTTTCTGGCGGGATCACCTTGGCCGGATCGCCGAGCGACGCCTGCAGGCTGTTGAAGAGCTCGGCGGTCATTAGGTGCGTCCAGTAGTTGGCAGGGTCGCCGCCGACGATACCGTCGTAGTCCTCGGGGTAGCGCTGCAGCTCCATCAGCGCATGGTGCCCTCCCTGAGAACAACCCACGAAGTACGAATGCGCCGGCCCTGCGCCGTAGAATGCTTCGGTAACCAACTTGCCCAGCTGAGTTGTTACATGCTGGGCACGGTACCCGAAGTCGATCACCTTCTCCGGAAACTGTGCGAAGGTCCACGTCGAGCCGGTGTGGCCGTTGTCATTGGCCATCGTCGAGTACCCGCGGGTAAGGCCATCTGCCAAAGCGGTGTAACCGATGCTTCCCAGCGAGCCGCCGGAGCCCACCCCCTCGAATTTGTTGTTCCAGGTCTCTGTCGGCATCCAGACTTCGAAGCCGATCATCGAGGCGTTGGTGGGCTGGGCAACCCCGACGACTCGGCAGAAAGGCGGAAGGCCGGTGATCGGAGGGGCCGGAGGCGGGGGATCAAATTCGCCGGAAGTGTCCAGAGCGGCCTCGGTAATTGTTGCATCTGGCAGCTGCAGATTTAGCAGGTCTTCACACGGGACGGCCGCAGACATCGCGGGAGTGAGCGGCACAAGCAAGGCGATGGTTGTCTGGGCACAGCGCTGAAACGCCGTCCGTTTGGAGTGCATCTGGTCCCCCTTCGAAGTTGCTCGGTGAAATGACGACACACTTCTCGCGCTCCGTGCAAGAATTTTCGCGTTCCTCTGCCAGCGCTGCTTAGCTAACGACAGTGGTCCAGCGGTGTCGCCGAGAGAAACGGCTCGACTATCCGCCGAAATGGCAGCGGACGGCCGCCAGACGTTACTGCTGCAGCCCACCGAGTTGCTGCGCCGCCTCGCCAGGCTGGCTCCGCCACCACGCGCTCCACCTCGTCCGCTACCACGGCGTCTTCGCGCCCGCATCGCGCCGGCGCAGGCAGGTCATCCCGCTGCTGTCCGAGATATCAGCAAGTGCACAGCTCTGCGCTCCGCACCGCGGCCAACGGAGGACATCGCACGCGCGGTTAAGCAAGCCAGCCGCAGTCGGTCTCACAGTTGCCGCAAGAACGCCACGAGGTCCTGCTTCTCCTGCTTTGTCAACTTCAGCGTCAGCACCAGGTTGAAGAACTCGACGGTGTCTTCGAGGGTCAGCAAGCGGCCATCGTGCAGATAAGGGGGGCTGTCCTTGATCCCGCGAAGCGTGAAGCTCTTGATCGGACCGTCACCGGCTTCCCGCCCGAAGCGCTCCACTTGCAGGTCGTGCATCTCGTTATCGAGGAAGAACGGCGCCGGATGACAGGCCGCGCACTGCGCCTTCCCGTAGAACAGTTGTTCGCCGTGCAACTCGCTCTGGGTGGCCTTTTGCGGGTCGAGACGGCCTAGCGACGTCAGCTTGGGCGCCGGCGGGAAGTCGAACATATTCTGCATCTGGGCCATATGCGACACCTGGATGCGATCCAGGATGTTCATGCCCTTCTTCATGGCGTGAATCTCGTCGCCGTTGAAATACGCCGTCCTCTGCTCGAACTCGGTAAAGTCCTCGACTGAGCGCAGGCTCCTCTTCGAGCCGTGAATTTGCTGATTGAACATGCCGCGCAGGCTCACCGTGTCCAGGCGTATGCGCCGCTGTTCAGGCCGGGCATCGGGATTGATGTGGAACTGCCCGCTGGTGTGCCCGTTGGTATGGCAGTCCAGACACGTCACTCCCAGCGTGGGCTGAGCGCTCTTACGATCGTCGGTTGGATTGAACTCCTCCTGGGAAAACGGAGTCACCAGCAGGCGTAAGCCGTCGAGCTGCACCGCCGTCAGGATGTCCTTGAACAGGCGATAGTAGTTGTTGATCGAGACGACTTCGCCACGCGACACGTCACCCAGCTCGGGGCGGTTCTGAAGGAACATTGCGGGCGGGAACTCGGGCAAAAAGGCTTCGGGAAGATCGAACTCGACGTCGTACCGCTCCAGGCGTGGGAACATTTTGATCTGCATCTGCGGGAAGACCTGGCCGCCCAGCCCTCCGCCCTGGGCTGGGTGAGGAAGCGCCTTGTAGGGGAAGATATCTCGGCGGCGGATTTCATCCGGGCTCATCGCGGCAAGCGATTCCCAGTTCACCCCTTGCGGCAGGCGCGCAGTAGGTCCCCCGGCGAGTGGTTTGCCCCGCGACATCTTGGCATTTGGATCGAGCCTGGGCGTGAGGTCATAGCGGCTCTCTAGGAGCTTCCGCTGCCTGGCCGTAACGCTGGGCTTGTTCGCCGAGAGAGTCCGGTAGAGCTCGTCGAAACTCAGGCCCGGCTTCATCGCACCGAGCGGATCCTTATAGAAGTCGAACCCGATCATGCCGCCATGATCCGGCTGGTCGGCCAGAGCCTCCGAGGAAGGCTCCGCCTTGCTCGGGGCGAAGATGTCGGACTGGTCGTGAGCGGTCTTCCTCTGTTCCGGCCGCTCCACCGGGACTGCCTGCGGCGTCTGCGCATCGGCAACGGCATCGCTAGGGCGGCGGGTCGGCGAGGTGCTCCGGCCCTGGGCCCCGGCCGAGCGAGTCAGGAGCATGAATCCCGCCGCTATCAGGGACAAGGTGACTGCTCTAAATGGTCCAGACTTATTCCGCATCAGAGTATCTCCATTCGAAAACAACGGTACGAGCCGGCCCACCGCTCGGCTCGGGCTCAATGTCACTCCCGCTACTTCGGTAAATCCCGCTGAAGTTGATTCAGAGTCGTCGGAGAAACCGAAACGTTTCGCTTGGCGACATCGAAATCCGGTTCTTGTCGATTTTCGGCGTCAGCTTCATGGTGCAGCCAGGCCCGTCCTGATGGTCGCTGGTGAGATTTCGATTCCCGCCGCCTCCATGCTTTTTCTCTTTTGGGGATGAGTACTTAGGTTATCCACTTGGCAGGCCGTACCCGGCGTCCTGCCGCGGAGCCCGCACCGTGATTACCATGCTCGCATGATGAGCGACCCGAGGTTCGCTGCGTGGATCGTCCTGTCGGTCGCCGCGCTCGCAGGGTGCGCGCACGGGATCCGCAAGGTCTCCGACTGCGATCAGATAACCGCCGAGCAGCGGATCGCCTGCGGAGCGTGCACGGTCAAGAACGAGGCCAGGGGTTGGATCGGCGACTACGAGTACCGGCCGGATAACCCCCCTGAGAACCGGTGCGTGCGAGTGAAGTAGCCGGGTACTTGGAACGCCTCGACCGAATCTCCAGCGGCCATTGTCACAACCGCTCGACGATAATGGCGGGATATCGCCCGCTATCCGCCGCGCTCTAGTACGCTGATCTCGTTCAAACGAGGCTACCGTGACACACACCCTCGCGATTCTACTCCTCGCCATCGTCGACCTGGCCGGTCTCCTGATGGTGCCGCTTGGACTGCCCGGCCTGTGGGTCATGATACTGGGCCTCCTAGGCTACGGCTGGTTCACCGACTTCCAGACCGTGGGCCTCTGGACCACTACGCTCGTTCTCGCGCTCGCACTTCTGGGCGAGCTGATCGAGACGTGGCTGGGGTTCCGGTTCGCGCGGAGATACGGCGCCTTGAAGCGCGCGGCTTGGGGCGCGCTGATCGGCGGATTGGTCGGCGCGGTGGTGGGTGTTCCCGTGCCCGTAATTGGATCCGTGATCGGCGCGTTCGTCGGGTCGTTCGCCGGCGCCGCCGTGTTTGAGTACACGGTGTCGGCCCACACGGGAGCCGCCGTGGCGGCCGGCTGGGGCGCGATGCTCGGCCGCGCGGCCGCAGCCGCGGCGAAGATCGCCCTCGGGATCGTGATCGGCGTGATCAGCGTCATCGCCGTCCTGCGCCGCATCGCGGAGAGCGTTTAGCGGCGTCGGCCGGTTCGGTTTGTAGGCGCGCCTGAGGTCGTCCCGCCTCAGCTGGATGACCGTTGGTGTCGTTGGTCCATCAACCCGGATCAGATTGCATCCTCCGGCGGGTTCTTTGCGAACCATTGCGAAATGGAAGGCATTTGCTCCTCAAATCCCGCATCATTGTTGAAACTGAGAATGCCCGCGAGACTCGTCGTCCGGTTCTCGAAGGTGTGGATAACCCCGCCGGGAATCAGGAGGAAGGCACCCTTTACAGCCTCGGTCCACCGTCCATCAACCTGAACGCTCATGGTCCCTTCAATGACGTACCAGGCATGATCTTCGTCGTGGGAGTGAGCAGGCGGTCCTTTGGTATTGGGTTCAAGCCACCACTCCGAAACAGAGAAAGTCCCTCCTGTTTCCGCGCCGTCCGCCTTGAACACAGTGCGGATGCGGCCCATCGGGTAAGCACGGCCACCGCCTGGCGCAAGGTAGATTGCTTTCCGCTGCTTCCGCTTTCTTGCCAGCATCATCATCTCCTCGTCGAGGGAGAGCGAATCTAGCCCCTGACCCGGGATGCGTCACCCCTCCGGCGGGAACGGTCGGCGTTTTGGGGCTCCGCCGTGACAGCGAACTTTAGACCGTCGGGCGTCGTCTGACTCTCAAGGTGGCCCTTCGATCTGATCGCGCAGCTTGATGATTTGGCCTTTGTCCGGGTGGCGGCTGACGTAGATCAGTCGGCCCTGGATCCGAGTGCTTCGCACCGGTCGCGAATTTATGGGACGAGCTAGTGGCCGACATTGGCATTAATGTTGCGAGTTAAAAAGGGGATGAACTTAGAGACCCGACGATGAGGCTCGCGTCGCTGCTTGCCATCAGCATTCTATCGCTGCCGACATCCGAGGCACCTCCGCAGGTGCGCCTCTCGCCTCGTGCACAGGAGGAAATCAGGCAGCTCGAAGCGCGCATCGACAGCATCGAGGCGGCTGCGCTCGCGGACCTGACCGCCATGGCGGACCCTGCGGGGCGGATTACGCTGCTGGGGAAGCTTCTCCTCTTTGATAAGGAACTTTCCGTCAATGAGAACGAGGCGTGTGCATTTTGTCACATGCCAGAAACGGGTTTCGGCGCACCGCTCAGCACGCTGAACATGACGACCGTCTCTTATCCCGGATCGGTTCGCACCCGATTTAGCAACCGGATGCCCCAGACTCACAAATACGCCACCTACGCCCCGGTACTTCACTACAACAGTCGCCAGGGCGACTTCGTCGGTGGAAGCTTCTGGGATATGCGAGCGACCGGCATCCGTCTCAACAGTTCAGTGGCTGAACAGGCTCAGGCGCCACCGCTCAATCCCGTCGAGATGGGTCTAATCGACTCCGCTTGCATGGTATATCGCGTGTCTCGGCGCCCTTATCGTGTCCTGGCGGAGAGCATCTGGGGCGTGCAGGCGTTCGCCATTCAATGGCCGAACAATACCGATCGGGTGTGCAGCGTGCCCGCACCTCCGCCCGCTTCCGATCCGCTGCCCGTTCACCTGAGCGCGATCGATCGCGGTATTTCGAACAGAACCTTCGACCAGATCGCGGAGGCGATAGCAACCTTTGAAGCATCCAGTGAAGTCAACCCGTTCTCCTCGAAATACGACTACGTGATGGCCGGCAAAGCGCAATTCACTCCGGATGAGAAGGCAGGCTACGCCCTCTTTCGCAGTAGCGTCACGCACTGCAATGAATGTCACAGGGACGGAGGACCTGGCGAAGAACCGCTCTTTACGGACTTCACGGCGAGCAATCTCGGTCTGCCCAGGAACCCAGCCATCCCGTTCTATGACGAAGATAAGCAGGATCAGTACGGCTATGTCGCAAATCCCAGTGGTCTCAACTGGGTCGATACTGGGGTAGGAGGATTTCTCCTGAATGCTCCCCGATTAAGCGGCGGGCCGAATCCCAATGAAGCCTGGACGAAGCTTGCTTCTTCATTCGTCGGCAGGTTCAAAGTTCCCACCTTGCGCGATGTGGATAAAAGACCCGGTCCCAACTTCGTCCGAGCCTACATGCATAACGGTTACTTGAAGAGCCTCAAAGAAGTCGTCCATTTCTACAACACGCGGGATTCACTACCGACATGCAAACCCGGCGATCCGGGGGAAAAAGTGAGCTGCTGGCCTCCGCCCGAGTATCCGCGAACCATGAATCGAAAGCAGCTCGGGAATCTCGGCCTTAGCGATAAGCAGGAAGACCAGATCGTCTCCTTCATGAAAACTCTAACCGACGGCTTTGTGCCACCGGCAAAGTAGCGAACCCGGGCCAACGTTGATTTCGTCGGCCGTCACATCGTTGTCAGTCGCGCGATGACTGGGTCACGATCGAACGGTCGCAACCAGGCACTGCGCCAGCGCAGGGTACCCAGTTCCGAGATGGTATTTACTCAGCCGCGACAGAATGCGCCGAGGATCGAATTCCGGAAATCCAAAGAGCTCTTCTCGATTCCCAGTCCGAAGATCCAAGGAAGCACGCCCGAGCAGATCCCGTAAGTCTACATTCCGCCCGTACACATTCGAGCGCGCGTCACAGAATGGGTGAAGATCGAGGAACAAATCCACGGTCAAGATTACCACTCCTCGTGGCTGAAGGATGCGTCGGGTGTGGATCGAGAGCTCGTCGAGAGCCTCAACCGCAAAGTGCTCGAGAGCTGAAACGGAGAGCAGAACATCTACCGAGCCGTCTGGAATCCCTGCCCACCCGATCGTGGTGGAGACGAGATCTACTGGCGATCGGAAGGCGCGGCACAGCTTGCGATGGAGTTGTTGATCCAGATCGAAGCTAACCCCCGCTGCTTCCAGGCCGGGATCTACGTTCAGCACCCGGTGGCCCTCGCGTGCGAGCACCAACTGAAGTCCCGACAGGCCGGCGCCGAGCTCCACAATTCGCAGGCCGCGACCGAGGCTACTGATTTGATGATAGGCCCAGGGATATTCGTACACCCGCGTGCTGTTGTTGGTCTGATAACCGAAGGGCCCTCGATAGAACATTCCCAAGAAATTCCTTCGCCCCAGGCGCTGCGCGATCGCGTCGTAACGACCGGAGGGCGCGTGCCATCGTCGGTTCCACTCCGCAAATTGATTCGGCAAGTTGCGAGGGGCCAGCATGGGGGGAATGGTACGTTCGGCTCGTTCAGTTGCTGCGCTGAAAGCGGACTTTTGGTCGTTCTCCTTTCAAATTGTATAGCCGCAGCAGACCATCACCTACCCAAGCTCTGAACGCGCAGGGCAGCGTCAGACCGCTATGGCGCGATTGGGTTTCGTAGCGCTCGGCGACAGGACTGAAAAGAAGAATCCCATCGGCAGAAGGATTGCGGATAGAGGTACGCCTGCCCGAACCAACCACCCGATCGAGATTGGCATTTGTGTTTGATCGACGAAGAGTTGGCAGAGCAAGGAAAGTATGACCAGCACCCCCGCGTGGGCGTGTCCGGCCCGGAAGAGGTTTTGCCGGAGGGGATTGGCCATGTATCCAGAGCCCGGATCGATCAATGACCTGAGCAGAAAGTAGCCGCCATACTGGATGGTCGGCACGGTCAACAGGGTAATTCCGATCATCAACTTCGCCGTGCTCGTCATACCGCCTCCCGCCGCTCATAGACTACGGCTGCTTGGGTTTTGAGAGAAGGAGCACGACGTACCACAGGCGCCACGATCCAACGGGCGCCCAGTGCGCGACAACGAAGGGCCATCCAGTGCCAGCGGGTCCAGGAGGGATTTGATTTGATTGCCGACAGCACGGCTTTGCCTTGCTCGATATCCTAGAGGCGCCGCTCTCATGATTGAGAGCAGTGAATATGAACGGGGTAGAGAACGCCGGGGGGAAGCAAAGGCTCGGCTAAAAGCCCCTTCGAGATGCTGTCGCGAGGCGCCGATCGCCGTGATCGACTTACTCTTGCTGAACCCCGCCGCTTCGTAACCGGCTGATGAAGGACGTCTGGCGCCGATGATCTGGCGCGGTGATCCTCCGCGGTTTCGGAGGAGAAGCAGGGTGAACGACGACACTAAGGATCGGTGGAGCCGACTGGTTTCAGATTGGGAAAGCACCGATTTGTCACAACCAGAATTCGCGAGGGAGCGGGGCATTAGCGTTCACGCCTTGCGCTATTGGCTCTATCGCCTTCGTAGCGAGGCAAAGGCGCCTGTTCTCACGCAGCCGCAAACCGAAAAGCCATCGACCGCCAAAGAGGACTTGCGTTTGCTTCCGGTGCGTGCGGTAGCCTCCGCGCCGAAGGCGCGGCAGCCAATCGCAAGCAGGGAAGTTCTCGAGCTCGTCCTTCCTTCTGGCGCGTGTGTCCGGTTCCACGCCGGCACCGATCCACGCTACCTTCGGGCTTTGGTCGCGGTGCTCTAGGTCCGTGCTCACCATCCCAAGGTCAGTTCGGATCCTCATCGGTTCAATGCCCATCGACATGCGCAAGTCGATTGACGGTTTGATGGCCATCGTCCAGCAAGAGTTCGAGGAGGATGCCTACTCAGGTCACCTTTTCGTCTTTGTCTCTCGCCGGTGTGACCGAGTAAAGGTACTCACCTGGGACAAGGGTGGATTCGTGCTCTTCTACAAGCGCCTCGAGCGCGGCCAATTCCGCCTACCTCATATGAGTGCTGATTCGATGGCAGTGGAGATTGACGCCACTCAGTTGGCGATGCTCCTCGACGGAATTGACTACGGCCGGGTGCGAAGGCCCGCTTCCTGGGAGCCGCGCAAAAAGATCGACGAGCCCCGCGTTCCATGATCTGACAATGGAGATTGAGCTCGATTGAACATCGCTGCGAGTGGCGCGAAAAGGCGGAGAAGCTCGAAGCAGAAGTTACCGCGCTCGAGACGCAAGTCGGGCAGATGGAGACGCAGCTTGAGCGCGTCGGGCAGCTTGAGCAGACGGTCGCAAGTCTATAGCGCCACATTTTCGGCAAGCGCTCGGAAAAGATGCCGTCGGTGGCTGAGCGAGCTTCAGAAAGCTGGAGCCATTACCACGGACGCGGAAGAGACGCTGGCCAAGCGTCGAGACGCCGCACGGAAGAAGCGGACACTTCCCTCTCGAGAAATCCACCATCGAGTGCGCGAGGAGCAAAAGAATTGTCCCAAGTGCGGCGGGCGCGAATTCACCCCTCTGGGAGATGGCAAGGTAACCGAAGTCTACGAATTAATTCCTGCTCGTTTTGAGCGGCAGCTCCATATCCAGGAGAAACTTCGTTGCCGCTGCGGTGAAACCATCCTCACCGCCGATGGAGCCCCCAAAGTCTACGACAAGGCCCGCTATGGCCCGGGCTTCTTGGCCCACGTCGTCGTCTCGAAATGTGCAGATTCCATCCCGCTGTACCGACAGGCCAAGCGGTATCGACGCGAGGGCGTTCCCATCGACCGCTCGACGCTGTTGGACCTCTTTCATCGGACGGCAGAGCTGCTTTCCCCCCTGGTGGCCCGGCTTCTCGCCCTGGTAGCGGAGAAGGAAATAGTCCTGGCCGACGAGACCACTCTGCGGGTGCAGGCAAAGGAGAAAACTCGCATCGCCTGGCTGTGGAGCTTCATTGCCAGAGATGAATTCGACAAGGAGCTCGTTGCTTATGTTTTCAGCAAAAGCCGCTCTGGCGAAACTCCTGCAAGAGTACTTGAAGGCACCATTGGCAAGCTCGTCGTCGACGGCTACACCGGCTATAACCGCGTGACGCTACCAGGTGCTCGGGAGCGCGCGGGCTGCC
>DAIQBK010000015.1:0-64883 GCA_036781205.1 Myxococcaceae bacterium
CCGAAAAACTGAACGAGCTGTTGCGATGAACCCCTGAAGCCAAGGCACGTAACTCTCCACAGTTCGCTGCGGAACCTCGGTCGTAATCGGGGATCGATAGGGGGCGCAAACCGAGCCTGATGGCCGCCGTAGCGCGAAGAAGGCGGCTACATCCAGCCGAGCTGCAGGCGCGCGGCGTCGGACATCCGGCTTGCGTCCCAGGCCGGCTCCCACACCACTTCGACGTCTGCCTCTTTGACGCCAGGGACGGCCATTACTTTCTTCCGAACATCCTGCATCAGAACGTCGCCCATCCCGCAGCCGGGGGCGGTCATCGTCATCTTGATTTCCACTCGCCGCCCGCCCTCGGGAAGCTCCACCGCCTTGCAGACGTACACCAGCCCGAGGTCGACGATGTTCACCGGGATTTCCGGATCAAACACAGTGCGCAGCTCCTCCCAGACGTTCTCCTCGTTGAATGGGGCGTCCGGAGCGGATGGTTCGAGAGGCGGCTCCGACTTCGCGACGAACTTTTCCCCCATCGCATCGCCGTCCTTGCCGTCGATTCGCACCATCCTGCCTTCGTCGGTCAAGACGGTATAGCTACCGCCGAGCGACTGCATCAGCGTTACCTGGGCGCCCTGGGGAAGGATGGACTTCGTCCCGCTCGGGATCTCGGTCGCTAGGACCTCGCGGCTCAAAGTTGCAATTTCGTGTCTCATGTACATTTGGTCAAGTGCCCACGGTCACACCGTTGCAGGGTCCTCCGTCGTAACCGTGCCTCCGCCGTCGGACAATGCGGATTTCATCGTGTGCCAGGCGAGCGAGGCGCACTTCACGCGCGCAGGAAACTCCCACACACCCGAGAGAGCCACGAGCTTTCCGAGGTCGGCCGGATCGATCTTCTCGTTCGGGCCCTCGGTGACCAGGAGGTGGAATTCGTGGAACAGCTTTTCCGCCTCCTCCATCCGTTTGCCCTTGAGGGCGCCGGTCATCAAGGATGCGGACGCCTTTGAGATCGCGCAGCCGGATCCCTCGAAGCGGATGTCCTCGATCCCGCCTTGCTGTAGCTTGACATAGACGCTGATCCGATCGCCGCAGAGCGGATTGAAGCCCTCGGCGGACCGGTTGGCGCCCTCGAGCTTCCCGAAGTTGCGGGGCTTTCGGCTGTGGTCCAGGACGACTTCCTGGTAGAGGTCGCGGAGATCCGAATTCATTTGAAAATCTCCTTCACCTTCTGGAGCGCAACGCCGAGCCGATCCAGCTCTTCAGGCGTGTTGTAAAAGGCGAGCGAGGCTCGGACCGTCGCGTCGACGCCGAATCGACGCATCAACGGTTGAGCGCAGTGGTGTCCGGTGCGCACCGCGATGCCCTCGCCATCGAGGATCGTTCCAATGTCATGTGGATGGATGTCCGCGAGGACAAACGACAACACCCCTGCCTTGTCCGTTGCCGTTCCGATCAGACGCAATCCGGGAATCTGGTTGAGCACTCGAGTTCCATGCGCGAGCAACTCGCGCTCGAACCCGAGCCGCTGCTCCACTGCGAGCCCATTGAGATAATCGATCGCCACTCCCAGGCCAATCGCGCCCTCTACGTTCGGAGTTCCGGCTTCAAACTTGTAAGGAAGGGCATTGAAGATCGTCTTTTCGAAAGTGACGGAAAGGATCATGTCCCCACCCCCTTGGTAGGGGGGCATCTCTTCCAGCCACTTCTCTTTGCCGTACAGCACGCCGATCCCGGTTGGCCCAAACGCTTTGTGACCGGAGAAGGCGTAGAAATCGCAGTCGAGCGCCTGCACGTCGACCGGCAGGTGGGGCACCGCCTGGGCTCCGTCGAGCAGCACAGGCACCGAGTGGCGATGCGCCATCTCGACGATCCGGCGCACTGGATTGATCGTCCCCAACGCGTTCGATACGTGCGCAAGCGCCAGCAGGCGAGTCCGCGGGCCGAGCAGCGCTTCCAGCTCGGGCAAGAGCAACTCGCCTTGCTCGTCGATCGGCGCGACGCGCAGCTTGGCTCCCTTTTCCTCGCAGAGCAGCTGCCAGGGAACGATGTTGGAGTGGTGCTCCATCGCCGAGATCAGAATTTCGTCACCGGCCTGCAGGCGCGGACGGACGAAGGAATGCGCGACCAGGTTGATCGCTTCCGTCGTTCCCTTCACGAACACGATTTCTCTAGACTTTAGGGCGCGAATGAAGCGCTGAATCTTCACCCGGGCTGCCTCGTAGGCTTCGGTGGCTCGCTCGGAAAGCGCGTGCACGCCGCGGTGCACATTGGCGTTGTCGCTGCTGTAGAACTTCACCGCGGCCTCGATCACCGCCCGAGGCTTCTGGCTGGTCGCGGCGCTGTCCAGGTAGACCAACGGTTTGCCGTGGACCATCTGGTGCAGAGCCGGAAAGTCGGCTCGCACTCGCTCGACATCGAACCCGCTCTGCTCGACCCGAAGATTTTGAGCGGCGCCAATCATCGGTCCCCCTCCAGCACCAGGTTCGCGGGGAGCTTCGAGCTGACCAGCTTCTGGATCTGGCCTCGGATCGACGGCACTTCCACTCGGCCCACCATTTCGCTCGCGAAGGCGTACGTCAGCAGCGCTTTGGCCTGCTCCAGACCGACACCGCGTGACCTCAGGTAAAACAGGGCTTCTTCGTCGAGTTGTCCAACCGTCGCGCCGTGCGTGCACTTCACGTCATCGGCGTAGATCGCCAACTGAGGCTTGGAATCCACAGTGGCGTCCTGGGAGAGAAGAAGATTCTTGTTGGTCTGGCTCGCATCGGTTTTCTGGGCGTCGGGTCGGACCAGAACTCGGCCGCTGAAGATCGCGGAGGCGCTGTCACCGACGATCCCCTTGTAGATCTCCCGGCTGGTACAGCGAGGCTTCAGATGGTCGATAAAGGTGGTGTTGTCCAAATGCTGCCGCCCGGATGCGAGGTAAAGACCGTTGAGCGCACATTCGGCCCCCTCGGCATCGAGGGCAACGCGTAACTCATTTCGGGCCAAACGCCCGCCCAGCGCCAAAGAGTGCGAAGTGAATCGGCTACCGCGGTGTTGCTCGACCTGGGTGAGAGCGATGTGCGACGCCTGCTCTGCTTCTTGCTGGAGTTTGTAGTGCTCCAGGCTGGCGGCCGGTCCAACGACGATCTCGCTCACCGTGTTGGTCAGGTACTCCCCTTGGCCAAAGTAGGCTTCCACCACCTTGGCCGCGCTGTTCTCGCCCGCGAGGATCAAGATTCTCGGACTGGATAGCGAGGGCTTGTCCGCATCCGAGAAGAACGCCAGGTAAATCGGGGAAGACACCGTGGTCCCGCTCGGCAAGTGAATCAACGCTCCATCTTCGGCAAACGCGGTATTGAGCGCCGCGAAAGCGTGGGACTGGTACGCCGCGTAGCGGGCGAAGTGAGGCTCCAGCAGCTTCGGCCGATCGCGAAGCGCTTCCGCAAAGCTGGTCACCGTGGCTCCAGAGGGAAGCTCGTCCAAACGCGAGAGTGCTGGCTGATATCGCCCGTTCTCGAAAACCAACAGATTGCGCGGCTCGGGGCCCAGTGTTCGCGACAGTTGGGATTGGATCCACGACGAAGCTCGACCCGGCATCGAGATGCGAAACGGTACCGAAGCGATCGGCGCGACGTTGGTGTACTTCCATTCCTCGAGTCGAGGCGTCGGAAACCCCAGCTCGCGGAACTGCTCGATTGCCGACCGGCGAATCCGAGTGAGCCAGTCGTCCCCGCGCGTGAGGTGACGCTCGGCGTCCTTGAATTGTGAAACGTAACTGTCCCGCGTATCGGTCATTGCGCCCGCGCCCCCGGTCGGCCCGTCTTCGGGGGTTGCTGCTCCTCGATCCAGGAATAGCCCTTCTTTTCCAACTCGAGCGCGAGTTCCTTGCCTCCCGAGCTGGCGATCCGTCCCGCGGCCATCACGTGCACCCGATCGGGAACGATGTAATCGAGCAAACGCTGGTAGTGGGTAATCACCAGCATCGCTCGGTCCTTGCTGCGAAGGCTGTTGACGCCTTTCGCGATAATCCGCAGAGCGTCGATGTCCAGGCCCGAGTCGGTCTCGTCCAGGATCGCCAGCTTCGGCTCGAGCACCGCAAGCTGAAAAATCTCGTTGCGTTTTTTCTCTCCGCCCGAAAATCCTTCGTTCACGGAACGATTCATGAAGCTTTGATCCAGCTCCACCCGCTTCATCCGCTCCTTGGCGAGAGCAAGGAAGTCCATCGGATCGAGCTCCTCCAGGCCGCGCCGCTTGCGGACCGCGTTCAGCGCCGTGCGCAGAAAATACAGATTGCCGACGCCGGGAATCTCGACCGGGTACTGGAACGCAAGAAAAATACCGGCAACCGCGCGCTCCTCGGGGGGCAGCTCGAGCAGGTTTTTGCCTTCGTACCGCACCTCACCCGCGGTGACACGATAGGTCTCACGACCCGCCAACACCTGAGCCAGCGTGCTTTTCCCCGACCCATTCGGGCCCATGAGCGCGTGCACTTCGCCCGCGTGGATCGAAAGGTTGATTCCCTTGAGGATCTCCTTGTCGCCGACGGTGGCGTGAAGATTCTTGATCTCGAGCATTGGTGCGTGCGCCATTTAGCCCACCGCCCCTTCCAGGCTGACGCTCAACAGCTTTTGAGCCTCGACCGCGAACTCCATCGGAAGCTCCTTGAAGACCTCCTTGCAAAAGCCGTTGACGATCATCGACACCGCGTCTTCCTCGGAGAGGCCGCGCTGCCGACAGTAAAAGAGTTGATCCTCGGCGATCTTCGAAGTGCAGGCTTCGTGCTCCGCGGTAGAGGAGTTGTTTCGCACTTCGATATACGGGAAGGTGTGGGCCCCGCAGTGGCTGCCGATCAGAAGCGAGTCGCACTGCGTATAGTTGCGGGCGCCGGTCGCTCCCTTTTGAATTTTCACCAACCCACGGTAGGTGTTTTGCCCGCGGCCGGCCGAGATGCCCTTCGAGAGGATGGTGCTGCGAGTGTTCTTCCCGATGTGGATCATCTTGGTTCCGGTATCAGCCTGCTGCCGATGATTGGTGAGCGCGACCGAGTAGAATTCTCCGATTGAGTTGTCGCCCTGGAGAATGACGCTCGGGTACTTCCAGGTGATCGCTGAGCCGGTTTCGACCTGGGTCCACGAAATCTTCGCATTCTCGCTGGCGCGGCCCCGCTTGGTGACGAAGTTGAAGATGCCTCCGCGGCCCTCGGAGTCGCCGGGATACCAGTTCTGGACCGTGGAGTATTTGATCTGCGCACCGGGAAGCGCCACCAGCTCGACCACTGCGGCGTGCAGCTGGTTCTTGTCCCGCATCGGCGCGGTGCAACCCTCGAGGTAGCTGACGTAGCTGCCTTCGTCGGCCACGATCAGCGTGCGCTCGAACTGGCCGGTATCGGCGGCATTGATCCGAAAGTAAGTCGACAGCTCCATCGGACAGCGCACGCCCTTGGGTACGTAACAGAACGAACCGTCAGAGAAGACCGCGGAGTTGAGCGTGGCGAAGTAGTTGTCGGTGTAAGGAACCACCGACCCGAGATACTTCATCACCAGATCGGGATGATTTCGCACCGCCTCGGAGAACGAGCAGAAGATGATTCCCTTCTCGGCGAGCTTCTCCTTGAAGGTGGTTGCCACCGACACGCTGTCGAACACCGCATCGACCGCGACGCCGGCGAGGAGCTTCTGCTCGTGGAGCGGAATGCCAAGCTTCTGATAAGTGGCGAGAATTTCAGGGTCCAGCTCGTCGAGGCTGGTGAGCGACTTCTTCGGCTTTGGGGCCGAGTAATAGATGATGTCCTGATAGTCGATCGGCGCGTGCTGGACGTTTTGCCAGGTCGGCTCCTTCATCTTGAGCCAGTGGCGATAACTCTTCAGTCGCCACTCCAGCAGGAAGTCTGGCTCGTTCTTTTTGCTGGAGATGAACCGGATGATCTCCTCGTTTAGGCCCCTGGGCGCGGAGTCGGACTCCACCGCAGTAACGAAGCCATGCTCGTACTCCCGCTTGGCAATCTCTTTAACGGCTGCATTAGCGGTCACAACGCACCTCCCGCGACGCCCACCTGGCCGCCCTGATTCAGGGCGATCAAAGTTCCTCCGTGCGGAGGGGGCCGAATCATGTCCGAAAGCGAAAGACCCTCGAGCGCACCGCGGATGGCCCGATTGATGTTTTGCCAGCTGCTTCGGACCGGGCAGAGGGACTCCAACCCGCACTGCCCAGGGATTTCGGTGCCACACTCGGTCACGGCGATCGGCCCCTCGAGCGCCGCAATGACCTGAGCTACCGAGATTTGTTCCGGTTCACGCGCCAAGCTATAGCCTCCGTTTGTCCCACGGTGCGAAACCAGCACCCCAGCTCGCGACAACTTCTTCAGAAGCTTGTTAACCGTCGGAGGCGGCAAGTGCGCCGCGGCGGCCAGATCCCGCGCCGAATGCAGCGAATGTTGCCGGTCCCGAGCCAAGTGCGACAGAAGCACAATGGCGTAATCCGTCAGCCTGCGCATCCTCATCATCCCAATTACCCCTTGCTTAACCTCTTGAAATCACTGCTATCCTTGGAGGTGTGCCACCCTCCCTGCGACAGACTCAATATAGTACCCAGTCGGTACTTTATAACACACCCTTCTTTACTCGCCAACGAGGAGATTGCTCGCTTATGTCGCCCGTCCCACCGACCGTGCGCCCTCCGAGTTGCCGGAACAATTGCCGGAACAAATGTCGGGACAAATTTCCGGCGCCGGAAATTTGTCCCGGCAAACGTTCCGGCGCTACAGCCAGAGGGAGTCCAGTGCAGCGGCGCACGCCGACCTCACCGCGTGGCGAGCTTTGGGCCCAGGTACCGCAAGGATTCGTCGTACCGGTAGTTGATGCCCATGTGGCCGTCCTCAAATTCCTCTTGGACGAAGATCACCTGAGCACGGCGAAAACCCTCCGCGATCATCTGCGCCCCCCATTGCAGGTTGTATTCATCACGCAGGCCGCAATCGAGAAAGATCGATCGCAATCGCCGCAACCCCTCGACATGCTGGCCGACGAAGCGAACCGGGTCCTTCTGCAGCCACCGCTCCCACACCTCGGGAATCAGGCGTGCCGTTTGAGGCTCAAAGGGTAGCTCCAGCTTCATCGGCTCCTCGGGATTCGGGGAGTAGACGGCTGACATCGCGAGGATCTCAATCACTGGAAAGTCTTCGCTTCGGACCCGGGTCTCCCGAGCGCGAACGATGAAGTCGTCGTACCAATCCTGGACGCCATCCGAGCGCAGGAGTCCCGATGCTGCCTTCGGAAACGAGGGCAAGTAGCAGTATTCAAAATAGGCGTCCGCCGAATGGACGCCGATGTGGCCAAAGACGTCCGAATGGCGGCACCCCATCACCAGGGCGCCATAGCCCCCCGAGCTCTTTCCCAGCACGGCGCGTGCCGCCGGGCTGGACACCGTCCGAAATTCGCGGTCCACAAATTGGACGACGTCTTTGAAGACGTAGTCCTCATACTGACCCGTCGCGATGCTGTTCAGCCATTGGCTCCCGCCCAGCGAGGTCCATCCGTCGGGAAAGACGCCAATCACCGGCGGGATGATGTCGGCATCGATCAGCGCATCGAGCCGCTCCGGGACCGTCAGTGTAAAGGGCGAGATGTTCGTCCAGGAGAGGCCGCGGCCTGAATACCCGTGCAGAAAATAGATGGTTGGATAGCGACTCTGACTTTGTGCGTAGCCGGGTGGCAAATAAATCGGAGTCGCGCGCCGGTGCGGATCGTTGAGGGGATTTCCGCTCAGGGAGGCAGCCTCGATCTGCCGAATTTCGACCGATCCTTTCACGGCGGCGTCCCCTTCCCCAGGAACTTCATCACCTGCTGCAGGTCCGACCACGCGCGGCGCTTTTCGCTCGGATAGCGAAGCAAGTAGGCGGGATGGAACGTCGGCATCAGCCGGATGCCGCTAAGCTCGCGCCACGTTCCGCGCAGGCGGGTAATCGGGGTTTTGTCGCGGAGGAGCGTCTGCACCGCGAAGCGTCCGAGCGCGACGATGGCTCGAGGCTGAATCGCCGCAAGCTGGGCCTTCAAGAAGGGCTCGCACGCCTCGATTTCTTCGGGCTCCGGATCGCGGTTGCCCGGCGGGCGGCACTTGACGACGTTGCAGATGTAGACGTCCGCGCGTCGAAGCCCCATCGCTTCGATCATCTTCGTGAGCAGCTGTCCCGCTGCTCCGACGAAAGGCACTCCCTGCGCGTCTTCCTCCGCTCCCGGACCTTCTCCGACGAAAACCAATTCCGCCTTGGGATTGCCCACGCCAAAGACGATCTGGGTGCGCCCGTTTGACAACTTGCACCGCTTACAGTCGCCGAGCTCTTGCCGAATGGCTTCTAGGCTCCGATCGGTCGCGGGCTTGACGAGTGCGGGCGGCGCGCTTGCCCGGCTCAAGATCGAAACCTTTCCCTGTTCGCCCTCCCACACCAGGTAGCGCTGCAGGTCCTCAACAATGACTCGCAACTCATCGGGAAGCGGGTTGTCCATGGCTGCTCAGCGCTCGAACCCTAACGACGCCCGCGCCGGGATTCCGCCGATCGGCTCGCGGCCAGCGCTTCGTGCTCGGCCTTGAACAGATCCCACAGTCGGCTTGCCACCTCCCGCTTGGACCCGGATATCTCCTGCCGCTCGCCCCGGCGAGTCAACACCGTCACGCGGTTCTCATCGGCCGCAAACCCGATTCCGGCGCGACTGACATCGTTGGCCACGATCGCGTCCAGGTCTTTCCGAATCAGCTTGGCCTTCGCGTTTGCTTCCAAATTTTCAGTTTCCGCGGCAAAGCCAACCCGCAGCGCGCGGTGGCGCCGACGCCCGAGGCGCTTGGAGGCCTCGGCAAGGATGTCGGTGGTGGGAACCAAGACCAGGGTTGACTCCGAGTCGGATTTCTTCAATTTCTGAGCCGCCACCACTCTCGGCCGGTAATCACCGACAGCAGCCGCGGCGACGAAGTAATCCACCTCCTCGATCCGCGCGAGAACCTCTTTCGCCATTTCCTCTGCCGAGGTGACGCGGATGATCTCCAATCCACCGACCTCGGCAAGCTCCACCGGTCCAAGCACCAGGGTGACATTTGCGCCACGCGATCGGGCCACCTGCGCGAGCGCCAAACCCATTTTTCCACTCGAGGGATTCGAGAGAAATCGCACTGGATCCAGGTACTCCCGAGTCGGCCCGGCGGTAACCAGCACCCTCGCACCGGTGAGATTGCCGGTCCCCGCAAGCGCGGCGAGGGCTCCCAGGATTTCTGGCACCTCAGCGAGTCGACCGGCGCCCCATTCGCCGTCCGCCAGGGGGCCGACGTTGGGACCGACGGTGCGAAAACGCGAGTCCCGCAAAAGTCCCGACAGGTTTTCCTGGGTGATTGGATTTTCCCACATCGCCACGTTCATCGCCGGCGCGAGCAATACCCTACCCTTGAAAGCCAGCAACGAGGTGGTCACCGCGTCATTCGCCAAGCCCATTCGAATGCGCGCAATCAGGTCGGCGGTTGCCGGCGCAATCAAATACAGGTCCGCCCATCGCGCCAGCTCGAGATGGCCGTATAGCGCCTCCTGATGCACGTCAAACAGGTCCGTCAGAACGGGGCCTTGGGACAAGGACTGAAGGCTCAGCGGGGTCACGAACTTTTCTGCCGCCTGAGTCATGGCGACGCGAACGTGGGCGCCCGCCTTCGCCAGCTCGCGCACCAACTCGCAAGCTTTGTAGGCAGCGATCCCCCCTCCGACGCCGACGGCGATTCGTTGCTCCTTCAGCGTGGTTAGATCCATGCGCACCTTATGCCCTTGCGCGGTAGTTCGCGCAACGCTCTGAAGCAGGTCGGCTCAATCCTCGGCGAATGGCCGAATCGCATGGGCGATCGCCAGCTCCTGGCGAGCCTCCGATAGATCGGTATTCATCGTGCGCAAGCGTTCGGAGAGCACCTGAACGAAGGTCCACAGCAGCTTGACCGCGAGCACGGACTCGCGCTTCATCAGAGTCATCAGCTCCGCTCGTGAGATGGCCACTGCCCGCGTCGGCTCAATCGCCCGGACGGTTGCGGAGCGCGGCGCATTGTCGACCAGCCCCATCTCGCCGAAGTGCCCGCCGGTGCGCAGCTCGGCGATCTGCATCCCGCTCTTCTCGACCGTCACCCGACCTTTGACGACGATGAACAGCTCCTCGCCTCGGTCGCCTTCGTGGATGATCTCCTCGCCGGCCTCGTACCGGTGGCTGGTGGCAATCGAGAGGATTGCGGCCTGCTCCTTGTATGTGAGGTGCCGAAACAGCGGGATCGAGCGGAGGGTCTCGATCCTCGACTCGGCCTCTTCGAGCTCCTCCGCCGACAGCGCGCCGTCCCACTCGAACTCCACCACCACCGCGGTGATGTTGTCCTTGCCTCCTCTTTCATTGGCCAGCGCGATCAGCTTCTTGGGAAGCTCTTTGGGGGTAACGCTCTTCAGGACCGACGCCATCTCCACATCATCCAGATAGGTGTGGAGTCCGTCCGAACAGAGCAGAAAAATGTCATTCGGCAGCAGGTCGAGGGTCAGCGTATCCACCTGCACCGATTCTTGAATTCCCACCGCCCGAGTAATTACGTTGCGCAACTGCGAAGCCGCCGCCTCCGCCTTGGTGATGCTTCCGGCCTTCAGTTGAGCCGCCACGAGCGTGTGATCCTCGGTGAGCCGGTGACAGTGTCCTTTGCGAAGAAGGTAGATCCGCGAATCCCCAACATGGCCAATCACGGCGCGATAGCCGGCAACCACCAGACAGACCAGCGTGGTTCCCATCCCCCGCTTGGCCGCATCTTTATGGGCCAACCGGTAGATCTCCCCGCAGGCACGTTGGATGGCTTGTTCCACCAGACTCAAGGCGGCATTGCGATGAAACGGCGTTGGCTCTTTGGCAAAGGCTTGCAGTATCCGCTGATTGCCCTGGAGGTGCTTTTTGAGCACGTCGGTTGCCCGAGCGCTGGCGATCTCCCCCGCGGCATGACCTCCCATTCCGTCGGCGACGGCGTACAGGCCCAGCTCCGGGTCGACCAGGAGCGCGTCTTCGTTGTGCTTCCTTTTGATTCCGATATCTGTGAGGCCGAACGCCTCAGTCACCAGAGGCAACGCTGAGCTCCCCGAGTCGCGGAATTCGAAACGTATTGCCGCAGTCTACTTCTCCGACCCTGCGCGCGTGGGGCCGTACAAAGAGCCACAAATAGGCTGCAAAGGCGTGCGCGGCGCATTCGCGCCTGCGTTTACGCACCCTTACGGTTTGCTTGTCAATAAAGCGCTCAGTCAGTATGGAGTGCCGGCACCTAAAGAAGGACCGACGATGCCCGTGCTGACCATCAGAGCAAACAAGCTTGGCGCGCAGAAAGCGAGCGCCGCATTCGCGCGCCAAGTCAAAAAGAAAATCGTCTCGGCCCTCGCCCGCTGCAGCGACCGCGTGTTGATTGTGTACGAGAAGGAGGGGGCCAACATCTATTACGAAGCCAGCACCCTCCGACAGAGACCGCGAGTTTAGCCCAACGATCTTTCTTTACGGCTTTCGGGGAGGACGATCTGCAGGCGGATTCACCGCCTTCTTCACCTCCTGCTTGACCTTCTCGAAGGCGCCTTTGATCTTGCCTTTGGCGGTATCGACCTTGCCTTCGCCCTCCAGCTTCCGGTTACCAGTTGCCGCACCAACAGTTTCCTTCACTTTTCCCTTGGCTTTGTCGATTAGCTCACCCATGCCTTCGCTCCTTGAGTTTGATCTGCCCAAAAACTAGGCACCTAGGGCGGGAGAAGCATCTGCCCAAATAGAAGTCCGGACGTCCTCTCGTTTGCTAGCTCACGGCGTCAGGACAGCGCTGCCGTCGATATGCCCTTTCCGCACAGCCTCCAGCGCCGCGTTCGCTTGGTCGAGTGGAAAACGCTGGACCTGGGTTTGGATCGGGACCTTTGGGGCGAGCGCGAGAAATTCCACCCCATCCTTTCGAGTCAAATTGGCAACCGATCGAAGCACGCGCTCCTCCCAGAGCAGCTTGTAGGGAAAGCTCGGAATGTCGCTCATGTGGATCCCTCCACAAACCACGGATCCGCCCTTGGCCACCGCCGCAAGCGCGGCCGGGACCAGCGACCCGACCGGAGCAAAGATGATTGCAGCGTCCAGCTCCTCGGGTGGCTTCTGGTCCGAGCCGCCGGCCCAGACCGCTCCCAATTGGGTGGCGATTCGCTGTCCTTCCACGTCACCGGGCCGGACGAACGCATACACCTCCCGGCCTTCGTGCCTGGCGACCTGAATCAGAATGTGCGCGGCCGCCCCAAAACCATAAAAGCCAATCCGCCGCGCGTCCCCGGCGAGCCGGTACGATCGAAAACCGATCAACCCGGCGCAAAGCAGCGGCGCCGCGTGAAGATCGTCAAAGCCGGCGGGAACGGGGAAGCAGAAGCGGTAGTCGGCAACGGCATATTCCGCATAGCCGCCATCGAGGTCGTAGCCGGTAAAACGGGCGTTGTCGCAAAGGTTCTCTCGGCCGCTGACGCAGTACTTGCAGACTCCATCTGCCCAGCCAAGCCATGGAACGCCAACCCGCGTCCCAATCGGAAAACCTCTGGCCGCAGCTCCTGCTTCCTCCACCGTGGCAACGAACTGGTGACCGAGAATCAGCGAGGGCTTCGGGTTCGGGAGCTCTCGGTCAACGATGTGCAGGTCCGTCCGACACACCGCGCAAGCATGGATCCGCAGTAGCAGCTGCTCGGGCTTGGGACTCGGCCGGGGAACTTCCTGCAGCTCGAGCCCCACGCCGGAGCTGCTTAAAACCATCGCTCGCATTATGAAGCCGCCTTAGTCTTGGGCATATAGAGGTAAGGAGACTCGTATGAGCATAGCCAGCATTAATCCGGCAAGTGGCGAAGTGATGCGAACATTCGAGGAATTGAGCGACTCGGAGATCGACCGAAAGCTCGATCTGGCCTCTTCCGCCTTTCTTCGCCATCGGAAGACGGAGTTCTCCGATCGCGCGCAGAAGATGCGGCGCGCGGCAGAGATTCTGGATTCCGAGGCCGAAAAGTGGGGTCGGCTGATGACGCAGGAAATGGGCAAGACGCTCAAATCCGCGATCGCGGAAGCGAAGAAGTGCGCGCTAGGGTGCCGCTTTTACGCCGACCGCGCTCAGGAATTCTTATCGCCGGAGTCGGTCCCTATCGAGAACGCGAAGGGCTACATTTACTACTTGCCGATCGGCCCGGTGCTCGCGGTAATGCCCTGGAACTTTCCGTTCTGGCAGGTCTTCCGATTTGCGGCTCCGGCGCTGATGGCGGGCAACATCGGAGTGCTCAAGCATGCCTCGAACGTGCCGCAGTCCGCGCTGGCGATCGAAGAGATCCTCAAGCGCGCCGGCTTCGCGGAAGGCGTGTTTCAGACGCTCCTGGTCGGCTCGGGCAAGGTTCAAAAAATCATCGAAGACCGGCGGATCAAGGCGGTCACGCTGACTGGGAGTGACGCCGCCGGTTCACAGGTAGCAGCCGCGGCGGGAAAACAGCTCAAGAAGACGGTGCTTGAATTGGGTGGAAGCGATCCGTTCATCGTCATGCCCAGCGCCAACTTTCAAGCCGCGGTGAAGACGGCGGTCACCGCGCGAACGATTAACAATGGCCAGTCTTGCATCGCCGCGAAGCGATTCATCGTGCATGAACGCATTTATGACGCCTTCCAGCGGGATTTCGTTTCCGCTTTCCAAAAGCTCAAGGTGGGCGAACCAATGCGCGAAGAAACCGACGTGGGTCCTCTCGCGACACCTGACATTCTCAAGACGTTGGAGGAGCAAGTGAACCAGTCGGTAGCGAAGGGAGCGCGACTGTTGGTCGGTGGCAAGCGGATCCCTGGCCCAGGCAACTACTACGCTCCCGCGATCCTGGCCGACATTCCCAAATCAGCTCGCGTCTATTCGGAAGAAGTGTTCGGACCGGTGGCGCTGCTGTTCAAGGTCCAAAACATCGATCAGGCAATCCAACTTGCCAATGAAAGCGTGTTCGGTCTCGGAAGCAGCGTCTGGACGCAAGACGATGGCGAGCGGAAACGATTTATCGACGAGCTCGAGGCAGGACAGACCTTCATCAATTCGATGGTCGCTTCCGATCCGCGGCTGCCGTTCGGCGGGGTGAAACGCTCGGGTTACGGCCGGGAGCTCGGCCGCGAAGGAATTCGAGAGTTCGTGAACATCAAAACGGTCCAGGTGGCGGAGATCCGCGAGTCAAAGGTCGAGTAGCCCCATCACCCGGTCACTCCTCGGGCAGGGGACCGCGAACGCGGAAAATACCTTCGAAATCTCGATAACTGCACGGCTCTTGCGCCCAGGTGTGCGCATGGCGACGTTTTGAGAGTCGGAGGCAGTTGCCTCCAAGCAAGGAGATACCGAATGCAAAACAACCCGAAGCCTGGCCAAAACCCGCAGCAACCAAATCCCCAGCAAAACCCTCAGAAGCAAGGCGGCTTGGGCGAAGAGCGGCGGCCGATGCCGAATGATCCGAATCGGCAAGGCCAGGGCGGAGAGCGGACAGGACAACCTGGCCAGCTTCCGAATCAGCAACCGCCGCGCAAGGCGGGTCAGCAGTAACTTTCCTTTGCCATTCACCTGCTGCTTCTGGCGGCAATCATCTCCTTCATCATTCATTTGGTTCGCGGGCGCAGCGTCGGGGTTTAGCTCTTTGGCGGAGGCAGATAAACCGAACTGAGGTTATAAGAGGAGTTCGCCTAACCTCGGTGAGGTGCCAATTGCCGTCTTCGCCCAATGAGCCTGTCATTCCTCAGGAGAAACTCCCGGGAATTCGCCATATCGTGGCGGTCGCCTCCGGTAAGGGCGGCGTCGGCAAGTCGACTGTAAGTGTGAATCTCGCACTCGCCCTTCAACAGGTGGGCGCGCGAGCAGGTCTGGTGGATGCGGACATCCTAGGCCCAAGCATTCCAGTGATGCTGGGACTGCCCCGGGGACAGCCGCCGATCGTGAATCCCGAAGGCCAGGCCGTGCCCGCCGAGCGCTTCGGCATTCGGACGATGTCGATGGGCATGCTCACCGGAGACGACGCGCCCGCAATTCTTCGCGGCCCAATGGTAACCAAGTACTTACGGATGTTCGTGTCCGGGGTCGCGTGGGGAAAACTGGATTACCTGATTTTGGATTTGCCACCAGGCACTGGGGATACGCAGCTCACGCTTGCCCAGGGAACGCCACTCTCGGGAGCGGTCATCGTCACCACGCCGCAGGACGTCAGTCTCAACATTGCACGACGTGGATTGCGGATGTTCGAGAAGGTTCAAGTGCCGATTCTTGGCGTGATCGAGAACATGAGCAGCTTCGCCTGTCCTCATTGCGGAAAAAATACCGACATCTTTCGCCAAGGGGGCGGACAACGAATGAGTCAGGAGCTGGGGGTCCCTTTCCTGGGCGCGATCCCGCTGGATGCCGATGTGGTCATCAGCGGAGATGAAGGCCGGCCGATCGTGGCGAGCAAGCCTGAATCTGCAGTCGCTCAGGCTTACCGAGCGATCGCCGCACACTTGCGCTCTCAACTGGACGCGGCTCAGCGCACGGTCTTGCGGCCCTTCATCTGGAACTGGGACACCGACGAGGGCACGCCGGGTTGGCACGAATCGGCAATCGGTGCTTCCGATGCGAAAACGACTCCGGTGGGCTTCACCAAGCGCGATCCGCGAACCTTATCGGTGCTGTGGCAGGACGGCCGCCGCGATGACGTCGACGTGCGAGATCTGCGCCTTGCCTGCGCGTGTGCGATGTGCGTCGAGGAGATGAGCGGTCGCAAGATGCTCGATCCCAATTCCATCCGCAAAGACGTTACTCCCCGAACGGTGAGCAGCATCGGCAACTACGCGATTGCGGTCACCTGGAACGATGGACACACCTCGGGGATCTACTCGTTCGAGCTCCTGCGCCACCTGGGGGAACGCGCCCGAGCGCAGACCGCGTATCATGTCTGAGCGCGTGGCGACGATTACCGATCCAGCCATTACCATTCGAGCGGAGCCATCGCCGCTGGACGCGAGCTTGTGCAAGTTCACCGTCAATCGGGTCGTTCATTCGGGAGGCCCCTTCCTGTTCGACAGCAAGCAAGCCGCGGAGGGCTCTCCTCTGCCGGAAGTGCTCTTCCGGATTCCCGGAATCGCCACGATCCTCGTTGCGGACAACGTCGTCTCGATCACCAAGGATTCGAACACATCGTGGCTTCAGCTGATGAAGCCCGTCGGCGCCGCAATTCGAAACCAGCTCACTTCCGGAGCTCCCGCGATTCTAAGTGTGCGACCTACCCGGCTGGTCGATGCGCAGAGCGACGGAGAGCTCAAAAGGCTTGCCCAGGAGCTGCTTGATCGCGAAATCAACCCGTCCGTTGCGTCACATGGCGGAAAGATCTCGGTCGTTGACGTCAAGGATGGAAACCTGTTCATCGCCATGAGCGGCGGCTGCCAAGGCTGCGCGGCATCGCAGCTCACTCTGCGCCAAGGCGTGGAGGTGATGGTCCGTCGGGTTCTTCCTCAGATCCGCGAAATCATCGATTCCACGGATCACTCCGCAGGCACCCAACCGTTCTACAAGAGCGACGCCTGATTTGCGGCTAATTCTCGACTCGGCAAACGCTCGAGCCGAGCGCGGGTCCCTCGGGCTGTCCGTTGGGCATGACTCCGCCGCGCGCCTGCTCTAACTCACTGTTCTGCAAGCAACGAATCGTGTGTTTGATCAGCTGCAGCTTGATCTTCTTCATTTCTGAGCGCCCCCCTTAAGGACCTCTACAAGCAGCAGCTAGCACCTCTGCGACATGTAGGGAATAGGAATGTCAAGTATTCTATTCGGCTACTTGGTAGGCATACATGCGAGCATGGCCCCAGTGTACCGACCTGTGTGCACGCAGTCTTGTACCGCGAGTCCTAGCCGAAACCGCGCGGCGTGGAAGTGTAAAAGTCATGAAAACCATAATAGACGGTTAAAAGCGGAACAGTCCGATTAGACTGTGGGGTGTGCCGGTGAGTCACCGCGGGTCGGACACAGACTATCTAGCGCTGTTCGACGCGGCTCCGGACGCCATGGTGATCCTTGACTCGGAGGGTCTGGTGCTCGACGCCAACGAGCGCTTAGAGAGTCTTTTCGGCTATCCCCGCGATCAGCTCCTGGGAAAGTCGGCGGAACTCCTGGTTTCCGGTCTGTTCCGAGCTGCGAATGCCCCGCCTGACCCCTCCCAAACCCGCCCAAACACGGGCTCTTTTGCGGAGCTTTACGGCTTGCGTCGGGATGGCACCCAGTTTCCAGCAGAAATCAGCGTCAGCCAAATACGGCGCAGTGGCGAGTCCTTAACCATCGCAGCCATTCGCGATGGCACCACTCGCCAGAAGGTCGATGAGAAGTTTCGAAGGCTTCTGGAGGCGGCTCCGGATGCAATGGTGATCATCGATCAAGCGGGCCACATCCAGCTGGTCAATGCCCAGGTCGAGGCCTTGTTTGGCTACAGCAAACAAGAGCTCGTGGGACAGCCCGTCGAGGTGCTGATTCCTCAACGCTATCACTCGATCCATCCTGGACATCGCACCAACTACTTTCTCCAGCCGAGGACGCGTCCAATGGGTGCCGGCGGGTTGGCTCTTTTTGGGCTGCGCAAAGACGGAACCGAGTTTCCTGCCGAGATCCTGCTTAGCCCCTTGGAGTCCGAAGCCGGGACCCTGGCGATCACCGCGGTTCGCGACGTCACCGACCGCAAGCGAGCGGAGGAAGAACGCTCCAGACTTTTCCAGGCGGAGGAAGCGATTCGGGTCAGGGATGATTTTCTTTCGATCGCTTCCCACGAGTTGAAAACCCCGCTCACCACATTGCAGATGCAGGCAGAAAGCGCGATTCGCGTCTCGATCAGGCAAAGCAATCACCCGATGGGTCCCGCGCTGATCAGGAAGCTGGAAGACATGTTCGCCGCGATCCGCCGGCTGTCGAGCCTGATCGACCAATTGCTGGACTTGAGCCGCCTCACCGCCGGAAAGCTCAGTCTCCAAAAAGAACGACTGGATCTTTCCGCCACCACGGCAGAGGTCCTCCGCCAATTCCGCGACGAGGTGGAGCGAACCGGCTGCAACGTGCGGCTATTGGCAGAGACCCCGGTTTGGGGATTTTGGGATCCCTTTCGGATCGAGCAGATCATCACCAATCTGATTTCAAATGCCATCAAGTACGGTCAGGGCACGCCGATCGAGGTGATGGTGACCGAGGTTGCGGATGGCAGGGCCCGCTTGTCGGTCCGCGACCATGGAATTGGAATCGCGTCCGAACATCGGGACCGCATCTTCGAACGATTCGAGAGACTGGTGTCTTCCAGGCAGTACGGCGGCTTGGGACTGGGACTGTGGATCGTCCGACAAATCGTCGAGGCCCACCATGGCTCAATCACCGTCTGGAGTCAGCCCGGGGCTGGCTCGATCTTCACCGTTGATCTGCCGCTCGAGGCTTCCGAACAACCCTCCCTAAAGCCGCAGCCCGCCGCGAAGGGCGCGTTGATCATGCTGGTGGATGATGACCCGATGATTCGAAATACGTTCTGCGAAGTCGTGCAGGACGAAGGGTTTAACGTGGTTGCGGCTTCCAACGGCCGAGACGCTTTGCGATTGCTTCAATCAGGCACCAGGCCTCAATTGATCTTCCTGGACCTGATGATGCCGGAGATGGATGGCTGGGAGTTTCGCGCCGAGCAGCAGAAGCTGCCCGAGCTCAGGCACACTCCGGTGATCGTCGTTTCCGCCGCGGACGGCGTGGACAAGATTGCGGACACGCTCGGCGTCGCGGGGTACTTGAAAAAACCGATCCAGCTCGATTCTCTCTTTCGGCTAATCGACCGCTACTGCGTCGCTCAAGCAAAGGGCCAAGAGCACGAGCGGAGCGCTCCAGGCACACTAGCGAATTAGTCCCGATGCGGTGAGCAGCACGGTAATCAGGCCCACCAACGATTCTCCTGCGATCGCCCCCGCTCCCGCGGACGGCGCCAGTTGCTCGGCCTCGCTCGCCTTGAGGTAGTGCACCAGTCCCACCAACAGCCCGCCAATGCAGAAAGTCACGCTGTAGTTCGCTGGGGCGATGAAGGCGATTCCCAGCGCCGTGGGTGATGGCGCGAACCGAGAGCTCGCGCGGAGTGAGCACGCAAGCGCCAGCACCACTCCGGCGCCGATTGCCAGCCCGACTGCGGTGACCGCGTGGCTCGGCAGGGCCGACGCTCCTCGGGACACCACCTCGCCCATCGCTTTCCATTGGATTCCGAATGGCACCGGCAGCCGCTCGGTGCCGAGCCCATAGGTATTGGTCAGCAGGAAGTACGCAGGAAGACAGGCAGCGGTTCCCAAGAAAATCCCGAGCAACTGCGCGATCCACTGGGATCGAGGGTCCGCGCCAAGCCTCTGGCCAGCGCGAAAGGACCAAAGCGTCGACACGGTTTGAGCAGCGCTTCCAGCGGGAACCGAGCCTGCGGCGACGTTGAAGGAGAGCGGTTGCCGGCCCCACCCGACGATCCCAAAGAGCGCCTGAGCCAGCTGGCCAATCTGACCGAAGGGGGCAATGTCCGTCTCGCCAGCGGCGCGAGCGCAGACCGTGCACAGGATGAGCGAAAGCAACAGCGCGAGCAGCGTGTACACCGGGTTGAGATCGAACAGCCAAAGCCCGCCCAGCACCGTCACGAGAACAGCTGCAATGCCCAGGATCAGCAGTCCCTTCGGCTTCTCCGACGATTGGCTGTGGAGAGGAAGATCTCGCACTGCCCGGATCACGGTGGCGCCTTGCTTGGCAAACGCCACCCCCGCCGTGCCGACCATCAGCCCGACACCCGGCCAAGCCAGCCAACCAGCCAAGGACGAATAGTCAGCATTTGCGATTCCCTGATTCACCAGCCACGGAGCAATCATGCCCCATGCGCAAATTGCTCCGATCAGCAGGCTCAGCCCGGTGTGGGGTCCGACCATTAGCCCAACCCCCAGCATCAGCGGACTCCAGGCAATGCCCAAGGTCAACGACGAGCAAGGGATTCCCTGAATCGAGCCCCAGAACGCGCTCGCTTGTGGCACCAAAGTCGGCCGGCCGTCTCGAAACCAAACCACAGCCATGCTCGTCAAGGCGGAGCCCAGCAAAGCGCGGGTTCGTTGAATCGCCTCTCGGCTGCGCCGATGGAGGGCGGAAATAACCTCTGCCGCGGCAGCGCCGGTGGGAAAGGCGAGTTGTTCGGCGATCAGCAGCCGATCGCGGAGGTAGAAGCCGAGCACCGCGCCGAAGAGGCCCAGGCCCACGCCCCAGAGCGCCAGTTGGGGTAGCGAAAAACTTCGGCCCGCCAACATCAGGCCTGGGATCGCCCCCAGCAAACCGATCGCTGACGGCATCGCACCCATGGACGCCGCGGTGGTTTGAGTGATGTTGTTCTCGAATACCGAATAGGGAGCGCTTCGGCGGAACCAGCCAGTCGAAAAAAATGTAAAGCCCAGGATCGATGCCAAGATCGCTCCGGCGTCCCACCAGCCGGTCTTCAACCCCATGTACGTATTGATCGATGCATTGAGGATACCGATCACAATCCCGGCGACGACCGCTCGGAACGTCAGCTCGGGAGCTTGGGGCATAGCGTGAGCAGTGTGCTGCGCTTACGAAGCATGCCTCGGTTCTGGGTTGGCGGCCACTCTTCGGATTCCCTCGCCACGGCCGGGACCGGTGGCTATAAGCCAGGCATGACTGACGTCGCCTACCAATCTCGAATCCGGATTGAGCGGGTCAAGGGACCGATTCGCCGGGCCTTTCTTCCCGCCGAGCAGCAACCCGTCATCTTTGGTGTTCACGGAGCCGTCGCCAAGCATTACAAGGTGGCGCCGGACGCGTACGAGCCGCATGCCACCACGCTCGACTACGTGATTGCCGCAGCCGCGGGTTGACTGACTGGAACTTTCGGAGGCGCGCTGGAAGCGCGCCAAATCTCTGCTTCCAATGATCGTCTGACCGCCGAGGCGGTCGGCGACGTTGAGTTGGAGGGACACGTCCTGGTGATCCGCCGAATCCGTGTTCGATTCACGCTCAAGGCCGCTCGTTCCCAACAGCAAACGGCGGAGCGCGTACACGGAACCTTTGCGGAACACTGTCCGGTCTATCGCTCGCTCAAAGACTGCATCGCGATGACCACCGAGCTTGCTTTCGTAGCCGACGAGTCGTCGGTCTGAGGCTGGGTTCCTCACTCGCTGGTGGGAATCGGCGCGATCCCCTCGACCGGGTGGTTGACGCATTGAGCGGCTCGTAGGCCGGCTCCGAGCGCCACCGCCTCTTCGGGGTTGACGATTTGCGGAAGCTCGCGCTCGAAAAATCGCCGGACCCCGCTGCGTACGAACGGTATCCTTGAGACCCCGCCCATCACCACCACGTCGGTGAGATCCGAGGGCGCAAGCTTCAAAGACTCCAAAGTCTCCACGCAAGTGGCCAACGACCGCTCGAGGAACTCCTTGCAGAGCGCTTCAAACTCCGGCCGGCTCAGCGATTGACGAATATCCATCGGCGTGGGCGAATCGACGATCCCCTCCACCAATACCTCCGCGCTCTCGGCGGAGCTCAACTGACGTTTCGCTCGCTCGCAGGCCAGCAACAATCGCTGCCATTCCACTACCCGCTGTCGAAGCTCGATTTGATGATCGCGCCAGAAACGGTCCGCGATCGAGTTGGCGATTGAGAGATCGAAGTCATCGCCTCCCAGCCACGCGTCGCCCTTCGCTCCCAGCACGTGAAAATTATCATGCACGACGTCGAGGACGCAGAAATCAAACGTGCCGCCCCCAAAGTCATAAACCGCGACCATTTCATTTTTCTTTTGGCCCATCCCGTAAGCGAAAGCGCCCGCGAGCGGCTCATTGAAAATATCCAAAACCTCGAGCTGCGCCATTTGCGCGGCCCGTCGCAGAGCGTCTCGTTGCGCCGTGCCAAAACTGACTGGAACGGTAAATACCGCCCGGGTGACCGGGGTGCCGAGGTACTTTTCTGCAATCTGCCGCACGTGCCCAATCACCAAGGCACAAATGTCGACGGGATGGTGGGACTTGTCGTCGATCTCGATCACCACCGAGTCGTTCACGCCCCGACTGGTCCGATATGCCGCCTGCTGAAGCATTCCGGCGACCGCCGGATCAGAGAAATTGCGACCCAACAAACGCTTGATCGAAGAAACGGCACGTCGCGGATCCTGGACGAGGACTTGCTGCGCGTTCCACCCCACGCACGGAGGGCCTCCGTCAGGAAAGGCCACCAGCGACGGCTGCAAAATCCGGCCCGCCTCATCGGGAATAACCGTCACCCAGCTGCCGATCGCGGCCGAAGCGCTGGTGTACGTGGTTCCGAAATCGATCCCGATCGCTCCCGCCACCGTTCCTTCGGGTCGCGACTTTCGACCCTGGCTGGGACCATTGGCGCCGGGTTTTGCCTCCTCCGCGTGCTTGCGAAGCTGAGCCTCGTGCTCGGGGTCAAGCTTGATCGCCACTCCCGGTGATCGGTTTTCGCGCTTTGCGCGCTCGGAGCTGAGCACGCGCTGAACGTGGCCGATCAGCTTCAACTTGCTTCCGTTGGGAAGCTCGACGTGAAGCTCAACCCCCGAGCCCATCGTCGGCTCTCGAGGAGTGTTCAGAAAAATTCCGCCCGGGCCGGCATTCAGGCTCGCCAGCCGCGCCACCTGCTTCCATTCAGGGCATTTGATGCTGATCCGCCAGTCCCGTTGAAGCGACTCCGGGTTGGGCGGGGGCACCTTCGGCGGAACGGTCACGACTTCGCAGCATACTCCAAGATCGCCGTTTCCGGTTCGGAGCTGGCCACCACCTCCCAGCCGCGGAGCCGCTGTCGGATTCGCTCGCGCAACGCGCCCGTCACACCTTCGATCGCGATGGTCGGCCGGGCCGTAACGTTGCGCAATTTTGCAAGCAAGGCCGCCGCCCGCGCCGACGAGCCAGCCGCGATGTCAAGTTCCCCGTTCGCGTCGTGAAAGAGCGATCCCTCTCCGGGACAAATCGCGGCCCGCACGACAATTCCGTGCTCGAGCGCGGAGCGAGCCAATTCGCGCGCGAACCGCGCCACGCCGATCAGCCCTTCGTCCGGACCGATTCGGAACGGTGGACGCTTGTAGGCGGCCAGCGCCAACATCTCCCCCACCTGCGACATCCGGCTCTGGTAAGGCTCGAGGAAGGCACTCGCCTCCCGAGCAGCCCGCCCCAGCAGTTCGTGGGAGGCGGCAAGATCGACCGAGTCCCCGCGGTTGGCGATTTCGCCCAGGTAGAAGACCGAGCGGACGATTGGCGTCACCTCGGCCTGCGCCGACCCGGCGGCGCGCAGCGCGTGCGCCAGCAAATGATGCGGCGGATCGGGGGCAAACCACAATCGAAGCAGCTGCAGCTCTTCGGGGCTCTCCATTTGCTGACGCTCATCGAGAATCTGATCCACCACCTCGCCTGGAAAGCCGGAGCGCTTGGGCGAGTTTGCGCGAGCTGCTCGCTGTGCTCTCGCGTGCCAGAAAGGAAGCAGCGATGGATCCGGCGCGACCGGCGCCAATCTTCCATCCTGGGCTGCCGCAAGCAGATCCACCGAATCGAGCTGTCGGTAGGTCAGACCGAAAGCGGGCAAGAAGAGAACCCGGCGCGTCGCGGTCGGATCCTCCTGAGCGCCACAAAGCACGACCAGCGGAACGCGCAGGCATTCCTTGACCCGGTCGGCAAGCTTTCCGTCGGGCAGTGCGCCCGCACGCGGCGCGAGGAATCGCGCGGTCCGCCACTCCTGGCAGAGCGACCGGATCTGATCGCTGAGGAGGCGAAACGCGTCGAACATCGAGGCCACTCGCTCCGCTTCGGCCAGGACGATCGACACCAGCTCTCGAAGCTGGGCCCGAACCTCTTCCAAGTGCGCCGGGAGGATCAGCTCTTCCAGTCCGTCGAAGCTGAGCCGCTCGATTTCTTGGGTCGAAAGCGAGCGAAGCGCGCTACGGACGCTGACGTAGGTGATTCCTTCCACCAGCCAGGGCTCCCCACGAACCCGAGGGGCCAGACGCGGAAGATAGGAGGAAAGGATCCGGTGCAGCTGCCGCCGTTTCAGCCTCCACTCGCTGCCTGCTCGCGGTTGCTCGGCCGAGAGCTCTGAATTGCTGGGGTGCAATCCCAGGGATGCATCCTCAAATCCACCCCGAAAAAGACTGGTCACCACGTGCGACAGCGGGCCTCCCACCGAGGTGGTGAATGCAATCGCACCGCTCTCCTGGAACCCTCGACGAGGCAGCCCCTCTTTCACGTAGCGGCGGTCTCCGCAGAAGAGGTGGTGCGCCTTGTTGACCTGCACCAGGCCGGAGGCTCCCAGCGCGTGGCCGAAGGTCAGTAACCCGCCCAGGGGGTTTGACCAGCCTTCCGACATCCGCTCGGCGCTGCGCTTCCAGGACAGCCCGGTGCCGAGCAAGAAGCTCAGCTCGATGCTCGGGAAGGCATCATGGGTCACCGCAAAGGCGGACGACGGAAATACGGAAAACGGCAAGTGCGCATCGTCGGCGGTGCTGGCCATCGCCTCGCGCACCGCGGTGGCGAACACCATTGGCGTCGGACGATGGAGAATGCTGGCGCTGCTCGCGCCTTCGCCGACCCCCAATACTTCGGTCACCGGTGCGGTTCGGTATCGCGAGCCTCGGCCGAGCGCCGCCCGTCCTGCCAGCTCATAGTCGGAGGTGACGATCGTCGCCGCGGCGCCGCAGCAGGGCGCCGCGATGTCGGTTGCGTTGAAATAGGGCGTGCGCTGCGGGCCGCGCCGAAACTGCTGGCCCGACTCGATCCCCGGCAGATAGAGCGCGCCGGCTTGAAATTTGCGCTCTGCCACCCGCTCGAGAAATTGGGCCACCTCTTCGCGAGAGAGGTTGAGGGTTCGGCGGATGCTGTCCATCAGCAGGTCGCCAATCGCGAGCATGTCCAATCCACGCTCCTGGTCCGTCTCCCCCAACACGGTGCGAATCTGGTACTGCGAGGCGTAGCCCGACGGGATGATTTGCCCTGCGACGACCAGAATCGTGACCGGCTCTTCAACGTTGCGGGCCGCGCGCACGGCCTGGGCAAAGGCCCATGCTCCGCTGTCCGAGGTGCCAACCACGAATTGCGACACCACTCGCCGCGGCAAACCCAGCAGCGCACGCAAGCCCTGAGGGACGAGCCCGATGTTCATCCGCTCGTTCGGGTCCAGACCCGGCATCGAGGTGACGTACAGGTGGGTGATCGCGTCCCTCGTGCTTCGGTAGTCGCCGCCGATCGCCCGGTACAACGAGGTCAGCGAGCGGTGGGCGGCCGACGCGAACAGATCGGTCAGGCCGATCGGCGAGTCGAGACCAAAATCGCGCCGCCAATCCTCCGCTTTGGCCCGTCCATCCTCGCTTCGGTTGGGGAAGCGAAAGAAAAGGCGCGAGATTTCCTCGTCCGGCAACTCGGGGTGAGGCTCGGTCAGCCAGGCGCGGCTGCGCCGGACCGCGGGCAAGTGGCGAGGGTTGGCGGAGTACTCCCCGGCGACGACGAAGACGCGACGGCGCATGCTCGCTTTAAACCACGAGTGTTAAGCGAACGAAAACTAATGCGAAAAAGTCGCAACGATCCGCGTCGCCGGGTGTCGCAGCTCCCTCTGTTCGCAACCAAGGTGTCACTTGACTCACTTGGTAACTCAGTTATGCATTCCGTGCGAGCCCGCACCTTCGGACTCGAAGGGGAAGACACATGCTTACTTCATCGATGCGCACAATCGGATTCACTGCTCTATTTGTTTGCCTGGGGGCTTTCTCGGCCTCCGCCCGCGACCGCGACCGCCAGTTTCGCGCCAACCTGAACACATTCGAAGAGACGCCCGCGATTGTCGGCAACGGCGCCGGCCATCTTCGGCTGACCCTCCACAACGATATGACGATGGATTTTGAGCTGACCTTTTCCGGGCTGACCGGCGCTCCTATGGTCGCTCATATTCACATTGGCCAGCGCGGGAATGCGGGCGGCGTCACCATCTTCTTTTGTGGCGGCGGCGGACGTCCAGCGTGTCCTGCCGATACTTCGGGCACGGTTACCGGGACGATTACCGCTGCGGACGTGATGGCGCTGCCGGCCCAGGGAATCGCGGCCGGCGATCTCGCCGCGGTGCTGCGCGCGATGCGCCGTGGCGACACCTACGGCAACATGCACACCGCCTTGCATCCAGGCGGTGAGATCCGCGGGCAAATCCAGGGGGGCGGCGGTAACGACGAGGGCGAGGACAACTAGCTCGCGAGGATCGCCAAAAGGTCCCCGGCCTGAACGGTGCTCTTGAGACCGGGGACCAGCTCCTTGATCCGTCCGGCGCGTGGCGCGCGGACGACCGTCTCCATTTTCATTGCCTCGAGGGTGAGAACGGCAGCGCCCGCCGCGAGCGTGTCGCCTGGCTTGCAGTGCAGCGCGACCACCGATCCGGGCATCGAGGCCGCCAACTGAGAAGGATCGCTCGGGTCGGCGAGGCGGCGCTCCGGCAGAAGCGAGGTTCTGCTCCGGTCGCGCACTTTGACGAAGCGAGCTTGGCCGTTGAGAGCAAAATACACGGTGCGCATCCCCTCCTCGTCCGGATCCCCCACCGCGGAGAGGGAAATCACCAAAGTCTTTCCGGGCTCGAGGTCGACCAGCACCTCCTGGCCGACTTCCAGGCCATAGAAGTAGGTCGGGGTATCGAGAATCGAAACATCCTCGAACCGCTCGACTGAGGCAAAGTAGTCGTCCAGCACCCGGGGATAGAGCGCCGCGCTCACCGCGTCGCGACGCGTGACCGGCCGACTCAGCTTTGGCGCAAGCTTTTTTGCCACCCCCTCGAGGTCGGTTGGGGGCAAGCTGTCGCTCGGCCGTCCCTTGATGATCCGCATGCCCTTGAGAACCGCGGCCCGCAGATCCTCGGGAAACCCACCGGGCGGACTTCCCAGCTGGCCCTGGAAATAGTCCACCACGCTGCTCGGGAAATCCAGCCGCGGCGCCGCGGCCAGGACCTGGGCTCGGGTGGCGGCGACGCTCTCCTCGAACGAGTCCTTCTTCGCCAGCAGATCGTTCTTCAACAGAAAAATTGCGAAGTCGCCCACCATCTTGCTGCTCGGCGTGACCTTGGGGATGTCGCCCACCAGCTGATTGACGATCGCAAACGCGTCCTTCACGTCATTCCAGCGATGCAACAGCCCCATCTCCGCTACCTGAGGCCGAAGGTTGCTGTACTGACCGCCGGGAATCTCGTGGTAGTAAACCTCGGAGGTGGAGCTCTTCAGGCCGCACTCGAAGGGTGCGTAGTACTCGCGCACGTCTTCCCAGTAGTCGCAGAGCGGCTGGAGCTTTTTGTTGGTCAGCAGGGTATCTCGGCGATTTCCCCGTAGCGCGGAGACCAAAGCGTTGATGCTGGGCTGGCTGGTCAGGCCGGCCATCGAGGCGAGCGCGACGTCCACGATGTGAACCCCGCGATCGATCGCCACCAACAGTGCGGCGACCCCGTTTCCGCTGGTGTCGTGCATGTGCAAGTGGATTGGCAGCCGGACCGCCTCCTTGAGGCGATCGATCAGCATCCCGGCCGCTCGAGGGCGCAACAGTCCCGCCATGTCCTTGATGCACAGAAAATGCGCACCCATGCCCTCGATTTGCCGAGCGAGCTCAGCGTAATACTCGAGCGTGAACTTTGGCCGCTTGGGATTGGCGACGTCTCCGGTGTAGCAGATCGCCACTTCCGCCACCTTTCCGGTGCGCAAAATCCGCTGCACCGAAACCTTCATGCTGTCCAGATCGTTGAGCGAATCGAAAACCCGGAAGACGTCCACCCCGGCTTCGGCTGCCTCGTCAACGAAGGCCTCCACCACGTTATCCGGGTAGCTGGTGTATCCAACCGCATTCGCTCCTCGCAGCAGCATCTGCAAAAGAATGTTGGGCACCGCGACCTTGAGCTTTTTCAGGCGGTCCCAAGGATCCTCGTTGAGAAAGCGATACGAAGTATCGAAGGTCGCGCCGCCCCAGACCTCCAGGCTGAACAGTTCCGGCGCCAATCGGGCGACCGAGGGGGCGATCTTACAGATGTCGTAAGTCCGCATCCGGGTTGCAAGCAGGCTCTGATGTGCATCGCGCATCGTGGTGTCGGTGAGCAGCGGCCTTTGCTGCTGCAGGACCCACTGGGCAAGGCCTTGGGGCCCCTTTTCGGCGAGAATCTGCGCCGTTCCCGGAGGTGGTGGATCACGAGGGACGTTGGGCAATCGTGCTTCCCGGAAGTCGGTGGGGGAAAGCCTCTGCTCGGCTTTCAGAGTGGGGTGCCCATTGACGATCACCTCTCCCAGGTAGTGCAGCAGCTTGGTGGCGCGGTCGCGGCGCAGCGGGAATTGGAACAGCTTCGGCGCTTCGTCGATGAACCGGGTGTGGGTCTCTCCTGCCAAGAAGGTCGGATGCTGAAGCACGTTCTCGAGGAACGGAATGTTGGTTTTGACCCCACGAATGCGCATCTCCCGCAGAGCGCGCAGCGCCTTGAGCGCCGCTTGGTGGAACGTGGGGCCGTATCCAGTCACTTTGATCAGCAGCGAGTCGTAATGCGGCGAGATGTACGCGCCGGGGTAACCGTTGCCCGCGTCCAGACGAACTCCGAATCCCGCGCCAGTGCGCCAGGCGCGGATCGTTCCGCTGTCCGGTCGAAACTGATTGGCCGGATCCTCGGTAGTGACCCGGCACTGGACGGCGAACCCTCGCGGAACGATCGAGCTTTGGTCTGCGATCGCAATCTCCGGAGCCGAAAGCGGGTGGCCTTCGGCAATCCGGATTTGCGCTTGCACCAGGTCGATCCCGGTAATCTGCTCGGTGACGGTGTGCTCTACCTGAAGCCGAGCATTCACCTCGATGAAATGATGGGAGTCGCCCGACACCAGAAATTCGACCGTGCCCGCATTGCTGTATTCTGACGCTCGCGCCAATTTGAGCGCATCCGAGCAGATCCGCCTTCGGAGGGGCTCGGAAAGGTTTGGCGCCGGGCCGATCTCGATCAGCTTTTGATGACGCCGCTGGACCGAGCAGTCGCGCTCGTACAGATGGACCAGGTTTCCCGTGGAATCTCCGAGAATCTGCACCTCGATGTGCCGCGCCCGTTCCAGAAATTTCTCGAGGAAGACCACGGAGCTGCCAAAGGCGAGCTTCGATTCTGAGCGAGCTTCGGCAATCGCGCCTTCAAGGCCGGCTGCCTCGCGCACCAGTCGCATCCCTCGCCCACCCCCGCCATGCGCCGCCTTCACCAGGACCAGCCCGTGCGCATTGAAAAACTCCCGCGCCCGCTCCATCGCGGTGGACTCCGGACCCTCGAGCGTGATCCCAGGCACCACCGGCACGCCGGCCGACACGGCCAACTCTTTGGCCTTGATCTTGTCACCCATCAACCGGACGGTCTCGGGTCGGGGGCCAATGAAGCGCAGTCCTCGCGCTTCGCAGGCGGCGGCAAATTCCCAGTTCTCGCTCAGAAAACCGTATCCAGGGTGAACCGCGTCGGCTCGCGCTTGCTGCGCGATGTCGATGATCTCATCGATGCCCAGGTAGGCCTCCACCGGACGCTTGCCGCGGCCAACCAGGTAAGCCTCATCGGCTTTGTGCCGGTGCTCATGGGTACGGTCTTCCTCGCTGTAAATCGCGACGGTGGCAATCCCAAGCTCGTTGCAGGCTCGGAAAATCCGGATCGCGATTTCGCCTCGATTGGCGCACAGCACTTTCTTGAAGGATCTGATCTGCATCGATGATTCCCGCGGTGGCTGGCAGCTTGCCGGGCGCCCGTTTTAGCTCGAATAAACCCCCGGTGCACCGCGGCCAGCCCGACGCGAAACTGCGAGGTCGGTTTCGACCCGCGAATTCCGCGTTTCGAGCGGCGGTCGGGCACCAACCCTTAGTGGACTTGGCCGAGGCTCACCGGCGCTGGCCTCGTCTGGAGTAGGACGTCCCGAACACCCGATCGCAGATCGGGAAGGTGATGTTGAAATTCCAGCGTCCCATCAGTTGCAGATTATGATGCGTCTGGTGGTGCCGCCGCAGCACGCCAAGCACAGCCAGTCGACCCACCGCCGCGTCCTCCGGCAGGTGATAGGCAAAATGAAGCCACTCATAGGTCAGGTAGTAACTGATTCCGACGGCGACGAACAGCCATCCGGCATTGGGGGAAATTAGCAAAAAGAGCGCCAAGCCGATCGGCGTCGCGATTCCTCCGATAAAGAAGAGTAGCATCACCGGCGGGAAGAGGACCGCCTTGAAGTCGCGCGAGGACTCGTAGGACATTTGCTGATCGGTGAAAAAGTGATGGTGCTCGAGCGTATGTCGCCGAAAGATGACTCCCAACCCTCGCTTCATCCGGTGCATCGGTCCTCGGTGTCCCAAGTATTCCACCAGATTCGCGATCAAAAAGGCGATTGGAATCACCAGCAACTCCTTCCAGCTGGGATGATCAACCCGCGAAATCGAGAACCCAATCACCGTCAGTGAACCGACGTTCGTGAACGCAAAATGTCCCCATCCCGAGTACGACCGACCGATCTTCGTGGTGCGGTACTCCGCCCGAAAGCTCGCGGTCGTTGACGCTGCTCCGCCCATGCGCGATCTCCTACCAAAATGATAACCGGATCCCCCGAGGGGGGCCGGGGTCCGAGGGGACACCAGGGGAGGAAATCCGTGAATCCGATCTTAATCATCACCGTGCTTGGCGCCACGCCGATCTCGCTGCAAGAAGTGCGGCAGCTAAGCCGCTCGAACATCCCCCAGCGTCTGTCCGAGCTGAGCGCGGCGATTGCCGGGCAACAGACGCGGATTTCGGTCTCCGCCATCCTGCCCCAGGCGAATTTCGCCGCGGATGCCTCACGAACGTTCCTCTCCGCCGCGAAAGTGCGGTTAAGTCCGGTGCTGATCGATCCGACCAATAATGTCTACGATCAGCCGGTACAATCCATCATTGCCTACGATCGCAACAATTTCGATGCCTCGGTCAGCATCAGCCAACTGCTGCTGGACGGGGGACGATGGTGGAACCAAATTGCGCAATCGGGCGCGGCCGAGGACGCGGCTCGAGGCCAAGCCGTGGATCAGCAATTCGCCTCCGAGTTCGAGGGCGTTCGGCGCTTCTACGTTTTGGTGACCGCGCAAAAGACGCTGGAGGTGCTGATTGCCAATGAAAAGCGCAGCGCCCACCAGGTGGAGGTCGCGAATGCGCTGTACGAAGCGGCGCGCTCGTCGAAAAACGACGCCGTCCAGGCGGAAATCAACTTGGGCAATGATCAGATATCGACCGTCACTCAGTACTCGGCCCTCGCAAGTGCTCAGTCGGATCTAGCGACCTGGATCGCCCACAACGGCGCGGAGGACCTGATCGCCGTGGAACCCGCCGAGCTCGAGGGCGATCCGCTTACTGCTCCAACGCTGGAAAATTCCCTCCAGTTGGCTCGAGACAACCGGCCGCTGCTCAAGGCACTATCCTCCCAGGTGCGCGCCGCCGATCTTGGCGTGTCGGTCGCACGGGCCGGCTACTGGCCCAGCCTGCAAGCGCAACTGAGCTACTTGCGGCAGGGAAATACCGGCAACCCGTTCTTCACCGATCGCCACTTGAATAATTCCTTCGCGATGGGCCTGGCATTGCGGTGGAACCTCTTCTCCGGCATGGCCACCGATGCCCAGGTGCGCAGCGCGATGTACAACCGCTCCACCGCACAGCTCAACCTCGAGCAGTCCACCCATGACGTGGAGGCCGACGTACGCCGCACCCTGCGCAGCCTCGAATCGAGCCTCAGAGCAACCAGATTCGCACGTGCCAATTTGCGGGCCGCAAACTATGGGTCGACCCTGGCGCAGGACCGCTTCAAGGCGGGCGCTGGCTCGACGCTCGAAGTTCGCGATGCCCAGCTGAAATTGGCTCAAGCGGAGCTAACGCTGATCCAGAACCGCGTGAACGTGGAGGTCGCGCGCGCCAATCTCGAGCGCGCGATCGGGACCTATTTGAAAGCATACTAGGGCAGGCCCAGCTATTTTTCCGGCATGGCCGAAACGCTCGTGATGGTGGGAGTCAAGAAGCTTGGTCGGGAGATCGCTCTTCATTTCGCCAGGCAGGGTTGGCGAGTGATGTGCGCCGCGCGCACCGCCGCCGATGTCCAGGCCGTTGCGGCGGAGGTCCAGGCAGCAGGGGGGATAGGAGTGCCCTTGACGTGCGACCTCCTCAATCCCGCTTCATTAACGCCGTTGTCGGAGATCCGGCCCGATCTGGTGGTCGCCGCGCAGACCGCGGCTGGGCGATTTGGATCGAAGCCCTTGCTTGAAATCGATGATGAGGAGCTCGCCAGAAACCTGGCCGCGTACGTCACCGGCACCTGGAACCTGCTGAAGGTTGCCGGGCGAGCGCAAGTTGCTCAAGGGCGAGGGACTTTTCTTCAGATCGGCACTTCCTCCGGCGTCCGAACCAAGGAAGGGTTTGCGGCGATCGGAGCGGCGCAGCACGCACTCAGGGCACTGGTTCAGGTGGCGGCAAAGGAGTGGCGGGCCGCAGGAGTCCACGTGGCGTACCTGCCCATCGATTCTCCGATCGAAAGCGCCAGCACTCGCGAGTGGGCCGCCAAACGAGGGGGAGCGACGCTGATGCCGCCGGGCGAAATTGCTCGCGCGTGCGAGTTTCTCTATCGGCAGGATCCCCGAGCCTGGACTCACGAACTGATGCTTCGCCCCCAAGCCAGTGAGTGGACCGCGCCTACCTAGCCGCGGCCCGGTCCGAGCAAGGGCGCGCTGGTAAATCTTCGCGAATGCGCCTTGTGATTGCCAATAGCCGCTAAGCTATATAGCATCATGGCTATATCCTCCGACGGTGCGAATCAGGGCAGAACCAATTCCGGACTGCGCTATGTGTTGGTAGATGTCTTCACCAATAAGCCGTTGGAGGGCAATCAGCTCGCTGTCTTCACCGACGCACGCGGCATCGCTTCGGAGCAGATGCAGCGTCTCGCCCGGGAAATGAACCTCTCCGAATCGGTCTTCGTCTTGCCGGCCGAACAAGGAGGGGACGCCCGAATCCGGATTTTTACACCGGCGAACGAGTTGCCCTTCGCCGGCCATCCCGTGCTGGGCTCGGCCTTCGTGATCGGGGATCCACTCCAACGTAATCACCTGCGACTGGAAACCGGCAAGGGCATTGTGCCGCTCGAGTTGACTCGGGAAGGAATCCGGATCGTCTTCGGTCGGATGCAACAACCGATTCCAACATGGCGTCGATACGAGCGCGAGGCCGAGCTTTTGGCGGCCCTCGGAGTGAAGCGCTCGCGATTGCCGGTGGAGGCGTACGAGAACGGGCCGCTGCACGTGTATGTGGAGTTGGACAGTGAGGAGGCGGTGGCCGCGCTCAAGCCTGATTTTACGGCCCTGGCGAGCCTGTCCGGGGTTGGCGCCAACTGCTTTGCGGGCTCGGGGCGGAGCTGGAAAACTCGGATGTTTGCGCCAGCCCACGGCGTTCCGGAAGATCCCGCCACCGGGTCGGCGGCTGGACCATTGGCCATCCATCTCGCACGACACGGCCGGATCAACTTCGGCGAGGAGATTGAGATCCGCCAAGGGGCGGAAGTTCGACGCCCATCGCTTCTGTACGCCCGAGCGTACGGTTCACCGCAGAAAATCGAGCGCGTCGAGGTAGGCGGCTCGGCGGTGATCGTCGCGCGCGGTGAGTTTCGGCGGTACTGAGATGCGGCGCGAGAGCGACACTGGACGGATGGGGCATGAGGCAGGCTCGGACTTGTTCGGCGTTCTGGCCAGTCCGAAGCGACTGCAAATTCTCGAGTGGCTCAAGGAGCCGAGGTCTCACTTTCCTCCGCAACGGGACGGCGACCTGGTGAAGGACGGGGTTTGCGTCATCTTCATCGCCGACAAGCTCGGCGTCTCCCAGCCCACCGCGACCGCACACCTTCAGGAATTATCACGCGCGGGACTTGTCACCTCGAAACGGGTTGGCCAATGGACCTTCTACAAGCGCGATGAGGCGGCGGTTCGCGCCCTCAAGCGCCGCATCGCTGAGGCACTCTAGATGACTCCATATGAAGCTCTGGTAGAGCGCTTCACCTCGACCCGAACGCCGTTTCGCGAGCTGTCCCACGCACCCGCTGCCGCCGCAGCGGACTACCACACCATTGTTGGGTCTCGCTTGGCACAGCAGGCAAAGGCGATTTTTCTCCGTCGCTACCGCCGGGACGGAGGCAAGGACTACCTGGTGTGCGCCGTGCCGGGAGATCGGTCAGCGGACTTCGAGATGCTGCGCGGACGGGTAAGCGCGAGCCGGTTGCGACTGGCAACTCCCGATGAGCTACAGCGCGTCACCGGTTGTCGATTTGGAGAGCTACCGCCGGTTGGCTCGATTTTCGGAGTGGAACTGGTATTGGATGAGCGGCTGCTGGCCGAGCCGGAGCTCTACTTCAACGCAGGCCGGCTCGATCGCTCGTTTATCGTTGAACCCGCCCACTTGGTCGCGCTCGAGCAACCGATCATCTCCCCAGCGGAGTCGCAGCAAGACTAGACCCGCCCAACCAAGCCGAGGAGAAACACAATGGAGGCAGTCGTGATCACGCCCGAGTCGAGCCCCGCCGCCGCAGGTCCGTACTCACCCGCGCTCAAAGTGGGCGAATGGGTATTTCTCTCCGGACAAGGTGGGTTTGATCCCCGAAGCGGGCAGCTGGCGGGGAGCACTATCGAGGAGCAGACCGAACAAACCATCCGCAATATCGCCGGGTTGCTCGACGCAGCCGGTTGCACGCTGAGGGATGTCGTTTCTTGTCTCGTACATCTGAGCGACTTGTCGCTCTATGCATCATTCAACGCCACATATCGGAAGCATTTTCAGGAGCCCAGACCGGTACGCACGACGGTGGGAGCGTCTCTGGTGCTCGGGATGCTGGTGGAAATTACGGTCGTCGCTCGGGTTGCGAGCAGCGAGTCAGGGCGATAGCTCTATCTACGATGGATTTCGGGCTCGCAGGAAAGAAGGCGCTGATCAGCGGCTCCACCGCGGGGATTGGGTTCGCAATTGCCAGTCGGCTGGCGGCGGAACAATCAGAGGTGATCATTTCCGGTCGCACCGAGCAGCGGGTGGACCGAGCGATTCAAGAGATCAAGCGTCAGGTCCCGGGCGCACGGGTTTCGGGGATCCCAGGCGATCTGTCCAGCCCCGAGGTGGCGCTTGCCGTGACTGACCGCTTCCCTGACTTGGACATCGTGGTGAACAACCTCGGAATCTTTGAAGTGCGGCCGTTCCCAGAGATCAGCGACGAGGAATGGGAAAGGGTCCTCCAGACCAATCTCTTTAGCGGTATCCGGCTGGGGCGCTATTATCTGCCGCGCATGCTTTCGCGAAACCAAGGACGAATCATTTTTATCTCCAGCGAGTCCGCGCTCAACATTCCGAAGGAAATGATTCACTACGGCGTAACCAAGACGGCGCAAGCCGCCCTGGCGCGCGGAATGGCGGAGCTGACCGTCGGCAGCAAAGTCACGGTGAACACGATTCTGGCGGGCCCTACCCTCTCTGAGGGAGCGGAGGGCTTCATTGGCAGCCTTGCGGCGCAACAAAAAATTTCGGCGGCGGAGGTCGAGCGACACTTCTTCGCGGAGGCCCGCCCGAGCTCGCTTCTCAAGCGCTTCATTCGGCCGGAGGAGGTCGCGGACCTGGTTGCATTCGTCGCGAGCGACCGTGGTTCCGCGATCAATGGCGCTGCTCTGCGAGTCGATGGCGGAGTCGTGCGCAGCGTGTTCTAGCGCGGCGCTGGCGCCAGGATGTTGCGAATTCGAGGCGCTTCACAGCATGACTTCGCCAGAAAAAGGCCTCACGGCAAGGAGGGGGCTCGCCGTGAGGCCGCGCACTGATGGGCTCTCTCTCAAAAACGTCAGTGCGTCAACTATGTCTGGGTCACCCGTTGCTCTCGTCTTTAATGACACGTGGTGTGCGCGGCCGTTGCACACTGGCCGCCGCGTAGTAGAAGCGACTTGTGCAAGTCATGCGACGGGTTCTGTTGGCCACCTCCCAAAACCGCTGGTTGAATCAGCGCGCTCCCCAGTATCGCTTCGTCCAACGAGCCGCCGCCCGCTTCATGCCGGGTGAAGACATGGAGCAAGCGCTGGACGCGGCGCGGAACCTTCAGGCTCATGGAATCGGCTCAATTCTGACGCAGCTTGGAGAAAACCTCACCAACGCGGCGGAGGCCGACGCGGTAACGCGGCATTACCTTCGAGTGATCGACCGGGTAAAAGAGTTGGGCCAGGACGTTGAAATTTCGGTGAAGCCTACACAGCTGGGCCTCGACCAAAGTGCGCAGCAGTGCGTGCAGAACCTCGAGAAGTTGGCGAGCCGTGCGGCGGAGCAACTTGGCAACTTCGTCTGGATCGACATGGAAGGAACCGCTTACACCGATCGGACGCTGGAGCTGTTCCGAAAAGTACGAGAACGCCACGCAAACATCGGCGTGTGCCTGCAGTCCTACCTCTATCGAACCCCGAAGGACCTGGCGTCGCTGTTGCCGTTAGGCGGCGGAATTCGCCTGGTCAAGGGCGCCTATCGTGAGCCACCGGAAGTCGCATACCCACGAAAAAAGGATGTGGACGAAAGTTACCTGCGTTTGGCTCTGCAGCTCCTGAGTCCACAGGCGAGGCAGCGTACCCGGGCGGCTTTTGGCACCCACGATCTGAAGCTGATTGAGCGCATTGCCCGAGCCGCACAGGAGTCAAAGCTCGCCAAAGGCGACGTCGAATTCGAGTTTCTCTATGGCATTCAGCGCACCCAGCAGATTCGCTTGGCCCAGGAGGGCTATCGGATCAGGGTGCTGATCAGCTACGGCTCCCAGTGGTTTCCCTGGTTCATGCGTCGACTTGCTGAGCGCCCGGCGAATCTCGGCTTTTTGGTACGCAACCTCTTCTCCTAGGTAAACGGCGACATTCGGCTCCACGGTAGGAGCAGGTCCGCTGCGCCCGATGCGCAACGAAACGAGCACTGCCGTGCGCAGCTTGCGCAAAAACCCGCGCCGCAACCGCTGAGTCCTTGATCTCAGTGATTTTTTCTGGCTGGCAGCCGAATTGCTCTTTGCATAGCTCGCGATTCAACGATTTTGAAAAAGAGACAGTTACGGTGAAACGTACAATTAGTCGAAATACTTGCCTCAAAACGAGTCTCGGCTTTGCGGTACTGGCCGGCCTCGGCGTTGGTTGCGGAGGGCAAGGCCTCAAGACGTCGACGACCGAGGTCGCGTACACCGATTCTTCCCGGCAATCGGTCGGCGCCAACCTGGGAGGAAACCTCGGAGGAAACCTCGGAGGTAACCTTGGGGGTAATCTCGGAGCAAACCTGGGCGAGAATCTTGGTGCCAAACTCGGGGGAAATCTCGGCGGTAACCTTCGCGGCAACCTCGGCGGGAATCTCGGGGGCAACCTCGGCGGCAACTTGATCGGCAGCCTCGCCGGGAGACTCGACGATGTCCTGTTCAGTGGGGACCTGGGCGGAAGCCTCGGCGGGAACGTCCTAGTCGGCGACGCACGGTACGCCTGGGGAAATCTTCATTCGGTTCAAGCAACGCTCGTAACGCAAGTCCCTGCTGATCCGTTGGCGTACAACTACGACACGATGACGACTTCGCAGTTCGACAGCGAAGCCTGTCCCACCACCATCGTTCAGCACAAGGTCACGCTTCCACCGCCCTGCCACGGGTCCTGCACTTACATCGTCCAGAAGCGCTTGAACAAACTGACCGGAATTATCGGCGGACTACGGCCAATTCACGATGCCCAGGGGGCGCACATTTCGGTGTTGGGCGACAACAGCGACCCCTCTTCGGTCTACTATCTCTATTTTGCCGCCGTGATCGGCTGCAAGGGCACGGCGTTACCGATGGTGGCTCTGACCCGATCCTCGCCGGTTCGGATTCGCGTGGCCAGTCACAACGTCGTCGGCTGGTGCGCTCACCTAATCAAAGAGGGCGCTACCAGCCCGAGCTGGCTGTGCGCCGCGGGGGACGTTCACCAAGGTGTCTTTGGTCGATCGGTGGACGTATTCCAGGTCCGCAAAGGCACCCCGTCGCCAACCAGCAAGGGAGACCGTCCAGCGCTGGACGGGGCGATTTCTCTTCCCGCCTGTCCAGGCTGCAACACCTTTTACAACATCACCGCCTCTGTCGCGCTTTGTCCGGGCAACGGCTGTATCACTGCTCCTCGGAAAAACAACAGCGGCTACGCTGAGGCATACGCGTTTGGCCTCAGCAATCCCCGGATGGTGATCGGCGCGATCGGCCTGAAGACGGCCACTCACACCAACGGTACGCCGATATCCTTGTCGAACTACCTCAATTGCCTGCGCGGCGCTGACGGCAATTGCGCCAGCACACCGGCCGCTCCGGTCTTGAATCCGGAAATCCTCAACGATGGTGAGAGCGTACGACATTCGAACGGCATCACCTATGACACCTACTTTCAGCCCAAGCTCGCCTCCACCGGAATGACCGATGCCTTTGGCCTGATCAACCTCTCCTTCGGCAGCTCTTTCTACAGCTCTATTCAGCCCCTTATCGCTACTGGTCTATGTGCGTCGATGGAGCACAATTCGACGCACGACACCGGCTCGACGCGACCAGCAGCGCCACCCAATGAGGCTTTGTTGATTTCACAAATGGTCAACACTCGCAGCGTCGCGGAGGTGCTTGCCACTGGAGCGGAACGGTTCCCTGGACAGCTGGTCATTCAGGCCGACTGGAATCAGCCGCGAAACTGGTGCCCGACGACCGGCATCTACGTCCATCCTGAGGTGCGGGGTGGACCGCAGCAGATGCGTCGCCCTGTCGCTTCAATGTTGAGCTTGTAACCCTCGACGATCTAGGTGATCCGCGGACCGCCGCTTGGTGTAATAACCGCTTCATGCGCAACGTTCGAACGGTGTGTCTGGCTGCGATTTGGTTGATGGCCTTGGGCGCGGGTCTCTCGGCGATAGCGAAGGGCCCGAAAACCGCCCCGCTGCAAGTCACTTACTACTACCTTCCTGGCTGACCGATCTGCGCTAAGGTTAAGCCCGCCGTGAGCGAGCTCGAGAACGAGTTTCCAGGCCAAGTCAAAGCTCAGAACGTCGATGCGACCGCGCCCGACGCCGTGAAAACAATCAAGCGTCTGGGCTTCAAGAATCATGGATTGGTGATCCGTTCCGCCAAAGGCACGGTGCTGTGGAAGGAACCGGATCACACCGTCAAAATCGAAGACGCGCGCGCTGAGCTGGAGAAGCTCCTCAAGAAGTAGCAGAGGCGCGGCTTCGGGGATCCAATGTGGGATTCCCGGCACTAGCAGCGAATTCGCGAAAGACCCAAGCTCCCGCTGCTCGGCTGCAACTTTGTTTCGGCGGTCGGGTTCCTAATCTGTCAGCGTTCAAGGCTGAAGAACAAAACCACGAGGAGAAAATCGATGAACGGATTGATCAGAAAAATCGCGCTGATTATCCCTTTGGCTTTTGCGGTCACCGCACTGGCCGAGGAGAGCGCGAAGACGGAGAGTACCGAAGCGGCCGGCCTACGGAAGGATGCAAAGCAGGATTTCCAGAAGGCCAGAAAAGACCGCGCCAAGGCGGCCCAGGACTTCAAGAAGGCCAGTCAAGAGTCCAGCGAGGCTCGCAAGCTGCGTGACGAATCTCGCGAGGAAGCGCGCGAAGCACGACAAGAGACAAACAAGGCTCGCCAGGAAGCGCGCGAGGGCGACGTAAAAGAGGCCAAGGCGGACATGGCCAAGGCATCGGCGGATATGGCCCAGAGCGCCAAGCTCTCGGAAAAGGCAAAGCAAGAGTCCGCCGAGGCGGGCAAGGCTCGGGGCGAAGGCCGAGAAGCGATCATTGACGCCAATAAAGAGCACGCGGAAGGAATGAAGGACTACAACCAGGCTCGCCAGGAGGCGAAGGACGCGCGGCGCGAGCACCGCGAGAACCACCGCCACAAGTAACCTAGTAACAGTGCGCTGAAAGGGCCGGGTCGCTCTTCGCGGCCCGGTCTTATTTTTTGGGTAAACCGCTAGCCCGGTTCGTAGATCAGCCGGACCAAAATGCCGGGTGAAGGACCGACGTCGGTAATCGCGGTGAGGATTGCAAAACCGAGCCGGAACGGGTGCGAGCCGAACACCAGGGTTGGCGCCAAAATCACCGGACTTCGCCGGCCCCAATCCCCATCGACCTCGAGGCCAACAAAGCCGATCGGAGCGGATGGCCTCAGCTCATTGAACACCGCCAGGTTTGCTCGAATTGGAAGGGCGTGCCTGCTGTGGCCCCCAAAGCCAACTCCGATTCCGCTTCGCAGCGTCCATCGGCCCTGCCGAACCCCACCGCGCAGATCGACGGACGCCCGCATTGGTGAATCCTCCGACTCGATCAACTCTTCATTCTTCTCCGTCAGCACTCTCGCGCTCGACTCCAGCTGAAGATGGATGTCGCGAGCGAAGTCATGGATCAGTGCCCACGCAGCTGCAACTCTCAATCCAGGCTCGAAAGAAACCAAGGCCGAGTCCGGACCCAACCCCTTGCTGATGCCTACCTCGACCGCCAAACCAAGATCACGCGTGACTCCCCATTCAAGCTCGATTGCGCCACTGCCGACGCTCAGAGTGGGCAGCCTTGTTCGGCGTGCCACCACCGTGAAATCTATCTCGAGCTCGCCCGCTTCCGAGCGATCGAGGTCGGTGATGCTTTCGCCGATCAGCGGCTCCGGCATCGGCGTCTTACCCTGCTGACCCTCGTCCGCGCGCGCCGGGAGTCCGAGTTGGGCCACCGCGAATAACCCAAGGATGCTGAGGCCTGAATGCCGCAAGTGTCGCAACGCGTGCCTTGCATCCTAGTGGAGCCGCCGCACGAAGCCGCCCATCGATTCCAACACCGTTCTGGGCTGATCGCGATGAGGGGAATGGCCGCAGGCCGCAAGCATTTGCACTTCGACGGGACCGCCGGCTTTTCGCTGTATCGCGGCTACCTGATTCGCGGTGCCGAACTGATCATCCAGGCCCTGCAGCACCAGAATCGGAGCCCGAATCCGAGGCAGGTACCTTTCGATGTTCCACGATCGAAAATCCGGATTGAGCCAGGCGCGATTCCATCCCCAGAACGCTCCCTCCAGATTGGCGCCGTGGTAACGAGCCAGCTTTTTCGGCAAATCCGTGGTGCGAAACTCGTCCGCCATCCGGGTAATTGTGTTGAGACCGAACTCCTCGGCGAAGAGATGAGGAGCCTCGAGGATCAGCGCTCGAACCGGAGGCCGAGTTTCGCTACCGGAATAGATGATCGCGATCGATGCTCCGTCGCTGTGGCCGATCAGGAGTGGCTCGGTGACCCCGGCAGCGCCCAAAACCTCGCGCAAGAGCGCCGCTTCGTCATACATGTAGCTTAACGGGCGCGGCAACTGAACCGGATCGGACCGTCCGTAACCCAGCCGGCTGTAAGCAAATGCTCCCAAGCCGGTCGCTTCGGACAGCTGGCGGGGAAAATCGCGCCAGAGGTCCAGACACCCCAGACCTTCGTGCAAGAAGACCAGGGTCGGACCGGCCCCTGGCCGAGGGCCCCACCACGCATATTCCAGCCGCTGACCTGCTACGGTGAGAAACAGAGGGTCCATCGCGCCATCTCAGCTTGAACCGTTTGATCTTGCAACAATACCTACCGCAGCTTGAAGCGCTGAATCTTCCCGGTCGCGGTCTTGGGCAGAGACTCCACAAATTCAATCCACCTCGGGTACTTGTGCGGCGCGAGGCGGCTCTTGACGAATTGCTTGAGCTCTTCCGCGAGTGCAGGCGACGGAGGGTAGCCTTGATTGAGCACGACGAAGGCTTGAGGCTTGATCAACTGGTGTTCATCTGACTTCGCGACCACTGCCACTTCCAAGACGGCCGGATGTGCAATCAGCGCAGATTCGATCTCGATCGGCGAGACCCACTGGCCACTCACCTTCAGCATGTCATCGGAGCGCCCGGAATAGACGAAGTAGCCTTGCTCGTCTCGTAAGTACTTGTCGCCGGTAAAGGTCCACTCACCGCGGAAGGTCGCTCGGCTCTTGAGTCGATTGTTCCAGTAGGCCACCGCGCTGCTCGGTCCGCGAACCTTGAGCTCCCCGAGCTGTCCCGGCGCAACCGGCCGGTCCTCCTCATCCACAATCGCCAGCTCGTAGCCGGGCACAGGTTTTCCGCTGGTGCCATAGCGCACGTCATCGGGCCGCAAGCTCAAAAAAATGTGAAGCATCTCGGTCGAGCCCAGGCCATCGAGGATGTCCACGCCGAATCGCTCGCGCCAGCGTTCGCCAATTCCCTTGGGCAGCGCCTCGCCGGCCGAAACACAGAGACGAAGCCGCCCTGACCCATGGGCCGGATCGTTGGCGGGATCGCTGAGGATCGCAGCATAGAGAGTCGGAACGCCGAAGAAGAGCGTGGGCTGATAATCCCGCAACACCTTCATCACGCTGCCGGGCGTTGGTCGCTCAGCTACCAGGACTGAGCCTGCGCCTACCGAGAAAGGGAACGTCATTGAGTTACCGAGCCCGTAGGCGAAGAACAACTTGGCGGCGGAGAAAACCAGATCATCGGGCCGAATCCCGAGAACCGTCTGCCCGTAAAGGTCGGCCGTGTATCGAAGATGGCTGTGCAGGTGGATTGCACCTTTGGGCATTCCGGTCGAGCCGCTCGAGTACAACCAGAACGCGATGTCGTCGCAGCAAGTGGGCGCGGCGGCCAGCTCGGTCGACGCGGAGTCCAACAACGCATCCAGCCTGTGATGCTGGCTGGTTTCGCCGGGAGAGGCTTCGGCAACGATCACCTGCTCCAGAAACGGCTGGTCCGCGAGGATCGGGTCGAGCTTTGGCAGCAAGCTTTTGCTCACCACGAGCGCCCGGGCGCGGCTGTCACGTAAGAGGTAGTCGTAGTCCTTGGTACTTAGCAAGGTGTTCACGGGCACGGCCACGGCGCCGATCTTGATGGCTCCCCAGAACATCGCGGGAAAATCCGGTCCGTCCAGCAGGCAGAGCATCACCCGCTGCTCCATCTCGATACCCAATTGAAGCAGCGCGTTTCCTGCTTGATTCATTCGCTGGGCGAGCTGGCCATACGTTTGCTCTCCCCACGCCCCGCGAATCGCGACCGTCCCCTGTCGGCCATCTCTGATGTTTCGCTCGATCAGGTCCGTGGCTGCGTTGTATTCCCTCGGCAGCGTTAGACCTGGAAGCGCCTCTGAGAGGTTCATCGCTTTACCTCCGAGGTAAGGGTCGCCGAAAGGCTCGCGAAACGCCACTTAGATCACGCGCGAAGCGCTTGATCCATCCGCTCGAGGCCGCAATCGCCCAGCTCACCCGCGATCCTGAGCATTGCGGCCTCCATACTCTGCAGCTCGGCGCCCAACCCGGCACGCCTGTCGGTTGTATCGCTCCTGCTCAGCGCACAGCGCGAGTGCTCCTGCAGCAGCACAATGCAGAGCGCGAGCGCTCCTGCAGTCCCGATCAGGCCAGCGAGCGTGCGTACAGCGGATCGTCTACGGCTAAGGAACGCTCCGATCAGAGAAGCCGGCAGAAGAACTACCACCGCGCGAAAGGCGCTGCGATGCAAGAGCTGCCTGAGGACCATCCAGCCGGGGATTGAGGCACGCTTCATGCGGTCGACACTTGAGATGTGCATTCGGATGAGCCCGAGCACGATGGCTCGCTTGGCCCGGCAGGTCAGCGACACAGGATTGGCAGGGCCCCGTGGCCCGCAGGCCTCGCGGCCCGGCAAGAGGCGACGGTTGAAGCTCATGCCGCCAGAGCTTTCTCGCGCCTTGGCGTCGCAAACTTCCGCTGGTAGTAGCGAATCCAGAAGTTGAGGCCGATAGCCCCGACCACGCCGGGCGCGACCCAGGGTAGGATCGAGAAGCTTGCAATGCCAAGCCTGGGTGCGTTGACGACCACGAAGGCGGTCAGCGTTGCGATCGACGACCCGACCATTCCGCCCATGTGCGCGAACCACCAATGCATCCGCGATTGCGGGGGGCGCAACCAGTAGAACAATTGACTTCCGCTTGAAAGAAAGCCGATGGCCCCGAACACGGTAAAGAGGATGGACCCGAGGTGGAGCCCGTAGAGCGAAATCGCCGCGCTCGATACCAACAGCAGGGTCGGCAAGCCCAGGTTGATGATTTTCCGGGTCGAGCCGGCACGCTGCTTTTCGCGCAGAGCCCGAACGCCGCTGGCGGCAGCGGTCGCCGCAAGAATGCTGATGAACAGCAGGAAGAGTGAGCGAGCTCGCACCTCAGGTCCATCGAAGAGGATTCTTGCGCCGCACACCACCACCGCGGTTATAGCCACTACCCCCATCGCTACCACGTAGATCCAACCCGCGCGCCGATGCACCCGGCCGCCTTTTCGAGCCACCATTGGTAACCAGAACACCGCGAGCGCGGTGAAACCCGCCGCAATGTGAAGCACTCTTATTCTCTCTACCCAGGTCATTTGGCTTCCTCCAGTTTGAAAGACTCGCGACAACATCTCAGGAGGAGGGCGCCGATTCATGTGGCAGAGGTCATTCACCCTTGATGTGACTTCCGGCATATGGAAGCACCCACCGCTGGGGTTAAGCTCTCAGCAACGGATGAACTCGAGACCCCAGGCTCTGCTTCGAGTCGCCGGGCTCTTGGCCTGGGTGACTGCTGGGCTGCCATATGCCCTCGCCCACCTTCGCGGCCACGCGTCTGGAGGGATTTTCCTCTGGGTTGTTCCTTATGTTGCCTTCCTGCTCGCATTCCTGCTGAGCACCGAAGTCGCGGCGACCGTGCACTCCCGCAAATTCCCAGTGCGGAGCTTCCTGACCCGCTTACCTCACGCGAGACGGAGGTACTCCGACTGATGGCAGGCGGGTACTCCAATCGAGAGATTGCGGACGCGCTCGGAACCGTCGAAGGCACGGTGAAGAATCAGACCTCGAGCATCTTGTCCAAGCTCGGGGTGCGGGACCGTACGCGGGCGGTCCTCAAGGCAATCGAGCTGGGACTGATTTGAAGGCCTTCGGATTCGTCTTGCGCAGCGACGTCCGGAACTGTACCTAGCTCACGTGAAGACAGAACAGGCGACGCGCGCTGACCTTGATGCCGAGACCGAGTCTCCGCGCAAGCGCATCAAAGAAATGGAAGTGATGGTGGCTGACGTCGTCACGGAAACACCGGATACCACCACGCTCGTGCTCTTCACCGGAAATGATCGACTCGAGTACCGAGCGGGTCACTTTCTCACCCTCGACCCTCACCATTTCACGGCCCTCGATCGCTTCACCAGCTTTCTCGAGGATCAGAAGGGCAAGCGAGAGCCGCCGCGGGCATATTCGCTGACCTCGGCCCCACACGAGAAGCATATCGCGATCACCATCAAGGAGGAGCAATACGTCTCTGGCGTCACTCGCTATCCGCCGCTGCTTTCGCCGCTGTTGGTACGTCGAACGCCGCGAGGCACCCGGATGCGGATCACTGGATTTACCGGCCCCTACGTCTTGCCGGATGACATCGAGCAACGAACGGATCACTTGGTGCATCTGGTCGCGGGTTCGGGCTCGGTTCCGAACTTCGCGATCCTCAAAGACAGTCTGCACACCGGGAAGAAGCTGAGACACACGTTCATTTACTCGAACAAAACCTGGGACGACGTGGCGTTCGGAGCCTTGCTACAGGAGCTCGAGGCAAAGTCTCCGAAACGGCTCACCGTGGTTCACGCGCTTACGCGCCAGGCGGATCCCTCAGTCTTCGGTTCAAAAGTTCGTCCGGGGCGAGTCTCGTTCGAGCTGCTTCAAGAGTTCATCCCCGATCCAGATTCCGCCATCGTTTATGTCTGCGGTCCGGCAATCGGCGTTTGGGACAAGAAGGCTGCAGCGGCAAAAGGCGAAAAGCCACCGCAACGATTCATGGAACACGCCATCGAGCTACTGCAGAAGCTCGGCGTTTCTCACGATCGAATCAAGCGCGAGTCCTACGGCTAACGCCGTTCTAAACCGCGACCCGGAAGTCTTCGTGCCCGCGGCCAGCGCGACCATCGCCTTCGACTCTGGTAAGCCAGCCGGCGGAGCGCGGGTGATTGCCACAGACCGCCGCGCGGTAGGCCTCCTGCAACGCTCGAGTGATCGGGCCGGTTTTCCCGGATCCAATTACGCGGAAGTCGATCTCCCGCAGGCCGATGACTTCCGCCGCCGTGCCCGAGACGAAAACCTCGTCCGCGGTATAAAGCTGATCGCGCGATATCGGCTGAGTCACTACCTCGTAGCCGTGATCGGCGGCGAGCTGAATGAGCGAATCCCGGGTAATCCCCGCGAGGATGTTGCCCTCCGGCGGGGTGACCATTCTCCCATTGATGACCACGAAAATGTTCTCGCCCGTGCACTCGGCGACCATGCCCTGGCAGTCGAGCATGATTGCCTCATCGAAGCCTAGTCGCATCGATTCGGTCTTCGCCAATACCGAATTGGGATAATTCCCGGCGATCTTTGCTTTGGTCATCATCACGTTCGGCTGATGTCGGGTGAACGATGAGACATTGGCCCGGACGCCCTTCTCTTGCGCCTCCGCGCCGAGGTAGCCGCTCCATTCCCAGACTGCGATCCCAACGTGCGGTTTGCCAAAATCGATCGAGAGGTTCCAGCCGCCCTCCGCCTGGTACACCAATGGCCGCACGTAGCACTCTTGGAAGCCGTTGGCCTGCACCGTCAGTCGACACGCTTCGATCAACTGGGCAGCATCGAAGGGCAGCTGCTTCCACCCGAGCACCTTGCACGAGCCGACCAACCGTTCGATGTGCTCGCGGAGCCGAAAGATCGCCGGCCCCCGCGGCGTCCGGTAACAACGGATGCCCTCGAATGCGGCCACCCCGTAATGCAACCCAGGGGTGAGAAAGTGCAAGTTGGCGTCTGCATAATTCACCAGCTTGCCATTGAGCCAAATGTACTTGGACTGCATCAGTTTCCTCCAGACAGTTTGCTAGACCGCCCCGCTGCGCGGGAAACCCAGAACGTTGGTGGGCTCGCTGGAGTCTTTGCGTGCGTTGCGAATCCAGCTCATCATCTCCCGCAGGTTCTCGCCCACCGACTCGATCCGGTGCGAGTGCCCCTGTTTACGCAGCTTGTTGAACGAAGGTCGGCCTTCCTCGTTCTCCTTGATCCATTCCTGCGCGAACGAACCACTTTGGATCTCGCGCAGGATTTTCTTCATCTCCGCGCGGACCGAAGCTCCGATCACGCGCGGCCCACGGGTGTAATCGCCGTACTCAGCCGTATCGCTGACCGAGTGCCGCATCCAGCCGAGACCTCCCTCATACATCATGTCGACGATCAGCTTGAGCTCATGGAGGCACTCGAAGTAGGCGCTTTCCTCCTGGTATCCGGCCTCGACCAGAGTGTCGAATCCCGCCATCACTAGCGCCGTCACTCCACCGCAGAGCACCGTCTGTTCACCGAAGAGATCGGTTTCGGTCTCCTCCTTGAACGTGGTCTCGAGCACCCCGGCCCGGGTTGCACCGAGCGCGCGCGCATACGAAAGACCCAAGGCCTTCGCACTTCCGCTCGCATCTTGATGCACCGCTATCAATGCCGGCGCGCCCTGCCCCTCTTCATAGAGCCGGCGCACCAGATGCCCGGGCGCTTTGGGAGCGATCAGCACCACATCGACCCCGGCCGGCGGGTGAATCTGGCCATAGTGGATGTTGAAACCGTGCGCGAAGAAGAGAGCCTTCCCCGGAGTGAGGCTCTGCGCGATCTCATTTTCGTAAACCTGCTTCTGCACGTGATCCGGGGTGAGGATCATGATCAGGTCCGCTTCGCGCGCGGCTTGGGCGACCGAAAGGACTCTCAACCCCGCGCGTTCGGCCTTCTCTCGCGACCGGCTCGTGTCCGGAAGCCCGACCCGCACATCGACGCCGGAATTCTCGAGATTGAGCGCATGCGCGTGTCCCTGGCTCCCGTAGCCAATGATCGCGACCTTCCGGGCACGGACGCGATCCAGGGTTGCTTGGTTGTCATAGTAGATTGCTGCCATTGCGTTTGCTCCGTTCTGCGTGAAGTGCTGCGTTGGAAAAACCAGTGACCGCACCCTGGGCGGCCGAAGACACCAGAGCTGAGTACTTTGCGAAAACTCCGCGCGAATAGCGGGGTGGTGGTGGCGCGAAGCCACGCAGTCGCTGCGCGATCTGCTCCGGAGTGAGGTTTACGTCCGTGCGGCGCTGCTCGATGTCGATGGTGATCAAGTCGCCATCGTTCAAAGCCGCCAGCGGGCCGCCGATCGCTGCCTCCGGCGCCACATGGCCGATCATCAGACCGCGGGTCGCCCCGCTGAAACGGCCGTCGGTGATCAGCGCCACCGATTCACCCAAGCCTCGCCCGACCAGTGCTGCGGTGACCCCAAGCATCTCCCGCATCCCTGGCCCGCCCCGGGGGCCCTCGTAGCGGATCACCACCACATCGCCCCCCTGGATCTTCCCTGCGATAACCGCCGCGAACGCATCCTCCTCGCGATCGAAGACGCGGGCGGGACCCCGATGGTGTGGACGTTCGTGGCCGGCGGTCTTCACCACGCATCCCTCCGGCGCGAGATTGCCCCAAAGAATCGCCAGGCCGCCGGTGGATCGCAGCGGCGAAGAGAGTGGGCGTACCACCTCTTGCGCGGGTGCCTCTTCCGCTCGGACAGCGTGCTCGGACCAGGCGGTCCCATCTGCGGTGCGCGCCTTGCTGTCGAAGAACTTACCGGCGATCAGCCGTTGAGCCACCAGGCGGGTGCCTCCCGCCCGATCCAGATCCACCGCGACGAACCGGCCGCCGGGTTTCAAGTCCGCAAGCAGCGGGGTACGCCGACTGATCCGGTCGAAATCCTGGAGCTCGAGCGGAAGCTCGGCCTCCCGCGCAATCGCCAGCAGGTGGAGGACCGCGTTGGTGGAACCACCGGTCGCCGCCACACCGGCAATCGCGTTCTCGAATGAGGCCCTGGACAAGACGTCGCGCGGGCAGAGGTTCTGATTGAGAAGCTCGACCACCAGCCGTCCTGCGGCCTTCGAGGCCTGGTCCTTGCGCGGATCCACCGCTGGGATGGTCGCGTAGCCCGGAGGCGAAAGGCCGAGAAACTCGATCGCCAGCGCCATCGTGTTGGCGGTGTACTGGCCGCCGCAAGCTCCGGCGCCTGGACACGCCACATCCTCGAGCTGGGTGAGGCGTTCGAGGGACATCTTGCCAGCCGAGTGCGCTCCCACCGCTTCAAAGACATCCTGAATGGTGACGTCGCGCCCCTCAAAGTGGCCGGGGGCGATGGAGCCGCCGTAAAGCACCAGGGAAGGCACGTTGAGGCGCACCAAGGCCATTGCCGCGGCCGGAATCGTCTTGTCGCATCCCACCAGCGTCACCATCGCGTCGAACAGATGACCTCGGCCCACCAGCTCGATCGAATCGGCGATCACTTCTCGGCTCACCAGCGACGCCTTCATCCCCTCGGTGCCCATGGTGACGCCGTCGCTGACCGAAATGGTGTTGAACTCCATCGGGGTGGCGCCGGCCGCGCGAACCCCCTCCTTCACCCGCTCCGCCAGGCGGCGCAGGTGGAAGTTACAAGGCATGGTTTCGGTCCAGGTGTTGGCCACCCCGACGATCGGACGTCGCAGGTCCTCGGTGCTGAACCCAATTGCCTTGAGCATTGCCCTGGCCGGGGCGCGATCCGGCCCTTCTGTGATTGCTTTGCTCTTGCCCCTCGGATCGTGAGCCATCGGTTGTTCTCGCTATTCGCGAGCCTCCATCAAAGCGGCGATCACCGCGGCCCCCGCTTGATCGGTGGTGGCGGCCCTCCCACCCTCTGCCGCGAGATCGCCAGTCAAAGCGCCCAGCTGGATCGCCTGGTAGACCGCGGCCTCAACCGCGCGTGCCTCTCGCTCCAGACCAAGTGAATGGCGCAAAAGCATTGCCGCGCTCAGGATTGTTCCGTAAGGATTGGCGACCCCGAAGCCAGCCAGATCCGGGGCCGAGCCATGGATCGGCTCGTACAACCCTCGCGTTCCCGCGCCAAGCGAAGCCGAGGGCACTAGCCCAATCGAACCGCAAAGGACCGCCGCCTCGTCGCTGAGAATGTCTCCGAACATATTCTCGGTCACCAGCACATCGAAGCGACCCGGATGCGCGACGAGATTCATCGCGCAGGAGTCGACCAGTTGATGCTCCAGCTCGACATCGGGGAACTCTTCGCGGACGACTCGAGTGGTCACCGCTCGCCACAGCCGGCTCGTCGCGAGGACGTTAACCTTGTCCACCGAGGTCAATTTCTTGCGCCGCTCTCGAGCCAGGCGGCAGGCGACCCGAACCACGCGAGCAACTTCGTCCGCCGAGTATGCGCAGGTGTCGAGTGCCCGTTCCGCGCCGCCTCGCTTCTCCCCGAAGTAAAGGCCGCCGGTCAGCTCGCGCACGAATACCAGGTCGACGTTCTTCAACACCTCCGGTTTTACCGGCGAGGACGCGAACAGGCGCGGATGAACCGAAATCGGTCGCAGGTTCGCGAACAGGCCGAGCGATCGTCGCAGATCCAGCAAGCCTTGTTCTGGCCTTACTGCAGTTTGCGGATCCCACTGGGGACCGCCGACCGCTCCCAAGAGGACTGCGGCCGAGCTCAGGCACAAGTCGACAGTAGTCGCCGGAAGCGGCGTCCCGGTGCGATCGATCGCGCTGCCGCCGACCGGCGCTTCCACCATTTCGAATTGATGGTCAAAGCGGGATGCCACGGCCTGCAGCACCAAAACGGCCTGTGCTACAACCTCTGGGCCAATCCCATCGCCCGGCAGAACTGCGATCAGCGCGCGCATCGTTCCACCTCGTATTTGGCGATCGCTTCCGCGCGCCCGAGTAGAAATCCCAGCTCATCAAGCCCATTCATCAGGCAATGCCTGGCGAAAGGATCGATCGAGAACGAAGTCCGAGTGCCATCCGGCAACGAAATCGACTGCGCCTCGAGCGAGACCACCACCTTTGCACCTGGCGAGGCCAGCAGTTGGCGGTGGGTGGCCCGGTCCACCACCACTGGCAGCAAACCGTTGATCACGGCGTTCCTTCGAAAAATATCGGCGATCGAGCAACTCACCACCGCTCGAAAACCGTGGTCCAACAGTGCCCAGGCAGCATGCTCGCGGGAGGAGCCGCAGCCGAAGTTTTCTCCCGCGATCAGGATTTGCGCTCCGTTCGCATCGGGCGCGTTGAGCGGAAATTCCGGACGAGGTCTACCTGCTTCGTCGTATCGCCAGCTTGCGAAAAGCCCGCGACCGAGGCCGACCTTGTCGGTGCCCTTCAGATAGCGCGCGGGGATGATCTGGTCGGTATCGACGTTCTCGTTCGGAAGAACGACCGTTTTCGATTCGAGCGTTCGGAAAGGTTCCATCGTCTACCTCAGCACCTTCCGCGGGTCCGCGATCCGACCAGCGATTGCGGCCGCCGCGGCGGTGAGCGGACTGGCCAAGAAGGTCCTACCACCCGGGCCTTGCCGGCCCTCGAAATTGCGATTGCTGGTGCTCACCGCGTACTGGCCTGCTTCGAGCCGGTCGCCATTCATCGCAATGCACATCGAGCAGCCCGGCTCCCGCCACTCGGCACCCGCTTCGCGAAACACCCGGTCCAGGCCTTCCGCCTCCGCCTGACGCTTTACTTGCTGAGAGCCGGGAACCACGAGCGCGCGTACGTGACTGGCGAGCTTGCGCCCGCGAAGCGCGCCCGCCACCACGCGCAAATCCGAGATGCGCCCATTGGTGCAACTGCCAATGAAGACCACATCGATCGGCTGGCCAAGCAGCGGCCTTCCCGGCCGTAGGTCCATGTATCGCAGAGCCTTGTCCAGTGCGGCTCGCGTGCTGTCGTCCACCACGCTACTCGGATCGGGCACCGCACCGGTGATCGCAATGCTCATCCCCGGATGCGTCCCATAGGTAATCATCGGCTCGAGGGCGCTGGCGTCCAGCTCGACCGAGCGGTCGAAGACCGCCGCGGGATCCGAAGGAAGGGCGCGCCAAGCCTCCAGCGCACGTTCCCACGCGGCTCCGTTCGGCCGATGCGGCGTGCTCGCCAGATACTGGAAGGTGGTGTCATCCGGTCCAATCAGGCCGGCCCGGGCTCCGGCTTCGATTGACATGTTGCAGATGGTCATCCGCTCTTCCATCGAGAGCGCTCGGATCGCGCTGCCGGTGTACTCGATCACGCAACCGGTGCCGCCGCCGATTCCGATCTTCGAGATCACCGCGAGAATTACGTCCTTGGCCGATACGCCAAGACCGGGTCGCCCGGAGACGCGAACCTCGAGCGTTTTGGGACGGCGCTGGAGTAGGCACTGGGTGGCCAGCACGTGAGCCACCTCGGTCGTTCCGATTCCGAACGCGAGCGCGCCAAATGCGCCGTGGGTGCTGGTGTGGCTGTCCCCGCAGACCACGGTCGACCCAGGCAGGCTGAGGCCCAGCTCGGGAGCAATCACGTGGACAATCCCCTGCCGCTCACTTCCCACCCCATGAAGCTCGATTCCAAACTCCCTGCAGTTGGCTTGAAGCTGAGCCACCTGGCCTTTCGCCTGGGCGTCGCTGAATTGCAGCGTGCCGTCCGCAGCCCGTGGCACGGTGGGAATGGAGTGATCGACGGTGGCCACGGTGCGCTCTGGACGCCGCACCCGAAGCTTTCCTTCGCGCAGGACCGAAAAAGCCTGGGGTGACGTCACCTCGTGAATCAGGTGCAGATCGACATAGAGAAGCGCTGGCGTATCGGACGTCTCCGGCGCCACGAGGTGGGCGTCCCAGATCTTCTCGAATAGCGTGCGCGGTGTTGAAGGAGCCGCGCGGGGCTGGGTGATGGCATCCCCGCTCTTTCGCGCCGCCCGCGCCGAATGCCCCGCGGCCGCAACTCGATTGATCACTTCGAGGTATGCGTGTGCGCTGGCGAGGATGATATCCGTGCTCACCCCATGGCCGCGGTAGGTCCTGTCTTGATGCTCCACCTCAACCGAGACCTCTCCTTGTGCATCGCCGCCGAACGAAGCGCTCGAGACCCGGTATTCGCGCAGGCGAACCGGCAGATCGGTAATCCGCTCGATCGCCTTGAACACCGCGTCCACCGGACCGTCGCCCGCCGAAGTGGTGTGCACCACGGAGCCCGCTTGCTGTTTTAGCGAGACGCTGGCGGTCGCCATGCGGTCGGTGGCTGTGGAAGCGCTGAGCGATACCAGCTCCCACTTTCCACCGAAGCTACCGTGCAAAAAACCGCCGATCAGCGCCTCGAGATCTCCGTCGTAGATTTCCTTTTTCTTGTCCGCGAGCTGCTTCACCTCTTCAAAGACGCGATCCAACTGCGGGTTCTCTAGGTGATAGCCCAGCTCGGTCAATCTCTTCTGGAGCAGATGGCGCCCGCTGTGTTTGCCGAGTACCAAATTGGTGCACTTGAAGCCCACGTCCTCGGGCTTCATGATTTCGTACGTCTCCGAGTGCATCAGAATCCCGTGCTGGTGGATGCCCGCTTCGTGCGCGAAGGCGTTCTGACCCACGATTGCTTTGTTGCGTTGAACCGCAAATCCGGTGGCTTTCGCCACCACCCGACTGGTTGGATACAGATGCTCGGTGCGAACGCCGGTACGGAGCTGGAAGTAGTCGGCGCGCGTCTTGAGCGCCATCACTACTTCCTCGAGTGAGCAGTTGCCGGCGCGCTCGCCGATCCCGTTGACCGTGCATTCCACCTGCCGTGCACCAGCGCGAAGAGCGGCCAGACTGTTCGCCACCGCCAGGCCCAGGTCGTTGTGGCAATGCACGCTGAGCACGACCTTTTCGATTCCGCGCACCCTACCCTTCAGGTGTTCGATCGTCGCGGCGAACTGCTCCGGCATTGCGTAGCCGACCGTGTCCGGGATGTTGATGGTGGTGGCGCCCGCTTCAATCGCGCGCTCCACAACCTCGCACAGAAAATCCAGCTCGGTCCGGGCGGCATCTTCGGCGGAAAACTCCAGATCCTCGAAGCGTTCGCGCCCGTAGGAGATGGCTTCGGTGGCGATCCGGACGATCTCCTCCTTCGCCAGCTTGAGCTTGAACTCACGGTGGATCGGACTGGTCGCCAAAAACACGTGAAGCCGACGCCGGGAAGCGTCTTTCAGCGCCTCGATGGCAGCGTCGATGTCTTCCCGATTCGCGCGGGCGAGCGCGCACAGCACTGGGCCCTCCACCGCGCGCGAGATGCTCGACACTGCCTCGAAGTCGCCGGGCGAAGCAGTCGGAAAGCCGAGCTCGATCACGTCCACGCCCAGATCCCGCAGCGCGATCGCCACCGTCATCTTCTGCTGCAGGTTCATGCTCGCCCCTGGCGCCTGCTCGCCGTCACGCAAGGTGGTGTCGAAAATGATCACCTGGTTCATGCCGCAACCTCGTCGGAAGATTCCTCGGAAAGGGAACCGCGGACCATCGCCACCGCGCCGGTACGCAATGACTCCAGAATCCCGAAGGGGCGCAGCACCTCGATCAAACGGTGGACTTTGTCCTCGGTGCCGGTGATTTCCACCGTGAGCGCGCTGGAATGCAGATCCACCACGCGGGCGCGGAACAAATCGCACAAGCGAAGAACTTCGCCGCGCCGCTCGTGGCTGACGCTCACCTTGATGAAGGCGAGCTCGCGAACCACCGAAGGCGCATTGGTCAGGTCCTGCACCTTGAGCACATTCACCAATTTGTAGAGATTGGCCTCGATTCGTTGGGCGACGCCATCGTCGGCGCGTACCCGTAGGGTGATCCGTGAGACCCCCGGCCTTTCCGTCCGCCCGACGCTGAGAGAGTCGATGTTGTAATTGCGGCGACGGAACAGCGAGACCACCCGATTCAATGTTCCCGGGCGATCCTCGACGTCCACGATGAAGGTGCGTGCTAGCGACTTAGAGCTCATCGGCACTCTCGATCAATGGGCGGGGGCGGCGAATCATGTCGTGGAGATCGGCATTGGCTGGCACCATTGGGTACACGCTGTCCTCTTGCTCGACACGAAAGTCGATCAGCACGGTGCCCGGAGTCTGCCGCGCGCGGGCCACCACTTGCTCGACCTCCGAGCGAGATCTGACGCGGAATCCGACCAACCCGTGCGCCTCCGCGAGCTTGACGAAGTCAGGATTTTTCAGCGGGGTCGCCACGTATCGGCCGCTGTAGAAGAATTCCTGCCATTGGCGAACCATTCCCAAGTAGCCGTTGTTGATGATCGCGATGTTGATCTTGATGCCTTCCTGAGCGCAGGTGGACAGCTCGCAGGCGGTCATCTGAAAGCCACCATCACCGACGATCACCCAAATCTCGGTCGCAGGCCGGGCGAACCGGGCGCCGATGGCAGCCGGGAGGGCAAACCCCATCGTGCCCAGTCCGCCCGAGGTGATCAGCCCGCGAGGATGATCATGCTTGTAATATTGCGCTTCCCACATCTGATGCTGGCCGACGTCGCTGACCACCACCGCTTTGCCTTCGGTGATGCGCCACAGGTCGTTCACCACCTGCGCCGCGAACAACCGGCCATTGTCGGGAAGCGCCAGAATGTCCCGAACCGCGGAATCTCCTTTCAAGGCGTCGATCCGCTGATGCCACGCTTGGCGATCGCGCGGTTTCACGCGCGGCAGCATCCTCTCCAGCGCCGACCGGAGATCGCTGATCAGCGCGACATCAACCTTGACGTTCTTGTTGATTTCTGACGGATCGATTTCCACGTGGATTTTTTTTGCCTTCATCGCGAAGGTGGCGAGCTTGCCGGTAACCCGATCGTCGAACCTCATCCCGAGCGCAATCAACAGATCGGCTTCCTGGATCGACGAATTGACCCACGCTTCGCCGTGCATTCCCATCATCCCCAAGCTCAGAGGATGCGTCGCTGGAAATCCGCCGAGGCCCAAGAGCGTGCAGGCCACCGGGATCCCGGTCTTCTCGGCGAACTCGAGCAGCAGCCGAGACGACTCCGATTTGAGAATGCCCTGCCCTGCCAGGATCACCGGGCGCTCCGCAGAGTTGATCAGCTCAATCGCTTGATCGAGGTCGGTCATCCGCAGAGGGCGATCGCCCGGATTGTTTCGAACGTGGCGGGCAGGGAGGTTCCACACCGGTTCGACCGTGGCTTGCTGAGCATCCTTGGTGACGTCCACCAACACTGGCCCGGGTCGTCCTGAGCGGGCGATCGCAAAAGCATCGCGCAGGGTCGGAGCGATATCCTCTGCGCACGTCACCAGATAGTTATGTTTGGTGATCGGCAGCGTCACCCCCGTGATGTCAGTCTCCTGGAAAGCGTCACTGCCAATTGAAGCTGAGGAAACCTGACCGGTGATGCAGACGATCGGCGATGAATCCATCATCGCGGTTGCAATCCCGGTCACTAGATTCGTCGCTCCCGGGCCGGAAGTCGCGACGGCTACGCCGACTTTGCCGGACGCGCGTGCATAGCCATCAGCCATGTGCGCAGCGCCCTGCTCGTGCCGTACCAGAACATGGCGAATCGGGTAAGCAGGAAGAGCATCGTAGGCGGGCATGATCGCTCCGCCCGGGTATCCAAACACCGTGTCAATACCCTCTCGGACCAAAGCTTCCCAGATCAGCTGGGCCCCAGTGCGTTTCGCCGAGCTCAGCGCGTGGCTTCGCAAGGGCTGCTTTGTTTCCGCGCTGGTTTGTCCCTGCTGCAACTTCGGCTCTCCACGGTAAAGGTTAAAAAAAAGCCCCCGCGACCATTTCGGGTGCGGGGGCTCGTTCAACGAAGACGCTTTCCGTCAGAACGGCGGGCCGCACCCGGCGGTAATGAGGCTAATAAGTACGAGGGAAAGGCTCAGACCCGAGTCGGAATCGGCTTGCAGCGAGGCAACGGCGCTCACGGTCAGGTTTAACATCGAATCAACATGATTATGCGACGACTCAAAGCGTGTCAACCTTTCCTTCCCGATTCAGCTGAGATGGTAACGTTCTCTCCGCGATGAATAGCATCGGGGTGATTGGCTACGGACGATTCGGCGAGATGTGGGCTCGCGCCCTCGCTCCGCTGAGACCCACGCTGGTGTATGATCTAAAGTGGGATCAGCAGGGAACGCGACCCGCGCTAGCGCCGCCCCTTGCACAAGCTACACTCAAACAAGTCGCCAAATGCGACGTCTTGTTTCTGGCCGTCCCGATTTCGCAAATCGAGGCATGCTGCCACCGACTTTCGCCTGAGCTCTCAACCGATACCGTGGTGGTCGACGTCTGCTCGGTAAAGCTCCACCCAGCCAAGATGATGCAGGCAACTCTCAGGCGCGAGCAGCCCCTGATCGGCACCCATCCGTTGTTTGGCCCGGACTCGGTAGCTCGCCTCGGGCTCGAGGGCAGGAAAATCGTGTTCTGCCGGTTGCGAGCCACGCCCGAGCAAAGCAAGACGGTGCGTTCGATTCTCGAGCTTCTGAAACTTCAGATCATCGAGAGCACCCCCGAGGAGCATGACCGCCAGATGGCCCATTCTCAGGCGCTGGTCCACTTGCTCGGCAGAGCGTTGGCGAGCCTGAATCTCGGAAAGCAGGAGATCAGCACGCCCGACTACGAATCGCTGCTCAATATCAGCTCGCTCGTCAACAATGACACCTGGCAACTGTTTTTCGACATGCAGCGCTACAATCCCTACGCGGAAGAGATGCGACGTACCTTGCGAGCGAGCCTGGATGATCTCGAAGCACGCATCAGCGAATCGATCACCTTCCAAACTGCGCCGCGAGCATCGAAATCGACCCGCCGTCCACCCCTTCCACGGGGAAGGTAACGGCTTCGGAGTCCGCTCGGCCCGCAACCACATAGAGCAAGCGCAGGTAGTGATCAGGCGTGGGCACTGAAAGCAACGCGTCGGCGCCGAGCCTCTCGTACTCGATCAACGGCTCGTAGTCTCCAGCGAGGAGCAACTCTCTCACGGTTTTTTCGAAGCGAACGGCCCAATCGTACGGCTCGGGCAGATGCCGGCCCCAAGCATAGGTGTGCAGGTTGTGAACCAGGTTCCCGCTGCCGACAATCAAGATGCCTTGATCGCGCAGCGGTGCGAGCCTTCGACCTACGTCGAAGTGGAATGATGCAGGTTGGGTTTCATCCATGCTCAGCTGGACTACGGGGACGTTCGCCTCGGGATACAGATGGCACAACACCGACCAGGTTCCATGATCCAGGCCCCAGCTCGTATCGAGCCTCACAGGAGTGGGAGCCAGAATCTTCTGAACGGTTCGAGCGAGCTCCGGATCGCCTGGAGCAGGGTACTGGACCTGATATAGCTCGCGAGGGAATCCACCGAAGTCATGAATAGTTCGAGGCGAGCGAGCGAAGGTGACCGCCGTTTCCGAAACATACCAATGCGCCGAAATGCAAAGGATCGCTTTAGGCCGTGGGAGCGACTTGCCGATTCTGCTCCAGCCCTCGGTGTACTCGTTGCGCAGCAGGGCGTTCATCGGGTTGCCGTGCCCAAAGAAAATCGTCGGCATTGTCTTGCTCATCGCAAACCGCCTCAATTTCCACTGTCGAGTGCCATTAGCATCCTCGCGAAGCGCATTTCCAGACTGTTGCAACCTCGCGAGTTGGAGCATTCACTTCTACTCATGACTCACCTACTCAAGGGCGGATGCCACTGCGGAAACGTAGAGCTGGCCTTTGCGACGGACCAGGCTCCTGAGACACTCTCGATCCGGGCCTGCCAGTGCTCGTTCTGTACCCGACACGGGGCGCGCACCACGACGGATCGCAAAGGACGACTCGAGGTGTGGGTCCGCTCACCGGCCGAGCTGAATCGGTACCAGTTCGGTCTTAAGACTGCTGAGTTCTTCATCTGCAAGCGTTGCGGTGTCTATCTCGCAGCGGTGCTCACGACCCCCGAGGGAACTTGTTACGCAACGGTGAACATCAACGCGCTCGATGCCGGTCGGCGCTTTACCCAGCAACCGCTCGCGGTCGACTACGAGGGAGAAAATGCCGAGCGTAGAATCGCGCGGCGCAAGGAAAACTGGACGCCTGCCGTGGTTCACATCGGCGTTCCTGGATAGCCTTTTTCGTGCATCAGGATGGCGGTCAAGGTAATGAATCGAGCCAACTCCTGCGTCGAGGCCCGCGGATGCAGCCGATCGTTTCGCTCAACAACGTGGTGAAGGAATACCGTCTGGGCAATGTCTCGGTCCCGGCGTTGAGGGGCGTTTCCCTTGAGGTCTACCCTCGAGACTTTCTCTCCATCGCCGGGCCTTCCGGGAGCGGTAAAACCACTCTGCTCAACCTGATCGGCTGCGTCGACACCGCCACCTCCGGCGCCGTTCAAGTCGAGGGCCAGGACACGATGAACCTGTCCGATCGCGAGCTCACCAATCTGCGTTTGAATACCCTTGGGTTCATCTTCCAGAGCTTCAATCTCGTCTCGGTGCTCAGCGTCTTTCAGAACGTGGAGTTTCCGTTGTTGCTGCAGCGCAAGCTCTCCAGGCGGGATCGCCGAGACCGGGTGATCACCTTGCTCGAGCAAGTCGGGCTCGCTTCCCACGTCAATCACCGCCCCAACGAGCTCTCCGGCGGGCAACGGCAGCGGGTTGCGGTCGCTCGCGCACTCGTCACCCAACCGCGGATTGTCCTTGCCGATGAGCCCACCGCGAACCTGGACTCCGTCACCGGCAACAACATCATCGATCTGATGAAGTCGCTCAACGAGAAGAGCGGGACCACCTTCATCTTCTCCACCCATGACGCCAAGGTCATGTCCCATGCCAACGCGGTAATTCAGCTCGCTGACGGGAAGATTGTGGACAAGAACGGCCCAGCCGAAGCGAGCCTGAAGCAGGTAGCGGAGGTTCGCTGATGGGAGGCCATTTTCTGGTTCTGGTCCGCCTGGCGCTGCGGAATCTTTTCGCCACCAAGCTGAACATCATCATCGGGGTCATCATTCTGGTAGGGACGATGCTGGTAGTCGTCGGCGGAGCGCTGCTCGACAGCATGGACGCCTCGATGAGCAAGAGCATCATCGGAAGCGCCGCCGGGCACATTCAGGTGTATTCGGCGAAATCGAAGGAGGAGCTCGCCCTCTATGGACAGATGGGTGGGGAGCCGGACCTCAACGCAATTCCCGATTTCTCCAAGGTGAAGAGCGCTTTGGAAACCCTCCCTAACGTCAAAACCGTGGTGCCGATGGGGATCAGCGGCGCGCTGGTGACCTCCGGAAACACCATCGACGTCGCGTTGGAGAGAATGCGCGCACTGATCCGCCAAAAGCAGCGGCACGGCGCCAGTGCCGAATTGGAGGGACAGATCCATAGCCAGAAAGACTACCTGCGCCAGATTCTGCGGGTCCTGCAGAGCGATACCAAGAAGCGCGAATTGATCGTCACCGAAAGAGCGATTGAGCCGGAAAACGTTGCCGCCTTACAGCAGGCGTCTTCGGAGGAGTTCTGGCGGAACTTCGATCGAGACCCGCTCAATAGCCTCGAGTTTCTGGAGAATCGAATTGCTCCGCAAGCGTCCGACGCGGATCTGTTCTATCTGCGTTACGTCGGGACGGATCTCGAGGACTTTCAGAAATCGTTCGATCGGATGAAGATCGTCGATGGCCAGATAATTCCGCCGGGCCGAAGGGGGTTTCTTTTCGCCAAGTACTTCTATGAGAATCAGCTCAAGCTCAAAACTGCTCAGCGTTTGGACAAGATCAAGAAGCGGTATATCGAGCTAGGCAAAACAATCGCCGCCAACCCCGAGCCCAAGCAGTGGATCAAGGAGAATCAGGCTCAGACGAAGGAGATTATTCTCCAGCTCGATCGGATCAAGACGGATCAAGCCATCGAACGCCTGCAACGAGCATTGGGCTCCTCCGAGACTGACCTGGATGCGCTGTTGCGGCATTTGTTCGACATCAATGATGCGAACTTCAACCAGCGATATCAGACTTTCTACGAACAGATCGCGCCATTGCTCGAGCTTTATCGGATCCGGGTTGGAGACATTTTGACGATCAAGGCCTTCACCCGAACTGGGTACGTCGAGTCGGTCAATGTCCCCGTTTACGGAACCTTTCAGTTCAAAGGGATGGAGGACGCTTCCCTGGCGGGCAATTTGAACTTGATGGACCTGGTCTCGTTTCGTGACCTCTATGGCTATCTGACGAGCGAGAAAGCCGAAGAGATCAAGAAGCTGAAGCAGGTTGCGGGCGCCGAGTCGATCGATCGCGCCGATGCGGAGGAGCAGCTCTTTGGCACCGGCAGGACGGTAGTGGCGGAAGCGACTCCCGGGTTGATCGACGATAACCAGGCATTCACCGGCGGGGCGCGCGCGCTTCGGCGAGAAGAGCTGATCCGGCGGGTCTATTCCAAGGAGGAGATGGACAATGGTGTGGCGCTCAGCGCCGCGGTAATCCTCAAGGATCCGAAAAAGCTCCAGCAGACAATCCGAGACATCCAGGCGCTGTCGGAGAAAGAGCACCTGGACTTGAAACCTATCTCCTGGCAGACCGCGGCTGGGCTGATTGGCCAATTCGTACAGCTGGCCAAGTACGCCCTGTATGTGGCGGTGTTCATCATCTTCATCGTGGCCCTGGTGATCATCAACAACGCGATGATGATGGCGGCCATGCAACGGGTTCACGAGATCGGCACGATGCGCGCGATTGGCGCCCAGCGCACTTTCGTCCTCGGGCTGGTGTTGACCGAAATCATCGTCCTGGGCCTGGCCTTCGGCACCGGTGGAGCGCTGATCGGGACTGGAATTGTGAGGTGGCTCAACCGTGTGGGCATTCCGGCGCCGAACGACTGGTTCTATTTCTTCTTCTCCGGCCCGCGCCTGCATCCGTGGCTAACCCCGGGAAACCTGATCGCCGCACTGCTGATCGTTCTTGGGATCAGCTCGATTTCCACGCTGTACCCCGCCTTCGTGGCAACGCGGGTGGCGCCGGTGCGCGCGATGCAGACGGAGGAATGAAAATGTTGCGCCTTGTTCTGATTGCGATTCGCAGCCTCGCGCAGCACCATCGCCGCACCCTGCTGCTGGGTGGGGCAATCGCAGTCGTCACTGCGCTGCTGGTGGTTCTCCTCGAGCTGTCGACCGGGCTGCGGGCGACCATCCTGCGCTCCGCGACCACCCTGATGACCGGTCATGTGAACGTCGCCGGCTTTTACAAAGTAACCGCCGGACAGAGCGCGCCGGTGGTGACGCAGTACCCGAAGGTGGTTGAAGTGGTTCGAAAGGCGGTCCCCGAGCTCGATTATCTGATCGAGCGGGGCCGCGGCTGGGCAAAGGTGATTAGTGAAAGCGGAGCGGTGCAGGTCGGCATCGGGGGGGTCGACATTCAACACGAGCCTGGATTGCACAAGGTGCTGCGGATCCGCGAAGGCAGGCTCGATGATCTCGCGGAGCCGAACACCATTCTCTTATTCGACGAGCAGGCAAAGAAGCTGGAGGTCAAGGTTGGGGACTTGCTCACCATCTCGGCGCCGACTCCTCGAGGGACTAGCAACACGCTGGATGTGCAGGTAGTGGCGATCGCTCGCGACCTGGGGCTTTTGAGTAGTTTCAACGTCTTCATCCCAATCGGGTCGCTCCAAGCGCTCTACCAGCTTCGCAATGACACTACCGGGGCGTTGATGCTCTATTTGAAGAACCTCAAGGCCGTTCCGGCGGTGCATGCCCGATTGCGCGAGGCCCTGCAAAATGCAGGCTACGCTGTGATGGACGACAATCCGAAAGCATTCTGGATGAAATTTGATTCGGTCAACCGGGAGGACTGGACCGGACAAAAGTTGGACATCACCAACTGGGATGATGAGGTCTCGTTCGTGACTTACACCGTTACCGCTCTCGACATGCTCACCGGAGTGCTGACCTTCGTGTTGCTGATCATCATCGCGATCGGGGTGATGAACACGATGTGGATCTCGATCCGCGAGCGCACCCGCGAAATTGGCACGCTCCGGGCGATTGGAATGCAGCGGCGCAGAGTGCTGTGGATGTTCGTGCTCGAAGCTCTGGTGCTCGGGTTGGTCTCGACCAGCGTCGGAGCGCTGCTCGGTGTGATGATCTGTACTTTGTTGAACGCGGCGCACATCGCGGTTCCGATCGGGGTTCAGCTATTCTTGATGAACGACACCCTGACCCTGCTCGCCGATCCGGCAAAGATCATCGGGGCGGTCCTCTTCATCACCTTCTGCACCACCGGGATCGCGCTGTTTCCTTCGTTTCTCGCCGCTCGGCTCAAACCAATCTCGGCGATGCACTACATCGGTTGATCCGCCCATGCGCCGGTTGATCGAAGTTGTCAGCTCGTTGCTCGCGATCCTGATTTTGCTGCTCGCGACGCCCGCGCGCGCGCTGATGGATCGGGAGCAACTACTCCAGCTCCTCAAGGTGCTGGACGATCGGCAGCAGAACAACGGGGACTACCGAGCTTTGGTCTATCTCGAGCAGAAGGAAAGGGACAAGACCGACGTGATCCGTGAGGCAATCGTCTATCGTCGCAGCGCCGACCAGCGGTTGATCATCCTCTTCAGCAAACCGAAGAGCGAGCAGGGCAAAGGTTATTTGCGGGTGGACAAGAATCTCTGGTCCTATGATCCGAATGTCGGCAAATGGGAACGCAGGACCGAGCGAGAACGAATCGCTGGAACCGATTCGCGACGAGCCGACTTTGACGAGTCGCGCTTGGCGGAGGAGTACGACGCCAGCGATGAGGGGGACGACAACCTCGGCGCCTACCACGTCCATCGACTGAACCTCAAGGTGAAGCCTGGGGTCGACGTCGCGTTTCCGATCGTCAAGCTGTGGGTCGACGCCGCGACCTCCAACGTACTCAAGCGGCAGGAGTTCGCGCTGTCGGGTCGACTGATGCGCACCCTCTATTATCCGCGATGGCAGAAGCAGTACAGCGAGTCCAAGAAGGGCGATTTCTGGTACCCGCCGGAGATCCGGATCTACGACGAGGTGGAGAAGGCCAACTCGACGATCGTCCTGATCAAAACTGTCGACCTGCGGCCCCTCGAGACCAACATTTTCACCAAAGCCTGGTTCGAGAGCAAAAGTCGATGATCGCATCGCCGCGCGGCTGGGCGGTCCTCGCTTCGCTGGTGGCGATTGCTCTGCCAGCGCGAGCGCAGCAACGGCCGAGCGAGGAAGAGTTGTTCGGACCCGCGCCGGATGGAGGCACGCCCGCGCCTCGAGGAACCGCCGGGCCATCGCCCGAGCGCGCGACCGAGACGCCGGCAAGCTCTCTCGAGGATGAGACGATAAAGGGACAGGAGCGTTCGCGCGACCAACGCGCGCTCTCCTCACCCCCGACATCCGATTTGTTCGCCTCCGAGCCGAATCGAGACAATCCGCTCACCATCGGCGGCCAGATTTACCTGCGGTCGATCGTGCAGGCGAGCGAAAGCCAGGCCTTGGGGAAGGACCGATTTTTTCTCCCTGCGCTCGTCGACGGGTATTTCGACGCGCGGCCCAGCGATCGGGTCCGAGGAATGATTCTCGGGCGGCTTACCTATGATCCGACGCTCGATTCCACAGGCAATGCAAGCACTCCTGCCTTCGGCTCTGGTAGCAACACCACTGGCAGCGCTTTCACCCTGCCGACCAACAGCAATCCCGCGGTCCTGCTCGACCAGCTTTGGGTGAATTTTGATATCGCCCGAACCGTCTTCATCACCGCCGGTAAGCAGCACGTCAAATGGGGCGTGTCGCGCTTCTGGAACCCCACGGACTTCCTCACGCCCCAACGAAGAGATCCGTTGGCGGTTTTCGATCCGCGACTTGGCGCTTCGATGGTCAAAGTCCACCTGCCATCCGAACACGGTTGGAATCTCTACGCCATCGGGCTGATCGACAACGCGGGACCCGCCAGCACCTTGAACCAGCTGGGAGGGGCGATCCGGGGAGAGATAGCCTTTGCCCGCAGCGAGAT
>DAIQBK010000015.1:64983-150801 GCA_036781205.1 Myxococcaceae bacterium
TGAACCAGCTGGGAGGGGCGATCCGGGGAGAGATAGCCTTTGCCCGCAGCGAGATCGGGGCTGAGGCAGTCTTTGTGCCCGGGCGAAGAGATCGGTTCGGCCTCGATGCGTCCTCCGCAATCGGTCCCCTTGATGCCTATGTGGAAACTTCGCTGAGCAAGGGCAGCGATGTCCCGCTCTTTAGAATCAATCCGAACGCGGATCCCGCATCCGGCTTCTTCGGGCAGTTCGAGCGTTTTACGCCCACGAACTACAAGCTCGCGGCAAGCGGCGGATTCAACACCACGATTGTTATCGCTGAGAACAACAACCTGGTCTTAGGCCTTGAATATTTTTACAACCCGATTGGGTACGACAGCGAACGCATTTATCCCTTCCTAATTTTCCAGGACCTCACGCGCACTCCGGGCACGCCCCCGAGCTTTCAGCCGTTCTATCTTGGAAGGCATTACGGCGCAGTGTACGCCACGTTCACCAGTCCCAGCATCCTGGGAGAGAACTCTTCTTTCATCCTTTCAAATTTGAGCAATTTATCGGATCGGTCCGTAATCACGCGCCTCGATTTTCTTACCCGCGTGCTCTCCTATCTGTATTTGGAGGCGTATGCCGACATTCACTATGGAAGACACGGCGGTGAGTTTCGCCTCCAGGTCAATCTGCCGCAGCCGCCTCCAGCCACGTCAATTTCCATCCCGGCACCCCTCTTCGACGCCGGCCTCGGCATCCGCATCAAGATTTGAGCTCGCGTCGCGCCTTCACGACACGCTCCGGATCAATTGCGCTGATCCCGTCCTGGTCTGGCCATTCCCTCCGCAAAAAGCGTACCTAATACGCTCGGTTGCGAAGAGAATGTCTCACGATGCAAGGACCCACGCACCAGCGGCGCGGACTGCTCTTCACATGGAGGCGCTTTCTGAAAACACGAGAAGACCTTCACCCGGTATGCTAAGCGATCACTAGGGAGGCGCAGGGGACTTCTTGCGCTTGGGAGGGGAATACATGTCGACACGCGGAACCCGATTTCGCGCGGTTCCACTGTTCGCTGCGCTGGCAATCTTGAGTGCGCCAGTCGACGCGGCTGACAAACCCGAGCCTTTCAAATGTTCAGCTCGGGGCGGTCCCGAATGGCGCGAATACCGCAGTAAGCACTTTTTGCTTGATACCGACTTGTCAAGAGATTCTGCCGCCCTGCAGATCAAAGACCTCGAACGGATCTACACGATGGTGCTGCAGGCGATGATTGGCGAGCAGGTCGAGCTCCCTGGTCGGACCCGCGTCATCGGGTTTGGTAATCGAGCGCAGTTTCAGGAGTCTGGCAAAGACTATGCGGGTTATCACACGATTACTCCGCTCCAGCAGGCCCTGATCGTGATTCCGGTGGGTGGCCTGAAGGCGGATCCAGAAACGGTCGCGCACGAATTGGTGCACCATCTCTCCTGGTTCTTGTTCGCGCGCCAACCGCGGTGGTTCAGCGAAGGTCTCGCGCAATTCATCCAGACCGTGGCAAGCGAAATGATCGACAATGAACCGACCATGAGAACCGGCTCTCACATGGTGCGCGGTGCCACCCATCTTCAGGGCGGCGTAGGAGTGATTTCGCGCGAGGCCCGTTATGCGCTGGCGCAAACACCCCCCGTCAAGGTGAAGGACCTGCTGACCTGGAGAGGCCAAGAAGGTGCCGAGGCGGAGCACCCTTATTACGTGCAGAGCTGGCTGCTTTATCATTGGCTCTGGAATAACCGAACGAAGGAGTTCACCGAATTTCAGAGGCGGCTTTCGGCAGCGGAAGATCCGTCGAGTGCGTGGCGTGCTTCCTTCCCCGAGTTCGATCCGCTCAAACCGGCAACGCTCGAATCGCTCGATAAGTCACTCGAGCGCTATCGAAATTCCGCGAGGTATGTCTTTTATCGAGTCAACGGTGAGGGGGATGCAACCTTTGCAGAGTCGAAGCTTCCTCCCGCCGAGGTTCACCTGCTACTCGTTCAGCTTAGGCTGATTCGCGCCAAGGCGGAAGAACGGGAGTCCCTGCTTCGCGCCGAGCTCGATGAGGCATTACGGGAAGATCCGACCCACCCGGTCGCGATTGCTCGACGAGCGAAGCTCGACCAAACTTCGCCGCTCACTGGGCTGCGGAACTCAGTTACTGCCCGACCCAACGATGCTCGGGCGTGGCTGTTCCTTGCGCGGGCACTCAGCGATGCCGGAAATCAGACAGAGGCAGAGAGTGGTTACCGAAAAGCCGTGGCGTTGGACGCGGAGAGCGCCGACGCCCACAACAGCTTGGCTGCGCTGCTTGCAGCGAAGGGGCAAAATAAGGAGGCTTTGCCGTTGGCCAATCAGGCGGTCGATCTGGCGCCATGGGATCCGGCGTGTGTAGATACTCTTGCTGCAGTCGCAGCAGGCCTCGGAAAATGCGCCGAAGCCCTGATCCTGCAGCGTCGGGCGGTAAGTCTAATCGACGCAGCCAGGAACCCCATCAGCCTGGCGGCGATCGCAGGTGACGACGCCTATACGAAGAGGCTCCGCGAGTACGAGGCTCGCTGCGGATCCACCGCCTCGAAGTGATAACTGACAACCGAAGCGCACTTTCGCTCTGCGGCGCAGCTGCAAAGCGCGTTGGACTGCGTGCGTGTCTGCACCCTGGAGGCGAGCCGTCACAAGGTGGGTAGTATTCTGGGTTTTGGGCCGCCGGGAAATGCTGCATCGATCCGCCGGATTTCCTCCGCGCTTAGCTTTAGCTCCGCGGCGGCGGCATTTTCCTCTGCATGCTTCGAGTTCGTAGTCATCGGGATCGTAAACACGTTCTCGTCGCGTATCAGGAAACGAAGCGCGACTTGGCGCGGCGTCGCGCGGTGAGCCTTGGCGATCTCCGCCAGCACCCGCCCTCCCCGGCTCGACTCGTCGGGAAATCGGCCGGAACCGAACGTGCTATAGCCCACAACCGCCACCCGATGACCTTGACACCGCGGCAGCAACTCGTGCTCGATCCCCCGTTCGAGCAGGTGATAGAGGACCTGATCGCAGGCGATCTGGTCCTTGCCCGCAACCGCGACCGCGCGCTCCAACTCGCCAACATCGAAGTTGCTCACGCCGAAATGACGTATCTTTCCCGCGCCTCGTAGTTGCTCGAACGCGCGGAGCGTCTCCTCCAGCGGAATCGAACCCAGCCAGTGCAGCAGATACAGATCGAGCACATCGGTTCGCAGACGGCGAAGGCTCTGCTCGCACGCTTTCAGCGTGCCCTGATACGAAGCGTTTTCGGGAAGTACCTTCGAAGTGAGAAACACCTCGTCGCGACGGCCTCTGATCGCCTCGCCGACCCACTCTTCGACCAACCCCGAGCCGTACATCTCGGCAGTGTCGATGTGGGTCATCCCGATGTCGAGCCCGCGGCGCAATGCGGCGACGGCTTTCTTCTTGTCGACCCTCTCCAGGTTCCAGGTACCTTGCCCAATCACCGGCACCGGCACACCGAGCGGCCCGAAAGTCCGTCGTACCATCTCGATTACCTCGAGTCTCGGCACTCCTGCTTAACCGCGGTCAGCAGCTCCTGGAGCGTTACTGGCTTCCGCAGAAATCCCACCGCGCCCATGTCGCGCGCCGTGTCGCTGGCGCTGCTATGAGCAGTGAGCACGATCACCGGGATCGAGCTGAGAGCCGGGTCTGCCGTTTGAGCCTTGCGAAAGGCCCACCCGTCCATTACCGGCATCATCATGTCCAGCAAAATGATGCAGGGCTTGGCCGCACTCGAGCGCAACAACTCGAGGGCTTCCCTCCCCTGGCTGGCGCCGATCGTTTGATAACCGTGATCCTCGAGCGCTTCGCGCACCGAGTCTCGGACATCGCGATCGTCCTCGACGATCATCACGAGTCTGTTGGACCCCTCAGCTTCCAAGCCTAGCGGCCTCCTGCGCCCGTGGATTGTGCTCGTCCGCTGAGGGCGCCTCGCGTGGCAACATCACGATGAATGTGGTTCCGACGCCCGGATGCCCAACGATTTCGTTGGCCTCATACTGCTTGATCGCTTTAGCACCATTGTTCCAGCTCCGAACATTGCCCTCGCGATCAAGCAGGAAAATGGCATAGTCGCGCACATGCTCCAGAAGTGCACGGGCCTCTTTCAGAGTCTCGACGTGAATCTCGCCCAATCCGGGTTCTGTTCACAACACGTCAGATCGTTTCCCGGTTTACTAGGAAGGCCCGGCAATCCGATTGCCCCCGGGATGCTGTTGCCGGTCGGGGGGGAATAGAGGATAGCGTCCCACAATGTCGCCCGGAGCCTTGAGTGGAATTCGAGTGCTGGAAGTCGGCAACTTCATGGCCGCGCCCTTCTGTACGCTCCAGCTTGCGGATCTCGGCGCGGACGTGATCAAGGTAGAGAACCCCGACGGCGGCGATCAGACACGCGCCAGCGGGCCCTTCGTGGATGGCGAATCGTCTCCGTTCATTCGCCTGAACCGAAACAAGCGATCGCTCGCGCTCGATCTCAAGAAGGCAGAGGGCAAGGAGGTCTTCCGGCGCTTGGTGCGTCGCGCGGACGTGTTGGTGGAAAACCTTCGGCCTGGAACCATGACCGACCTGCAACTGGATTGGCCGCGCCTCAGTCGTGAAAACCCGCGACTGGTATACGTCGCAGCTTCGGGGTGGGGACAGGAGGGACCCTATTCGGCAAGGCCTGGGCTGGACATCATGGCTCAAGGCATGAGCGGACTGATGTCGATTACGGGCGAGGAAGGGGGCCGCGCCCCGGTCAAAATTGGCGTGCCGATCACGGATCTCACGTGCGCGCTGTATGGGGCCATTGCCGCGTTGGCAGCCCTGCGTGTGAGGGACGCTACCGGCCGCGGGCAATTCATCGACGTCTCTCTGTTCGAGTCCGGTGTCTCGCTCGCCATTTGGGAGGCGGGGCGTTACTTCGCGACCGGCGAGGTGCCGAGGCCCCTCGGCTCCGCCCACCAAACTTCCGCGCCATACCAGGCATTACGGGCGAGCGACGGGTTCTTCACCATTGGTGCCACCACTTCGCGCAACTGGGAAGCCTGCTGCGACGTGCTGGTGCTCGGTCATCTCAAAGAAGATCCAAGGTTTCGACAAAACCACATGCGCCACCAAAATCGACGTGAGCTGATTCCGCTTCTGGAAACCGTGACCCAGACCCGAAGCGCGAGCCATTGGGTCGAGGTGTTGAGCGCAGCCGGCGTTCCCTGCGGTCTGATTCAGAAATACGACCAAGTCTTCGACGACCCGCACCTGCGCGCGCGCGGTTTCTTCAAGGACGCCCCCCACGCCAAGCTCGGCCCGGTGAGACAGATCGGCTCACCGATGCGGCTTTCGGAGACGCCCGCCCAAACGTTCCGAGCCGGACCGCTGCTCGGCGAGCACTCCGCGAAGGTGCTCGAGGAAGTTGGTTATTCTCCGGATGAAATTCGCCGGCTGGAGCAAGCGGGCATAATTCGGCAGTCGCAATGACCGATCCACAAGAAACTCTCTTCGAAGTCCGGGATGGCGTGGCCTGGTTGACGTTCAATCGGCCCGAGGCGCGCAACGCGATGACTTTCTCGATGTACGCGCGGCTTGAGGAGCTGTGCAAGCAAGTCAACGATGACGATTCGGTACGGGTGATGATCTTGCGAGGCGCTGGCGGCAAGGCATTTGTATCCGGAACGGACATCTCGCAGTTCCGCAACTTCAGCACCCGCGAACAAGCGCTCACCTACGAGGCCACGATGGATCGGGTGTTTAATGCGCTGGAAGACGTCGCCGTGCCGACGATTGCCGCGATCCAGGGTGCTTGCACTGGCGGCGGAGCGGGGATCGCTGCGGCGTGCGACTTGCGAGTCGGTGCGCCCTCGGCGCGATTCGGGTTTCCGATTGCGCGCACCCTGGGCAATACGCTTTCTACTCGTAACTTTTCCCGCCTCGCTGGCTTGATTGGCGTTGCCCGGACCAAAGAGCTGATTCTCTTGGCGAAGCTCATGGACGCAGAAGAGATGAAGAGCATTGGCTTGCTCAATGAGCTGACCAGCGAAGAAAATCTCTACGCTCGCGCGGAGGCAATGGCCCGGACGCTGATCGAGCACGCCCCAGTTACGCTGCGAACCACGAAACAGGTCCTCAACCGGATCTTGCGCCACTGGCAGCCGCCTTCGGATTCAGCGCACGTAATCGAGGCGTACACCAGCGGCGATTTCAGAGAAGGCGTGGAGGCGTTTCTTTCCAAGCGAAAACCGCGCTGGCAAGGTAAGTAGAGGCAAATATGGGTTTCCGAAGCGGTCGCCATTTCCTTCAGATCCCCGGACCGACCAATCTACCGGATCAGGTCCTCCGGGCGATCGATCAACCAATCATCGATCACCGCGGTCCAGAGTTTGCGGAGCTGGGGCGGCAGGTGCTCGGAGGACTGAAGAAGGTCTTCCGGACCTCGGGGCCGGTGATCGTCTTTCCATCGTCTGGAACCGGAGCCTGGGAGGCGGCTCTGGTGAACACGCTGTCACCCGGCGATCGAGCGTTGATGTTCGAGACGGGTCATTTCGCCGCGCTCTGGCGCGCGATGGCCCAACGCCTCGGCCTGGACGTTGAATGGATCCCCGGTGATTGGCGCAGGGGAGTTGATCCAGCTCAGCTCGAGGAGCGCCTCAAGCGAGATCCGCAGCACCAGATCCGCGCGGTCTGCGCGGTGCACAACGAAACCTCAACCGGCGTCACCACTCGAATCGGAGAGCTGCGTTCCGCGATTGACTCGGCGAAGCACCCTGCCCTCTTTCTGGTGGACACCATTTCTTCCCTCGGTTCGATCGACTATCGGCACGACGAGTGGCGCGTGGATGTGACCGTGGGAGGCTCCCAGAAGGGCCTGATGTTGCCTCCCGGTCTGTCGTTCAACGCGATTTCGGCCAAGGCGCTGGAGGCCTCGCGCCGGGCAGGGTTCAACCGAGCCTACTGGGATTGGGCGGCGATGCTCGAGGCCAACCAAACGGGCTATTTCCCGTATACGCCGGCCACCAACCTGTTGTTTGGCCTGCGCGAATCGCTCCGGATGCTCGAGGAAGAAGGGCTGGACAACGTCTTTGCCAGGCACGCGCGGCACGCCGAGGCCACGCGAATCGCCGTGCGAGCCTGGGGCTTGGAGCTCAACTCGATCGATCCCCGCGAGCACTCCAGTTCCTTGACCGCGGTGCTGATGCCTGCCGGACACGATGAGGCAAAGCTCCGAGCCGTGATTCTCGACCGCTTCGATATGTCCCTCGGCCAGGGCCTCGGAAAAGCCAAAGGCAAACTCTTCCGAATCGGACATCTCGGCTATTTCAATGACTTGATGCTATGCGGCACCCTCGCCGGCGTGGAGATGGGGCTTCAAGTGGCGGGAGTTCCGTCGCGAACCGGGGGCGTTACTGCGGCAATGGAGTTTCTCGCAGGTCACAAACGATGAAATACATTCGATTGGGACGCAGTGGTTTGTTGGTGTCGCGACTTGCTCTGGGGTGCATGAGCTATGGCACGCCGAAGTGGCGCCCCTGGGTTCTATCCGAGGCCGACTCGATGCCATTCTTCCGCCGAGCGATCGAGGCGGGAATCAACTTCTTCGACACCGCGGATATGTATTCCCTCGGAGTTAGCGAGCAAGTCACCGGCAAAGCCTTGCGAGAATACGGCCGACGCGAGGAGTTGGTGATCGCCACCAAGGTCTTCTTTCCCACCGCCGATGGCCCCAACCGGCGCGGCCTTTCGCGCAAGCATATCTTCGAAGCTTGCGACGCCAGCCTGAAGAGACTGGGGACGGACTACATCGATCTCTATCAGATTCATCGCTTCGACCCGGAAACGCCGCAAGAGGAGACGCTGGCGGCCCTCGATCAGTTGGTTCGCACCGGGAAGGTCCTTTATCTCGGAGCCAGTTCCGGTCCGGCCTGGAAGCTGGCCGGGTCGCTCGCGCTCGCGGACCGGCACGGCTTCGCGAGATTCATCTCGATGCAAAACCACTACAACCTCGTCTATCGGGAAGAGGAACGGGAGATGATTCCGCTTTGCCAAGCGGAAGGGATCGGCACCGTGCCCTGGTCTCCGTTGGCGCGGGGCCTGCTCGCCGGCAAGCGGAAGTCGCGCGAGGACAAAACCGTCAGCCCCCGCGCGAGCTCCGATAGCTATACCGACGAGTTGTATGATCAACCGAGCGATTGGGACGTGGTCGAGGCGACCTCCGCAGTAGCCGCCAAGCGCGGGGTCCAGCCTTCCGAAGTCGCCTTGGCCTGGCTGCTATCGAGACCGACCGTGGCCGCGCCGATCATCGGCGCTACCAAGCTCGAGCATCTGGAGGCCGCCATTCGCGCGTTGGATCTCGAGCTGAGCGCCGAGGAGAAATCCCAGCTCGAGAAGCCCTATCGGCCGCACCCAGTCAAAGGCTGGATCTGAGCGGCGATAGCAGTAACGATCGTACGCGCTGGCTCGTATAAGCAGCCGAGGTTATGAGAGATGATGACCAGGCGATCGATGCTGCTTGGAGGATTGGGGGTATTTGCGATGAAACCCGCTGAAGCGGCGACCCATTACGAGGTGGAAAAGACGGAGGAGGAGTGGCGCAAGCAGCTTTCTCCCGCCGCGTACCACGTCCTGCGCGAGCACGGGACGGAGCGCGCTGGGAGCAGCCCTTTGGCGAACGAACACCGCCAGGGAACGTATCAGTGCGCCGCCTGCGGATTGCCTCTGTTTTCCTCTGAGACCAAGTTTGAAAGCGGCACGGGATGGCCGAGCTTCTGGGCGCCCCTGGAGGGAGCGATCGGAACCACCAAGGATCGCAGCTTCTTGATGGTTCGAACCGAAGTGCATTGCCGCCGCTGCGGAAGTCACCTGGGTCACGTGTTCAATGACGGACCCGCTCCGACCGGGCTGCGCTACTGCATGAACGGCATTTCGATGACCTTCACACCCAAATCCTGATGCTCCGCTTCTGCGCTCCAGCCCTGATGGCGCTTTTAGTCCAGATGCTTCCAGGGAGCGCCGGCGCCGCCGACGCTGGTACGTCCCAGCTGGCAAAGGCGACATTCGCAGGAGGCTGCTTTTGGTGCATGGAGAGCCCCTTCGAGTCTCTGGATGGCGTGGTTTCGGTCACCGTCGGCTATACCGGCGGCACCAAGGTGAATCCAACCTACGAGGAAGTTTCCGCCGGCGGAACCGGGCACGCCGAGTCGGTCGAGATTGCGTACGATCCGTCGAGGATCTCCTACCAGAAACTGCTGGACATCTTCTGGCACAACATCGATCCGCTCACGAAGGACGCGCAGTTCTGCGATCACGGTCACCAGTATCGGTCGGCGATCTTCTTTCACGATCCCACGCAAAGGAAGTTGGCCGAGGAGTCGAAGGCGGCGCTGGAAGCATCAGGACGATTCAAGCAACCGATCGTCACTGAGATTACGCCTGCCTCGACCTTCTATCGGGCCGAGGAGTACCACCAGCACTACCATCAAAAGAACCCGGTGCGGTATCGCGTCTATCGGTTCAGCTGTGGGCGAGACCAAAGGCTCCGGCAACTTTGGGGCGACCAGGCGTCCTAAGAGGAAGCTCGTCCGTCGTCGCTTCCCAGCTTGTGCAGAGCGTCGCCGGTGAGGCGAAAAATCCTCCATTCGTGCATCAGAACGGCGCCCAGTCCGCGGTAAAACTCGATCGCCGGCTTGTTCCAGTCCAGCACCGCCCATTCGAGGCGACCGCACGCTCGCTGCACGGCGATCCGCGCCAGCTCTCGAAGCAGCGCCCTGCCGTGGCCCTTGTGTCGGTAAGGGGGACGAACGAATAGGTCTTCCAAGTACAGCCCTGGCCGGCAGAGAAAAGTGGAAAAGTTGGAGAAGTAGAGCGCGAAGCCGACTACCACGCCGTCCTCTTCGGCAATCAACACCTCGGCTCGCGGCGTAGGGCCGAACAGTTGCTCGCGGAGATCTGCCTCTTTCAACACCACTTCGTGGGATAGCCGTTCGTACTCCGCGAGCTCTCGAATGAGCTGCGCGATGTTTGCAGTGTCCTCGATCCGTGCTGAGCGAACCACGGCTGACGTCCTCCCCGTTCGAGCTTCAGCGCTGCTTGCGCCGCTCCAAACCACCAAAAAACACGTTTTCCATCTCCTTGACCAGCTCCGATTCCGAGATTTCCCCGCCGGGTCGAAACCACTTGTAAATCCACAGCACCATTCCGAGGAAGGCGAAAGCCGCCACCTTGGGTTGAACGCGCCGGATCCGCTGAGCCCGCATCGCCTCCGCGAAAGAGCTCTCGAGAAAACGAACGTATCGCTTTTTGCGAGCATTGATCTGCGTTCGTGCCTGGCCGTGCAGGGTCGCGTGCTCGTGGAGGATGATGATCACTTCCTTCGACCAGCCATGCGTGACCAGAAGGATGTTCTTTTCCATGCAGCGCTTCAGCCGTTCCAAAGGATCGGCAATCGCCATCACCTGGTCGAGCACCTGTTCCTCGAACACGTCCATCCCATAATTCATGATCTCGAGCAGCAGATGTTCCTTGCTGCGGATGTGGTGATAGAGGCCGGCCTTCGTCAGGCCGGTAGCCTCGGCGATGTCCTGGATCGAGGTCCCCTCGTAGCCCTTCTCGCAGATGACTTTCGCCGCAGTCTCGAGGATCTTCTTACGCCTCAAGCCGACGTTTTCAGTTTTGGCATCTTCCGGCATCGCTCGCGACTGATAGGTCAGCTGGCGGGAATGGCGCGGCGGAAACTCTTTGGCAGTGCGTCCAAGTTGGCGAGAAGCTCTGCGGCGCGCGCGGATCCGGTCGCGACCAGGTGCCGCTTGAGCACCTCCACCAGCCGATCGCACGCTGCCTCATCGATCGGCGCCCAGCGCGCGTCGGCGTGCAGCTTGAACTCGAGCGTCCCATCGTCGAGGAGAAAAACCTCCCCCCCGGTCATCCCAGAGCCCACCACCCCGCTGACTGGACCCAGTACGGCTGCGATACCGCCAGTCATGTATTCGAACGCGTACTTGCCCGCTCCCTCACAAACGAGCGTCGCGGCCGAGTTTCGCACTCCAAAGCGCTGGCCGGCCCGTCCCGCGACAAACAGTTCGCCTCCCGTCGCTCCATATGCGGCGGCATTGCCCAGGACGCTTTTGCCACAATCCCCTCCGGAGGGCGGGATCACCGCGATCCGACCTCCGCTCATCGATTCTCCAACGGTGTCGTTGGCGAAACCCAAAAGCCGGAGCTCGAGCCCCGATACCAGCGCAAATCCGAAGCCTTGACCGGCGTACCCCTGGAACTCGAGCGAGGCCGGCTCCTGGAGCTTGACTTCTCCGCGCGCGATCGCGCCGGAGAGCCGCGCCCCGATCGAACGTTCCCGGGTGGTAATCGGTCCACGGTAGCTGACCCGTCCAGACCGACGCGCCTGCTCGAGCAGCCGATCCTCGAGAGAGTCCCGGCCGCAGACCGGACGGGGCGAACCGGGCTCGGCGGCGCCGGCAGACAGATCAACCAAAAGTCCGCTCAGGTCAACGCTGTCGGCTCGCGGGTTGGAGGCGGCGATCTGCTCGAGCAGATCCACCCTGCCTACCAGCTCGGTCGAGCTGCGGAACCCGAGGGCGGCCAGGTAGCGCCGCATATCCTCGGCGAGATTCACCAGGTATCGCTTGACCGCCGCGCGCGCATCGACAAAGCGCTCCTCCTCTGCCGCCACCGGGTCGACTTCAGCGATCGCCAGCGCCGCGCGGGTCGCCGACGTCTTGGGCTGCATCAACTTGCGGGCGTGTTGGTCGTCCCCGGCGGTAATCCCGGCGGGACAGTTTCCTTTGGCGCAGCCGTGGCAGAAGATGCATTGCTCGGCGATGCACAGCGCGGTGCCGAGCGATACTTCGTCCGCTCCCAGCGCCATCAGCTTGAGCACGTCGGCGGCAGTCTTGAGCCCGCCGTCGGCGCGCAACGTCACCGCGTCGCGGATCCCGTTCACAATCAGCGTTTGATGGGCATCGGTCACGCCCAGCTCGAGCGGCAGCCCGGCGTGTTCGATCGAAGATGCCGCTGCCGCGCCGGTCCCGCCCTCGTAGCCGGAGATCGCAATCACATCCGCACCGGCCTTGGCCACTCCTGCCGCAATCGTTCCCAGGTCCGAGACCGCGGGGCACTTGACCGAGATCCGCGCGCGCGGGTTCACCGCTCGTAGGGAGTAGATCAGCTGCGCGAGATCCTCGATCGAGTAGATATCGTGGTGCGGTGGGGGCGAAATCAACGTCTGGCCCGGTCGGGTCCGACGGATCGCGGCGATCTCCGCGGTCACCTTGTGTGCGGGAAGATGGCCTCCTTCCCCCGGCTTGGCGCCCTGCCCGATCTTGATTTCCAGCTCGTCGGCATTGACCAGGTACTTGGCGTCTACTCCGAAGCGGGCGCTCGCCACCTGGCGAATCTTCGAACGGCACTCCTCCCAGACTCCTCCACGGTTGCGGCGTTCGTCCTCGCCCCCTTCGCCGCAATTGGACATTCCGCCGAGATCGTTAAAAGCCGCCGCAATCGCACGATGAGCGGTCCGGTGAAGCGCGCCGTGAGACATCGCCGCGCCGCGAAGGTGCCGGCCGATGAGCTCCGGCACGTCGGTGACTTCGGAGACCGGGAGTTGTCGCTCCGGCTGCTGTTTGAAGCGCAGTACGTCGCGAAGGTAGACAGGCGGGTTGTCTTCGACCAGCCGGACGAAGCGGCTCCACGCGTCGGGGTTGCCGCGAGCCGCTTCTTGCAGCCGCTGCCAGATTTCTTTCCGATAAACGCCCTGATCTTCGGGGCGCCGAATCGATCGCTCCTGGGCGCGCGCGTTCAAGTCATCGGCAATGTCGCCGAGATCGATCCCGCCGACCCTCGACAAAATCCCGGGCAGATAGAATTCCACCAGGTCAGGCGAGATGCCCACCGCTTCGAACAATCTCGCTCCGCGGTAACCGTCGATCGAGCAAATGCCCATCTTGGACATCACCCGAGAGAGCATTCCGTCGAGCGCCCGTAACAGGCGCGGCGCCGCATCGGCGATGGCCGGCTCGTGCTCGCTGGGGCCGCAACCTACCTGAACCAGAAGCCAGGGGCAGACGGCGGTCGCGCCATTGCCGATCAGCAAGGCAATGTCGTGACCCTCGGCGACCTCGCCGCTGTCCGCGATTACCGAACAAGCGCGGCGAAATCCCTGTTGCGTCAAGGCATTGTGCACCGAAGCGACCGCCAACAGAATCGGCAGCGGGATCCGTCCAGTCTCGGTCCGCACCCGCCGATCGGAGAGGATCAGAACCGTCGCGGTCTTCGCGCGCACCGCCTGCACCGCGGCGCGGCCGAGCTCGGAGAGCGCGTTGGTGATCGACCGGGCACTCGTCGGTCCATCGCAGGTAATGTCCAGGACCATCGCGGCTGGCAAAGAGCTTGCCCCTTCAATTGCCGCCAGCTGGTCCGGCGCGAGAATCGGCGAGTCGAGACGCCACTCCGGGTGGACGTCATAGACCGGAAGGTCCTCGTGTGCGTCTGGAGCCGGGCCCAGGTGGACGCTGAGATCAAACGCCCCGCCCTCCCGGATCGGATCGATCGGCGGGTTGGTGACCACCGCGACAATCTGCTTGAAGTAGCGCGAAAGCGGCGGGCGAGATTGCGAAAACAGCGCCAGCGGGCGGTCGTAGCCCATCCCTACAATCGGCTCTTTGCCTTCGAGCGCCATATGCCGAACGGTCTTTACCCGATCGCCCGTCCAGCCAAACAGAGCCAGCAGAGACTCTGGCGGGGCAGAGACCGGGCGCGAGCTAATATTCGGAACCCGGCGCAACTCACGTTCGGCCAGCTCGTACGTATTCAAACGAGTCGATGTGGCGACCCGACGCCGTAGCTCGGTCGGCGTCCAAAACTTGTTCTCCTTCGGAAGAAACGCGATCACCTCACCCGGATCGAGCTGACCGGTCGCAGCGATTTCCTCGAAGGGAACCGCTACGGCGCCAATCTCGCTGGAGATGATGAGCCGCCCCGAAGCGGTCCGCACGTAACGCAGCGGACGCAGTCCCATCCGATCGACCGCGGCGACCACCGTCTGGCCGTCGTAAGCGACGATTCCCGCCGGCCCCTCCCACGCGGCAATCGTTCCGAGCGCACGCTGGACACCCTTCGAGAAGCGAGCCTCTGCGCTATCCTCGGCAGCGAACTCTCGCCAGGCGGCCGGCATCAGCCGCAGGATGGTCTCCGGGAGTGAAACACCGTGGCTGGTGAACAACTCGACTGCGCGGTCGAGGTCCGCCGAATCGCTTCCCAGCTGCATCAACACGCCGCCCAACGAGAGCTCTCGTTCGAGGCTTGCGATCGCGCTCCGATTCGCCTTGATGGTGTTGATTTCGCCGTTGTGGGCAATGATCCGAAACGGTTGGGTAAGGGCCCAATTGGACAGCGTGTTGGTGGAATATCGCCGGTGGAAGAGCACCACGTCGGCGATCAGCTCGGGATCCCGCAGGTCCGCGTAGTAGCGTTCGAGCTGCGGACCGGTAGCGAGCGCCTTGTAGATGACCGTCCGGGGCGAGAAGGAGACCACCGTAATTGCTGGAAATTGCCGCTCGATTTCAGCCTTCACCCGGAAATAGGCGATCGACAAATCGCTGGCCGGTAGCATCCCCTGACCGATTAAGGCCTGCCAGGGGTCTCGTTGCGCCTGCCGCGAGCGGGCGCCGAGCGCCGAAGCATCAACCGGAACATGCCTCCAGCCCAGTGGAGACAGTCCGTGTCTGCGCAGCAAGCCGTCGATCCGCGCCTGAAGCGGGGGGACGTTGGCGCTCTCGCCAAACGGAAACGAGAACACCCCAATCCCAAGCTGATCCTGCTCCGGCAGCCGCTTGCCCGGGCTCACGAAGCGCTCAAAAAAGCTCCGCTCGGTAGTGAAGAGCAGCCCCGCTCCATCTCCGGTGTCGTCGATGGTCCCACCGCGGTGCTCCACACAACCCAGTCCAGCCAGTGCGAGCTCAATCAACTCCCTGGAGGGACCCGAAGGGTCGGCGATCGCTCCGACTCCGCAGCCGCCCCTTCCGGGATGAAGCTTCAGCCGATCGGCGATCCGCTGTGCATCGGCCTCAGCCCGTGAAACCCTTTGCATCCTGTTCGCGCCTCCGTCAACGCGCGAGGACGCAACCATAACTAAGTTGTCCCCCCGATTCCATGCTTGGTTAGCGAACCGTCTCGGCCTGCACGGCGGTCGGCTCGGCGCCATAGGCACCGGTCGCTCGAGCCAGCGGGCGCAACACCCCGCCCCATACCGCCAGCCACAGCCCTGCCCACAACACCAGGAGAACCGTTACCTCGAACAGCAGTCTCACCCCCGGATGGGCAAGCGGCTGAAATCGGGCGACCGAGCCTCGAATCTTAAAAGGTTGCATTGTATTCTCCTAACCATCAAAATGGCCTTTGACAGTTACAACGTAATGCCTTACCTTCTAACCTGTCAAGTGGAGTTTGAGGGTTATGGGAGCTCATAAGAAAACCGACCAAGAATGGATATTTGAACTTATCGGGGGTCGCCTGTGCCTGGAGTTCGTCAATACCGTCAGCGGTAAGCGCGGGATCAATCCGACTGAGCGGCTTCACGACTACCGGAATCTGGTCTCCTGGAGCCGCCAGGTTGGCATCTTCGACGAAAGCGAGGTCAAAGGCCTGCTCGCGCAGGCTCAACAATCTCCAGAGCAAGCGGAAAGAGTCTACAGAGACGCGATCGATTTACGGGAGGCCCTTTACCGAATCTTTACTGCGGTGGCCGAGCAGCGCGAGCCGCAGGCGGGCGATCTCGCCATTCTCAACACCGTCCTGGCCCGCTCGCTTGGGAGTCAACGGTTGACTTTTCAGAATGGGCGTTACTGCCTTGGCTGTTTGCGAGGGGAAACCGATCTCGACTGCATGCTCTGGCCGGTTGCGAAATCCGCGGTGGACCTCGCCACTTCCGAGGAGGAGCTCAAGCGGGTGAGGGTCTGCGAGGCGACCGCCGACGATCGATGCTCGTGGTTGTTTCTGGACGAGACTCGCAACCGGACCAGGCGCTGGTGCAGCATGAAGGACTGTGGAAACCGCGCGAAGGCACGGCGCTTCTACCATCGTCACCACGCCACCGGCTCGTAATCTACTGCGCACATTTTCGCTCCGCTGTATTCTCCGCGACCTGCACCTGGGTGGAGGAGCGTGCCATGGACTTTTCCCGACGTACCTTCCTGGCGGCAAACGGTGCTGCCCTTGGCGTTTCACTGCTTCCGTCGAAGCTATTGGCCGCGGTGGAAGCCCGGACTCCCGCAATGCCGCGCCTCGACGACTGGCAGAGCGTCCGACGGCAATTTCGCCTTTCTCCCCAATATCTGCATTTTGCAGGGTTTTTCATCGTTTCCCATCCGGAACCGGTCCGTGCCGCGATCGATGGATTTCGCAGAGCGATCGACGAGAACCCGTTTCTGACCGTCGAGCAGGGGATGTTCGAATTCGAATCGCCACACAAGAGCCTCACTCGAAAAGTGCAGGAAGACATCGCCCCCTACCTCGGCGGCCGAGTGGAACAGATCGCGTTGACGGACAGCACCACCGCCGGTCTGGCGCTCGTCCACCATGGACTGTCGCTCAAACCGGGCCAAGAAATTCTGACCACCGCGCACGATCACTACTCGCATCACGAGTCGATTCGGCTATCGGCCGAGCGCAGCGGAGCCTCTGTTCGCCGGGTCGTCCTCTACGATGATCCCAGCCGCGCCTCGGTGGACGAAATCGTCGGCCGAGTCCGCAGCGCGATTCGACCTGCAACGCGCGTACTCGGCGTCACCTGGGTGCACTCGAGCACCGGAGTTCGTTTGCCGATTCGTCAGATTTCGGACGTGCTCAAAGACGTCAACCGAGAGCGCGGCGAATCCGATCGTGTGTTGCTCGTCGTCGACGGCGTGCATGGGCTCGGCGCAGTCGACGAAACGGTCGCGCAGATGGGATGTGATTTCTTTTGCGCCGGGACCCACAAATGGATGTTCGCGCCGCGCGGCACCGGCCTGATCTGGGCAAAGCAAGAGAATTGGGCACTGCTTCGGCCAGTCATTCCTTCCTTTTCGGACGGCGAGTCGTATGCGGCGTGGGAGCAAAACCGCCTGCCGCGCGAGCCGAACACCGCCAACCGCGTTTCGCCGGGCGGCTTCCATGCGTACGAGCATCAGTGGGCGATGGGAGCTGCCTTCCGGATGCACCAGCGGATCGGTCGGGCACGCATCGCGGAGCGGATCACCTCCCTCAACGATCGCTGCAAGCAGGGCCTGACCACGATCAAGCAAGTGAAGCTCCATACGCCGCGCGAGCCCGCGCTCTCAGCGGGAATCTGCTGCTTCGAAGTCGAAGGTCAGAAGCCCGAGCAGATCGTGAGCAAGCTTCTGGCGCGCAAGATCATCGCCAGCACCAGCCCTTATGCGGTTAGCTATGCGCGGCTGTCCGCCGGGTTGATGAACACGCCCGACGAAGTCGACCAAGCGGTAGCGGCCGTTCGGGCTGCCGCGGTGGCCTAGCGGTCACTTTTTCACGAAGATCGACTTTGGGATCAGGCAGTGCACTCCCTTGCGGATGTCGACCACTTGCGAAATGCGGCAATCCGCCGTCATGGAAGCCAGCCCATAGGCTTCGTCGCGGCTCATCGGAACCATCTTTTGTTCTGAGAAAAAGGCCACCGCTTCCTGGGTCGCGATTTTCATCGCCTGGAGGAGATCCTCATCGAATCCCACGGTGATCCAATGTGTCTTGGTCTCAATCCGAGGCCAGTCGAGCTTCATATCTTTGTGGACGATCGGCTGCAGCTCGATCTCCTTGAACGAGCACTCCATCGCCGTCAGATTGACTTCTCCATTCCCCTGCAAACAGTGCGAGTCTCCGGTCCAGATCAAGCCGCCTTTGAGAAACACTGGAATGAAAATGGTTGAGCCCGCCTGCATTTCGTTGATGTCTAGGTTGGAACCATTCTTCCACGGCCTTAGAGTGCTGGTGCGTCCTTTCGCGTCCTTGATCGGCGGACCCGCCTTTTCCTTCGGCTCATTCGGGTCCACCCCAACCGCCAGTATGCCGGGGAAGGGCTTCAAATCGAGAACGACACCTGGCTTGAACTCTGTGGTGCGCGTTCGCCAATCGAGTTTGTAGAATCGAACGAACCCGGTCGGAAAGTCCGACGCCAGCAGGCCGATCGTGGGAAACTCCTTTCCGGGCAAGTGGAAGTTGGTCCCGACATCCTTTCCCACGATCTTGAGAATCCGGATCTCCATCACATCGCCCGGCTCGGCGCCTTGGACAAAGATCGGGCCGGTTACCGAATGAGGTCCACCCCCCGGATTGTCCTTCCGAAGTTTGACGATGTCCTCGATCGACTTTCCGGGTTGGATTACGTCGTGCGCATGCATCATCGTTTCGATCGAGACCGTGTCACCGGAGTTCACGGTGAGCTTCAGCTTCTCGTTCGGATCGAGCCAGCCCCACTGGACCGTCTCCAGCGTAGCGGGCAACGTGTAATGCTTCCCCTTGGGAGCCGCCGCTGATGGCTTAGCTGCCTTCTCCGCGGCCCATGAAATTCCGCCGAACAACAGACACAACGCGACGAGTTTTTGCATTCCCTCCTCCATTTAGTTGATTCATCCTGAGACAGACTCGTGTCCCACCGACCTACTTACTGTTCGGTCGGGTGCCCGGTCAATCTGCGGACGACTCTGGTCGTGGCGACGCCTGGAAGAAGAGTTTGCTGCTTATGGCACCAACAATCGCGAGCAGTGTCCGCGCTCGCTCGGATGATCGGAAATGCTCCCGCCCCGAGGCACGCACTGGTCCGGCGGCAGCCGCACGTGATGCTCCACATGACTCACCAACAGATCGAACGCGTGTTGCGCGTGCGGTTGGATGAACTCGAGCTGGTCGAAGGCGATTCCGGGCCGGTTCTTGTAGAACTCGATGTGGTTGCCGTTCTGGATTTCGTAGAGGCGGTATTGCGGGGCGTTTTCATGCTCGCCTTCGCGAAGATGTCGCCGCACCGTTTCCGCATACACCCGGGCGTGCCGTTGAATCGGCAGCAATGCGTCGAGCGTCCCTGCCAGGGTGATCAGCGGCCGCTTGATTTGTCCGCTGGTTTGGACGTGCGAAATCCGCTCGTCTACCGCGGTTATCTCGGCCCGCTGATGGAAGTCGTAATTCCCGGCACCGGCTCCATAGGTGTCGTAGGTGAAATCCCACGCCCTCTGGAACAAGCACTGGGTATATTCCCAGTACGAGTCGGAATACAGCTTCCAGAGGGACATCCCTGTGGCATTAAAGATGTCGGGCGGATAACCCGCGGCTCGGATATTGCGCGCCGCTTGACTGTCCGGATCGTACCCGGAAGCAACGTAATCGGGAATGTTCCGGATCGCTGGCGGGAGATCGATCAGAAGGTTTCGCATGTACGTCCCCTCCCAATCGATGCCGCCGCTGAAAAGCTCCGGAGCATTCTCGATCGCGCGGCGGACCTGGTATCCACCGTTTGAGGTGCCGACCGCGTAGGTGTTTTGGGGAGGACGGCCGTAATGCGTTCGGATCGCGCCGCGCGCCAGCCGAGCCGTTTCAATGATGTAATCGGTCCAATCGGTCAAGGTCCTTTCGGGACGGACCGCGGTTTCTGGTCCGAGCGCGTACGGATGAGCATAGATGGCGGAATCGGGGTTGAGCCGGCAGGCGAGAGGATCCGCCGCCGTAGATAGAAAGATGTTCAGGATTGCCTTGTTCTGCGAGGCGTAGGCGTATCCCTGTTGAAGGACGTAATCACTCCACGCGAAATCGCCGTTGTATTCGCTTCGAGTTCCTGAGGCTCCGGCGACGACTGCTCTGCCGTTCCAATCGTTTGGAAATCGGAGCACGAAGCGCGCCTCGCGCCTCGAATCATCCGCGAAGAAGCCCTGCACCTGAATTCCGGGAACCGCTCTGGTGATCGGAGTCCGATCCGGCGGATCGGGCGAGATCACCGTGCGATCAGTGCGAGGAGTGAAAGCGAAAGCGGGCCGGCCCACGATCGAATTGTCCGGCGGAGTCGTTGGCATGGGACGAGGAGGAGCTTCATTGTTGGTGGTGAGATCCTCGCTTTCGAAACAAACGACGTCCACTGCTCGGTCGGACAAGAAAGTCACCAAGGCTTCGCACGCCGGTTGTCCGTAAGCATTGAAACTCAAAGCCATCCCTCCCAAAACTGCCAATACCATCCGTCGAATCATGGTTGCCCCCGGGGCGTCCGAGTAATTGAGTGATCGAGCTTGTGACGCTTCGGGTGTTATGGGCGATGTTCCGCCGGGAGATCAAGTGGCATTCGGTGCTGCCTAGAAGATAGGCGTCTCCACGTAGGTTCCGAATGCCTGCTTCAGTCGAGCTACGATTTCACCGAGCGTCGCGCGAGCCCGCACCAACTCGATCGTGATGGGCATCAGATTCACCCCGGGATGACGGGCGTCCTGCTCCAATTGCGCAAGCAGCCCGGTGACTTTGGCGTTGTCCCTTCGGCGACGCACCTCTTTAACCCTCGCGATCTGGCGCCTTTCGGTGTCGGGATCGATCTTATGGACCTCGATTTCCTCCTTTTGCGGGGGATCCACGTACCGGTTGACCCCTACCCAGGGCTGCTCGCCGGAGGCGCGCTGTCGCGTGGTTTGGTAGGCGGTATCAGCGATTTCACGCTGAAAATACCCCGCCTCTATCGCTTTCACTGCGCCTCCCATCCTTTCCACTTTTTCCAGGATCTCGAACACCTGTTTCTCGATTTCAGTGGTGAGCGATTCGAGGAACCAGGATCCTCCCAACGGATCCACGACCTGGGTGACTCGCGTCTCGTCGGCGATAATCTGTTGCGTTCGTAGGGCGACCTTCATCGCTGTCTCGGATGGGATCGCGTAGGCCTCATCCAGACCGTTGGTGTGCAGCGACTGCGCCCCTCCCAGCACTGCGGAGAGCGCCTGGAGCGCAGTGCGGACCACGTTGTTGAGCGGCTGGACTTTGGTCAGCGTGGCCGCCGCTGTTTGACAGTGGAAGCGCAGGCGCATCGATTCCGCCTTCTTGGCACCGAACCGCTCGCGCATCAGCTTTGCCCAAATTCGACGGGCGGCTCGAAACTTGGCGATCTCCTCGAAGAAATCCTGCTGCGCGATGAAATAGAAGGCGAGCCGCGGCGCAAAAGCGTCCACCGGAACTCCAGCTCGGGTCACTTCCTCGACATAGGTGACCGCGTTGCACATCGTGAACGCCAGCTCCTGAACTGCATTCGCACCTGCTTCGCTGATGTGATAGCCGCTGATGTTGATCGGGTTGTAGCGGGCAAGATTCTCCGCGCAATACACGATCAGATCGCGCACGATCCGCAATGAGGGCCGGATCGGGAAGATCCACTCCTTTTGGGCCATGTATTCTTTGAGAATGTCCGCCTGGACCGTTCCGGAGAGGGCGTTCAAATCGTACCCGCGCGACTGCGCGAGCGCGACGTACATCGCGAGAAGGATCCACGCCGTGGGGTTGATGGTCATCGAAACCGAGATGCGAGTGAGGTCGATATCCTCGAACAGCGCCTCGACGTCGTCGAGGGTGCAAACCGCCACTCCTTCGCGGCCCACCTCCCCCAGAGAGCGCGGGTCGTCCGAGTCGTATCCCATCAGGGTGGGCATGTCGAAATCGACCGATAACCCCGTTTGCCCGTGCTCGATCAGATACCGGAAGCGCCGATTGGTATCCTCGCCGGTTCCATAGCCGGCGATTTGCCGCATCGTCCAGAATCGGCCGCGATACATCGTGGGGTATGGGCCACGGGTGAAGGGGTACCGGCCCGGCAGACCGATTTGGTCGAAATCGCTCGCATCCTCGGGAGTGTAGACGCGCTTGAGCGGCAAGCCGGATAGGGTCTGATACTGCCCCCTGCCTTCTGGCTGACGTTCCAGGAATTGCTTCAGCTCGTTGCGTTCCCAATCTTCGCGGGCGCAGCGGGCGGCTTCGGACTCGGATGACATGAGCGCTCCTCGGTTAATGACTTTCGCGCGACGGACCTACGCCCTTTCGGTAGAGGTCTCGGTCGTCAATCACCCGTCGAGCTTTGAACTCGGTGCGCGGCAGCGCGCCCTCCGGCACCAACTCGAGCACCGGGCGGACTCCGAGCCGCGCCTGAAGCCGTTCGCGCATTGTCTCCTCGACCTGCGCTCGGAGATGCAGATGCGAGTCTGCCAGCTCCGCGCGGACCAGAAACTCGTCCATTGCCTCGCGCCGGGAGACGATGATTCGAAACTCGCCGCCAAAGCCGGCAATCGCACGCAACACGTCCTCGACAGCGCTCGGGTAGATGTTCTCGCCTCGAACGATGAACATGTCGTCGATCCGGCCATACAGGCCATCCGGTAAGCGCGGATACGTGCGCCCGCAGGGACACGGATCATTCGTCCACCGCGTCAAGTCGCCCGAGACCAGCCGGATCATTGGCTGCGAGGTGCGCTCCAAGTGAGTGTAGACCGACGTGCCTTCGCTGCCGTAGGGCACCGGCTGAAAAGTCTGAGGATCGCAAACCTGCGTGTAGACGATGTCCTGCCACAGGTGCATTCCCCGCCGATGGTAGCACTCGCCATTGGTCATCCAGGGCGTCATCTCCGCCATACTGCCCATGTCGATGCAGGCACCGCCGAAAGTCTGCTCGATCAGGCGCTTGGTCGCGGGAATTCCCGCTCCGGGCTCGCCTGAAAAAAAGAGGATCCGAAATCCCAGTGATTTTGGGTCGATTCCCTCGCGCCGAGCTACTTCAGCAAAATGCAGCGCATAAGAGGGCGTTCCGTAGAAAGCGGTGGGCCGGATCTCGCGCGTCCATTGAACCGCCATCAGCGTTTGACCCGAGATACCCGCTCCAAACGGGAAAGCGGTGGCGCCCAGCCGTTCCACCCCTGCCAATGCTCCCCAGGATCCGACATACAGGCTGAAAAACGAGCAGATCAACACCCGATCGAGCGGCCGCAAACCAGCGCCCCAAAGGATTCGCGCGTGCGCCTCTCCAATCCGCTGCCAATCGTCCGAGCTGATCCCGAACACTGTTGGCCGACCGGTGGTGCCACTCGTGCCGTGAATCCGGGCGACCTGGGCAGGATCAATACAAAGGTAATCGCCGAACGGAGGAGCAGCGCTTTGGGCGGCGCGCAGCTCTTGCTTTTGGACCACCGGGAATCGAGGCAAGTCGCTCAACGTCTTCAGCGCGTCGGGCGAAACCCCCGCCCCCTCCCACTTGCGTCGGTAAAACGGGCTGTTTGCCCACGCGTACCGCACCTGGGCAGTGAGCTTGGCGAAGATCAGCCGTTCCTGATCCGCCGCGTCCGCGCACTCGATCTCCGGAAGCCAAAACGGACTCTTGAGATCCGGGCGATAGGCAGGATCGTATCGCGGCGGCCACCGCGACAGATCGATGCCGCGACTGCTCGCGATTCTATCCAGACCGATCGGAGCCATGCTCACTCCGTGGCACGCGAGGCCGCCAGCTCGCGGATCCGCGAGACAATCTGGTCGGGAGGGGTCTCCTGGCCGAACACATCGGCGACGCCCATTCCGCGCAGCTGCTCCACGTCCTCGTCCGGAATCACGCCCCCGACCACTACCGAAATATCCTGCGCCCCAGCGGATCGGAGCAGCTCGAGAATGCGGGGGACCAACGTCAGGTGCGCTCCGGAAAGCAAGCTGACGCCCAGGACGTCCACATCTTCCTGGACCGCGCTGTTGACGATTTCCTCCGGCGTGCGGTGCAAGCCCGTGTAGACGATTTCCATTCCGGCATCGCGCAGCACGCGAGCAACCACCTTCACCCCACGGTCGTGGCCATCCAGCCCGGCCTTTCCGAGAAGGACCCGAATCGTCCGCATGCGCTTGGGGACCTGCGATGTGTCAACCGTCGCCATCTGAGCTGCCTATCGCCACACGCGCTGGTCGGCGATCTTCTTTGCGCCGGCAGCAATTGTGCCGGGCGGGACGATTCGCGCGTCGCCTCGCACTTTGAGCGCTTCTCGCAAGGATTCCTCCAGGCCCGCGATCCAAGCGCTGTCACCGATTGGTTCGGAAACCTCCACCAGATAGGACAGGTGATCGTGGTGCTGATCCCGCGTGATCACCGCTTGGAATCGGGTCACTTGGGAAAACTTCTTGAACACCTCGTCCATCTGCGATCCCCGGATGAACATGCCCTTCACCTTCACCGCGTCCCCTACCCGCCCCAACAGGCCCGTCAGCTTCCGAGCGGTTCGCCCACAGGGGCAGCCAACCTCGGGAGCCAGGGCGCTGATGTCGCCCGGCGCAAACCGCAAAAGCGGATACGTCTTGTCGAATGTGGTGCCGACCACCAGGCCTGGTTGGCCCGGTGCCGCCGGTTGGCCGTTCTCGAGGTCCAAAATTTCCACGATCGCCTCCGGTTGAAGGTGCAGCCCCTTCTTTTCCAGGCATTCGTAGGCGAGCACTCCGAGGTCCGCCGTCGCGTACCCCTGCAACACTCGAATCCCAAAGTCGTTTTCGAGCTCGGCTCGAAGCGACTCGGGCAACATCTCCGCGGTGACAAAGGCGGCCTTGATCTTCAGCGGCGTGCCAAGCTCACGCGCCTTGGTGAGCAGCGTGTAGAGAAAGCTTGGGGTTCCGACGTAGCCGGTCACTCCCATGTCGAACGCGACGCGGACCTGAAGCTCGGTTGGGCCGGTGCCTCCGGGAATGGCGACACAGCCAAGGCTGCGCAACCCCGCGTCCAGCATGAAGCCGCCCGGCGATAAATGGTACGAGAGCGAGTTGTGGACGATATCGCCCGGCTGCAATCCCGCCGCGGCAAAGGCCATTCGAAAACGCCAGAAATCATCCTGCTGCGGCTGCGGAACGTAGTTGGGTCCCGGCGACATGAAAATCCGGCGCAGCTTCGAGACCGGCCCAGACAAAAGTCCGCCGAAGGGCGGATCGGCAGCCTGCAGCGAAGCCAGACTGTCCTTGTAGGTGATTGGCAACTTCTTCAGATCCTCGGGCCCGGCGATGTCGCTGGGTTTCAATCCCAACTCGTCCATCGTCTTGCGCACCCGCGGAGCGTTGGCGTAAGCGCGAGCCACCGTGTCTCGAAGTCTCTCGCCGAGGTAACGTTGTAGCTCTGATGGGCTCTGCATCTCCAATTCAGGATTCAGCACACCGCCCGAACGCAAAGTCGCCATCGTGCACCCTGCCCCGCTACGACAACCATCGCTTGCGGCGCTTGTAGAACTTCAGATCCTTGTACCTCTTTCGGGCCCCCTCTCCACCCCCGAGATAAAATTCCTTCACATCCTCATTGGTTTTGAGCTTGACCGGATCTCCGTCCAGGACGATCCGGCCGTTTTCCATGATGTAGGCGAAGCTCGCGATCGACAGCGCCAGGTTTGCGTTTTGCTCGACCAACAGCATTGTCGTTTTCTCTTCCTGGTTGATCTTCTGAACGATCCGAAAAATATCCTGGACCAGAATCGGGGCCAACCCGAGTGACGGCTCGTCCAGCAGCATCAGCTTGGGTCGAGCGATCAGCGCGCGGCTGATCGCCAGCATCTGCTGTTCGCCTCCGGAAAGATATCCGGCCAATTGCTTACGCCGCTCTTTCAACCTGGGAAAGTAATCAAAGCACAGAGCGTGATCGCGCTTCACCCCCTTCGGATCGCGGCGAGCGTAAGCGCCCATCAGGATGTTTTCGTCGACCGTGAGATCTTCGAATACCCGACGGCCTTCCATCACCTGGAAGATTCCGGATCGGACCACCTTCTCGGGTTCCAGTCCGTCGATCCGCTCACCCATGAACTGAATGTCACCGTCGGTGACTTCGCCGTTCTCGCTCTTGAGCAATCCAGAAATCGCCTTGAGGGTGGTGCTCTTCCCGGCGCCGTTTGATCCGAGAAGAGCGACAATCTGACCCTGCGCTACCGAGAGCGACAAGCCCTTCAACACCAGGATTACGTCGTCGTAGATGACCTCGATGTTATTGACGCTGAGCACCGCTCACTGGGCTAGAGGCCCAGCCACTCTGGTTTTCGAGGCATGTCGTACTCCGCCACTTTCACCAGCTTTCCGCTCTTGACCATGTAGATCGGAGTCTTGGTGGCAGGGCGGTGATCAGTCGGGGTGTAGGTGACCTTGGAAGTTAGCCCTCCGAGATCGAAATCGCGAAGACCTTCGAGCGCCTTCTTCACGCCTTCGCCAGTCAACGCCTTGTCCTTGTCGGCGCGCTTCAAGGCTTCCGACCAGACCAGGACGTACGACCAACCGCGAACGTACAACGCATCGTGCGTATCGTTTGGGTGGTGTTTGAGATGAAAATCATTCAGCCGCTTCATTCCAGGAACGTTCTCGCCGAATGGCACGTGCGGCATCACTCCGGTGACTCCTTCAGCCGCTTCCTTCGCCACGGCCGGCAGGGCTTCGCTGAAGCCATAAGGGTTCGAGCCAAATTTGGTGTTCAATCCAAGTTTCTTGGCATCTTTCAAGATCGTCGAGACGCCAGTGGTAGTGACGTTGATGTAAGCGTATTCGGCCTCTTTCTTTTTCATGTTCAACAGCTGGCTGGTGGCGTCTTGGAAGGCGCCCGGAACGATTTCCTCGTCCACCAGGTCAATTCCGTTCTCCTTGCAGAAACGGCGGCCGGCCTCGATCGGCGCTTTGCCATATGCGTTGTCGCCGTAGAAGAAGGCTACTTTGGGGGCACGGCTCTTGTCCTTCCAGTCCTCCTTCACCCAGCTGAGCCACGCTCGCAGCTGATCCGAATAGCTGGGGGCGACGAAGAAATTGTAGGGCGTCTTGGAGGCATCGGTGAGATGCCCGGAAAAGGAGGCCGACAGGTACGGAATCTTATCTCGGTTGACGAAGTCCTTGAGCGCTTCGGTGTCACCAGTCCCCCACCCATTGATCATGATCACTTTTTCGTCGCCGGTGAGCCGCTTGTAGGCGGCAACTGCCTCGGGAATTTTGTATCCGTAATCGACTTCCACCAGCTTGATTCGCTTCCCGTTGATCCCTCCCCCGTCGTTCACCGATTGCACCGCATCGCGCACCCCCTGGGCGAATGGCTTACCCACGTCCGAGGTGATGCCGGTGAGATCGAAAATGCCGCCTACTTTGACTTCTCCCTGCCCGAAGGCTTCCAAGGAAAGCACCAGGCCGATCGCCACCACGCCGCGGAATGCGAACCGGCGGGTTTGAAGAGATTCCATTGCGGACCTCCATTTTTTGAATTTGCCCCGGACGGCGTTTTGTCTAGTACGAGAAGGGGTAGAGCTTCCAGTAGTTCTTGATCGTGTGCCAGCGGGCCGCCAGTCCATCGGGCTCGAAGATCAGAAAGAGAACGATCGCCAGCCCAAAAACGCCCATTCTCATCGAGGCGAAAAGCTGAACCGTACCGGGGAGAATGCCAGTCAGCGCCCCGGTGACCAGGCGAAGCAGCTCAGGAAGCAAGGTGATGAAGATCGCCCCCAGGATCGACCCCAGGATGCTCCCCAGGCCCCCGATGATAATCATCCCCAGATAATCGATTCCCACCGCCAAGGGAAAGTTCTCCGGGCTGATGATTCGGGCCTGGTAGGCCAAGAGCGACCCGGCAACGCCGACGTAAAATGAGCTCACACCGAAAGACAAGAGCTTGTGCTTGAAAACATTGACCCCCATGACTTCGGCCGAGACGTCTTGGTCCCGGATGGCGATGAATGCCTTGCCCACTTTGGTTCGAAACAGGTTTTTCGCGAACAGCACCAATACCACCGCGACGCTGCCAATCATGTAGAACAGGCTTTTGTCCGAGTCGAACACCAGCGCAAGAATCCGCGCCGGGGGAACGCTGACCCCGTTGACGCCTCCGGTCACCGAGTCCCAGTGCACCACCACGAAGCCGACGATGAAATGCGCGGCGAGCGTGGCCATTGCCAAGTACAGCCCCTTGAGGCGAAGCGAGGGAGTGCCGAATACCATCCCAACCAGTGCCGTGATCAACCCCGCAAGTGGAACCGTGATCGGCCAGGGCAGGTCCCATCTGGCCGCGACCGCGCTGGTGCTGTACGCCCCGACGGCGAGGAAAGCGGCATTGCCCAGGGAAATCTGACCGGTAAAACCCGTCAGGATGTTCAAACCCACGGCTCCGACCACCGCGATTCCGATTCGGTTAATCACGTCCAGCCAGTAATTGGAGGCCACCAGGGGAAAGAGGAAAACCAAAACCAGGAAAGCGCCCACCCACCATCGGGCGAGGGGGGTCTCGAAGATCGCCATGTCCGCGGCGTAGGTGGTTCGAAACTCTCCGCAGCGCATCGCCCGCTCCGTTAGACACGCTCGATGTGAACTTTGCCGAACAACCCGTAGGGTCGGACCATCAGAATCAAAACGAGCGCGACGAACGGCGCAACTTCCTTGACCCCTCCTCCCACCAGCGGATCGAGATAGCCGCCGGAGAGATTCTCGAGGACCCCGATGATCACTCCGCCGACGATCGCGCCCTGGATGCTGTCCAGCCCGCCGAGGATTGTCACCGGAACCACCTTCAAGCCCAAAAATGCGAGCGAGCCGTCGACTCCACCGCGGATACCTCCGAGCAGGATTCCGCCGATCGCCGACACAATTGCAGCGATGCTCCAGGAGAGGGCGAAGATCCGCTTTACCGAGATTCCCATCGAGAGAGCGACCTGCTGGGAGAACGCCGTCGCCCGCATCGCGATGCCCTCTCGCGAGTATCTGAAAAACGCGGAAAAAAGAACCAGCAGCAGCGCCACTGACCCAATGCTCCAGATGTAGCCCTGAGACACCGGCACCGGTCCAAGCATCACCGGAGTGGAGGGAAAGACCGGAGGAAAGGGCCGGGTGTCCGTGCCCCAGATTCCCTGCACCACGGCTCGAAGGATGCTGGAGAGCCCGAGCGTCACCATGATCACCGAAATCACCGGCTCACCGATCAAGGGGCGGAGGATCAGCCGTTCGAGCAAAACGCCGAGGGCCGCCGAGAACACCAAGGTGAGGAAAAACGCCGGCACCAAGGGAACGCGGCCGATCGAGAGAATCGTCAGGCAAACGTACGCACCGAGTACCAGAAACTCGCCTTGGGCGAAATTGATGATCCCACTCGACTTGTAGATGATCACGAACCCGAGCGCGACCAAGGCGTAAATGCTGCCAACCACCACACCGTTGATCACCAGCTGGAGGAAAAAATCCACTAACGGGCCTCGACGTTCAGGGAGCGAACCTGCAAGGTTGCGTTGATTCGGGTCGTTCTGCCGTCCTGGAATTTGATCGTGGTGTCGATCGCAACTTCCGGCTGATCTCCATAGAGCGCCAAAATGATGCTGGCGTAACGCTCCTCCACGAACCGGCGCCGGACCTTCCGAGTGCGGGTAAGCTCCTCGTCGTCGGCGTCCAGCTCCTTGTACAGGAGCACGAATTTGCGAATCCGGGCGGCTGCGGGCAAGGTCTCGTTGACCCCATCAACTTCTTTGGCCAAGAGCTCGTACACCTCGGGCTTCGAGGAAAGATCGGTGTACGTGGTGTAAGAAATTTTTCTCTTCTCCGCCCATTTGCCGACAATCCCCATGTCGATGCAGATCAGCGCGGTCAAGAAGGGGCGGTCCTTTCCAACCACCACCGCCTCCTTGATGTAGGGCGAGAATTTCAGGCGATTCTCGATGAACTGCGGAGAGAATTGGGTCCCATCCGCCAAAGAGAGCACATCCTTGACTCGATCGATCACCACCAGATGGCCTTCCTCGGAGAAGTAGCCCGCATCGCCCGAGTGCAGCCATCCGCCACGGACCGTCTCGATCGTCGCTTGCTCATTCTTGTAATAGCCAGCGAAAACCGAGGGGCTGCGCGACAGGATTTCTCCGGTTTCCGAAATTTTCACCTCGGTGCCGGGAATCGGCAAGCCGACCGTATGGAACCGAATGTCGCGATCCCGATGAATACAGGAAATGCCGCTGATTTCCGTTTGCCCGTAGATTTGTTTGAGTGGCACGCCGATCCCGTGGAAGAAGCGGAACACGTCCGGCCCCAGCGCCGCGCCCCCGGTGGAGCCGGTGCGCACTCGACTCAAACCCAATCGATCTTTCAGCGCCCGAAACAACCCGAGCTTCGCCAGCTCGTATGCCAATCGCCAAGGCAGCGGAACCTGTTTCTGTTTGAAATTCAGATCGGCGACTTTGTGGCCCACCGGCATCAAGGCGCGGTACAGCAGGCGCTTGAGTGGGGACGCGTCCATTACTTTGACCTGCACCGACGAGGCGAGGTTTTCCCAAATCCGCGGTGGCGCGAACATCACATGCGGACCGATTTCCCGGATGTTCTCCATTGCGGTTTCCGGCTCTTCCGGAAAATTGACGGTAAATCCAATCGCCAGCGCGGTGGCAACGGACATCATCTGTTCGCCGATCCAGGCGAGGGGAAGAAACGAAACAAATTCGTCTTTCTCCAGCTTCCGGTCGACCTGATTGAGACTCAACGCCATCGTCAACAGGTTTTGAAACGAGAGCATCGCCCCCTTCGGAAATCCAGTCGTTCCCGAGGTGTACGCAATCAGCGCCAGATCCTCGGCCCGCCCGCGTCGCACGCTCTCCACCCAGTGGTGGGGATTGGCCTCGGCGAATGCGCGACCCTGCGCTGACACCTGATCGAAACTGAGCAACGCCGGATGCCGATAACTCTTCAGCCCGCGCGGATCGCTGTAGATGACGCGCTTTATCTTCGGCAATTTGCCGATCATCCCGAGCACCTTGTCCACCTGCTCCTGGTCCTCGGCCACCACAAATGTCGCGTCGCAATGATCGATCACATAGGCCACTTCAGTGAGATTCGAGTCCTGATACAGGCCCACCGCCGCCCCTCCGTTTGCCTGAGCGGACAGCTCCGCGAACACCCACTCCGGGCGGTTGTCGCCGATGATCGCGACCTTGTCGCCTCGTTGCATTCCCAGCGCAACCAGCCCGAGGGCAAACTCGCGCACCCGGTCGCGGTATTGCGTCCAGGTGAAGGATTGCCAAATCCCAAATTCCTTTTCCCGAAGTGCGACTTTGTCGCCCAGCTGTTCCGCGTTTCGGACCAACAGCTTGGGAAAAGTATTCTGACCCTCAGGGAATTCCATGGGGCTCACGGTCGCGCGAAATCTACCCGCGACGGGTCCTGCCCAAGGTAGGCCATTTGAACGACCGAGTTCTGCTGGACCTCCTCAGGTAGGCCATCCGCAATTAGCTTTCCGAAATTGAGCACGCAAATGTGGTGGGATACATCCATCACCACGCCCATGTCGTGCTCAATCATCAGAATCGTCACACCGCGGTCTTGATTGATATCGAGGATGAACCGCGCCATGTCCTCCTTCTCCTCGGTGTTCATCCCCGCCATCGGCTCGTCGAGAAGGAGCAGCTTCGGCTCCAAGGCCAAAGCCCGCCCCAGCTCCACTCGCTTTTGCAGGCCGTAGGCCAGCGTTCCGACCACCTTCTTCCGGATGCTCTGAATCTCCAGAAAGTCGATGATTTCTTCGACAATCCTCCGTTGAGCGATCTCCTCGCGCTGTCCCCAGCCGTAATAAAAGCCGCCCCTCAAAATGCCGCTTTTTTGATGACAGTGACGGCCGATCAATAGGTTGTCCAACACCGTCATTCCCTTGAACAGCGCGATGTTTTGAAACGTGCGAGCCAAACCCAACCGGGTACGCAGATGGGGGGAGAGCCGCTTCAGCTCGATGCCCTCGAAGGTGACCGAGCCTCGCTGGGGCCGATTCACCCCGCTGATGCAGTTGAGCATGCTGGTTTTACCAGCACCGTTTGGACCGATGATCGCGTGAATGTTGCCACGCTCGACTTGGAAGCTGACCCGATCGAGGGCGGTGACGCCGCCGAACTGCAGCAAGACGTCCTTTACCACCAGTTGAGCCATGTCTCCCCGTGGCGAGCGGGCGCTGTTTTAGCCGAAGTGTAGCAGTCGCGCGAGACCGGATTGTGGGTAACCCAAATCTCAGGTTGCACCCACTCGGTAGGTGACCGATTGTTGCGGTCCCTGGGGGCTCGAAAGGAGCGGACTATGAATATTCTGAAGGAAGAGGAATTGGCGATCGTCCGCTTGAGCGCCGGCAAGGCAAATGCGATCGATTCGGCGTTTCTTCAGAAGTTGGTGGCTCTTTTTGACGAGCTGGAGACCGGCGGTGCGCGCGCCGCGGTGCTGATCGGCTACGATACCTATTTCAGCGCTGGGCTCGCTCTTCCGTCGCTGCTGCCGCTGAAGCGCGCGGAGCTACGCGCGTTTATCACCCTCTTCGAGGCCGCGATGCGCCGCGTCTTCGCCTGTCCATTGCCGGTGGTGGCGGCGATCAACGGTCACGCCATCGCGGGCGGGTGCGTGCTCGCTTTACAATGCGACGTTCGGCTGATCGCCGACGGAGCGACTAAAATCGGCCTGAACGAGGCGCGGCTTGGAATTGGATTGCCACCCTCGGCGATTGAGGCTTTGCGTTTTCAGCTCCCGCCCTCCTCCCTGGTTCCGGTGGCGATCGAAGGTTCGCTTTTCGCGCCCATGGAAGCCAAACAATTGGGACTGGTCGACGACGTAGTGCCCAGCGCGGAGGTCCTTGCGCGCGGGCTAGAGCGCGCTCGGGTCTTGGCCCGGGGCACCGCCGAGGCGGTGTCTCACGTGAAGCTCGCGTTGCGGCGCCCGGCATTGCGCCGGATGGAGGAGCGCAGCGCCGCCGAGGCGGAGCAATGGCTCGACAGCTGGTTCTCATCGGCGGGGCAAGAAAGGATCGCCGAGGCGGCCTCACGGATTTCGCGCCCGCGGACTTGAAGGTCAACGAGAGTCACCGCGTCCGCCGGCCCCCCCACCGGCGGACGCTATCAATCGGACTCCTACGGAAGGCGAAGCGTCCGCAGAAATTGCGGCGCCCGGCGGAGGACAGCAAAGGGTCCGAAAGACGTCAAGAACGATTCACGCGAGTGAGTTCTGCCTGCGCGGCTGCATTGTCCCCGAGGAGATCCAGGAGATCTGGAGCAATCGGTAAATCACGTTCCGCAGTGCGTGCGTAAGCGCCTACCGCCGAAGTAGGATATCATGCTCGGGCTCAACATCTGATGACTTGCGCGACCGTGAACCGTCTTCGTTTTGCAGCTTGCGTCGGGATGTGTAGCGCAGCGTTTCCAATCGCCGGATGCGGTTCAGGCAGCGGACCGGACGGGAGCGTTGAGTCGTTTACTGGGCTTTCGCTCCTATCCGGGCCGTCAACTTTTGCCCCAATGTGCAACGGCGCGCCGCAACCCGGCACCAACTATCCCAATTCCAAGGTCGAGCCGTTTCTTGCAGTCGATCCGATTAACCCCGCGCACCTGATTGGCGTATGGCAACAGGATCGTTGGTCCACCACTGGCTCGAACGGCCTGATCACCGGAGTTTCCTGGGATGGCGGCAGGACTTGGACTCGAAGTTTCGCGCATTTAAGCCGCTGCGCCGGCGGCAGCGTTTCCAATGGCGGTGATTACGAGCGGGCAAGTGATCCTTGGGTGACTATCTCCCGTGACGGTACCGCCTATCAGATCAGCGTCTCGTTCAATGCCTCTGGGCGGGCGCCGTTCAAAGCGATCTTGGTCAGTCGTTCGATCGACGGCGGGCTCAATTGGAGTGAGCCGACTGCCCTGGCCCGAGACGACCAAGCCGACTTCGTGCTCGACAAGGAGACGATCACCGCCGACCCCGACGACGCGCACCTTGTATACGCGGTGTGGGATCGGCTCACCGAGCAAACGAATCCGAACCCGGCGTTGGCGAGAGGACCCACCTGGTTTTCCCGCATGTCCGCAGGGGTATGGGAGGCCGCGCGCGCAATCTACGATCCGGGTGTCGACGCCCAAACGATCTCGAATCAAGTCGTGGTGCTGAACGGGACGCTCGTGAACCTCTTTCTGCTGATTACGAATGGGAGTGCCGATGCTCCGGACATGCATATCGCCGTCCTGCGATCGACGGACAGGGGTGTGACTTGGTCCGGGCCCTTCATCGTCGAGAAATCAAATTCGATCGGCGTTTTCGATCCGAAAAGCCGGCGTCGAGTTCGTTCGGGCCAGGTGGTCCCGTCGATCGCCGCCGATCCAGCCGCCGGAAAGCTGTACGTCACCTGGCAAGACGCCCGCTTCAGCAACGGTACGCGCGAGGGAATCGCGCTTTCCGTCTCTAGCGATGGGGGACTAACCTGGTCCGCGCCGACACAAGTCAATCAAGCTCCCCGCGCGCATGCCTTTACTCCATCGATTGCAGTTGCGCAGGGCGGAAAGCTGGGCATCACCTACTATGATCTGCGCAGCGACGACCCTCTCGATCCGAATTCGCTAATGACCAGTTATTGGCTAATCACCTCGATCGATGGCGGCAGCACTTGGCAAGAGACTGCGCTCGCGGGGCCGTTTAACCTTCGCAGCGCGCTGATCGGCAATATGTACTTCCTGGGAGACTACGAAGGGCTGGCGCCCTACCGCGACGGATTCCTCCCCATCTTCGCGGTGGGAAGGTCGGGACACCCGGATGATCCAATGGACATTTTCGTGAAGGCGGAAGGCTGAGCAAGCCCGTGCGGCGGCTCAGTGCTTCTTGAGCCAGTTCAGCACGTAGTCGGTAAGCTTCGCGTCATATCGCTGCTCGGGATCCTTGCCGAACGCCTTCTGCAAGCTCGCGTGGACCAAGAGGACGTGATCGGCGTGTGGCCATTCCACGAACTCCGCGGAGATGGGGTGCGATGCGTTGAGCGCGCTAACCAAAAGCTTGTAATCGTCACCGCTCATCACCCAGTCGTATTCACCGTGCACGGCCAGCACCGGCGCATTTACCCTCTGCCACGCTTCCGCCAAGTTGAGGGCTTGCAGCTGGTGATAAAAACGCGCCGGCCTTCCATATTGGCGCTCGGGTTCGTCGTACCAAATCTCCGTCAGCGCCGGATGCTCGCGAGTAATCTCGGCGGGGGTTCGCTGATGGTTTAGATAAAGCTCGTAGAAAGTCGCGTACTTCTTCATTCGCTTGTCGGTTTCCGTTTCAGAAAGCCCCTTGAGGCTCATGCGCCGTCGCTCGTGTTCGAGCATGTGTTCTAGCCACGTCTTGTACCAACCCTCGAACACGAGATAGCCCCGGACCGGGCTGTCCCCCGCCACCAAAGGAGCAAATCCGCCACCGTTGCTGAAGCCGAGGATGTAAATTCTCGAGGAGTCGAGGAAATCGATCTTGCTGATCCCGGCGAACGCCGCTCGGTAGGCGGCCAGCTCGGCGGTAAAGTCCGCGTCGCCACAACTGGGTCCCCGACTATCGCCGATTCCCGGCTTTTCCACCCGATAGGTCGCAAAGCCCGAGCGAGACGCCAAATCGAACAACAACTGCATGAAGCCGTCCTCGGGACCCTTAGGAACTTCGACCGAATCGCAACTTAGCCACCCCACATGAAGATCACAGGCACTCTTGCTTTGGTGTTTTGCGGCCGTGTGACGAACGTTCGCAGCGGGTAGCCACTGGGGCTGAAGACCGTTCCTAGGAACACCTCGCTCCCGGGGATTCGCTCCCTTCCGGGCTGCAAGCCGGATCCGGCGTCTTCGGTCACCGCGGCAAAGACGATGAGCGGCAAGATCAGGGTGGTCCCATCAATCGCCGCAAGTGTCATTGCCGCCCTCCCTTGGCATGTTATCGGGCGCAACAACCTGGCTAACAAAGTCTTATTCCTCGTCAGCTGACACCGAGAGCCTTCCGAAAGAATCCGATCACCTGGCGCTCGTACTCCTCACGCGCTCCGGTGTAGCTTTCGTTGTGCCCAGCACCGGGGACGATCATCAAAGCCTTCTGTGAATGCTGGGCCCTTTCGTACATCCTGCGCGCATTCTCCGGTGGCGCCATCCAGTCATGCTCGCCAGAAACGAAGAGAATCGGTCGGTCCGTGATCCGATCAATCGCCGAAAGGGAATCGACTTCTTCGCCGCTCAACTTGACTCCCGTACGCAATCGGAAAATGAGGTCGCTGGCGGAATCTAAAAGCGGAATTTCGCCAAGCCATGCGCGGACTCTCGACTTGAGCGGGACCTGCGAGCTGTGCGCGACCCGCGCGCGAAGATCCGTATTGGAGATAAAGGCGCTGTCGGCCACTACTGCCAAGATTTCGCGAGTGCGCACCGCGGCGTGGAGTCCGGCCACAGCCCCATAAGAGAACCCGAGCACGCCAATCGGACCACGCTCGCCGTGACTCCTTAGGAAGTCGACACCGCCAACTACATCCAGGGCCTCAAGGTATCCCGGAGTTACGTAGTTTCCCTCACTCTCGCCATGGTTGCGCAGATCGAGATCGAGCACGTTGTAGCCATTTCGAACCAGAAACGCCGCTCGGGGAAGCATCCCCGAACGGTTGTCGTCCCGCCCATGCGCCAGGATGATGCTCGGCAAAAAGCCCGATCGCCGCTGCGCGACCGACCCGGTTTCGTTTTGCACGGGCAACCACCAGGCTTTGAGAGCGATGCCGTCAGTGGATGGGAAAGAGACGAGTTGCGAGCGAAGACCGTAATCGCTCGGGCTTGCCTTGAGCTTTCGCCACTCAGGATGGTTTCCAATCCATTGGCTCGAGCGGGCGTACCCAGCCGCTAGGTAACCCCCCAAAACCAGCGCAACCCCAATGGCGAGCATCCTGCCCCGCATACCGCTCCGGTCAGAAAGCTCCTCGGGCCCGGTGGATGAGCTGCTTTTCTCTCATTTCGCGCCTCTCATTGTAGACCAGTGCTCCACCGGCTTGCCCAGAATCGTTGCTCTAAGGAGAGCTAAATGTCGAACCTATTCCCAAGATCGTTCTGCTGTTTCGCCGCTATTTTATGTTGGGTCGGCGCAGCGGCGGCCGACGTAATCGTCGTCCAAGAGCAGACCCAAGCGGCTATCCAGACGGCGCTTAACCGGGTTCGACCCCCGGGTACGGTGGTTCTCCCACCCGGGCGGTACCAGATTGATGGAACGCTGTTCGTTCGCATTGACCAACTCACGCTCCAGGGTGCAGGGTCGGATCAGACGGTGCTGTTTCGGCAAATCGACGGAACTACCTCGTCACTGCTTCGCTCCACCGGCCACGCCCAGGTTCGGGTCACCGGCATTCGTTTCGAGGGCGTTTCGATTCTTGATCCCGATGGCCAAGAGCTTTCCAATGGCCGTGAGGTGGGAGTGCTTCTCGAGGATGCCGTAGATTTCCGAGTGGATCATTGCTCTTTTAGTCATACCGGCTTTGCGGGCGTGCGTACCAACGGGTTCAGCTCCGGAGTGGTGGACCACTGCACGTTTGAGGAGCAGTTCAAGCGTGCGGTCGGGACCGATGGGTATGGCGTGGTGGTCTACGGCATCGATGCCCTCGAAGGGGAGCCCTTCGGCTCGGCTCGAGCGACATTCATTGAGGATTCGTTCTTCCGCAAGTGTCGCCACGCGGCTGCGGCCAACAAGGGCGCGCGATACGTGTTCCGATACAATTACGTTGTGGAAAATGTCGTGGCGCACGCGGTCGATGCGCACGGGCACGAGTACGGTTCCAGCGTGGGGACCGAATGGATCGACGTGCACGACAACTTGATTGAGAATCCCAGCTATCAAGGTCCACATTGCGCGGGGGACAGCGCCGCTTGCTACGCGGTCCACATCCGGGGCGGCCAGGGCGTGATCTGGAACAACTCCTTCATCAGCTACAACCAAGGTATCCACCTGAGGCAGGACACCGACCAGCCCACTGGCCCAGCCTACCTCTGGGGGAATTCACTCGTGATCAACGAGGGTAGTCAGAGTCGTTGCCCAAACGATGAAACCAGTCCCATGCTCTGTGCGAGGGGGACGACGGGCATCCCCATTTTCTTCCTTTCGCCCCCGGACGATTACGTACCCTTCCCTTATCCGCATCCTCTGGTTACTGACTAGCGGGCTCCGAGCCGACGGTGCCCCTGCGGGTGTGAGGTTAGGTTTGGTTCTTGGCGTACCTGAATTCGGGCATTTGTTTCAGCGCGTCTTTGGTGGCCCCTGGCAGCACCAAGCGTCCCTGTCTTACTTCCGAAAATTGATTGACCGGAATCGCCACCCGGTGAGCGCCCATCTTCAGAAAGCCGCCGACGTCGACAATGGCATAGGAAAGGGTGGCATCAGGTCTGACGATAAATTCCTCGACCTTGCCAATCTTTTCGTTTTTCTCGTTGTACACCGTCGACCCGAGGAGCTTTGATACTCGGTATCCGCTGGCAATAATCCCCATCTCACGGACTTCGACGCCGAGAACCGCGCTACCTGCGATCGGCACCCGTCGCTCAGTGGGTTGGTCCTGCTGCTGCGCATGCGCGGTGATGGCTAATGAAAACGCAATCAAGGCTCCTGTCAGTGCTCTCATGGACACCTCCGGCTAGGGCATCACAACCGTACCAACCTAAGGACCCCCAGAGGATTGGCCCGATCGCGCGACGTCGGTTGCTTGCACCCCAAGCACTGCGTACAAGGGCTGCTAAGAAAGCCAGGCGGAGCCCATGCAACGAATCAGCACGGTCAGCGCAGTTCCTTCCATCGAGACGGAACGTTTGATTTTTCGCGGTCACCGACTCGAGGACCTCGAAGGTTGCGCTGCTTTGTGGGCCGACGCGCAGGTCACTCGGTATATCGGCGGCAAGCCTTTCACCAGAGAAGAGGTCTGGACGAAACTTTTGCGCTACCTCGGGCATTGGTCCTTGATGGGCTTCGGATTCTGGGTGGTAACCGAAAAAAACAGCGGGAGACTCGTTGGGGAAGTGGGATTCGCCGACTTCAAGCGTGAGATCCAGCCATCGATCGAGGGCGAGCCCGAAGGCGGCTGGGTGCTGGCCCGATGGGCCCATGGCAGGGGGTTGGCAACCGAGGCCGTTCGCGCGGCGGTCGCTTGGGGAGATGTGCACTTCGGCACGGGGCGGACGGTCTGTTTGATCAGCCCAGACAACGTCGCCTCTATCCGGGTGGCCAACAAGTGCGGGTATCAGGAGTTCGCGCGCACCAGCTACAAGGGTCAGCCGACCATCATGTTCGAGCGGCCCCGCCGATGACGGGAGGGTCCTCGGTCTTTGGGTGGGCGCTCAGCGCAGCGGCCCCGGAGCAAATCGATTGATTCGTCGCAGCGCGGATTTGGCGGCGTAATAGCCACACATCCCATGCACCCCACCGCCGGGCGGCGTCGATGCCGAGCAGATGAAGATGCGCGGGTTGGGGGTCGAATACGGGTTCAGACGAGCGACAGGCCGAGTAAACAGCTGCGAAAAATCGGCGACGCCGCCGGTGATCGCGCCTCGGACGTTGTTGGGATTGTATTGCTCGAGATCGCTTGGAGTCATTGCACGCCGCGCCAGGATGCGGTCCTTGAATCCGGGCGCAAAGCGCTCGACCTGCTGCTCGATCGTCTCGGTGAGATCTCGTGTCGAGCCCGCTGGCGCATGGCAGTACGCCCAGCCCGTTCGCTTCCCCTCGGGAGCGCGAGTGCGATCGAATTCACTCTGCTGACAGAGCAGGACAAATGGACGCTCAGGATGCTCTCCCCGCCAAACCGCTGCCTCCGATGCGGAAATTTCCTCCAATGTTCCGCCGAGATGCACGGTGGACGCTTGAAGACATTGCTTATCCGTCCAGGGAATCGGCCCATCGAGAGCCCAATCGAGCTTGAACGCCGCGGGGCCATAACGATATCGGTGCAGCCGGCGGACGTAGCTTGCCGGAAGCACGCCCTCGGCAATCGCCCCGAGCTGCGTGGGGCTGGTATCGAACAGATAAACCCGAGCCGCCGGGAGGTCCGTGAGCGAGCGCACCAGAATCCCAGTCTCGATCCGGCCCCCAAAGGATCGCAGAAGGCTTGTAAGCGCCCGTACCAGGGCAAACGATCCCCCGGCGGCGACCGGCCATTCCACCACGTGCCCGGTGATCAGGAATATCAGCCCAACCGCGCCGGTGACTGCACGATCCAAGGGGAGAATCGAATGCGCGGCGCATCCAGCCAGCAAGGCACGTGCACCGACGCCGCGGAAACGCCTGGCGAGCGACACTGCCGATCGGATCGCTCTCAATCCGAACCGAAACATCAGCAAAGGATGATCGGGAATTCGAAGCGGCGCGAGGGCATCCTGCAAAAGCCCGTGCGGGTCGGCGAGGAACGGACGCACCAACCGGCGATAGGCGGCGGCATCGCGCTCGAACTGCGCGGCCGTTTCGTCCACCGACCGCCGCAGCAGCACCGTGGGTCGATTGTCGAGCGGGTGGGCCACCGATGCGGATGGGTAGATCCAGCGCAATCCATGCTGTTCAAGCGGCAGGCTGCGGAAAAACGGCGAAAGGACCCCCATCGGATGCACGGCCGAGCACGTGTCGTGGACAAACCCAGGCAGCGTCAGTTCTGCACTGCGGCAACCGCCGCCGATTTCCTCTTTCGCCTCGAGCACCAAGACCGAAGATCCGGCCTGGGCCAAACAAACGGCCGCGGACAACCCATTCGGCCCCGACCCGATGATCACCGCATCTGGGTTTGTCACTCCACTGCTCCCGAGAAAAACTCTGCCGATTCAGCGCCCGGCGTCAACCGAGCCCGCCCAAGGGGTAGCCCCGAGCGTTTGTTTCACGGGTATGGGCGCCCGAGCTTGCTTGGGACGCGGTAGCATGCTCGCGATCAGACCGGCGCCAAGAGCGAGACCGCCGGCCACCGCGAACATCGCCTCGAATCCGTGCTGGTCTACGATCCTGCCCAACAGCGGCGCCGCCAGTCCTCCGACCGTAACCGACAGTCCGAGCGTCACTCCCGAGGCCAAACCCACGCGCTCAGGCAAGTATTCTTGGCCGAGCGTGACCAACACACTCGACGGTGCGAAGAACGCCAAGCCGAGCGGCACCAGCAGTGGCATCGCAACGTCTGCCCGACTGACCCCGATGACGAGAAAGAGAAGTAAGCCGGCGACCGTGAGCCCCGAAACAATCACGGTTTTGCGACCGTAGCGATCCGCCATCCAACCCCCCAACACCGTACCGGCAGCCCCAGCTCCGAGCAATAACGACAGCGCGAGGCCGCCCTCGGCTCTGGTTTGACCGAGTGCACGGATCCAATAGGCCGCCAAGAAGGCGTTCAGGGCAACGAATGCGGCCGATCGGCAGAAGATTGCGGCTGCGAGGGCCGCGAAGCCCCCCCACGAATTGCGCGACAGGACGTTGGGCAAACCGGCTGTATGATGCGTCGATTGGTCAGCCTTGACTGGAAAGCGGCGAAGGTTTGCCGCAACCAACGCCGCCATCACCCACACCGGAATGAGCAGCAGTGCGGATCCGCGCAACCCCGCCATGAGTACGACGCCCGTCGCGAGCAGCGGACCGATTGCGAATCCGACGTTCCCACCCACGGTGAAGATGCCCATCGCAGTCGCGCGCCTTTCACCGGCGATCGAGTGAAGCGCCTGTGCGGCGGCCGGGTGGAATGCGGCGACCCCAATTCCGGCCAGCGCCAGAACCGCAATCACCAGGTGGTAGGTGGGCATCCACCCAGCGAGTGCCAAGCCCCCGCCGGCCAGTACCAGTCCAAGCGGAATCAGCCACGCGCGGGGCTTACGATCCGCCCAATGCCCAAAGGCCGGCTGAACTACGGAAGAGCTCAGATTGAGCGCCAGCACAAGGCTGCCCGCAGTCGCATAGGACCAGTGCCGTTCCGCCACAAACACCGGGAGAAACCCCGCCACCGCGCCCTGCGTCAGATCCGAGGCTACGTGCGCGAACATCAGCAACAGGGTCGACTTCCGATTCATCAAACACGCTATATAGTCAGGAAGTCGGCGTGCGGTGCTTCCTAGTCCGTGGTGTACATTCCTGATTCTGATTGCGTCGTTCACCGGAAGTGGCTGACAGTTGCTACCAGGAGAAACGATGAAGCTTTACTATGCGCAGGGTGCTTGCTCGTTGGCGCCTCACATTGCTTTGCGTGAGGTGGGGATCGACTTCAAACTCGTGCGTTTCGATACCGGGAACCATTTGCTCGAGGGCGGCGGGAAGCTCGAGGACGTGAACTCTAAGGGCTATGTCCCGGTCTTGGAACTGGACAATGGCGAGCGGCTCACCGAAGTCTCCGCCGTGCTCCAGTACATCGCCGATCAGGCCCCGCAGTCAGGGCTGGCGCCCCCGCTTGGGAGCTTCGAGCGCTATCGACTCCAGGAGTGGCTGAACTACCTCGCCACCGAAGTTCACAAGTCCTTTTGGGCCTTCTTTCACCCAGGCTGCGAGTCCGAAAAGCCGAATCAGCGCGAACGTCTTGTGAATCGTTTTGACTGGGTCGAAAAACGCCTGGGCGACAAACCCTTCCTGATGGGAGAAGCCTTCACGGTCGCCGACGCGTATCTAGTGACGTTGCTCAACTGGTTGCGTCCTGCTGGCTTCGATATTGCCCAGTGGCCGCGCCTCAAGGCATATCGGACCCGACTGCGCGAGCGGCCCAGCGTCCGGGCTGCGCTCGACGCGGAAGGTCTGCTCAAACATTGAGCCCTCAGCGCTTGAATGAGAACCGTTCGGTGAAGGCGGCCTCGGAGCCGGTCGCCGCAAACGACAAGCGCAGATCGACCACGGTTTTCTCCGTCGGCGACTTTCCCCAACGTACCGAGCCGCTCATTTCAGCGACATGGATCGCGCCCTCGGGCCAACGTCGCAGTCTCGAGTCACATGCCTTGGCATCGCGCACCAGGAATGCACGTTCCAATGACCAGTTCGGGGGCAACTCCACGGAACCGGGTGGGACCTCGATATCCAACATGCCGGGCGAAGCCAGCGTGACTTGAATACAAAGATTTCGCGCAGTGTCGCGCTTGGTCAAAACGACGCGATCGATCCCGCCGGGCACATACTCCACGCTGTAACGCACGGCGGTCTTTTGGTTTTCTGGATGCGACGCATCGCTCGAGTTACCGCACAGCCAGAGCACGCTGCCCGAGACTGCCGCGGTTAAGAGCTGCGTCAAGGGAAAACGGGTCGTCATCGGGAGGTAGGTCGCGAGGAAACCGCGGCCGTCTCATTCGCCCCGATGCCTGCCTTCTCCAGTTCCACGGTGATCTGCTCCAGGCTCTTGCCGGCGGTGGCAATTCCGAGAAGGGCCACGACCAAGGCGCCAGTCACGAGTACCACGGTGGTGATGGTGAAGACTCCGCTGAATCCGATCCGGGAAAAGGTGTATCCAATCACGATCGGCGCGGACAACCCGCCGATCCGCCCGAAAGCGGAGGCCACGCCCATTCCCGTCGTGCGGAACGTGGTTGGATACAGTTCGGGCGTATAGGCGTAGATCCCGGCGTAGGTCCCGTTCATGAAGAACGACATCAGAGAGCCCGCCATGGTGATCGACGCGTCGGTCCGGGCATTCGACATGAGATAGGCGGACACGCCGCCCAACAGCATGTACACGACAATCGTCCACTTGCGGTCGAGCTTTTCAGAGACAAACGCGGCTGAGTAGTACCCCGGAATTTGAGCCAGGTAGATGATGATGCTGTAGCCAAAGCTCTTGGTGATGGTCATCCCTTGCTTGACGAGAAGGGTTGGGATCCAGGTGAAAAATCCGTAATAGGAAAAAGTAATCGTGATCCACAGCACCCAGAGCATGAAAGTGGTGCGGATCATCGGAGGGCTCAGGAGGGCTGCGAGGTTTTTTTTGAAGGTCCCGCCCTGGCCCGCGCCGATCGCGGGGATCTCGACGCTCTCCAGCGGTGGAAGGGGCCGGCCACCGTGCCGAGTCGCTTCGACTTCGATCCGGTCTACCTCCGCACCGGCTTCGGAAGATCGGCGCCGTTCGATCAGCCAGCGAGGAGACTCCGGGAGCGACCGGCGCCACCACAACAGCATCACGATCGGCAACGCAGTGATGATCTGGACGATCCGCCAGCCTTCGCGCGATGCGGGAACTAGGAAGTAGCCGAGCAGAGCGGCGAAGACGAACCCAAAGGAGAAGAAGCCAGAAAGAGAGCCGACGAATCTCCCGCGGTATTTCTTCTGCACGAATTCCGCGATGAACGGCGCGATGATCGCGCTCTCCGCGCCGGTGCCGAAGCTTGCCACCACCCTCCACCAGAACAGGAACTGCCAGCTGGGAGCAAAAGCGGCGATGAACGTGGCGACCGAGTAGATCGCTAGCGCGTACATCATCACAGTCCGGCGTCCCGCCAAGTCGCCGAGGGTGCCGGCGAAAAAAGCCCCAAACAAGTAGCCGATCATCGCCGAGCTACCCAGAAGCCCGGTCTGTTGATTCGTCAGCCCCCAGAGCGACGTCACCGCGGGAAGGATGAAGGCGATCATCGCTCCATCCATCGCGTCGAAGGTGTAGCCCAGCCCGCCCATCAGCAGCAGTTTCCAATGAAAGCGACTGAAGGGCAGCCGTTCGATGCGCTTCAATACGTTCAGCTCGGCCTCGGTCAGCGCGACCTGGTCCCCCATTGGTTTTCCCCTCGTCGTTCTTTTAAGGTCCCATCCGTTGTGTGACTCTATACGCGCGGAGGAACAATTGGCCCAGATCCTGTTTCGGAATTTCCGGATGCTTGATCCCGAGAAGGACGAGATCGTTGGAGGCCACGAGATCCTGGTCGAAGGCGACAGCATTCGCGAGGTCTCAGCAAAGCCCATCAAGGCGCCCGACGCTTCGGCGATCGACTGCGGCGGACGCACGCTGATGCCCGGATTGATCGACTGCCACGTCCACGTGACGCTGAGCGAGGTGCTCATCCGGCAGCTCGAACACGTGCCGCTGACCCTGATGGCCGCCCGCGCGGCAGTGGCGATGCGAGCGATGCTCGATCGCGGGTTTACCACTGTCCGGGATACCGGGGGAGCCGACTGGGGGCTGAAGGCCGCGGTCGATCAGGGCCTAGTCGACGGGCCGCGAATGTTCATCTCCGGCCGGGCGATTGGACCGACCGGTGGCCACGCTGACGTGCGCCGCCGAACCGACTCCGGCCCGCCCTGCCGTTGCTGCCATGCGCTCGCCTTCGCGATGGCGACTGCGGACGGCGACGCCGAGGTCCGCAAGACGGTCCGCGAGGAGATGCGTCAGGGATGCGACCAAGTGAAGATCATGATGTCCGGCGGCGTCGCATCTCCCTACGATCCGCTCGACAGCCTGCAATTCTCGCCTGGCGAGGTCGCTGCGGCCGTGGAAGAAGCACAGGCTTTCGGTCGCTATGTCTGCGCGCACGCATATACGCCACAGGCAATCCAGCGCGCCGCGCAGGCCGGCGTCCGTACGATCGAGCATGGCAATCTAATCGACGAGGCCTCTGCTGCACTGATGGCGCAAAAGGGAATGCTCCTGATCGCCAACCTGGTCACCTATTATGCGATGCGCGAGCGCGCCTCGATGTTCGGTATGCCGCCCGACATGCTCGCGAAGAACGATCTGGTCATCGAGGGCGGGCTGCGCTCGCTCGAGATCTGCAAGCGCGCTGGTGTCCCGGTGGCCTACGGCACGGATCTGCTTGGACAGCTCCAAGTCGACCAAAGTCGCGAATTCGTCCTCCGCAGCCAGGTAATGTCACCTCTTGAGATCATTCGATCGGCCACCCTGATTGGAGCGAGGGTGGTGCGTCAGCAGGGTAAGCTCGGCTGCCTGCGGCCAGGCGCATTTGCCGACCTGCTGGTGATTGACGGCAATCCATTGAAGGACCTTGGACTGTTCGAGACGCCGGAGAAGTCGTTCGTCGCGATCATGAAAGGTGGAAAGTTCCACAAAAATCGACTGCGCTGATCGGCATCAGCGGCCCGCCTGAGCGAGCGGTGCGCCCCGAACGGCCGGCGCATGTACCACCGACTGATCGATACGGCGGGGCTCCAGCGTCTGCGCGGGAATCTCGATTAGCACGCGCAGCCCCCGAGCTTCCGCACCCGGAGCCGCCGAAATTCGTCCGCCATGAAGATCCACGATGCTCCGACAGATCGCCAGGCCCAAACCGGTGCCCGGATAGTCGTTGTCCGGTGTGGCCAGCCGAACGAAGCGTTCGAACAGGTGCTCGCATTGCGTGGCGCTCAGTCCGGGGCCGTCGTCCTCGACACTGACCCGCCATAGGCCGTCATCCAGCAAAGAGGTGAGCCTAATCAGTCCGCCGCGGGGCGAAACGTGAATTGCATTGGTCAACAGGTTCAACAGCACTTGCCGCATCCACTTCGGCTCCAGGGCGACGCTTCCTTCGCCCTGATGCTCCAAGCTGAATCGTCGGCCGTGGTGCTCGGCAAGTACCGACGCATCCTGCGCGAACACTTGCAGTAGAGCGGCCGGGCTTTGTGCCTTTAATTCGAGCTTTAGCGCATTGGCATCGGCTCGCGCCAAGAAGAGCAGTTCATCAATGATCCGGTTGAGCCGAGCGATCTCCTCGAGTTGAATCTGCACTGCTTCTCGGTGTTCCGGCGAGAGCTCGCCATTCACCAGCATCTTCTCCGCGTGCAACCGAATCAGCGACAGCGGCATTTTCAACTCATGCGAGGCGTCCGCAGTGAAGCGACGGATTTGAATGAACGAGGACTCAAGGCGGTCGAACATCTGGTTGAGCAGTCGCGCGAGGTCCGACATTTCGTCGTGCACCTCGGGTACCGAAATTCGCTCGCTCAAGTTGTCGGAGCGAATCCGATTTGCCGTATCGCGCATCACTCGCACTGGCCAAAGCAGAAGCCGGGTCAGTCCGAGCCCGATCACCAAGCTCGCAACCAGCATCGCCACGAGAAGGAGCAAGCTGACTTGCACGTAACTTTTCATCACCTCGCGTACCGGACGCAGCGGCGTGGCGATGTTCACCTCGAAGGGCATCTTCAGGAATTCCGCGACCCGCAACTCGCCGATGTCCTCGACCTGCACGGTGAACCGGCGCTGACCTGGCACATCGGGAATGTTGCGGCCGCTCAGGTTGGTCGACTGGAAGATCGCGCCTATTCCGTGAACGTGCACGTCAATGTAGAAGAGCGTCGAAGCGTAGTCGGTGATCTCCCGAATCCGCTTCTCGATCGAGGGCGCATCGAGGGTTCGGTAATCGGTACCCAGGTGAGCCTCGATCTGCTTGAACCCCGCCTCGTTCAGTAAATCGAGGCCGTGGACGAGCTGATTTTCCAGCAGCAGATAACCGGCGACAAACAGGCAAGCCAGCGTGCCCGTCGCGGCCGATGCATACCAGACCGCCATCCGAGTGCCGATCGATCTCATATCAACTGGTAGCCGACGCCCCGCACGGTTTTGAAGAGTGGCTTGCCGGACATCGTCTCGAGCTTGCCGCGCAGGCGGCTCATGTACACGTCGAGCAGGTTGGTATCGACGTCATAGCTGGAGGCCCAGATTTTGTCAGTGATCAGGGTGCGCGGAAGGATGCGCCCCTGGTTTTGCATGAATATCTCCAGCAGCGCGTACTCGCGGCTGGTCAGGTCAACCGGTTGCCCGTTCACTTGAACCGTGTGGCCGAGCAAGTCGAGCTGAATGCCGGCGTGCTCGAGCAATGTGTGTTTCACGGTCGCCTGACGCCGGACCAGCGAGCGGATCCGGGCGAGCAGTTCCTCCAGGCTGAACGGTTTAGGCAGGTAGTCGTCGGCGCCGATGTTGAGACCCTTCACCCGATCCTCGAGCGAGTCGCGCGCACTGAGAATCAGGACCGGCTCGTTGAAGCCGCTTTTGCGCCATTGACGCAACAGGTCGAGCCCATCACCGTCCGGCAGGCTCAAGTCGAGAACGATCACATCGAAAGGCGTCTCGGCCAATGCATCAGACGCTTCGTTGCAGGTGCGAACCCAGGCGGCGGTATAGCGGCACTCGAGAAGACCTTGTTTCAAGAACTCGCCGAGGCGACGGTCGTCTTCGACGATCAGTACTTTCATGGTCGATCTCTCCTGGGTGATTGTTGCTGCATCGTCCGGCGCGCGACGCTTCCATCCGAGTGGGATGGGCGAGATGTCTCAGGGCCCTCCGCGTACATGAACAGTATTTCAGAATCGCTTTAGGTTGTCTTCAGCTTGGCGCTCCTATGTTGCGACACGCCATGTCAAAGGTTGACCCCTCCCCCACCAGCCCGGCCCATCGGTGCGCGCATGGCTGGAGACCCCAATGAAACTCGCACTCGCAAACGTACTCACCGTGAGTTTGGCCTTGTCCTGCCCTCTTGGCGCATCGGCGGCTGAGAAGGCTTCCGCCGTGCCGGCGCAAAAGCCGAAAAACTGGACCGCGCCGGCAACCAAGATCTACGCCCAGGCACTATCGGACGAGATCATGGCCAAGCACCCCGAATTGATTAGCGTCACGTTTCACGGCGTACCCCCCGGTCTCGACAAGGTTTACACGATGTTTGCCGGTTCCTTCCCGGAGCGGATTGGCAATCCAGATGATCCGGACGATATCGACGTGATTACCAAGGGAATCACGATCGTAGATCCCCGGTGGAACAAGAAGGACCCGGTCAAGAAGTTCGTGATGATGATGTCCCTCCGAGATTCCGGTGGGGGTCACATCGGCCTGCTGGTCCTTGCCTATAAGAACCCGCCGAACAGCGGAAAGACCGAGACGGAGTTCTTCCTGGCCGCCAGCGAGCTTCGCGATAACCTGCAGAAGCAAATTCCGAGTTACGCCGCTTTGTTCAAGCCCGCTCGTTAACGGCTCCAGATGAGGCCCCTAATGCACCGCGCCACCACCTTGTGCGTTGTTGGTCTGTTCGCACTCGCAGCCTTCTTGGCCGCGCCCGCGCTCGCCCTCAAGTACGCGGAGCCGGAGCATCACTTGAGTGTCGATCCGGGCATCCCGAGCTGGACACCCGGCCCGCTCACGATTGCGCCAGAGGAGGAGTTAAACCTGGTGGGCGCCGACGTGATGGATGAGATCACCCTCGGTTGGGTAAAGATATTCCGAAAGGCCTATCCGAAGCTGAGCGTCACCATGGAAGCACGGGCCTCTGGCACCGGAGGTCCGGCATTGACGGAAGGACGCGCGCACCTGGCGCCGGTGGGTCGCGAGCTGCTGCCACCTGAGGAAAAGGCGTTCGTGGAGAAATTCGGGTATCAGCCGTTTGCAATCCGAGTCGCCACCGGAAGTCGCGGTTCCCTGGGCAAGACAGCCGCCTCAATCGTGCTCGTTGACAAGAACAATCCGATCAAGGGGCTGACGCTCGCCCAACTCGATGCGATCTATTCGAAGACACGTCTGCGAGGGAATCCGGACATCAAGACGTGGGGGGACCTGGGGCTTACCGGAGAGTGGGCCGCGCGACCGATCCATCTCTACGGACTCAAGCCCGTCAATGGCATCGAGCAGTTCATCAAGAGAGTTGTGCTCAAAGGTGGCGAGTACAAAGAGGGCATCCAGTTCGTCAAAGGCAAAGGCGGCGTCCATGCGTTTACCGTGGCGGCCGAAGACATGGGCCAACATCCCGGCGGCCTGACCTACGCTCTACTCGCGAACGTCACTCCGAACGTCAAGGTGCTGCCCCTCGCCGAGAATCCGAGAGAACCGTTCGCCGATCCCACCGTCGAGAACGTCTATACCCACCGCTATCCCCTGAGCCGCTATGTCTACATCTTCGTCAACCGGCCACCGGGCAAGCCTCTCGAGCCGAAGGTCAAGGAATTCCTCAAGGCCGTTCTCAGCCGGGATGGACAGGACGTCGTCGCCAAGGAAGGCGTCTACATCCCGTTGACGCCTCAGGTTGTCCGCGAGGAGCTCGCCAAGCTGGAGTAACGCGTGAATGCCAGGCCCCCCTCCCCGTCCTCTGCCGACCCCGTTCGGCATCTGCAGTCCGGCTGGCTGGTCGCACTGGCGGCCCTAGCCGCCTCGCTCCCGGCCCTCGCACAAGCCCCGCAGTTCTACCGGCTCGAGTCCGCCCTGACGATGAAGAGCGCGGCGCCGAACTGGGACTACGTCACTTTTGATCCAGCGCGCTCGTACCTCTACATCGCCCGTCGCGAAGATGGCGTCACCGTTTACGACGCCGCGACTAAGAAAGTACTGGGCAGCATCGAGAACTCGGCGCAAGCGAACGCCATAACCCTCGTCCAGGAGTTCGACCGGGGGTACACCACCAACGAAGATGGGTCGACGACGGTATTCGAGATCTCCTCGCTGAAGACGCTGAGTCGGCTCAAACTTGCCGACAGCGCCGACTCAGCCGTGTACGAACCGATCGCCAAGCAATTGATTTTCACGATCGGCGACAACAAGCAGGTTCTTTTCCTTAACCCCCGGACCAACAGCATCGTCGGAAAGCTGGAGCTGCAAAGCGCGAAGTTGGAGCATCCGACTGCCGACGGCCAGGGCAATGTATTCGTGGCACAGCGGGACAAAGACGTGGTGGTGCGAATTGACGTCAAGCTGCGCAAGGCGATCGCCGAATGGAAAACCGAAGGCTGCGAAGAACCCAACGGCCTTGCGTTCGACCGCGCCAACAAGCGGCTCTTCATTGGCTGTCGCGGCAAAGGCAGGAACCCGGTGTTGGCGGTGATGGATTCCGAGTCCGGCAAGGTCATCACCACATCCGAAATCGGCCGTGGGAACGACGGTGTCGTCTACGACGCCGAGACCCACAAGATCTTCACGTCCAATGGGATTGACGGGAATTTGGTGGTGATCGATCAGATCGATGCCAACACGTACAAGTTGGCGGAAGCCACTACGACTCGTCCCTACGCACGCACGATGGCCCTGGATCCGAAAACGAAGAAGGTGTTTCTGGTGACCGCCGAGGGGACGGTTGACCCCGCCAAGAAAGTGAACCGCGGCGTCGCTCCGTTCTATCCGAACAAGTACTTTTCCGACACCTTCACCCTCCTGACGCTTTCGCGCCAGTGAGGCAGACGCATGCTTATTGCAGCTTCTGACGCTGTTCGCGTAGCGCCGCGGCGGTCAGCGGCAGGTACTTACCGTCGCGGGCTACCGCCTGCTGCGCTTCCCGGCTGAGGATGTAGCTGACGAATTCGCGGATCTTCGGATCGATCTGTGATCCTGGCTTCCGGTTCAGATAGATGTACGTCTCGCCAATCAAAGGATACGAACGGTTCTGGGCGGTCTCGAGCGTAAGCGGGACGTACGGACCTGCGTCGCCGACGGAGATCGGAATTGCCTTGGTCTGAGGCGTGAGGTTCATCAACCCGCCATAACCGATTCCGTATCGGTCGTGGCTGATGTGCTCCATCACCTGCTGCGCAGCGGTGATCAGCTTGCCATCAGCACCGGTAAAATTCGCGAACAGCTTGATCCGCTCGTTCCATTTGTCGCTTCCTTTGAGGATTGGATTGGCGATTCGCAGGCTTTGCTCGTAGCGCAGGTTCAGTCCATAGGGATTGATCGGTTGGTTGGCCCATTGACCCTTGAGGCCGAGCTGTCCCCAGCGCCGGATATTCTTTTCCGGTCCGCGCCCCACGTCACGATGCCATTCGAAATCGCTGCCCCATCCACCCTCGCGCGCGGAGCCGAAGATACCGTCGAGCTGGCTGAACGAAAGCCTGGTGATCGGGTTCTCCTTGTGGACGAAGATCCCGAGCGCGTTGCTCCACCCGGCAACGTTGTACGAGCCGGTGGTCGGGACGATCTCGGTGATGTCGTAGTTAAATTGGCGCTGGAACGCCAAGCGCTCCGACCACAGCACGCCGCGACCGGTGATGCCGATGTCGGCGGCGCCGCTCCAGAGTGCCCCCACCGCGGTGGCCGCGCTCTTCAAGTTCCACTCGATTCGCACGTCGGGATGGAATTTGCGGAACTCGGCTTCCCATACGTCTGCCAGGCCGCTGTCCGCGAGGTAGTTGTTTCCCCAGATTCGCAGCGTTCCGGACACCTTCTCCTGCGGCTGGTATGCGGGCAATCCGGAGAGGTCGAATTTGTCTGCCGGGTAGAAGGTCTTCGCGCCTCGTTCCTTGACGAAGCGCTCGCGAGTGCGTTGCAGCTCGAGGGCGTCTTGACTGCCACTTGGCGCGCTCGTCTGCGCGAATAACACCCGCCCAAGAAACAGTACTGCCACCGCTAGCGACTTGGATTTGTCCATGCGACTCTCTCCGAGCATTACCGAATTTCCTGCATCGCCTTGTTCACGAACGAGTTCGTGTACAGCTCGCTCACCCGTACGCGTGATTTGTCACCAGTGGCGCGCCATTGGCCTTCCTCGCTCTGGTCAAACCGGGAAGAGAGATTGATTTCGGCGGCGAGCTGAACCGCGGCCTGTGGAAACGAATAGTCCCCCTTCGCGTAAGTGGGCAGCGTATTGCGAATGAACTCGATCTCCGCATCCCGATCCTTGCCCGCGAAGTAGCCGGATGGGAGTTTGGCGGCAATCTCCTCCGCGCGATGCGTGTTAACGAAGCGCATCGTCCGGACAAAGGCGTTCACCAGGTGCTGCACGGTGTCGGGATGCTCTTGAATGAAGCCCGGCGACGTCAGGAGCGACTGCGCTGGAAACGACGCGCCAAGCACCCGCACCGTCGATTCCCTGGTGTTGAGATCGTAAAGCGTCGCAACCATCCCAGTGCGCAGCAGAGCGGACGTGACCGGTTCCTGAAATGTCATCACGTCTACTGTCCCTGCCTTGAGCCCCTTGATCACCGCGTCCTGTCGTCCTGCTTTACCGAGCATCACTGGCGTGTAGCTGCCTGGCGGCAAGCCGCCCTTCGCGGTGAGGTAGTTCGTGATCACGCTTTTCGTGCCGTAGCCCGCCCCTTCCGCTACGTTTCTTCCCTCAAAATCGGCGACCGAGCGAATTTGGTCCTTCACCCGATTGGCGACCATGATTGTCATCCCCGGAGCATCGTTGAAGAGCATCACCGCCTTGATCGGAAAGCCATGGCGCGCGCCGAAGACCGCGTGGTTGAACCAATGATACGACGCGTCGAGCTGACCCTTCATCAATGGCTCTTGGATCAGGTAATCCTGCTTGCCAAGCCGCTCGAGATCGACGCGGACGACCGTTAATCCCTCTTGCCGGAAATAACCCAGGCTCTCGCCGAGCCTGAGCACGATCGGATCCTCGTCGACGCTCATTCGCACGGTGACCATCGGTCCCGCAGCAAAGGCGCCCCAGGGTGATCCGATGCCTATCAGCGTCGCGGTGAGAACGAGCCAGGCGCCGGACTTCGTCATTCGTCCCTCAGCAATTTGCGTTCGGGCGGCACCTCATCTGAATCGAGCTTGCTCAGCTGGTCGCGAACAACGGCGGGCGTGAGCGGCAGGAAGACGCCCTCGCGCGCCACTTCCGATTGGCCCTGCCTGCTCAGGATGTAGAGCAGGAATTCTTTTACCTTAGGATCGACTCGGGGATTGGCGATCTCGGTCTTCTCGTTATCGATGGCGTAGACGATGTATACCGGCCGCGACAGCGGATAAGTGCGGCTGGCGACCGTGTTCCGATCAGGCAAGACGAAGGGTCCGCGCGGGCTCTCGCCCAAGGCGATCGGCTTCAGCGCGGGAGTGCGATAGTCAAGCGCGGCATAGCCAATGCCGTAGGGATCGTTTCCGAGCTCCGCGATCATCTGCTTGCGATCGGCGTATTCGCGCAGGTCTTCGTTCCAGAAAGCGCCGCCGCCCATCACCCGGCTTTGAAAGTAGGTAATCGTCCCGGCGCCTAAGTTCGGCGGCCCATAGACATGGATCGGCTTATCGGCCCAGTCGCCAACGAGGCCCAGCTGACCCCAGTTGCGTATGTTCTCTGCACTCGTGCGGGCCGCGCTCTCATCCCAGGTCAGCGCTTTCCAGCCGCCCCCGCGTTGGGCGCCAAAAATGCCGTCGAGCTGCTTCAACGCGAGCTTGGAAAGCGGATTGTCCTTGTGCACGAAGACCGCGTACGCAGGCGACTTGTGGGGCACGGAGAAGCTTCCGGTCGCGACCTCGATCTCAACCGGATACACCCACGCGCGCTCGTACGTCCCGTAACGCTCGAAAGGATTAATCGGACGACCCATCAGGGCGATGTCCGCGGTGCGCATCTCCAGACCGTAGATACCGGACGCGCTTCCCTTCAGCGTATCGGCAAAGTAGACCTGTGGATGGTACTTCCGGAAACCCGCTTCCCACCGCTTCATTAGAGCCGCCATTTGATTGCTGCCCCGGCTGCGGATCACGCCCGAAACCCGATGGCGCGGTCGATAATCGCCGAGCGCTGTTGTATCCGGCGCGGCGGCCAAAGCTCGGAACGCGCTCGAGAGCACCAGGGCGGCAAAGATCTTCAACATCATTTACTCGAGCTTGCGCCGCTCGACCTCGATTTGCGCCGCGTCTAGCGGAATGTAGATCCGGCTCTCAGCGACGATTTTTTGTCCTTCGCGACTGAGGACGAAGCGCACGAATTCCTTGTCGCGGGTCGAAAGCGGCTTTCCGGGCACGCGGTTCAGGTACAGATACGCGCCATTGCGCATCGGGTAGCTCCCGTCAAAAAAAGTCTGCGAGCTCGGCGAGACGTAGGGCCCGTTGGAAGTTCTAGCGAGTGGCAGCACGCGCATGTCCGAGTGGTATTCGTTGATCACGCGCTGAAACGTGAAGCCGATCGCGAGCGGATCATTAGAGACACCCTCGATGATCTCCTGGTCACGCCTTTTTCCCTGCGCCTTGAGTCCGATGTCCGCGCGTGGACCCTCGACCAGCGCCGGGTTCCACTTCTTGCCACCGTGGAAGGCTTCGCGCTCGATCATGTCCGCCCAGTTGCTGAGGGTGACATCGGAACCATGCAGGTGGATGGGCTTACCCATCCACTCGCCCTTCAACCCGAGTTGGTCCCAGGTCCTGATGTTGCCTTCGGGCCCGCGCGCCGCCGCGGTAGACCACTTCGTGCCGATCCAGCCGCCAGTCCGCTGTGCGCCGAAGATGCCGTCGATTTGCTGTAGGGTGAGCCCAGCCAGCGGGTTGCTCTTGTGCACCACGAAGATCAGCCCGGGCGTGGAACCCTTTGGATCATCATATGAGCCGCTCGCAAAGCGGATCTCCAGCGGCTCGTATCCGAACTCTCTCTCGAACGCCACCAGGCTGGTGTGCCAGGTGCGGTGACCCATCAAGCCGATATCTGCCTTGCCAGTCACTAGACCGGCGAGACCCTGGGACGTGTTGACCAGGTACGCCTCGAGGCGCACGTGCCCCTGGCTCGAGCGGAAATCATTGGCCCAGCGGCCGACCAGAGCCTCGAGCGGCGTGCCGTAGATACGCACTACGCCGAGAGCCATCTGCTCCGGTTTGTAGGGTGGCAAGCCGCTCAGGTCGTACTGCGCTGGTTTGAAGTCCGGGCCCGCGGCAAGGGCCAAAGCCACCATTTTCGTTGTCCACGGACCCACGCTCAGAGCGTCGATGCCGAGCATGAACAGAGCCTGACGACGAGGTGAACCCTAATTCAGAAAGGACATGTAGACAGGGTGATGCCAGAACGTGCTCGCCGAGGGTGAGGGGAATTCAGCCCTGATTCACCTTGGCTTCAGGCGCAACGCGTAAAGACGGGACAGCTGACGCAGAGTCCGCCGCCGGGAGGAGAACATGAAGATCACAGCCGAGCTCGCCTCGGTTGGGACCATTTTGGCGCTCAGTGCTGGATGCGCGGGAGTTCAACGCCATTCTGCCGCTGTCCCCACAGCGCAGCGCGCGATCGTGATCAGCATCGATGGGATGCATGCGGTGGACCTGGCGCTCTACGTCAATGCTCACCCAGACTCGTCATTTGCGGAACTCGCTAGGCGCGGTGTGACGTACGCAAATGCCCGCCAACCACTGTTGGGCGACTCATCGCCTGGCCTACTCTCTATCGTGACCGGCGGTTCGCCCTACTCTACTGGAATCATCTACAGCCCGACCTACGATCGGACCCTCTCGCCGCGTGGGTCAGACTGCAAGACGCGGGGAACGGTCGTCTACATCGATGAGAAATCGGTGTACGACTTCACCAAGGAGGACTCGGGTGGCGGGATCGATCCCAGCAAGCTGCCGCGCGATCCCGATCGCGGCTGCGCGCCGGTTTACCCGCACCAGCTCCAGCGGGTGAACAACATCTTCGAGCTGGTGAAGGAATCCGGGGGGCGCACCGCCTGGATCGATCAGCACCTCATGTACAGCGACATGTTACGAGGCCCATCCGGCAAAGGTCTCGACGACGACCTCGTGCTCGAGGCCAACACGTTCCGCAAAACGCTCGCAACCGCCAGTGGACAGGACGGCCGACGGGTGGATGCATTGCTGAACCAAATCCGAGGCTACGACAGCTCTCGGAAAAATCAGGTTGGCGTGCCCAAGCTCTTCGGCATGGGCTTCATTGCGGTCGGTGTGATGCAGAAGCTCGAAGGCTATCTCGACGGGAGCGCCAACCCAAGACCCGGGCTCGCGCAGGCGATTGCGTTCGTCGACCAGCAAATCGGCCGGGTCATCGCCGAGCTCAAAGCCGGAAATCTCTACGACACCACGCTGATCGTCGTGACCGCGAAGCATGGTCAGTCGCCGATCGAACCGAAGCAGCGTCGAATCATTGATCGAAATGTGATCCGCAACGCCGTCAACAACATCGAGCCGGGGCTACTCGCCCACGCCTCGCTGGATAGCATCGCCCTCATCTGGCTCAAGGATCCCGCCAAGACCAATGCGGTAGCCGCCGCGCTGGGCGACAAGATGCAGGAAGCGGGCATCTACAAGATCTACTCGGGGGAGCAGTTGCGGATGCTCATTGATCCGAAGGACCCGCGCGCGCCCGACATCATGGTCCAGCCGATGCCGGGCACGTTCTACGCGGACAATATTGATTCTCCCGCCACGCGGGCACTGCTCGCCGAGCACGGGGGCATGCTGGAGGAAGACACCAACGTGCCGCTGCTCGTCTCGCCCGCGGGTGCCGGAGGGCGACTGATCCGGACTCCTGTCCTGACGTCCCAAATCGCGCCCACCATTCTTGTGGCGCTCGGACTCGATCCCCAGGCGCTGAAATCGGTGCAGATCGAGCACACCACCGTGCTTCCAGGATTGAAACCATAAGTTGGATCAGGAGCAACCGATGGAAACAATCTTTGCCCGATTCGCGCTCACCGCCGTTGTGGCGAGCGGCGCTGCGGTGGCGCAGCCCTCATCCGAAGACACCAAGAAGTCTCTCGCCGCACAGTCCGAGCGGGCCGGCGTGGTCGCCGAGCGTGGCGAGAAGCCGCACTACACCAAGAAGTTCGATTTGAGTGGGTTGCCGCATTACCTGCCGAAAAAACAACTCACCGGCTGGATTCGGCTTCACGGCAACAACTACCTGGTTGATGGAAAGCTGGGCGAGTATTGGCAGCAGGGCTTCGCGAAATATCAGCCGGGATTACGCATTTCGATGTATCTGCCTACCTCGGCGGTCGCGTTTGCGGCGCTCTACTACAACCAGGCCGACGTGGTGATGGGACATCGGCCCGGCTTTTATGATCTTCTCGCGTACCAGAGGGTGATGAACTGCGATCCGGTCGAAATCACGGGCGTGACCGGATCATTCGACGTCGCGGGGTGGGAAAACTCCACCGTGATCCTGGTCAACAACGACAATCCACTCGCTGGCATCACGATGGAGCAGTTGGACGGCGTCTTCGGCGCGGCGCGAGACGGGGGCTGGGCCGGAACCAACTTCCGTCCAGACTGGGCGCGAGGGCCAGAGAAGAACATCCGCACCTGGGGCCAGCTCGGGCTCAAAGGGGAGTGGGCGAACAAGCCGATCAATGTCTACGGGTTCAATCTCCGTTACAACACCGCGACCGACTTCGCCGATAAGGTCCTCAAGGCGAGCGACAAGTGGAACGAGAACATTCACGCGTACGCTCACATCGTCCAACCCAACGGAAAGCGCTACATCCAGGCGGACCAGATCACCGACTCACTGGCCCGTGACAAGTACGGGATTGGGTTCAGTCGGTACCGCGGAGACCGCCCCGGAGTCCGCCGCGTCCGGGTCGCGATCAGTGAGCGAGGGCCTTTCGTCGAGCATACGCTCGAAAGCGTTCAGGATCGTTCCTATCCGCTGCATCAAGAAGCCTACTTCTACACGACGGTGAAGCCGGGAACGGCAATGGACCCAAACGTAAAGGAATTCCTGTTGTACGTCCTCAGTCAGGAAGGGCAGTCGGAAGTAATGCGCGACGGGAAGTACCTTCCCCTCACAGCGGCCGTTGTGCGGGAGCAGCTGAAGAAGCTCCAGTAGTCACCGATGACTACTGCAAGCGCGCCAGTGCTCACCGGTGAGTACTGCAACCTATTGAAAGCACTCAGTTCAGCTACTTCGCGAGGAGCGAGCGGCTGGTCTGAACCTGATTTGTTCGAAGCGGGATGTAGATCGCATGGTCGAGCACGACCTGCTGCCCTTCCCTGCTCAGGATGAAGCGCAAGAATTCGTCGATTGCCGGGTGCAGCGACTTACCAGGCGCTTTGTTGACGTTGAAGAACGTCAACCGACAGAGGGGATAAGTCGCAACTGCGATGTTTTCGTAGGTGGGCGCCTGGGGCGCGTCCACTGGGTTGGCGACGAGCGGCAAAACCCGCACGCCTTGATCGAGGTACGCAAGCCCTGAATACCCAATCGAATACCGATCCTTCGCAACGTTCTTCGCCATCGGAAAGACGACCTTCTCGAAGGCAATGTCGTCACGCCACTCCCCGCGCTTATCTGTCTTGCTCAGGACTCTCTGGCGTACAAATTCTTCGAAGCCGTTCCAGGGCTTGATCCCGTGGGCGTTGATTGGCTTCTCCGCCCATTCGCCGGTGAGGCCGAGCTCGCCCCACTTGCGGATCGGCTTGCCGCCTCGATGATGAGTGGTCGAGTAAATCGCGTCGATCTGATCGAACGTGAGCACCTCGATTGGGTTTTCCTTGTTCACAAAGAATGCGACCGCATCGAGCGCGCCAAAGTGTCGGTAAGAGCCACCGGAGACCGGAACACTGAATGGCGCATATCCAAACTTGGCTTTGAATGCCTGGATGTCGTCGGGCCTGAGCTCTCGCGATACAAAGACAAAGTCGAGGTTCTCCTTCACCAGCTCAACCGCGCCCAAACTTCCCGCATAGGGCGGCGAGATAGAAAGGCTCACGTTGGGGTGATACGTCTTGAATTTGTCGAACCACTTCTGGACCAGCACCACCATGACGTCGGATGCGCCGCCCTTGAAGGTTCCGGTGAGTTTTTGATTGCTCGGCTGATAAGCTGGCAGGCCCGGATCCAGGGTCGGTTGCAAAACCTCAGGTGCCGGAAGCTTGCGACCGGACTTTCGGCCCTCCTCCGCTTGCTCGGGAGTCTGCGGCTTGTTCGGCGCGGGCGCAGGCGTGACCCATTCGACCATTGGCCGCTTGTCGGTCGCCTGGGCGAAGGCACTTGTCGCAAACACGAATGCACCGAGCCAGGTCAGGATATTCATTGGAGCTTCTTCAGTTGCTCGCGAGCGAGCGTCGCGGTGAGTGGAAGATACTTCGCATCTCGCATCACCTCGGCCTGACCTTCGCGGCTCACGACGAAGCGCAAAAACTCCTTCACCTTTGCATCGATCTTTCCGCCCGCGCCATCCACGTATATGTAGATCTCATCGAAGAACGGATAAGTGCGGTCGCGCACGGTATCGATCGCATAGGGGATGTACGGACCCCCCTGCTTCTCTGCGAGCGCGAGGATCTTCAATGTCGCGGGCGCCCCCGAGCCTTCAGCCAGGTTTCGACCGGGCGCCGCGATGTACGCGATGCCGTAGCGATCCTTTGCGAGATCGCTATTCAGGGAACGGCCGAGCTTGCCATCCGGCGTGACGAAGTTTGCGTAGATCCGCAGCCGCTCGTTCCACTTGTCGCTTCCTCTGAGAATCCGATCCGAAACTTCGGTAGCTTGATGGTAGCGGAGGTTCAGGCCGTAGACGTTGATCTCCTTGTCTTTCCATTCGCCGGTGAGTCCGAGCTGGCCCCAAGTGCGGATGTTCTTCTCGGGGCCGCGCGCGTACTCCGGATGCCAGCTCGTCCCCTCCCAACCACCGAGTCGCTCAGCGCCAAAGATCCCATCGAGCTGCTCCATCGTGAGCTGGGTGAGCGGATTGTCCTTGTGGACCACGATGCCGAAAGCCGGATTCCATCCAGGCACGTCGTACGAGCCCGTCGCTACGGAGATCTCAACTGGATCTCGATCGAAGTAACGCTGAAAGAGAAGCAGTTCGTGGAATGTGAGTTTTCGCCCAACGCCGACGTCGCTCACGCGAAAGACCAGGGAAGGCACCGCCGCGACGGTCGTCTTGAGGTGGTAATCGAACTTCGCTCCGGGCTGAAACTTGCGGAACGCCTCTTCCCAGTACTTCCCTAGGTTGCCGTCCGCGATGTAGTTGCTACCCCACATCCGGATCGTGCCTTTCACCTGTTGCTTGGGCTGGTAACTCGGCAGATCGCTCAAGTCCCACTTCTTGGTGTAGTAGGTGTTCTTGCCTCGCTCCTGCATCGTGGAGGATCGGGCCTTCTGCAACTCCAATCCTTCGGCAGGCTTGTCGGCCTGCGAGTAAGCCGCGAAGGAGAAAAGCGCCACGGTCGTCGCGACCGGAATGGACAGGATTTTCATTCTAACCTCTTGAGTTGTTCGGCCACGATCCGGGCCGGGAGCGGTAGGTACTTGCCATCCTTCTGCACCGCGTCCTGGCCTTCGCGGCTCAGGACGTAGCGCAGGTATTCCTTCACCTTCGGGTCCAGCGGCCTGCCCGGATCTCTTCGAACATAGAAGTAGACCTCGTCAGCGAGCGGGTACTCGCGGCTGCGCAGCGTCTGGAGGTTCAGCTCGACGTACTTGTCGCTGCCGCGGGCGGCGATCGCAAGCGCCTTGGTGCCGGGCGTGAGGAAGGCGATGCTCGAATAGCCGATCCCCAGTGGATCCTGGGCGACCGCGTCGACCACCTGTTTCGCCTCGAGCTCGGTGCTCCCGCCGGCGTTCTTGTAGTTCGTGAATTCGACAAGCTGCTCGTTCCACTTCGCGCCTCCCTGGAATACCAGCCGCTCGAAAGTGGCCGGAATGTGGTAGCGCAGGTTGTAGCCATAAACGTGGATCGGTTTATTCGCCCAGTCGCCGGTCAGGCCAAGTTGGCCCCAGTTGCGAATATTCTTCTCTGGGCCGCGTGCCACGGCGGTGTTCCACTCGGTGCCCTGGAACGCACCGGAACGCTGCGCTCCAAAGATCCCATCCAGCTGATCAATTCGGAGCTTCGAGAGCGGGTTGTCACGGTGGACAAAGATCATAGCTCCAGCCCGGTACGTTGAGGCTGCCGGTAACGACGGTGATCTCCACTGGCCGGCTCGAGTGGTAGCGCTGGTAGAGGAGCGTTTCGTCGGAAGTGATGTGCCGAAGCGCAGCGACATCCGCCATCCCGAAGGTCAGCGCGGGAATTCCCGCCAGCGCAGTCTTGAGCTCGTCCTGGAACGAAATCCCCGAATGGTATCTTTTGAAACCCTCTTCCCACCTTTGCCCGAGCGAGCTGTCGGCGAAATAGTTCGATCCCCACTGGCGGATCACCCCCGACACCTTTTGCTTCGGGGTGTACGCGGGCAGATCGTCGAGGTTCCACCGCTCGGAGTAATAGGTCTTGCTTCCGCGGAGCTTGAGCTTCTCTTCCCGCCCCTCCTGCACCTTGAGCGGGTCGCGGATCTGCGCGGACGAAGGCTGGGAGAACCACGCGAACGTCGCGGCCGCGAGGATCAGTGTGCGTGACCTCATCTCAATCCAATTTCTTCAGCTGCACGCGGATGTAGTCCGCGGGAATCGGTGAGTAGGGGCCGTTCTTGGCGATGATTTGCTGGCCCTCGCGGCTGAGAATGAAGCGCACAAATTCGCGCACCCGCGCGTCCATTGGCCGGCCAGGCGGTTTGTCGACGTAGATGTACGCGTCCCGAACCAACGGATAGCTGCGGTTCGCCACGTTATCAGCGGTGAGCGCTACGGCCGGAGCGCCCATTGTCCGCGACAGCGCGAGCACCTTGAGTCCACGGTAGCCGGGGCATTTGGACCCATCCGGATTCACGCAGGTCCCGTTCACGTGCATCAGCGCGCCCCAGCCGATCCCATAGCGGTCCTTCTCGAGCGCCTCGTACATGCGCTGGCTGGATACCGCCTGGCCCGCTGCGTCGTTGGTGACCTCTTTCGCTTCCACGTATTCTTTGAAGTTCGGGTTCCACTTGATCGACCAGTGCATCACCAGGCGCTGAAAGTTGGTCGCGAAACCAGGAGCCACGTAGCCATAGGTCTGGATGTCCTTGTTGGCCCATTCGCCCTTCAGACCAAGCTGGCTCCATTTTCTTAGGTTCGTCTCCGGCCCGCGCGCGTACTTCGTGGTGAAGAGCAGATTGTGGTCCGCGCCGTCACCGACTTCCCAGCCCCCGGTGCGCTCGGAGCCGAAGATACGGTCGAGCTGATCCATCGAAAGGCTGGTGATCGGATTGTCTTTGTTGACGATGATCGCCCAAGCGAAGAGAACACCCCGTTTGTCGTAGCCGCCCGTCGCGATCGACACCTCGGTGGGCACGTATCCGTAGGCATTGAAGAAAGGCATCTGATCGGAGATTTTCGCGTCGTCGCCCATCGTCGCGACATCAGAAACGCCCGCGTACATCATCCCGAGCGCGCCCTCGCTGCTGGTCATGAAGTTGGTTGAGATCTTCGCGTTGGGTTGAAACTTTTTGAAACCCTCGACGAGCAAATCGACATTGCCCTTCAGCTCGCTGCCCGCGATTCGCAGCCGGCCCACCACGTCGAATTCCTTCTTGTACGGAGCGAGGGTGTTGGAGTCGGGGGCCTGCCCGAGAGCGGGTAGCACGAACAACGCGAGCACAATTGAAGTGGCCTTGAGTTGCGTCTTCATCCCCGCCTTCCTTGGACGATTGAGTCGTCGAGCTTCTTCAGTTCCTCACGAACCAGTGCGGCGGGCAGCGGCAGATAGCTGCCGTTCTTTACGACCAGCTCCTGCCCTTCTCGGCTGAGCACGAAGCGCAGAAATTCCTTGAGCTTGGGCTCGAGTGGTTTGCCCGGCGCGCGGTTGAGAAAAATGTAGATGCTGCGCACCAGCGGATAGCTGCGATCCTGAAAGCTCTCGCGGCTCGGTGCGACGTACGCACCGCCCTCTCGTGGCGCAAGAGCAATCGCTTTGATCCCCGCGATCTCCTTCGCTTGCGGCAGGACCGTCCAGGCGATGCCGTAGCGGTTGTTCGCGAGCTCGTTCTTCAGCATCGATCGAAGCCCAAGCCGTTGCTCGGTCTTATCCTCGTCAGCGATCAACTTGCTGCCGGTCTCGACGTACTCGCGATAGTTAGGATTCCACTTGTCCCCGTTCTTGAGGACCTTCCACTGAAAGAACCGCGCGGTGCCGGAAGGGCCGTGACCATAGGTCTGGATCGGCTTGTCGGCCCAGTCACCCTTGAGCCCGAGTTGTCCCCAGGTGCGGATGTTCTCCTCGGGCCCGCGGCCATCGGACGGCGTCCACTTGAAACCTCGCATCCCTGCGGTGCGCTCCGATCCGAAAATCCCATCGAGCTGCTTGAGGGTTAGCTGGGTGAGCGGGTTGTCTTTGTGAACGAAGACAATCGGACCGTTGGTCTTGCCTTCCACGTCGAAGGCTCCGCTCGCGACGGTGATCGAAGTCAGCGGATAGCCATGGACTTCGAAGAAGGACAGGTTCTCGGTAAGGGTCGCCTCGCTCCCGTCGGGTCCGAGGTCAGTCACGCCGGTGACCAGCGCCGGAATGGCTGCGTCGCTGGTTGGCAACTTGTCGTCAAAACGGATCTGCGGATGAAACTTTCGAAATCCCTCCTCCCAGAGCTTGAGGACCCCGCCAAGATTCGAACCAAAGTTTCGGATCGTGCCGGTTACCGTTTGCTCCGGTCGGTACTCGGGCAGCTCACCTGCGGTGCCGGAAGCCCCGGAGGCAATCGTCAGGGCGAAGAGCGCTGTAAGGGTCTTCAACACTAGAAATCGACCCTCGCGCTCATCTTGATCGAGCGATCCATTCCCGTTCCGTAGGTACCTGTTTGAACCGAGTTCCAGTAGCGGATGTTCGCCAGGTTATCGACGTTCACCAGGAAGACGGCCCGGGTGGTTCCCGATCGCATTTGATACCCGAGGCCAGCGGTGAACAAAGTGTACCCGGGGATCGTGCCCTGGTCTTGGGGATTGACGAAACGCTTCGCAATCGCGGATGCACCGGCGTTGAGCGTGAGCCCGGGCACAAAAGGCGGACGGATGGCGATCCACAAGTTGCCGATCGCGCTCGGCGTGTTCTCCGGGCGCAAACCATTGATCGTCGAGTCCGGTGACTTCTGAATGGCGCGCAACCACTGTCCGGCGGCACCGACAGTGAGTGGACGAGCCACTTCGAAGGTCAGAGTTGCTTCGATCCCCTTGTAATCGATGCTGCCGTTCTCTGCGAAGATCAGAGTATTGGGGTCAGTGATTGCGTTGGCGCGCGTGATCTGGAAAGCCGACGCGCTCGCGGCGAGTCCCGTGAGCGTTGAGTAGCGGACGCCAACCTCTTTCTGGGTCGACACCGCGGGCGGCAGGATCGCGTAGGCATTCACTGCCTGGACCGGCGCGGTGGCTCCGGCTTCCAACCCTTCCATGTAGCTTGCGAATACCGTGAGATTCGGCAGCACGTCCCAAAGCGCCCCGAGGGCAGGCGTCAAGACCCGTGTCGTCTTCGGTGGCACCGCCTGACGAGTTTCTTCCCGGTCCCAGGTGACGCGCAGTCCGGCCAGGAGTCGAACCTGGGGGATAATCGTGATCGTGTCGTACGCATAGACGCCGGTTTCGGTGCTGATTTGATTCGGCAGTGGGTTGGGCGGTCCAGTGAAGACCGGTTCGGGAAGCTCGATCGGATCGAAGATGTTTTGCCGCTGGCCGAGGGTAACGTTGTTTTGATAGGGCGTGTCCGCCTTCCGTCCGCTCCTCGAGCCGCCGAAGGTCAGATGGTGCGTCAGAAACCAGGTAGAGAACTTGCCGAGCAGCTCCACCCTTTCGAAGCTGTTCAGGTAGATTTGGTGCACCGCGTTGACTCTGACGAGACCGTTCGCCCCCGTATCGAGGTCGTATCCCGAAATCCGGGTGGTGAACCGCGAGCGGTACGAGTAGGAACGACCCACTTCAGCAAGGACCTTCAAACCGTCGAAGAGGACGTAGTCGCCGCGCACTTGGAAGTTCTTCGTGTCCGCCCTCAGCTTGTTCCACCGTCCCGAAAGAAGGTTTCTAGGATCCGGAACTTTAGTGATTGGAATGACGCCATTGACGGGGTTCGCCAAATTCACGCCGCCCTGCTCGCCGACGTGCTTGACGAAGTACTCGACATCGGCCTGAAGCGTGAGCCGAGAAGTCGCCTTCCAGTCGAGCCCCAGACTGACGAACTCGCCGTCTCCGCGGGTGCCGCGGACTCCATTTTCCAACTGCGCAACCGACGCATTCAGACGAACCCCGAGCTGTTTGTTCGGGAGGAGTCTGCGACCAATGTCGACGGACCCGCCCAATTGCCCAAAGCTATTCGCGAGCCAGCCGACGCTCGTGAAATCCACTGGCCCCGCGCGCTTGGTGATCAGGTTGATGATTCCGGCCGGGCTCGCAATGCCGAACATCAGCGCATTGGCTCCCTTGAGCGTTTCGATCTTCTCCTTGTTTTCCGTCGGTACGGTGAGGACGCCGGCGGTGGATAGGCCTCCATTGAGCCGGTAATTTGAGAAGAGATTGAGCTTGATGCCCCGAATGTTGACGGAGTCATTCGCGGTACCTTTCGAGTTGGCGGGCGAAACGCCGGCCACGTTCTTGATCGCCTCGGAGTAGCCCTCTTGTTTGGTATCTTCGAGAGCCGCGCCCTTCACCACTGCCTTGGTCATCGGCAGGGACTCTTCGGTCTCCTCCTCCTCTTCTTCCTCCTCCTCTCCCGGCGTGAGCTGGACCGGTTCGACCAGCCTCTCCAACGACGGGATTTGCTGCCGCATCTCTTCCGCAACCTTGCGGGCTTTGTCGATCAGCTCGTTGGGTTGCGTTCCTTGCGCCTTTCGCACGGTCATCGTCACGGTTCCGATTGGACGCCGCGTCACGTCTTGCAGCCGGACCGTCACCGTGGCATCCCGTCCGGCGTTGTTGACTTCAACGTGCGGCATGCCCGTCTCGAATACGCGGATCGCCTCGGCGGAGCTCTTCTCGCGGACTCGGCTTGGATCGGTCGAGGCGATGATCAGACTGTCCAAGTCGTCCGGCGGCTTGGCCTCAATCTGGAGCGAGGCCAGCTCAGGGTGCTTGGCTGCCGTTCGTTCCACCAGATCCTGTGCGTAGGTTTTTGGGATCCCCTTGCCAACGCTTGGGGTGGGGTTGAGTTGCAGATCGCTCGGGTTTTGCACATTGGTTTGCGCTGCGACGGCGAGCTCAGCGATGAGCGCGGACCAGAGAACTGCTAGCCGTCCGGCGCTGGCGATTGAAGCGGTCATCGATCGAGAAGAAGACTCATGGTGGGCAGCGGTCGAAGAGTCTCCTCTGGGCGTCCTAGCAATACTAGGGGCCAATCTGAACCCAGTCTGAAGCGCCCCTGAATGTTGGTTTAGCCTCTCTGACCAGAGACGGCGCGCTGTGTCAGAGATATACGTCGGGCACCCAAAAGGACGAGCCGGCGCAGAATTGCGGCGTCTGGCGGCCCATTAACTGGGGCGAGAACGCGCCCGGTCGAACAGAGCGAGGTACACTGCGGACAACAGAGAGCAATTCGTGGGCATCGCGGCACAATTGATGCGGCGCATCCTCGTCGACTTCCGGTTCGCTCGCGTCCTTCTCAGGCCCGATGATCGGTAAGACGATTGGCGCCTACCGGATCGTCGGTCACTGCGGCCAAGGCGGCATGGCAGTCGTCTATCTGGGCGAGCAGGATGACGGACAGGTTCACAAGCGCGTAGCCATCAAGATGGTGAGCGGTTGGGGTAGTAACGAGGCAATCCGCCAAGGGTTCTTCAATGAGCGGCAGACGCTCGCCGCGCTGGACCATCCGAACATCGTGAAGCTCCTGGATGGCGGCGACACCGATGACGGGCTGCCCTACCTGGTAATGGACTTCGTCGATGGCGTTCCAATCGACAAGTATTGCGATCTCAAACGCCTGTCGATTCCGGACCGGCTGGAGTTGTTCCGCACCGTCTGCGGGGCGGTGCAGTACGCGCACGATCGCGCGGTCATCCATCGCGATCTGAAGCCAGGCAACATTCTGATCACCAGCGATGGAACTCCCAGGCTCTTGGACTTCGGAATTGCCAAGCTGCTGAATCCCGAATTCACGCAGGCGCCTTTGGTCACCCAAAGCGATTGGCGACCGATGACCCCAGACTACGCGAGCCCGGAGCAAGTTCGCGGGGAAACCGTCACCAACGCGACTGACATCTACTCGCTCGGAGTCGTGCTCTATGAGCTGTTGACCGGGCATCGGCCTTATCGAGTGCGGCTGCACTCTTTTTCCGAATTCGAACGGCTCGTCTGCGAAGTGGAACCAGAATTGCCGAGCTCGATCGGGCGAACAGAGGTTCGCCGCCACCTACTGGGCGACCTCGATGCCATCGTAATGAAGGCACTGCGCAAGGAGCCCCAACAACGCTACGCCTCGGCTCAGCAGCTCGCGGACGACATCGACCGGCACTTGAAGGGAATGCCCGCAGACTAGTGCGAGCGATTGGCGGAGCAAACATGAGGCCAGGCGGCCAACGCTTCTTTAGCCACTGCCTCCAACTCCGAACGCGAAGCACCATCTGCCGCCTGCATCGCCATTCCCTGAAAGACGGTGGCATAGAACTTCGCGAGCGGTGCCGCCCGTGTTCCGATCGGCAACTCACCCGCGTCGATTCCCTGCTGAATGCGCGCTCGCAGGAGCGCCTCGCGTCTGCGACGGCGATGGCGAAGCTTGCTTTGGATCGTCCGCGCTTGGGGCGAGACGCGCGCCGCCGCGAGCACGACGAGACACCCGGGTGGGTTTTCCGGTGAGGTGAATCGCCTCGCCGCTCGGATCAGCAGATGTCGGACCGCCGCTTCGGCAGTGGAAGCCTGCAACGCGCGTTCGACCTCGCCAATACGGTTTTCCAGATAGCGATCGAGCACCCGGAGAAATAGCCGCTCCTTGTTGCCAAACGCGGCGTAGATACTGGGGGCGTTGATGCCCATCGCGCGACTGAGGTCGGACAGCGAAGTGGGCTCGTACCCCTGTCGCCAGAAGAGCATCATCGCGCGGTCGAGCGCCGCTTGCTGATCGAACGCGCGGGGACGTCCTCGCATCCGGGGTATCTGGTCGGCAACCGTACCCATCCGAGCACTGTAACCGCTCGAAATTATCGATGCTTGGCGCATTTGAGCTCCACGACGGCTATTCCTTATCGATCGTTACATAAATGACGATAGCGCGCAGTTGGTTGCGCAATCCGCAACGCACAATTCGCGGAACTCGTCATGCGTGCCCGCATCCAAACCATCACTTTTCTGGTTTCCGCAGTCCGCGCCTGCAACGTCGAGCGCTCGGGGGAGACAGAGTCAAAGGATCAATTGAGATGGAACCAAATGTCGAAGCGAAAGAGAGCGCCCCGGCGCCGCGGGTACAAGAGGGAGCCCAGTTGCGGGCGGTCAAGGCGGCCGAACCGAAGCCGCCAGCCAAGAGCAAGTCCGCGGTGATGCGGCTGCGCATCATCTTGGGCGCCTTGGTACTCCTCGCCGTAGTGAGCGGCTGGTGGGGCTACGCACGCCAATTTGAGGACACCGACGATGCTCAGACCGACGCGAATATCAGCGCGATCAGCCCGCGGATTCCGGGGACCGTGGTTGCGGTGCACGTGGTGGACAACCAGTCGGTCAGGGCCGGGGATCTCCTGGTTGAGCTGGACAGAAACGACCTCGAGGTAGCGGTCGCTCAGGCCAAGGCGACAGTCGCCCAAGCGGAGGCAGCGTACGAGGCGGAGAGCCCGGGCGTGTCGATTACCGAGACGAGCAACCGCGCTTCACTCTCCGCCGCGGATGCGGAGCTGGCCAACTCCGAGGCGGATCTCGAGGCGGCGAAACGCGACCTAGACCAGGCCGAGGCCAATAACCGATACGCGCAGCAGCAACTTGTACGCGCGAAGAACCTCGTCGCCTCAGGCGCGATGACCGTGGCCGAATTCGATCAAAGCTCCAGCGCAGCCGACGCCACGCAGGCCGGGGTGAACGCGGCGAGAAAGCACGTCGACCAAAGACGAGCACATCTCCTCACGGCCCAAGCTCGACTGAAGGAAACGCGTCTCAACACTCCGCGCCAGCTGGTCGTCCGAGAAGCTGAGCTAGAGGCGCGCAAAGCCAGTCTCGAGCTCGCGCGCGCCCAGCTAAAGCAAGCAGAGCTCAACCTAAGCTACGCAGCCATTGTTGCCCCAGTGGACGGGATCGTGGGCAAAAAGTCGGTCAACATCGGCGATCGGGTACAGCCCGGCCAACAGCTGCTCGCGCTCACCCAGACCGACGAGATCTGGGTCACCGCAAATTTCCGCGAAACACAAATCGAGCACTTGCGCATCGGCCAAAGCGCGAGCGTGCACGTCGATGCGGTCGGACGCGACTACCGCGGAGTGGTGGAAAGCTTCGGGGGGGCTACCGGTTCCCGCTACAGTTTGCTGCCTCCTGAGAATGCCACAGGCAACTACGTCAAGGTGGTGCAAAGACTGCCGGTTCGTATCCGGCTCGAGCCTGGCCAGCCTGAGATCGATCGACTGCGCCCGGGGATGTCCGTCGAGCCAAAGGTACGCGTGAGATGAGCTCTACATCCCGGGGCGATTCGATTCAGATTTCGCCCCAAGAGGGCTTTACCGGCGGTCGCAACCCCTGGGCGATTGCGCTGACGGTGACGCTGGCCACATTCATGGAGGTGCTGGACACCAGCATCGCTAACGTTTCACTTCCGCACATCGCGGGAAACCTATCGGTAAGCCAGGACGAAAGCACGTGGGTGCTCACTTCCTATCTGGTGTCCAATGCAATCGTCTTGCCGGTGAGTGGTTGGTTCGCCACCAAGTTCGGACGAAAACGCTTCTACATGCTATGCGTTGCGATGTTCACCACCAGCTCGCTGTTGTGTGGCCTGGCGCCAAATCTCGGCCTGCTCATCTTCTTCCGGGTCTTGCAAGGCCTTGGCGGTGGCGGGCTGGCGCCCAACGAGCAGGCAATCCTTGCCGATACGTTTCCACCTCATAAGCGCGCCACCGCGTTCTCGGTCTACGCGATGGCGGTTATTCTAGCCCCGGCGATTGGCCCGACGTTGGGCGGTTTCATTACTGATCACTACTCGTGGCGTTGGGTCTTCTTCATCAACGTTCCGGTGGGGTTGCTTTCGTTGTTTTTGTCGAACCGGATGTTGACGGATCCCCCGCACCTTGTCGAAGCGAAGAAGCGGATGAGCGGCATCGACTACGTGGGCCTGGGGCTGATCGCCCTTGGGCTCGGTGCGCTCGAGCTCGTGCTCGATAAGGGTCAGGAGGACGATTGGTTCAACTCGTCTACCATCGTTGCCTTTTCAGTGATTGCGGCAGTGGCGCTGATTTCCTTTGTACTTTGGGAGTGGAATCACAAGCGGCCGGTGGTCGATATTCGCCTCTTCAAGAATCGAAACTTCGCGGTCTCGAACGTGATGATGTTGGTGCTTGGAATGACGCTCTACGGAAGCACCGTGCTCTTGCCCCAATATCTGCAAATCTGGATGGGCTACTCGGCAACGGACGCCGGGATGGCGCTCTCGCCCGGCGCGCTGGTGTTCGTCGGCATCACGCCAGTGATCGGTTGGCTGGTGTCCCGCGTCGGCACGAGGCCGTTGATCGCTTTCGGCTTCACAGTGCTCGCGGTGGCCCTCTACCACATGTCACACACCCTCTACCCTGGCATCGACTTCTCCACTGCGGTCTGGATGCGCATCTCCTTAACCGTAGGCCTGGCCTTCTTGTTCGTTCCCATCAACACCGTGGTCTATGCCGGTGTGCCGCCTGAGAAAAACAACTCAGTGTCGGGAATCGTCAACCTCTCGAGAAACATGGGCGGCGACATCGGAATCGCGCTGGTGACGACCGTGATTGCCCGTCGGTCGCAGGTGCACCACGAACAGATCGTGGCGCATCTTTTTCCTGGCGCCCAAGGCTTCAGCGCAAAGCTGAGTGCAATTGCCCAGGCGTTGCAACACGCGGGGATGTCGTCGGTGCAAGCCTCGAAGCAGGCGTACGGAACCATCTATCGACAAGTGATGCAACAGGCTCAAACGCTCGCGTATCTGGACACGCTCTTTGTGTTCGCGTGCTTCGCGGCGCTGATGGTCCCGCTTGTGCTCCTGACCAGCCAGGCTCGGGGCAGGCCCGCGGCGGGGCACTAATCTTTCCTTGGACATGACGGCGGCTACTCGCACCCTTTGTACGCTCGAGGAGGAGGCTCGCACGCAAGGCGCTGATCAGAGCACATTGAAGTTGAAACTTCGCCGCGTGATTCCGACTCGACTCATATTAATGTTCGCCCGATGAGCTCTCGTAGCATTGAGCCGACAGCCGAGACATCGCTGTCGGCGCGGCGCGGATTTCCTCTCGCGATCCGACTCGGTTTTCATCCGGGCCCGCTTCCGGGGGAGCCAGCGGACGCCACTTTTGCGACGGTCGCCGGTACCCGCGTCCACTACGTTGATCAGGGAATGGGCCCGGCCGTGGTCCTGGTCCACGGCTTCTGTTCATCGCTCGAGATCTGGAGCCAGCTCGTTCCAGAGCTCGCACGAGAGCACCGCGTGGTGGCGTTGGACTTGAAGGGCTTCGGTTGGACGGACCGTCCCGAGGGCGATTACTCCCCGCTCGCGCAGGGGAAGTTGGTTTGGGCATTGCTCGACCATCTCGGAATCGAGCACGCCGCCTTGGTGGGACACTCCTGGGGCGCCGCGGTGACGCTCGCGATGGCGCTTTTGGCACCGAGTAGGACAACCCGTGTTGCGGTATACGACGGCTGGGCGTACGAAGAGCAGGTCTCGTGGCTCTTCCGGTGGGCGCGCGTCGACGGGATCGGCGAGTCTCTGATCAGCTTCTATGACCCTCGACTGATTCGTCACCAGATGGCAACGGCCTTCTACGATCTGGCCTATGTCACTCCGCGGCGGATAAAAAAGGCGCAATCGAACATGGCCCTGCCCGGGTCCGCGGGCGCCGCCCTCGCCACCATGCGCGGAATGCGATTCGCTGACCAACAAGCTCGCTATACGACATTGCGAGTTCCGGCGTTGGTTCTCTGGGGGCAGCAGGACAGTATTTCAACCCCCTCATTTGGCCACCGGCTCTCCGCGGACTTGAGCGCTCAGCTGATCATGTACCCGCGCTGCGGCCATTTCCCGATGATCGAGGCGAAGCAGGCCTCGAACGCGGCACTAGCCGGCTTCCTGCGGGAAGGGGTAACGCACCTCTCCAGACAAGCCGGTTTGCGCTGGCGAGTTCGCTGGGGCTTGTTCTTTCGCCGTCTTGCGCGAGCTATCTCGGGGCGCGGCATCCTGCGCTTATTTTCGCGTTGGAGAACCTCGCATCCGAAACGGCGAAGGCGCCGCGAGCTCAAGCCGGATTGAGCTCAAGTTCAGCGCTGCTGTTCGCCACGTCCGGAACAGAAAAATCGAAATCCGAAGCTTGGTCAGCGAGGTACGTCCGAAGGCGGGCTCTTCCAAACCTCCCAGGGCACCTGGCCGCGAGCGTAAAGATCCTCGAGCAGCTGTTTGTCTTTGAAGGTATCCATGCAGGCCCAAAACCCATCATAGGCGTACGAGAGGAGCCTGCCAGCAGCGGCCAGGCGCTGAAAGGGTTCCTGCACCAGCTCCTCGCCCAGCCTCATCCAGTCGAAGATCTCTGGCCTGAGAACAAAGTAGCCGCCGTTGATGCGCATCCCGCAGTCCTTCACGTGCCGGATGCTTTGGACGATGCCGTCGTCCTTCAGCGTCACCAGGTGATAGGTCGCGTAGGGAGCAACCCCTACGAAGCACGCCACCGCCTGCGGGCGATTTTTCATGAAGTCGATCATTGCCGGCAGAGGGAGATCTGCGACACCGTCGCTATAGTTGGCGAGGAACATTTCCTCGCCCTTGAGGTACGGCTGTACCGCTTTTAGGCGCATGCCGATGTTGGCGGCCAAGCCGGTGTCCACGAAGGTGATTTTCCAATCGTGGATGTCGCTCGCGAGCAAGTCCACCTTCTTGCCGCCTTCGCTGAAGACGAAGTCGTTCGACACGGTCTCGTCGTATTCAAGGAAGTACTTCTTGATCGAGTCGCCCTTGTAACCGAGGCAGAGGATGAAGTCCTTGTGACCGAAGTGGGCGTAGTAGCGCATCACGTGCCAAAGGATTGGGCGATATCCGACGTGCACCATCGGTTTTGGGATGGACTCCGAATACTCGCGAAGGCGCATCCCTAGGCCCCCGCAGAAGATCACGACCTTCACGCGACTACCTCCCGCACCACTGGCTCGTCTCCCGGCTCACTCAGGCGCGCACCTCGCCGGTCCTCACCCCTGCGCCACGACCTGCGCCGTGCTTGAGGTGATCGTCGAGCCAGGTCTCGTCGCGGAAGTGACGGTACTGCTCCGCGCGGAGCCGGTCGGCGATGCGGCCCTCGGGCAGCTCGACGTCAGCATAGGTGAGCACCTGGTCCTTGGGGATGTCGTTCTTCAGCTTGCAGCCCTCGACCAGCCCTTCGGGCAGATAGCGATTCGCGGACATCTCCTCGGTATTCACCGCCTCGCCGTAGGTCATGTACATGCCATACTCATCCAGGACCTCGCCCGCCTTGAGGTCGCGCTTGGCCACCGCGCATACCTCCACAACGGGCCCGCCAAGCGGCGGCGCAAGCTCGTCACCGAAGAGGACGACGCGCGCAATCGAGAAGGGCGTCTCGAAATGGACGAGGTGGTATGGGATCCAGAACGGATAGAGCGGCCCCTCGCCCATCTTGTAGAGGTTCAGATAGTGCCGTTGCTTGGGATCGTCGTGCTCGGCGAGCACGAACACTTTGATTAACGGCGGGCCCACGGTGTAATCGACGATGCCACCGATCGCGCGTAGCTCGTCCACGTCGTAGAGCTCGTGGATCTGCATGATCGAGCCGTCGTACTTGCGGCCGCGCGACATCCCGCGCGAGCGCACCTTGAACCCGGTGGCATTGGCGACGATCGACTGTTCGAAGCTGATTTTTGAGCCGTCGGCGAATGAGGTCACCATCGCCGCATTCTGCTGCCATCTCTCCGCCCAGCCCTTTTGAGTGGTCGGATTCCGATAGGGGTCCTGCAATCCCTTCACATTGCCCACAACCCGCGGGGTAAGGCCAAGGCCCTTCACCCAGCGGACGAGGTTCATCTGCACGCCGGGCTCGTCGCCGTCGCAGGCGGAGAGAATCTGTCCGTTCTTTTTTCCGTAGACTCTCAACATCGGACCGATCGTCGCATCTACCTCAGCGTTCATCAGCACCACTGATTTGCCGTGGCTGAAGGCCTCGAGGATGACGCGCGCACCGAATTCGACCGAACCAGTGACGTCAACGATCACGTCGATCTCTGGAGAGCGACAGATGAAGTAAGGGTCCTCGGAGACCGCTGGAAGACCGCGGCGGACTGTCTCGTCCAGGGCTGCCTGGGTGGAGACCACCTTGACGTCCTCACACCCGGCATACCGGTAGACGCCAAGCGCGCGTTCGGGTCGGCGGTTGTAGATCGCCGCCATCCGCATCCCCGGCACGCTGTGGGTGATTTGATTGGTGAGCCCCTGGCCCATGAACCCTGCGCCGACCATGCCGACGCGAATTGGTTTGTTCTGCCGCTGTCTTTCCTTCAAGGCGTTATCGACAATAATCATGGTGTCCTCAGACCATCATCTTGCGGCGAATTTCATGCTCCACTTCGTCGAGAGATTTCCAGGCCGTATCCTTAGGCGATATCACCGTAACTTCCAGCGGCCAGTCAAGCTTGAGTCGAGGATCGAACGGTGACAAGCCACCCTCTGTGCCGGGCGCGTAGAATTCGCCGACCTGATAGCTGGTTTCGGTCGCATCCTCGAGCGTCTGGTAACCGTGGGCAAAGCGCTCTGGGACGTAAAGCGCCCGGTGGTTATCGGCGCTTAGCTCGACGGCGAGGTGCTGAAGATAGGTGGGGCTTTCCGGCCGAAGGTCCACGATGATGTCGAGGATCGCTCCCCGGGTCGCACGGACCAGCTTGGTTTCCGCTTTGGGTGGAAACTGGAAGTGCATCCCGCGCACCGTGCCTTTCCTCTTGTTGAAGGCGATGTTCCCCTGCGCAATCACTGGCTTGAGGGAATGGTCAATGAACTCTTTCTGACAGAAGGCCCGGGCGAAAAAGCCGCGCTCGTCCTCGCGGCGCTCGAGCTCGAGGACGAAAGCCCCCTTGAGCTTCGTTTCGTTGAAAATCAAACCCTCATCCTCCCCAGACTTGTGCAAAGGGTCCGGATCGACTCCGGCCCGGGACCCAAGGCAAAACCCGATAGAGGCCGGTGTCGGTTCCGACTACCAGCGCTTCCAGTGAACAAAATTTTCATTGCTTCGGTCCCAGAGGGCGACCGGCGAGTGATTTTGGGTGTCCGCGCCGCCTCGGCTCTTGCTTAGCACGCCCGCGGGCATTGGTGGAATGAGGCAAAGCGGAAGGGCAAGAACGTTGCGGGGATCCGCTGCCGCCTGGGTCACAGGCTACACAACCTTTGCAGTCTCCTACCGAATGGTCGAGTTCACTGCCGTTCGCAACCTGTTAAACAGAGATGTTGTTGCCGCCCATCCATATCGCCCGTGAAGTGATCGGCGTCGTGGTACGCTCGAGAAAACTGCTCTCGCAAGGACCTCTGGATGACTGAAGCAGAAGCTGCGGGACGGGAGCACGGGACGGTCGCCAGAAACGCCTTCTACCTCGTGCTCGGGCAAGCCACGACGACCGCGCTGGCGATCGTGTTTAGCGCGGCGCTTGGCCGAACCCTGGGAGTCCGGGACTTCGGCGTCTACTTCCTGATCGCCTCGTTCTCTACCTTCGCCTATGTGCTTGTCGATTGGGGGCAGCAGTTCTACGTCATTCGCGAGGTAGCACGCGCACCCGAGCGCGGCAGTGAGCTGCTTGGGACGGCGCTGGTCCTGCGGACCGTCGGTGCGGCGCTGGTGGCAATTCCGTCAGGCTTGGTCGCCTGGGCGTTGGGCTACGATGCTAGCACCTGCTGGTACTCGGTGGCCTTTATTGCCGTTAGCCTTCCGTTCTTCCTCGCTCAAAGCTACGGCATGGTTTCCCGGGGCCGAGATCGAATGGGCCTCGATGCCGCTGTGTCGGTGGTGAACAAGATCGCCTTGCTCGCTCTCGCCCTGGCGTTACTCGCCCTCGGCACCCGGCTCCCCGGGGTGCTGGTGGCGCAGGCGCTGGCCGGCTTTCTTGCGCTTGCCCTCGCTACTCGGCTGTATCGGCGGGTGGCGACGGGCCCGCTCCGCTACTCCCCGCGGGCCGCTCGCGAAATCCTCGCCGGAGGCGGCGCGCTCTTCATTATGATCGCGGCGAGCAACGTCCAGCCGTACATTGACGTGGTCATTCTCTCCAAGCTCGCGCCAGCAGACGCGGTCGGCTGGTACGGTGCGGCGAAAAACATCTTGGGCACGATGCTCGCACCGGCGGCCCTCCTGAGCGCGGCGTCATTTCCACGGCTCACGCGGGCAGCGGCCGCGAGCCGGGATTCGTTCAGGACCGAGGCCCGGGCCGCGCTGCGGCCCATCCTCTGGCTAGGCACGCTGGCAGCAATCGGAACTTTTTTGTTCGCCGACGACGCGATCTCGATCGTGTACGGGCAGCGGCACTTCGGTCCTTCGGGGATGATCCTGAAGGTGTACGCTCCGGGATTCTTTTTGCTCTTCATCGATGTTTTGTTGGGCCATGCCCTCTTGGCGCTTGGGCGATCGACGGCCCTCTCTGTGGCAAAGGTGGCAAGCCTGGTGGTCAGCACGGCGCTGGAGGTGATGCTCATCCCGATCTTCCAGCAGCGCACCGGCAACGGCGGAATCGGAGTGGTGGCGGCGTTCGTTGCGAGCGAAGTCGTGGTGTTCGGGGGGGCAATCTTCCTGCTGCCTCGGGGATGCCTCGGTTTTGGCGTCGGAATCGACGTGGCGCGCGCGCTCGGCTCCGCCGCGCTCACGTTACTGCTTTTCCGGTGGATGCCTCGGTTGCCGTTTTTGCTGGCTCTTTTCATCTGCGTAGTCGGGTTCTTGTTCTTCTCGCTTGCGCTCGGGTTGATCCGGCGCACGGACGCTCAGTTGTTCCGGGCGCTTCTGCGCACAGGCCAATCCGCGGCTCCGCCATATTCCGCCGCGATGAAGCGAAGCAGCGAAAGAATCCCGGTGGAATAGCAGCGGCACCGGCCCGGTGCGCGCCCTGACCTGCCGCATGCCTTATGACTGAGCCTCAGCTCGGCGATCGGCGAGAAGCTCACGATAGAACTGTTCCAGCTTGGCGGCTGCCGTGCTCCAGGCATATCGCTCGACCGCAACCCGCCGCGCGGAGGATCCGAGCCGCGCAGCCAGCCCCGGATCGTCGAGGAGCCGCAGCACCGAGGCGGCAAAGCTCTCCGGATCATCGGCGATCAGGATGTCGCGTTGCGGCGCAGCCTCGATGCCTTCCGCACCCAGCGTAGTCGAGACGATCGCTTTCCCCATCGACATCCCTTCGACGATCTTGAGCCGCGTTCCACCACCGAGCCGCAGGGGGACTACCAGCGCTGCCGCCGATGCCAAGTGAGGGCGGAGGTCATCGACTAGGCCCACAATCTCCACTCGGGGCCCAGCGAAGTCGAGCACGGCCTGGGGCGGGCCCTTGCCGATGATCCGGCAGCGAGCGTGTGGTCGTGCGGCAACGACCCTCGGCCAGATCTCCCGCAGGAACCAAAGCGCACCGTCGATGTTCTGGAAGGTGGACATTAGGCCGAAGAAAACAACCGTGCGGCCATCGGCAGGGGGATCCGAAGCGCGCGGTCGATAGAATTCCACGTCAGCGGCGTTGGGGATCACCGCCGCACGTGCGGAACGGACATCGCTGAGAATTCGCCCCTGGTCGGCGACACTGCAAGCAACGATCCCGTCCGCTTTCCGAAAGGCCGACAGCTCCTCTCTCCGAAGCTTCCGCCAGTTGAGGCCGGCGTAGAAGCGGCGGCCCACGCCGCCGTTGCGCGTATACTGGCGGATGACCTCGTGCTCGATATTGTGGGCATCGATCACCAGGAGCGGTGGCGGAGTGCCCGGCGGGGACTGCTTGAACCGAAAGTGGGCCAGATGAGGAAACTCCAGGTTCACTACGTCATAGCGCTTGTGACGAAGGAGCCGGTCCAAGCCCTCCTGTAGCACCGCGACCGAGTACCGATTCCGTTCGAAGCTGCGGCGCGAGGCGAGTGAGCGGAGTTGTTGGAGCCTCCGCTTGGCCAGGCCGTTGCGCCCGTTTGGGTTAGGGATCAGAATCACGTCGCGGCAATAGGCTTGCATCGCGCGGCGGCACTCCTCAAGATCGTGCTCCTCGTCGACCAGCGAGATCAGGGTGAGATCGTGGCGCTGCGCGAGCTGGGTCATCAGACCATGGATGCGCGCCTGAACCCCAAAGCGCGGCGGGCTGGATGGCGTCGGCGAGACGCAGAGAATCCTCAGGCGTTCTTTAAGCTCGGTCATTTGGGCGCCAGCGATTGCCACTTCCGCCAATGCACTCACCCAGCGGCTCCGAGAAGCAGCGGAAGCCGTTCGCCGACACCAAAAACGGTGCTGCCCCCTTGGTCAAAACGCGTGGACAAATCTCGGCGAGTGAACAACGATTTGTAATTACATCAAAAGCCATTCTAGGAATACTGAACGTCTTGCAAGAGCCTGAATGGAGTCTTCGAGCAATCGATTTTCTGGGGTGGTTTCGGACCCGTCAGACCGAGCAGGCGGGCTTGCCACGCTGATGGGTCGCCAGCGTCCTAGCCAGATCGAGACAGTCGCCAGAGAGCTACCGTGGGCCCTTGAAGTGACGGGATGCACCCACCCGTGCTAGTGACAACCCCCTGAAACACGCGTGCTTTGGAGCGTTCGCGAGAGGGGCGCGTGCAACATGACAATCACAATGCGACCCCCAGCGCGTTTTCAGAGCGCGAGCACCACAGACAAAATCGCCAACCTCGTGCCGGGTAGCGGTGGCAGCGTCCTGCAGCTTTCCATGCGCCGGATCCACGATTTGGTCGCGTTCTGTTTGCCTTACGAGTTCGAGGACGTCGTTGCGGACGTGACCGGCGCCGACAGGATTGAGCCCGAGAACTTCCAGGTGCTGGAGTTTGCCCGGAGGGTTTATAAACTCACGCGCTTCGCCAGCGGCTCACAGCGCCTCGCCCGCGCAATGGTCTCCTGGTTGAATGGGCCGCAGCTCACCCGGTTGATGGTACCCTGGCCCAATGCCTCCCGGTTGACTCGCGACTACGACCTCTTCTTTCCGGTCTTCAATCACCCTTTCGAGCTGTTCGCATTGTTCGCGGTGGCAGACTGGAGGAAGCATTGCCGGCGGGCGGCGTGCTTCATCAGCGAGATTTGGCTTCACGACATCCCGAACTACCTGCTCGAGCTGCTCGCGAAGTTCGATCATATTTTCCTCGGGGTGCGCCACCCTACCAAGGAGATAGCGCGGATCGTTGGTCGGCCGTGCACCTATCTGCCCCTGGCGGTCGACGTGCTCGGCTTTGCACCCTACCCCAACCCGCCGCCGCGAAGCATCGACGTTTGCAACATCGGCAGACGTTCCCCGGTAACCCATGCTGCCCTGCTGAGGCTCGCCCGGGATGGCGGGATCTTCTACTACTATGACACTGTCCATCCAAGCGGCGAAGGTGGAAAACAGATGACCTTCCGGGTGCACAACCCGAGCGAGCATCGCCTCTTGTTGGCCAACGTGCTCAAGCGCAGCCGCTACTATATAGCCAATCGCGCGAGGGTGAACGAGCCCGAGATCATCAAGGATAAAGAAGAGATCTCCGCCAGATTCTATGAGGGCGTCGCCGCGGGCGCGGTTTTAATTGGGGAAGCCCCCCGGTCCGACGAGTTCCAGAAACAGTTCGACTGGCCGGACGCGGTGCTCCAGATGCCCTTCGATTCGACCGACGCGGTCGAGATCTTGGACAAGATCGACGCGGATCCAGGCCGAATTGAGCGCATCCGTCACAACAACGTCCACCAGGCTGCCCTGCGCCACGATTGGGTCCATCGGCTGCGCGTCGTCTATGAGACGCTGGGTATCCGGCCGACCGATGCGATGCTGGCCCGCGAGGAGCGGCTGCGCTCGCTTGCCGCATTGGCGTATCCGGCCCAAGGGGACGCGGCCTAAGGAAAAACGGATGCCGAAGATCATTCTGATGTCGATTTTGGCGGTGACGATTATCGTGCCCGCAGTCACCGCCCGACGTCGGAGCAGCCCCCGCCTGGCCCTGCGGCGAATGGTGTTCTGGACGTTCCTCGGGATCTGTGTCTATGCGATGCTTGTGGTATTCATCTACCCCCGGTTCCTCGGTTGAGGTTCGAGGCTACGCTTTTCACGTCGCCGAGTAGGTCGGTGGGAAGGAACGGAATATGGCGAAACTGCCCCATGAAGTCCAAGTAAGGCCGATCAGCAGCCTGGCCCAGGATGTCCCGACCCAGCCGATCGGCCGGACGTCGCCGCCATCCGTTGACTTCAACGGGCCCCAAGATGAGCTGTTTGACTGGCAGAAGGTGCGTCGGTTGCTGTTCTTTACACTCCACTCCGTCCGCAGGCGGCCGGGACTGTTCCTGCTCGTCTGGATCGGCATGATGCTGCTCACGGTGGGGGCGCTTTACGTGATGCCCAAAACCTACGAGGTCCGGTCCAGCCTCTTGGCGCAGAAGAATGCAGTGCTGGGTTCTCGCGGCGATCCCGGTCGAGATCAACCAACCAGGGCGGCACCGGACTTAATTCTGCGCACCGAAAACCTGCGCGCCCTGATCGGGCAAACCGACCTGCTCGAAGAGTGGCCCAAGCGACGCGCGCCGATCCAGCGGCTCAAGCACTGGGTGCTGCTCAAGCTCAAGCGCGCTCCAACCCAGACGGAGCTGCTGCGCGGCCTGACCGACCTGTTGGAAAACAACCTCGCGGTGTGGACCACCCTCGACGGCACGGTCCATATCAAGCTGATCTGGCCCGACGCGCTGATGGCTTACCGGCTGGTGGACGCGGTGAATCAAAATTTCCTCGAGGAACGACACGTGCGCGAGGTGTCGACGATTGCCGAAGAGATCTCCATCCTCGAGGTACATGCCGTACAACTCAGGGAAGAGATCGAGAAACAGGTGGCCGACGCGCAGCGACTGCGCGAGGAGCGTTCGAGTTCTCAGCGGGGGCCAGCAAGCGCGCAGAAGCCCACTCGGGCGCCTGTGGCCAGCCCACCGGTAGACCCAGAAGTGGTTAACCTGCGCGTCGCGCTCGAGACCAAGCGCCGGGCGATCGCTGACATCGAAGAGATGCGCCGGCGGCGGCTGATGGAGCTGCAAACTCGGCTCACCGAACAGCGGTCGGTCTATTCGGAGAGTCACCCGGTCCTTAGAGATCTGGAGCAGAGTATCGCGTCGCTCAAGAACGAGTCCCCCCAGTTGGGGGCCCTACGCCAGGAGGAGGCCGCGTTGCGCGAGCGGTTGGGTTCGAGGCGAAGCGGGGCCTCCACCGCCGCTTTCACCGCCTTGCCGGATATCCCACCTGACTTGTTCCGCTTCGACCGCGACTCGAGAGAGAACGAGGATCCATTGATTGATTATGCGCGCACCCAGCTTCGCTTGACGGTGGCGCAGTACGCCAACATGCGCGATCGGATCACCGCCGCCCGGATCGAGCTCGATACGGCTCAGGCCGGCTTTAAATACAACTACTCGGTGTTGCACACGCCGGAAGTGCCGCGTAACCCGATCAAGCCAAAGGCCCCGATTGTGATCGCTGCCGCGTTCCTGGCCGGACTCTTGCTCGGGCTGTTCGCAACCAGCGCCGCAGATCTTCGAAGTGGGCTGTTGCTCGAGACGTGGCAATTGGAGAGCGCAATCGGGCCCGCCCAAAGCATCATCGAGGTGCGCGTACTTTGATTGTTTGGCCGCGAGCGGCCCCTGGCTCGCAACTCGAGGCGCGGACTGCCCCGTACGCACGCGCCCGGGCTTCGGCGCTTATCGGGCGAGTGGACCTCGTTTTGGCGGGATCGATTGCCGGTCTCGGTCTGTTGTGCCTCTCGATGATCCTACTGAGCAATGGCAACCTCGCCGTCGCGCTGGCGCCGCTCGGGCTCGCATTAGTGGTCCTGGCGGCGAGCAAGGTTCCGCTGCGCCATTCGCTTCTGGTCCTTGCCTTCCTCTGCGTGACAATGGAAAACCCGAGTGAGATGTTCGCCAACCTGAAGTGGAAATCGCCTTTGGCGACCTTCGGGGCTCTTCTGCTCGTTCACCTCAAGGTGACGATCCCCTCCGACGCGCTGTTCTTCTCTGGCCTGGATCTCGCATTGGTGCTGCTGGCTGGGATTTGGGCAGTCCGGCGGATGCTTCGGTCGCAGGTGGACCTGCGCGGCCACATCCCGCCAGCCCCGCCATTGCGTAGGGCCGCGCTGGTCTGCCTCGCGGCAATCGGTGCGGTCTGGCTTTGGGGGATGGCACGCACGGGCTTTAGTTTCTCCAACTCCCTCTGGCAAATCTTCCGTGTCGTCTATCTTCCCAGCGTCTTTCTGCTGTTCTGCGCTGCCCTTCGGGGACCAGCCGATGCGCGCGCCTTGGGAATCGCGCTGATTTGTGCCGCGTTGCTGCGCGCGGCGATTGCGATCTACTTGCGCCAGCTGTTCCCGAGCACCGACGTGTTGCCGCACGCGACCACCCACTCCGACTCGATGTTATTTGCCGACGCGTTCCTGCTGGTGCTGGTGCTCTTCTTTACTCAACCATCCCTTAGAAACGTGGCGCTGGCCACGGCCACCCTCCCGCTGCTCACCTGGGGGATGATCGCCAATAACCGCAGGTTGGTATGGGTCGAGCTGCTGGTCGCGCTGCTGGTGGTCTACTTCCTCACTCCGATGACAAAGGTTAAGCGCAGGCTCGGCCAGAGCGTCGCGCTCGCCATTCCCGTGATCCTGCTCTACCTGGCACTGGGCTGGAATAGTGCGTCTGGCGTCTTTGCCCCGGCGCGCACCCTTCGCTCGGTGATGGACTCCAGCTACGACACCTCAACCCTCTGGCGCGACTTGGAAAATTACAACCTCTATTACACGTTTAAGCAGAACCCGATGGTGGGCACCGGCTTTGGGCACGCATACCTTGAGCTCGTCCAGCTGCCCAAGGGCTCGGATTTCTACCCGCTTTACCGCTATGCTCCCCACAACTCGATCCTGGGATTGCTCACCTACGCGGGGGTAATGGGCTTTGCGGCAATCTGGCTGATCCAACCGCTCGGGATCTTCTTCGCCGTTCGCTCCCTGGATGCATCGAGATCACACCGCGACCGCACGATCGCGCTCATGACGATCGGCGTGCTCGTCGTCTACATGGTCCACTGCTACGGGGACATGGCGTTGGGCACTTGGACGTCGGTGTTTACCGTGGGCGCGTCGCTCGCGCTCACGGCAAAGCTTGCAGTCGCGGTCGGGACGTGGCCGCTTCGTCCTCGCGCGGCTACCGGGTATGGCCCAGGGAGCTTGGGTCCTTCTCCCTCGGTGCCGCCCACGAGTTCCGGTGCGGCGCCGAACAGCGCGTAAAGCGTTCCCCCTGGTGTAGGATCGGCAAGCCGACCTTCGCTATTGCGCACCAGCCTCTACCGTCCGACTGACTTCGGCTCAACCTGCTTCAGGGCTGGATGAAGCCTCCTTTGGCGCGCTCTAGCCTTCGGGCACACTTGGTCCGAGGAGCCGCCGCGGAATTTGGCTTGGCCCCGTTCGTGATCATGCCGCCGGGGGATGGACGCGGTCGGGGATGGGGCAGATCCGGGGTCGGCGTCGTCGGATGCCGCGACCGGTCCAGGGTATCGACCCCGCAAGCAGGAGCGGACGCTGGTGCGCTGCACGACCTGCGGCAACGAGTTGCTCGTGGCTTTCTCTTGTAAGGGGCGGGGGTTCTGCCCTTCATGCACAAGCCGCCGGATGCACGACAGCGCCGCGAACCTCGTGAACCGCGTGATCCCGCATGTTCCGGTGCGGCAGTGGGTCTTCTCGCTGCCGCGCTGGGCGCGCTTTCTGCTCGCCCGCGATCCGATGCTGATCACTCGCAGACTGGACATCGCGTTGCGCACCATCTTCGCCCACCAGCGCCGCCGCGCCCGCCGGGCCGGAGCGCTGGCGCCGCGCTCGGGCCCGAGCCCCCGCCATTTACCGGGTTGTTAGCGGCGTCCGGGTTGGGGTAGAGATTGGTGGGCGTTGCAAAAACTCGAAAGGCACTGGGGTCCACTTCGCCTGAAGGACCCAGTGCCTCCAATCGAGGCGCACATGGAACCAAATGAAGCAAATGAAAAGGATGGTCACCGAGTGCCGATCGCAGCCGACCCGCGCGTGAGATCGGTGGCCCCGGAAGGCAGCGTTCGACTTAACGTCTTTTACCGTTTCCTGCCAAATGTTGCGGCCTTTTTTCGACGGCGCCGGATGAAAAAGTTCGTTCAAGTCCTCAAAATCAAGCCGGGGACACGAGTGCTCGATCTTGGTGGCGCCCCTGCGATCTGGGAGCACGTCTCGGTTCCCCTGCAAATCACGCTCTTGAACCTACCCGGCGCCCTATCCATGGGCGAGGTTGAAGTCCTGAAAGCCCCGAATCTGAGACATCACACGTTCCATTTAGTTAAAGGTAATGCCTGCAATGTCGAGCAATTTGGCGATCGGTCCTTCGATTTAGTGTTTAGCAACAGCGTGATCGAACATGTCGGACCACCTCCGAAGCAGGCGGAATTCGCCCATGAGGTGCTTCGCCTCGGCACGTCATATTGGGTGCAGACGCCTTCGAAGTGGTTTCCCATCGAGGCGCATTCAGGGATGCCTTTCTATTGGTTCTACCCGGAATGCATGCGAGCGGCAGTGATAAGGAACTGGAGGACGCGCCTGCCAGGGTGGTGGGCAGACTACATGAGCACCACCCGGGTCTTGTCCCGACGCAGATTGGCCGAGTTGTTCCCGAACGGCAAAACGCACACCGAGTACTTCTTCGGTTTGCCAAAATCCTACGTTGCGCATTCACTGGAATGATTTTTATTGCATAGACTTGCTCAACGCGCGTGTCCACCGAACAGGCCATCGATCCAGCCGACCTCGAGCCGGCGGCAGTCGAGCGGGTTCTGGCGGCCTTCCTGACCGAGCGCTTAGCATTTATTGGTTCCGGGTCTGGTCGGTCTACGTGTTCATACGATGGTACCGCCGCAAGCACATGTTCCGATGAGGCGGCCCGGAGCAGCGCTCCCGCTCGTCCCTACGCCTTGAATTCCTCCTGCGGCCCGGGTCCGGAGCTCTTCGATCGCAAGCGACCAGAAGTGGCTGACGTAAGCGAGCGCCTCTCACGAGGACTTCGCGGCGAGGTAAAAGTTAGCGAAGGCGCAGCCTACTGTGTTAGCGAAGGCGCAGCCTACTGTCCGACTACTTTCACCTCAACCGGTCTTCAGGGCTGGATGAAGGGCGTTCCTGCGTCGTAGCGCGCCTTGGCGGGAAGCGTGTAGAGCTTGGTTGCGCCAAGAGGGTCCACCCACGGCCAGACGTAGCCCCTGCCGGCGTTGAAAAAGGCCGGCCGCTGACTCAGGTAGAGCGAATTCGGCAACGTGTGCTCGGAAGTGTTCGGATCCCACGTTACCGAGCTGGTGACATAGTCGAAGTTGCCGTGCCGAAGCGCAGTCGCCTGCACCTGCGCATCCACCGGAT
>DAIQBK010000016.1:0-139984 GCA_036781205.1 Myxococcaceae bacterium
AGCTGTTGCGATGAACCCCTGAAGCCAAGGCACGTAACTCACCACAGTTCGCCTAGGCCGCGGTTGGGCGAGCGAAGTGCGGGCGGATTTCGTTCCCTGCGGCACGTAAACTCACCACAGTTCGTCGGCAGCGGCAGGCTTGCGCGAAGCTTGCAGATGAAGTTTCGCGGAACCTCCTATCGCCGTCTTTCAGCCGCGGTCCGGTTCTGGCGGCTTCCGCTCGTAAGTGCCGCCCGTTAGCATGCAATAGCCGACAGCACATGGCCTGCGGAAGTGGTAGAAGCCGGCCACGATGCGGACTCCGTCTTCCTTTAGCTTCGAGGTTAAGGACCGCGTCGGGACGATCACCCTCAATCGTCCCGATCGGCTGAACGCCCTGACGTTCGAGGTCTACCGAGAGCTGACTGACTTTTTCTGGCAGCTGGAGACTGAGCCGTCGGTCGCCGCAGTGGTGATCACCGGAGCTGGGCGAGGATTCTGTTCCGGCGGAGACGTCGAAGCGATCATAGGTCAGCTGTTGTCCCGCGACACCGCAGGCCTGCTCGAGTTCACCCGGCTGACGTGCGAGTTGATCCGAAGCATGCGCAGCCTGCGCAAGCCGCTGATCGCCGCGATCAACGGGACCGCCGCGGGGGCTGGAGCGGTGATCGCGCTCGCATCGGATCTGCGAATCGCCTCCGAGATTGCGAAGATCCATTTCCTCTTCGTGAAGGTTGGGCTCAGCGGAGCCGACATGGGCGCAGGGTACCTCTTGCCGAAAGTGGTGGGCCTTGGCCGAGCCAGCGAGTTGCTCCTCTTCGGCGACGGCGTGGATGCCGCGACCGCTGAGCGCTACGGCCTGTTCAACAAAGTGGTTGGTCCCCACCAACTGATGCCCGAGGCGCTTGGCTCGGCCAAGCGGCTGGCGGACGGACCCGGATTTGCCCTGGGGATGACCAAGGAGCTGCTCAACGCGGAACTGGGGTTGGGGTTGGACGACGCCCTGGAGAGTGAGGCGCGGGGCCAGGCCATCTGCATGCAAACCGAAGATTTTCGCGAAGCTCACGCCGCCTTCGTCGAGAAGCGGCCTCCGCGCTTCAAGGGGCGGTGAGCACAAATGGACGTCGGCCTTCTAGAACCGCGGCACCGGGCTTTGGCCGCCCTGACTCGAGAAGCAGTGCGGGAGCTTGAGCCGAGCGCGTCGTCTCCGGTCGATTCCGAGCTGGCCCGGCAAATCGCGCGCCTTGGCGCGTATCGCTACCTGGTTCCCGCCCGTCATGGCGGGATGAATGAGCAGGTGGAAGCGCGGGCGATCTGCGTGCTGCGCGAGGAGCTCGCCTATCGGAGCGCCAAGGCAGATTCGATCTTCGGCTCTCAAGGATTGGGTAGTCATCCAATCCTCCTGGCGGGCAGCGACGATCAGCGGGAGCAATTTCTGCCCTCGGTGGCGAACGGCAACGTGCTCTTTGCGTTCGCTCTGACTGAGCCGCAAGCAGGTTCCGATGTTGCAGCGCTGTCCTCCAGTGCGCGAAGGCAGGGCGGAGAATATGTTCTGAACGGGAGCAAGCGATTCATCTCAAACGCAGGCATCGCGACCCACTACACGTTGTTTGCGCGAACCGCACCGGGCAAAAACGGAGTCTCGGCGTTCATCATCCCGCGGGATGCGCCCGGACTGCTGATCCACAGCAACCTGGAGCTTCTCTCGGAACACCCGATCGGCGAATTGGAACTGAAAGAATGCCGCGTTCCGATCACCGCGCTGATCGGATTGGAAGGGGAAGGGCTCAAGCTGGCTTTTAAAACGCTCGACGTGTTCCGGGCCACGGTAGGGGCGGCGGCGGTGGGGATGGCGCGGCGTGCCCTCGACGAGGCGGTTGCATACGCTCAAGCGCGCCAGCAGTTTGGCGCTCCGCTCGCGGCGTTGCAGGGCGTGCAGTTCCTTCTTGCCGAGAGCGCTGTGGAGCTGGAAGCCGCCACGCTGCTCGTCCATCGCTCTGCGGCGGTCAAAGACGAAGGAGCCGACCGAGTCAGCTTCGAATCGGCGGTGGCGAAATACTTTGCAACCGAGGCAGCGCAACGGATCATCGACCGCTGCCTACAGATTCACGGCGGAAATGGCCTGATCAAAAACAGCCCGATGGAGCGGCTGTATCGCGACATTCGCGGGCTGAGAATCTACGAAGGAGCCTCGGAGGTACAAAAGGTGCTGATTGCGCGCCACCTGCTCAATACCGCCGGCGCGTCCGTCAAGTCTTGAGCACGAGGGGCAACCTGAGGCGCGCGGCGCTGTTCGGACTCGTCAGTGGGTTTGCCGCCTCCGGTGCTTATCTTCTGTTCTACGCCGCGCGGGTGATCTTCTTTCCCGCGGACTGCAGCACCAAAGGCTCGATCTGCGCCCTCGAGCAGGAAGTTGCTCTTCACCTGGCGCGCCGACAGACGCTGGCCGGCGGCGCACTTCTACTCTTGGCGCTTGCCCTTTTCTTTCGGTTGAGGGCGAAATGGACAGATGAATCCGGCTCTTGATCCGCAACGACTTCCGGAACAGCTCAACGTCTCGGACGTCTTTCTCTATCGGCAGCTTGCCGCCAGAGGCAGCTCAACCGCCCTTCACACTTGCGATGGAACGGTGAGCTACGCACAGCTCGCGGACCAGGCGTCTCGCGCCGCTGTCGTGTTTCGCGGTTTGGGCTTGGAGCTCGAGCAACGGGTATTGCTGATGCTGCCGGATGTTCCCGAATTTGCATCGGCGTGGTTCGGGGTTTCGCGGGCAGGGGGCGTGGTGGCCGCGGTCCATCCCGAGCAGAAGCCTGACGAGACCGCCTACTACTTGAATTACACCCGAGCCAGCTTGTTGGTGGTTCACCAAAGCGCACTCGATGCGGTGGAACGGGTGCGCTCCGGGTGCCCCTTTCTCAAGCAGGTGCTGGTGGTGGGTGGTCCGAGCGGGCGACACCTTTCCTACGAGCGCGAACTGGAGGCCGCGCGGCCGGAAGCCAAGGGGGCGCCGACACATCGAGACGATCCGGCGGTTTGGCTGTTCACCTCGGGTTCGACTGGCTTTCCCAAGGCGGCAGTCCACAAGCAACGAGACTTCGTCTTCAATGCGCTGTGCTATGGGCTACCGATCATCGGATACGGAGACCAGGACATTGGGCTCGCCGTATCGAAGCTGGCGTTCGGGTACGCCCTGGGTACCAATCTTCTCTTCCCGCTGCTGGCCGGAGGCTCCGCGGTGCTCTTTCCTGAAAAAAGCACGCCGGAGCGTTTGTTCGCGCTGATCGCCCGCTTTCGCCCGACGGTTCTCACCTCTGTCCCGACAGCAATCAACGCGATGGTGAGCTCCGCGGACGTCGGCTCTGTCGACTTCTCTTCGCTTCGGGTGTGTATCAGCGCAGGGGAAGCGCTGCCCGCAGAGCTCTATCACCGCTGGAAGCGCGCCACCGGGGTGGAGATCCTCGATGGCATCGGCTCAGCGGAGATGTTTCACATCTTCATTACCAACCGCTTTGGAGACGTCAAGCTCGGCTCCTTGGGAAGAGTGGTGGAGGGATACGAGGCAAAAATCTGCGACGATGCCGGTCAGGAGGTGCCCAGGGACGAGATCGGAACGCTGTGGATTCGTGGCGGTTCCACCGCTCTGGAATACTGGCAACAGCGAGAAAAGAGTTGCCAGACGTTTCGCGGCGACTGGTGCGTATCGGCGGACAAATTCAGACAAGATCAGCAGGACTACTTCTGGTTTTGTGGCCGTGCAGACGACATGCTCAAGGTCGGGGGTAAGTGGCTCTCGCCGATTGAGGTGGAGAATGCGCTGCTCTCCCATTCGGCGGTTCAGGAGGCTGCGGTGATCGCATTCAAGGACGCCGACAGTCTCGACAAACCCAAAGCCTTCGTCGTGCTCGCATCCGGGCACAAGCCGGGCGAGGCGCTTGCGGAAGAGATCAAATCGCACGTTCGCGCTCGCCTCGCGCCGTACAAGGCTCCGCGCGAGATTCAATTCGTCTCGTCACTGCCCAAAAGCGACCGCGGCAAGGTGCTGAAGTCGCAGCTGCGAGGCTGACGATGGCGCAGCACGCAACCGACCAACCCCTGCTCGCGAGCACCCTTCCCTGGACCGAAGTGAGAGAGCTCGCTTCGGCCGGCGCCTGGGCGTTGCTGCCGATCGGCTCCACCGAGGCCCATGGACCTCACCTGCCGCTCAATGTCGACGTGTTGGTTGCGGAGGAAGTCTGTCGGCGGGTCGCGATTAGAATCGGGCGAAGGGGTCAAGCGGCGTTGATCTTTCCCGCGGTCTGTTACGGCGTTACGGAGTTTGCAGCCGACTTTTGCGGGACGGTGAGCATCTCGGCACAAGCCTTCCTCCCGTTCCTCACCGAGGCGATCGCGGGGATCGCCCGCACAGGTTTTCGGCGAGTCGGGATCATCAACCACCACCTTGAGCCGGCCCACTTTCGGGTCGTTCACCAGGCGGCGCAAGCGGCGGCAGCGCAGACGGGAGCGCAGATGGTGGTACCCGATCATCGACGGCCGCCGATCGCCCCTCGCCTCGGAGAGGAGTTCACTCACGGGGGCAGTCATGCGGGCACCTATGAGACCTCCCTGATGCTGGCGTGCGCTCCCGAGCTGGTTCGGGAGAACGTGCGCCAAGGCTTACCGGATCTGCCCATCGATCTGCCCGCGGCGATCAAGGCCGGCGCCAAGCGCTTCAGCGAATGCGGCGGGAATCTGGCCTACTTCGGCTCGCCGGCGAGCGCTTCGCCGGAAGAGGGAAATCGTCTGCTCGAAATCCTCGCGGACGCCGCCGAGACGGCACTTTTCCCAGGATCGTGAAAGCAAAACACCGCGTTGCTATCGCAAAGGCTTATTGCTTCATGATAGGCGTGCTAATTATAGTCGGCACTTTCAAGAGGGCGGCTTATGCAGCTGGAATCGCTGAAAATGTTTTGCGACGTGGTGGAGACGGGCTCGTTCTCCCGGGCCGCGCAACTCAACCACGTGACGCAATCGGCGGTGAGCCAGCAGATTCGTGCCCTAGAGAATCGCTACGAGCAAAAACTCCTTTCTCGGAGCGCGAGGCAGGTGACGCCGACACCGGCAGGCGAGCGGCTCTTTCGGGGGTGCAAAGAAATCCTCGCCCGGTTTGGGGAGGTCGAACGGGAAATCCGCGAGCAGGCCACGGAAGTGGCCGGCACCACAACGGTTTCGACCATCTATTCGGTTGGCTTGCACGAGCTGCAGAGCGTTCAACGCGCGCTGCTGAAGACCCATCCCAAAGTGAACATGCGGCTCAACTATCGGCGCAGCGACCAGGTGTATGACGACGTGATTCTGGGCGCTGCTGAGATCGGGTTGGTGGCGTACCCACAGCCTCGCGCGGGCGTAGACATTTTGCCGTTTCGCGACGACAGGCTGGCGGTGGTCTCCGCCCCCAACCATCCCTTCGCCAGCAAGGCCAAGGTCTCGCTCGCGGCTCTTTCCGGTTGCCCCTTTATCGGGTTCGACCGGGAAGCTCCCACGCGAAAGGCAATTGACCGGCTATTTCGCGAACGAGGAATTGAAATCAGTCCGACGATGGAGATGGACAACGTCGAAACGATTAAGCGGGCGGTGGAGATGGGGCTGGGAGTAGCCGTACTGCCCGTTGCTACCGCACAACATGAAATCACCGAGGGGACCTTGGTGGCCAAGCCCTTTGCCGAGGGGAACTTTTCTCGACCGATCGGCATTCTGATCCGCAAGGGGAAGTACCTGGACCGCGCTTCGCAGGCGGTTTTGGATGCGTTCAAGGCTGCTGCGAAGCTGGAAGAGTGACGCTCAATAGAGCCTGCGCAGGCGAGCGGCGAAAAAGCCGTCCAGCGATTCTGGCCCGGGCAGCGTCCGCAAGAATCCCTGGAATTGCGGAATCCGGTCAGCGCGCGATGACACCTCGACCGTGAACTCCGGATGAGAGCGCAGAAATATCTCGACCACGTCCTGGCCCTCTTCGGGATCGATGCTGCAAACCGAGTAGACCAGCAATCCCCCGGGGGCGACCTGCGCCTGACAATTTTCGAGAATTCTTTGCTGAAGTTTTGACAGCCGACGAAGGTCATTCTCTTCCATGCGATAGCGAAGCTCCGGATGGCGGCGAAGCGTCCCCAACCCCGAACAGGGCGCATCCACCAGGACGCCGGCAAAGGGTCCCCAAGCCTCGGGGAAAGGGGACGTGGCGTCATGCACCTGGGTTTCGATTCGCTCGAGAACTCCGAGCCGCTTGGCCTCGGCTTCCAATTTCAGAAGCTTGATTTTCCGATTGTCGGTGGCCACCACCAAGGACCGCTCTGCCAAGTGGCAGGCTTTTCCGCCCGGCGCCGCGCACGCATCGAGGGTTTTCGCCCCCTCGGGAAAATCCGCAAACTCGACAACCAACTGGGCTGCCTCATCCTGCACCTGCCATAAGCCTTGCGCGTACCCAGGAAGCTGGTCCGGCTTTCCTTCCCCTTGCAACAAAATGCCCTGCTGCGAATGCGCCGTTGGGCGCGCCGCCAGATGAGCCTGCTCGAAACGGAGCAGCAACTCCGGCCGAGAAATCTTCGAGGAGTTGGTCCGGACCGCCAAGGCCGGTGGTTGGTTGTTCGCGGCAAGCATCGCGCGGGTACGGTCGATTCCGAATTGCCGAAGCCATCTCTGCACCAGCCACAGCGGATGGCTCTCGCGAATCGACAATTCGACTGCCGGATCTGCGCTTACGGGCAGCGGCATTTCCTCGAGCTCGGCCAGTTTGCGCAACACCGCGTTGACGAAGCCCGCGGAGCGCGACAATCGCAGCTGTTTGAGCCCTTCGATCGTCTCCGAAACGGCCGCACGCCTTGGGATGCGCAAGTAAAACATCTGGTAGGCGCCGATCCTGAGCGCCGCCAGCACCCGGTCCTCGAGCCTTTCCAACCGGCGATCCGCAAACTGGGAGATGGCGTAATCGAGCGCCAGCTGCCTGCGGGTGGCGCCATAGCAAAGCTCGGTGACCAAGGCCGCATCCCGACGGTCGTCGAAATCATGCTCTGCGAGCTGAGCATCGAGGACCAGGTTGAGATAGGCGTCGGTCGATCGGACCCTGCCGAGGATTTGAATCGCCAGAGCGCGGGCGTTCATCGGCCGAAGGGCCGTGTGCCCACCTCGATCCGATGTCCGGCCAAGAATTGGGACGTGCTCATCTTGCGCTTTGCCTCGGGCTGCACTTCCAGCAATACAAGGGAGCCCGACGCGCAGGCAACCTCGAGCCCCTCGCGACTAGCACGCAGTACCTCCCCTGGCGCGCCCTTTCCCGTGCTCAATTCGGCGCGGTGGATTTTGACCGTCTTTCCATCAAAAGTCGTAAACGATCCCGGCCAAGGGTCAAAAGCACGAATCCGAAGCTCCAGCTCGTCGGCGCTGCGGGTGAAATCCAGGCGGCCATCTTCCTTCTTCAGCAGAGGTGCGTGGCTGACGCCCTGAGCAGGTTGTGGAGTGGGGACATAATCTCCCCGCAAGTACCCGGGCAGAACCTGGCGAATCAGCTCCCCTCCGACGTCCGCCAGCGTGCGCTGCAGCGAACCGAAGGTTTCGCGCGGGCCAATCGGCACTTCGCGACAGGACAGAATGGGACCGGTATCCAAGCCCGCGTCCATTTTCATCAGACAGACGCCGGTCACCGACTCGCCGGACGCAATCGCCCACTGGATCGGCGATGCGCCTCGAAACTTGGGAAGCAAGGATGCGTGGACGTTGACGCAACCTTTGGGTGGAATGTTCAGCACGGTTTCCGGAAGAATCTTTCCGTACGCCGCGACGACGCAGATTTCCGGTGCGAGCTTTCGAAGCTGCTCGATCAGCGCTAGATCCCGGATCTTGGCCGGCTGGAGGACCGGCACTCCTCGCGCTTGGCTGAGGGTTTTGACCGGCGGCGGAGTTGGGTGTTGTCCGCGCCCCTTCGGCCTGTCCGGTTGGGTGACCGCGGCCACCACCTCCCCAATCTCGAGGCACGCCTCGAGCGTGGTCACCGCAAACTCGGGGGTCCCCATGAACAAGATCCGTGGAGCCATCCCCCATGCATAAACCACCTCTTAGGCGATTTCCTGGCCATCATCCGCCACCCGGGGCATCGATGCGCTTCCGAGAGCCGGCTGCCGAGGCTCAGACGCGGATCCGGACAAGTGCTCCGCCTTCCGCCGGCGCGCATAGATCGCCGTCAAGGCTTGGAGCGCCTGCTGACCGGCGGGCGCCGAGACACAGCTCCGAAGCTGATTTACCACGTTGTAGATTCCAACCGTATCTGCTTCCTCGGCGCGCCGTAGCGAGTCGATCGCAGCCCGAAACTGATCGAAGAAGGTCTTCAGCTCATCGCTTCGGCGAAGCGATCGAAAGGTCGGGTAGCGACCCTCGGCCAGCGTGTTCACGTAACTGGACATCACGTAGAGCGGCCCCGCCACGCGGTGAGTGATCAAGATGCCGATCAGCCCGAGGGCGGACGACATCAGGAGCGTGACCGCCACTGTCAGGACCAAAAGAGTGGTTGCACTCTCCTTGACCAACCCGCTCACCAGGGTCGGATCGGCGGCGCGGCCGCCAATCCGCGTCAGCTCTTCGGCCAGGCTGCGGTGCACATCCACCTCAGCGAGGTACGCGAGTGTGCCAAACAGGACCGAGATCAACGTTCCGCACAGCACCAGCAGCACCGTGTATTTCAGCTGGAACCGGCGATCGATAAGATAGGTGCGTCGTCCAGGCTTCGGTTGGGTCATAGGCGAATAAGCCTACCTCACCTTTAGCCTCGAGAGAGGAGCCGGCATGAAGCTCCCACGAGTCCGGATCGCAGTTAGCGTTCTTGTGGTTTCCCTCGCAGCCTGCCGAGACGATCCCGGCAGCCCGCAGCACTGGGAGAAGAGACTCAGTGGCGCGAAGCGGTCCAGGGACAAAATGCGGGTGTTGGAGGAACTACGTGAGTCCGGAAAGCTCGCACCTACGTTCACACCGATGCTTTGCGCGGAGCTTGAGCGGGAAAGGCTCGCAGCGGTGAAGGGAGCGATCGCGAAGCTGCTGGGAACCCTGAAGGATCCGTCCTCGGTCGGCCCGCTGACCAGCGCGATCGACTTCGGCAACTCGGACGCGAGCGGCAACGCGATGAATCGCGAGATCGCGAACGCGCTCGGCCGAATCGGCGATTCTCAATCCATCCCCGCTGTCCTTCGTATGCTCGGCAGCCGCGATCCCTACACCGAGATTGAAGCGATCAACGCGTTGGGAGCGCTCAAGGCAAAATCGGCGGTGGAGCCACTGATCGAAATCATCGTCGAACAACGAGCTGAGCCCTTCATCGTAAAGAAAGCGATCCAGGCGCTCGGCGAGATTGGGGATCCCCGAGCGGTCCCTGCTCTCGTGCCGTTGCTCTTCATGGAGAAGCGGGGGGGCTCGTTCTACGTCGAAAGCTCGTTCGCGCTGTTTCAGATTGGGCGACCCGCGAGTGACGCATTGTTGGCGGTCCTACGCGGCGAGGATAAGAAATTGCTCAGCTGGGCTCGCCAAAACAGCGTGATCACGCCGGCAATCTACGCGAAAGCCGCACAGCTAGTGGGCGACTTTCGAGATCAACGGGCAGAGCAGGCGCTGATTTCACAGCTGGGCTTTCGATCCGAATTCATCGACCTCAAGCTCTTTGTTCGAATGCGCGCCGCCGATGCGCTCGGCCGGTTGCGCTCGGCTGCCGCAGTGGGCCCACTGCAGGCGATGCTCAACGAGGAGGAGCCGCCCGCACGCCAAGAGTACATTCGCGCGTTGACCCGGATTGGAAGCCGCGATGCCATTCCAGGCATGGTCAAGGCCGCATCCGCTGGTCATTGGAACCTGCGAGAGCCGACCGCCGCGGGCTTGGCGATGCTCGGCGATGCACGCGAGCTGCCTGCCCTGGAAAAGTTGATCGCAAATGAGGGCGCGCTGACCAAGGCCGAATGCGCCGAGGACTCCACCGCCCAAGGATGTGCAAACCCGGAGGAGCTCGCGAAAAGTCACCTCGCGGTTCTGCAGCGGGACGCCAAGGTGTTGCAGGCCGCCACTGCGTGCCACGCCGACGTAAGCTGCTGGTCCAAACAGCTCGATCACGACGATCCGTTGATCCGCCAGCGGGCGGCGCTGGAGATCGGGCGTTCAAAGCAGGGTGCTCAAGCGGCCGAGCTGATCAAACGAATCGGCGAAAAAAACCTCGAGGTCCGGTTGGCGCTGATCCAGGCGGCCACCTGGTTGATGGACGTCAGTAGCGAGAGCACCCGGCCGATAAACCTTCTGCAGCTGATCGACAAACAGCTTGCCGACGATCAAGGCAAGACCGAGTTCGTCGGGGTCAACGAAGACTTGCGTCGATTGGCGATCGAGCTCAAGCGCCATCAGGCGTAGCGCGCGCTCAGGGGGAGTCTACCGTTTCAACCCGTGCTCCGCCCGCGGGGACTTCCTTCTTTTTCTCGGGCTCCTCTTGGAATGCGCTGGGCAGGATGTTGAAGGGAAGCACTTTTGCGAGCGCGATCAACAACAGGATCCCGCCAGGCGCGGCGAAGATCGCCAGGGCCGGAATGGCCTTCACGACGTCAATCAATTGCGCTCGCACCTTTCGCCGTTCCTCGCGGGTGAGCGTCTGGCCTCGCGCCGCCCGGGTTAACAAAACCGACAATTCGCCGGTCTCGCGAACCTCTCGCATCAGGCGATTAAAATTCTTCTCCAAGGTCTGTTGAATCGCCGCGACCACTTCCTCGCCCATTTTTCCGGCACCCGCCGCAACCCTGAATACGTCCACCACGGAGACGTTCTTGGCGTAGAACTCGGCCATCTCTAGTTCGACCCGCGCAGACTCGTTCGGCCCAAACCGCAAAGCGGACGCCAACTGGCGGATGAAGTCGACCTCTTGGGGTGAACGCCGCCCCCCCACCAACGAGGCGAGTATCGTCTGTTCCAGGATGAAGCGGCACAGCTCGGCGCTGCGAACTGGCTGGACGATGCTGTCGAGCACTGGAGGGGTCTTGAAGGCGCGTTTGATTTTGCGGCGCAGATCCGAGGCCAGCGGTTGCGGTAATTCCAGCCCTTTGATCTGTCGCAGAATCGCTCGGCGTCCGAGGAAGGTGGGCTTCCGTTCCGCGCTGGCCAAGGCCGTCAAAACTTCCAACAGCAGCGATTTCTGGCGGGCGGCAAAGTGAAGCAGACGCTCCACCACGGGCCGATTGAGCTCGCCTCTGGAAAAGAAGCGGATTGCCAGCCGGCCGAAGATCTGCGCATCGACGTAGACCGCTGCATTGTGCAGCACCAGGCCGTAGACTGGATCGCGGGCGAGCGATCTGGCGCGGCGCTCAATCGAGGACTCAACTTCCGAAGCAGTCTGTACCCCGAGCGTTGCGGCGAAGAGCATCACCAGTTGCTCGCGCCGGGGCGGTGACGGAGCCTGAACCAGACTCGCGATGTCCAGGGCAATTCGCGCGAAGGTGCCGATCACTGCGTAGAGAAGCGCTTCGCGCGAAGAAGCAGGGGGATTGCTCGAAGATTCAGCCTGCGCCGGAGTTCCGAATAGAAGCCCGCTCTCGCGAAGGCTCTTGCGCAGATAGGCTCTCGCCCGCGCCCGTCCCGAAAGCGGGAGAGGCTCGCGGCTGGCTGCGAAGCCCGGCGAAGAGGTGGGGTGTGCGGCCACTGCCTGATCAAGCAGCGCAGTCAACCATCCACGATCTCGAAATCGAAACGGACGCATACCCAAAATTCGCTCGGTCTCCCCGGCGCGAGATTACCCGGTTTTAGAGCCATTTCTAGCGGGGATGAATCCCTGGCGCAGGGATGATTGCGCCGGAGCGATGAATTTGCTTCTGCACCAAGGCGCGTTCGACTATGCCACTGAAACTACTCTTGATTCGGAGGAGCGATGAAAAATCGTTGCAATCGGTTGGCGGTGATCACCCTGCTCTGCTCGTCCTGGGCCTACGCATCCAGTTGGCAAATTGATCCGGCCCATTCCAGTGCCAGCTTTTCGATCCGGCACATGATGATCAGCAACGTCCGAGGCGAGTTCGGGAAGGTAACCGGAACCGTCAACTGGGATGAGACGGATGTGACCAAATCGACCGCTGAAGCGACCATCGATACGACGACGATCAACACCCACGATCCGAAACGGGATGAGCACCTCAAGAGCCCCGACTTCTTTGACGTCGCAAAGTATCCAACGATTACTTTCAAATCGACGAGCGTGAAAAAGGTTGGCGCCGACCGACTCGCGATTACCGGCGATCTGACGATGCACGGAGTCACCAAGCCGGTGACCTTGGAGGCGACCTACACCAACGAGGTCAAGGATCCCTGGGGGAATACCCGTCGCGGAGCCAGCGCCCGCGCCAAGCTCAATCGTAAAGATTTCGACCTGAAGTGGAACAAGGCCTTGGAAGGCGGCGGTGTATTGGTTGGCGACGAAGTCGACATCGCCCTCGAACTTGAGCTGATCAAGAAGGCCGCGACCAAGAGCTGAACGCTGCCCTTGCAGCGTCTTTACTTGACCGCCTTCACCCGCGGCCGTTTCTCCTCGGAACCGTCCTCCAGATTGTTCACTGACTGGAGAGCCCCGATCTTGGAGAGGCCAAATTTTTCGAGCACGCGCCGCTCCACTTCCTTGGCGATCTCGGGATGGTCCCGCAGGTAATCCTTTGCGTTCTCCCGCCCCTGTCCGATCCGCTCGCCATTGAACGAATACCAAGCGCCACTTTTTTCGAGAATGTTCTCCTGCGAGGCCAGGTCCACGAGATCTCCCTCGTGGGAAATGCCGCTTCCGTACATGATGTCGAACTCCACCTCTTTGAACGGTGGAGCCACCTTGTTCTTCACCACCTTCACGCGGGTACGGCTGCCCACCACGGTCTCGCCGTTCTTGATCGCGCCGATCCGGCGGATGTCCATCCGCTGCGAGGCATAAAATTTCAATGCATTGCCGCCAGTGGTCGTCTCGGGGTTTCCAAACATCACGCCGATCTTCATCCGGATCTGGTTGATGAACACGACGCAAGTTTGGCTCTTCGAAATCGTCCCGGTCAGCTTGCGAAGCGCTTGGCTCATCAATCGGGCCTGGACGCCCATGTGGGCATCGCCCATTTCTCCTTCCAATTCCGCCTTGGGAACCAGAGCGGCGACCGAATCGATCACCAGCACGTCAATCGCGCCGGAACGCACCAACATTTCCGCGATTTCGAGAGCTTGTTCTCCAGTATCCGGCTGGGAAAGAAGCAGGTCATCCGTTCGAACGCCGAGCTTGCGCGAGTAGGCGACATCCAGCGCGTGTTCGGCATCGATGTATCCGCAGATGCCTCCTTTCTTCTGAGCCTCCGCGACGATATGCAGGCAGAGGGTCGTCTTTCCCGAAGACTCGGGGCCATACACTTCGACGATTCGGCCGCGGGGCACGCCGCCGACGCCTAACGCAATGTCCAGCGAAAGGGACCCGGTAGAAATGACCTGAAGATCTCGAACGAGCGGTTCTTCATTGCCAAGCCGCATGATCGAGCCCTTCCCAAATTGTCGCTCGACAGCGGAGATCGCCAGCTCAATTGCCTTTTCCTTTTCCGAGTTCACGGCCATTCCAAGGCCTCCAGTACGTTTGATCAGGTGGCGTTGCAGACCCACCTGAAAGGGTGTTTAGTTTCGAGGATTTTGGAAAACTAGTCCAGTCGTCTGACACACCGGACGCTAGAAACTTCCGTCTGCAATGCGCTTTAAAACAGCTGTGGAGAGCGATGTCGACGCGCAGCTGATGCTGAAAGCGGCGGCCGGCGACAAGCGGGCGTTCGCCACCATTTTCGATCGCTATCAATCAAGCATCGTGCGCTTTGCTTTCCGCTTCGTCGCGGACCGCGCCAAGGCCGAGGAGCTTGCGCAGGAAATCTTCATCAAACTCCATCGAAGCGCGCCCAGCTATCGACCGAGCGCGAAGTTCAAAACCTTTCTCTTTCGGATCGCCACCAACCACTGCCTGAATGAGGTTCGGCGACGCGAGCATCTGATCTTTCGCCCGATCACCTCGGAAGACCCAGATGGCGACGAAGCTCGGGAACCTGCCGCTCCCGCTGGCGAGCGGCCGGACGAAGTGGTCGCGGGCAAGCAATTGGAGTCAGCCGTCCAGAGGGGTTTGGAGGAGATGAGCGAGCGCGAGCGAGCCGCCTTCGTGATGTGCCGCTTCGAAGGAATGCCCTACCGCGAAATTGCCGAGGTGCTCTCCGCAACCGAGGCCGCGGTTAAGAGTTTGATCCATCGGGCCACCGTGGTGATGGCTCGAAGGATTGAGAACTTGGAAGCGGGGACCACCGTCCCCGCCAGGAGCCATGGATGAGCTGTGCGGTTGAAATGGATCTGACTGCCTACCTGGACGGAGAGCTGCCTACAGGCCGCCGCCAGGAGGTGGAGAGCCATCTCGGGGAGTGCCGTTCATGCCAAGCCACCGCGCAGCTTCTGCAAAGAACCGTGGGCAAGCTCGCCTCGCTGCCCGGCTTCGAGGCCTCGCGCACCTTGCGGGCAGCGGTGCTGAGCCAAATCGCCCAGCAGCCCTTGTCGTTCCGCGACACGCTTCGCCAGTACTGGCGGCCACGCTTGCTCGTGCCCTCGATGGGACTGGCGGCTGCCGCGCTGCTTGCGGTGTTGTCGGCGGGCAAAGGCCCTCGAGACGCGCACGAGCATGAGCTGGGCGCAAGCCTCGAAATGATCGAGGATTACGAGGTGCTTGGCCTCACCTCGATCGAGGATCTGGAGATCGTTCAGCACCTTCACGAATTGGAGGGTCGCCCGTGAGAGTGCAGTCGGCGAATGCGCTGGGATTGGTTCTGCTGGGAACGGCACTGGTGTGGGGAGGGCCAGCGTTCTCGCAGGGCGAACAGTCACCCGCCGGCAAGGGGACGCGCTTTGAGGATCTCTCCGATGCCCAAAAGCAGCAGCTGCGCGACCGGCTGCGGGACTTCAAAGCCCGGCCCAAGTCGGAGCAGGAGCGCATCCGCCAAAACCTCGAGCGCTGGCGAGGCCTGCCCCCTTCGGAAAAAGAGCGAATCTCGCAGAACCTGATCGCATTCCAGAAGCTCAGGCCGGACGAGCAAGAACACCTTCGAGCCGCCTTTCATCGCTTCCATTCACTCGACAAGCCGGAACAGGATGAGCTTAGAGCGCAGATGCGAGCGTACTTGAAAGCGAATCCGGAAAAGCGCGAACAGCTGATGGAAAACTTGCGCAGGTGGCGCGAGATGAGCCCCGAACGTCGCGAGCAGTTGCGCGAAAAGATGCGGGAGCGCCGGCGACGGTGAGGAGAACTCGCTGGATTGGCGGATCGCTGCTTTGCGTCGGCTTGGCCTTGGGCCAGGTTGGGTTCGCCCAACCGGTCAGGTCCGAACGGACTCGTCCGCGGACCGCCGAACGTGCCGATGCGGGTCAACCCCTCTCCGAGGAGGATCTCGAAGTCCTGAAAAATCTCGAATTGCTCCAGTACTTGGGCGAGTCGGATGATCTCGAGCTGTTCCTCGCGCTATCCGACGCCGAATAGCCCTTCAGGGGATTCTCAATCGCAAGCCAGGTTGAAGCGTGAGGCGATTCGGACTCGATGTACCCGAGCCGGTGAAAAAGTGGCGCACCCCGACCTCCGCGAACAGCCCGAGCCACTTGCTGACTTTGTACTCCAGTCCTCCACTTCCCCCCACACCAAACAAGGTGGGCGAGGCAAAAATGGTTGGGATCTCGAACGAGATATAGATATCCGCGCGTTCGCTCACCGGGGCCGCCAGCGCAAAGCGTGGAGTGAGCCCAAAGTTGCGGTACAGGTTCGCGTGAAGGGTCAGCCGCAGGAACTGGTACTCGACACCGCCGCCGATTTCGATTCCGAAGAAATCGCCCGCTGTCGGTTGAAGGAGTAACCGCAGATCCGCGGTTGGCTTCGCTTGCTCGCTCCACCTTCGGCCGGCTCCCTCCTTCCCGCCCTCGCGAAGCGCGAACTTCGCAGTGGTAGTTTTCTTGACCCGAATCACCACTTCCTCGCGCCAGCTGAGCTTTCCATCGACGCTCTTGGCCTCGACAACATGCCGGCCAATTGAGACCGGGACGTGGAGCGGGGACGTGCCGGCGGGGCGGCCATCGATGCTCACCGTCGCGCCCCGAGGGTCGGTTTGAATCCGAAGCTCACCGCGCAATTGGGTGCGCAGGCTCTCGACCATTCTCACCACGGTCGGATCTACTTTGGCCGCATCGAGCGATGCCTCGGGATCGTTTTCCAGCGCCTTGGCAAATGCGGCGTCCGCGGCGACGAAGTTCTGTGCGGCCGCGAAGCACTGGCCTCGCAGAAGGTGGATCTTAGCCAAGAGCTTCTCGTCCGACGCTTGCGATGCAGCCGAGTCGAGCGTCCTCAGAGCACCCTCGAAGTCGCCGCGGCTGAATTCCGCCTGCGACATCTGCAACTTGGCGCTTGCTTGAGAGTCTCCGGCGGTCGGCTCAGCGGTGGCGATGAGCAGAAGAATCGCGGGCGCTAGGGCAGATATCATGGAGCGAGTTCGATACGCAGCACATCCGACCGTCCTCGCGCAATCTTTATTTGTCGCTCCACGGGCCGAAAACCCGATCGTTCCAGGCGAACCTTGTGTCTTCCAGGAGGAAGCTCAAGCAGCAGCGGCGAATTGCCCTTGCGTACTCCGTCCACGACGACGAGCGCCCAATACGCGTCTCCGTGGTAGGTGGTGACCACGTTCAATTGACCGGTGGTCGTCAATGGAGCTTTTTTGGCCAGCCTCGCTTTCTTTGGCTTCGAGTGGTTGGTGACAGGCTTTGACGTCGTTTGCTCCAATGACCGTTGAGGCGCCAGAGAAGCGACTGGCTCCGAACCTTCTGGGTTGGGCGCGCTTTCGGGGTTGAGGTGATCCTCCTCGCGCACATCCAGGGGGCTGGCGTCCTCACCCGTATTCAGCGCCAGGCCCATCTCGCCGCCGGGCGAACTGCTTGGGCTCGCGGTTTTCTTGGTCACCGCCCGACTCCGATCCACCGCGTGGGCCTTGCCGCTGTTCAGTGAGGCCCGACTGGCGATGAACGCACCGGCCGCGAGCGCCACCGAGACCAAGGCCGACGTCACGATCGCCGTCCGCCGGCTTCTGACCTGGCGAAACATCTCCTGCGTGCTCGGTAATCGTCGGATCGGCTTTGCTTCCGCGAGCACAGGCGGCGAAGGTTCCGGTGTGATCTGAGGCACCAGGACCGGTGCGATCGCAAGAGCCAATTGGCCCGAAGCGTCGACGCCGAGGCTCTGCGATTGCTCCACCACCTTTCGCATCGATGGCCGAGTCAGCCGAATCGGACCACTGCTTTGCGCGATGCCCGCCTGGATCGAATCCGGTTCGAGGCTCGCAACTGCCTCGTGGCCAGCAGCCACCGCGGCATCCACCGGTGCGAGCCACTCATCGAGATAGGCGCTCTCTAACGCGTGGAGCAGTTCTACGGCTGATCGGTAGCGCTCGTCGGGATTTTTTGCCAGCGCCCGCTTGACCACGTCCGCGACTTTCTGGGCAACCCAGGGGGCTCGCGAGACGAGGTCCGGAGGCGGAGTGTTCGCCTGCATCTGGATGATTGACATCTCGCTGTCGCCCTCGAACGGCAAGGTGCCGGTGAGGCACTCGAAAAGCAAAATCGCCAACGCGTAAAGGTCCGCCCGGTGATCGATTTCCTTCTCGCCGCGCGCCTGCTCAGGAGACATGTACTGCGGCGTGCCAACCACCAGTCCCGCTCGGGTCAGCGCATCGGGATTGCGGCTCGAGCGGAGGATTCCGAAGTCCAGAATCGTCACTTGTCCGTCCGGACCGAGGAAGATGTTTCCAGCCTTGATGTCCCGGTGGATGAAGCCGCGCGAGTGAATGAAGTCGAGTCCACCGCAGACCTGCTGCATGATCGGCAGAAGTTCCTCGCGAGCGAGGACGCCGTGCTCTCGAATGTATGCCGCCAAGGTCCGCCCCTGGAGGGCCTTCATCACGATGAACGGTCGATTCCCCACCCGCCCAACCCCGAAGATCGGCACGATGTTGGGATGCTCCAATCCAGCAGTCAGACGCGCCTCGCGCTCGAAGCGGGCGATCACATCCGCGTCGCCGGTAAATGAGCTGGCGAGCACCTTCACCGCCACCTTCCGGTCCAACTGCAGATCATGGGCCAGGTACACCGTACCCATCCCGCCCTCGCCCATCCGCTTCTCGATCCGCCACTTCCCCTCGAGCACATCGTTGATCCGGACCGGAACGAAATCCTCTTCGCCACTGCTCTCTGCCGGGGCCGCCGGCGAGGGTGGAGCTGCCTGCTCCGCGGCGGACTGAGGCCCGGAGGCTATGGCAGGGCCAGGCTGTGCCAGCACGGCGCCGCATTGGGCGCACGATGCGTCAGTTGACTGCACAGCTTGCCCGCACCCAGGACACTTAAAATCGGGCTCGCCCACGGCCCCACACCATACCCTAGTTTTTTGCCGAAGAGAGCCCTTAGAACCGTCCCGGTTATTCCACGGTCACGCTCTTCGCGAGGTTACGCGGCTGGTCTACGTCGGTGCCTCGCAAATCGGCAATGTGGTAGGCCAGCAGCTGAAGCGGGACAGTGGCGACCAAAGGCGCCAGAAGCGCAGCCGCCGGCGGCACTTTAATCAGGTAGTCGCTGCGGGTTGGAACGTGCTCGTCGTCGTCATCGGCGATCGAAATCACTCGCGCGGAGCGAGCCCGAACCTCCTCGATGTTTCCGAGGATCTTCTGATAGGTGATGCTCGGCTCCTTCGGGGCGATCACCACCACTGGAAGCTCCTCGTCGATCAGCGCGATCGGACCGTGCTTCATCTCGCCGCCGGCGTAGCCCTCGGCATGAATGTAACTGATCTCCTTGAGCTTGAGCGCGCCCTCGAGCGCCACCGGGAACATCGGCCCCCGTCCGAGAAACAGGAATCCCTTGGCATTGTGGAATTCCTTGGCGATCGACTTGGTGGTTGCTTCGCACTGCAGAACCTCTTCCATCAGCTTGGGAATCTGGGCGAGCCGGGTCAGGTGCAGCTGCGCTTGGGCCGCGCTCAGCGTGCCGCGAAGGCGGCCGAGCTTGATCGCGAGAAGGTAAAGGCACGCGAGCTGGGTGGTGAAGGCCTTGGTAGAAGCGACGCCGATTTCGGGGCCCGCATTGGTAAGGAGGGTCCCATCCGCCTCTCGCGTCATTGCCGAACCCATCACGTTGCAAATGGTGAGCGTGGTGGCACCGCGCGCTTTCGCTTCTCGCATCGCCGCCAGCGTGTCCGCAGTCTCGCCGGATTGGCTGACCGCGATCGCCAGCTGATGCGAGTCGATCAGGGGATCGCGATAGCGAAACTCGGAAGCGAGCTCGACCTCGACCGGAATCCTCGCCAAGCTTTCAATCATGTGCCGGCCGGCCAAGCCCGAATGCCAGCTCGTGCCACAGGCCAATACGGTGATTCTCGAGAGGGAGCGTACCTGCTCCGCGGAAAGCCCGAACCCTTCAAGGTGCACATCCCCTTCGGAAAGGAGCATCCGCCCGCGGAGGGTATCGGCCACCGCTCGCGGCTGCTCCCAAATCTCCTTGTGCATGAAGTGCTTGTGGCCGCCCTTTTCGGCCATCATCGGCGTCCAATCGACCCGCTGCGCCGCGCGATGGACGCGTTCCCCGCGACGGTCGAACAATTCGACCTGATCGGCGCTGACCACCGCCAGCTCACCCTCTTCGAGATGGATGAATTCCCGGGTGTGCTCGAGAAACGCGGGAATATCGGACGCCACGAAATTTTGCCCCTGCGACAAACCGATCACCAGCGGGGAGGCATCCTTCGTCACCACGATCCGCTGCGGATCCTGCGCGCAAATCACTGCCAGCGCGTAGGTGCCGCGCGCCTTGGAGATTGCGGCGCGAACGGCAGCGGGAAGGTCTTGTCCTTCTTTGAGCTGCTCCACGATCAGGTGAGCAAACACTTCGGTATCCGTCTCCGAGGAAAACAAATGGCCTTTGCCCAGCAGCTCCTTCTTCAGCGCAAGGTGATTCTCCAGAATTCCGTTATGGACGACGGCCACGCCTTGGTAGGAGTGGGGGTGGGCATTCTCATCCGAGGGGCGGCCATGGGTTGCCCATCTCGTGTGCCCAATTCCAATCGTGCCCTTGGGCATCTCGGTGAGTAGCCGCTTTTCGAGATTTTTCAGCTTGCCGCAGGCGCGAACCACGCTCAGGCCGTGCCCATTGAGCACCGCCACGCCCGCCGAGTCATAGCCCCGGTATTCCAGCTTCTTCAGGCCGGCCACCAGGATCGGTGCTGACTCCTTATCGCCCACGTACCCAACGATTCCGCACATGAGATGTCCCTCTTTTCGCCGACCCCATCCTACCAAGCAAGCAAGATGGGCGCTTCTGGGAGCGGCGCAAGCAGCGTGCGAACCCCGACCGTCATCCCGAGAACACCGGCTATTCCGGCAATGCCGGGGTGCGCTGGTACCGACGCGCATCCGGGGAAAGCCTCGAAAACCGACGTCAGCGAGCCTTCTTCTTCGCGACCCAGCCCTCCTTGATGACCTGGGGGCTGCGTGAAAGCGTGAGACTCAGCGGCGGCACATCTTCCGTAACCGTGGTGCCTGCCGCGATGTAGGCGCCGTCGCCGACCCGCACCGGGGCAACGAACTGGGTATCGGATCCGACGAACACCCCATCTCCGATCACCGTTTGGTGCTTTTGCGTCCCGTCATAATTACAGGTGATGGTCCCCGCGCCGACGTTGACGCCGGAGCCGATTTCCGCATCGCCGAGGTATGAAAGATGGTTCGCTTTGGAACCTTTGCCAAGGTGAGCCTTCTTGGTCTCGACAAAGTTTCCCAAGTGCACCTGCGACTCGAGCTCGCTACCCGGACGCAGTCGGGAGAATGGACCCACGCTGCATTCGCGTCCGATCTTCGCCCCCTCGATCACCGAATAGGCGAGAACCTTGGTTCGATCGCCGATTTCGGAGTTGACCACCACGGTACCCTGCCCCAAAGAGACGCTCTGCCCAATCCGGGACTGCCCGACAATTGAGACGGATGGCCCGATCTCGGAGTCCGAGCCGATTTCGATTCCTTCCGCGATGTACGCCGTGTCTGGATCGAGAACGGTGACGCCAGCCTTCATCCATCCGCAGTTGATCCGCGATTGCAAAACTTTGGCACACGCAGCGAGCTCGGCGCGGTCGTTCACCCCTGCCGCGTCCTCCGGCGCAATCGAATGCGAGCTGACCTTCTTCTTGCGCGCGGCGAGCTCTACCAGGTCCGTGAGGTAGAGCTCTTGTTGAGCATTGTCGGAACGAATTTTTTCCAGCGCGTCCCAGAGAAAAGCCGATTGCGCGAGGTAGATGCCGGCATTGCACTCCCGGATCTTCTTTTGCTTTGGAGTGGAATCCTTTTCCTCCACGATCCGCAGAATTCGCTGCCCCGAACGCACGACTCGGCCATAGCCGGTCGGATCCGGGAACATCGCGGTCGCGATCGCGAGCAGGGCTTTGGACTTGCGAAAGGCATCCACCAAGGCCTGCAGGCTGGCGACACGAATCAGCGGCAGGTCCCCGTTGAGGATCAAAATTGGCCCCGAGTAGTGATTGAGCTGGGACTGTGCGCTTCGTGCCGCATCGGCGCTTCCCTTCTGCTCCGTCTGGAGCGCAAACCGAATTGGCTGCCCTGGAAAGCTCTGCTCCAGCGCAGCACGGACCTCCGCCGCCTGGTGTCCCAACACCGCGACGATCTGGGAAACGCCGAGCTCCAGCGCGCGGCGGATCGGGTACCAGCAGAGGGGATGCCCGAGCAACGGATGGAGAAGTTTCGCCTTCTCCGATTTCATCCGGGTGCCCTTTCCAGCGCAGAGGACGATCGCGGCGAGATTGCCACCTGGAGAGAACGAGCTCATCTTTCGGACTGCTTCAAAAGCTCTGCCAGATGCTGCTGCCAAATCTCCGGGAAGGAGTGGGTACCGTGTCCGCGCGTCTTGTCGGTAATCGGCAGAACGATCGCGCGGCCATTCTTCACTCGCTTGATCTCGTTCTCGAGAATGCCCAATTCGGGCGGATTGATCACATCGTCGGCGGAATTGATCGCCAGAAGCGGCGCCCGGATCGTCTCTAGCTTGGGAGAGGGGTCATAATTTCTGGAAGCCTCGATCTGATAGAGCAAGTCGTTGGCGTCCGCTTTCTCGACCCGCCGCGCGACCCAATTCTCCATGAACTGGTCCGCCGAGTCGCGAGTGGGGGATTGCTTTTGCCATTGAAGCGCGCTGCTGCTCATGATCATCAAGATGTGATGAGCGGCGATCAGCGCGCGTGGCTGGGACTTGTATTCTCCCTGTTGCCAGTCCGGATCCCCGCGGATTGAATCGATGATCATCCGGCGCATCATCCGATTTCGGCCAGCAATCTGCACGGGCAGGCTGGCCAAAGGCAAAAGCGCGTCCATGAACTCCGGGTAGGTCTCACCCCACACCCAGCTGTGCATGCCCCCCATCGAGGTGCCCGTCACCAGTCGCAGGTGATTGACGCCCAGCTTCTGGGTGAGGAGCAGATGGTGGGCGCGCACCATGTCGTCGTACTCATAACGAGGGAAACGCGCGTGAAGGCCGTCGCTGGGCTTGCTCGAGCGGCCGTGTCCAATTCCATCCGGAAGCACGATGAAATAGCGATTGGCATCGAGCAGCTGTCCCGGTCCGAACAACACGCCCGCGAAATTGTCGGTCAAAAATTGATTGGAGGATCCGCCCGTCCCGTGGAGGACGATCACCGCATTGCGCACCTCGCCCTTCTGGTCGCGCTTGGCAGTGCCGAGCGTCTGATAATGGATCCGCAGCTCCGGAAGAACCTCGCCGCTTTTGAATTTGAAGTCCCGGACAACGAACTCGCCCGATTGGGGCGCAGGGTAGCTGGCGGCCCTACCCTGTGCGCTCGCGATCACCAGCAGCAAAACCAGCTTGTATTTCATGCGTCCTCCAACCGCGTCGAAACTAGCAAACTGCTGCCCTGGACGCCCGGACCGTGATTGGAGTACGCCGCCGGGATGTCGAATGAGAACCAGACAGAGAGCTCCTCGAACCACGAATCCTCCGATCCGCAGGCCACCCGGATCGGCAAATTCATCCAGACCTATCACGGCTTTCTTTCGAGTTTCGTGATCGGCGCCGCCGGACTGATCGCCACTTCGATCTGGCAGTTCCGTCAAGCGGAGATCGCCGGGCGTCAGGCAGCCGCACAACAGAAAGTCGCCGAAACCCAGGCCGAGAACAACTGGAAAATCGAGAAGGCCAAAATTCTCGCTCAGAATCTGCAGACGCTCTCGGCCCAGGGCGCCAACAATGTCGAACAGCGCTACGGCGTGCTCCTCTCGTTGACTCGGGGGAACATTCTCGATCCCGAGCTGGCAGTCTCGTATGCCCTCGAACTCGGCAGGGATAACCCGGAGTACATGCGCAGCGTGATGACCAATACGGGCGGGAAGGACTACTGGCGGCTGGCGCGAGCATTCGAGCCAACCTGCCAACAGCGCTACGGAGTGACCAAGCCGAACGACCTGTGTTCGAAGGACAAATTAGCGGAGCGGAGCACTGCAATCGCCGGGATGTTCGCGGACGAAATCGCCGCCGCGTTCGCTCAAGGGAAATTGGGCCCGGCGGCGATGCTTAGCGAGGAACACCAGGTGCAGGCACAGGCGGTCCGACTTTCCTGGTTATTCGCTCCGGCGCTGAACGGTTGGTACGAAAAGCGCTCGTGGAACGAGATCAAACGATTCGAGTCGAGCTCAGAAGGCGCGAAGCTGGTCTCGGCGCTGGTCTTGGCGGCCGCCCGGACCGGAGAACTGACCAGCCATGAGGAAGCAAAGAAACTGAACGACTTTCATCTCGAGCGACGGAAATGGCTCACCCAGTACTTGCTCGGAAATGCCTGCGACTCGGATTGCAAGGGCAAGTTGGTGCAAGTGATGTTGACCAGCTACAGCGAGGCACAGGGCGACTACGATCTGCCGATGCGTTCGCTGCTTCAGCAGTCCCGTTCTCACGCCAGTCCAGCCTTTTCGGCGCTTCACGCACGACTGCTGTGGTGCCAGGTCGATTCCGACGATTTGACTCAGCTGCGGGATCGGGTGCTGGTGCCGGAGCTATCGGATCTCCTCGCGAAGAGCGGCAGCCACTCGGAGTCGGCCGACGATCTGATCGACCTATTGGCCCTGGTACCCATCCCCAAAGAGCCCAAGGCCCTCGACGCCTGGAGATCCTTGATCGCGACGATCGAGAAGGGCCCGAATCTATCGCTGGCGAAGCGGTTAAATGATCGGCGCGTCGCCGCCGCCAAAGATCGCAGCTCGCCTCCACCGGCGATGCGCAAAATCACGATGTGCGGAGAACCGAGCGGCACCACTCAGACTTCAACGCGGTAGGACCCTCGGCCCGCCAAGGCCGCCTTATTCGAATGGAGCGGGTAGCTTAAGCGCGGCTAATTTTGGATTGTCCGGCTCTGACCGCTTGCGATTTGCCAGAAAGCGCAGCGTGGAGCCGATCAAAAACAGGGGAAAAGAGACGAAGCTCCACTGGGCGGCCTGATGAACTGTCTCGTATTCCAGCGGATTGATCGAGATCACGATTCGAGTGGACGTGCTCTCTTCGCCCCGATTTGGCTTGTCTTTCCAGGAGCCTGGCTCGGCCTTTGGCGTTTCCACGCGGTCCTCGAAGAAACCAAGCCGGTGGCTTGCACTGAGAGCGGCGGTCGATACCAGGGTCGAGGGTGAAATCCCCAGTGCCGCCGCACCCGCTTGAATCAGCTTCGCCTCGTCCAAGGTGGTCCGGACGGTCACCGTCTTAAACGTGGCCATCGCTGTCCAATCTTAAATCCGAGCGTGCGCGGCTGTAGAGGTAAAAAAAGACCCCCTCCTCGGGTGAGGAGGGGGCCTCACGCGACGCCCAGCACAAGGGGGGGGTGAGCTGAGTGTTCGCGCTCAGTTTTGGCGGCCCTTGTGATTCTTTCCTTCAGTTCTCCTGGAAGACACCGCCGCTGGCCATTCCCAAGCCGGAGAATGGGTCGACCAACGGAACAGCAATGCGATCTCCGGCATAACGCATGGCCTGAATCATTGAGACGAGAATGCACATGCCACGACCGGACTTACTATGTCAAGCCTGAAGCGCCTGGCGATGCAGACTAATGCACGACTGGTGACTCGTGCACCCTAGGCGATGCGGATCCTCGTGGAGTCTTAGCAGTGCAGGTGGGTATTCGTGAGATCGTCCACGCATTCGCGGTAGGAATCCTGCGCGACCGTGTCCGTCCAAACTGAGTTAACCCCAGCCACTACCTTCAGCTGTTGCGGCGATAGGAGACGCAGCGTTGTTCTAGCTAAGACCAACCTTCTCGTTTTGCGTTCAACCTTCATCGTCCCTCCAAAACTCCCTCGCCCCCTAAGACTACGACTCTACCATGCCAAAAAACCAATGTTAACGCGTAAGCACACCACGTTCGGTCGCCCTCGCGCTCGTCAGAGTCTCCACCCATCCCTTCAGGGAAGAGGGCTCCGATGGAATGCTGCTCGGATCGCTGGTTCGCCAAAGCCGAATGGTTTTGTCCGCGCCCGCCGAGGCGAGGAACTTGCCATCGGGCGAAAAACTAATCCGCTTTACATATCCGGAATGGCGGTGAATCGACAGGGTGATGCCCTTCGAAACATCCCAGAGTCGGACCGTCTGATCGGCGCTTGCCGAACCCAGCAGTTTTCCGTCCGGCGAAAATGCAATTTGTTCAACCCAGTCCTTGTGGCCCTGCAGCAACGCATCCGGACCTCCAGTCATGGACCAGAGCCTGATCACGCCATCTTCCGCCGCAGTGGCCAGAAACCTCCCGTCCGGAGAGAACTCGGCACTGCGCACGTTGTCGCTGTGTTGAAAGGCTCTGCTGGTGCCATTGAAGAGATTCCAAAGGCGCGCGGTGTGGTCGCGACCAGCCGAGGCAAGAAACTGCCCGTCTGGTGAAAATGTCAGGCGTGAGATGAATCCCTGATGACCCTGGAGCGGCCTGCTCGCACCCGTCGAGACGTCCCACAAACGGACGATCCCATCCGCGCCCGCGGAAGCGAGTAACTCTCCTTTGGGTGAGAACATGACGGTGTGAACTTCACCCTCGTGTCGGCGGTAGACCTGGCTCTGGCCGGAATTGACGTTCCAGAGCCTCACCGTGCCGTCCACGCTGGCGGAGGCCACCGTCGTACTATCGGGCGAGAAGGCGACGTCCCAGACTGCATTTTCGTGACCGATCAGCGTTCGGCCGTGCCCGCTCGGCACCTCCCAAATGCCGACCGTATTGTCCCAACTGGCGGACGCGAGTTTCCGGTTGTCCGGCGAAAATACCACCCGATAGACCAGAGCTCGGTGCCCCACGAGAACTTTGCTTTCGCCGGTCCCGACATTCCACAATCGGATCGAGCCATCGCGCGCACCGGACGCGATCAGCTTGCCGTCCGGTGAAAACGCCATGTCAATCACGCCGTCACCGTGGCCCCTGAAAATTCGCTCGAAGCTGGACGGCGCCGACCACACGCGAGTGGTCTTGTCCCAACTGGTCGAGGCGAGCGCTTTGCCATCCGGCGAAAACAGAACCTGGGCGACCCCAGCTGCGTGTCCCCGAAGAACCTGGATTAGCTCCATTCGCTGAGCATTCCAGATGCCCACCAGGCCATCCTCGCCTCCAGAGAGCAGCAATTTATCGTCCGGCGAGAAGGCCACCGACTTCACCGGTTGGCTGTGCGCTCGAACCGAATGGACCGTGTTTCTCTCCAAATCCCAGAATCGCACCGAGCCATCGTCCGCCGCTGCAGCGAGCAGGTTATCGCTGGCGGAAAAAGCGACGTCCCAGAGTTTCTCAGATCCATGTTGCAGCACTCGCGGTAGGCCCGTAGCCGTATCCCACAGCCGTAGCGAACCATCCAAGCTGGTCGAGGCCAGCCGATCACCACGATGCGAAAAGGTCAGCGCCCGCACCCGTCCCTCGTGCCCGCGGAACAGTTTTGGCTTGCCGGTGGCGAGATCCCAGACCCTGATGGTGTCATCCCAGCCTGCCGAGGCCAACGACCGCCGATCGGGGGAAAACGAGACGATCGAAACGGTGGCTTGGTGCCCGCGAAGAACCTGCTTCAGCGCCAGCTCACGGGTGGACCAAACGCGAACCGTCTTGTCCGCACTCGCCGATGCCAACAGCGCCCCATCCGACGAAAGCGCGATGTCGCTGATCGCCCCTTCGTGGCCCCAAAGGGCTCTGACGCTGCCGTTGGACAAGGACCAAACATGTACCATCGCGCCGTCGGCGTCGAAGAAGAACAGCGTTCCGCCGTCCGGCGAAAACAGCATTTTTGCAACCGGTTGAAGGTGCTCGAGGGAATGCACGATTCCCCCGGTACGAAGCTCGCGAATTTCGACGGACTTGGTATCGGCCGTGGCGATCATCGAGCCGTCGGGAGAAAAAGCAGCGCGCGCGGAGCTCTTGATGACGTGTTGGGCCACTCCGGCGCTTTGAGCTTCCACCACCACATCGCGCGCGGCCTGCCAATCCGCGCCATCCACGGGATACCTCTTTATCCAGGTCAGCGCGGCCGTGGGATCCTTGTCGAGGGAGGATCTGGCTTGGACCAGCAGAAGCTCGTTCCGACTCGCCTCGGTTAATCTCTCGTGAATCAACCGGCGGGCGCTGACCAAGCCCATCGCGGTAAGCAAGGCCAAGCACACCCCACCCACTGCAACCGTGAAGTGATTGCGGCGCACCCATCTTCGAACCAGGTTGTACGAGGAGTAGGGGTGGGCGCTGACCAGTTGTCCGGTCTGGAATCTCCTCAGATCTTCGGTGAGCTGTTTCGCAGTGGGGTATCGGTGGCTCACGTCCCGGGCCATCGCCTTGTCCACGATCGTGACGAGGTCGTCCGGCACTCCCCGCGCGCGCCGCTGAAGCGGAACTGGCGGCCCCTGGATCACCTTCTCCATGATCTCCGACGAATTCGGACCATCGTACGGAGGCACGCCAGCGAGAAGATGATAGAGCATCGCGCCGATCGCGTAGACATCGGCGCGTTCGTCCACTTCCTTGCCTTCCGCCTGTTCGGCGGGCATGTACTCTGCGGTCCCCAGTACCGCGCCGGTAATCGTCAGCCGCCCATTGCCTTCCCGACGGCTGATGGAAACGGATCGTCGGGTTGGCGCTGGGCTTGGGCTGCGTGGATCGGCCAGGTCGACGGCGAGGCCCCAATCAATCACCACCGTCTCACCAAAGGCTCCAATCAGCACGTTGGCCGGGTTTAGGTCGCGGTGAATGATCCGCTGGCTGTGGGCGTAAGAAATCGCATCCGCGACTGCAATCACGTTCGGAAGCAGCGCGAGGCGCTCCTGGAGCGTCTTTTTTTCCTCGATTAGCTCGGCCAGGGATCGGCCCGAGACCATCTTCATCGCGTAGTACGGCTTTCCCGACGAGGCCCATCGACCGAGATCTTGGATCGGGATGATCGATGGGTGCTGCAACCGGGCGATGATCAGCGCCTCGCGCATAAAGCGCGTTTCCTCGTCTTCGTCGGGCCGCAATAGCTCCTTCAGCGCAACCTTGCGCTTAAGGCGCGTGTCGATTGCCTTGAGAATGCGACCCAAACCTCCACGGGCATGCTCGCCGAGAACCGAGTAGCGTTCGTCGTCGGACTTCCCTTCGGTGCTTTGATTCGAATCCGTCGGTTCAGGCGATTTCAATTCGCTTGGGCGGCGCGCACGAGATTCAGTCGTGCGTCTGGCCCGCTGCGGAGCCCGGAAATTGAATTCGCTCACCTGGAAACCCCACCTGTTCCGAGAGAGTCCGCGGCACTCTATCGGACAAAAAAATCGAGTCAACTACATACGGCGCCTAACGTTTGGCGTGTTCCATCGAGTCAAAGGTTCATTTCCCGTCACTCGCGGCAGACTCCTGGCCGACCAGATATTCCATCATCTTGTTAACATTCATCGTCGATACGTTGGCGCTGGGCACCAACAGAATTTTCTTCTCGCCGAACTGCTTCGCGAGCTGGATTCTCACGTAGGCGTCGCCCCCGAGCTTATCCAACGCCTGCGCCTCCTTCCGGGTGGACTCCGCTTCTGCCTGAGCGGCCGCAATCAGCGCCTTGGCCTTGTTCGATTGAGTTTGGTAATAGCCATCCGCCTCGTTGCGGATCCGCCCCGCTTCCCCCAGGGCGTCCTCTTTTTTCCTGTTCCATTCCGCGCGCTTGGCCTGAAGCTCACTCTGCTTTTGAACGGTCATGTTCTTCTGCTGCTCACTCAACGTTTGGACGTCCGCTTCGGCCTGCTTTTGTGCATCGATCGCGGCCTGGTATTCCGGATCAAACCGATGCTGCTGTACCTGAAGCAGATCCACGATGATCCCGAAAGGTTCCAGTTCTTTGGTCAGTTCGTCGCGCGCATGCGCTGCCGTCTTGTTCTTCACCGTCACGTGGTAGTACTCCTCGCTGGTGATCTCGTTGAACACGTCGCGGATCACCGAACGAGCGACCGGCCGTACTAGCCGCTCTTTGATCTCCCCGATCGTCTGACCCACGCTGGAAACGATGAACGCCGCCTTTTGCGGATCCAATCGCCACATCAAGTTCACGTCGATATGGACGTTGTTACCATCTCTGGTTTTGAAGGTGATGTCGTCCGGCACCGGTCGGTCGCCCTCGGTTGCGCTGGCATTCATCAAGAGGTTCTGTTGGGAGATTGGTAGCCGGTTCCAGCTGTTGACCACCGGCATGACCAGGTACACCCCGCCCGGCTGATAAACTTGCTGATAACCGCGCTTCTCTACGATCCCGAGAAGGTTGGTTCGGACTCCCACCTCGGTTGACGAAGTGGACTCACAACCGCAGAGCAACACGACCGTGAGGGGAAGCACCAGCCAACGGAGCAGGGCAAGGTCGATTTGCAGCCAACTCATCGCTTCGCCTCCTTGGTTCTCGAAACCCCGACCGGACCCCCTGGGCTGAGGCCAATCAGGGACCAGCTCTGCCGGATGAAAGCGATGTACTGCTCGGGGGTCATCACCGCCGAGGTGATGTTGTCGAACATCTTCGCCGTCTGAAGAGCCACCACATACCGTCCCCCTGGACTGTTCAAGGCATCCGCTTTGAGCCGCTTGGCCTCCGCGGCGGCAAAGCCGTATTCCTTGTCGGCCCTGGCTCGGTTCTGACTGGCGTAGAGCTCTGCTTCCGCGCGGATCTTGGAGATCTCCGCATTGACCTCCGACTCCGCGATCGTGATTGCAGCGTTACCCTTTGATTCGATCTGTTGCAGTTTGGCGCGCTCGTCGTTGACCAGTCCCGCCTTGCGGTTTTTCTCCGCCAACTGAACCGCCACTTTCTTGTCATGAAGGGACTTTTCATAATTCGGCGCGTAGGTGTAGCTACCGAGCAAGAGCTTCTCTGCTTTGAATCCGCGCACCGCGAACTTCTCCTTGAGGAAGTCCTCCGCTTCCTTGATCCGAGCAATTCGCTCTTTCTCGTCATAGAAGGATTCGGCATTCATCTTTCCGAGCGTGGACAACACCCCGTTGCGGAACGTGTTGACCACGAAGCCCTCCACGTAGAGCGATCCCCAACCGAAATCCTTGGCCACCCGCACCGGGTCGGCGATCGAGTACAGCAGCGTGATGTCGGCGATGACCGAGTAGCCGTCCGAGGTTTGGACGGTGAACGCCTCCAGCGGCAAGTGCGCTGTCTCGATAAGCAGCTTTCGGCGCTCATCGAAGTATTCGTCCACTTTGCGGGCAACCGTTGTGGTCTTTGCCTTCGACCGCGCCTCCTGTCGATCATTGCTCGCTTCGAGAATCTGAACTCCCCGTGGGAAGGCATGCATCGTCACTCCTGGGCCGAGAAAGTAAAGACCCGGCCCGTAAACGCGAGCCTCAATCCCAGTGCTGATCCCGAAGCGCTGCTGCTGCACTCCGTACTCGTTCGGAAGCACCCGAGTGGTACAGGAGCCATACAAAATGGCCACGATTACCGCGGCGAGCAGCGCCAGCAGAAGAAAGCGAGTCGACGTCACCTTCAGCCGCTGCAGCGCCGCGCTCTTGCCGACAATTTCGACCATCAGTGAACCCTCCCTTTGCCCAGCTTGGCCCCGCTGGCGGTGCCCTCCTTGTGCTCCGTTTCTGCAACCGGGACGATCTCCCCCGTCGTTTCCGATGAGAGCAGGTAGGCCATATCAATTCGAGCCAACTCGTCCTCGGTACGCTCGACGATCATATTGAGCTTTTCCTCGTAACGGCGATTCGACCAGTACCGGCGTAGGTCCGGAAAAAAGAGGCCCGCGAGGGCAAAAGGAAGAATCCATTCCTTGGACCACAGCGGAATGAATGGCGCCCAGACCACGAAGCTGCCGACCACAATCCCAGCCACACAGCAGCCGACGCGCTCGAGTCCATGAAGACCTTCGCGGGTAAGATAGAAGTCGTTTCGCTCGCGGTTGATGAAGCGAAACGCTTCTTGAGCATAGGCCGGGATCACCACTCGGCGAATCAGCCCATCCAACTCCTCGAGGAACGCTTCCGCCGGGGCGCCACTGAGGTGTGGCTTTGCTGAGCAAACCGACTCCTTGAGGCGCGGCCATTCCTGCTCATAGATTTCGGTGAAATACTTCTTCACCGCTGATTCGCCCCAGCGCAAAATGTCGTCGGTCAGCCCCGGCCGGCAGTTTTCAAACGTTTGAAGAAGGCTGTCGAGAACGCCGCCGAGAAAGCTCAAGCTCGCGCGTTGGCGGCGCAGGAACCTGGGTTTCATAGCCATCGGAGCGTTCCAGCCATCGTCCCGGTCAGCCTATCACGCGCGAGTCTTTTTCCTTGCCGCCTGCTCAACAGTAGGGTTGCTTTCGTCGAGTCAGCGGAAGGCTGTCGAGATACGCTTGCGATACCCACCAGGGTTGGTAAGGAGTATTCCATGCGCCCGCGAGTCATTCTGGATTTCATGACGGCTGATCCGGTGCGAATCCCTTCAGACACTCCAATTCCAGGCGCCCATGCGCTGATGCGCAAAGCCAACGTCCGCCACCTGGTGGTGATGAATGGAGCTCAGCTGGCCGGCGTGGTTTCGCAGCAGGATCTCTATGTGATTGAGACCCTTGCGGGTGCAGAGCCGGAAACCGCGATGGTGGAGGAGGCGATGAGCCCCGATCCTTACGTGGTAGCGCCCAGTACCCCCCTCGACCAGGTGGCAAAGACGATGTGGCAGCGCCGCTGTGGATCCGCGGTCGTGGTCGATGGTCAGGAAGTCTTGGGAATCTTCACTTCATCGGATGCTCTTCGAGCCCTGTGCGAGCTGCTCACGAACGACACCGTCGATGCCCAGGAGCAGGACACATCGATCCAGTAGCGCTTGCTACAGCGAGCTGACGAAATCGACCATCCGGCGCCGCATCTTTTCGTCCGGAAGTCTGCCGCGGCCTGCCGCCATATTGTCCGCCGCGTGCTTTGGATTTCGCGACGCGGGAATAACGCAGGTCACCGCGGGATGAGCGAGGACGTACTTCAGAAAAAACTGTGCCCAACTGGCGGCATCGAATTCCGCCGACCACTCGGGCAATGGGTGTCCACGGACGCGATTAAACAGATCCGACGCGGCGAAAGGTCGATTGACGATCACCGCCGTCCCGGACGAGATCGCAGCGGGCAGCAGGCTGCTTTCCGCATCTCGCTCGGCGATTGAATAATTCAGCTGCACGAAGTCGACCTGCTTGGAAGCGACATATTTCTCCAGGGCGCTGTGAGCGCCGGCCTGGTAGTGAGTCACGCCCAGGTAGCGAACCTGTCCGGCCTTTTTCCAGTCGCTGAGCCATCTCAAATGAGTTTCCACATCGAGCAGATTGTGAACCTGGATCAAATCCAATCGCTTGGTTCGCATCCGGCGCATCGACTCTTGGGCTTGTTCGATACCCGCCTCGCGACCCGAGATCCAAACCTTGGTCGCCAGGAAGAGCTGGTTGCCAATCCGCAGCTGTGCCGCCACCTCGCCGATCACCGACTCGGCATTGCCGTACATTGGAGAGGTGTCGACGACCCGGCCGCCGAGATCCGAAAAGACGCGCATCACTTCCTTTACCTGTGCGCGGTCGCCCTCGCTGGTAACGTCGAACGTCTGAGAGCTGCCGATCCCAACCGCAGGCAGCGATTCGCCCGATCTCGGAATTTTTCGCATTAGCACCGGCTGTCCGATCGCGAGTGCTTGCGCCGGCGCCAGAACTGCATGCCCCACTGCCCCGCCCGCCAGCTTGAGAACGCCCCGCCTGGAGAAGAGAGGTTTTGTCACGGCAATTCTATAACAGCCCACCGAATGGCGGATTCCGCGACTAATGCGTCAGCGCATCCTTCATGGCCTGCTCCGTGACCAGGCTGCGGCGGGGCCAAACGACGGTAAATACTGTTCCTTCCTCGTCGGAAGACGTGACCTGGATCTTGCCAGCGTGTGCGAGAACGATTTGTTTGGCGATATAAAGACCCAGGCCCAGACTGCCCGTTTCGGGCCGAGCGTTCGAGCCGCGCTGAAATGGCTCGAACAGCAATGGGATCTCGTCGGCCGGCAAGGGCGGCCCATGATTTTTGACTTCCAGCAGGACGGTTTCACCATCGTCCCGCGTGGAAACCTGGATCGGGTCCTGAAGCGAGCTGTACTGAATCGCGTTGCCAACCAGGTTGAAGATCGCCTGCGTTAACCGATCCGGATCCCACTCACCCTCGGCGTCCCCCACCTGGGTGAGCGCAATCCGGCGGTCGGGATGAACCAAGCGAATCTCATCCACGATCTGTCGGGTGAGACTGTGGAGATCCATCCGCTTCGGTCGAAGGGAAATAGCCCGGCCAAGTCGCGCATGGGTGTAGTCGAGTAAGTCGTTGGTCAGCCGGGTCGCGTGCTTCGCGGAGGAAAGAATCCGCGACAGTCCCCTCGACTCCAGTTCGTCGAGGTTGCTGCGGCGGAGCATCGTGGCCGCTGAAAGCGAGATGACATTCAGCGGATCCCTCAGGTCATGGCTGACGATTCCGAGAAGCTGTTTGTCAAACTCGATCCGCTCCTTGACCTCCTTCTCACGCTCACGCGCATGTTGTGAGATCGCCAGGGCGATTCCATCCGTCAGACACCTGGCCAACACAACGACCTCGTTCGGAGTGGGCGAGTAGTTGTGCTCGCGCATCAGTTCGAGGAGGCAATCTCTGAGCACACCGTACTCGCGCGCCACCGATTCGACATCGAATCCTACGCGAAAGCGGTGGCTACCATGCTCTTTGGCCGCATCGGTTGCCCACCTCAGGGGAATCGCCCCCTGAAGTGCTGCGATCAGATCGTCCAGAAAATCCGGTAGGCTGTTGAGAAGCTCCAGTTGGGTCAAAGGCTTCGGCGCTAGAGTCCGTTCAATCGTCTGGGTCCAACGCTCCAGCAGGGCATTTCGGTTGTTCTCCACCAGGTCCGCCAGCAAAATGCTGGCGGGTTTATTCTCGGAATCCGTCATTAAACCTCCCAACAGATGGATGACCACTCGATCCGGGCTTGGGAAGCGCCACTGTTCAAAACGCAAAGGGCAACCGAGAACCCAATGAACTCACTACTCCATATCGCTGGGTTCTGAACGCTCACACTTGACTGAAAGCCAAACCGCCCCAGCATTCGACAACCAATGGCCCCGTTGAATCCCAGCATTTTTGACGCGCACCTGCATCCCAGGGGCCTGAATGATCAGGATCTCGAGTCGATGCGCTTCTTTGGAGTGACTTCCGTCCTTGCGGTCTCCTTCGCTTCCCCGTTGCCTGCGACCTCAGCGGAATTGCTGTCGGATTTCGACGACATTGTCCGAACGCAGCTGCCGAGACTCGAGCGCGCCGGGATCCACGGCTATGCGGCCCTCGGCGTCGATCCACGCTGTGCGCCTCGACGTGGACTCTCCGAGGTCCTCGCCGCGCTCCCCCACTACTTCCAGGGTGGAAAGGTCGTGGCGATCGGGGAGATCGGCCTGCAGCGCGGCGGTGCGGCCGAGGAGGAGGTCTTTATCGAGCAGTTGAATTTGGCCCGTAGGCTGATGGTTCGAGTGTTGGTTCATACCCCTGGACCCGAGAAGGAGCGGCTCACCCGGCGAATCCTGAGCATCTTGCGGAATTGCGGAATCGCGCGCGAGAAGATCCTGGTTGACCATACCAACGCCAAGACGGTCCGTCTGGTTCTCGAATGCGGTCACTACGCGGGCTTGACGCTCCACCCCGACGAGCTTCGATCCGAAGAAGCGGTGAAGCTGGTTCGAAGGCTCGGTAGCGAGCGACTGATCCTGAATACGAACTCGGGAAATGGGGCTGGGGACATTCTCGCTATCGCGCGTGCAGTGAACTTGATGCGCAAAGCACAGTTGCCCGTCAAGGTCATCGAGCGCGTCTCGATGAAGAATGCTGCCGAGTTCATCGCCTGAATATCGCGGCCTATCCAACTTGCGAGGTGCAGGCCCGGCATCGCGTGGCAGCCGCCGGAATAACCTCCAGGCAATAAGGGCATGTCTTGGTAGCCGGCGCTTCCTTCGGCTTCTCGCGCAGGATCATTTTGATGATCAGAAACATAACGATTGAGATGATCAGGAAGTCCACAACCCGTCCGACGAAGTCCCCATACTTGATCGCGTTGGTTCCGCTGAGCACCAGCTGCGCGCTACGCCATTCACTCGCGGGAAGTAGAAGTCCGATGATCGGCATCAGCAGGTCGTCGACCAAGCCGCTGACCACCTTGCCGACGGCCGCACCGATGATTACCGCGACGGCAAGTGCCACCACATTTTGCTTGAGCAGAAATTCTTTGAATTCCTTGACCATTAGAAGGCCACCTCCAAGCCGAGCGTGAGTGTCGTTTCAGTATCGACTTTTCCGGGCGCGGGAGCGCTGTCGAATTTCACACCGTACCCGGCGGCGAACGAGAGGGCGCCGGTAAGAAGGGCAGTGAGCTTCGACTGCGAGTTGATCAGCACCCGTGCATCGCTGGCGATATTCGGAAGCACTTCGGCCTCCTCGCTAAAGATCGTCCCTTTGCTGAAAGCGTATCGAAAGACGGCGCCAAGTCGAGGGGCGACCAGCGTCACACCTGGCTCCCGCATCGGGGTCGGGTAATACTGAAATCTGGATTCGTATTGGTATCGGAGGCCTAGATCGGTTCGGAGGAAAATCTTCGAGTAATCCGCCTCCTTGATGTCGAACCACACCATGCTCGCACCGGCTTCGCCATACTCTCTTGCCTCCACGCTTTGAACGTGATCGGTCTCGATTCCACCGAGCACGTACGCTGAAACGGACTGCGAGAACCATCTATCAACGCGAGCCTGAAGCGCAGCCGCTAAAGCCACCACCTGTGAGTCGGCGCTTCCCGCCGGCCGGCTGGTACCATAAGCCCCGTTTGCCTTCACGCCGAAGATCCATTCGGGCGTCTTTCGCTCGAGCGAGGCCTGACCACTAAAGGTCAGCGTGCGGGCGCTGGCCCTCAAGTAGATCAGGTTCAGGCCAGCGTTCACTCTCCAAGTGGATGGAGGCGCGTTCGCTGCCACGTCCGCATCCGCTGCAGCCGCGCGCCGATCGGCTGCAAAAATAGTCATCAGGCACAAGGCAATGCCTGCCCGCTCTCCCATCGCTTTGCCCTTCCCAAGAAAGCCATACGGCCCCGTATTGGCGCCGGGGCACGAACGTAGCCCTCTCGGTGAGGTCGCCGTCGATCACAAAAAACGCTGAGGGTGAGAAACTCGACGAAGCTTTCCCTCTCGACGCTTTGATTCAGTGGAGCTTTTCGCCTGAAAGGTCCTCGAGCGCGGTGACGACTGCGGCGATGTCCTGGGCACCCTTTCCCTGGGCGCGTGCCAGCTGGTAGGTCTCCCTTACCGCGGCAACTGAAGGGGTGGGAATGCGGTGGCGGGCCGCACTCTCGAGGAAAAGATTGAGATCTTTGAACATCAAGTCGATTGAAAAGTGGGTCTCGAATTCCCGGCGTAAGATCGAAGGTCCCTTGAACTCATAGTACGGAGAGCGGAACCCGGAGGACTGCACCACTTCCAGGAACTTGCGTGGATCCACTCCCGCCCGCTGGGTCAGCAACATTCCCTCGCAAAGCCCTTCCAGCATCATCGAGATCAGCGCGTTCCCGGCGAGCTTCACTTGACTGCCAGCGCCCACTGGTCCGCAATGAACGACTTTTTCTCCGACCGCCTGGAAGATTGGCTGCGCGCGCTCTAACGGTCCTGGCTTCGCACCTACCATCAACAACAGGGTTCCCTTTTCCGCGCCGGTCTTCGAGCCCGTGACCGGCGCCTCCACGAAATCCACGCCTTGGCGCGCCGCAGCGGCTTCCAGCTCACGCGAGAATTCCGGAGACACGGTGGAAAAATCAACGAAGAGCTGGCCGGCCCGCGAACTCGCGAGAAGGCCCTCCTTACCGAGAACCACTTCGCGAAGCGCTGGCGGATCCGACACACAGGTGCAAAACGCGTCCACCTGCGACGCAAGAGCTGCTGGAGAGCTCGCAATCTTGATACCTTCCGCCTGGAGTGGCTCGGCCCGCGAGCGGGTCCGGTTCCAAACGGTGACCTCGAAACCCTTTCGCGCAAGGTTTCGTGCCATTCGGCTACCCATGATGCCCAATCCCACAAAGCCCACCCTTTTGATTGGTGGTGCGTTCATGCGTTTCTCCTTCGCGCCTGGTGCTCCCGGGAGGCGAGTGGCGCCGCCGCGTTGAATCCCTTAAGTTGGTTCAAATGAAGTTGCCACTGCTGTTTCGGGACCGCGGCTCGACCACGGTGGTCCGCGCCGCCGAGGACCGGACGGAAAAGCTGCTGGCCGAGGGTTTACGAGTGCTTGGCCAATTCTGTGCCAAACTGGCGGACCTGATCGAAGCCCAGCGTTTGGCGCGCGCCGGCTACGGACAGCAAGACAAGTTCCTGGAAAGACTCGACTATTCTGAGCCTCAAAACAATCGCCCGGAAGCATCGACAAACAGAGGGGGAGGGTCTTCCGAAGCTGCATCGGAAGAGACATCTTTTCGCCAATAGGGACCGCGCGAGGTGCCGCCATGTCGTACATCTTGGTGGTTGATGACGACGCCAGCCATCGGGCTCTTCTGTGCGACTTGCTGCAGGAAATGGGCTACGAAACTCAGGAAGCAACCAATGGACGAGAAGCCCTCGATCAGCTCGATGGCAGCCTACCCCATGCCGTCCTGCTGGACCTGAGAATGCCGGTGATGAGCGGCTGGGGAGTTCTCCAAGCGCTCAAGGAAATGCCGCATGCCAAGGACCTTCCAATCATCATCATCTCGGCATACGGCTTCGAGTGGGAGGCAGAACTGGTTGGCGCGAGCGGCTACATTTCGAAGCCCGTCGACCTGGAGAAAGTGAGAGACATTCTCTCTCGAATTGTAGGACCGCCTGCCGAAGCGTTTGTACACTAGTAGGCTCGATGCGAGCCTACTATTCCGATTGCTTCGTCATTCCTCTGCCTCCTGGTCACCGCTTCCCGATCGACAAATACCAGCACGTCCGCGCTGGAGTGGTGAGCCTTGGCGTGCTGCGCGCTTCCGAGTTGGAGCTGGCACCGCTGATCGATCGGCCTGCGCTCGAGTTGGTTCACACGCCCGAGTACCTTGCCCGGTTGTTTTCGGGCGCACTGAGCGAACCGGAACAGCGGCGCCTCGGATTTCCGTGGAGCGAGGAACTGTTGATCCGCTCCCGCGCCTCGGTCGGAGGCACCTTGGCGGCGGCACAGTGGGCCCTGGCACGAGGCATCGGCGGCAACCTGGCCGGAGGGACGCATCACGCGTTCGCCGACCACGGCGAAGGGTTTTGCGTGTTCAATGACATCGCGGTCGCGATACGGGCGCTCCAAGCGGAAGGGAAAATCGCGCGCGCGGTGGTCGTCGATTTGGACGTTCACCAAGGAAACGGAACCGCCGAGATTTTCGAGGACGATCCCGCAATCATCACCTTTTCGATCCATGGCAAGCACAATTATCCGTTCCACAAAACCAGATCGACTCGGGATGTGGCTCTCGAGGACGAGACGGGAGACGACGAATACCTCAGTGTGCTTCGCCAACATCTCCCCGAGGTCCTCAACCTCGCGGATGCGGACATTGTCTTCTATCAGGCGGGCGTAGACCCACTGGGCGATGATGCGCTCGGTCGACTCGCGCTGACCGCCGAGGGCCTGCGGCGCCGAGATGAGCTCGTTTTTCGAGAAGCGGCGAAGCGGAGTCTTCCTGTCGTGCTGACCATGGGCGGCGGCTACGCCCGGCCGATTGCTCGAACAGTTGAAGCTCATATCGGCACCTATCGGGCTGCGCGCGACGTGTTCGGGGCGAGCTTGACGGACGCAAGGGCCTGCCGATGACGGCGGTGAGCCCGCAGCGCCGGCTCGCGGCTCAGCGCGCGGTTGCTCTCGGCGATCAGGCATTACTTGCTGAATGTGAGGAAGAGTTCTTCGTGGCGGGAGGCCCCGGAGGACAGCATCGCAACAAGACCGCCAGCGGGGTCCGGTTGACGCACCCTTTAAGTGAAATGTCGGTCACCGCCACCGAGCGGCGAAGTCAATCGCAGAACCGCGCCACGGCGCTCGAGCGATTGCGATCTGGGTTGAAACGATTGGCCGCGATTCCCAAGGCGCGCCACAAAACGAAGCCAACCCTACATGCTCGCGAGAAACGTCTGCAGGCGAAGAAACGGCTAAGCGCGAAGAAGAAGCTGCGGCACTCGGTGCTCTGAGCCTCGGCGACTCATCCCTTGGCCAGCTGGCGCAGCACGTAGGTCAAAATCCCCCCGTGGCGGTAGTAATCCAGCTCATTCGGAGTATCGATCCGCGCTTGAACGAAGAACCGCTTCTCCGGACCTTCGCCCCTGGCAACGACCGTGAGTCTCTTTCCCACCCCGGGCTCCTCCACCCCGAGGATGTCGAACGTCTCACGCCCGCTCAGGCCGAGCGACTGCGCATCTTGACTCGGTTCGAACTGAAGCGGCAGCACTCCCATGCCCACCAGATTTGATCGGTGAATCCGCTCGAAGCTCTTTGCGATCACCGCGCGAATGCCAAGCAACATGGTTCCCTTGGCGGCCCAGTCGCGAGACGAGCCGGTGCCGTATTCCGCTCCGGCGATAACGATCAAGGGGATCTTCTCCTTGGCGTACGCCATCGCGGCGTCGTAAATGGAGATCTTCTCGCCGCTGGTGAAGTGAACCGTGACCCCTCCTTCGACCCCGGGAACCAGCTGGTTTCGGATCCGGATGTTGCCGAAGGTTCCGCGGACCATCACCTCGTGGTTTCCGCGGCGCGCCCCGTAGGAGTTGAATTCCTTGGGATCAACGCCGTGCTCGACCAAATAACGAGCCGCTGGACTGTTCTTGGCGATGTTCCCTGCCGGCGAGATGTGGTCGGTGGTGACTGAATCTCCCAGCAGCGCCAGCACCCGCGCGCCCAGGATTGGCTTGGTGGGGACGGGATCTTTTGGAATCTCGTCGAAGAAGGGAGGCCTGCGAACATAGGTCGACCCGGGGTCCCACTTGAAGATTTCACCCGAGCTCGTGGCAAGCGTCTTCCAGCGCTGATCGCCCTCGAGCACCTGGCTGTAGCGCTGCTTGAATTGCTCTGGTTTCACCGCGGTCCGAATCGCCTCGCGGATCTCTTCCTCGCTGGGCCAGATGTCCCTCAGGTAGACCGGTTCGCCGTTGCGATCTTGGCTCAACGGTTCCCGGGTCAGGTCCAGGTCCATTTTCCCCGCGAGCGCGTATGCCACCACCAGCGGCGGCGAGGCGAGAAAGTTCATCCGAACGAGGGAGTTGATTCTCCCCTCGAAATTTCGATTGCCGGAAAGAACGCTGGCCACCACCAATTCGCCCTCCGTCACCGCGTCGGCGATGTGGTCAGGCAAAGGACCGGAATTTCCAATGCAGGTGGTGCAGCCGTATCCGACCAGGTGGAAACCGAGCGCCTCCAAATAGGGTTGCAGGCCCGCTGCCTGCAAGTAGTCAGTCACTACTTGCGATCCGGGAGCGAGCGAGGTCTTGACCCAAGGTTGGGTGGTGAGGCCGCGCTCCACCGCCTTCCGCGCCAACAGGCCCGCGCCGAGCATCACTTCGGGATTGGAGGTGTTGGTGCAAGAGGTAATTGCGGCGATCACCACCGCGCCCTGTCCCAGCTGATAGGTCAACGGACCCTGCTTGACCGGAACGGAGTGAACCAGCTTGCCCAAGTCCGGCTTGAGCAAATCTGGTGGTGGAATCGCTGGGCTACCTCCCTCGTTCAGCCAGCGCCCAATCTTCTCCTGATCGAGATTCGCCGTCTCCATCATCCCGTGCAGGGACTTTCGAAACACCCGCTTGGCCTCCCGAAGCGGGACGCGGTCTTGCGGCCTGCGTGGCCCCGCCAAGGAGGGCTCCACCGTCGCGAGATCCAGCTCGAGCGTGTCGGAAAACACCGGGTCAGCAGTCTGATCGGTGCGAAACAGCCCCTGCTCTTTGCAATAAGCTTCGACCAGAGCAATCTGATCCGGCGAACGACCAGTGAATTTCAGATACCCCAGCGACTCCTCGTCGACCGGGAAGAAGCCGATGGTCGCGCCGTATTCGGGGGACATATTGGAAATTGTGGCACGGTCGGGCAGGGACAGAGAGGAGAGACCGGCGCCGTAGAACTCGACGAATTTGCCGACCACTCCCTTTTTCCTGAGCATCTCGGTCACGGTGAGAACGAGATCGGTCGCGGTGGTACCGGCCGGCAGCGAGCCGTGCAACTTGAAACCGATCACCTGCGGGATCAACATCGTGATCGGCTGCCCCAGCAGAGCTGCCTCGGCTTCGATTCCTCCCACTCCCCACCCGACGACCCCGAGGGCATTGATCATCGTGGTATGCGAGTCGGTACCGACCAACGTGTCCGGATAAGCGGTGCCGCGTTCGCGGAATATCACCTGCGCGAGGTACTCCAGATTTACCTGGTGGCAGATTCCGGTGTCGGGTGGAACCACGCGAAAATTGTGAAACGCTTGCTGACCCCAACGAAGGAAAGAGTAGCGTTCGCGATTGCGATCGAACTCCCGCTCCGCGTTGACATGAAAGGAGGCGGAGGAGGCGAACTGGTCAACCTGGACGGAGTGGTCAATCACCAGATCGGCGGGATGAAGTGGATTGATCTTCTTCGGATCGCCGCCCATTTGCGCAATCGCCTCGCGCATCGCGGCCAGATCCACGACCGCGGGGACGCCGGTGAAATCCTGCAAGAGCACTCGCGCGGGGTTGAAGGAAATCTCGACGCTCGGCTCGGCTTTCGGATTCCACCCAACCAATGCGGCGATGTGTTCCTTTTTGACCACCCTGCCGTCTTCGTGGCGCAGCAGATTCTCGAGCAACACCTTCATTGAGAACGGCAAGCGATTGACCGTCGGATGGTCCTTGGCCAGCTTGCTCAGCTGAAAAAAGTCATACCCGCCGGTCCCAACCTGCAAGCGCGACTTGACGTTGAAGCTGTCCTGCATGTTCGTGACCTCGCGTTTAGCTGATAACGACCTGGTACCACAGCCGCCGCTCGGGCTAAAGCCCGAGCTCAAGTCGGCGTCGCTCGGCCCAAAGTGCACATGAGGACCGCGAGGCGGGAAAATACTCGCTCAATTGCTCCAAGATGGCATGCGCGGCACCGCGCTTTCGCTGGCTGATTGCCCGCTGCATCTCGAGCAACAGTTTGGCACAGACACTATCCAACTCTCGCTGAGCATCGCTCATCCCCTTGCTCGACAAATCGTAGAGTTCCGGGCGCGGTTTTGGGTGTGCTTCGAGCAGAAGTCGCGCGTTGCGAAAGTCCTTCCAGGCGAGAAAGCGATTGGGAGCGCCAATTTCCCGCTGCTCGAAACGAAGCTTCGCGCGACGAAACGCAATCTCTGCTTCCGCCCTTAACTGTTCGGAGGACATCTGGGGAAGAGGCTCAGCCTCGGCCCAAACATTCCAGATCCGCCACTCCTTCTTGCCGTGCGCGACGCCCTGGTTGATGAAGGCGATCCGGTTCAGCTCCCCCAACCGTAATAGGTCCGCGCCAATCAGTAGCTCGTGGGCGAGCTCGGCGCTGCGGAGGCCGTCGGCTGGAACGAATCCCGCCTTCGCGCCGTTTGCAGTCACCGCGATTTGCCCAGGCAAGACTCCCTTGGATTGGAAGTGGACCCAGACCACGCAAGCCAGTGGAGCATCGAGCCGAAACTCAAATTCCTTCCCTTGTGAGTGCACAAAACGCACTCCCTCCCCAAAACCGAACGACGCGGCAATCGGGTCTGCGCTCAGGACCTTCGGCTCAGTCTCTGAAGCCTTCGCACCCCAGCCAACGAACCGTTGAACCACGACGAGGAGAGCGGCGATCAGGATCCCCGACAGGACCACCAGTCCGCGTTTACGGACTGCTGGATGAGCCCGGCGGAACTGATCGGAAACAATCCGCGTTTGGGTCTCCGGAGCGCGCACTTGGGTCCGGTCGTTGCCCAGGCCAGGAACTATCCCTCGAGACCGAGAGCTCATGGCCGCGTTTGGTGCAACCGACTTGCCACCGGGCGGGCGGAAAACCCGCGCGATTGTCAGCAGGCCTTCGGTGCCGCGGTGGTCGCTGCGCGAGCCACCGCCTCTCGCGCCCAGTCGGGTCCGAGCACTTCGGCTTCACCCCCAAACGAGAGGATCCACTGGACCAACCATCGCTCGGAGTCGCCGGCCACGTTCACTTCCGCTCCGCCGTCCGGCATCGTTCGCACAGTCTGGCCAAAGCGTTCGCGCACGTACGGAGCGGCGACTGGGGAAAAGCGAACCTTCACTTCCCCCGCAGCACCCGCCGGATTGGGAACCGTGGGGCGAGCGGCGTTGCCAAGCTCGAAAGGCGTGCTCGTCAAAGCCAGGTCCCGAATTCGATCCAACCTAAACAGCCGTTGATCCTTCCGGCTGAGGCAGTACGCATGCAGGTACCACTGGCCTCGGTGACTGAATAACTCCAACGGACGCGCTCGCCGCTGCTCTACCGCGCCCCGTCCCTGGCTGAAATACGCGAAGGTGACCTCGCGCCGGGAGAAAATCGCCTTCGCCAAAGGGGCAAACTCGTCGGAACCCTGGACGTTGGCGTCGATTTTCCGTTCCATGTCGCGGAACCGGCTTCGGACGTCAGCCGGCAGGACCTTCTCGAGTTTCGCCAGTGCGCTTTGGAGAGCTCCTCCCGCGGCTGGCTTGAGAAGTTCCGCGGCGGCAGTCAGCGCGGTTGCCTCGGCCGCGGTGAGGCGCGGAGGAGCAGAAAATCGCTGATCCAAATCCACATACACCCTGTCGTTTTCAACGTAGATGTCGATGTAGTCGTCCGGCTGAAACGGAGGACGTCCAACCATGGTGAGTAAATCCAGTTCCTTGAGCAGCTGATCGGGAGTGAGCGAAAGCGCTCGGGCAAGCTCCTCGACCGAGATGCCGGGGTGCTTGGAAATGTACGGCACCAAAAAGAGCAGCCGCCTCAGCCGTTCGTGAACGTCGCTCACGCGGAGGCTCCGAGGGCCGCGGGTCGAGACCGATGCGCCTGGAGAATCCGCGCCGCCATTTGCTTCCAACGCTCGACCGCATCAGGAGGAGCGAGAACAGTGCAGTCCGGACTCAGTGAGAGCGCGTAGCGCAGCAGGCCGTCGACATAGGTAGCGGTGACAATCGCCTCGGAGCACGACCCTGCTGACTGCACCTTCGCGTCAGGGAATAATCGCGCGGCCAAATTGGCAATCTCTCCTCGAAGCGAGAGCGTCACGGGTACCGGCGAATGGATTCGATGCTGCCACGGATAGCTCGCGACGTGGTCGTCCAGGCGAAAATCGCGCGGGACGTCGAAGTCCGGCGTCTTCGGCTTGAAGGGATTCACCTTGAAGGTGCGTATTCGATGGACGTGAAACGTCCGTACCCCTTGGCGAAGATGGCAGAAACCCACCAGGGACCAAATTCCCCGGCGCATCGCCAGCCCATAAGGGTCAACTCGGCGGGAGGTGGTGGCACCGGTGCGGGGTGAGTAGTACGAGAGCTCGACCCACTTTCGGCTCGCCGTGGCTGCCCAAAGCTGCTCAAGCCTGGGCCCCAGATCCTGCTCCAGCCCTGATTGGACCGCGCCCCACTCCATCCGCACCCTGGGCGTAGGGACCTGGGTACCCGCAGAGAACCCAATCTTGCGAAGGGCATGGGCCAAGTCGGGGCTCCCGGGAAATGCACCGGAGGCCAGCGCCGCGGACCCAGCGGCGTACAGCACTGCCAGCTCCTCCGGACTGAGTCCGACTTCCGGGAGGTAGTACGCCTCCCGGTCCACTACGTACCCGTCCTTGCGATCGTCGTCGCCCTGGACGTAAGCGATGGGAATTCCGAGCTCTAGCAGCTCAGCCTTATCGCGCTCGAACTTGCGCTCGGCCGCCTCATCCGAGCTGGCTTGATAATCCTCCGGGAAAGCATCGCGCAGCTCGGACCATGAAATCGGCTCGCGAGCATCGAGCAACAAGGCCACCAAATCGAGGAGTCGTTCCGTTCGTTCCATGTGATTCGGTCCGGCTGCAATGCTCTGCGGCATTGGCCTGGAGCGGCAAGCAGGATGCGGAATTGGGTGGCGCCTCGTCAAGGCCCGCTCGCGGCGGCACCCGACCGCCAGCCCTGCCTCAATGTCCAATCATGAGCGTGAGACCGATTGCAAACGCGCCTAATAAAGTTTGCGCAATCAGTAGGAGGCCTGAAAACGCATGCAGTCGACCGAGCTGCGCGCGTTCTGAGCTCGAAACTCGAATCTCGGGGGCGACCACAAGGCGCGAATAGGTTGCCAACGCCAGCATCCCGCCGATGAGCGCAGCCTTTAGCGTCAGAGTGCGGGAGGCCCCGGGCGCCGCGGCGAGCTCAAAAAGTGCAGCGCCCAGTGCAATCGGGCCAGCAACCCACGCGTACCCATTCAGGCGCCGGATGATTCGACCGATCAGATCTGCCGCGAGTTGCCGCGAATTCGTCCGTTCGAAGATGACCGGAACGACCAAGAAGACTATCGCCGCGCCGGCACCGACCCACAGGGCTATCGCAAAAAGGCCGAGGAACTGGATGAGGAAGGGGAACATCGAGTCATTTTGTCCTAAAGTCGCCGAGAAGCCGCGCCGGAATGTCAGGCAAATGGGCTTCGTGTGGTAATGTCTTGGGCTTGCAGTGGAGTTTTCACTTGGCGCGGTGATTGCTACACCTAAGGGCTGGAACCGCGAAAAGGGTTGCTGATGCGTGGATATCTAATCGTTGTTGCCGCCCTCTTTGCCGCGGGTTGCACCGGCTCTCGTCCAGCGCCTTCGACCGAAAAGCTCTACTTCTCCCTGGAGATTCGGCAGGAAGGAAAGGTGGTCGCTCAGCCAAAGCTCTTAGGTCAAATGGACAAGGTCGCCTTCGTCGAGCGTCGGCAACCGGGTGCGGCGATTCCCGATTACCGTTTGCGCCTGCTTCCTACCTGGCAAAGAGACCACTTCCAAATCGCGCTCGACCTGGCACTGCGCGAAGCGCAAGGGCATTGGGACGTCAAAATGGTGCATGGCGAGTCGCGGCAGCTCCAGCTAGCGAAAAGCCCGGATAACCTCCAAGTTTCCCTGCTGGTGATGAAGGTCAACTCACCGGAGTTTCGCGCCCTGATGGACCTGGCTGATCGGGATGTAGCCGGGAGAGTTCCCTATTCGATTTAGTTGAAACGCAGGGGGCAAAGCTAAAACTTAGCACCTGAAATGTGGTTGGAACCTTCTACGCTCGAGTCGGACTTCGTCGCGCCAGGTAGCCTCCTGGTGCGTGCCTGATGCGCGACGTCTTCGGAAATACTCTCGGCCTCAAGGCGAGCGAGCTTCGGCTCCTGCGCAATACCTATCGCCGTCGAAACTCACCCCACGAAATCGTCAACCCGGAAGTTGCTCGGCATCTAACCGAGCTTTCCCGGAGCCTCAATCGGCAGGTCGGCATCCTGGTGAATCGCAAGGGCGACGTCGAGAACGTCGTGGTTGGCAATGCGCACAAGCTGGAATTGCCAGAGATCGGCCGGGCGCGCGCCGGTCAAGGACGGCTTCGCGGCCTGCGCCTGGTTCACACCCACTTGCGATCCGAGCGGCTTAGCAAGGACGACCTCACCGACCTTGCACTGTTGCGGCTCGATATGGTGGCCGCAATCGGCGTACTGGATCAGGGTCTGCCGGGTGCGTTGCACTTTGCCTACCTGGTGCCGGCCAATGGAAACGGCCACTTGTGGCAGACCGAAACGCTCAACTCGGTCCACGACGATCAGCCAGACGTGCTCGAAACGGTCGGAGCCCTGGAAAACGAGTTCGCCCGCCAGGCCTCGGCCCAGGGCATCAGTGGCCGCGAGCGCGCAATCCTCGTGGCAGTGAGCCTCGAGGGGGAGCGGCGAAAGGCCGAATCCTCGCTCTTGGAATTGTCCGAGCTGGCTCGGACTGCCGGAGTCGACGTGCTCGATAAAGTGCTCCAGGTGCGTCGGGAGGCGGATCCGCGTTTTCTGATCGGCCGCGGCAAGCTCGAGGAGCTCAATCTGAGGTCGATGCAGTTGATGGCCGACCTGCTGATTTTCGACAAAAACCTGAGCCCATCCCAGGGCCGCCACATCGCGGAAGAGACCAGCCTCAAGATTCTGGACCGCACTCAGCTGATACTCGACATCTTCGCTCAGCGGGCTCAGAGCGCAGACGGCAAGCTCCAGGTGGAGCTCGCCCAACTGAAGTATCTTCTGCCCCGCCTTTCGCAGCGAGACGACTCTCTTTCACGGCTGGCGGGAGGTATTGGAGGCCGGGGCCCTGGCGAGACCAAACTGGAGATTGATCGGCGTCGAGTGCGCGACCGGATCGCCCAGCTTGAGCAGCGAATCGACCATCTGTCGGAGGAGCGCGCGGTGCGACGTTCCCAGCGCAATCGCCATCGGGTTCCGGTCATCTCGATCGTCGGGTACACCAACGCCGGTAAGTCCACGCTTCTCAACGCGCTGACCAACTCCGAGGTATTGGTCGAGGACAAGCTGTTCGCGACGCTCGATCCGACCAGCCGACGTTTGCGCTTTCCGCGCGACCGCGAAGTGATTATCACCGACACGGTCGGTTTCATCCGCGATCTCCCGCCTGATCTGGTCAACGCCTTTCGAGCGACGCTGGAGGAACTGAACGAAGCGAGCCTGCTTTTTCACGTGGTGGATGCGTCGGACCCCGCCCGGGACGAACAGGTGCGAGCGGTTGAGGCAATTTTAGGAGAGCTGGACCTGTTGAGGACGCCCCGCTTGATGGTGTGGAACAAGTGCGACCAACTTCCCAAAGAGGAGATTGGCGCTCTGTTGCACGAACGGGCGGGGGTAGCGATCAGCGCGCGCGATCGGACTGGCCTCGAGCAGCTGCTGGACAAGGCGAGCCGCACGCTGCTGGCGGAAGCCGATGACCGGAGGCTGAGTCTGGCTACATGAGCTCGGACTTCGGCTGCCGGGTCATCAACTCGACCACTGCCGTCCTTGGATTCTTGGCGCGGTGGACGATCAAGTAAACTTGATCGCAGATCGGCAGCTCCACCCCGAGCTTCTGAGACAGGTCGCGGGCGCTGATCGCCGTCTTGACGCCCTCCGCAACTTGTTTCGTCTCCCCCAAAATTTCGGTCAAAGACCGACCCTTGCCCAGTTCGACTCCCACCCTGCGATTGCGGGACAGCTCGCCGGTACAAGTGAGCACCAGGTCGCCCACTCCGGAGAGGCCCGACAAGGTTAGCGGGTTGGCGCCCCTGCGAACCGCAATCCGGGTTATCTCGGCCAGACCGCGGGTGATGATTGCTGCGCGCGCGTTGTGGCCAAAACCCAGACCATCGGCCATCCCTGCTGCGATCGCAATCACATTCTTCAGCGCGCCGCCCAACTGAACGCCAACCACATCCGTCGAGGTGTAAGCCCGAAAGGCTTCGGTCTGTAAGAGCTTCTGGCAGCGCAGCGCAATCTTGTCCCAGCGCGAAGCCACGGTCACCACGGTGGGCATTCGCCGCGCGATCTCCTGGGCGAAAGAGGGACCCGACAGGACCGCAAGATAGGGGTGGTACTCCTCCGGAAGACAGTCCTCGAGTACTTCCGTCATCGTGAGCAGGGTCTCGTTTTCGATCCCCTTGGCCACCGTCAGCAGCGGAACCGCGCGGGGTAGAAAGTCGCGGGCTTTGCCAATCACCTCTCGCATCACGTGAGATGGGGTTGCACAAATCACCAACTCGGCTCCGGAGAGAGCCTCCTCGAGCGAAGTAGTCGCCCGTACCTTCTGGGGCAAAGCAACGCCGGAGAGGTAAACCGGGTTTTCATGTTGCTCGTTGACGGCCAAAACCAGTTTCGGATCGCGGCCCCAGATCGTCACCTGCTCGGAGTGCACCGATACGACCGTCGATAAGGCGGTGCCGAAGGAGCCCGCGCCGATGATGCAGGTGCGCATCGGGCGCTGTAAATCAGATTCGCGGCCCCGCGCCAATCGTCTGGGTCACCCGATCAAGGGTGGTCTTAGCGCTGGCTGAGCAACACCCGCCTGCTCACGATCATGCGCTTGTCGAGATCCACCTCGATCACCGCGTGGTCTTTGTGGAGGAGAACCGAAGCACGGTGTTCATCGAGGAGGCGAATCTCCCGTGGCTCGGGACCGATCGCGAGCGACCAATTTTGCTGATGCGTTCTCAGGTCAATCGCGACCAACGTGCCGTTCTCGGGGTCTTCGATCGAAGTGCTGTTCACGACGTACAGAAAATGATTGTCCCGCGAAACGGCCAATCCCACCGGCTCCAGGCCCACCGGAATTCGGGTCAATTCGCGCCATTCGCGGTGCCGAATGACCGATACGCTTCTGCTCCCTCGGTTACTCACGTAAATGGTCCCATCCGATCCCAAAGCGATCCGCTCGGGATCCCGACCTACTTTGACCTCGGCGAGTTTGTCCTCCGTGCGAGCCTTGAACACGACGACCAGATCATTGTCCGGATCGGTCGCGTAGATGAGCTTGCGGTCATGCGAAACCGCCATCGAACTGGCCCACGGTGGAGTAGCAGGCGCTTTCTTACAGGCGCAAAGCGCGGCGGCCATGCTCAAGCACAAGAGCCATCCTGCCGTGCTCATGGGGTGACTTCGGACATCGGCGTCGTGATCGAGGTGTGAAACCATCGGAGGCGAAGGTCTAAGATCTTTGAAATGACTACGATTTGTCTGTCGAACGCAGTTACAATAGACATCGAATGCAGATGCTGTGCCGGCTCGTCCCTGGCCCCTATACGCCCCGTGAGACACCGGTCGACTTACAGAGGAGCTTGTGCCTTTCTCTTCTTCCCTGAAGCTGCTGAGCTTCCGGCGAACCTTCGCCCTGGTGATCCTCCTGGTGGTGCTGCCCTCTGCCGCTCTCTCGGGGTTCGGCGTATTGGCGATCGTAAACGAGCGCGCCGCGGTGGAGAAACGAATCGAGGCCGCCTGGGCAGAAAAGCTCGACTCGCTGAGCAGACGCTTGGAGGCGCAGTTGAGAAGCGGGGAAGTTCGACCCAGCCCAAGCGGTGAGCCGGCGCTCTTTTCCCCCACCGGCACTCAGCTCTCCGATGCTTCGTTCACGGTTCGAGGAGGTCAGGTTCAAGCTTTGGATCCCCGCCTTGTATCAGCTTTGAGCTCTGGGCTTCCCGACACATCGCCCCTTAACGAGCGCCCCACCGTCATTTCCCATTACAGTCTTCAGGGCACGCTTCTGGTTTCACTTCAGCGCGATGGCCCAGTGATCCGGGGCTTTCGCCTATCCCTTCAATCGGTCAATCGACTTCTTCGCGACCTTGCGGCAGGCATTAACCCTGCCCAGGAACCAGTACGCTTCGATTTCGTCCCGGTAAAGCACGAGAGCGGCGAAGGCCTCGTTGGCAAGCTCGTTTCAGGCATGGTGGAAGCACGGGACGTTGCCCGCGGCGCGCCACGAATGCTGGCCAGGCGCCCGTTCTCTTTTCCGCTTCAGGACTTTGAGCTGGTTGCAATGACGACCGGCGCGGATCCGGTAGCGACCGCCTCGACCCGCAACCGCGCGATCTACGGAGTCCTTCTCGGGCTGTTTTACTTCACCCTCGCAGGCGGCGTCGTCTACACCGCGCGGGTGTTGTATCGCGAGGCCAAGCTCTCTCGTTTGAAGACTGACTTCGTCTCGATGGTCAGCCACGAGCTGAGAACGCCACTGACCTCGATTCGGATGTTCATCGAGACGCTCGCGCTTGGGCGGGTGAAAGATCCTGCGCAGATCCAAGAAGTTCTGGGGCTGCTGGCACAAGAAACGGGCCGGCTCTCAGAGATGATCGAACGGGTGCTCGATTGGGCTCGAATCGAGAGCGGTAAGAAGACCTATCGACGAGAGCCAATGGAGGTCCGAGCGCTGGTCGAGGCGACCTTGTCGGCATTCCGAGCGCAGCGCCTCGACGCGCCGGTACAGCTTTCTTGTGAACTGGAGTCGACTTTGCCAACCGTGCGCGTCGATCGAGAAGCGATCGCCGGCGCCCTGCTCAACCTGATGCAGAATGCGTTTAAGTACACCGGCGTCGAGAAAAAGATCGCAATCCGGGCTCGTTCCGAGCCCCACGGCGTGGCGATCGATGTGATGGACAACGGACCGGGGATCCCGGTTCGGGAGAGAAAGCGAATCTTCGACCGGTTTTACCGGGTGGAAAACCTCCTCACGCGTCAAACCGAAGGCTCCGGGCTCGGATTGGCTCTCGCCAAGCGAATTGTCGAAGCGCATGGCGGGAAAATCTCGCTCAAAAGCGAGCTCGGTAAGGGAAGCTGCTTCACCGTGCATTTGCCGCTCGAGCAATCGAAGGATGTCGAGGCGCGAGCGTGACGCCTTCGCAACGGATCCTGGTCATCGAGGACGACCTGTCGATCCTCACGGGCCTGTCGATGAACCTCAAGTTCGAAGGTTACGAAGTCCTACAGGCACAGGACGGTCGCACCGGACTCCAACGCGCGCTGGATGAACGTCCCGATCTCCTGGTCCTCGATATCATGCTGCCGCAGATGAACGGCTACGAGGTGATTCGCGAGCTCCGACAGCGTGGCCGGGACATTCCGGTGGTGATGCTCTCGGCGAGAGGGATGGAGCACGACAAGATTCTCGGTCTGGAGTTGGGAGCGGACGATTACGTCGTCAAGCCATTCGCATTGCATGAGTTGCTCGCTCGAATCAAGGCGGTCCTGAGACGGCAGCAACGCGCGGGCGAGGTCGTCGCCTTCGGTGAGAACGAAGTGGACCTGGTGGCGAAAGCGGTGACCCGCGCCGGAAAGCCGGTGGATTTGACTGCCCAGGAGTTCCGGGTGCTCGAATATTGGGTCCGTCATCCCGACCGAATTTTCAGCCGCAACGAGCTGCTGATGGGAGCTTGGGGGTTCGACTACCAGGGAACCGCCCGGACGGTAGACAATTTTGTCTATCAGCTACGCCAAAAACTGGAGATCGACCCGGACCATCCCCGGCATTTCCTGACGATTCGGGGACTGGGATATCGCTTCCACAAATAAGGAGTCTCGCTACGCGAGCTGCGCCACGACAATTTGAATCGGATCGGCGGGCTCAAAGGGTTTTCCGTCGTAGCGGCCGTACTTCTCCGTGGAAGCAAAGCCAGCGTCGCGAATGGCCGACTCGACGTGCTCGAGGTTGAGCTGCCGCAAATGCAATCGCCGTATCGAAGCGCTGCGATTGAGTCCGCTTCTGCGGCGCTCGCGCAAATGGGGAGCAAACACCCCACGAATCGCCGGCCGCTGGAACAGCGAGAGACCAGATTCCGGGTGTTGCCTCGAGTGATCGAAGGCGCGGGTCGCGTTGACGACGTCGAAGACGAGTACCCCATCCGCAGCAAGGTGTTGCCGAGCCGTGGCAAGCAGGGCTTCCAGATCTGTGGAGGCACTCATCAATCCGAATGCATTGTTCGGGGCGATGACCAAGGCGAAGCGCCTACCAAGCCTCAGCGAACGCAGGTCGGCCGACAGAAACCGCACCCGATCGGCCTTAGGGGTGGCCTCCGTCGCGCGCCGTTCTTCGGCGGCAGCGATCAAGGAGGCGGATGGGTCGACTCCAACCGCTTCCGCTCCCTGGTCCGATAGTTCCCACGGAATCCGTCCGGCGCCACAACCGAGGACCAATACAGTTGGACGAGCTCGGCTCAGGTAACGCGCATAGAAGGTTGCCTCGGTGCGCTGGCCAACCAGGGACAACGGCGACGACCTTCCCAGGCCATTCCCGACACCCATTAGCTGGGCCTACCACGTCCAGGAGTTCAGATCGACCGACTCGCACCTACATCGACCACCTTTTGCCCACGTTCTTCAGCCAAGGAGCGGGGAGTTCGGTAGAGTCTGAGCCCAGGATGCCCCCAGAAATTCCAGTGCCAGCGGCCCCGCGGACCGCTCTGGGTGGACGACGGGCGGTGGGCGAACGCCTCGCAGCCCAGGAATTCCACCTAGTATTGGTCAATACGGCGGCCGCCGGAACGGCATTCGCGCTGGATAAGCCAACCGTGAAGATTGGCAAAGCGCCCGATAACGATGTCGTCCTAGAGGATCCGACTGTCAGCCGCTCCCACCTTCTGGTGCAGCGCCAGGGGGATCGCTTTTTGGTCCAGGACCTGGGCTCGACCAATGGGACCTTCCTCGATGGCGCCCAAGTCCGGGAAGCGTATTTGCGACCCGGGGCCATTCTGGAAGTTGGTGACGTTCGGCTCCGATTCCAACCTGAAGTCGCGCCGGTCGAAATTGCGCCTACATCGGAGGATCGGTTGGGAGACATGGCAGGCAAAAGCCTGCCGATGCGTCAGATCTTTGCGCTGCTGAAGCGGATTGCCCCTACTGATTCCACCCTTCTCTTAATTGGCGAGACGGGCACCGGGAAGGGGGCTGCCGCAAAGCTCATCCATAAGCTCTCCCCGCGCGGGACGGGTCCGTTGGTGATCTTTGACTGCGCCTCCGTTTCCGATTCGCTGATTGAAAGCGAGCTCTTTGGCCACGAGAAAGGGGCCTTCACCGGCGCGGTGGCTCAGCGGATCGGCTGCCTGGAGCGGGCGCACGGCGGGACGCTGTTTCTGGATGAGATCGACGACCTGGCGATGGATTTGCAGCCCAAGCTGCTGCGAGCGATCGAAGATCGGGAGTTTCGTCGGCTGGGCGCCTCGGATGCGCACGTCTCGTTCGATTCGCGAATCGTCGTCGCTTCGAAGAAGGACCTGTGGGCCGAGACACAGGCAGGCCGATTCAGGGAGGACCTCTACTTTCGGCTCTCCGTTTTTACGGTGAGCCTGCCCCCTCTGCGCGATCGCAGGGAGGATATCCCATTGCTGGTCAATGCTTTTGCCGCCGAAGAGCTCTGGGAAAAGCTGCCTGCGACAGTGCGCGACCAGTTTCTCGCCCACAGCTGGCCCGGGAACGTGCGCGAACTTCGCAACGCTCTCGAGCGCGCCCGCCACATGGTCGAGATTCCAGACCTCGACACGCATGCGCTGATCCGCGAGTCCAGTTCCATACCCAGCTCCCAAGGACCGGCGGTGCCGGTCAGCTACGACGGATCGTTCAAGGAGTGCAAAGAAGAGCTGATCCGGACGTTTGAGCGTGAGTATCTGATCCGCCTATTGCAAAGGGCCAAAGGCAACGTGGCGCGGGCCGCACGAGACGCGGAGTTAGACCGCAAGCACCTCTACTCCCTGCTGCACAAATACCATCTGGTACAATCGGATGAGGACTAACTTCAGCCGGGAACCGTCTAGCGGCGGAGATCCTGCGCGATGACCAGGTCCAGCAGCTCTCGAACGCCCGCCCCGTGTGTGCGTTGGGTCACGAGGTCAACGCGCTCCTTGATTGCTGGCAGCGCATTGGCCACCGCCGCTGAGAATTCGCAAACGCTGAGGAAGGCATGGTCGTTCTCGGCATCTCCGACTCCAACGCAATTGTGAGGGGAAAGATCCAGCTCCTCTAAGGCTGCGATCACACCCAAGCCTTTGTTGATTGATGACGGCAGCACCATCACCGCACCCTTGTTGAAGATCACCTGAAGCTCGAGGCCGAGATCTCGGATCAGCTGCAGCACCACCGTCTCGTTTGGCTGTCGCGTAGCGACGATCACATGTCCGACCGAAAGCGGAGTAACGCCGCGGTCGCGCAGCATTTGAATGAAGCGCGGTGGTGGAGGCTCGGCGAGTCGCTTTGTCGTCCCTGTAGCCGGGTCGTGAATGATTGCCCCGTTCTCGCCCACCACCCGATCGAACAGTCCGACCGCGGGAAAGATCTGAGCCAGATCTTCCAACTCGCGACCCGTCGCAAGGATCAGCCTCCGACCGGACGCCTTCGTTCGTTCCAACGACGCGATCGTCTCGGGATCGACGGTGCCATCCTTGGCAATGGTGCCATCGTAGTCGCAGGCCACAGCCAGATAGCGCATCGGGCGATCTCAATAATGCCAGCAAGCACGCTGGGACGTTCGTACATTAGTCGCCCCTCGTGCTCCACGCCCCCTGTCGTGGGCCGGGAAGGCAGCGGGTCAGGGCCCGGTCTGTGCGCGGCGAGCAAACGCCTGGCCGCGTGCAAACCGAAAGGGGAACAGGTCGAGCCGAGCCCTGATGCCTCCCCAGCACCCAAGCGGAACGGTACCGCCTAGGTGTATCCCCCATCAGTCGGAGGCTGCGGCGGACGCAGTCTTGACGGTGACACCAACGGTGCATACCTCCCTCGTAACCGGGTGCGCGCCGTGTCCCGGGACCCTTTGGATCGTGATCTCACCAGCCAGGAGCGTGCAATGCTTAAGAAAGCGATTGGAGGATGCGTGTTGGCGATTTCGGTCGCGTGCGCCAGCTCGCCGATTAGCTCGGAACGGCTAGCCGCATCTGAAGCTGCGATCCGGGCAGCGCGGGAGATGGGTGCCGAGAAGGTTCCCCCCGCCTCACTGCACCTGCAATTGGCGAAAGAGCAGGAGGAGCAGGCGAAGAAGCTTTTGAACCAAGGGGACAAGAAACGAGCGGACGTCCTGCTGATTCGTTCCCAAGCGGACGCGGAATTGGCGCTGGCGTTAGCGCGCGAAGCTCCGGCCCGCGCCGAAGCGCAGCGAGCGTTGGACCGCGTCAAACAACTTGAGCAGACCGCCCAGCAATGAAAACCGGCCATTTCGACCGAGGAGAGACCATGAACCGCAAATTGGGGTTATCGTTGATGGGGTTGACCGCCGCCGCCCTGTGCGCCGGGTGTGCTCACGATCCTCCCAAAGAATTGTTAGATGCTCGCGCCGCGTACGAGAAAGCCAGCGAGGGGCCCGCGGCAAAGTACAACCCGGCTGAGCTCCATGAGGCGAAGAAGACGCTGGATCACGCCAACCAAGAGTTCAACAGCGATCCGGGGTCGGACTACACCAGGGACGTTGCCTACATCGCTCTAAGAAAAGTGGAGATTGCCGACGCCGACGGGAAGGTTGAACAGGCCAACCAGGAGCGCGCCCAGGCTGACCAACGATCGGCGCAACTGACGCAGCAACAATTGGCAAAAACCAAAGAGCAACTTGCGCAAAGCAATCAGCAGCTCGCAGTAGAACGACAGGCCTCCCAAGATGCGATGGCCAATCTTAGCCGGCTTGGCAATGTTCGAGAGGACTCGCGCGGAACGGTCATTACCCTGACGGGTGGCGTGCTGTTTGCCTCCGGGAAATCGACATTGCTGCCGGACGCTCGCGGCAAGCTCGACCAGGTGGCGGAAGCGCTGAAGAATACCGATCGCCAATTCATCGTCGAAGGGCACACCGACTCTCGCGGCTCGGCCAGAGTCAACCAACGACTCTCCGAGCGGCGCGCAGAGACCGTGCGAAACTATCTGATCGAGCGCGGCGTTCCACCGGAGCGAATCAAGGCGGAAGGTTTCGGCAAGAGCCGGCCAGTCGCCAGCAACCGGACCCCGGAGGGGCGCGCCAACAACCGGCGCGTTGAAATTGTCATCCAGCGCGCGTATGGCGGCTCGGGAAAGCCAGCGCCCGCAACCAAGGACACCAAGGACACCGGGACCGGTATTCAGCGCTAATGTAGTTTCATTTTGTCGGACCGGACTGGTCGGGTGCGGCGAGTGAGCATCCGCACCGGTCCGTAGAAAAGTTGTTCCTCGGTATAGACCTTCCGGCCTTGCGCAACTGACGCGCCGGCCGCGCCCGGTCGCTCGAGCCATTGAAGCATTCGGATCTCCCCGTTGAACGCAAACAACGCCCACAATTCAGGCGGACACCTCGTCAAGTACCGTTTGACGATCGGCCGGAGTTTGCGTTCGAAGCGCTTTCCCGCCGCCGCGTGGCGCCGCCCCTGATCCAATGTACCATCGAATGCAGGGGAAATATGGAACAGCTCGTGGAGGAGCGTTTCGATTCTCGCCTGCGGCGTCGAGGAGCGGAAGAAGAGCGGTCGCAGAGTAATGCAGTAAAGCATGCGTCGGCCTTTTATCCGGACAATCGATTTCTGGCGGCGGCCCTTGGCCGAATAGACCAGCGGCTTCACCGTTCCCCGGGAGGCGCGCCGAGCTTCTCCGCCCACGACGAGAATCCGCGACGGCCGAATGTGCGAAAACTCCGGCATCGTTGCACTCACATGCTTGAGCAGCGAGCGAACCGCTTGGTTGAAATTGGGACGGCTCTGAGTCACAACGGTTGAAATCCTATCGGAAAATCGCCTAGGAAAGCCGAGCCAATTGCCAATGGGGATGGAGTATTTGAGGTGTGCGAGAGTGCTAGCGGTGCTCGCGCTCCCGGCAGCGGCAGTCGGCTGCAAAACGACATCGAACTCGGTCGCGGTCAAAGAACCGGCGATCACCTGGCTCGATCTCGAGGTAACCGACCTCGGCTTTGCCGAGTACCGGGTTCGTTTGGAGGGCGAGATCGAGAGTCCCGACCGGGCGATGCTCGAGCTCAACCGCTACGAACTGGTCGAAAACGGCCGCGTGGTGAAGCAAGGCCAAGTGCCAATCAAGGAACCGATCACTCCAGGGGAGATCACCATCTTCCACCTCGATGAATCCTCCCCGTTCTCCGCACCCGACGCGCTCCCCGGCCCAGGCGGCCGGGCGGACAGCGCCCTGATCGCAGTCCGCGGCAAGCTGATTTTGCAGCACGGAGGGCGACTCCAGGAGCTCAGCTACGCGCAGGCAAAGGAGGTACGCCTTCCGCGCCTGCCGAGTGTCCGGGTGCATGAGTTGGACGCGGCTCGGTATTCTGACCAGGAAGTGCAGGTGACCGTGCGATTGGCGGTGATCAACCCTAATCCGTTTCCGGTCCCTTTGAAGGGGCTGGAGTTTGTCGCATCGGTCGCAGCCAGGCAGATCGGCAGCGGTAGCTTGGCCAATGGAGAGACAATCGACCCGTCAGCTACCGCTCTGTTCGAGATTGGCATTCCGATCACCGCCAAGACCTATGGTCCCGACGTGAATCAACTCATCCGCACCGCCTCCTTTCCCTACAAGCTGACCGGGACTCTCAAGGGACACTCGTTCGAGGCGCCTTTTGAGCTCGCGGGCAACATCCGTCTTGGTTCCGCGAAGTAGTCCGTGCCCGTCTATTTGTTGAGCGATCGCGACCAGGCCTTTCCACCCGCCGATCAGGCCGATCCCAATGGCCTGCTCGCGGTGGGTGGAGATCTGAGGCCGTCGCGGTTGTTGTTGGCCTATGCCAGCGGCATCTTTCCCTGGTACAGCGAGGGACTTCCGATCCTTTGGCACTCGCCGGATCCGCGCTTCGTCTTGGAACCGAGCCGAATCCATTTGTCCCGAAGCCTGCGAAAAACAATTCGGCGCAGCGTCTACCAAGTCCGCTACGACACGGCATTTGCCCAAGTCGTTGACGGCTGCGCCAAGCAGCGTGGAGCGGGCCGGGAAGGAACTTGGATTACCAATGAAATGCGCGACGCCTATGTAGCGCTCCATCGGCAGGGATTCGCGCATTCGGCGGAAAGCTGGGAGGGCGAAAAACTTCAGGGGGGACTCTACGGGGTCTCGCTAGGCTCCGTCTTCTTTGGCGAGAGTATGTTCACCCGAGCCCCGGACGCTTCCAAAGTGGCATTTGCGGCGCTGGTAGGGCGGCTGACCCAATGGCGCTTTACCCTGATCGATTGTCAGGTGGAAACCGCTAACCTGGCGCGCTTTGGGGCGGCGGCCTGGAGCCGAGAACGCTACCTCGCCGCTCTAGAACGAGCGCTTCAGGACCCCACTCGGCGCGGATCCTGGGACCTGAAATAGTCAAGCCCAAGTGGTTCGAGGTAGTGTCAAGACACAAAAAACAGGAAAAGTTCGTTGCCGGATACGAGTATTTTTCGAAAAGAAGCGCTCGCAAGCCACGAAACCAAGTATCGGTGGGAAGGCGACCTGCTGCGGATTTCACCCGCCTGGATGACCTGGGCCTACCGGGTATTGGTGGGCTGTGTCGCGGTGGCCCTCCTGTACTCCATTCTCGCCACCGTCAATGAGTACGCATCGGGGCCGGCGGTGATCCGGATCACCGGCCAGACCCAGCTCACCGCGCGATTGCCGGGGGTGGTGAGCTCCGTCGAAGTCAAGCCGGGGGACCGCGTCGAGGCGGGTCACGTCCTGGTCCGATTCAACGATGTCGCGGAACGCGATCAACTGGATAAGGTAACCAAAGAGTTCAACCTGCAGCTGATCAAGCGCCTGCAGGATCCGCTGGATGCCTCGACCCAGCAAGTCCTGGCGAGCCTGCGCGCACAGAAGGCGCTGGCCGAGCACACCCTCGAGGAACGGCGGCTTCGGGCTCCTCATCCAGGAGCAGTGAGCGACATTCGAATTCGCCCCGGCCAGCAGCTCAACAGCGGCGACAAGATACTATCGCTCCTGCCAGAGAACGCCGCGTTCCGGTTGGTCGCGCTCGTGCCTGGTCACTACCGGCCAATGATTAAGCTCGGCACCCGGCTGCGGCTCGAGGTGTCCGGCTACAAATACACGTACCACAACTTCATCGTGGACTCGATGGGAGATGAAATCATTGGGCCCAATGAAGCGCGCCGCTACCTGGGGGAGGAGCTGTCCGACAGCGTGAGCTTGCTGGGGCCCGTGGTTCTGATCCAGGCCCACCTTCCGACCAAGGGCTTCATCGCGGAGGGAAAAGCGTACAACTACTATGATGGGATGCAGGGAACGGCCGAGGTGCCAATTCGGACCCAGAGCGTTTTGCTGTCCCTGCTTCCGGTGCTGAGGCGTTTGAGCAGCGATTCCGATGGATAACGAGAAGGCGCCGATCAGCATCTTTGAGAAGTTCCCCGCGCTGGAGCGCCTCCGGTTTGGTCTCAATTCACCGAGAATCCCGGTGGTCCAACAATTGGCGGCCACCGATTGTGGAGCTGCGAGTCTGGCAATGGTGCTGGGGTACTTCGGCAAAGACGTGCGGCTGGACGAGATTCGCGACATCCTCGGTCCTGGACGAGATGGTGCCAACGCCTTGGCGCTGATCAACGCGGCCAAATGGTATGGGTTACGCGGTCGCGGGGTGAGCATCGAAGTCGATGATCTGCAGTACCTCGAGCCCGCGGCGATCCTCCATTGGGCGTTCAATCACTTCGTGGTGTTCGAGAGCTTGGAGAAGGAAGCGGTCAGGATCGTCGATCCGGGATTCGGCCGCCGCCGGATCCCGATGGAGGAATTTCGCAAGTCATTCACCGGGGTTGCTCTGCTCTTCGAGCCAACCGATTCCTTCAAACCGGCGAAGGACAAATCCCAGCCGGTGTGGCGCTACATCCGCGAGGTGATCGCCAAGCCGAAGCTCTGGCCGCGAATCATCACCCTGTCGCTTCTACTTCAGGTTTTCGGATTGGCGGTGCCTGCCTTTACCGGCGCGCTGGTGGACCGCGTGGTGCCTCGAGAGGACTACCACCTCTTCCTGGTGCTGGGGTTGGGTTTTTCGGCGATCGCGATCTTCTACTTCCTGTCGAGCTTAATCCGCAGCCACCTTTTGCTTCATCTGCGAACGAATATCGATGCCCGGATGACGCTCGGTTTCTTGGACCACCTGATTGACTTGCCGTACGCGTTTTTTCAACGACGCCAGGTCGGGGATCTGTTGATGCGTTTGAATAGCAACGCCACGATCCGGGAAATTTTGACCAACGGAGGTCTCTCGGTCATCCTCGACGGAGCACTGGTGGTTGTTTACTTGCTGGTGTTGTTCGCCTTCAATTTCAAGATGGGCGGGGTCGCGCTGATTCTGGGGGCGATGCAGCTCGCGATCTTCCTCATCACCCGGCACCGGCAGCGCCAACTGATGTCGGAGACCTTGCAGGTGCAGGCGCGCCTACAAAGCTACCAATACGAGATGTTCGCCGGAATCGAAACCCTCAAGGCTGCTGGGAATGAAAATCGGGCCGTCGAGCAGTGGTCTCACCTTTTTGTGGATGAGCTCAACGTCTCCCTGCACCGCGGCGCGCTGGGCGCTGCCCAGGATGCTCTCACCAGCAGCTTCCGGTTGGCATCTCCGCTGGTGTTGCTCGGGTTCGGCAGCCTCCAGGTCTTGCATGGGCAGCTCAGCCTCGGCGAGATGTTCGGGCTGAACGCCTTGGCCGCGGCATTCCTTGTTCCGCTCTCAAACCTGGTCACCACGGCCGGACAACTCCAACTGATCGGCACCTACATCGAGCGGCTGGATGACGTGTTCAACACCCCTCGGGAGCAGAACGATGCAGAGCTCCGACCCGCCGGAAAACTCAACGGACGGATCGAAGTGGAGCACGTCAACTTTCAGTACTCACCTCAGAGCCCAATCGTCGTCCGCGACGTATCGGTCAGCGTTCACCCCGGCCAGTTCGTCGCGATTGTAGGGCGGTCTGGTTCCGGGAAGTCCACGCTCGCAAGCCTGCTGCTCGGGCTCTATCCGCCAACTTCGGGACGGGTGCGTTACGACGGAGTCGATCTTTCCAAGCTGGACCTGCGTTCGGTGCGCCGCCAGCTGGGGATCGTCACGCAAAGACCGTATCTGTTCGGTAGCTCGATTCGGGCGAACATTGCGCTCTCCGATCCTGGACTTGCCTTGAACTCGGTGATCACTGCCGCCAAGCGCGCCTGTATCCACGGCGAGATAGTCGAGATGCCGATGGGATACGAAACGCTTCTTCTCGACGGAGGCGCTTCGCTTTCCGGAGGTCAGCGACAGCGAATCGCGTTGGCGCGCGCTCTGGTACGAGAGCCCGCGATTCTGCTGTTGGATGAAGCCACCAGCGCGCTCGACTCGGTCACCGAACGGGAAGTCCAGACCGAGCTCGAGGCATTGCGTTGCACTCGGATCGTCATCGCTCAGCGCCTGAGCACAATTCGCCAGGCAGATATGATCCTGGTGATGGAGGGCGGGCAGATTGTCGAGCGCGGCACCCACCAGGAGCTGATTTCGGTCGACGGCTTGTACCGGCGTTTGGTTCAAACCCAGTTTGAAGAAAAGAAGTCTCGACGCGATGGAACCGATGGGTGAACCCCAGGCCAGACGGATGCGCTCGATTCTGGCGATCGGCGGCCTGTTGGTAATCGCCTTACTCGGCGGAACCTGGGCTCTCCACCGGTGGGCCGAGAACAAACGGGCGGTCAAACCCGACCTCTCGAAGCCAGCGGGAGCGGCGCGAACCACGCCCACCGCAGCCTCGGCGGAAGAAGCCTATGGCGGATTCGTGGGGGTTATTCTGTCTCGCCAGGCCGTCCAGATCGCTCCCAAGTTCGAGGGACCTCTGGCGAGCGTGAAGGTGCGGATGGGGGATGAAGTCCAGCAGGGAGAGGTGATTGCGGTTCTGGATACGTCGGCGCTGAGGAAGGAGCTCGCAGTGGCCGAAGCGGTGGTGCTTGCCGCGCAATCCGATGAAAGGAAAGCCCGAGCAGAGCTGGAAGAGCTCAAACTGAAGCTGGATACCGCGAAGCGGATCGAGAAATACGTCTCCGCAGCTGAGATCGCCGGAATCGAGAGCCAGTACCACGCTGGAATTGCCAAGGTTGAATCCTCCCAAGCAACCAAGCTGGAGAAACAAGCACGGGTACGCCAGCTCCAGGAGACGCTTTCCAACACCGAACTCCGCGCCCCCTTCGCCGGGGTGGTGGCAGCCCGCTACGCCGATCCGGGTGCGAACGTGTCCCAAACCAAACCGGTGATTCGACTGGTCAGCGATGATCGATTTATCCGCTTCGCCGTCCCGGAAGAGCACGGGTCGGCGGTCCACGTCGGTCAAGAGGTGAGCGCAGTGGTGGATTCCCAAAAACTGCTGGGTTCTGGGGTGGTGGAAAAAATAGCGCCCGAAGTTGATTCGGCGTCCGGTACCATCTTTGTAGAAGCCTCGCTTAACGAAGGGGCGAAGCTGAAAGAGCAGCTGCCCTCTGGCTCGGTGGCGCACGTGCTGCTCAAATAGCTTCACCCGTCGAGGGTGTGCTCCAGCACATCATCCACGGTCACCACTCCCACGAGTTTTCCATCCTGCGTCTGGACGGGCAGCGAGAGCAGTTTGTATTTCGCAGCGAGCTCGGCCACGCGCTGGGGGGAATCCTGCGGATCCAGCGGAGCCGGGTGCTGTTTCACCAACGGGCTCAGCAGCTTGGACGGGTCTGCCAAGAGCAGATCGCGCAAGGTCGCCGACCCGACCAGCTTGCCCTCTGAATCGATGATGAAAACGTCGTGGATGTACTTGACCGACTTTGCCTGGCTACGGATCTCTCGCAGCGCCTGTTCGACCGTCGGATTGCCCGAGATCTTGAGAAAGTCCGGAGTCATCATTCCTCCGGCGACGTTCGGCGGGTATTGCAGCAGTTGCTGCAGCTGGGTCGCTTCTTTGCGATGCATCGCCGCCAGCAGCTTCGCCGATTCGTGGGCGGGCAATTCCCCCAGCAGATCCGCTGCCTCGTCCGGTTCCATCGCCTCCAGAAGGTCCGCCGCCTTGTCCGCCTTGAGCGAGCTGAGCAAGTCGCGCTGCAGCTCGGCGTCCGCCTCTTCCAGTGTCCAAGCGGCCGCCTCCTTTGGAAGTTGACCAAACAACGCGGCCCGCTGTGGGTGATTCAGGTCGGCGAGAATCTCAGCCAGGTCCGCGGGGTGAATTTTGGCAAGGGTCGATCTCGTCACGTCCAAGCGAAGTCGGGGAGAGCTGGTGCTCACCGACTGGACGTTCTTCCAGCGAACGAAATTCTCTTCGGTCAGATAGCGCGCCTTCGGTTTGACTGTACGTACCGCGCCGTCAACCCAGGCCTGGAAGCCAACCCGGCGAATCAGAGCACGAAAGCCGACGTCGACGTGAGCAAGCCTCAGCTCGCCCCGGAGGAAAAGAAAATGCAGATCATTGGCCCGTCGCACCTTCGCGCCGTTGGTGTCTACCAGCTGGCGATCGATCACGTCCTCGGCGACCGAAATTTCGTTCGGCATCCGTTGTGGGGGTCGAAGCAGCTCTTCCACTCTTCGAACGCGAAGGTGGCGCTGGCCCAGCTCGACCACGTCGCTCCAAGCTATCCGACGAACTTGATCCTTGCGACGCCTACGGATCGCGATTGCGCGGACCGGCGGATAGGCCGGATCCGACCCGTCAATCCAAAGATCAACAAGCCGCCCAAGCTTCTCCCCTTTCGGACCTAAGATTGGAAGCCCTACCAGCTCCGAAAAGAACAGAAAACCCCCGTCCGGTCGGCTGGCGATACTGGGATTGCCCGAAACCGCGCTCAACATGGTTGTGGCGACGCTGGCATCGAGCCGCTCTAGCTCGAACGGGTCATCAACGCGGGGATTCCGCTTCGCCAAGCCTTTGAAAGAACCTCGGTGGAAACGCGCAGCACGCCCTCGACGGCAAGCTGGTTCCCGCCCACCTCCCCGATCGGCGCGAAGGGTACACCCGCGTCCAGACACTTTTGCTCAATTTGGCGCTGAGCAGCGGCGGCAAAGGAGATGATCGCCCGAGAGGGATCTTCTCCGAAGAGGTAGGCCTGGGGAGGGATCGATCCCATCTGCAAGGTTACCGTCGCGCCAATCAGCCGCTCGCGCGAGGCAATGCAACTTTCCGTCAAGGCCACCAGCAGCCCACCGTCACCGCAGTCATGCGCCGAAGAGAGCAACCCGGCCCGAATCAGTTGCCTGACCAAGCGTTGAAGAGCCAGCTCCCGGGCCGCGTTGAGTCGTGGAGGGAGCCCGGCCGTCAAGCCATGAAGGGCTTTGAGATACTCCGACCCACCCAGGACTCCTTCGGTGGCGCCGAGCAAACCGATCCGATCGCCTTCCCGCTGAAAGACCGCCCCGCAATGCCGCGTCACTTCCGGAAGGAAACCCACGATCGCGACCGTGGGCGTCGGAAGGACGGGCTGTCCCTCGGTTTCATTGTAGAAGCTGACGTTTCCGGAGACGACCGGGATTTCCAACTCACGGCACGCCGACGCCAACCCACGGGTCGCCTCCGCAAACTGCCACATGATTTCGGGCCGTTCCGGGTTTCCGAAGTTAAGGCAGTCGGTCAGGCCGAGCGGCTCACCCCCTACGCAGGAGACGTTTCGCGCGCACTCCGCCACCGCCAATCGTGCCCCCTCGTAGGGGTCGAGGGATACGAAGCGGGAATTGCAATCGACCGAGAGCGCTAGAGCTTTTCTCGAGCCCTCGATCCGAACCACCGCGGCGTCTCCTTTTCCAGGCAGCAGTACGCCGCCAAGCCGCACCATGTGATCATACTGAGTGTAGATCGCCTCTTTGCTGGAAATCGTCGGTGAGGACAGAAGCTTGAGCAGCGCTTCAGCCAGATCTTTGGGCGGACCGAGCGAGAGCGGGTCGAAACGCTGCAACTCATCGAGCGACCGCGGCCGGGCCAGCGGCCGGTCATAAACCGGCGCGCCCTCGGTGAGCGGAGCGATCGGCAGGTCGGCCACCACCTTTCCGCTCTCGAGCACCCGGATTCGGCCTGAGCCGGTGACCTGCCCAATCACCGCGACATCGAGGTCCCATTTGCGGAATATCTCGAGCACCTCCTGTTCCCGTCCGCGCTTGGCTACGATCAGCATCCGCTCCTGGCTTTCGGAGAGCATGCACTCGTAGGGAGTCATTCCCTCCTCTCGCCGCGGCACCTTCGCCACATCGATTTCGATGCCGCTCCCGGCTCTGCCCGCCATCTCTACCGATGACGAAGTCAGACCGGCGGCGCCCATGTCTTGAATTCCAACCAGCGCGTCGGTCTGAAAAAGCTCCAGGCACGCCTCGAGCAAAAGTTTTTCGGTGAAAGGATCCCCTACTTGGACGGTGGGCTTTTTTTCTTCGCTGTCCTGCCCAAACTCGGCCGACGCCATCGTTGCCCCGTGAATCCCATCGCGTCCGGTCTTCGAGCCGACATAGATCACTGGGTTGCCCTCGCCCGAAGCGGTGCCCTTGAAAATCTGGTTCACCGGCATCACGCCGACGGCGAAGACGTTCACCAGACAGTTGCCGTTGTAACTTTGATCAAACGCGACCTCGCCGCCCACGGTGGGAATCCCGATGCAGTTGCCATAGCCAGCAATCCCCGCCACTACCCCCTCGACCAGAAAGCGTGTCTTGGGGTGACTGGGCGCGCCAAACCTCAGGGAATTGAGAAGCGCAATCGGGCGCGCCCCCATCGTGAAAACGTCGCGCAGAATGCCGCCGACCCCGGTCGCTGCCCCTTGATAGGGCTCGATGTAGCTGGGGTGATTGTGGCTTTCCATCTTGAAAGCCGCCGCCATGCCATCGCCCAGGTCGACGACCCCGGCATTTTCACCAGGCCCGACCAACACCCCAGGGCCGGTGGTGGGAAATTGTTTGAGGTAGCGCCTGGAAGATTTGTAGGAGCAGTGCTCGCTCCACATCACCGAGAAGATTCCCAGCTCGAGCAGGTTTGGCTCCCGCCCGAGCGCCTTTCGGATCTGTTCGTATTCCTCTGGCTTGAGCCCGTGCTCGGCAATGACCTCGGGTCGGATCATCAGGCGCTCCCGCCCACCAGGGACTCAAAGAGCCAGCGGCCATCCGAGCCTCCCAGGACGGACTCGGAAGCGCGCTCTGGATGCGGCATCAGCCCCAACACGTTGCCCGCCGGGTTGATGATTCCGGCGATGTCGTTTCTCGAGCCGTTGGGATTGTCGAGGTAGCGGAACACCACTTGTCCCTCCCCCTCGAGCCGTTTGAGAGCGTCATCGTCCAGGTAGTAGTTGCCTGCGCCGTGGCCCACCGGAATTCGCAGCTCCTGCCCATGGTGCATCGCTCGGGAAAAGGGCGTCTTTGCATTCTCCACCCGAATCCGGACGTGCCGGCACACGTACTGTCGAGAGGCATTTTGCAGCAAGGCTCCGGGGAGAAGACCGGCCTCGGTGAGGACCTGAAAACCATTGCAGATCCCGATCACCTTGCCGCCTTTTTGAGCGAAGCGAATGACTTCATCCATGATCGGCGAAAACCGCGCGATCGCGCCGCAGCGCAGGTAGTCGCCATAGGCAAAGCCGCCTGGCAGCATCACCACGTCGCTGCCCTGCAGATCGCGGTCCTTGTGCCACAAAAACGCGGCCGGCTGTCCAAAGACGTGCTTCACCACGTGGTAGGCGTCGTGGTCACAATTGGAGCCAGGAAAGACGACGATGCCGAACTTCATTCGATTTCCACTCGGTAATTCTCGATCACGGTATTCGCAAGGAGTTTTCGGCACATCTCCTCGACCCGCAATTTGGCGGTCGCAGGGTCCCTTTCGGTGAGCTTGAATTCCATGTACTTGCCCAGCCGAAACTCACCGACCTCCGGAAATCCGAGCGCGTGAAGGCTCTGCTCCACCGCTTTTCCCGCCGGATCCAAAACCCCGGGTTTCAAAGTGACGTAAACGCGCGCGACCATGAAGCTCCTTTTGGCGACGCCGAATATCACAGCTGGGCAACGTCGTCAGCGCCAGCCTGCACGCGCGGTGGACAACCTAAGCCGGCGGGCTCCAAGGAACGTCCGGCACACCTGCGCGGTGATTGGCCACTCGCGCGATCACAAAAAGAAGATCCGAGAGGCGGTTGAGATAGACCAGCAGCTGGGGTTCAATCGAGATCGAACGGGACAGCGATACCACCCGCCGTTCCGCTCGACGGCAGATGGTGCGCGCCAGATGCAGATGGCTCGCTGCCGGGCTGCCGCCGGGAAGGATGAACTGCTGTAACGGCACAAGTTCGCGATCGAACCCGTCAATCGCTCGTTCCAAAGCGATAGACCATTCCGGCCTGACTTTTGGGATGTGGGTTTCCGCTTTCGTGCCGCTCGGGGTCGCGAGCACCGCGCCGAGCGTAAACAACTGGGCCTGGATTTCCGCCGCCAGCGCTTCGAGCTGCGGGTCCAACCCAATGCTTCGGGCCATCCCCAGCGCGGCATTCAGTTCATCCACCTCTCCATACGCCTCGACCCTCGGGTCATCCTTGCCGATTCTTCCGCCGCCGAACAGACCCGTCTCTCCTTGATCCCCAGTCTTGGTGTAGATGGAAGTCACAAATGCCTCCCGGTTATTTTCGCGGCAGATCGCGCTCGTCGAAAAAAATGACTTTGTAACCGGTGCCCGCTTTTTTGACGATGATCCGCACCTGCTTCTTTAGCTCGACGCCCGAGGAGTCGACCGTCAATCGGTAGGTCAGCTCCGTCTGCTCACCAATCGGCTGTTCTTTTTCGAGGTTATAGAAAACCCGCGGCTGGACTCCGCTGTAGCCGCCCGTGCCCCCCTCCTCGAGCAGTTTCTTCTCGGAGCGGATCCGTTCCGCGGCCCCTGCTTCGGCTACCTCCAGGGCCTTGGCGTGGTCGCGCTCGATGTAGTAGCGGTCGATGAACTCTTGCGACACCGAGACTGGGCTGCGCGTCTTGCTGCAGCCAATCAGGCAAACCGCCAACATCAAGCGTGCGCCGCGGTTTGGTCTCATCGTGTGCCGCACACTATCGATGCAATTGCTCCACGGCGAGCTGCAAAGGGCTCTAGAATTGTGCAGGGGTCGGACTGGCCGCTTTGTTGTAGAGCAGCTTGGTCACTCCAAAGCCGACCAGAACCAAAATCGCTAGGATCACCCACCCGAAGTCGCTTCCGTAAATGGTCGGGAAATGATTGCTGACCATCGTGAACACCAAGGGAACGGACAGATAAGTGTTCTGCTTAGAGCGCAGTCCGGCCATAGCAACCACCGCCGGATCCACGGCTGGTCCGCCCTTGGCGGCGGCGATGATCTTTCGTTGCGACGGCCAGATCCGCATCCAAACGTTTCCCGCCATGATTGTGCCGAAGGTTGCCCCCAGCTGAATGTAGGTGGCCCGGCCCGAGAAAATTCGGCTCATCACGAACAGCAAAATCAGGATCAGCACGTACGAGACGATCACGCCGGCCTGTTCGTTTTTCGCCATGCTCTTCCACAGCACGTCGTAGACGAGAAAACCGATCACCAGGATTGCCAGGCCAATGATCGAAGCAGTCACCGATCCCAAGGAGGACTCCGCGGGCACGATCACCCCAGCATCCATGTAAATGACCAGCCCCAACAGCAGGATTCCAGTAATCCAGGTGTAAGCCGCGCCCCATCGGAACCAATAAAGCGCTCTCGGCATCAACTCGGGAACGACCTTCTTTTTCGACTCCGCATCGTAGGTTTTCGCGACCTGCGAGTTGACGAAGTTGAAGAAGTAAAGATGGCCGATCCACAAGATTCCCGCCACCACGTGCGCCCAGCGAAAGATCATGTTCAGCCATTCCCTGACATTTGGATCCATGCGAGTTTCCTCCCAAACGCGGACTGCTACGGCGCAAAACTCTCCCGTGCCGCTTCTAGCGAGATCCCACCTCGGGGACAATCGTTTAAATCAATCGCTCGAATTGAGGCAGATCGAGGTTCCATACCGGGACGCCGCAATAGCGCGGACCCTCGGGACAGAACGGAGACAGCTTCGCTTCTTTGCGCAGCGTGCACGGAGGCTGAATGTGCTGCATCAAGAGCGGATGCACTGCGCGAACCTGCATCACTTCTTCCAGCGAGCAACGCCAGATTTCTTCCTGGGCGGTGTAGCAAAGCCGGTGAACCCACTTGTGGTGCAAGTGCAAGAGCTCTCCGGACTCTTGGAAGCGGATCGGGAACGCATTGGGAAGAAGATAGAGCGCCATTTCCGCACTCACCCCACTCTCCAGGAGCCGCTCAATCGCCGACCAGGTTGCGGAAACGGTGGCGAGAAATCGCTCCTTGGCTTCCGGAACCTGCTCGATCAACTCTGGTATGATCACATCCACTTGACCAGGGACGAAGTGCCCATGAAGCACCGGCCTGGAAGCGGGAGTCATTCGGTGGCGCTGGTCCTGGCTATCCGCAGTGTGGGAAAGCTTCTTTTGAAAGGTGTAGTGCGCGTGACTGAGCGCGCGGGTCAGCTTCGAGTGGGTGGTGAGCACCAAGGACTCGCCGAGATACCGATTTTCCCTGGGAGAAAGAACCTTCTCGATCGCGGCTTGGTCGCTCAGCTCGTCCGAGGTCATTCCAAGGACGTCGCGAACCCCTTGGGCCACCGAGCGCGGTCCATTCCCACTGTAATCCACGAGTCGTGAGTGGAGTTCGCCAAGGCTCTGGTCAAACTCGCGCAGGAATCGACTCGCTCCGCCGTTAACGTTGAGCTTCCCAGCCTGGGCAAGGGCGCGATACTCCAGGGTTTGCTCCAGGGGAATCGGATCCTCGGCCCGCGCGAAGAACAGAGGGTCCATCCTGTCGACCTCGGCCACCATCGCTTTCACCAGTAGCAGGGTCTCGGTCGGAACGTCCCACTGCTGGCAAAGTCGGTGGTATCGATGCAAGGTGATCCCGGAAATGGTGTGGTACAGGTGCGCGAAAGTTCCAATCGGAAGGACGTAGCGCGCTATTTCCTGAGCCTTCTTTTTGATTCCCAGGGCCCACTTTTCCAGGGTGCGTTTTCGGGCAGGGAAAATCCGGAAAAACTCCTCGCTGACCCGAGGTGAAAGCAGGCCGATCAGCGCCTGATACGTCTCGATCATCCGGTCGGCGGCTTCCCGATAGATGCGTGCCTCCTGATCCGGAAGATTGGGAAAGATGATGTTTCCCGGACGGACCTCGACGTATCGCTGGCTGACTTGCTCGGAGTTGTAGAACGGGTGGCTGTGGAGAAACGACCAGATTGCTTGTCGACTGACGCTCTCCACCGCGAATTGGAAGGTGGCGTGCTGGAGCGTGGTGTGGTGACCGGCGAAATAGGTCTCCTGCGCAATCCGGTCGCGCAGCGAGCGCGCCTTTTCATCCTTGCGGACCTCCGGAGCAGTGATGATCCGGCTGTTGTAGCAAGTCCGAGCGGTAGCCACCGCATTGTCATAAGGCTCGCCGAATCCGTTGGTTAGCGTGACCTTGGGAAGGGGCGAAAGGAAAGGTGGGGTGCGGATGTCCTGCTCCTGAGAATTAACGGCGTTGAAATATTGCTAACAGATATCTCTGTCTCGGCGCGAATTGCTACTGGATATCAGGCCGTAAATCCGCCTAACCTCCGCGCCGGCCAACTGATCTGGCAAACATCTTCCAGACAACCACAACGGAGGGGAATCATGGCCTTGCATCGGAATGTCGTCTTTATCGTAATGCTCCTTGCTGCCGGCGGCAGTTTCGGATCGAGCGTCACCAATTGGCAGGACAAGGTTCAGCCGTCGGTGCTCGCCGCAGCGACCGCGGGATCAGTGCCGTTTCTCATCTTCATGAAGGAGAAGGCAGATCTCAGCGGCGCTGCGAACCTGCGAACCAAAGTGGAGCGAGGCTACTGGGTTTACGACCAGCTCAACCGCGTCGCGGATCGCAGCCAGCACGAGATCCTCGCAATCCTCGACTCGCAGGGGGTGGCCTATCAGCGATTTTGGGCCGCGAACATGATCCTCGCCGGCGGCTCGGTCGATCTGGTGAAGTCGCTTGCTTCTCGGGAGGATGTGAAGAGGATCTACGCCAACCCAAGCGTCCACTTTTCGGAACCAGTGGAGTCAACCGAGTCCGGTGACACCGCCGATTCGATCGAATGGAACGTCATCCAGGTTACGGCGCCGGACGTGTGGGCGCAGGGCTTTAATGGCCAAGGGACGGTAGTGGCCGGAGAAGACACCGGCTACCAATGGGACCACCCCGCTCTCATCAATCACTACCGTGGATGGGACGGTACGACCGCCACGCATGACTATAACTGGCATGACTCCATTCACAGCGGAGGCGGAGTCTGTGGACCTGACTCGGCATTCCCGTGCGACGACTATGGCCATGGCACGCACACGATGGGGACGATTGTCGGCGATGACGGCTTGACCAATCAGATTGGTGTCGCGCCTGGTGCCACCTGGATTGGTTGTCGAAATATGGATCGCGGCAATGGGACGCCGGCAACCTATACCGAGTGTTTTGAATTCTTCATTGCCCCCACCGACTCGACCGGACAGAACCCGGACCCGACCATGGCGCCGCACGTAATCAATAATTCCTGGGGTTGTCCGCGGAGCGAAGGCTGCATCGATCCCAATGTGCTGCGCGACGTCGTTGAAGCGACCCGGGCCGCGGGGATCGTGGTGGTAGTTTCCGCCGGCAACGCCGGTTCGGGTTGCAGCTCGGTAAACGATCCACCGGCAATCTACGAGGCGTCTTTCTCGGTGGGTGCGACCAATAGCTCGGATCTGATCGCAGGCTTCAGCAGCCGTGGCCCGGTGACACTTGATGGGAGCAACCGAATGAAACCCGACATTTCAGGACCCGGGGTGAGCGTTCGCTCGAGCGTGCCGCGAAATAGCTACGGTTCCCTGAGCGGAACGAGCATGGCTGGGCCACATGTGGTCGGCGTGGTTGCGCTAATTCTTTCTGCCGCACCACAGTTGATTGGTCTTCCGGATGACATCCAGAACCTGCTGCAGGCGACAGCGGTTCCGCGCACCACCACTCAGATGTGCGGCGGAATTCCTGGCGATCAAATCCCCAACAACACCTATGGTTGGGGAAGGGTGGACGCGTTCTCAGCCTACTCGGCCCTCCAGTAGGCCTGGAGCAACCGACCCACACCCGCACTCATACCAGGCAAAAGATTTCCAGCCGACGGCTGGGAGTTGATGTTGATTCTCAATATTGAGATGGCGGTGGCCTGGCTGGTATGAGTGTAGGGTGAGAGTTGCGGTAGCGATCCTTGCCTGTCAGTTGCTGATGGCCCAGTCCGCTCCGGAAGAGCCCACGACTTGGCAGCGCTTGGTAAGCATTCTTCAGTACCTTCAGTCCGATTATCCCGCCGCAGCAAGCTCCCAATCGGAGACGGAGCTCGCCGAGCAGCGTTCTTTCGTCGAAGAAGCGATGGAGAGTGCGCGCTCCCTCGGACCTGACGGGGCGCGCTTCCTCCCAGCCCTTGAGTCCATCCGGACCCGGGTGGAACGCGGCACGGACCCCACTGGAGTAAGCCGCGACTGCACCGAGCTCGTCGATGCAGTGGTTCAGGCGGGTGGGCTGGCCCGCAGCCCGCGCCGACCACCCGATCTGAAGAAGGCGGCAGAGCTCTATGCAGTCAATTGCGCTCCCTGTCATGCGGCTGATGGAAGCGGAAATGTCGAGATTGCCGCCACTCTCGACCCGAAACCGACCAACTTTCTGGATCGGGATCAGATCGGCCGGTTGGATCCGTACAAGGCTTTCAACGCGATAACCTTCGGCGTCAGTGGAACGGCGCTACCTTCCTTTAGCGTTTTGCCCGAAGACGATCGCTGGGATCTGGCATTCTTTATTTTCACCCTCAGGCAGCCCCCATGCGACCACCAGCCTCCGAAGGCGAGTATGGAGCAACTGGCCACGGCCACCGATGCACAACTTGCCGCACAATTCGGGGAAGGCCAACTGCCCTGCCTCCGCCGACGGCCTCCGCAAGTGAATGAAGAGCAGTCGTTGCTGCTCGCCCGATCAGGAGTCGAGCAGAGCCTGAAGCTCGCTCAAGCCGGCAAATCGCAGGCATCGGGACGAGCGCTGCTCGATGCGTATTTGAAAGGGATCGAACCGGTTGAGCCGATGCTGAGGGTGCGCAATCCTCAGCTGGTTCAGGAAATCGAGCAGGCAGTTCTTCGCGCCAGGCTCTCCGCGCAAAATGGGAACCCCCAACTTGTCCAGGAAAACCTCGAGTTGCTTAGGCTGATCGACCGAGCCCGGCAAAGCGCCGGCTCGGCGACGACCGACTTTTGGTCGATCTTCTGGTTGGCGCTGCTGGTAATCATTCGAGAAGGCTTTGAAGCCAGCGTGGTAATCGCGGCACTGCTCGCCGTCCTCAAAAAAACCGAGCAACGCCGGCAGGAGCGGCTGGTGCATGTCGGATGGATTTTGGCGATTGCTCTGGGCGCCCTGGTGTTCGTGTTCGAAAGACACTTCCTAGGAGGCGCGAACCGCGAGTTCCTCGAGGGAATCGTTGCGCTGGTAGCGGTAGGAATGCTGGTCTATGCGGCGCTGTGGCTGAACGCCCGATCCAACATTCGCAGGATGATGGGCAAGCTGCGCAACCGGATGCAGGATGCCCTGGGCAACAGCAGCGCGATCGGCTTGTTCTCCATCTCCTTTACCGCCGTCTTTCGCGAGAGCTTCGAAACCGCCGTGTTCCTCCAGGGGCTCTCGATCGATTCGCCCGCGGGAAGCGGCTGGGGTGCCGCCGCTGGAGCAGCGGCCCTGGTCGGCTTGGTCATTTTCGTCAAGCGGGTGGGCTACCGATTGCCGATGAAGCCATTGTTTAACGCCTCCACGGCGCTACTGCTGATCACTGCGGTGGTGCTCCTGGGCAAGGGGCTGCATACCCTACAGGCGCTGGGAGCCCTGCCTTTCCGGCCGATCGCGAGCGTGCAAATCGATCCGCTCGGAATCTATCCCGACCTGTACAGCTTGGGGGCGCAACTGCTGTTGGCGATCGCTCCGCTGATCTGGATTCTCTGGCGCACACGGGATCGGGATCAAGCGGTGCTCACCCCGGATCACGATTCTTCGCAGCTCAACGCAAAGTAGCGAGCAAAGCCATCTTCGGATCAAGCCTCGGTCGGCCCGGTCCGAATAAACCGATCCCGATTGCGGATCACCCTGCCTTCACCCACCAACTTGATCAGGATGGCCTCGGTGCTTCGTACAGCAATTGCCGCGGCCAGGGGAGAAACGTCGTCGTACGCCAAGTGCACGATCTGCTCCAAGGACGCACCCGCCGGACCAATCGAGGCGAGCACCTTTCGCTCGCGAAACATCCGGTGTTCCAGATATTCAGTGAGCTTTTGAGGTCCATCCGGAATGGCGGGTCCATGCGCTGGGTAAAGCGTTCCCACCGGAAGTTGGCGAAGTCGGTCTAACTGACGAAGGTAAACCGCCATCTCGCCTTCCGGAGGATCGATTAAGATTGTGCCCACTCCCGCCACCATGTCGCCAACGATTGCGGCCTGGGAATCGGTCTCCACCAGGGTCAAATGCCCGCGAGCGTGCCCTGGCGTATGGAGAACCCGAAAAGACATCGGGGGAGCTCCATCCAGATTGAGAATTTCGTTTTCATCCAAAAGGCGCTCCGCCGGGATGCTTAGCCGTTCTGCCGTGAGCGGATGACACCACAGTGGAATGTTCAGATCTTGCTTCAGCTGCGCCACACCGCCGATGTGATCTCGATGGTGGTGGGTCAATACAATCGCCTTGGGCCGAGCCCCTTCCGTACGCCGGCGCTCGAGGAACATCATCAACCGGCGCAACTCGTCCTGCTCATCCGAACCTGGATCCACCACCAACAACTCTCCATTTCCCAGAACGTAGCAATTGGTATGCGTCGCCGGGGGCAGAGTGGGCGTACGCATCGGCACCAGGCAAATGCCCCGTTGGAACTCGATCCGCTGGGCGATGAAGTCCACGCAATCCGGAGCGGCGCGCATCTTGGACGCCGCTTTTTCGATTGATTTGAAGGCGGACAACACTCGCAGCGCATGGAGAGTTGGAGGATGGAGGAGTGCCGTGCCGCGTTCCCACCGGGCCAGCGCTTCCACCGGCCGAATCCAACTGATCTCGCTGTGCTCTCCCGGCCACTGCTCCACCTCAGCCCCCTCTGGCGCTTCGAGCAGAAAAAATCGCGCGTCGAACCGGCGCGGTAGAAACTCCGGGGTGATCCATCGACCGGCCTCGTGAAGCTCGCCTGCGCTCAAAGTCAGACCCCGTTGCTGCAAAAGCTCCTCAAAGCTCGACCCATGGTTCAGAAGGGCTCGCCGCATCTCGTCGCGAGCCTGAGAAGAAAGCGTCGATTGACCGCGAGCGAGCAAAAGGCCCGTTTCCTCGAACAACTCTCGAATGCCGGTGGCCCGGAGGGTTGCCCCCGGCCCGTTTGCGCCGAGTACCTCGATCCGAGCGTCCTCGCTTTCGGTCCGTCCACCGGGGAAGGCATAGAATCCTCCGCCAAAAGACAGCCGGACCTCTCGGCGAACCCAGAGAACCTCAACCTCTGAGCTGGTAAATCGAATGACGACCGCCACCGCCGCATCGAGTGGCTCGGATGGTGCAGGGCTCTTGAAGCCGGCAATGGCTTCACTCATGAGGCGCCTCGCCCCGTCAGGTTTCCCAAGATAGCCCTGGCGGCGTCAATCTGGTCAGGGCGAACGTAAATGCGCGACAGCTGCACCGCGGCACTGTAACGCTGATAAAGCGGGGTATACTTCGAAATCTCGGTTAGCCGGCCACTGGAGAGATCGAGGACAAACAGCCCTGGACTGGCGCCCGAGTCGAAATACTTCGACAGAACGCCCAGCGATTGCACCGAAAAGTGCTGGAGCCCCGCCTCGCGCAGCGCGCGTTCCAACGCGACCAAATCATAACCCTCGTCACGCTCGGTGAACTGAGCCAGGAGCTTGTAACCCTGGCGAGTCACGATTCGCTTGGCCCACGGATTTTGTGAGTGGCGCAACGCGTATTGCAAGGCGACGTCGTCGCACGTCAAGAACCGCTCCGGATCCGAAGGGATCTCAAATTCTCCGGTGGTCTCCTCATAGTACCGCCGCAGCATGTAATCGAAGCTCACCGTGGTCTGGTGGTAGTACACGGAGACAAACATGTGGTAGCGGCTCAGCAGGAAATCCTCGAACGCGAAGACCGCCGCTCGCGAAAGCGCCAGATGCGCCTTTCCGTCTTTCTCCGCCGGACTAAGGTTCTGGACGATCCAGTCCAGATCATAGCGGCCATAATTAACCCCAGTGTAGAACGAGTCCCGCAGCAAGTAGTCCATCCGGTCGGCATCCAACTCACCAGAAACCAAGGCCCGAAGTAGCGGCGTCCAATCCAGCCCATTCTCAATGAAGCCGAGTCCGGCGGGAGCCTCTGCTCCAGTGATCAAAGCAACCAGCGACTGCGGCGAAATCTGAAATTTCGAAAACGTCCGCTGGATCAGCTCCGAGAGCGAACTGTCGAGCAGAATCTTGGCCGTGAAATGCTCGTGGGTAGCTCGACCTTCGACCGCGCCCACCCAAGTTGGCAAATGGAGGGTGGCCGCCGGGGGCGCGATGCTCTCGGAGACATGTGAAAGCGGCATATGACCCAGATCGTGGCACAGCATCGCCAATCGGACCGCGGTCCGAAAGCGAAGCTGCGCGCGGGCGGATAGGCCGGCGCGCGAGGCGACCGCGTCGAACAGCCGCGACGCGACGTGCATTGCTCCCATGGAATGCGCGTGGCGCGTGTGAGTGGCTCCTGGAAAGGCGAGGTCTCCAAACCCAAGCTGCTTGATCTGTCGCAGTCGCTGGTAGAACGGACTATCGACGATCGCCTTTTCGTCGTCGCCGACCGGGATGGTGCCATGGATCGGGTCTCGAACTCGCACGGCGCCAATATCTCACCAAAACTGGTTTCTGGGATGAGCGCACAGTTCGTGGTAGTGAGGTTCTACCTGTTCGCCCATGCGAATCTCGATTCTGCACAACTGCGACTACAATGCGTTGGAAGAGGATCCTGGGCGCGAGGCACGAAAAGACGTGCTGAGGGTCGCCGGGGCTCTCGCCGAGGCTCTGGACCGCAACGGAGTATCTGCCGAGCCGCTCGCGATTGGGAGCGACAGCTTCGCCTTCCTGGAAGCGCTTCGCAGCCAAAAGCCGCAATTGGTAATCAACCTCTGCGAGTCTCTCGGTGGTGACAGTCGCGGCGAAATGACGGTGCCCTGCTTACTCGAGCTTCTCGGTATTCCCTATACTGGCTCCTCCTCCTTGGCGCTCGGCCTGGCGCTCCACAAGGACAAGGCCAAGCACCTGCTGCAGGCGCGTTCGATTCCGACCCCCGAGTTCGCTTTGTTAACCAGCGTCGACGAAGTAGGGATGGTAAACCTGGACTATCCGCTGATCGTGAAGCCGGTCCGGGAAGATGCTTCGGTGGGAGTAGACTTCGACTCGGTCGTGCACAACCGCCAGGAACTGAGGCGAGCAGCGGAGCAGATTCATCGACAGTTCCATCAAGCGGCGATCGCCGAGCGCTTCATCCCGGGCCGGGAGATCTACGTGGCACTCCTCGGCAATCGCCCGCGGCGGATACTTCCTCTGACCGAGATCCAGTTTGGAAAAGCGTTCGAGAACCGACCCAACATTCTCTCTTATCGAGCGAAGTGGGATCTAAGCTCTAGCGAGTGCATCGACAGTCCCGCCCGGCGCTGTGCGCTGGACGCGGAGACTGAGTCAAGGGTGGTCCAAGTGGCGGTCGCTGCCTTCGAAGCGCTCGACTGTCGGGATTACGGAAGGGTGGACGTGCGTCTTAACACCAACGGTCAACCGTATGTTATTGATGTGAATCCAAACTGCGATCTCCACCCGGATGCGGGCTTTGCCCAGGGTGCTGCTGCGGCCGGCATTGACTATTCCGCCTTGGCCAAGCAGATCGTAGAAATCGCGCTTGCGAGAAGCCATGGAAATTCGTCCAATCGCCGCACCGGATCGGAACGCACTCGCCGAGCTGCTGGGCCGAATCGAGACCTTCTCTCCAGCCGAGGTAGCTTGCGCCGTCGAGCTCATCGACCTCGCGCTGAAGCCGAATAACACCGATTACAGCGTGTTGGTGGCCCTCAAAGATGGCAAAGTCGTCGGATACATCTGTTACGGGCCCACCCCGATGACCGAGGGTACCTACGACCTTTATTGGATTGCTTCCGATCCAGCGGTTCGCGGCCAAGGAGTAGGCAGCGCCCTGGTGTCTGCGATGGAAGGGGATCTGAGACGCCGCAAAGCAAGGCTGATGCGGGTCGAAACTTCTGCTCTGGAGGCCTACGGACCAACCCGCGGTTTTTATCAGGCGATGACGTACCGGGAAGAAGCGCGTTTCCGGGATTTCTACCGGGTGGGCGAGGACTTGATCATCCTCTCGAAGAAGCTCTGAGCTCGTGCGATTTCCAACAGCGTTTGTAAAAACCTTCAGCCCAGCCCTCTGGCTGGCGGTGGTCGCTCCGTGGATCGGCTCGCAAGCGGCGGCGCCGTCCGATGCTCCGCCACTATCCGATGTCATTCGCGCACCACGGCCAAACGGCGGCGAGTATTTCGGCCTCTATCTCCTCGACAAGAAGGTGGGTTACGCCTTCAACGATCTCACTCGGGTTCCCGGGAGGAAGGATCAAGTTCGCGCCGTCAGCAATTTCGTCTTCCGCGCGACAGTCGGAAACAAGGTCGCCGAGCGAATCCACAATGAGACGCGAATCTACGAGTCAAAGCCCGGTGGACGCCTCCTCAGTTTTGTGATCGAGGATCAGGGAGACGGCGGCAACCAGACCTTCAAGGGTACCGCCTCGCCCGACGGCATTCGCGTGGTTCAAAGCAGACCTGGGCAGCCGGATCAGATTCGCAAGCTCCCGCCTACGACCGAAATGGTCGAGGACGCGGACCAGGCTCGTGTCGCGGTGTTGCGCAACAAGGCCGTGAGCGGAACGATTCTCGACGGACAGGATCTTCAAAATTACCGCGCGGACACGACGCTGGGGCCGGTGGAGCAGAGATTGGTCCGGGGCGTCAACGTTCGACTTCACAAGGTCGTGACCCTCGTTCAAAAGGAGAAAATCCCGATCGAGGGATTTCTGACCGACGCTGGAGAAATGGTCGAGTTCAGTCTCGGCCCAAATCTCAAGGCGCTATCCGAATCGGAATCAGTGGCAAAGCGGTTGGATGTCGTGGAGGTGTTCGCCCTGACCCGCGTCGTTTTGCCCAAGCCCCTTCCTCCGACAATCCGGCGAGTCCCCGGGACGATCCGCTTGGTGGTGACCGGTTTGCCTGAACGGTTTCAGCGGAACAGCTATCGCGAAAAGTTCCAGAAGCTCTCCGATGACAAGGTGGAGGTAACCCTCTCCGCTGCCGACCCCAAGCTGGCCAGGCCGGCCAGTCGCCCGGTGGAGGATCCAAGCGTGGGCGAGTACCTCAAGAGCTCGATTGCGGTGGAGTCGGATCACCCGGAAATCCGCCAGCGTGCGGCACAGATCGTCGGTACCGAAAAAAACGCCTACCGCGCCGCGCAGAAGATTGTCACCTGGGTTGCGACCAATATGAAGAAGGACTACGGCTCTTCGGCAGATCGGGCTAGCGACGTGTTACATCAGATGAAGGGCGACTGCACCGAACACTCCCTGCTCGCCGAGGCACTGCTCCGGGCAGCGGGAATACCGGCGAAGCGAGTGGATGGCCTGGTTTACATGGTGGGCGAAGACCAGGTCCCGGCGCTGTACTGGCATGAATGGGTGGAGGCGTATGTCGGTGAATGGACCCAGCTGGACCCCACCTTCAATCAGGTCGTCGCCGACGCGGGACACTTCGCATTGGGCGAGGAATCCAACGCCGAGATTACTCCGTTAATCGGTCAGCTAAAGGTCCTTGAAGTCCGCTGATCCGTGCTCGAGGAGAGCTCGCAGCTCGGAGGCCTCGAACACCGGGGCCTGGCATGCAAAATTTTTGCAGAGGTAGGCGGTGGCCCGGCCTTCGAGCGTGCGTTTGTCCCTGAACATCTCCTCGAGCAACTTGGGCGGGGGGGCGTTGGCCTCGCGGAGGCTTACCGCTACTGCCGGAGCAAAAGTCGTAGCGATCGTGCGAAGGAAGGGTTCCACTTCCGCCCTCGTTCCGACCAACACGACATCCGCCGCTCCCTCAAGCCAACTGTCAGCCGCCAGCAACAGGTGCCCGTAGCCAAAGGGATTTCGCGTTATTTCATCGCGCATCTTCCTCAGATACTTCCCAGCTTGCTGCTGGTGCGCCTCGGAGCCGGTGAGCGCGGCCAGCGCCACCTGCGCCTCGGTCAACGTCGACGACCCGGCTGGAAACGCGTTGTCCTGGACGGCGAATGGATTGATCAAAAGATCGGGCTGTCCTTTCGGGGCCGAGCGGTAGGCTTGCTGGGCCTCGTCCCAAAATAGATCAACCGCTCGCGACACCAGCGCGGCAGCCTGCTCGAGGTAATGAACCTCAAAACAGGCCTGGTAGAGCGCCACCAACCCGGAGGCCAGATCGCCGTAATCCTCCACAAAACCATGAATTCGGTTCGCTCCGCCGTGATGTGCGCGAAAAAGTGTCTGGCCGTTCCACATCGTGCCGAGCACAAAATCCGCCGCCCCGCGGGCTTGGTCGAGCCAATCCGGCCGCTGGAAGACCCTCGAAGCGAAGGCAAGACCGCGGATCATCAAACCGTTCCAGCCGGCGAGGATTTTCTCGTCCCGGCTGGGCTTCACCCGCTTCTCACGGTGCGCGAGCAGCTGCTGTCGGGCGGTCGTGAGCGCCGCCTCCACTTGCTCGACCGGGCGCCGGTGCTTCTGCGCCAGCTGCTCCACGCTCAGGTGCACTTCCAACACCGACGCGCCGTGCTCGAAGTTCCCCCGTTCCGTGACGTTGAAATGCTCTTTGGCAAGAGCGCTCAGATCTGGCGGAAGCGCGGCATCGACTTCACCGGGGGTCCAAACAAAGAACTTACCTTCCTCCCCTTCGCTATCCGCGTCCTGGGTCGCAAAAAAGCCTCCGCTGGGAGCGGTCATCTCCCGTGCCACGTAGGCCGCGGTCTCTTCGGCCACCTTCTTCCACAAAGGACGCGGCGAGAGCTGATGCGCTTCTGAATAGAGATGAAGCAGCTGAGCGTTGTCGTACAGCATCTTCTCGAAGTGAGGCACCTGCCAACGCTGATCCACCGAGTAGCGGTGAAAGCCACCCCCTAGCTGATCGTAAATTCCACCTCGGGCCATTCGCTCGAGCGTAAACATCACAGAATCCCTGAGGCCCGCACTTCGGCTGCGCCGATACGCCCGAAGCATCATCTCGAGATTCATCGGGTTAGGGAATTTGGGCGCGCTCCCGAATCCGCCATATTGGCGGTCGATGTGCCGCTCCAGCAACTCGCCCGCAGCGACGATCTGTTGCGTGGATAGGTCTGCGGGCTCGCTCTCGAGTCCGTCGCGCGACATCGCTTTCAGGGCTTCCTCGAATTGCGCCGCCTGGCTTTGGACATCTTTGGCTTGCGACTGCCATGCCGCCGCCAAGCCGTGCAGCAGTTTCGGAAAGCCCGGCATTCCAAAGCGGTCGGATGGAGGAAAGTAGGTCCCGCCGAAGAACGGTCGAAGATCCGGCGTCAGAAAGACCGTCAACGGCCAACCTCCGCCGCGGCCCATCAGCTGAACCACTCCCTGATAGAGCTGATCGAGATCCGGGCGCTCCTCGCGATCGACTTTGATATTGACGAAAAATTCGTTCATCAACTTCGCCGTTTCCGGACTCTCGAAGCTTTCATGCGCCATCACGTGGCACCAATGGCAGGCGGAATAGCCAACCGAGAGAAGGATTGGCTTGTTCAACTTGCGAGCGAGCTCCAGCGCCTCCTCTGACCAGGGATACCAGTCAACCGGGTTGTCGGCATGCTGGCGCAAGTACGGCGAAGGCTCGGTAGCGAGACGATTCATTGGGCGTTCCCTAACAGTGCATCCAGATTCAAAGCTCGCAGAAGAAGGACAGCTAGAAGCGACCGTGCCGCAAGATGTCCCCTTTCGAAATCGTTCCCAGCAAGCGCCCGTTACCATCGACGACCGGCAATTTTTCGAGCGCGGTGTTGCTGAACCGCGCCGCCAGCTCTGAGAGCGAGAGGTCGGGCGAGACGGGCTTGATCGCGGTGTCCATCACGTCCGCTGCGACGGTCATGTTGAGCAGCGAGTGATCTGGAATGTGACCTTTGAGGGAATCGAGCACGATTGTCCCGAGCAACTTGCTATCCGAGTCTGTCACGTACAGGTCCGTCCCGGGGGGAACCTCCAGCAGCTTGAGGAGCACCTCGTCGAAGCGAGCAGATGGGGGCACCCGAACCACTTCTGGAGTGATCAATGACTGCGCGCTCGCAGAGCGAGTCCACTGGGGGGATCCCGGGAGTATCACGTTTCGCCTGCGCAGTGCGGCAGTGTAGATGGACTCAGGCTGCAGCCATCGACTCACCGCTGCGGCCAAGACGGTGGAAAGCATCAAAGGCAGAATGACGCCGTAGTTGCCAGTCAGCTCGAAGATGATCAAAACCGCCGAAACCGAGGCATGGGTGGTTCCCGCGAGCGCGGCACCCATTCCCAACAGCGCATAGGCACCCGAGGGTGCCACACCCGGCCAAAGAAACTGCGCCAGCTGACCGAGGGCGCTGCCAATCAAGGCTCCGTAGTACAGGGTCGGGGTAAACAGTCCGCCGGGTACCCCTGCCGCCGAGCTAAGCGCAATCGCAAGCAGTTTGGCCATCGGCAGGATGAGCGCGAGTGCGAGCGTGAGTTGACCGAGCAGCGCCTGGTCCACGGCGTCATAGCCGTTGCCCAAGAGCTGCGGCAGCCAAATTGCCGCAACTCCCACAGGCGCCATAGCGAAAATCGGCATCCACTTGGTCCACCGCCGCGGGATCCGGGCGACCCCGAGCGCAAACAAGTTGATTACCTTGACGAACAACGCTGAAGCCAGTCCAAGAATCGGCCCGAAAGCGAGACTGAGCAGAATCTCCTTGGGCATCAGCAGCTTGTAAAACGGTATCTGGTAACTGGGATGGTCCGCGATCAGGATGCGCGACACCACCGTGGCCATCACGCACGACAAAACGATTGGACCGAAAAGCTCCAGGGCGAAACTTCCCAGCAACACCTCGAGGCCAAAGACCGCAGCGCCGATCGGAACGTTGTAGGCGGCGGCAATTCCAGCAGCCGCGCCGCAGGCCACCAGCAAGCGAACCTGATCTGGAGAAACCTTCAGTTTGCGCGCCAGCACCGAGCCAGTGGCGGCTCCCGTTTCTAAGAGCGCACCTTCCCTTCCAAGCGGAGCGCCCATTCCTACTGCCACAATCGAGGTTCCACCGCGCAGCAGGGTTTTGAAAAACGACATTCGGCCGGATTTGGTCCAAATCGCCTCGATTACGCCCGCAGTGCCGCCTTCGCGAAGCGGCTCTCGAAGAATCACCGTCATTAGGGTGACGGCGACCCCAGCGAGGGCAGGAACAGCCACCCGCTGCCAAATAGGCGAGGATGCGACCGCCTCTGCGAAGGTATTGCCCGGCGGCCACGACAAATTCTGAACGAGCCGGAGCAAGTGGAGCAAGAGTACGGCTCCCAGCCCGCCGGCCAACCCGGTCAACAGCACCAGCACCCAGAACCGTTTCGCTCCCTTGGGCAGGTCGCGAACGAAATCCAGCAACGAGCGGTAAAAAAGCCGTGGCGCCCCGATCAACGGCTGAGGCAGCAGCGGCTTTTCTGACCAAAACATCTTCCGTGCCATTAAAGCGCACTCAGTGACGCTGCGATATCCTTCATTGCGCTGCGCGAACGCTGAGACCTAAATCTGTACCTCGCAAGGTCGGGCGGGGCAGTATCCGGCCGTGACATTCAGCCTCGCCGCGGCGTGTCTGCTTTCTATCGCTAGCAGCGCCGAGCCTTCAACCGAAGAGTCCGCGAATTACGAAGCTCGCCTGGAGAAATGGGCGCTGGATCTGTACCACCGAGAACGCGATCCGCAACCTGAGGGCAAGCGGGTAGGCGAGATCCTGGTCGCTTCCGAAAACATCGTCGGCCCGGAGGATCCCTGGCCCCAGCTGATCAACTTCTTTCATTGGAAGACCAAGGAGCACGTGATCCGACAGGAACTGCTGTTCGCTCCGGGCGATCCTTACACGGAGTGGTCGGCCGCCGAGAGCGAACGCAATTTGCGCAAGCTTGCCATTCTCGCTCTGGTCCGGGTGATTCCAGTCAAGAGCGTGGACCCGAATCGGGTGGATGTGTTGGTGGTAACGAAAGACCTGCTTAGCATTCGGCTCAACACCCAGTTCAACGTGGTCGGATCCCTCGTCGAGACGTTGCGAATCCGCCCCAGTGAGTTGAACTTTCTCGGCCGAAACAAGCAGGTGTACTTGGACTTTCTGCTTCACCTTGACACGTTGTCTATCGGCGAGGGTTACGTCGACCCACGGATAGCGGGAACGCGGCTCGCGCTAACCCAAAGTGCCGCGGTGATCCTCAACCGGCACACGCAAAAGCCGGAGGGATCTCGAGGCCAGCTCTCCTTCGGGCTTCCGCTCTACTCCCTTCAAGCGGAACGCGGGTTCCAGTTGTCGGGATCGTGGGATGTGGAGACGGTTCGACTCTTCCGAGGTGCGAGTGTGTGGCTGCTGCCATTTCCGAGCGCGGGCGCCCAAACTGCCAGCATCCCGTTCATCTATGACGCGCACGAGTTAGCGGCCGAAGGAATCTATACCCGTTCCTATGGATCCTACTTCAAGACCAATCTCTCGGCCGGCTTGGGTGCGTACTCCCGACGTTACGAGCCCCCCCGAAGTTCGAACCTTCCGGATGACCAACGCGCCTGGCTGATTGCCAACTACCTGCCGCTAACCGAGAAGGCCGTTTACCTCACCGGACGGGTCGACGCGTTCCAGGCCGAATACCGCATTCTTCGTGATATCGGAACGTTTGCGCTGTCCGAGGACTACCAGCTGGGCTATGCGGCGCTCGCATCGCTTCGGTGGGCAGAACCGACGCTTGGCTCAACACGCCGTTTTCTGGAGGGGGCAGTCGTGGCGCGCTATCGCGTCTACCGGTTCGACGATTTGGCCACGCTGAGCGCCGGGGCGGCCATTCGGCTGGAGTCCAGCGGCCCGGACGGGTTTGGTGCGGGTTGGGTCAACAAGCGAGCTGCGTTGGAGCTGGTGAACATCTCGCCTGTGATCGGAATTGGACGAATCGCCGCACGCGGTTTTTGGGTCGGCAATGCCAACGATCTGCAACACCGCCTGATTGCCTTGGGCGGAGGGGATGGGGTGCGAGGCATTCCGCCTCAAGCGCTAATCGGGCCCAACGCCGTCGTTTTCAATCTCGAGTATCGGAGCAAGTCGCTTGCGTTCCAAACGGTGCATGTCGGCTTCGTAGTGTTCTGGGACGCGGGCTCTGCCTATCCACAATCGCCTGGCTCGACCAATCAGCCCGGTGGACTCACGCACACGATTGGGATGGGCTTGCGCATTTTACTTCCGCAGTTCAACCGGGTTCCGATTCGAATCGACTTTGGTTACGCGCTCAATGGACCTCGGCCCTCGTTCATTGATTCCATCTCAACAAGCTTTGGACAGGTGTTCGATTACCGTCCTACCCTCCTGGATCAATTCGCCGACTGACGCGCGTGGCTAAAGAAAGGTCCGGAAAACTTTTTCCCATGCGGAAGAATTTTCCGCCATGCCGCACGCCTGGCGCAGCGTCGCTGGCGATCGCCTGGGGCCAACCTGTGGCAACGACGAAGAGATCTGGATTGAATCCCAAGATTCGGCGGCGGTACGCAACTTGATACAGACCCGTTGCTGTGGCGCGTTGGCGTGCGGGCCATTGGCGGGGCGGACGGATGGGGAACGGGCGGTTACCGATGGGTGCATTCTGTTGGCTAGTGTGCACCCTCTGCGCTTGTCATCGGTCGGATCAGCTCAGGGGCGTAAAGGCCGCTGCCTTGCTGGACGAATCGGTCTTGGACTTCGGCAACGTCCCGGTCGGAGAACGACACAGGGCCGAGCTGCACGTTCGCAACGTGGGCTACGTTCCTTTCAATCTGCTGGACATTGTTCGGACCGGCAATGATCCCTCGTTCGAGATGCAGGTTGACCAGGGCCGCGTCAGCCCGGGCGAAACCAGGAGCGTTCTGGTCACCTTCCATCCGTTGAGAGAAATGGCGCTCTCGGATTCGCTGACGGTCAAGACAGATGCCGACCGTCCAGCGGATGGGCTGGTCACCGTGCGCGGCCGGGGCACCCCCACACCGATCCAATTCTCGCCGGCGCGCTTGGACTACCAGACCCTGGAAATCGATTCGGATCGGCGACTCATCGCCACGGTCCAAAATCCGGTGGACCTGCCTCTGACGGTACGCTTGAGCGGTGCCCATCCCGGTGATTTCTCGAGTGACGTGGTCACCATACCGCCATTTGGACGGCAGACTGTGAACCTCGTCTTTTCCCCTCACGTGCTGGGCAACCGGCTCGCACGGCTTGAGGTGCGCTCGTGTAGCGACTGCACAGCTTCAGCCTTGGATCTTGTCGGCCGTTCTGTCGCCTCGGCGTTCGAGTTCGATCCGGCTCCGGTTCCGTTTGCCAACATTCCCGTTCACGAACGCACCCAGTCGTCAACCCGGGCGACCAACGTCACCTGGCGCCCAGTGCGGGTCTCAAGACTTACGACCAGCGACGACGCATTTCAGCCATTGACCGACCTGGCATCCCAAAACATCGATGCCAATCAGTCGGTAGAGGTCCGGGTTGAATTCGCGGCGAGAGCCTCGGGCCCAAACACCGGCGTTTTAAACGTCGACTATCAGTCCAATCGTGAGCGCACCAGCGCCGTCGCACTCGATGCACGCGGAGGACAACCCGAGCTCGCGGTAACGCCAGTGCTGATTGATTTCGGTAGCCTGCCGGTCGGAGGAAAGGTTGGCAGGCCGGTCCGGCTCACCAATACTGGAACGACCGGTCCGATCCATCTTCGCGGCGTTCGGGCGACCGGTGACGTAGCGCATTTCAGCATCTCCGAACCAAGTCGCGGACGGCAGGTCCTGGCATGGTCTCCCGGCACTGCCTGGCCAGAACTGGGCGCACCCGGTCTGCCGATTGCCCCCGGCTCCGATTACCTGCAGACGATTGTCTATTTCCAGCCCGATTTGCCCGGCGATTTCAGGGTGAGGGTTGGGTATCTCTCCGACGACCGGTTCAATCCGGAGCGGCCCCTGGTTGCGATTGGCCACGCGTACCAGGCGGGGCCTTGCTCGTACCGGATTCTTCCCGCCAACGTACTCGACTTTGGAGATGTTCCGCCAGGCACAGGAGCGGTTTTGGGATTTCGGTTCGAGAACATCGGCCGCACCATCTGCGCAGTTCGCGATATCCACTTGTCGAATGATGCGGGCGGGGCATTTTTCATGCCCGGCGGGCCGCTGGCCGGTGGCGTGGTCGGGCTCGACGACGCGTTTTCGGCCCAGATTGCGTTCAGGACCGGAACGCCCGGCAGTTATGCGGGCGAACTGATCATGACGGTCAACAGCCTGGATCAACCTACCGCCAGGCTCCCGCTTGCCGCGCTCGCCCGGGATAGCTGCCTGACGGCCACGCCGAACTTCCTGGACTTCGGGGCGATCCGCTACGATTGCACCCCGGTGCCGCTGCGCACGCTGGTATCCAATCAGTGCCGCCATCCGATCACGGTCACTCAGGTTCAGATTGGTCCCGGGACGAGCGATGAATTTTCGATCGTCAATCCGCCCTCCACCCCGCTCACGCTGAACACCGGAGAGGACTTCGAGCTGCAGGTCACCTACGCTCGCCGAGTCTTGGGTCAGCACTTCAGCCCGCTTTTCATCCAAGCGGAAGGCGAGCCGAAGCCGCTGCTGGTACCCCTGTTGGCGGAAACAAACCATGAGGGGCTTCGAACCGAGCGCTTCGTCCAAGGCATTGCGAACCAGCTCGATGCGCTCTTTGTGGTGGGCAACACCACCACCATGCAGACCTATCAGGACCGACTCCGGGCCGCGATCCCGGAGTGGATCTCGCGCGCGAACGGCCTGGGCGTAAACATCCACGTGGGAGTGACCTCGACCGGCCTAAGCCCTCGCGGGCCATCGTGCGGCGGGGGCGCGCAGGGTGGCGAAAATGGCCGGCTCTTTCCAATCGATAACTCGCGCCCGCGGATCGTCGACAGCTCCACTCCAGGCGCGACGGCACTGGTGCAACAGAACCTAGGAGTAGGGACTTGCCACAACTTGCTGCAAGGGTTGGAGGCGATCCGCCAAGGTCTTTCCCCTCCGTTGATCGACCATGCCAAGGATCCGCGGACGCCTGACCCCAACGATGGGAATCTCGGCTTGCTCAGGCCGGAGGCGCGGCTGGCAGTGGTCGTGCTCGCCGATGAGGACGACCATTCCGGTTTCGACATCCAAAGTTACGTTCAGTTCATTCACTCATTGAAGGGACCGCAGATGTCCCACCGATCATCGGTCTCGGCGATCATTCCCATGGACTTGACCTGTACGACCGCCGGTCCCCCTGGACCGCGATTTCGCAGCGTGGCTGAGCAGACGGGTGGGGCCACGCTCTCGGTCTGCCAAACCGACTACTCGCCAATCCTCGATCGAATCGCCACCCTGTCAGGTGGACCGCAGCGAGATTTCCGACTCTCGTCCACCCCTGCGGATCCAACTCAGATCGAAGTGCAGGTGGATGATCAAACCTGGGATCGCACGCGTTGGCATTTCGACGAAGCCTCCAACAGCGTGATCTTCGAGACCGGAAGCATTCCCAATCCGGGCCAAGTGATCGCGGTGCGCTATCGAAGCACCTGCGGTCCCTGATTCAGAGCTGACGTCGGATTTGCTCGACCTCATCGTCCGCCAGACCGAAAGTAGCTTGTAGTAGCTCCAAGAGTTTCAGCTCCGTTCCTGAAGCATGGCCGGAGGCGTTCGCGATTCGCATCGCCAACCCAAAGGCCTTGAGCCGCTGTGCGTGGGTTGAGAGCCCATGAGCAAGGGCTCTGATCCGTTCCGGAAGGCCTTCGGTGGCAAGCGCGGATACCGCCTCGCTGATGAATTCCTGGGCTCGCTGGGGGTTCACGTTTTTGAAAACCGGGTCGGCGGCGAAGCTCTCGACCAGGGCGTGAGCCTCAGCGTCATTAACTTGTCCATCTGCGGCGGAAACCAATACCATCACTTCCGCGTAAAAACGCTCCGCCGGCTCGCCAAGGGCCTCTGCGAGCGAGTCACCTTTTTCTACCGCATCGACGATCCGTGAAACCTCGTCCTCGGAAATGCCCAGCCCTGCCTGAATGGTCTTCAGCAACCCTAGCTCGGCGCGGCTTGCGCGCTGATCCGCAAAACCCACGGCCGCGGCAAGGCCAAAGGCCAGCATTCGGTTCTTGTGATCCGGCAACCGCTCGCGCAATGACGCCAAAACCTGCTCGATGCTCTTCGCCGAGGCGAGACTCTTCAAGCAGCTTTGAACCAGGCGATTGATCTCCTCAGGCCGGGTCCCCTCGAATTCCGGCCTCTCGATGATGCGCTTGAGCAACATTTGCAGCTCGGCATCCGAAACGGTTCCATCCGCCACCGCAGCCAGCAGCATCACTTCGATCAGCGCCGAATTGCGCTCCTTTCGATTTAAACCCTGCTCTCGTGACATTGGCTCTGCTTCCTTTCAACCGGTGCGACCGCCACTTGCCGGTCCAGCAGGTGCGAGGGTCGGACGTTGCCCATGGCGGCCAGGATGCTGTTTCGAAGGTTAGGGATTTCTCGGGACAGCTCCTCGACCAGACGCTTCACCCGTTTGCGCTGGAGGTTTTCTTGCGAGCCACAGAGATCGCATGGAATGATCGGAAATTCCTTCAACTCGGCATATTCGGCGATTTCCCGCTCGGGCGCGTAACAGAGCGGACGGATAACCATGTTTCGACCATCATCCGAGTGGAGAAGCGGTGGCATCGATTTGAGCGACCCGGAGAAGAAGAGGTTCAATAGAAGTGTCTCGATCAAGTCCTCCCGGTGGTGACCGAGGGCAATTTTGTTACATCGCAGATCGACCGCGGCGTTGTAGAGCACTCCGCGCCGAAGTCGCGAGCACAGGGCGCACTGGGTTTGTCCCGGCTCCAGCGTGTCCAACACGATCTGATAGGTGTCCTCCTTCAGCATTCGGTAGGGGTATCCCTCGCCCCGAAAGTAATTCTCCAGTGCCTCGGCTGGAAACCCGGGGTGGCCCTGGTCCAGATTGACCGCCAAAATCTCGAACTGCACCGGTGCCCGGCGCTGCAGCAGGCGGAGCAGGTGGAGCAGGGTGTGTGAGTCCTTCCCTCCAGACACGGCCACCATGATCCGATCGCCGGTGGCAATCAGCCCAAAATCGGCGATCGCCCGACCCATATGGCCCAACAGGCTCTTTTCGAGCCGAAGTTCAGCATTCATGACTCACCATTCTATCCATTCGCAGCCCCCGCGAGCCGCTTATAGACCGAGCTGCACCTGGCGAGCGAACCGCAATGCGAAAGCATGTTCTCATGCAGCACAGTTTGGCTAGGTTAACCGGCGAGATGGCAAGTTATCCCGCCGGGGCCGAGGACATCGTCACTGCTGAGGCGGCCTCCCGCGCGGTGCAGGCGCTCGAATCGAGCAGCGAGTTGGCAGTCGACCTCGAACAGGACGCGATGCACGCGTTTCGGCCTCGCTTGTGCTTCATCCAGGTGGCGACCGACAAGGACCTATTTTTGTTCGATGCATTGTCCTCGGAGGTTGACCCCGTGCTTCTCGCGCCGCTGCTCGGAGATCCGGGGCGTACCAAATTCTTCCACGCGGCGGTCGGCGACCTGCAGTACCTCGCGCAAGCAGGAGTCCGAGTGCGAGGTCTGTTCGACACCCACCGCGCCGCGACGCTTCTTGGCTGGCCCAAGGTGGGGCTGGCGGATCTCGCGCGCGAGCGACTGGGAGTCGAGCTGCCGAAAGAGCACCAACAGTCGGACTTCTCGATACGCCCTTTGCCCGCGGCGATGCGCCAGTACATCGCCGATGATGTCCGATACCTTTGCGAAATCGGCAGACAGGTCCGAGAAGAATGCCGCAAGGCTGACATTCTCGAAGAGGTGGAGCTGGACTGCCAACGGCTGAGCGACGACGCGGCGTCCCCACCCGAGATTGGCGCGGACTATCGGCCGAAGCTGCCCCGAAATCTTCCGGCCGTGCCACAGGCCCTCGCGCGTGCAATTGCGCAGGAACTGCACCAGCGCCGGCTGGCTTGGGCAGAGGCGCTGGACATTCCACATGGAAGAGTGCTTTCGAACGCCGCGATTGCCGAGCTCGCGAAAAAACCACCGAAGACAATGAAGGAGCTTGCCAATACCCCACGGGTACGCGGTCGTTTTGCGCGGGAGCACGGGGCGGAGATCCTGGGGCTCATCGAGCAGCTAACTCAAGCAGCGAACCGGGGCGAGCTCGCGACCGAGGAGGCGCCAACCGAGGCGCCGGATCGGGTGCGGCGCAGGCGCGAAGAGGCGCTCCGAGCATTTCGCAGCGAAAAGGCGGTCCAGAGGAAGGTCACCCCTTCTGTGGTCCTGAGCAACGGGTTGGTGCAGGATCTCGCGAAAAGCACTCCGCGCACGCTGGAAGAATTGGCCCGCATACCGTATCTGGGCGAGAAACGGGTGAGACTTTATGGAATGGAACTGATCCAGCTTCTTTCCAAATACCGCTAGCGCTTCAGGGCAAGGGTGATGCCGTCCCGAACCGTAAGCATCACTTTCTCCACCCGCGTGTCCTTGGCGACCTTCTCGTTGAATGCCACGATCGCGCGGTCGGTTTGATCTTTCGGCTTGAGCACCCGCCCGCTCCAAAGGACGTTGTCGGCCACGATCAGTCCTCCGGCGCGCAGCAACGGCAACACCGCGTCATAGTAGCGTGGGTAGTTCTCCTTGTCCGCGTCGATGAAGACCATGTCGAGCGGCCCGGTGAGGCTCTCGATCGTCTGCAGCGCCGGGCCCATTCGGATCTTGATTTTCTTCCCATGGGGACTCTTTGCGAAGTAGCGGCGTGCAACCTCCTCCGCTTTGGGGTTGATTTCGCAAGTAATCAGCTCGCCGTCCTCCGGAAGGCCCTCTGCCATCATCAGGGTTGAGTAGCCGGTGAACATGCCGATTTCCAAGACACGTTTTGCTCTGGCAAGGCGAACGAGCAGGCGCAGAAAGGTACCCTCGATCGGACCAACCTGCATCTGAGGCATTTCCATCTTGGCGTAGGTCTCGTTGCGCAATTGCTCGAACAGCGGGGAGGCCGGCTCGGTATGCGCGCTCGCGTACTCTTCAATCGCTTCAGGAACTAGGGTGAGTGCCATGCGCTTCTCCTATCATGCTGGGCTAGATTGCACGGATCCTATGGCGGAAAGCATCCGGTTTTTGATGGCCCCGGAGGACGAGACGGCCTTTCTCCGTTTTCTGGCGCGCTACCGTCTGGAGGTCTACCCGGTGCGGATTCCTCCAAATTGGAAGACCTTCCTCGCAAGCGATCAGACGCTGCCCGAATTTCCCAACGATGCGGCCTACCTTGCGGCGACTGAGGTGGCTCCGATTCTGGTCGATAGACTGAAGCGAGGACCCGACAAAGGATCTTGGCGGGTTGACGAGGTTCGCTCGCCGGTCATCTACTTCGAGCGCTCCCGATTGGACGAAGAAGGAGCGCTGCTGTCCGGAAAATTGTGGGCGGAGCTTCAGATCACTCCTCAAACTGGACGGCGGGGCGCGGCGCCCGAACGCTTTCGCCAGTTGTTTTTGGAAATCGAAAGTTGGTTGAAGCGCACCCATCGTCGCAGCGAGCCGAAAGGCTTTTGGATCGGACCGGGCGCGGCACGCAGGTTCAAGCAAGGCCTTCGACTGCGCGATGCGGATCCGAAAGGACGCTCGATCGAACCGTATCGGTAATCCATTCCATGAGCAGAAGAGGGAGCGGAACATGATCTCAGTATCGTTGGCCGGCCAGGTGGCTCTGGTTTCTGGGGGCTCGCGCGGGATCGGGCGGGCGACGGCTATCCTGCTCGCCCAGGCCGGCGCGAAAGTCGCGATTGGGTACCGGCGGGACGAACCGGCGGCCCGGGAGGTGGTGGCATCAATCCAAAAGGCAAAAGGCACAGCGGTGGCGATCGCAGCCGAATTGTCCGTTTGGGACCAAGCGCGGCTTTTGGTGGCGAACTGCTGCGACCAGTTCGGCGGTCTCGATATCCTGGTGGTCAACCACGGCATTTGGAAATACGCACCGATTGATCGGATCACCGAAGCGGAGTGGGATGAGACCGCCGACATCAACCTCAAGGGAGCGATTGGCCTATGCCGATTTGCCTCGGAAAGGATGCGGGCCCAGCGACGCGGAAATCTGATTCTCATTTCGTCTACTGCCGGACAAAGAGGGGAAGCCGAGCACGCGCACTACGCCGCGACGAAAGGCGCCCTGATTAGCCTCACCAAATCGCTCGCACCGGAGCTCGCGAAGGACGGAATCCGCGTGAATTGCGTCGCCCCCGGATGGGTCGAGACCGACATGATTCGCGAGACCCTAGGGGATTCGAGAGGACGCTCGGAAATCGAGCGCACCATACCGCTCGGGCGGGTTGGGAAACCGGGCGAAATCGCGAGCGCAGTGCTGTTTCTGGCTTCCGACCTATCCACGTTTGTTACCGGAGAAATTCTGAACGTCAACGGGGGCGCAGTACTGGTCGGTTAGGCACAGCGCATCTGCCACTACCGCTTATCCAACACCGGCTCGCTCTTTCGCAACTGAGGCGCTTGGGTGAGGAACTGAATGTCGGGATGTTTCTCCTCGGCGTGCTGCAGCGCCCAATCGTCGCGAAAGAGCACCAGCGGAAGCCCATCCCGGTCTTGCACTGTTTGTCGATTGCCCTCCCAGTCGAAAGTCTTCGGGTTGAAGTGCGTCCCCACCACCCACCGCGCATGGCTGAACGGAAGGCGGTCCAGTACGATGTTCGCGCCGTACTCATGTTCCAGCCGGAACTGAAGAACCTCGAACTGAAGTGCACCGACCACGCCGACGATCGGATCGCGCATTCCCATCCGAAGCTGCTGGAAGATCTGAACCGTGCCTTCCTCCGCCAATTGCGCGAGGCCGCTTTCCAGTTGTTTGCGACGCAAGGGATCTTTGGATCGAACGATTGCGAAATGCTCGGGAGAAAATCGGGGCACGCTCTCGAATTCGAATGCACCACCCTCGCACAGGGTATCGCCAATCCGGTATTGCCCAGGATCAAATAGCCCGATCACATCGCCCGGCCAGGCGTCCTCGATTGCGGTCCGCTCGGCGGCCAGAAACTGACTGGGCTTGGCGAGTCGGATCTCCTTGCCGATCCGCGCGTGATAGGCGCTCATGCCCTTCACGTATCGTCCGGAAACCACCCGGACAAAGGCGATCCGGTCGCGGTGTGCAGGATCCATGTTCGCCTGAATTTTGAACACGAAACCGGAGAACCTCGCGTGGGTGGGTAACACCGGTCCATTGCTCGTCTGACGGGGGCTCGGCGCAGGCGCCAGCTCCAAAAAACGGTCCAGGAAAGGGCGAACTCCAAAGTTGTTCATCGCCGAACCGAAGAACATCGGCGTGATCAAGCCACGGTCGCTCTGCTCGCGGCTGAAGCTGTCGCCGCCGACATCGAGCAGCTCGACTTCCTCCCTTAGCTGAGCGAGCTCGCGCTCACTGAGAAACCGGGTTGCCTCACTTGAGTCAAGGGGCACCGTCCGCTCCTCGGCTTCGGATTCGCCGTGCGTGCCCTGAGATTGGAAGAGGTGAATGATCCGTTGCTCGCGATTGTAGACGCCGCGAAACTCTGGCCCCATTCCGATCGGCCAGTTGACGGGATACGCCCGAATCCCGAGCACCTGCTCCAATTCGTCCATCAGTTCCAGTGGCGAGCGGCCGTGCCGATCCAGCTTGTTGATGAAGGTGAAGATCGGGATCTGTCGCATCCGACAAACCTGGAACAGCTTCTTTGTCTGCGGCTCCACCCCTTTGGCGCTGTCAATCAGCATCACCGCGCTGTCGGCAGCCGTCAGCGTCCGATAGGTGTCCTCGGAAAAATCCTGGTGACCGGGCGTGTCGAGCAAATTCACCGCGTGCGCCCGGTAAGGGAATTGGAGGACCGAGGTGGTGACCGAAATTCCGCGCTCGCGTTCGAGTTGCATCCAGTCAGAGGTTGCGTACCGCCTAGCTCGGCGAGCCTTGACGCTCCCAGCCAGGTGGATGGCTCCCCCATAGAGGAGGAGCTTTTCGGTCAAAGTGGTTTTACCGGCGTCCGGGTGACTGATGATCGCGAAGGTTCGGCGGCGTGCGACTTCCCGCTCCAGCTGAGGGGATGTCGCCGCTCGCGTTGTGGCTGCGATGGTTTCTGTTTCTTCTGACATTCGAGGGAGCCCAAGGCCGGAAACCGGTACGGGAATAATAAGCGCACTTCTTCGCCTGTGCAGAGCTTAAAGGTTCGCAGTGCCGGATCACGGCATTCGCAAGAAGGTGGGGAAGCACTTGACGTGGCTGTTGGCGCTATCAGTTGTGGCGGGCGAAGACGCGCTGGGGCCAATCGACGGGAAGCGCAGAAAGAACATCACCTGGCCGTTGGGACGGGTGCCGCACGGCACTTACACGGTGAAAGTGGATTACTGGAAAAACTGCACTCCCTGGGCGGTGCCGGATTGGGAAGGACGATTACCAAGTTCACCTACTAACCACATCGCCCGACAGGTCGGATGGAACTCGGGCAACGATGATGGGACCCTATCTCCACGCGCATCCTGGGCAGCTTCGCAGTGGAGGTTCACCGAGTGTCGGCGAAGGAAGAAAAAGGTCTCCTCGACCATTTGTTTGGGTTTTTGGGCTCGGCGATTCCTCTCGAGCCCTTTACTTTTCTTGCCAAAACGCTTCCGAAGTACCTGAAGACGATCCTCCATGTGATCGGCAAGGGTCCGCGGTTTGGCAGGACGGAGCTGCGGGCAAAGGAACCGAGTGTACCCGCCACGGCAGCTGCCTTCTATTTCTGTGGGATCGCTGTTTGCCTTCTGCTGATACGGCCGATCCTGAGGCGACACGATGTTCGAATCGACTGGATCCCCTTCATTCTCGAGTCGCTCTACCTGCAGGTGCTCGCCCTGCTGGTGATCCATTTTGCGGCAAAGCTGGCCAAGGGGAGAGGGACGCTCACGCAGACCCTCCGTGCCTATGGATACTGGGTTGGGATGATCCTCCCGCTGGTGCTTGCCGTCCATTATTCCATTTACTGGATCCTTAAGGCCCGCCCCCTACCCAACCGATGGCATGTGCAGCTCGCGGGTTTGGGTCTCGTCCTTCCCAGTGCGAAGGCCTGGTGGCTGTGGGCCAGCTATGCGGCGATGATGCTCCTTGTCCTGCTGTTTGCATGGCATTGGCTGCTGCAGTGGCTCAGTGACATTCACCGAGTCCGGCGAAGTCGGATCGCCACTTCGCTCCTGATCCTGCTGGTGCCAATCACCTATTTGCAGGTCGCAGTGATCAGGCCGTATGTGGCCCAGGCGTTGGGATCGACCGCCGGGTACATCCGCGCCGGGAAGCAGTTGGTCGTTAAGGAATTCCGCCCCTAACAATATCAGCCGAGTCGTTACTCCCCAGAATCATCCTCGCCCTCATGTCGATGAGAGGGAGCAGGGCCGAAGGAAATCCCGACTGCTACCGGAACTTGATTGACTCCGCGCCTGGACCAGTCGCAAACCCCGTTGGGGAAGATGCCCCGTAAGCGCTCCAGCTCCTCGGGGGTAAATGAAACGGCGTAGTCTCTGGGGTCGATCGGCTTCAATTGGCACTTCAGAATGCTCGCAGAAAGAGGACCGCCCGCCACCTTTCGAGGGAAGGAATATGACGGCCAGAGCGTATTGCACTGAGAGTCGGGCTCGCTGCTCCAGGTCTGCGGTTCCGCGATGAACTGCGGTGGCACGTTGGCGTCGTAACAGCCATCGGTCGCCTCAGCTGGCCGGTTACGGATCACCTTCTGCCGTAGCGGGATGTGGGAGTGGTCGTTCTTGACCGCCGTCACCCACTGCGTCATGACCGCGAAAGCGTGATTCAGAGGCACACTGGTCGCGTTGTTTCCACGCCAGAGAGTGTGGTTTTCCGCGCTGCCGTTGGCCTCGATCAGCCGCTGCCTTACCGCAAAGTGATGCCACTGATAATGGTAGGCGGCAGCTTCGTTGTAACTGCCGAAGTCGATGATCGGGATCGCGGTCAGCCCACCGCTCCCTCCGAGGTTGACTCCGGACTGGTACGCGCGCCTGATCGCCCCCCGGTTCCCTAGGGCCCGACTCGCGATGTAGTTGGCATCGTCATCGTAGCCGCCGACACCCTGGTTCAGGTCCAGAAACTGGGCGGTGCTAATCACGCCCTCGTTCAGCGCTTTGAGGCCGTATTGCACCCCCGCGTTGTCGAAGGCGCGCAGGGCGAATCCGGTATTCGGGTCTACCCCATAGATGTTCCTGGAAGCGTCGAATACCGTGGGCCGCGCCCCGCGGGGATTGGTCACCGGATGGTATCGGAGCTCCATCGGAACGACCGCATTCCACACGGCCGAATTATAACCTTCAACGTCAATTCGACCTGGTACCGGATCGGTTCGTTGCGCCTGGTTTGCTGCATCGTACCAAGCTTGGCGCCCCTGGTAGCCGCTTACCGCTACCTGCTGATCAATGGTGAATCCATCCGGGTTGGTGACCGTGAAGTAGTGGGTAAGAAGGTGGCCGTCGAGCCCGCTGTACGCAATCTCCCCGGCGTCCGGGAAGGTGGCATTGAGGAAGATGCCGTCAATCAGACCCGGGAAAGCATCGGCTACTTGAAGGCTGGTGTACGCGCCGCCGGATCCGCCGGTGCTGATCGTGAAGAACGGTACCCCGAAAGTCTTGATGAAGTGCTCCTTGCCCATCATCGCGCTTTCGCCCGCCACGAACGGATTGCAGCTGTTGGATGGATTCTGCAGCGTGTTGATGAACAGCGCATATCCTTGCGAAAGGTACAGGTCGCTGAAGACGTTCACGCCTTCCTGGGAGCCCTGTGTATACCAGCCCCCTGGGCACCCTGCGCCGTGGATTGCGATCAGCTTGCGGTTCCATCCTGCCGGCTGCGAAAACGGGCTTGGGGGCGGGTCCGAAGTCGGATCGTGCAGGATTGCATTCTGGTAAATGCCCCGGTTCATGGTTCCGGTTTCCACGCGAACCACGTACCAAACGGTGACCCCCTCGGTGTTGGTCGTTCGGGCGACATCGGGTGGCAGCACGGTCGGATCGGGTAGCGGCCTGAACATGCCATCCTCGGTTGATTTGTAGACGTAGTTCACGCGTGTCTCGGCTGAACAATCCGAGTCAATCGGAGGGCCGAGCGTGGTCTGGTCGGGAAGGTGGAAGCTTTCGGTTTGACAAATGAATGGGTGAATGTGCGGGCCAGAGACGATCGGTCCCTTGATCGGATAGTTCGTCAAATGAAGCGTCCTTCTGGCTCTCCTTCCTTCGACAGTCAGCGTATTTCTTCCAAGCACGAGGCCGGTCACCAGACCAAGCAGTGAGTTGGGTGCCGAACCCGGATGGAATGCGCTCGACACATCGTGGCCGTTGAGCCTGATTGTCAGGTGATCGCCACGCTGAAGGGTGATTTCCACCAAAGCGTCTCCACCGCTCACGCGGTCCGCTGCACCGGAAAGCGTGCTGATCGTCAACCCATTCCCCTCTTCCTGCCCGTCATCGGCCAGCGCAGTGACAGGAACGATGAGCAAAAACCCGACCACTCCAGAGAGCGACCGTCTTGAACGTGCGCGCATGTTGCTTCCCTCCCAAAAGGGTGAAACAGCCGTGGTTGTCTGATTGCTTGAGAGCGGCACCTTTCCTCCCCGGGGAGGTGCCAGTGACTCCATACAACTTCAGCGAGCAGTTGTAACCTGGGTCCCCGAAAGACTCGGGTTTGCACTGCACGCACGACGGGCGATAGCCAGCTACCGGCTAGCAACACCCGTCGTATCTGTCGCCGAGAACCGCTGCCGAGCTCGTCGGTTCACGATTGATTAAACCAACGAATAACCCTTGAGCTAAGGATCGTCGCGTGCTATCGGGGCGGCCGCATTGAGCCAAAGAGGCATCCATCACTTTTGAACCCAACTTTAGCGGCAATTTTCTAGCCAATTCACCGAGCCGATGCACGATTCGCCCATGAACCACCTCAGACCGATCGACCAGTACGAAGCCCCGAAATACCAGGTCCACATTGCACCCAAGGCGCATGCCCAGCTAGGGACGCTCCCGATCGAGATCTGCGACCGCATTGAACAAGGGTTGGGAGAACTGGCCGAGGTCGCAGAGTCCCAAATGGTCAGAATGATCCTCCGTCGCTCGCCGGACAGCTCCGGCGGGAACGTGGTCGACGTCACCGTAGCGGAGCACCTCGTGGCTTGCCTCGACATTGATGATGCCGAGAAAACCATTACCTTGGTGAAAGTAACGTCTTCTCAAAGCCGCTCCAGCGCGCCGCTCTTTCCGATCGAGGTTGCTCTACCGGAGCGGCCCTTGAGACGTTGCTGAGGACTCCCCGGCTCTACAGCCCTTAGCAGCGATCGAGCCGCTTGCCAGGCTAGCGGCGAGCGTTCAAAGTCGGCAGGATGCCGGTCTTCCATAAGAATTTGACGATTCGGACTGGATCCCACAACGAGCTGGTCGACGTGACGGATCGCGTGCGACAGGTGCTCAGCGAATCCGGAGTGAACACTGGGCAATGCACGATCTACACCCCGCACGCCACGGCAGGCGTGACGATCAACGAGAATGCGGACCCAAACATCGCGACTGACTTCCTGAACGCGTTGCGCAAGATGATTGTCGAACATGATCAGTGGCTACATGACCAGATCGACAACAATGCGGCGGCGCACATCAAGTCGGCGCTAATCGGACCATCGGAGACTGTTCCGATCCTTGAAGGGGAGTTGGCATTGGGCCGTTGGCAGAACATCTTTCTTTGCGAGTTCGACGGTCCGCGAACTCGGCACTTGATCGTCTCGATAGTTTCTTAGCCTTATCTACTTTCGCCGTGACTCGAGCGCAGCGTACGGCGTAAGAGGCTCCGCCAGTGCCGCGAATTCCCCGCTCAGCCGTACTGGCGCTGCCGGCGCTCGTCTGCTTCGCCGCCAATTCTTTGTTGTGTCGCCGAGCGCTTGGGTTTGGGCTGATCGATCCCGCCAGCTTCACTTCGATTCGGCTCATCTCGGGCACGATCAGCCTAGCGTTGATCGCAGGGGTCATCCGCCGTTCCGGACCGCGAGGGGGCAGCTGGATCTCGGCCTTGATGCTCTTTTGTTACGCAGCGACCTTCTCCGCTTCCTACGTTCTCATTGGAGCAGGAATTGGCTCGCTCCTGCTCTTCGGCTCGGTTCAAGCGACGATGCTCGGATGGGGAATCGTCCGCGGCGAACGCCCGACCTCCCGCCAGTGGACTGGGATTTTAGTTGCGCTCGTCGGCTTGGCGTCGTTGACGTTGCCGGGGAGCCATGCCCCGAACCTGCTCGGAGCAGCCCTGATGATCTGCGCCGGAATCTCCTGGGGAATTTACTCCCTGCGGGGACGTAGGGTGGTCGACCCGATCGTCACGACCAGCGATAACTTCTTGCGAACCGTTCCGCTGACGGTAGCTCTGAGCTTGATATCGATCTCCGACGCTCACGCGACTCCTTCGGGCGTCTATCTGGCCGTGGTGTCCGGCGCCCTGGCGTCCGGCGTTGGGTACATTCTCTGGTACGCCGCCCTTCCACTGCTGAGCGCAACCCAAGCCGCCGCGGTTCAGCTCTCCGCGCCGATCCTCGCGGCCTCGGGAGCGGTCTTGTTTCTCGGAGAACAGGTCACGTTCCGGTTGGTCGGCTCGGGGGCTGCGATCTTGTGCGGAGTATGGCTCGCGGTTCAGAAGCGTCGAGCCTGACGCTATCGGTCCAGCCGCAGCCGGATGCGCTCTCGGACTTCGGGCCACTCAGGCTCGATGATGCTGTAGAAGATGCTGTCTCGGATTCTACCGTCTTGGCAGATCCGATGGGATCGGAGAATGCCATCGCAACGAGCTCCAACCCGCTCGAGTGCTTTCCGCGACTTTTCGTTCAGAACATCGGTCTGAAATTGAACGCAGATGCAGGAGAGCGTTTCGAAGGCGTGAGAGAGCATCAGAAACTTCGCCTCGGTGTTCGCATACGTTCGCTGCCAATCGATGCCAAACCAGGTGGACCCAATTTCCACCCGTCGGTTCTGACGATCAATGTTCAGAAAACAGCTTGAGCCGATCAATCGCCCGGATCCGTTGTCCCGAATCGCAAAGCAGAGCGATCTGCCCTCGGCCTGCTCCTGGAGGCGCTGCGATAAAAACTCGGCCAGATCCTTTTCGGTTCGAACCTGCACCGTGTACCACTTCCAGATTTCCGGATTCAGGATTGGGTAGAATTGATCGAAGTGGCGCTCCCCGAGCGGTTCGAGCGTCAGCCGTGGCCCTTTCAAAACGACGGGCTCGACGTTCAATTCAAAGACTCGGGTGTACTGCGATCGAGTCGCCACGGTTCACCTGTTGCGTTGGGCAGCTCGCTCGCCGAGCACTTGGCGCACGTCATCGAGCGAAACCCCGATCGCCCGAAGCGCGACCAGAGCGTGATAGAACAGATCTGCGCCTTCCTCGGCGGCTCGCTCTGGATCGCCGTCCGCGCAGGCGGTCACCAACTCTGCGGCTTCTTCCCCAAGTTTCTTGAGCCGCAGGTTTCGATCTGCGAGCAGTTGCCGGGTGTAGCTGGGCTTGGCTTCGGAAGCAGCCGACGTCTGGGCGCGCTGCGAAATCGTCGCGTCGAGCTCAGCGAGTGCCTCGGCCCGAAAAGCGTCTTCGCCAAAACACGACCGGCTACCCAGATGGCAGGCCGGCCCAAGAGGAGTGACGCGGGCAAGCACCGTGTCTCCATCGCAATCCGGCGACAGCGAGACAAGCTTCTGCACGTTTCCGCTGGTCGCCCCTTTGCGCCAGAGCCCCCGAGTTCGAGAGTGGTAATGCATTTCTCCAGTGGCGATCGTTTTCTCGAGCGCCTCGCGATTGGCGCGCGCCACCATCAGCACCGCACCTGAGCTCGCGTCCACCGTCACTACGGTGACGAAGCCGCCCCCTTTGACGAAATCAACTTTTTGCCAATCAATCACGGCGCCTCGCTCCCTCGCACGGAGATTCCTCGGGACTGGAGCTGAGACTTGATCTCCGAGACGGTCATTTGCTTGTCGTGTAAGACGCCCGCGAGCAGGACCGCGTCCGCCTGACCCTCCCGCAACGCCTGCGAGAGGTGTTCGACGTTCCCGGCGCCACCCGAGGCGATCACCGGGATCGCGACCGACTGGGCCACTCGAGCGGTGAGCTCGAGGTCATACCCAGTCCGCGCGCCGTCTTTGTCCATGCTGGTCAAGAGGATTTCTCCCGCGCCTCTCCGGGCGCACTCGACCGCCCAGCGGACCGCCTCCAGCTCAGTCCGTCGCCGACCCCCATGAGTGAACACGCGCCACTCGTTTCCCTCGCGCTTGGCGTCGATGCTCGCCACCACGCATTGACATCCAAACCGGTCGGCGCACTCGCTCAGCAGTTCGGGTCGGGCCACCGATGCCGAGTTGATACTGACCTTGTCCGCCCCTGCGCGCAGAGCCCTTTCAACGTCGTCCGCAGTACGGATTCCGCCTCCGAGCGTCAAGGGAATGAAGAGCCGCTCCGCGGTCCGTCGAACCACATCCAGCATCGTCTCCCGCCCTTCTGCGCTGGCAGCGATGTCGAGAAAAACGATTTCATCCGCGCCCTCCCGCTCGTAGCCCTCGGCCAGCTCGACGGGATCGCCCACGTCTCTCAAGGATTGAAACTGAACGCCCTTGACCACTCGTCCACCGTCGACGTCCAGGCAGGCGATCACCCGCCGAGTCAACATCTACTTCACCTCGAGCGAGACGGCGCCCTTGGTGCTGAACACCGCGCCGGACTCCACCAAGGCGGCTCTCAACGCCAATCCAAGGGCTTTGAACGCGGCCTCGGTAACGTGGTGTCGGTAGCCGCTGCGAAGCACCCGGATGTGCACCGTTGCGCGTGCGTTATCGGCGAAAGAACGCATCCAGTGCTGGTAAAGGCGATTCGGCAATTTCCCGCGGTAATAGAATCGACCTCCTACGTCGACTGCCGCCTGGACCAGGGCACCGTCCATCGGCACTACCGTGTCGCCGTAGCGAGCCGCGGTGGCGGGAATGATTTGCCGAACTGCAGCCCCGACTGAAATCGCCACGTCCTCCATCAGGTGGTGCGTGAGATCGCCGCTCGCCTCGACGCGCAAATCCAGTCCCGAGTACCGCGCGAAGGTCCTCAACATGTGATCAAAAAATGGATGGCCGGTGGAGATGTTCGCTTCACCGCTCCCCCGGCTCACTTCCACCCGGACCTTGGTTTCCGATGTCTGCCGAACCACCACGCTCATGCGAAACGATCCTTTCCCAACCAGTACACCTGGGAGACTGTGCGGACGCAAGTCCCGGGCCTTCGTATATCCAAAAGCTTTGCGCTTCGCTTCGCGGCCAAGGTTAGGTTGCGCGCTGGGCAACGCCGAATTCAGCGGCCAATGCTCGTGCGTCGATGGTGTTGGTGTAGATTGCCATTCCAAGAATTGCGCCGTACACCTTGCGCTCACCCAGACGCCGAAGGTCTTCCAGGCTGGAAATGCCTCCGGAAGCATAGATGGGGACGTGCGACGCCGCGGCGACCTCCTCGATCAAGGGCAGGTCCGTTCCGCGGAGCTGCCCTTCCCGATGCACTGCAGTTACCAGAATGCCCGCCAAGGGGAGTGGGTTCAGCCGGCGGACAACCTCTTGCAGGTCATCATCCGCGGTCTGTTGCCAGCCGTGGGTGACAACGTGCCGTTCCCTCACATCCGCGGCGACAATCAGCTTCCCTGGATGGCGGGACGCGGACTCAGCGAGCCAGGCAGGATCTTGAATTGCCCGGGTGCCTACGATCACGAAGCGGGCGCCCTCATCCAACAAGCGCTTCACATCCTCTTCGGTGCGAACCCCGCCTCCTACCTGAACCGAGCCGGGAAACTCGCGAAGAATCCGATGGACCACTCCTCTGTTCGAGCCCCGGCCAGTCGCCGCGTCGAGATCGACAAGATGCAGCCGTTCAAAGCCCGTCTCCGCCCAGTTGGCGGCAACCTGCACGGGATCGGAAATGCGAATTCTTTCAGCCTCGAATGAGCCGCCAACGAGCTGCACGCAGGCGCCCTCGCGCAAATCCACGGCTGGAATCGCGATCATTCGGAAAACCGGCTCACGAATGTGCGGAGAAATTGAACCCCGGCCGCCGAGCTCTTCTCTGGGTGGAACTGCACTCCAACGACATTCTTGTACCGAACCGCCGCGGCAAACCGGTCGTCTTCGTGGATGCTCCAGGCGGTAATGCAGTCCGGGTCCTCGGGACGGCAAACGTAGCTGTTGGCGTAGTAGGCAATCGGCGGCAGGGGTGCGGGATGCGGATCCACTCGATTCCATCCCATCTGCGGCACCCTGCGCGCTTTCAACTTAGTGACCGGGCCCTCGAGGATTCCCAAGCCTTCGCCCGGCCCCTCTTCGCTGGCCTCAAAAAAAAGCTGCATACCAAGGCAGATGCCCAGGCAAGGGAGCCCGCTCTCGAGGGCGTCGCGGATTGCTTTTCGTCCTGGCGCAAGCCGCTGCGCGGCCGCCGCGAACGCACCCACGCCCGGCAGGACCAGCACGTCCGTTTGGGTGGCGCGCACCGGATCCGCCTCAATCACCACCGTCGCTCCCGGTCCCCCCAGCGCCTTGGCCAGGGAATGAAGATTTCCTGCTCCATAGTCAAACAGGGTCACCTTCACGCGATCGCCTCTCGCAGAGCCGAAAGCGCTGCTTCCATCATTTCCCACGGTCCAATCGAAATTCTCAAGGCGTCGCCGATCTGCGGCAGGTTGGTGAACGGGCGCACTGCCACGCCTAGCCCTCGCAGGTTCTTGGTCAGCGCTACGGCGTCGGCAACCGGAAAGAGAACGAAATTGGCCGACGACGGCAGCGGCGACAAGCGCAGCAACCGCAACTCCCTCTCGAATCGGCTGCGATTTTCCAGCACGGTGTCGATTCCCTGCTGCACCCAATCGCGACCCTGACGTAGGGCGGCCAATGCCGCGCGCTCCGCGAGCGCGTTCACCTTGTAAGGCCCGCGCGATTTCTCCACCTCCATCACCAGCGGCGGCGAACCGATGGCGTACCCAACCCTTAAACCGGCAAGGCCAAATGCTTTCGAGAGGGTGCGAACCACGAGCAGCGTGGAGTGCGATGGAGCCTTGGAAGCCCAGCTTTCAGGCGCGTATTCACTATATGCCTCGTCGAGGATCACCACCCCTCGCGCACCGCCGATCAGCTTCTCCAACTGATGGCGTGACGCCAGGGTCGATGTGGGATTGTTTGGCGAACAGATGTAGAAGACGCGCGCCCCAGTGGCCAGCAGGGCGCCCGCGTCAATGTCCCAGTTCGAGCGGAGCGGGATCGGGCACGGCTGCAGTCCGTTCATCTTGGCGAAAATCGGAACCATCGCGAACGTCGGATCCGGAAACGCGAGTTTGTCTCCTGGCTCCGCGAAGGCGCGAATCGCCGAATCCAGAACGTCGTCGGAGCCACATCCGGTGGTCACTTCCGTCTCCGCAACCCCGATGTACTTGCCCAACTCGGCCTTCAGCGCACTGGAGTACAGGGGTGGATACCGGGTAACCGCGGAAGTAACCACCTCTTGCAATTCCCTTCGAGCCGACGGTGGAATCCCAAACAGGTTGGTATTGTCGCTGAGGTCAATCGCGCACGGAGTCCGGTCCGGGGCATAAAGGCTGATCTCCCGATAGGCCGCGCGCGCAAGCTCGAGCGAAGTCATCGCGCTCTTCTCCAAGCGCGTGCCGCCGCTGCGTGCGCGAACAAGCCCTCGGCTTCGGCCAAAACCTCGACATCTGGCGCGAGGCGGTCCGCGGCTTCCGGACTCACCTGCTGATAGCTGGTCCATCGAATGAAATCGCTGGTGGATAGTCCAGAATGGGTGCGCGCGAGCCCGCCGGTGGGCAAGACGTGGTTGGAGCCGGTCAGATAATCCCCGAACGCTACGGATGAGCTCACTCCCAGGAAAACCGTTCCGGCATTCCTAACGGATTCCAAAGCGGTTTCCGGCTCACGCACTGCGAGCATCAAATGCTCGGGGGCAAACTGGTTCGAAAATTCGATCGCCTCCTGAAGAGAGGCGACCGTGAGAACGGCAGAACGCCCGCTCAAGGCTTGTGAGATCAGCTTGCTCCGCTCTGCATTGGCGAGCAGGCCCTCCACCTGATCGACGATTTGCGTTGCGAGCGTTTGGCCGATCGCAAGTGCCACGACGCAAGCCTGCGGATCGTGCTCAGCCTGCGCCAACAGCTCGCGGGCGATGGCGGCTGGTTCCGCTTCGGAGTCGGCGATCACCAAAATCTCGCTCGGACCGGCGGGGCTGTCGATTCCAACCCATCTGGAGACCTGTAGCTTGGCTTCCACGACATAGGCGTTTCCAGGACCAATGATTCGATCTACGCGCGGCACGGTCTGGGTACCGAAGGCCATCGCAGCGATCGCTCCCGCGCCGCCGATCGCGAAAACGCGGTCGACTCCCGAGATCTCGGCTGCGGCGAGCACCAGTCCCGAGGGCAGGCCAGAAGGACTGGGCGGCGAGCACAGGACCACCTCTCGCACGCCTGCAACGCGCGCCGGCACCACCCCCATCAGCAGGCTGCTCGGATATGCGGCCCGTCCGCCGGGGGCATAAATCCCCACTCGGCTGAGCGGATCCGGCCTTCGACCGACACGAACCCCCGGTTCTGTTTGCACCTCTGCGCTGGTAGGACGAAAAGCCCGATGGGCGCGCTCAATGTTGTCCCGAGCATGCTTCAGCGCCCGAAGCTCGCTGGGGGAGAGGGACCGCAAGGCGGATCGCCATAACTCACGCGGAATCTCAAGGGAGCTCAGCTGGACCTTGTCCAGCTCGGCCGCAAGAGCCACCAAGGCGACGTCTCCTTCGCGCTGGACCCGTTCCAAAATGTCCGTCACGCGACGACGCAGCTCGAAATCCTCCGTTCCCCGTCGATCAAGAAGCGCGCGGCGCTCTGGGTCAGGCAATTTTGAGAGTGGGCCGACCCAGCGTAGGACACCGTTTTTCACGGCATCAGCCTCTCGATCTTGGTGACCAGGATTCCTTCCGCTCCGAGAGATTTGAGCGCCGCGATCGTGCGATAGATTGAGCTCGAATCCACGACCGCGTGTACGGCAACAAAGCGTCCGCCGTCGAGAACGTCGACCACAGTGGGTCCATTCAGTCCAGGCAACACCTTGCGGACCTCGTCAAGCGACTGACGCGGCACGTTGGCCATCAGATAACGCCGACCACGCGCCCGCAGTACGGAGGCGAGTGCGTCCACCAACTCTCGAAGCTCTCGCCGAAGTTGGGTACCGGACCGGCTGATCAGTCGAGCACTCGACTCGAGCAGCGTGGCGATCTCGACCAATCCATTGACCCGAAGCGTAGAACCCGTTGAGGTCAGATCGACCACCAACTCGGCGATACCGAGGCGCGGCGCAATTTCCGCGGCCCCTGACACCGGTACAATTTCGACTTGTCGCTTGGCGTCATTGAAGAATCTCTTGGTTAGCTTCGGAAAGCAGGTCGCGACTCTCGGAACGCCTTGGATTTGGTCGAGTGCCCGAACTCCGCTCTCTTCGCGGGCGGCAAGCACCAACCGGCATCGACCGAACTCCAGATCGAGCAGCATCTCCAATGAGCGACCGGATTCGGACGCGAGGTCCCAGCCGGTGATGCCCGCTTCAGCTGCGTTGTCCGCGACGAACTCCGGAATGTCCTGGGCCCGGACGAAAATCGCTTCGAACTCACCGCCCAATGAAGCGGACAGGGAGCGTTCATTTACGGCGTTCACCGGAAGTCCCGCTTCGCCGAACAATGCGCGAATGTCCTCGGCGAGGCGACCCTTATTGGGGAGGGCAATCTTCAACATTTCCGCTGCTTTATCCCGCACCAACGTTGCTGACAACGTCAGCTCGGGTGCATCGAGGCGTCAATCTTCTCGAAGCCATCGCCTAACGCCAAGCAAACGCATTTGCTCAAGATTTTGCCCTGGCCGGGGTTGCCGCGCCGGTCGAGTCTTGGGTAGAGGTCAGCATCCAATGGCTCAGCCGACGTTGCTACTCGCCTTAACCGCTGCATTGCGAGCTAGGTTGTGGGTGTTCCTCGCGACAAGCTTCGCGCTCTGCGCTTGCACGCACCGGGTTCCCACAACGCAGGACCGCGCCTCCTTGCTGTTGAAGGAATACGAGGAGAACGAAGCGAAACAGCTCGTTCGGCTGCTCACGCAAGCGATACGTTTTCCCACGGTTGCCGGAAATGCGCAGGCGCACGTCGACCAGAAGGCGTGGCTGACAAACGTTGCGCAGAGTTACGGCTTCGTCGTCCGGGATGCCCGGATGGTCGTGGAGATCGAATTGCCTGGCCCGCCCGGCGCGCCGGTTCTTGGCCTGGTCGTGCACGGCGACGTCCAGCCGGTCGATCCACAGGCCTGGTCGCTGCCACCGTTCGCGGGCGTCGAACGCAATGGAGAGATCCTTGGCCGAGGCACCGCCGACGACAAGGGTCCCCTGATTCAAGCCCTGCTCGCGATGCGAGCTCTTCAGGTGACTGGTTTGCCGAGAACCCACACCGTGCGCCTGTTGGTGGGAAGCGATGAAGAGAGTGGCTCACAGGACATGCGCGATTATCTGCGGGATCACTCCGCTCCGGATTTGAGCCTGGTTTTGGATTCCGCATTTCCAGTGGTGGTCGGTGAAAAGGCTTGGGACGGCTTGACGGTTGCTGTTCCGGTGAACCAGGACGGCTCGACGCAAGAGCGCGCTGGGGCGGAAGCCTATCCGCTTGCGGTGGCCTCGCTCGAGGCTGGAATTGGTCCAAGCATCGTTCCGGATCGCGCGATCCTGGTCCTTCGATGGCGACGCGGGCGCGCTGAGTGGGGGGCGATCCACAATCGCCTGTGCGTCAAGGCTGCACCGGAAGGACTGCGGACAGAATGTACCGTCGTAGATGATCGCTTGACCTTGCGGGCCTACGGCCGCGCGGCGCATTCGGGCGTCAACATCGAGGGCGGTCGCAACGCCCTGGTCCATCTTGCCCGGATCGTTGAGGGCGAGCTTCCTCCCGGCGGCGCCTCAGATCTGTTGGCCTTTGCTCGACTGGCAGGTGCGGACATCTACGGCACCGGGTTGGGACTGACGCTCAGCGATCCAATCTGGGGACGTTACGCAGTAAACGTCGCGCAGGTCCGGCGTGGGAACCCGTTTTCGCAAGACGGTTCCTCGGAAAACCAGCTGGTCCTGTTAGTCAACCTGCGGCGCACTCCGCCGATGACTGCGAAAGAGAGTCATCAGTACCTGGAACGCATCGTTGCTGATTTCAATCGGCGCACCGGGGCTGCGCTCTCGCCTGGAGGCTACTTTCAGGATGAGCCGTTGGCATTCAATCCGGAAAGCAAGCTAGTGAAGCGGTTACTCGAGGACTACCGGCAAGCGATGGGGCGCTCGGAACGACCGGCGATTTCGGGCGGGGGCACTTACGCGAAGCGACTCCCACGCGCGATCGCCTTTGGGATGTGGCTACCTGGAAAACCGTATCCTGGTCACGACGTCGACGAGCATGTTTCGGTCGCCGACCTTCACCTTGGCACCCGAATCCTGCTTCACGCGCTGGCGGACTTGGCCTGCACGGAGCCGATCGCCGACCCCTTCGCGCCCTGACGCCAGCTTTCCTGGATTACTGAACCGGAACGCACGAGGGATCCAGCATCGCCGCAAACACATTCAGCCGGCCGCCGGTAATGGTGATCCCATTGAGCGCCGCGACCGGATCGACATTGTTGAGCAGAACCTGCTTGAGAGTGGGGGTGTCCATACCGCAATAAGAAAGCACCAAAGCCGCCGCCCCGGCGACGTGTGGAGTCGCCATTGAGGTTCCGCTCGCACTCGCGTAGCCGGTTAACCAGGTAGAAAGGATGCCGCTTCCCGGCGCGCCGAGATGAACGCTGTTCGCGCCCCAGTTGGAGAAGCCCGAGCGGGCATCGGTTGCAGTCGTTGACAGGACGGCAATGATGTTCTCCACATCGTAGCTGGCCGGGTAAGTCGGAACCTGATCATTGTCGCGGCTGTTGTTTCCGGCAGCGGCCACGAACAGCATGTCGTTGTCTCGGGCGCTGGCAATCTCATCCCGCAAAGCGCTTGAATATCCACCTCCGCCCCAGCTGTTGGAGAGCACCCGGACGTTGGCATCCGCGCCGAAGTAGGCCTTTACCTGGATGGTGAACTCAATCGCCTTGATTGCGTCGGCGGTGGTCCCGCTTCCTCCAGCATTCAGGAACTTTGCGGACATTACGCTTGCCGTCCAGTTCACCCCCACCACGCCGATGCCGTTGTTTCCAACCGCACCCACCGTTCCAGAGGTATGGGTGCCATGACCATTGTCATCGAGCGGGTTGCAGGTGCCGAGAATCGCGTTGTAGCCATGGGTCCCGGCCGGGCAGTTGAGCGTTACGCCCCCAACGACAACCGAAAAGTCAGTCGGTGCACTCCAGAGGTTGTCGGCAAGATCCGGATGATTGTACGAGAAGCCGGTATCGATAACCGCCACGACGTTGGCGCTGGAACCGGTCGACAGATCCCAAGCGTCGGGTCCGCTGATGATCCGCATTCCGTATAGGTTCGGCCAATAGGGATCATTGGGAATTAGGTTGGCGTGGACCAGGTAGTTCGGCTCGGCAAGCTCAACGGCGGAGCTGGCGCTGAAAGCCCTCAGCAGGGCGGCCGCCGAGGATCCGCTGGAGTGCAGCAAACGCCAACCGTTGACCCCCACGGTTTGGACATTGTCGATCTGGTGAGCCTGGAGCGCCTGGACGAAAGCAGGGCCGTTGGCGCTGACTCGTGACTTTACCAACACCTCGTTCGCCACGACCTCGTTTCCTTCGACGAACTCGGTCTTCTGTTGCGCACTCGCCGGGAGTGCGAAGATCGCAAGCGAAACGCAGACAGACCTCACCCTCATCGCGTGGACGTGCACGAGTCCTCCTCCTCGTTGGCGCTGCAGCGCGAAAACCTACCAGAAGTCGTGCGGTCGTCTCGAGGTTTTTGAAAGGGAGGGGCTGGTGTTTGGTTTGCATCAATGCAAAAAGCCGGCTCCCCCGATGTCCGAACCGACCTCATCTGCCGAGCTTCGCCGCACTCCGAGTTTCTGGGATTCCGTCCGGGAAGCGATCGGAGGTTCAAGGCAAGACTTCACCGAGGGTTCGCTGGGCCGGGCCATTCTTTTGCTCGCAGTCCCGATGATTCTCGAAATGCTGATGGAATCGGTATTTGCAATCGTCGACGTGTTCTGGGTGTCGAGACTCGGAGCCGACGCGGTCGCGACGGTTGGCATCACCGAGTCGATGTTAGCGATTGTTTATGCAATTTCGCTGGGGCTATCGATGTCCGCGGCCGCGATGGTGGCGCGTCGGATCGGAGAACGGAATCCGGACCAAGCTGCGGTGAGCGCGGTTCAGGCGATTGGCGTTGGAGTGATGGTCGGGCTGGTGGTGGGAGCGACCGGAACCGTGCTCGCGCCGAAGCTTCTCCAATTGATGGGCGCGTCGACCGAGTTGGTGGCCAGCGGACACCGATACACGTCCGTGATGTTGGGCAGCAGCTTCGTGATTCTCCAGCTTTTCCTGATCAATGCGATTTTCCGCGGCGCCGGAGACGCGGCAATTGCGATGCGGGTGCTGTGGTTGGCGAACCTGATCAACCTCGTTCTCGACCCTTGCCTGATTTTCGGCTTGGGCCCGTTTCCGGCCCTGGGTGTAACCGGCGCCGCGGTGGCCACCACCACCGGCCGCAGCGTGGGCGTGATTTATCAGCTGGTGGTGCTTGCTCGCGGCCGCAGCCGGATCGTGGTGCGGCGCGAGCACCTTCAACTTCATCCGATCGTGATGCTCCGGTTGCTGCGCCTTTCTGCCAACGGGATCCTTCAAGTCGCGATCGGCACCGCCAGCTGGCTTGGATTGGTGCGGATTCTTTCCAGGTTCGGCAGCAATGCGCTCGCCGGGTACACGATCGGGGTTCGGATCATTCTCTTTGCCCTGCTCCCCTCGTGGGGAATGAGCAACGCCGCGGCTACCCTGGTCGGCCAAAACCTGGGCGCGCGTCGGCCTGACCGAGCGGAGCGTTCGGTGTGGCTGGCGGGTTTTTACAACATGTGCTTTCTCGGCGGGGTCGGGCTGCTGTTCGTCCTCTTCGCGCCAGGATTGATTCGCCTGTTCACCTCAGACCCGCTGGTGACGCCGTTCGCGGTTGACTGCCTTCGCATCGTAAGCTGCGGTTTCTTATTCTACGCGTACGGGTTGGTGTTTTCTCAGGCGTTCAATGGAGCCGGCGACACGCTAACCCCCACGCTGCTCAACCTGACCTGCTTTTGGCTCTGGGAAATCCCGATGGCCTATCTGTTGTCGATCCGGTTGGGGCTCGGCCCGCGGGGCGTGTTCGTGTCGATTACGATCGCCTTCTCCACCCTCGCCCTGTTGGGTGGATTGGTGTTTCGTCGCGGCCGCTGGAAGCAACAACAGGTCTAAGGGTAGGTGGCGAACAAATCGCTCAAGCTGTTCGCATTCGCTGCGTCTCCAAGCAGCGGGCCGACGTTGAACACTTCCTCCGCCGTCCGTAAAAAGGAGCTGTGGGTGTAGTAAACCGCATTGTGGTAACCGCCGCCGACCGCCAGCGGCGAGAGGACGATCATTCCAATCGGTCCGTCGCTCAACCCCGTCCCCTCGTCCCAAGTGATGAACAGTGCTCCGTTGTTGTTGTACGCATCGGAGGCAAGGATGTTCGGTACCTCCCGCGAGAGCCACAAGTCGCCATTGAGGATCGGGTCGGGAGTTTCGCATCCCAACAAGTCGTGCATGTCGTGGCAATTGTCCGGGGTGATGAACACGTATTGGGCAATATTGCCCGAGGCGAGATCCCCAGCCAGCTCGTCATACGGACGTACCGACGTGATGCAGTGACGAGACTGTGAATCCAAACCATCAGTCGTGTCGTCGAAATAGACGAAGGGGTTGTGCTTGGGAGCGTAAAGTCCGCTGTCGACCAATGGGCAATCGTTTCCGGTGATCCCCTCTTGATAGGTTTTCCAGGAGACGCCAACTGCCTCGAGATAACTCACCAGGTGATCCGGGGTGGCTTGATGGTTAACCTCGGGGTTGTCGTCATTTGAAACTCCGAAGTTATCGCCTGCTTCCAACCAAAGATAATTGGGCAAGCTCGGATGAATGTTCGGGGGGTTAGAATACTGATCGGTGTACGAGGCCTGCGGCAGCAACGTACCATTGGTGTAGGGAGCTGATTCGCTGCCGACAATCTCTGCCCAGTCTCGGTTCTCCATCAGAATGATGAAGATGGTCTGGATCGCGGACGTGGCTCCTGCCGTCCCGGTTTGACGTAGCGGCCGGATTTCGGATTGGCGTGTGGGAAGACTCCGGGCGCATCCCACGGCGAAGATTACTCCCAGCGCGATCAGACGGCCCATGACCTCCACGAAATAGGCGCTCGCCCTTTGAAGATCAAGCGACGCGGCTGGACTCGATCAGCTGCTCGCGGAGGTGTACTTGCTGATCGATTGCAGCCAAATCAAACGGGCCAGCAAAGCGAACAACAGCGAGCCGATGACTGCCGATAGCAGGGTGGCGGCCGACAACTTCCCCAACATCGCTTGCGCCGGATAGGTAGTCATCAAAGCAAGCGGAATTACGAAGGTAAAGATGAAGCTGAGCACGCCGCGGAACACCGAGGAGGGCCAGCGAGCGGCGTCGAAAATCGAGCTAAAAAAGTAAGTCAAATTGTCCACCTTCACCACGTAGAACGCCGCGCTCACGGTGAGGATCCAAAGCGAGTAGAGCAGCAGGCTCGAAGTTGCCAGCAGCAGGATGGACGACAGAAGGCCGAGGACCGATGGCGGACGCCCGAGCAGGTGGAAGGCATAGATGAACACCCCGATCCCGGTGAGGATGTTCATCGCTCGCCAGGGCTCGAACTTCGCGGTGGAGACCAGAAATTGTGCATCCGCCGGCTTGAGCAGAATGAAGTCGAGCGTTCCTTTGCGGATGTGCTCCACGACGCTGGTCAGGCTCGGGTTGATCGCGCCTTCAAGGATGCCTTGCAACAGGACGAACCAGCCGCTGACCACCAACGCCTCGCCGAGCGTCCACCCCGCCACCGAGGTCCGTCCCTGAAAGACAATCATCAGAGGAATGATCATCGTAATCGCCCAGAAGAACTCGATCGGCCCATCGACGAAGAACTCGTAGCGGTACTGAAGGGACAGGAGCGCCGATGCCCGTAGTTGCACCCCGAGAAGCCGCAAGTAGCGGAACACGATTATCCTCCGTACGCCGCAAATCGTTTCAGGCCGCGGCGCCACACCAGCGTGACGATCCCCAGCATCAGCGCGACGAACAGCCATTGCCGCAACAGCATCAGCAAAGCCTGTGCAGGGGTGTGGGCTCCGGTCATCAACTCGACCGGAAATCCAATCTGGTACCGAAATGGGAGCCAGTCAGCGACCGCTCTCAGGATCGGTGGAAAGAGCTCCAGTGGATACAGATAGCCGCTGAAGACAAAGAAGATCGCGAGCCAAACATCCATCAGCTTCAGGCTGCTCTCCATGTAAAAGGCGAGGCATCCAATCACCAGATTGGCAAGAAAGGTAATCAACCAGCCGCCGAGCATTGCCGCGCACCAGATCAGCCAGATCACCGGATGGTGCGACAGCCGCGACGCTCCGCTGAACACCAGCAAAGCGATTGCGACGGGAAGCGCAACCACCAGCCGCATTGGAAGCGCCGCCAGGTTCTCGACCGCATAGGTCCAAAGCGGATGGACCGGCCGCAGAAGGCGCATCGCCAAAGCACCCTGGCGAATTTCGAAGTTCATCTCGTAGGCAACCCACGCTCCGGTGAGCTGGCGAACAATGAAGGTGGCCAAGAAGTACGCCACGAATTCTGGTTGACCGTAGCGCCCGACTGGAGCTTCGCTGGCCACCGCCGACCAAAGCGCGAGCATGATCAGCGGCATGGTGGTCGACAGCACCCAGACCAGGAACTCGGCTCGGTAAGCGACCGCCTCGAACACGCCCACCCGAAAAAGCGCGGGCAGCGCCCGGATCGTGTTCCGCACGCTCATGCGGCTCCTCGTTGAGCCGCTTCTTGCTCGTGGGCCGCCCGGCTGCGGGAGAAAAGCTCGCTCATCACTTCCTCCAGCGGCGGATTTTCGACGGTGAGGTCCTTGATCGGCAGATTCGCGAGCGCCCAGGTGACGGTGGAGTTCACCGCGTCCTGATGAATCTGAAGCACGGCCGCGACCGAATCAACCGAGACGACCTTGCCCAAACGTTCGAGCGTGGAGCGCTCGACCTTGCTCTGGAAGGTGAGCGCAACCCTCTTCTCCGGGCGCACCCGGCGCACCAAATCGTCGAGCCCGCCGTCGTAGGACAACTGCCCTTTGTCGATCACAATCACTCTCGGGGTCAGTGCCGCGACGTCGTCCATATAGTGGCTGGTCAACATCAACGTGGCGCCGAACCTCTCGTTGTATCGTTTGATGAATGCGCGGATCACGGCTTGCATCGACACGTCCAAGCCAATCGTCGGCTCATCGAGGAACAAGACCTTGGGCCGGTGGATCAACGCCGCAGCCAACTCGCACTTCATTCGCTCTCCGAGCGAAAGCTGGCGGGTTGGCTTGCCAAGCAAATCGGAAAGGTCCAACAACTCGGTCAGCTCGGAGACCGTTTCCCGGTACTGGGCGATCGGCACATCGTAGATCGCCCGGTTCATTTCGAAGGTCTCGGCGGGCGGAAGGTCCCACAGCAGCTGCTGCTTCTGCCCGGTTACCAACATGATCTTCTTGAGAAAGGCATCTTCCCGTTTCTTCGGAATGTGTCCGTCGACTTGCACCTCTCCTGAGCTAGGATGGAGCAATCCGGAGAGCACCTTCAGGGTGGTGGTCTTTCCCGCCCCGTTCGGTCCCAGGAAGCCAACCCGCTCACCGGCGGAAATTTCGAAGGAGATTCCGTCGACGGCTTTGACGGTGGTGTAGGTCCGGTGGAAGAGCGACCGCAGGGCCGCCCTCAGCCCCGGCGGGCGCTTGTGGACCTGGTAGTGTTTGCGTAGCTGCCGCGCCGAAATCATCGGAGCAGCATTAACCCGAACTGCGCGCCGATGCGAAGGGTTGTCGAATCGCTAAAGCTTGCGCTGCGCTACCCGGTAGAGCGACACGCCCATCACGGCGAAAAGCGCCACGCCGAGCAGCTGATAACCGCCTGTTCCCAGAACCGACCTCAAGGGCGAGCTGAGGTCTACTTTCTCGAGCGCCCTCAGCATCGAGTCATTGACCGAGAGCAAGGCGACCAGAACCCCGGCGAGCGTTCCTCCCGCGACCAGACCCGTCGCGAACAGACTACCGGCGCCCAGATCCTCTCCGTGCCCTGCGGCCGACCTTCCACTTTGGCGATCGACGATCCCTTTGATGAAGCCGCCAACGAAGATCGGCAAGGTGGTAGACAATGGCAGATAAGCGCCTACCGCGAAGGAGAGCGTGGAAGCCCCGCACAGCTCGATCGTGATTGCGAGAAAGACACCCACCAGCACGAATTGCCAATCCAAGTTGTGAGCCAACAGGCCTCGGATCAGCGTTGCCATCAACGTACCCTGAGGCGCCGGATACTTCTCTCCGATCGCGTGCTGGATGATGCCGGTGGTGGGGTCGACGATCGGATTGTCCAGTACCTTGATCGTTAAACCAATCACCGCGGCCGCGGCGGCAGCTCCGATAATCAGTCCAATCTGCTGGTACTTCGGAGTGGCCCCAACCAGAAAACCCGTCTTGAGATCTTGGCTGGTAGCGCCAGCGTTGGCGGCAGCAATGCAGACCATCCCTCCCACGCAAAGGGCCATCGGCTGGTAGAAGTCCGCGGTCCAACCAATCGCCACGAACAGCAGGCAGGTGGTCATCAGGGTCGCGATCGTCATCCCGGAGATGGGATTGGAGCTGCTGCCGATAATTCCGACGATGCGCGAAGAGACGGTAACGAAGAAGAAGCCGAAGACGATGATCAGAACGCCCAAAAGCAGGCGGCCGCCGAAGGTGCCGGGAATGAACGGCAACAGGGCCATGATGAAAACGAGAATCACGCTGCCGCCGACCACCACCGTCAAGGAAAGATCTCGATTGGTGCGCGAAACCGGCCCGGCGTCAGTTCCCCCGCGCAGCGAGGCGACGCTCTCTTTGAAGCTGGAGACAATGGTTGGCAGCGTCTTCAGCAGAGTGATGAATCCACCTGCCGCGACGGCGCCAGCGCCAATCTGACGCACGTAGGCGAAGTAAATCGCCCGGTTCAACTCGCTGAATGTGTGGGTGACCGGGTCCCAGCCATATTTGCCGGGTCGCGCCAGATCCACGAGGTAACCCAGCTTCTGCAACTGCAGGGCGATGACATCAGCCGGCACCAGGGATGCGATCAGCGGGATGAACCCCAGCCAGGCAAGAATACCGCCGGATACCAGCACTCCGGCGATCCGAGGACCAATGATGTAGCCGACACCCATGTACTCGGGAGTTACGTCCGCGTTTACCGTGGCGGCTGGAAAAACCCGGCTGGTGGCGCGCGTCACATAAGTGGGCGTCTCGGCGATGAAATGGAAAACCTTTTGGAGAAGGGCATAGAGGAACGCAAATCCAAGTCCTTGGTAGGCGGTGCGAGCCATCGTTCCGCCGCGCTCTCCGGCAATCAGCACCTGGGCGCATGCAGCGCCTTCGGGATAGGGAAGATTCCCGTGCTCCTTGACGATCAGCGCTCGCCGCAGCGGCACCATCATCAGAACGCCGATCATTCCGCCCAGCAACGCCAGCGTGAAGATGGTGGTGTAGCTGAAGTACGGGGCCCCTACGCTGTTGTGCGTGATCGGATCGGTTGCCAGAAAGAGAAAGCCAGGCAGCGTGAAGACCACTCCCGCCGCGACGCTTTCTCCTGCCGACCCGATCGTCTGAACGATGTTGTTCTCGAGGATCGTCGAACCGCCGAGCCGCTTGAGGACGGAGATCGACAGCACTGCGATCGGAATCGACGCTGAAACAGTGAGGCCTGCCTTGAGGGCCAGATAGACCGTCGAGGCGCCGAAGATTAGACCAAAGAAAACGCCGACCAGAATGGCCTTCGGCGTGAACTCCGGCATCGTCGTGTCATCAGGGACGTAAGGCTTGTGAGCGGCAACCGCGTCATTGTCGGCCATCGGAGCTCCGCGCGGGAAGCAGCGAGCTGAGCTACTGGCCTTCTTACGTTGAGTCAATCGAGAAGTTTAGCCGCGTGAAACCCAGGTCCTGACGGCGTACTGTTAGTCCGGTGGGCAGCTACGAAGCAGATTTGAGTCGGTGGATGCCGCGCCTTCTCGCCGCATGGCGCCGCGCCCGACGGTCGCCCGCCGGCCCGCCGGATCGCCTCGCCCCGGCAGAGCTCCGAGAAGTGGCGCGGGCCGTCCAGCAACTTTCGCAGGGGTTAACCCGGGAGCGGTCGCTAGCGGGCAGCTGCTACATGGACGAGCCTGCCCTGCTGGGAGCGTATCTGCTCTTCTTCTGGCCAGTTTCGTACGCGCAAGCGAGGCAGGTGCTGGGTGAGCTCCCACACCTTTCCGGCGCGGCCTTGGACCTCGCAAGCGGTCCAGCCCCGTTGGCGTTTGCAGCCCTGGACGCGGGGGTTCGCGAGGTCACGGTTGCGGACCGAAGCGCCACAGCCCTCGCGGCGGCCAGGGAGCTGGCTGCCGAAGCCGGCGAAGCCTTGCGCATTCGGCAAGTGGACCTCGCCGGTGCCAAGCCTGGCCAGAGCGATGTCGGCGGTCCGTTCGACCTGATCTCCATCGGCCATGGCCTCAACGAGCTGTACGCGAGCCGTCTCGACGCACCGGAACGACGCGCCGCAATGATGGATTCATGGATGGGCCTACTCAAGGAGGGCGGCAGCCTACTGATTCTTGAGCCGGCGCTCCGAGACACGTCACGCAATCTGTTGCGGGTTCGGGATTTGCTGGTTCAGCGCGGTCGAGTCGTTCGAGCCCCCTGCTTGTACCGGGGAAATTGCCCCGCCCTGATCAAGGAGAGCGACTGGTGCCATGCGGAGCGGAGCTGGCAGAGACCGCCGTTGGTCGAAATGATCGCCGCTGCCGCGGGGCTGCGAAAAGAGTCGCTCAAAATGAGCTACTTGCTCATGGCATCGCCAAACTCGACCTGGAACGAGCCTCCTCAGGGTCGCGCCTTTCGAATCGTTTCCGAACCGCTGCAGGGCAAGGGTCGCCTTCGCTACATGGGCTGCGGACCCGAGGGTCGAATCGGCCTCGCGCTACAAGAAAAGCATCGCACCGAGCAGAACGCAGCCTTCTTTCGCCTTCAGCGCGGGGACGTGATCGTCTTGACCGAAGCCGACGCACGAGGAGATGGACTTGCGCTCAGCCAACGCTCCGAGGTCCGGATTGTGAGCCCGGCAGGGCGTCCGGTCGGCTCGCGATCAAGTTGATCGTTTCGCCTTGGAGCCACTGAGCTCGTTCGCGAGCTCTTCGTAGATGTAGATGGCGCTCTTCACCGCTTTTTCGAAATCGCCCAGATGCAAACTTTCGTTTTCCGAATGGGCATTGGTGTACGGGTCTTCGACTCCGATCAGGAGCGCGGGCACGCCGCCGAGCTCTCGAGCAAATGGCTCAACGAAGGGGATTGAGCCACCGCACCCCATCGTGATCGGTTCCTGCCCGTAGCCTTTGCGCAGCGCGCGGAATGCCGCCTGAAAAGCAGGGTGTGCGGAATCCGTGTACCACGGGCCCACTGCTTGTTCTGCCTTGATCTCGACCTGAAGTCCCCAGGGGACCGCCTTCTTCAGCGCATCAACCAGTCTCCGCTGGACGTCATTCGGATCGAGGTTAGGCACAATCCGAACGCCGACGCGCGCCCAGGCAGAGTCGCTGATGATGTTTCGGGCGTCCTTACGGCTGCTGGCCTGAATTGCGTTGATCGCAATCGAAGGCTGACGCCAGTTTGTCTCCCAAGGATGTCGTCCCCCGCCCAGCAGCTCAACGCCCGGGAGCATTCCCGCCTGGTTTCGGAAGTGGGCCTCGTCGCCCGGAAGCGCGCGGATGCTTTTCTTCTCCGCCTCGCTGAGCGGCTTCACCTTTTCCTGAATCCCCGGGATCGCCACGGAGCCGTCAGGGTTGGTGAGCGTTGCCAGCATCCGGCACAAGGCCATCACCGGGTCCGGTACCGGACCGCCCCACATCCCGGAGTGAACCGACTGCTTGAGCGCGCGCACTTCCACATCGACCGTAACCAGGCCTCGGAGCGCGGTGGTTATCGAGGGAAGCCCGGTCTCGAAGTTGCCGGTATCGGTGAGCACCATCGCGTCGGCATCGAGGAGCTTCCGGTTCTTCTTCAGAAACTCCGCCAGGTGGCCGGACCCGATCTCCTCTTCTCCCTCAATCACCACCTTCACGTTCAAAGGTAGAGCGCCAGGCCCTCGTAGGTACGAGTCCACCGCGGAGCTATGCACGACGATCCCGGCTTTGTCGTCCGCTGCACCGCGACCATAGAGACGGCCATTCCGCTCAGTCGGCTCAAACGGGTTCGACTTCCACGCCTCCACATCGCCGGCTGGCTGCACGTCGTGATGGGCGTAGAGCAGCACGGTCGGCTTTCCCGGCGCCTTGAGCACTTCTCCATAGACGTACGGGTGAGCGTCGCCCACCTCGAGCAACTGGACATTTTCGAATCCTCGTTCCTTGAGCAATCGCGCGGTCGCCTCGGCGCTGGCGCGAACTTGCTTGGGATCGAATCCCGCGAACGAAACGCTGGGGATCCGGACCAACTTTTTGAGGTCTTCGAGGTAGGTACTCTTTTGCTGCAAGAACCGCTGGATGGCTTTTTCGCTGGACATGCCGGAGGCATACCTCGATTGACCGGATCTGGGGTAGTAGGTTTGAGCGCCTCCGGGGCCGGGCTAGTTCCCTAGCTGAAGCTTGCGCGTCAGCTTGGGATTGACGCCTGTTGCACTGAGTAAGGCGCTCAGCTGCTGACGCGCGCCTGGGTCCTCCCGATGAATGCGCCGTGCGAGAATCAGCTCATTCTTGAGCGAATGCTCCCAGCCGGTAAGCTCGGTGACCGTCACCTGGTAGCCAAGGCTCTCGAGGGCGAGCACCCGGATCACGTTGGTAAGGTGCGAGCCGAACTCCCGCCGATGCCACGGGTGTTGGTACAGCGCCGCCAGTGCGGAATCGCACTTGCCTGCCCTCTTGAGCTGCTGAGCAACCTCCGCCTGACAGCACGGAACCACCGCGATGTAATCCGATTGATGGGCGACAGCCGCCAGAAGGGCGTCGTCGGTCGCGGTATCGCAAGCGTGTAAAGCGATCATCAGATGAATGCGCGGCGGGTAGGTTGCCCCCTCCAAGGTCGCGGATTGAAATTCCATCCGGTCGAAGCCGAGACGTTGCGCGCGCTCACTGGCTCGCGCCGCCAATTCCGGGCGCGATTCGATTGAGTACAACCGTCCCTTTTGAGCGGGCTTATAGAACAGCTCGTAGAGAACGAATCCAAAGTAGGCGTTCCCACTCGCGGCATCGACCACCACGGGTTCGGCGAACCGAGACCAGATGTCGTCCAGTGCGGGTTGCACGAGCTGAACCAGGTGGTTGACTTGCTTGAGCTTCCGCAGCGCATCGGCGTTCAGGTCGCCATTCCGGGTCAACAGATGGAGCTCCTGAAGCAGCTCCGAGGACTGGTGGGGCAGCAGCTCGCGGCGAACTTGGGCCGCTTTGACGCTTCGACGCATGGCTACGTGGTGGGTAAAGTGTTCTGAGGGGAGCCTTCCATCAAGGCGGCAGGAGCGGCGCCGGTGTACCGTCGCTTCGCCGCCGATTGGCTTTCCTGGGTCTAGCGGGTGATGGCCGGCTCCCGCTCAGAACTCCTCCTGGTAAAGCAAGTCGGCGGCCAACCCGGATTTCTCGAGAAAATCGAAGCTTGGCTTCTCCGTTGGGACCCTTTCGTTGACTCGCACCCACACTGTGGGGAGGACTCACCTCACACGGGTACCACTTCGTTCACTTCGGGAATCTCCTCCCGCAGCCTGTTTTCGATCCCCATTTTGAGCGTGAGCACCGAAGACGGACACCCGCTGCAGGAGCCACGCATGTTTAAGTACACGATGCCGTCCTCGAAATGGTCCAGGGTGATATCGCCTCCGTCATTCATGACCGCCGGTCGGATTTCGTCTTCGAGGATCTGGCGGATTTTGCGCTCGATCTCGCTTTCGCCCACGTTCTGAGCAGGTCGCAGCTCCGCGCTCACCACTGGCCTTCCAGCAGAAAGGTGTTCATCCAGCAGTCTCATGACTGCCTCATTGAGCTCATCCCAGTCGCCGACTTCTCCTTTGGTGATGGTGACGAAGTTCGTCCCGATCATCACACCCGTAACCCCTTCGATTTCCATCAGCTTTTCGGCAAGCGGGGACTTTCCCTGCGCGGCCTCGGGGCTGGTGAAATTGGCGGCTCCTGAAGCTAGCAGCTGCTGATCGACGACGTACTTGATCGTGCTTGGATTTGGGGTCCACTCCAGCTGAATGTTCATAGACATCTTTCACCTCTAACCGACTCGAGCCCGTCTTCCTACGAAAGCTCAATCTCCAATTCGAGCGGCAGCATCTCAGGGAGCGCATCGCCTTGCGCTTGCCGCTCTTGCATAGTCGAACCCAGGCCGGAAACGAGCTGATTGGCGGATCGTAGTTGGGCCACCAGCTGGCGAGACACCAGATCCACCATCTGAAAGGCGAATCGGTTGCCCGCCAAGAACAGATTGTCAAAGTCCCGTTTCGAAAGGCTAAGCAGGTGCGCCGGCCCTTCGGCAATGCAGGTTGCCGAACGCCTTCCCTCATCGATCACCGACACCATCCCGAACATCGCTCCAGGGCCCAGCTGCTGCAGGGTTTTTCCATTGCGCGTCACGCGGACTGCCCCGCTCAGCAGAAAATAGGCGTGCTCACCCCGCTCGCCCTCGGAGCAGATTGGCTGATTGGGGCCGATCTCCGCAGATTGAAGCTTTTGGCAGAGCGCCAGCTTCACTACCTTGGGTAGTGACTGGAAGGGAGCAAACGCATTGACTTCCGCCTCAGTGGCTCGCCGGCCACCGGTCAGCGGCTGTGAAGGCTGGGCGGTCGGTGCTTGGGAAGGAGCAATCCGATCGGAGGTGACCCGCAGGCGGGAACACAGCTCCTTGCAGAGCTGCCGCATCACCTTGAACGCGGCGGGCCGGTATGCGTCCCGAAGGGCGCGAAAATTGGCTGCCGAGATGTATTGGGCTGACCCCCCCTGGGTCACCACCGCAGCTCCCGAACGTGGCCCGCCGTCAATCAAAGCCATCTCTCCGACGCTCTCCCCGCCGCGGTTGTTCGCAATCACCACAGGTCGCTTACCCCGAGTTTGCGAGATCGACACCTCCGCGCCTTCGTCGAGGATCCACATTCCATCGCCAGCGGTGTTTTCCCGAAACAGCACTTGACCTGGCTCAAGGCTCACCGGCTGCAGTAGAGAGACTAACTCCTGCATTTCGGAGGGCTCGACAAGCGAGAAAAGCGGGATCTTCTTATCCATCCCTTCCGACCCAATGTCTGACGTTCTGCCATTGCAGTTTCGCATTCACAAGGGCATCGAGGAAATCCCCGAGAAGTCCTGGAATGGTCTGCTCGACGATGAGGCGCTTCCCTTCCTGGAGTGGGCGTGGTTGGAGGCGCTCGAGGCCAGCGGCAGCATCAGCCCGGATCGGGGTTGGCACCCGCGGCATTTGACGCTTTGGCGCGGAAGCCGACTGGTCGCCGCGGCTCCCGCCTACCTCAAGGACGACAGCCACGGCGAGTTCGTCTTTGATTGGTCCTGGGCCAGTGCTGCCGAACGAGTGGGCCTGCGCTACTACCCCAAGCTCATCCTGGCAGTTCCGGCGACGCCAGCCACCGGACGGCGCATCTTGGTCTCCAAACAGGAGAACCGGGCGTCCTGCGAAAGTGAGCTGATCAGAGGAACTTTGGACTTCGCTCGATCCGAGGGTCTCTCATCGGTCCATGCGCTTTTTCCAACCGAGGAGGAATGGGAGACCTTCAAGGCGCTTGGGTTCGCCGGTCGGCTGGGCGTGCAATACCACTGGCGAAACGCCGCTCCCTATCGTGATTTCGACGACTTCCTCGATCGGTTTACGTCCAAGCGGCGTAATCAGCTCAAGCGCGAGCGAAGGGCCCCCGTCGAGCAAGGCATCTCAGTACGGACGATCCGGGGCGATCAGCTTGAGGAGGTCGAACCGGATTTGATGTTTCGCCTCTACTGCTCCACCGTCGACAAATACTTGTGGGGTTATCGACACTTACAGCCAGCCTTCTTCGAGAAGATCTGGAAGCGTTTCCGGCATCGGGTGGAATGGGTAGAAGCTCGTATCCGGGGAAGAGTCGTGGCTGGCGCTTTCAACCTCGCCTCCCCTGACGTGCTGTATGGTCGATATTGGGGATGCTTTGAAGAATTTCCGTTCCTTCACTTCAACGTCTGTCTCTACCATCCGATCGCGGACTGCATCGATCGAGGGCTGCGCCGATTCGAGCCAGGCGCCGGCGGTGAGCACAAGCTCGTGCGAGGATTTGAGCCGCGACTTACGTATAGTGCTCATTGGATATTTCATTCGGGGCTTGACCGTGCGGTACGGCGATTCTTGGAATCAGAGCGTTCGGCAATTCTTCAAGGATTGCCGCAATGGAGCCACGAAACAGGGTTCAAGCAACCGTCCAACAATTAAAGTTACTTACCGGATGACCCACAGTTGAAGCCTGACGATTTTGGAGCAGAATTTAGGGGTCAATGGCCAAGCAGACGAAGTTCCATCCCGACTCCGAGGTCGTCACCGAGACCCGGACCGAGAAGAAACTCAAAAAGCCGCCGCTCTATCGGGTCCTTATGCACAACGACAATTACACTACCCGCGAGTTCGTGGTGGCGGTGCTCAAAGAGGTTTTTCATCGCTCCGAGACCGATGCGGTGGCGATTATGCTGCACGTCCACCACAATGGAATGGGAGTGGCCGGAATTTACTCTTACGAGGTAGCCGAGACGAAGGTGAAAACGGTAGAAAAGCTTGCCCGTGAAAATGAGTTCCCATTAAGGGTTTCAATGGAACCGGAGGACTGATGGCCACCCCGCTGATCGCTAAAGAGCTGCAGGCTAGTTTCAGGCTCGCGATCGCCGAGGCGAAGCGGATGCGCCATGAGTACCTCACGCTCGAGCACCTGCTGCTGGCCCTGCTCAAAGACGCCAAGACTCGACAAGTCCTCAGTTCTTGCGGAGCGAACCTCCCGCGTCTGCAGAAGCGGCTCGAGCAGTTTCTGGAAGAGACAGTCGAACGCCTCCCTGCCGGAGTGGAAGCCGAGCCGCAGCAGACGATGGGAGTGGAACGGGTACTTCAGCGGGCGGCGATTCACGCCCTCTCGGCCGAGCAGAAGGTGATCGATGGGGGCGATGTCTTGGCCGCGATGTTTCGCGAAGACGAATCGCACGCGCTCTACCTGCTCCAACAGGAGGGGTTGACGCGCCTCGACGTGTTGAACTTCATCTCCCACGGCGTTCCGAAGGAAGGCTCGAACGAGGGCGGCGAGCAGGAGGAAGACGACGGCGGTGGACCGCAGCGCGATCCGCTCGAGGCTTACACCACCAACCTCAACCTGGAAGCCAAACAAGGGCACATCGATCCGCTGATTGGCCGAGCGCTTGAATTGGAACGGACCATCCACGTGCTCTGCCGGCGCCGAAAGAACAACCCGCTTTACGTCGGCGAGACGGGCGTCGGAAAGACGGCGATCGCCGAAGGGCTGGCGCTCAAGATCCACGAGGGAAAAGTTCCCGATCTGCTCAAGGACGCGGTGATTTACGCGCTCGACATGGGCGCCCTGTTGGCGGGAACCAAGTTTCGCGGCCAATTCGAGGAGCGGCTCAAGGGCGTGCTGAAGGCGCTGCACAAGCAGCGCAACGCGATCTTGTTCATCGACGAGATTCACACCGTGGTGGGAGCGGGAGCTACCAACAGCGGCTCGATGGATGCATCGAATCTCCTCAAGCCCGCGCTTGCCTCCGGGCGAATGCGTTGCATCGGCTCCACCACCTACCAGGAGTACAAAGGGGCCTTCGAGCGCGATCGAGCGCTTTCCCGGCGCTTTCAGAAGATTGAAATCGGCGAGCCTACGATCGAGGAGACGGTTCAAATCCTGGAGGGCCTCAAAACGCGCTATGAGGCTCACCACCGGGTGGTCTATGACCCGGAGGCGCTGCGCGCCGCCGCCGAGCTGTCCGCCAAGCACCTCAACGATCGATTTTTGCCGGACAAAGCGATTGATGTGATCGACGAGGCAGGTGCCGGAGACCGCCTGCGGGCGCTTTCGGATCGCAGGGGCCGGGTGAACATCGACGACATCGAGCGGGTGATCAGCAAGATGGCGAAGATTCCGCAAAAGACGGTGTCCGCCTCGGACCGGGTTCAGCTACAGAGTCTCGAGCGCGAGCTGAAGGCGGTGATCTTCGGCCAGGACAATGCAATCGCCGAGCTGACGGCGGCGATCAAGCTGTCGCGCTCCGGATTGCGCGATCCGGAACGACCGATCGGAAGTTTCCTCTTCTCCGGCCCGACTGGGGTGGGAAAGACAGAACTGGCCAAGCAACTGGCGCGGGTGATGGGCGTTGAGTTCCTGCGCTATGACATGAGCGAGTACTCGGAAAAGCATACCGTCTCGCGACTGATCGGAGCGCCGCCCGGTTACGTGGGCTTCGAGCAAGGTGGATTACTCACCGATGCGGTTCGCAAGAGCCCCTACGCGGTGGTGGTGCTGGACGAAATCGAAAAAGCCCATCCGGATCTCTTCAATATCCTGCTGCAGGTGATGGATCACGCCACCCTGACCGACAACAACGGCCGTAAGGCGGATTTCCGGAACGTGGTTCTGATCCTCACCACCAATGCCGGAGCTCGCGAGATGAGCGAGAAGATCATGGGCTTCGGCGACTCCAAGGCCTCGCTCGATACCGCCCGGGCCAAAGCAGCGATCGAGCGAACGTTCACGCCGGAATTCCGAAACCGACTCGACGCCTGGATTCCATTCTCGGGGCTTTCGGCCGAGGTGATCCTCAAGGTGGTGGACAAAGAAGTTCGCCTGCTCCAAAAGCAGCTTGAGGAGAAGAAGGTGACGCTCTCGGTCACGCCCGCAGCGAGGAGCTGGCTGGCGGAGCATGGCTACGATCCCCACTTCGGCGCTCGTCCGATGGCCCGGCTGGTGGACAGCGTCCTGAAAAAGCCCCTCGCCGAAGCCCTGCTGTTCGGGGATCTGCGAGACGGAGGACAGGCCAATGCGGAAGTCACGGACGACAAGCTCGTGCTCCGCTATCAGATTACGGTTCCGGCGTAACCGGCGGCGCCCCCATCGCGTGGAAACCCCCATCGACGTGGATCAATTCTCCGGTGGTGGCCGGAAACCAGTCCGAGAGCAAAGCGCAGGCGGCTCGGGCGACATAATGGTGATGGTCCTTGGATTCCCAGCCCAGCGGCGCCTGGGTTCCCCACAATTTCTCCAGGCTCTTGAAACCGGGGATGCTCTTGGCGGCGAGCGTCGAGAGGGGACCCGCAGCCAGCGCATTGACGCGGATCTTCTTCGGCCCCAGGTCGCGAGCTAGATAGCGCACCGTCGCCTCCAACGCCGCCTTGCAGACCCCCATCCAATCGTAGATCGGCCAGGCAATTCGGTTGTCGAAGTCGAGGGTGACCAGGCTGCCGCCTTCCGTCATCAGTGGCATCACGGCGACGGCCAGCTCCTTCATGCTGAAGGTCGAAATTCGAAGCGCGGTCTGCACGCTTTCCCAAGGCGTGTGAAGAAAATTCCCGCCTAGCGCGTCCTCCGGCGCAAAAGCAATCGCGTGCAGCGCCCCATCGAGCCTACCCCACCGGCTGCGCAGGGACTCGGTGAGGGCGGAAAAATGCGCCGAGTTGGTCACGTCCAACTCCAGCACATCAGCAGGCTTGGGCAGACGCTTGGCGCTGCGTTCGGTCAGGGATTGGGACCGCCCAAACCCGGTCAGGACGATCTCCGCGCCTTCGTTTTGAGCTGCCTCGGCCACCGCGAATGCAATCGACTGAGGCGTCAATACCCCAGTGATCAGAAGCCTTTTGCCCTCGAGCAGCATGCGCCCACCTCCGCTGAAGAGCGGCGGTTTACCACCTCTCCTGGCGCTTTGCGCTTTTCGACACCTCGAGCACTCGGTGTTTTCGATCTGCGCACCATTTCGCTATTCACTACATTTTACCCATGGCAAGTATCCAAGACTCCTATCTTTCCGGGTCGAACATCGATTTCATCGAGGGCCTCTACGCGCGCTATTTGGAGGACCCCTCGTCGATTGACCCGAGCTGGCGAGAAATCTTCGACCAGCAGTCGCGCGAGGGACGGCCGATCTTTCTCAATGGCAAGGGCAGCGCCCTTCGGCGCGCCGAGGCAGAGGCGGTCGTCCAAAGTCCCTCCGCCGCCGCCCAAAGCATGGGCCTGCAGTCTCGCGTCGATCAGACGATTTACGCATTTCGGCTGCGCGGTCATCTGGTGGCCCAGTTGGATCCACTCGGTAGGCCGCGGCCCCGCTTGGACCACGTCGCGGACTACCCGCTCGTCAACGAGCAACACTTTTCTCCCTCGGAGTTGGAGCAATACGTCGACCCGGGTGGGGTGTTCGAGGAAAAGCAGGTCCGACTTCGGGACCTGCTGGCTCGGTTAAGGCGCACCTACTGCGGCCATCTGGGCGTCGAGATCATGCGCGTCTCCGACAGCAATCGTCGCCGTTGGCTGCTCAATCGAATGGAGCAGAGTGAAAACCAAGCCGACCTCTCCTTGGAGGATAAGCGGCGAATTCTGACCAAGCTCTCCTATGCGGTTGGCTTCGAGAACTTCCTGCATACCAAATACGTCGGCGTCAAACGCTTCAGCCTGGAAGGTGCGGAGAGTCTGGTGCCGATGATCGACGCCTTGCTCGAAAAAGCCGGGGAGCTGGATGTCCGGGAAGTGGTGATCGGAATGGCGCACCGCGGACGCCTCAATATTCTCGCCAACGTCCTCGGAAAGTCTCTTGATCAGATCTTCAGCGAGTTCGAGGGGCCGAAGGATCCGTCGTCCTACTTGAACCGCGGAGACGTGAAGTACCACCTTGGTTTTTCCGCAGACCATCGCACCCGCAAGAATCATCCGATTCACTTGAGCCTGGCGTTCAACCCGAGCCACCTCGAGGCCGTGGATCCGGTGGTGGAAGGGCGAGTGCGCGCCAAACAGGATCGAATCGAGGATCGGGAACGGATCAAGGCATTGCCGCTGTTGATCCATGGGGACGCATCTTTTGCCGGCCAGGGCGTGGTGGGTGAAACCATCAACTTTGCCGATCTGAGGGGCTACTCGACCGGCGGAACGATTCACATCATCGTCAACAATCAGATTGGGTTCACCACCGATCCTCCCGATGAGTACAGCTCTCTCTACTGCTCCGCGATGGCGCAGATTCTAGAGATCCCGATCTTGCATATCAACGGAGACGATCCGGAAGCCTGCGTCCACGCGATTCGCCTGGCGATGGAGTACCGGCAACGATTTCACAGCAGCGTCGTGCTGGACCTGGTCTGTTTCCGCAGATACGGCCACAACGAGGGCGACGATCCCGCCTTTACCCAGCCCACGATGTACCAGCTAATCCGCGCCCACCCATCGGTACGGCAGCTGTATGGTGATCAGCTGGTCGGCAGCAAAGAAATTACCGCGGAAGAGATCGACGCGATCCAGCAGCGTTGCCTGCAAGAATTCAACGAGGCCCACGCACGCGCCAAGCAGACCAAGGAAATCCGCGAACCCAGTTACCTCGAGGGACTCTGGAAAAATGTCCGCGGAGGCCCCGAGAGCTCGGTGCCGCAGGTCGACACCGGCGTGGAAACCCGAAAGCTGTCGGCAATCTTGCTCAAGCTGGTGACCCTTCCAAGCGGATTCACTCCCCACCCCAGGCTTGAACGGCTGTTCGAAGCTCGACGCGAGATGGCCAGTGGCAAACGCCCGGTGGATTGGCCGGCGGCGGAAGCGCTGGCGATGGCGACGCTTGCTCTCGAAGGCTATCGGGTTCGGATGACCGGGCAAGACACCGAACGGGGTACCTTCAGCCAAAGGCACGCCATACTCCACGACTACAAGACTGACGAAATCCACCGGCCCTTGCAGAACCTCTCGCCGGTGCAGGCCAGCTGCGCGGTGATCAACAGCCCCCTTTCCGAGATGGGATGTCTGGGATTCGAGTTTGGCTATAGCCTCGACTACCCGGACGGCCTGGTGATCTGGGAGGCCCAGTACGGCGACTTCAACAACGGGGCCCAGGTGATCATCGACCAATTTATTGCCGCTGCAGAAGACAAATGGAGGCGGCTTTCCGGGATCACCTTGTTGCTGCCGCACGGCTATGAGGGCTCCGGACCGGAGCACTCGAGCGCCCGCCTGGAGCGATTTCTCCAGTTATCCGCTGAGGACAACATCCAGGTCTGCTATCCCACCACCCCGGCCCAATTCTTCCACCTGTTGCGAAGGCAGGTGATTCGCCCCTGGCGCAAGCCATTGATTGTGATGTCCCCCAAGAGCTTGCTGCGAAGACCCGAGGTGGTTTCCCCGTTGGAGGAGCTCTCCACCGGCAGATTCCAAAAGTTGATGTGGGACGCGCGCGCTGACTCTTCGCAAGTCCGGCGGCTCTTGCTCTGTAGTGGCAAGATCTACTTCGACCTGCTGGCATCCTGGGATAAGGCCGATTCCTCGATTGGGATCGGCCGGATCGAGCAGCTTTATCCGTTTCCGAACGAGGAGCTGAAAGCGCTGTTGGAGCGGCTACCCAATCTCTCCGAAGTTTTTTGGGTACAGGAAGAACCCAAAAACATGGGAGCCTGGCGCTATATGCTTCCGCTGCTTCAGGAATTGCTTTCTTCTCGACCGGGTCCGCCGTCGCTTCGATTTGTCGGCCGGGTCGAGAGTGCAAGTCCGGCGACCGGCTTCTATGAAGCCCACATACTCGAGCAGAAGCAGATCGTCGAAGAAGCGCTCGCGAGAGGGGAAAGCCATGGCCGTTGAAATCAATGTCCCCCAACTGGGGGAATCGGTCACCGAGGCGGTCATCAGCAAGTGGAACAAGAAGGAAGGCGAGCCGGTCAAGGTGGACGAGCCGCTCGTGGTTTTGGAGACCGACAAAGTGACGATCGACGTGCCGGCGCCGGTCGGTGGAACCCTGACTCAAATTGCTCGGAAGGAAGGAGATCGGGTCAAGGTCGGTGAGGTTTTGGGCGGGATCGCGCCAGCATCGGTCGCAACTCCCCCGCAAGCTCCCCGGCCATCGGCCGCTGCACCGGTATCGGCCCCTGCACCGGTATCGGCCCCCGCTGCGGCGCAGGCGCCGGCCAGCCCCCGGCCTGCGGAGGTGGCGGCCTCGGGCGATGGGCGCGGGACGCTGGTGACTCCGGTCGCCCGACGAGTCATGGAGGGCCACTCGCTGGATCCAAGCCAAGTTCGCGGCACCGGAGCCGGCGGACGAATTCTCAAAGATGACGTGCTGCAGATGCTGGGGGGCGGGGAGGAAGGTGTTCGAAAAGCTCCGCCGCTCGAGCGCCCCTCTGGGCCAAGATCCAACGCGGAACGCGAAGAGCGCGTGAAGATGACGCCGCTGCGGCGACGGGTCGCTGAGCGGTTGCTGGCGGCTCAGTCAAACGCAGCGATCCTCACTACCTTCAACGAGATCGACATGAGCGCCGTGTCGACCGTGCGCAAGGCTTACCAGGATAGGTTTGTGGAGAAGTACGGCGTGAAGCTCGGGCTGATGAGCTTCTTCGTCCGCGCTTCGATTGACGCGCTCAAGGCGTTTCCCGAGGTCAACGCGGAGATCGACGGAGAAGACGTCATCTTCAAGTACTACTACGACATCGGAGTGGCGGTCTCCGGCAGCCGAGGTCTGGTGGTTCCGGTGGTTCGGGATGCCGACCGGATGTCGATGGCGGAAATCGAAAAGCAAGTCGCGGAGCTCGCCAATAAGGCGCGCACCGATAAGCTGACGCTGGATGACTTGAAGGGAGGAACCTTCACCATCACCAACGGTGGCATCTTTGGCTCGCTGCTTTCCACTCCAATTCTCAATCCACCTCAGAGTGCCATCCTGGGGATGCACAACATCGTCGAGCGGCCGGTGGCGCGGAGTGGCGAAGTCGTTATCCGACCGATGATGTACGTCGCGCTGAGCTATGACCACCGCCTGATTGACGGGAAGGAAGCGGTTCAATTCCTGGTCCGGATCAAGGAATGCATCGAAGACCCGGAGCGGCTGCTGCTTGGCGTATGAGCTGGGAAGCGGGGGCACACGCAGCAAAAGAATTCATCCGCGACTGGACAGCCCCACGCCCTGCCCGCTAGAAATACGATGCCTCCGGCCGTAGGCGGTTTGGAGACCAGGCGACGCTTTTTGCCGCCTGTCACAGAAGGAAATGCAAAGAATGGCAACTGGTACTGTAAAGTGGTTCAATGACTCGAAGGGCTATGGATTCATCACGCAAGATGGAGGGGGGGAAGATGTTTTCTGTCACCACACCGCCATCCAAGCCGAAGGGTTCCGAAGCCTGGCAGAAGGTCAGAAAGTGCAGTTCGATGTAACCAAAGGCCCCAAAGGGCTGCAGGCTTCGAACGTCCGCCCGATCTGACGTCGACCGTCATCCGGCCGTAATTCAGGCTCAGTCTCCCGCGAGACTGGGCCTTTTTCTTGGCGGCGCAAAACCTGCGAGATTGAAGGGAATAGTTGATGTTTGGGGGCAGTAGTTTTAGGCGTGCGGGGACGGATCAGAGGTCTTGTGGGAGGGGCCTGAAGCAGATTAAATCGAATTCGGGCAAGTGCTCGCCTGAAGGGTAAGCGCCGCTGCTACCTGGCGGGTCTAGCGTTATCAAAGAACTCGGCAAACGGAGAACTCAACCCGATGCAAGTGAATGCTGCCACCGCCGAAAAGCCTGAGCTCAAGCCCAAGGAACGAGAAGAACTCGAAACCGTTACGATTCGTTTCTGCGGTGACTCGGGCGACGGAATGCAGCTCACCGGGATGGAGTTCACGCGCGCCTCGGCGATCGCCGGCAATGACTTGCAGACGTTTCCTGACTACCCCGCCGAGATTCGAGCGCCTGCCGGGACTCTGCCTGGCGTTTCCGGTTTTCAAATCCAATTCTCCCACTGGCCCGTCTATACGCCGGGGGATCAGCCGGACGTTTTGGTGGCGATGAATCCGGCGGCCCTGAAGACCAACCTTTCGGACCTGCCTCTCGGTGGAATGCTGGTGTTGAACACCGGCGCCTTCACCGAGCCGAATCTCGCAAAAGCAGGATACAAGTCGAATCCGCTCAGCGACGGCTCGCTGTCGAAGTACCGGCTGCATGCAGTCGACATCTCCAAACTGACCGCGCTCGCGCTCGAAGGTACCGGGCTCTCCACCAAAGAAGTGGCTCGTGCCAAGAACATGTTCGCGCTGGGGTTGATGCTTTGGATGTACAATCGCCCGACCGAGCCCACGTTCAGGTTTCTCCGGACCAAATTCGCCAGCAAGGCGGACATCGCTGCCGGCAACGAGAAGGCGCTGAAGGCGGGCTACAATTACGGCGAAACCACCGAGGTGTTTGCCCACACCTATGAGGTCAAGCAGGCCGCCATCACCCCTGGTAGGTACCGCAACGTTTCGGGCAATGAGGCTCTGGCGATGGGGTTTATCGCAGCGACCAAACTGTCCGGCTTGCGAGGTTTTCTCGGCAGCTACCCGATCACGCCCGCCTCCGACATTCTTCACGAGCTGTCCCGGCACAAGAATTTCGATTTTGCGACCTTCCAGGCCGAGGACGAGATCGCTGCGGTCAATTCGGCGATTGGTGCCGCTTTCGGCGGGTGCCTGGGGATTACCAGCAGCTCCGGCCCAGGAGTGGCGCTCAAGCAAGAGGCGATCGGCCTCGCGGTGATGACCGAGTTGCCGGTGATCGTCTGCAATATCCAGCGCGGCGGACCTTCCACCGGGCTTCCCACCAAGACGGAGCAGGCTGACCTGCTTCAGGCCCTCTACGGCCGAAACGGCGAATGCCCGGTGCCAGTGATTGCGGCCTCCAGCCCAAGCGACTGCTTCGAAGTGGCGCTCGAGGCCGCGCGAATCGCCATTCGCTACATGACTCCGGTGTTTCTTCTCTCGGATGGCTACATCGCCAATGGTCAGGAGCCTTGGCGGATCCCGGACGTGCAAAGTCTAAAGCCGATCCCGGTCCACTTTCGCACCGACCCTTCGAACTACTTCGTCTACGATCGCGATCCCACCAGCCTAGCCAGAGCTTGGGTGAAGCCGGGCACCCCGGGACTCGAGCATCGAATCGGAGGCCTGGAGAAGGACTTTCTTACCGGCGCGGTCTCTTACGATCCGGCCAATCACGAGAAGATGGTGCGGATTCGCGCCGAAAAGGTCGCGCGAGTTGCCCAAGACTATCCGCCTCTCAAGGTGAACGGAGATCCCGACGGCGGCGAGGTTTTGGTGGTCGGCTGGGGATCGACCTTTGGCGCGATCACCCAGGCAGTGTCGCAGCTCCGAGGAAAAGGCCGCTCAGTCTCGAGCGTACACTTGCGCTACCTCAATCCTTTGCACCGCGATCTCGGGGCGGTGTTGAAGCGCTTCAAGAAGGTGGTGGTCCCGGAACTGAACCTCGGTCAGCTGGTGAAGATTTTGCGCGCCACGTATCTGGTTGATGCGCAGGGGATCAACAAAGTGCAGGGCAAGCCTTTCAAGGTTTCAGAACTCGTTGCCCGAATTTCGGAGTTCCATTGATGGACACCGTCGCCGACAAGAAGCCGCAGCTAACGAGAAAAGACTTTCAATCGGACCAGGAGGTCCGTTGGTGTCCGGGCTGCGGGGATTACTCGATCCTCGCGCAGGTTCAGAAAGTGATGCCGGAGCTGAACATTCCGCGCGAGAACGTGGTGTTCGTCTCGGGAATCGGGTGTTCCAGCCGCTTTCCGTACTACATGAACACCTATGGATTTCACAGCATCCATGGCCGCGCTCCGGCGATTGCTACCGGCTTGAAGACGACCCGACCCGATCTTCAAGTTTGGGTGGTGACGGGCGATGGCGATGCCCTTTCGATCGGTGGGAATCATTTCATCCACACGCTCCGCAAGAACGTGGACGTCAAGATCTTGCTCTTCAACAACCGGATCTATGGATTGACCAAAGGTCAGTACTCGCCCACGTCCGAGTTGGGAAAGAAGGCCAAGTCCACGCCCTACGGCTCGATCGATGCACCATTCAATCCGCTGCACCTCGGCCTTGGCGCCGGCGCGAGTTTCGTCGCCCGTTCAATTGACGTGGAGCCCCAACATTTGCAGATGGTGATCCACCGAATGGCGCAGCATAAGGGGTCGGCGTTCGTGGAAATCTTCCAGAACTGCAATGTCTTCAACGACGGCGCCTTCTTCGACGTGACCGACAAGCCAGTGAAAGACGACATGCAACTCCGCTTGGAGCACGGCAAGCCGCTGATTTTTGGAAAGGCAAAGAACAAGGGCATCCGGCTCAATGGCTTCAAGATGGAGACGGTGACGCTTGGCCAGAATGGGATTACCGAAAAAGACATCCTGGTGTGGGACGAAAAGGCTGAACCCTCTTTGGCCTTCCTGCTCGCGGAGTTGACCCCTCCGGACTTCCCAGCACCGATCGGGGTGTTCCGCGCGGTGGACCGGCCGGTTCATCACGAGCTCGAGTTGTCGCAGCGCACCGCGGTCAAGAAGATGCGGGGCGAGGGAGACCTGGAGAAGCTGCTCAACTCCGGCGATACATGGCAGGTCACCTGATCAACCCGAGCTGACCTTAGATCCCCTCAAGTCTCCAGGCCTTGCTTCGGGAAGCTTTTCCCCGCGCGCAACGGCGGCGATGATTTCAGCGAGCTGGTCCACACCATCCGAAAGAGCCGCTGGCCCCGGCTGAAGAATCAAACTGCTCTTAACCTCGTACAGTTGATCGTCCACGACCGCCTGAACTTCGGCCCAGCCAGGTCGGGCTTTGATTTTCTCGCGCGAGGCTTTGCGGCCGCACCAGCTGGCGATCACCACTTCCGGATTGCGCTTCGCCACCTCCGCCGGATCATAGATTCTTCCCTTTGCCGCGGAATGCTGCCTGGACTCGCCGCAGACATCTTCTCCGCCGACCAGCTCGACCAATTCCGAGCACCAGCGGATTCCCGATATCAACGGGTCGTTCCATTCTTCGAAAAAAACGCGGGGATGACGCGGCAAGCGGGCGGCGGCGTGAACGTGGCGCTCGAGATTCGCTTCTAGCTCCTGCGCTAGCGCTTCGCCGGCTTCTTTCGCGTCGACCAGTGCGCTGACCACCCGGACGGTCTGCAGAATCTGGGCGATTGAACGCTGATTGAAGAGATAAACCGGCACCCCGCGAAGGGCGAGCTGCTTGGCCAGCTCCGCCTGCAGGTCGGAAAAGCCGAGCACCAGATCCGGCTTGAGCTCGAGTATCCGATCGAAGTTCGCATCCAGGAATGAACTGATCCGGGGTTTTTTTCGGGCCTCCTTCGGCCGAACGGTGAATCCCGAGACGCCGACCACCCTATCTCCGGCGCCAATTCGATAGAGGATTTCGGTGGTCTCTTCGGTGAGGCAGGCGATCCGCTCTGGATATCGAGGGGCCGACCCAATAAAGGACGCCAGAGTTCTCATGGCGGCGCGCCTATTTGCAGCAGCTCTTCTAGATCCTCGATCGGCTCGACCGCCTGCTCCATCATTCGTTGGAGGGTAAAAATTCCGACCGTCTTGGGATTGAAACCCCGTTTGGCTGCCTGACGCATCGCCGCGAATACCAGCGAGAGCCCAACCGTCATGCAATTCTCCCACTCGAGTGGATCTTGCCGCTCGGAAAAGAAGTGGAATACCATTCCGGGCTGATACTTTTCCCGTGAGAGCTCCATCGCTTCTTTCGGCTCCACCGAAGTGAAGAAACGATGGATGTCGTACCACCGCAACCGAATGAATTTCCAAAGGAAGAGCTCGACCCGGCTGCAGACCTTCTTCAGCCGCGCGGGCTGATCCGCCAGCACCCCCAGCTGCGCGATCGTTTCCATCGCCCGCTCGCTTGCCCTTTGATACTGACGCAGTTGCTCCCGGGTCAGAGCCATCTGGCTACGGGCCATAATCGAAAGTGCCCGCCATCTCAATCCGGGTTGGCGTGCACCTACCGCGCCCGTGCGACCCGGGGTTGCGCTCGACGCGCACGAGCAAGCGCGTCAAGGATTCGAACCGCGAACAGAACTCCGAGGACCACGCCATAGGTGACCGGCTCGGTCACGTCCTTTTTGACCCGCCAGATGAAGTGAATGACTCCAAGAATTGCCGAGACGTAAACGAGGCGATGGAGCAGCTTCCAGCGCGCAAAACCGATTCGTCGAACCATCGCGTTGGTAGAGGTCGTGGCAAGTGGAATCAGCAGAACGAATGCCGAAAAACCCACAAAGATGAACTTTCGCTTGGTGACATCCGCGAGGATCGCTCTCCAGTCAAACCCCTGATCAATCCCGGTGTAGGTCGCCAGGTGCAGGCAAGCGTAGAAAAAAGCGAATAAACCGAGCATTCGTCGAATCCGGATCGGCCAGGTCCAACCGGAGATGATTTTGATCGGCGTGCACGCGAGCGAGGCAATCAGAAACACGAGCGCGATCAGCCCGAGCTGATTGAGCCCGGTCGCGATCGGATTCGCTCCCAATTGCCCGCGTGCTGCGCGGATCGCCAAGGCGACCACCGGAAAGAGCGAGCCGAGGAAGACCGCCGGCTTCAGAAACGGAACCGGCCCTGAGAAGAGCTTGGGCTTTGCCACAGCTAAAAATTCTTCCTCAGATCGATCCCGGTGTAGAGGCTCGCCACCAGCTCGCCATATCCATTGAATGGGAGTGTCTTGCGGCGGCGCAGTTCGCCGATCCGCCGCTCCGTTGCCTGACTCCAACGCGGGTGATCCACTTCGGGGTTTACGTTGGCGTAAAAGCCGTACTCGTTGGGAGCGGCGATGTTCCAGGTCGTGGGCGGCTGCTCTTCGACGAATCGGATTTTGACGATCGACTTGATCCCCTTGAATCCGTACTTCCAGGGGACGACCAGCCGCAGAGGAGCGCCGTTCTGATTCGGAAGCGGCTTGCCGTAGAGTCCAATCGCCAGGATCGCCAGCGGATGGGTGGCTTCGTCGATACGAAGTCCCTCGACGTATGGCCAATCCAGCACTCTGCTCCGTTGCCCGGGCATCTGCTTTGGATCCAACAAGGTAGTGAATGCGACGTACTTGGCGCGCGAGGTCGGCTCCACCTTCTTCACCAACGAGGCAAGGGGAAATCCCAACCAAGGAATCACCATCGACCAAGCTTCCACGCAGCGCATCCGGTAGATCCGCTCTTCCGCGGGGAACCAACCCAGCAGCGTGTCGATGTCCACGATCTGCGGCTTGTTCACCTCGCCTTCGATGGACACCGTCCAGGGCCGAGAGCGCAGCGAGCCTGCGTTCTGCGCCGGATCGGACTTGTCCAGGCCAAACTCGTAGAAGTTGTTGTAACCGGTGACCTCTTTGTAAGGCGT
>DAIQBK010000017.1:0-132390 GCA_036781205.1 Myxococcaceae bacterium
GCAACTCTTCCGGGTTGGTGGCCGATTGGCCTTCTTCAAATCGGGACTTGAACGAATAGGGGCCGTCGAAGGCGCCGCTGCCCACCTTCAACCGTCCGCTGCCTTCGACCAGATTACCTTTCCATTCTGCTTCCGCCACCCGAGTTGGCATAAGGCCTCCCGTCGATTTGCTGTTGATGTGAATTGGCTCCGGAGGCGGAGATTTGTTACGCGCGATGAGAAAGGGGGCTAGCTCCTAACGCCACTGTGAGGGGGTCGCCGGAGACTAGCGGCGCCCGGAGCCGCCCCCATGAAAGCCACCGCCACCGCCGTGGAAGCCTCCACCGCCAAAGCCGCCACCGCCGTGGAAGCCTCCGCCGGCAACGCCGCCGCCACCGCGGAACGCGTTCCAGTGGCTGTCGCCGAGATTGCGTGCTGAGCTCTCATGCGAGAGCTCGTTTCCTGGGCCCTGAGCGAAGGGTTGCGAACCCGCCCCGGCCGGTGAATGAAAGCCTGGCTGAGGTCTCCCTCCAGCCGCACCGGCACCGGGCGCGGGATGCCAACCACCATTGCCGAAGCGCTGCCAGCCGCCTGAACCCGAGTTACGATACGCGTGGCCGTCGCGCCCCGCGAAAACTGAGTTTCCGCCCCGCCGGTCCCCAGGCCGAAACGGCCCGCGATTGGCGAACCCGTGTCGATCCCACCGATCCCGGAAGACGTCCCGATGCCAAGCATCGCGGTAGATGTTGCCGTAGTGGATATGCCGGAAGTCGATGTCCCGGTGGCCCCAGCCCCATCCGAATGGTCCCCACCAGGGATGGAACAGCGGGCCGCCCCACACTCCGAAGGCAAAGCCGCCGAACCCCCAGCCGAACCCGGCGGTCCAGCCGACGTCGAAGCCGAACGTCACGGGCGCGCCGACCCATACTGTACCTACCCAAGGGGGATAAACGTATCCCGTCCCAAATACCACCACCCCATCGGTGCTGGCGAAAGAGCCGAGATAGCCTGGCGTGTACCCGGTATAGACGACTTCGGGTGTGTTGCCGTACACGTACACGTGAGTGACGTTGTAAATCGGCGAGCACGGTGGAATCGAATACACTTCCTGCGGCACGAACGTCGCTACCGTCCACGGTCCATTCGGCGAAGCGGCGGTGAACCAGATACCGCTGTCGACCGCGAAGTAAGTCGTGGGGCCGATGCGAATCACCGGGGTGGCCGAATTGACGGCATAGGTGAGGGCTGTCTCGCAAACCGGCTTGAACTGCGGCGAGCCGTCATAGATCACGGTGAGCTTCGCTTGGCTCCGATTCACGGTCGCGGTCTGCGGAATCTGGTTGGCGATGGTTGCTTCCTGCGCCTGCGCGGTGCCTGCTACGGACGCCAGCACGGCTCCCTTGGGATGGTTCTCGGGAATCTGGCTGAAGCCCGCTGGCAGCTGCTTCGCGGAGACGAATGACCAACGGCCACTCTGCAGTGATGCGCTCCGATACCAGCGTCCAGACAACAGCACGTAATAGCGCTGGTCGGCCGAGTTAAGGAAAAGCTCGTCGGACGAGTTGGTCACCTCGAGCAGCTGGGTGCTGGCGACCGGCTGAAATTGTGGTTGGCCGTCGGTCTGGATTAACGAGGCTGGGGTCGTGCTGACGTAAAGGGTGGGCACCACTCCTTTCTGCAATTCCGAAACAACCGGGGAGTCCGGCGCGTCGAGCAGATCAACCAGTCTGGCTTTGACTGCCGCCTGCCTTGCGGTCTCAAGCGACTGAGGTGTGTTTTGCGCCGCTGTCCAGGGACCGGTCGCGGCCCGCGCCTGCATCCAGCGATTGGAGAGGAAGAGGTAGTATGTACCGCTCGAGGAATCGAGCAGGATCAGGCTACGGGTGTTGATGATTCGCAGAAGGTTGGTCCCCTCGACTTTACGCAGAATCGGCTGGCCGTCGATCAGAATGAGCAGGGCCGGCGCTGCACTATAAAGGATGCGAGGGGTGGTGTTCTTGACGGCTACAGTCGCTTGTTTCTCCTCGGCCCGGGTTACCGCCAGGCTGGCTTGGAGCCGGTCGAGTGCGATCGTTCGAATGCCGTCCGAGATTTGCTGACGGATCGTGTCCGAGTACTGGCCGGCGCGATCCGGCTCGGAAGGGAAGTTCGTCCGGGTGAGCTGAACGTCCTGCAGCGTGACCACTCGATTCTCCTTGTCGACCTCGGTGCGCGCCGAGAACCAGACGACGCCATAGACGGGTTGGGACGAGGCGCCGGACTGAACCGACACGGCAGCCCGGGCCGCTAGAACATTCTGATCCCACGACTCGATCTGCGGCTGATAAATGGTGATCTGGTCGGTGCCACTGCTCATTGTGCGCGGCCAGCCGTTATCGGTATCTGTCGACGACGGGGCGCTATCCGCCGCTGCGCTAACCGCCGGTGGAGGGGGATCCGTAAGGGTAATGGTCCGCCGGGCTTCGTCACTGTGCGCGCAAGAGGCAGCCACAGTCAGCCCGGTGATGATCAAACTGCGAAGCATCCGCTTCATTTTTCTTGTCTCCGTTCCTTCGATAACCCGTCCTGAGCAAGGGCAATGCCAACGCGCACCCACTCAAGCAGCCAGAAACGCGGGCGGAAGGGCAAGTACGCAGTGGGGAAGCCGCCTCAGCGCGGTCGCTGCTCCAGTTGCTCTGTCGCGCCGGGGTCGGTCCGTTGACACCAAATGTCCAAAACCCGTGCGGAGTGACATCGGAATTAATCGTGGCTTCGCGTAACGCTAAGTCTGGAAGTGAGACAGTGGTGATTGGCCGCTAACTCGACTGAGGTGTGTTGACCATGAACGCGCGTGTTCTTGCTGTTTTTGGCTCGACTCTGCTGATCGCCGCTTGCCGCAAAGGCGCAGCCCCCCCGCCGCCCGCTCCTACCGTGCAGGTTACTGTGGTGATTCAGCAGGATGTGCCCGTCTACCGCGAGTGGGTCGGCACCCTTGATGGGTTCGTCAACGCGGAGATCAGACCTCAGGTCACGGGATACATCCAGAAGCAAGTGTTCCGAGAGGGCACCTTCGTTCAGGAGGGAGACTTGCTGTTCCTGATTGATCCGCGCAACTACAAGGACTCGGCCGACCAGGCCAAGTCTACGCTCGAGAGGAACCTCGCATCCCTCGCCAAGGCGCAGCTCGATGTCAAGCGCGACAAGGAGCTGATCGCCGAGCAGGCGATTACTCGCCAGCAGTATGACAACGACCTCGCAGCCGAGCGTGAGGCAGCCGCCAGCGTTGCGTCGTCCCGGGCCGCCCTGAGCCAGGCCCAGCTGAGCCACGGCTGGACGCGGGTCACGTCCCCGATTTCCGGCATCGCGGGCATCGTGCAGGTTCAGGTCGGCGATCTGGTCACCACCGCAAACACCATGACCACCGTGTCGCAAGTTGATCCAATCAAGGTCCAATTCAACATCAGCGAGGTGGAGTACCTCCGTTCGGCCCAGGGCAATCGTTGGGTGGAAGCTGGCGAGTCCGCCGAACCCACGCTTCAACTGATTCTCGCCGACGGATCCGTCTACTCGCGCCGCGGGCTGGTGATTGTGATCAATCGCCAGGTCGACCAGCGGACCGGGACCATCGCCGTCCAAGGTTCGGTCCCAAATCCTGGGAACGTCCTTCGCCCAGGTCAGTACGCCAAGGTTCGTGCCGCGATCAACACCCGAAAGAACGCTCTTCTCGTCCCCCAGCGGGCGATTGTCGAGGTCCAGGGCGCGTCTCAGGTGGGAGTGGTTGGATCAGACGGCAAGGTCGATATCCGCGTGGTCAAGACCGCGGAGCAGGTCGGCCCCTTGATGGTGATCGAGAACGGGCTGAGCGCGGGGGACAAGGTGATCGTGTCGGATCTAACGAGACTGAGGCCCGGCATGCCGGTGCGCGCGGTCCCGGCGTCCGACAGCACCACCGCTTCGGCGGAGCCGGCAACGGGCGGCTCGTCTCCACGAGGACAGTAAGCGATGTCGCGCTTCTTCGTCGGCCGACCGATCGTGGCGATGGTCATTGCCATCCTGATGGTCATTGTCGGTGCCGCCGCGGTGTTCAGCCTGCCGATCGCGCAGTACCCGAACATCGTGCCTCCACAAATCCTGGTGCAGTCGAACTTTACCGGAGCCGATGCGCTCACCGTTGAGCAATCTGTTGCCACCCCGATCGAGCAGCAGATGTCCAGCGTCGAGAACATGCTGTACATGCAGTCGATCAACGCCAACGACGGTTCTTTCACCTTAACGGTGACCTTCGACGTCGATAGCAATATCGACATCGACCAGGTGAACACCCAAAACAAGGCGTCCCAGGCACAGGCGCTGCTGCCGCCGGACGTCACCAATTACGGACTCACATTCTTGCAGTCCACCGGGCTTCCCCTGCTCGCGATTTCGATCTACTCGCCCAACAACACTTACGACCCGCTCTTTCTTGGAAACTACGCGACAATTAGCGTGAACGACGCGCTCCAGCGGGTGAAGGGCGTGGGCCAAATTCGAGTTTTCGGGACCTTCGATTACGCGATGCGGATCTGGGTCAAGCCGGACAAGCTCGCCGAGCTCGGTTTCACCGTGTCCGACCTTTCGTCGGCGGTACAAGCGCAAAACACCGTAAATCCCTCTGGTCGCCTCGGGGCGCCACCCTCTCCCGCGGGCCAACAATTCACTTATACCGTCCGAGCCCAGGGGCGGCTCCTCAAGGCGGAGGAGTTTGGCGACGTCGTCCTGCGCCTGAATCCGGACGGCTCCACGGTGCGGCTTCGCGACGTTGCCCGGATCGAGCTCGGCGCTCTGAACTACACTCAGATCGGCCGATTCAACGGCAAACCGGCGGCGATCGTTGCGGTTTACCAGACGCCGGGTTCGAACGCCCTGGCTGTCGGTAAAGGCGTCAAGACCACAATCGAGGAGCTGAAGAAGCGATTTCCGAACGACCTCGACTATGCGATTTCGTTGGACACCACGCTGCCAGTCACCGAGGGAATCCGCGAGATCCTGATCACGCTGCTGGAGACCACCTTGCTGGTGGTCTTCGTCGTCTTCATGTTTTTGCAGAGCTGGCGCGCCACCCTCATCCCCCTGATCGCAGTACCGGTCTCTCTGGTCGGGACCTTCGCGGTGTTTCCGATGCTCGGGTTCTCGGTTAACACGCTCTCGTTGTTCGGCCTGGTGCTCGCGATCGGGCTGGTGGTGGACGACGCGATCGTCGTCGTCGAGGCGGTCGAGCGTCACATCGAGGATGGCATGTCGCCCAAAGAAGCGACCCTGGCCGCGATGAAGGAAGTCACCGCGCCGGTCGTCAGCGTGGCGGTGATCCTCGCCTCCGTCTTCATTCCAATGGGCTTCATCAGCGGGATCACCGGCCGGCTGAACAAACAATTCGCGCTCACCATCGCGGTCTCCGTCCTGTTCTCGGCCTTCAACGCGCTCACGCTTTCTCCCGCCCTTTCGGCGTTGCTTTTGCGCCCGCGCACCGAGTCGAAGGGCGTCCTGGCCCGCTTCTTCGGTGGATTCAATCGGGTGTTCGAGCGGGTGCGCCAAAGGTACGTCGGAATTTCGGGATTTTTGATCCGCAAGGCGGTGGTTGGCATCGCCATCCTTGCCGGCTTCTTCGTTGTGGCGGTGCTCGTCGGTCAGCGGGTCCCGTCGGGCTTCTTGACCGACGAGGATCAGGGCTTCTTTTTTCTCAACGTCCAGCTCCCCGATGCGGCTTCCCTCGAGCGGACCGACGCCGTCTGCCGCCAGGTCGATGCAATCCTCGCCGCGGCTCCCGAGGTCAGATCGTTCAACACGATTGCCGGCTTCTCGCTCCTCAGCATCAGCTCGGCGACCTACAACGGCTTCTACTTCGTCTCGCTCAAAAACTGGTCGGAGCGCGGAGGTGCGCAACATGACGCGGCGGCGGTGATCAATCGGCTGAACCGGGAATTCGCCACCAAGATCAACGAGGGCATTGTCTTCGGCTTTGCGCCTCCGGCGATCGTCGGCCTCGGCTATTCCGGTGGCTTCTCGGGGTGGGTCCAGGACCGGAGCGGCAGTGACGTTGCGTTCCTCGAGACGAACTTGCAGAAGTTCATCGCGGCCGCGCGCAAGCGGCCCGAGGTGGGGTCGATCAACACGGTGTTCCGCCCGGCGGTGCCGCAGATCTACGCCGATGTCGACCGCGACAAGGTGCTGAAGCAAGGCGTCAGCCTGAGCAGTGTCTACCAGACGCTACAGGCGTACCTGGGGGGCCTCTACATCAACCAGTTCAACCGGTTTGGCCGCCAATGGAGGGTCTACCTGCAGTCGGAGGGAGAACAGCGCCAGAACGCCAACGACCTGGCCGGATACTGGGTCCGCAACGGCAACGGCAACATGGTCCCGCTCTCCGCGTTCGCGTCCACCCGCCGGGTCTACGGCCCGGAGTATACGAACCGCTTCAATCTCTTCCGCGCCGCTCAGGTCATTGGTGGTCCGGCGCCGGGTTACAGCTCCGACCAGGTGTTGAACGCGCTCGACCAGGTCGCCAACGACGTGTTGCCACGCGAGATGGGATTTAGCTGGGCGGACATGTCGTACCAGCAGCGAGCAGCCGCCGGTACCGGCACCGCGGTGTTCGGACTCTCGATCGTATGCGTCTTTCTGATTCTCGCCGCCCTCTACGAGAGTTGGTCGCTGCCGTTTAGCGTCCTTCTTTCCGTGCCGATCGCAGTCGTCGGCGCCCTGGTCGGCCTGCTGCTGCGGAACTTCGAGTTCAACGTCTACGGCCAGATCGGGTTGGTGATGCTCGTCGGCCTGGCGGCGAAGAACGCGATTCTGATTGTCGAGTTCGCCAAGGGGGAGTTCGAGAACGGCCGACCGTTGGTGGAGTCCGCGCTCGAAGGGGCGAAACTGAGGTTCCGCCCGGTGCTGATGACCTCCCTTGCCTTCATCTTCGGCCTACTGCCGCTTTGGTCGGCCTCCGGTGCGGGTGCCCTGTCGAGGCGACAAATGGGAACCGCCGTGATCTGTGGCACGGTGGCGGCGACCGCGATCGCGATCTTCATCATCCCGATGTTGTTCGTGGTGGTGGAACGCTTGAGCGGAGCGGAGAAGCGCCGCGAGGGCCAAGCCGCGCCAGTGCCCAACGGCCAGGGCGCCGCAGTCGCGCCAGCGGGACCACACTAATGGAACTGAAACCATGAGAATGAATCTTAAGCTGCCCTGGATTGCTGCCGCGTCGCTGGCGGCCTCGCCGGCGATGGCCCTGCAGCCGCTGGAAGTCTTCATCGCTGCCGCGCACGAGCGCAACCCAGACGCGCAGCAGGCCCGTGCGAACCTCGACGAGCAGAACGCCAACGCCGATTACTCGTTGGGCAGGCAGCTGCCGGGCGTATCGATCAAAGCAAACTACTACCGCAACCAATACCGGGTGCTTTTGACTGTACCGGCGCCGGTACCGCAGACATTCGAGATCCAGCCGCGGAATGAGTGGTTCGGTACCGGCACGCTCACGGTGCCGCTGGTGGATCTCGCGGGCTTTTGGCGAATTGCAGCAGCGAGGACGAACGCCGAGAGCTACGCGCGGACGCTGGCGGCAACCCTCCTCACCGTCGAGGGCACTGCGATTCAGGATTACTACCAGCTTCTTGCCAATATGGCACTGGTCGCCACCGCGCAGAACTACCTGGATGTATCTCGCGAGAATTTGCGGCTCACTGAAGCCAAGCTGCGCGCAGGGACCGCAACCCGGCTTGACGTGGATCGCGCAGTGGCTGACGTTGAGTCACAGGTCCAGCAGCTCGCCTCGGCGAGGCTGCAGGTGGTCCTGTCCGCCCGCGACCTTCAGTCGACGACGTCGATTGTGCCAGATACTTCCTCGGCGGTGGAGCTCACCGACGACCTTCATCTCGAGCCGGACCTCTCCACCTTCGAAGCCGACCTTCCGAACGTCCCCTCCGTCACCGCTGCGGTCTTCGCCACACGTGCGGCCCAGCAGCAGGCCGATAGTTACAAGCTCGCGTTGCTCCCCAGCTTTGCCGGCACGATCACCCAGTACAACACCAATGCACCTAGCTTCGAACCATCCAGGTGGTACTACCAGGCAGCGATTACCGCGAGCTGGACCTTCGACTTGACCTACGTGGCGAACATCCGCAGCTACAATGCCGCCGCTGCTGCGGCCAAGGCGAGGGAGCTGAAGGCGTGGCTGACCTCCGGCGATGCGATCAACAAGTACTGGAACACGGTGCTCGCCGACATCGCGCAGAGCCGCTCGGCGCGGGCAGGGCGCGATGCCTCGGTTCACGCAGCCGAGCAGGCGCGGGTGCAATACCGGGCAGGCACCGCCACTCAGCTCGACCTTCTCCAGGCGGAGCGCGACGCCTTCAAGGCAGAGGTGACCCGCATCCAGGACGACGCGAACCTCTTGAACTCGCGCGCGCAGCTCCGCCTCGCGGCAGGGCACAGCCTGGTTCGCTAACCCGGGGGGTCGAGCACGTGGTTGCCACTTGCTTCGAGTCGCCATTGACCGTTAGACAAGGCGGTTGGAGAGCATCCCAGCAGTCCAGTTCACTTTGCACGGAGGTGATACATGGCAACCCAAGAGAGTTCCGTGGAATTTGCAGGAGGCAGTCTCGGCCGGCAACGGCACATTTGCGCCTTCTTCAACGGCATCGACGAGGAGCACAGGGTGCTTCGTTCGTTCATCAAAGACGGGATGACTCGGGGCGAAAGGGCGTTCCACATCGTCGATCCCGAGCTGCGTGATCAGCATCTGAAGCGACTCGCCGAACTAGGGATCAACGTCGAGCAGGCGTTGGAGGCCGGTCAGCTCGAGGTCCGGCCCTGGCAGGAGGCTTACCTGCTCGGGGACCACTTCGACCAGGATGCAATGCTCGCGCTGATCGAGGAGGTGCTCCAAAGCGGCGCGTCCTCGGGCTATCCGCTGACCAGGCTGCTGGGGCATATGGAGTGGGCGCTGCTCGACAAACCTGGCGTGGATAACCTCGTCGAGTACGAGACGCGCCTCAACTACGTACTGCCCAAATATGACGATCCCGTGATCTGCACGTACGATCTGTCGAAATTCCCTTCCAGCGTGGCAATGGACATCATGCGGACGCACCCGGTGGTGATCATCGGCGGGGTACTGCAGGAGAACCCGTTCTTCGTTTCTCCTGACAATTTCCTCCTCGAGCTACGGGAGCGGCGGGCAGCTCGCACGCGTGCAAGCACGCACAATTAATGCCTGGAGATCCCGATCAAAGGAAGGCGCTGCGAGCAGCGCTCCGGGATCTCGTGGCACTTTCCACCATCCCGGCGGCCTGGGTAGGCAGGGAACCAGGAGCGATCTCCGCCGGGCTCGCGGATGTGCTGGTCGGTTCTTTGGGCCTCGATTTTGCTTTTGTGCGTTTGTGCGATCCCAAAGGGGGTACCGCGGTCGAAGCGACGCGGGGAAACACCTGGAGCGCATTTCCCGACTGGCTGGGATCTCACGGCCGCCAGGTTTCCCGCAGGGAAATCATTCCCGACGTGGGCGGCCCGGGCACCTGCCGCGGAGTCGTGATTCCGATCGGCGTCGATGGTGAGGGCGGGCTGGTTGCCACGGCCTGCGCTCGCAGCGACTTCCCCAGCGAAATTGACCAGCTGCTGCTCTCGGTAGCGGCGAATCAGGCTTCGACGGCATTTCAGAGCGCACGCCTGGTGCATGAGCGCCGCCAGGGAGAAGACGCGCTCAGGCAGAGCGAGCAAGAGCTTCGCAGAGCGCGCGACGAACTGGAGATGAAGGTGGCGGAACGGACCGCCGAGCTGCGGCGGAGCCAGGCCTATTTAGCCGAGGCGCAGCGGCTGAGCCACACCGGCAGCTTCGGCTGGGAGATTGACAGCGGCGAAATCTTCTGGTCAGAGGAGACCTACCGCATTTTTGAATTAGAGCCATCGCTCAAAGTGACCCCGGACCTGGTGTTCGCGCGAACCCATCCGGACGACAGAGCCTTCGTCCGGGAAATCGTGGATCGCGCAGAGCGCGAGAAGAAGCCCTTCGATTTTGAGCACCGGTTACTGATGCCCGGTGGTTCCGTCAAATATGTCCATGTGGTGGGTGCGCCCGCACAGAAGGAGAAATTGGGCAACCTTGAATTTCTCGGCTCGGTGATGGACATCACCGAGCGCAAATTGGTGGAAGAAGCCCTTCGGCGGAGCGAAGCTTATCTGGCAGACGCGCAGCGGTTGAGCCACACCGGCAGTTGGGCAGTCGACGCCGCCACCAAAGAAACGATTCACTCGTCCGACGAACACTCGCGCTTGTTTGGCCTCGATCCGAGAGACGGCGTGCCTTCATTCGACACACTTCTCCAGCGCCTGCATCCGGAGGATCGTGGCAAGGCAATCGAAACTTTGGAGAGAGCGGTCCGTGAGCGGACGGAGTTCGTGCTGGACAGTCGACTTGCTCTTCCGGGTGGGATCGTCAAGTTCGTCCACGCAGTAGGGCATCCTGTTCTCAACGAATCCGGCCAGGTGATTCGAATCATGGGTACCTCGGTCGACGTGACCGAGCGCAGGCGGGCGGATGAGGAGCGGGAGCAATTGCTGCTCCGTGAGCGTGTGGCTCTCGCCGAAGTCGTCGCTGCACAGCAGCGCTTCAAAGATCTGGTCAACTCGGTCGAAGGAATTGTTTGGGAGGCGGATGCCGTGACCTTCCAATTTTCCTTCGTCAGCAAGCCGGCCGAGCGCATCCTAGGGTACCCAGTGGAGCGCTGGTTGTCGGAGCCGACGTTCTGGAAGGATCACCTTCACCCCGACGATCAGGGATGGGCCGTAACCTTCTGGGTGAAAGCCACCAGCGAAAAGCGCGACCACGATTTTGAATATCGGATGATCGCTGCCGACGGAAGCGTCGTCTGGCTGCGAGATATCGTGACCGTGGTGGTGGAGAGAGATCGCCCAACCCGCCTGCGCGGGGTGATGATCGATATCACCGAACGCAAGCGGGCGGACTATCTGACCCGGCAGGTATTCGAAAGCTCACCGGATGGTGTCTCGATCATCGGAAGAGATTACCGGTATCAACGGGTCAATCCGATCTACGAGAGCAGAGCGGGCATCGCGGCGGAGAAAATTGTCGGGATGCACGTTGCCGAGCTGATGGGAACCGAGCCGTTCGAGAGGCTCAAGCCGAATCTGGACCGGTGCTTCGCGGGAGAAGAAGTCAGCTTTGCCGACTGGATCTCCAGCGCGTTCGGACGAAAATACCTTTCGGTGAGCTATTCGCCTCTGAGACCCGACTCGGAGCGGGTAGAAGCCGCATTGGTGATCGCCCGAGACTTGACGGAGCACATGCTGGCCTCAGAAGCGTTGGCACAGGCGCAGGCGGACCTGGCGCACATCAGCCGGGTGACCACGATGGGAGAGCTGACCGCTTCGTTGGCGCATGAGGTTAATCAACCGATTGCCGCGGCCGTCACCAACGCCAATACCTGCTTGCGATGGCTTGCGCGCGATTCCCCGGACGTGAAAGAGGCGCGCGAGGCCGCCTCGAGAATGGTGAAGACCGTAACCCGCGCGGCGGAGATCGTCGGCCGAATACGCTCGCTGTTCAGGAAGGGGGCACCGCAACGCGAGTGGGTCGAGGTGAATGAGGTCATTCGAGAGATGCTCCTTTTGCTGCGCAGCGAGACCAGCCGATATTCGATTTCGCTGCGCACCGAGCTGGCCCCAGATCTTCCCCAGGTGATGGCCGATCGGGTGCAACTACAGCAGGTGATCATGAACCTGATGCTCAACGGCGTCGAGGCATTGAGGGAGGCAAACGGGACGCGAGAGCTCGCGATCAAATCGGCGCGAGACGGAGCCGAGCAGCTGGTCGTTTCGGTCAGCGATACCGGGGTGGGACTGCCCTCGGGTCAGGCGGACCAGATCTTCAATGCCTTCTTCACCACCAAACCGAACGGCACCGGCATGGGCCTGCCGATCAGCAGGTCGATTGTTGAATCGCATGGGGGAAGGTTGTGGGCCACGGCCAACCCGGGATCCGGCACCACCTTTTGCTTCTCTCTGCCCACCCAAGGCGAGGCGCATGAATGAGCGAAGCCGCCGGCGCCACCGTGTACATCATCGACGATGATGAATCGGTCCGCGCCGCGATCATGGGCCTGCTCAAGTCCGTCGGGCTTCGCTCCGAGTCCTTCGCCGCGCCGGACGAGTTTCTGCGTAGCAAGCGTTCGAATGGGCCCAGTTGCATCGTTTTGGACGTTAGACTCCCAGGAGTGAGCGGGCTGGACGTTCAGCGCACCCTGGCTGAGGCAGGCATCCAGATTCCGATTGTTTTCATCACCGGGTATGGCGACATTCCGATGACGGTGAGAGCAATGAAATCGGGCGCGGTGGAGTTCCTCACCAAGCCTTTCCGGGACCAAGAGCTGCTGGATGCGATTCAGCAAGCGCTGGACCGGGACCGGCTCTACCGGGAACAGCAGAGTGAGACTTCGCAGTTGCAGGCGCGCTACCAGACGCTGAGCCGGCGCGAACGCGAGGTGATGGCGCTGGTCGTCTCGGGCCTGCTCAACAAGCAGGTCGCCTCGGAGCTGGGAACCAGCGAAATCACTGTGAAGATCCACCGCCGGCAGGTGATGCGCAAAATGGAGGCCGGATCCCTCGCCGAATTGGTTCGATTCGCCGAGAAACTCAAGCTTCATCCCGGCCGGAAGTAGCCCTTAGGCGGGGTTACGCCCCCTATACCAACGTATAATAGGAGCCGAGTTGCGCCTGCGGTACCGTGGTACCATGGCTAGCGACGCAGACGCCAAATTGATCGCCATTGTCGACGACGACGAAGCTGTCCGCAGCGCCCTGCAAGGCCTGATGAAGGCGGTCGGTTTGCAGGCCCGTTCCTTCGCTTCAGCCGAAGAATTCCTCGGATCCCAGCTGCATCAGAAGACGGCCTGCCTGATCGCGGACATCCGGATGCCCGGGATGTCTGGCTTGGAGTTGCAGGCCAAGTTGAATTCTGAAAACTGCCGGATTCCGACGATCTTCATCACCGCGCACGGGGACGAAAAAATGCGCATGCGGGCATTGAGGGCAGGAGCGGTGGAGTTTTTAGCGAAGCCTTTTGATGATCAAGCACTGCTCGACAGCGTTCGAGCAGCCTTAGGAAGTTGAAGCCCATAACCACGCGTGCACCCACGCGCCGGGGAGGCCTTTTGTGGGAGCTGTCGCAAATCTCGAGCCTGTTGAACGGGATCGCGAGGAGCGCAGATTCGAGCAACTGGTCGGCAGCAGTTCCGCGCTCGAGGCGGTACTCGAACAGGTCGAGCGGGTCGCGCCGACAGACTCGACGGTCCTGATCCAGGGCGAAACGGGTACCGGCAAGGAGCTGATCGCTCGCGCGATTCACAACATCAGCGGCCGGTGCGGCCGACCGTTCATGAAGCTGAACTGCGCCGCCATTCCGTTCGACCTTTTGGAAAGCGAGCTTTTCGGTCACGAGAGGGGCGCTTTTACCGGGGCGATCGCCCAGAAAATGGGTCGTTTCGAGCTGGCCAATACCGGGACGCTCTTCCTCGACGAGGTGGGCGATATTCCACTCGGATTGCAGCCCAAGCTGCTGCGGGTCCTGCAAGAGCAGGAGTTTGAGCGCCTGGGAAGCGGCCGGACCCAACGGGTAGACGTTCGACTGGTGGCGGCCACCAACCGGGATTTACCGGAAATGGTGGAGCAGAAGGAATTTCGCAGCGACCTCTACTATCGTCTGAACGTGTTTCCCATCCTCCTCCCGCCGCTGCGGCAGCGCCGGGAGGATATTCCAGCGCTGGTGACGCATTTTGCCCAGGTGTTCGCCCGCCGAATGGGAAAGTGGATCGAGCACATCCCTGCCGAGACAATGGCCGCCTTCCGTGCTCACTCCTGGCCTGGAAATGTCCGTGAGCTGCAGAACGTGATCGAACGCGCGGTGATCCTGTCGAATGATGGGACGCTTCCAAACCCGCTGCCGGCCGCCGCAGAGCCACAGGCAGTGATCGCTTCCGCTGCCCCATCGCCGGCACCCACCACGCTCAAAGACTCCGAACGGGCTCTGATCCTCGAGACCCTGGAAGCGGTTGGCTGGGTGGTGGGCGGAGCCGGCGGGGCGGCCGCGAAGCTCGGGCTCAAGCGCACCACGCTCATTCACAAGATGAAGAAGCATGGGATCTCGCGACCCACGGCACAAGGCAAGGAGGAAACCCTGGATGAAGAAGTGCCGGAAGACCCATGCGACTATATCACGGGTCCTTAGCGCCGCGTTCGCTCGGGCGCTGCTTAATCGGCAACCACGAGGCGGAGTGTGCCGCCGTTCGGCCGTGAGGGGGCGGCAAGCTGCGTTCGGCGAAATCGAGCCAAAAGCCCACCCACGTCGGCTATCGAAGGCGGAACAGCCAGTTGCCCGAGCAGCCTTACCGTCTCTTTTATTTGGCCAAGGTACTTCCGGCAATCGCCGCATCGGTGCAAGTGAACATACACCTCGACTCTATCCGCCAGCGATATTTGCCCTTCCAGATAATCCGTCACTCTTTCGGTGAGCTGGTCGCACCTGAGCATTCCGCCTACGCTCCAATCAGGTGCTCCTCTAGTGCTCGGCGCAGCTTCGCGCGCGCACGATGGAGAAGCACTCGCTGATTGGTCTCGCGTATTTGAAGAACGTTACAAACCTCCTCGGATCCCAAGCCTTCCACGTCCCGCAAGGTCACTACCGCGCGCTGGTTGAGCGGCAACTGCTGCAAGGCGCGCTCCAGGCAGAAGATTGCCTCTTTATGGATGAGCTGCTTTTCCGGGCTCTCGTCCGTGAAGCTCCGCGGGGGCTCCGCCCAACGCCCGTCGGTAAGAAACCGGGCCGGATCCACCGCGGGCTCGTCCGAGTCGAAGTCCTTCAGCGCCGAAAAAGGAACCGACCGGGCCTCGCGAATCAGGCGCGTCTTGGCCCGGTTGGTGAGGATACGGCAGATCCAAGTCTTGAGGCTGGACCGACCCTCGAACGAGGCCAGGCCGTCGACGACAGCGGTCCAGGTGTCCTGAACGACTTCTTCGGCGAAGGCCCGGTTAGGATAGAAAGCCAGGGCAAGCCGCAGCAGGACGGCGTGGTAGCGGCCAACGAGCTCGCCAAGGGCAGATTCATCCCCGGCGCGTAGCCGAGCGAGGATCTTGAGATCGGCCGAGCTTGCTCGCACGGCGGTGCGAGCGTCGCGTGCTGCCGTCCTGGCCGAAGCGCCGGCCGGTGCCAATTGGGTTGCTGAGGAGTTCGTCATGGTTGACGGGGATTGCAGCCGCCGGGCCAACCGCGAAGCCCCGATTTTCATGCGATCTCGCGCTCACGACGCGATCACTTTGGGCAGCAATTAGACAGCACTGTCAGCGGATCGACACGAGCGACGAGGCCGAGGTGAGCAGAGGCGAGGGCGACTTTGGCTTTGGAACGCATCATGGCGCTCACGTTGTCTCGCCGCTCTTGCGCCCGTTACGTGTCCAAATGGCCGTCGAGATGTTGGACTAAGGTCCAGGATCCCTCGCCTCAACCTCTGATGAAACCGAGCAAGTCCTCGTTCACCAGGTTTTTGTGGGTTGTGCACAATCCGTGCGGTGCGCCCTTGTAGACCTTCAGCTTGGCCCCCTTCACAATCTTGGACGAGAGCAGGGCAGAGTCGGCGATTGGCACGATCTGGTCGTCGTCTCCGTGAATGATCGGCGTTGGAACATCGAACTTCTTGAGAGAAGGCCTTGATACAAAAGTAGGAGCCAGGGAAACCCGTCATCATTGACTGGAGAAAAAATGACTCGCGGACGCCTTCCGAGATCTTCGCGCCAGGCCGGTTGTAACTGTAGAAAGGCAGGCTGAGATCCTTCCAGAACTGCGCGCGGTCGGCCAGGACGGCTGCGCGCAACTTGTCAAACTCTTCGAGCGGCGTCCCACCCGGGTTGGCTGCCGACTTGACCATTACCGGCGGAATTGCGCCGATCAGCACGGCCTTCGCGACCCGCGCCGTGCCGTGACGGCCGATGTAACGGGCGACTTCACCGCCGCCCGTGGAGTGGCCGACATGGACGGACGTTCTTGAGGTCGAGCTCTTCGACGACCGTTGCGAGGTCGTCAGCGTAGGTGTCCAAGTCGTTGCCGTTCCAGGGCTGGCTCGAACGGCCGTGGCCGCGCCGATCGTGAGCAATGCATCGATACCCCCGGGAGGCCAGATAGAACATCTGGTCCTCGAAAGCATCCGCGGTCAGCGGCCAACCATGGCTGAAAACCACCGGCTGCCCACTGCCCCAATCCTTGTAATAGAGGTGGGTGCCATCTTTCTTTCTAGGGTTGCTCCCACTGATGCCGTCGCGGCGATTGCGTGACACCGGCCGCGTTTCGCCGGGTTGGCCGAGTTCGCGCCCGGGGTTAGGGCTGTCCGGTGCGCATCGTGCCTAGGTCCTGGCCGGACGGCGCCGAGGTTTCAGCGGCACCCAGACCATAAGCCTTTATCTTGTAGAGGAGCGTGGCGCGGCTGGTGTGGAGGCGGCGAGCGGCCTCGGACTGGTTGCCATCCGACTGGCGCAGCGCTTCCGCGATGAGCGACCGCTCGTACGAGTCAACGCGCCACTTGAGGGTGGCCTCGGTGGTGCCGTCTGCGGCGGTCCCCTCGTGGAGCTGGACGCCGAGATCGGGCAAATCCTCAGGGACGATGACCCTGCCCCGCGCGAGGATCGCTGCGCGCTCGAGCACATTCTGCAATTCGCGGACGTTGCCCGGCCAGTCGTAGCTGCGGAGGAGGAGCAGTGCGCTCTCATCCACGCCGTCGAGTGAACGGCCCAGGCGCTTTCTGAGCGTGCCCACCAACGCAGCCACGAGCAGCGGAATATCCTCACGCCGCTCCCGGAGCGGTGGCACGTGGATGGGGAACACGTTCAGCCGGGAGAAGAGGTCCGCTCGGAAGCGCCTTTCGCGGACCTCCACCTCCAAGTCGCGGTTGGTCGCGCAAACGATTCGGACGTCCACAAAGATCGGCTTCGTACCTCCGACGCGCTCAAGCTCCCGCTCTTGGACCACGCGCAGCAACTTCACCTGCGCCTCGAGCGACAATTCGCCAATTTCGTCCAGAAAGAGCGTCCCCCCTTGGGCTTGTTCGAATCGGCCGATTCGCCGCTGAAGTGCGCCTGTAAACGCTCCCTTCTCGTGGCCAAAGAGCTCGCTCTCGATCAGCGTCGGCGGGATGGCAGCGCAGTTGACGGTCACCAGCGCGCGCCCGCGGCGCGGGCTTAGCTCGTGCACCGCCCTCGCGAGCAGCTCTTTGCCGGTGCCCGTCTCACCGAGCAGTATCACCGTAGATGGCGTGGGAGCCACTCGCTCGATGTCGTGCAGGACGCGGCGGATTGCCAGGCTCTCGCCCACGATGCCGATGCTGGTCGGTTGCTTCGCGCGCAACTCCTCCTTTAGGTAAGTATTTTCCGCCTCGAGCCGCCGGGAGAGCTGAGAGATCTCCTCGAAGAGTCGGGCATTCTTGATCGCGATCGCGGCCTGCGCGGCGAACATCGCCAGCCGCTGAAACTCCACCTCCAGCAAGGCACGGCGCGCGAACATCGCGAGCACCCCGAATATCTCGGAGCGAAAGCTGAGCGGATATCCCGCGAACGAGGCCAGGCCTTCCCTTTGGACCCATTGCTTGTCTTCGATTCGGGGATCGCCCAGGAGATCGTTCGTGCACACTGCCTCGCGCGCTTCCGCGATCCGGCCGATCTTGAGAGCGCCCGTCGGGACGCGGCGGTACACCCCGTCCATTCGTTCCGAGAGACCGGCACTTGCCACCAGATGCAGACAGTTCGTTCGATTTTGACAGATCGGCGCCCGGATGCAGTCGGGGCACAGGTCGCCGGCGCCAAGCAGCCAGATCCGTGCGAGCGCTGCATCGAGATCTTTGACCAGACCGCGGGTGATCTCGGAGAGCACTCCGCCGAGGTCGCGGGTGCTCGTCATCCGGAGGCTTACCAGTCCGAGGGTCCCCTCGAGCGTTGAGACGTCCATGGCCCCGCTTCCCACCCACCTTTTACTACACCCTTTTACTGTCCCCATTGCGTGGAGTCACGGACCCTCCGTGCGTTTTTCCCTCTCGCTCGAGGTGCGGGTCATTCACCGAGGGCACCGGAGGCCACGCTGTAACCCCGGCTTGCCTGGGCGATCGCCAAGCGAGTGAGCGCAGGTGTTGAAGTCTTGGCAGGGTGCCGAATCTCTAAACGTCATCTGCACCCAATGTCCTGATCTGCATCGGTCCGCGCACGGCGCGGCAGGTGCGAGTGCGCGAGGCATGCACCTATCTCTCACGAGCCTTGATGAAGATCTCGTGAACGGCGCACGCGCCGGAAACGATGAAGCTTTCACGGTCCTGGTGGTGCGCCATCAGACCGATATCTATCGCCTGGCGTTGCGGTTTGCTGGCGAATCGAAGTGATGCCGAGGACATCGCGCAGGACACGTTCTTGCGCGCTTGGCGATGTATCTCGTCGTTCGATGGCAAGGCGCGACTTCGCACCTGGCTACACCGGATCACAGTCAACGGCGTGCGGATGCATCGGCGCTCCGCGCGCCGGAAACCGACCGAGTCGTTGCATGCATTGCTCCAGCAGTTCGAGGATACCGGCTCACTCGGGACCACCGACCCCGAACGGATACTTTGCGCGGATGACTTCATCGAGCGGAAACAGTTTGCGCCCAAGGCGCGGGAGGCCTTCGAGCAGCTTCGTGAAAGCTACCGAACGGTGTTCGCGCTACGGGAGCTCGAAGGCGCATCGACAGAGGAGGTGGCGAAGACTCTGGGCATCTCGCCCGCATGCGTTCGCCAGCGCCTCCTTCGAGCACGCCGGACACTCGTAGCCATCCGATCGCGCTTGCCCTCTAAAGTGGCGGCGGTCGGACCCCAAAGATGTCACGGATTTTGTTTTACCGGGGTGGAACCTCGTCTCCGAAGCCCACTTCGGGACTCAAGTTCTCCACATCGGCTCTCAGGTCCGGATTGTTCTTGATGAACCGTGCGCAAGCGTTCCAGCGCAGAACGGCATCATCATTTTCCGGGGGACTGATCTCAGCGGCCTTCTCGTAGAGTTGCATTGCCTCGCGCAGAACACTGCAGACGAAGGGGCTAGGCCGCTGGGTGCTGTACTGCGCTTTGGCCCGCCGCTCGCAAATGATCCCCTCATAATAGACTCGATAATACGGTTCTTTGAGGCGCGGAAGCAGTGCTCTGGCCCGGGTAAGGGCTTCGGCAGAGCTATGTTGGAAGGTGTCGGTGATGGCGAGAAGCAAGGTGAACAACGCCTGCTGGTTCTCGGGCTCAATCACGAGAATGTCTTCACAGATGCTCTCGGCCTCTTCCGGTTCGTTGAGGAGTCGGTACCTTTCGGCCTTGGCGAGAGCTCTCGGCACCGATTCCGGAGTGATCCGCTTGAATTGGAACATGTTCCCTCCTGTGCGAAGGCAGGCTACTTCGCAGCAGTCGTCTCTTTGCCACCTCGAAGCTGTCTCCAAAGTCTCGTCAGAGGATCGTAGTGCTGGTCCACCACCCTCTCCTTGAGAGGAATAATGGCGTTGTCGGTGATGGCGATCTCCTCAGGGCACACTCGCGTACAGCACTTGGTGATGTTGCACAGACCCACCCCATGGGCCTCCCGCAGCTGGTCAAGGCGGTTTTCCGTGTCGAGCGGATGCATCTCGAGCGCCGCGACATAGATCAGAAAACGAGGCCCGATGAACTGCTCCTGGAGGTGGTGATCGCGAAGAACGTGGCACACGTCCTGGCAAAGAAAGCATTCGATGCACTTCCGGAATTCCTGAACCCGCTCGATATCCTCCGGCAGCATGCGCCAGGATCCGTCCGGGGCATCCGGCGGCCGCGGCTTGAACTTCTTGATCTTCTTTTTCACCTCGAAGTTCCAGGAAACGTCTGCCACCAGATCCCTGACGAGCGGAAAGGCCTTCATCGGCGCCACCGTCACCGGCTTGTCGAGTGACAGGTCGCTCAGCCGCGTCATGCACATCAGCCTTGGCACACCGTTGATCTCGGCTGAGCAGGAACCGCACCTGCCTGCCTTGCAGTTCCAGCGCAGCGCTAAATCGTTGGCCTGCTCCGCTTGGATTTGGTGAATTGCGTCGAGCACCACCATTCCTTCGGCGACTTCCGTTTTGTATTCTTGGAATCCGCCACCGCTTCGATCTCCTCGAAAAACCTTGAGTGTCGCGGTGGGCATTACTTCATCTCCTCGATGATCCGTTGCAGCTCCGGAGGCATGGTCGGAATTGGCTGGCGCGATACGCGCATCCGCCCGTCCGGTCCTTTCTGGACGATGACGTTCACTTTGCCGAGCGCCGAGTCCTTGTTCGGATAGTCCTCCCGAAACTGAGCGCCGCGGCTCTCCCGCCGCTCGAGGCCTGAGCGGGTGATCGCCTCGGAAACGACAAGCAGGTTCCTCAGATCGAGCGCCGTGTGCCAGCCCGGGTTGTAGTTCCGGTTGCCATCCACCCGGACGCGAGAGGCGCGCTGACCGAGCTCTTCGAGTCGCTCGAGCGCCTCCAGCATCTCCCGCTCCGTCCTCACGATGCCCACCAGCCTTTGCATCATCTTCTGAAGATCCTGCTGAACACGATAGGGGCCTTCGCCGTCCCGATCGGCCTGGCGATCAAATGGTTCCAGCGCTTGCCGGGCGGCCGCCTGCACCTGATCTTCGCGAATCTCGCCATCGGGATTCTCCTTGGCGAACTTCGCCGCGAACTGACCTGCTCGCTGACCGAACACGAGCAGATCGGACAGCGAGTTCCCTCCCAACCGGTTCGCTCCGTGAAGCCCGGCGGCGCACTCTCCGGCTGCCAGCAAGCCCGGGACGGTGGACATCTGTGTCTCCGCATCGACGCGAATTCCGCCCATGATGTAGTGGGTGGTCGGACCAACCTCCATCGCTTCTCGGGTGATGTCGATGTCCGCCAGCTTCATGAACTGGTGATACATGCCTGGGAGCTTCTTCTTGATGTGCTCCGCCGCGTTGGGGAGCCTTCGCTTGATCGAGGAAATGTCGAGGAAGACACCGCCATGGGGGCTGCCGCGGCCCTGCCGGATTTCGCGGACAATGCAGCGGGCGATGTGATCGCGCGTGAGCAGCTCTGGCGGTCTGCGGGCATTCTTGTCGCCTTGGGTATACCGCCAACCTTCCTCCTCGTTGTCTGCGGTCTGGGCTCGGTACATCTCGGGAATGTCATCGAACATGAACCGACGGCCTTCCTTGTTGAGGAGGACTCCTCCCTCGCCCCGCACGCCCTCGGTGACAAGGATGCCTTGCACACCGGGCGGCCAGACCATTCCAGTGGGATGGAACTGAACGAACTCCATGTCCATCAACTCGGCCCCGGCCTGGTACGCAAGCGCGTGGCCATCTCCGGTGTACTCCCAGCTATTGCTGGTGATTTCGTACGCTCTGCCGATGCCGCCGGTGGCTAGCACCACCGCTCGCGCCTTGAAAATGTGCAACAAGCCCCTCTCGCGGTCGTATCCCAAAGCTCCGACGACCCGCTCACCGTCTTTGAGCAACGTGGTGATCGTGCACTCCATGTGCACGTCAATGCCCTGGTGCACGCCCTGATCCTGGAGGGTCCGGATCATCTCCAGCCCGGTCCTATCTCCGACGTGCGCCAACCTGGGATACCTGTGCCCTCCGAAGTTTCGCTGGAGGATGCGACCGTCCTTGGTGCGATCGAAGAGGGCTCCCCACGCTTCCAGCTCCCTCACCCGCGCCGGGGCCTCTTTGGCGTGCAGCTCGGCCATGCGCCAGTTGTTAACGTACTGGCCGCCGCGCGTGGTATCCGCGAAATGAACCTTCCAGTTATCTCGCTCGTCCGTGTTCGCCAGCGCCGCAGCAATTCCGCCCTCGGCCATCACGGTGTGCGCCTTGCCGAGCAGCGATTTGCAAACCAGCCCCACGCTCACTCCAGCCGCAGAAGCTTCGATCGCCGCGCGAAGGCCGGCGCCCCCGGCGCCAATGATCAGAGCCTGGTGCTCGTGCGTCAGGTACTGCGCCATTAGAAGATTCTCCAGTCTGACCAGACGCCCATTGAGCACATCCGCACGTAGAGGTCCGCGAACGCGACGCTGACGAGGCTGCACCAAGCCCAGACCATGTGCCGCCGGTTGAAGCAGCTCGCGCAGTTGTAGAGACGTCGGCGCACCGGAGCCTTCGAGAACTGGTCCAAGAATCCGCCGATCAAATGACGCAGGGTGTGACAGCCGAGCGTGTACCCGCTGAGCAAGACGACGTTGGTCGCGAGCACAATCGTTCCGAGTCGAATGCCAAACTTGGCCTGGCCGGTGCCCGGGTCGGCAAACCACATCGCGCCCCAAACGTCATGCGCGAGGAAGACGAGAAACACCAGCGCGGCATAGAGGAAAAGGCGGTGCACGTTCTGAAGCACGAGGGGCAGAGAGCGCTCGCCTCGGTAGCGCTTGCGCGGCTCACCCACCGTGCAGGAAGGAGGGTCTGCCCAAAACGCTTTGTAGTACGCGCCTCGATAGTAATAGCAGGTGAGGCGAAAGCCGGCCGGCAAGCCGAGGATCAGCAACGCTGGAGAGAAGGGCAGCCACGTTGGCCACCCACTCGGCTTAGGACCGAAGAGGCTATGCGGCGAGTCTCCAAACAATTCCGGAGAGTAGAAGGGCGATAGGTATGGCCCGAAAGTGTAGTGCGTCCCTTGGAAAGCTGCCCAGGTTGCGTAGACGACGAATGAGGAGAGAACCAGGAACACCACCGCTGGCTGCAGCCACCACGCGTCCGGACGAGCCGTTTGACCAAAGCCGCTGCGGGTCAGAGAGGTGTCCATGTCCACGATTCCCTTGCCAATTCCGTAATTTAAGCTGAGGCGGAGAATACTGGGCCCCTTGCGATTTGCCAGCGTCAAGTTCGGCTCTGCGGCTTACGGCGGCGGGCGCCGAGACCTTGGCGCTCCGCGCGGCGATCCGTGAGAGCTTTTTCTCAACCCGCGATCGAATAGGGTTGCTAATCAATCACACGCACCCTCCTTATGTTCTCAAAAGCGGCGCAACCGCTGCCCGAAGCCTTCAACGCGGTGGCCACAGCCGATAGCGGCCCAGCGCTGGCGCTGGCGGCGCAATTTTTCGGGCGGACCGATGATTCTTGTTGTCACGTGCGTCTAAGCAGCGAACCCATTGCATGGAGTTTGAAATGACCGAAGTCAAAAGCTACAAGCCCGGCACCTTCTGTTGGGCAGATCTCGCGACTACGAATCCCACGGCCGCGAAACGCTTCTACAGCGAGCTGTTCGGCTGGAAGACGCAAGACAATCCGCTCCCAGGCGGCGGCGCCTATACCCTTGCTCGAATCAACGGGGGCGACATCGCTGGTCTGATGGGGATGGCGGAGAAGGGGATTCCGCCGCACTGGAATTCGTACGTGGCGGTCGCGAACGTCGACGAGGCCACCAATCAGGCAACGTCGCTTGGCGGCAAAATCCTCGCCCCGCCGATGGACGTCATGGACCTGGGTCGGATGGCGGTGATTCAGGATCCTTCTGGCGCTGAGCTTTCGCTATGGCAAGCCAAGAAGCACATCGGGGCGGGGAGGGTGGGGGAGCATGGCGCGTTGGTCTGGAACGAGCTGCAGACTCGCAATGTCGACGCGTGCGGAGCCTTCTACACGAAGTTGTTTGGCTGGAAGACAGAAACGAGGAAGGGCGTCTTCGTCGAGACGTACACTCTATTCAATCAGGGCGCTGAGCCTCGTGCGGGTATGATGCCAATGTCGAAGCAGACCCCCGCCAACGTGCCGTCGCATTGGACTGTCTACTTTATGGTCAACGACTGCGACGCGACCGCGAAGAAGGTCGGCTCCTTGGGAGGCAAGGCGGTCATGCCGCCGACCGATATTCCCGACGTCGGCCGCTTCTCGATGTTCTTCGATCCGGAAGGAGCATTCTTCGCAGTGCTCCAGCCAGCCCAGAGATAGCCTTGAAAACACCCATCAGTACATCGAAGATCACCACACCGACCGACCGGGAAATCCATATCGAGCGCGTCTTCAACGCACCCCGCGAGCGCGTGTGGCGCGCATTCACCAACCCCAAGCTGATCGCGCAGTGGTGGGGTCGTGGAAACAAACTCGTCATCGAGCGGATGGAGGTCGAGCGCGGCGGCCACGGGCGATTCATCGAGCACTCTCCCAACGGCGTTCACGGGTTCGAAGGACGCTACCGAGAGGTGACGCCGCCGGAACGCCTCGCGCTGACCTTCGAGTGGGACGGTATGCCGGGTCATGTCGCGGTCAATACGATGACGCTCGAGGATCTCGGCGACGGTCGCACCAAGGTCGTCACCACGTCGCTCTTCCACACCACGGAGGAGCGAGACGGCATGCTGAGGTCAGGCATGGAACAGGGCGTCAACCAGAGCTACGCCGCGCTCGACGCTCTACTGGCCAAGCCTGCCTGACGAGTCGGAACACTTCGCAATGTTTCTAGCCCGCCTGTCCGGTGATCTGATTTGATGGGTAACCAGGGAGGGTGAAGCGATGACAGCGAGTGTTTTGGCGCCACCGACAGGCAGGCCGGGCAGCGACTACATGGAGCAAGTAATCACCTCGGTTAAGGCAAAAAATCCCGCGGAGCCGGAATTTCACCAAGCGGTTCAAGAAGTCCTCGATTCTCTCAGACTGGTTCTTGCGAAACGGCCCGAATACCGAGCGGCGCGGCTTCTAGAACGCATCGTGGAACCCGAGCGCGTCCTAATGTTTCGCGTGCCTTGGTTCGACGATCAGGGCGAGGTGCAGGTCAATCGCGGATTCCGCATCGAAATGAACAGCGCGATCGGGCCCTACAAGGGAGGGCTTCGTTTCCATCCGTCGGTGAATCTCGGCATCCTCAAGTTCCTGGCATTCGAACAGGTGTTCAAGAACTCGCTCACGACTCTCCCAATGGGCGGCGGAAAAGGCGGATCGGATTTTGATCCCAAGGGTAAGAGCGACAATGAGGTGATGCGTTTCTGCCAGAGCTTCATGACCGAGCTGTGGCGGCATATTGGGCCTTACACCGATGTCCCCGCCGGCGATATCGGGGTTGGTGGCCGCGAGATTGGCTTTTTGTTCGGCCAGTACAAGCGGCTGGCCAATGAGTTTACCGGCGTGCTGACTGGCAAGGGACTCAATTGGGGCGGCTCTCTCATCCGCCCTGAAGCCACCGGGTACGGATGCGTCTACTTCGCCAATGAAATGCTGAAGACCCGCAAGGAAACCCTTGAAGGCAGGCTCTGCCTGGTCTCGGGGAGCGGAAATGTTTCCCAGTACACGGTGGAGAAGCTGCTCGACTTCGGGGCCAAGCCGATCACGCTGTCGGATTCCAGCGGCTACATCTTGGATCCCGACGGCATCGATCGTGAGAAGCTCGCCTACGTCATGGAGCTCAAGAACGTCCGCCGGGGTCGGATTGAGGAATACGTGGGGCGCTTCAATAAAGCAGTCTACAAGCCGGTCGATGCCAAGCTGGACTACAATCCGCTCTGGACCGTCAAAGCCGATTGCGTTTTTCCCAGCGCTACTCAGAACGAAATCAACGCAAGTGACGCGACCAATCTGATCAAGAATGGTGTCAAACTGGTCGCCGAGGGCGCCAACATGCCCAGCACCCTCGCGGCGACCAAGCTGTTCCTCGAAGGGGGAATTCTCTACGGTCCGGCCAAGGCCGCGAACGCGGGCGGCGTGGCCACCTCCGGACTCGAGATGGCCCAGAACAGCATGCGCCTGAACTGGACCCGCGAGGAAGTGGATGACCGGTTGCAAAAGATCATGATCGCGATCCACACCGCTTGCTACGAAACCGCCGCCGAGTACGGCACCCCGGCAAATCTCGTCAATGGCGCCAACATTGCCGGCTTCCTCAAGGTAGCCAATGCGATGATGGACCAGGGCCTGGTCTGATTCCCGTTCCACCCGTTGTTGGCATACGCTCAGGGCGCCTCGATGAGCTTGATCGATGTATCGCAGCAACTTCCGAGCGAGGAGGTGCTGTTCGAAGCGTTCGAGAATCTCATGCCCTTCCGGGTGCAGGAGATCCTTCTGGTCTCCAGCCTTTACGACTCCTTCATCCTTCGCGAAGACGGAAGTCTCAACGAGTTAATCATTGAGGAATCCCTCGAGCTCAATCTCCAGAAAATTCCTGGCGTCACCCACGTTTCGAACTGCTCGGAAGCGCTTTCCATCGCCCGTTCTCAGCCGCACTTCAATCTGATCGTCACCAATCTTGCGGTGGGAGAGATGGACGCCGCCCAATTGGCTAGTGAGATCAAGCGCTCCGGCTTGGACGTTCCAGTGGTCGTGCTCGCGTACGACTATGGTGAGGTGAAGAACTTTATCGCTCGGAATCCAGTCAACGACATCGATCGGATTTTTCTCTGGCAAGGAAACGCGCGCATCCTGATCGCGATCGTCAAGTACATCGAGGACAAACGCAACGTCCTGCACGATACCAGTGCGATGGGTGTGCCGGTCCTTCTCGTCGTTGAGAACAACATCCGATACTACTCTTCGTTTCTTCCCACGATTTACACCGAAGTGATTACGCAGTCGCACCGCGTCATTCAGGAAAGTGTAAACGTGGCCAACAAGCTGATGCGGATCAGGGCGCGGCCGAAGATTCTGCTCTGCTCTACCTACGAAGAAGCGGCCCGGCAGGTGGAAAGTTACCAGAATACTCTTCTCGGCATCGTCTCTGATCTGGAGTTTGCTCGCGATGGTGTGACCAACCCCGAAGCCGGCTTCCAGCTGGCCCACAGGGTCCGCGAGCTGATCCCCGATCTGCCGGTCGTTCTGCAGTCCAGCCGCGCCGATGTGCGGGCCCGCGCCCATGCCGAGGGTTTCTCGTTTTTGCACAAACGCTCGCCCACTTTCCTGCGGGATTTGCGCCGCCTGATGACCGAGCAATTCGGCTTCGGTGATTTCGTTTTCCGCACCCTCGATCGCAATGCAGTGGCGCGCGCCACCGACCTGAACTCCCTGGAAAAACTTCTCCACACCGTCCCGGCAGAAAGCATCGCCTATCACGGCCAACGCAACCACTTCTCCCACTGGTTGATGGCGAGGACGGAATTCGCCCTCGCTCGCAAGCTGCGGCCGCGTAAGGTTTCCGATTTCGCAACCTTCGAGGACTTGCGACAAAACCTGATCGCGTCGATTGGTGAGTATCGCCGCGAACAAAGCGAAACCCTGATCGGCGACTTCCGGGCGGGGACCTTCAAGGCGGGAGACTCTTTCTTTCTGCGGATTGGAGCGGGATCGCTTGGGGGCAAGGCCCGCGGATTGGCGTTTGCCCGTCACCTCCTGCGCAAGCGCAACGTCGCCACCCGCTTTCCCGGCCTCCGCGTCACCGTGCCGCCTGCGGTGGTCTTGGCCACCGACGTCTTCGACCGTTTCATGAGCGAGAACAACCTTCTGGATTTCGCCGTCCAATGCCAAAAGGATGCAGAAATCCAGCAGCGCTTCTCCGCCGCCTCCTTACCGGATTCGGTTCGCGAAGAGCTCTTGGCATTCTTGGACGAGGTCCACTATCCGCTGGCGATCCGCTCATCCAGTCTGCTGGAGGATTCTCAATATCAGCCGTTCACCGGCGTCTATGAGACGTTCATGGTGGGCAACCGGGAACCAGCCATTCACTGGCGTCTCGAGCAGTTGATGGAGGCGATCAAGCTGGTCTATGCGTCCGCCTTTAGCCAGCGTGCCAAGGCTTACCTGCGAGGCATGCCGTTCTCCCTCGAAGAAGAGAAGATGGCCGTCATCCTTCAGCAAGTCGTAGGTGCGCTTCATGGCCAGCGGTTTTATCCAGACTTTTCTGGCGTCGTGCGTTGCCGCAACTTCTATCCAATCTCCCCGATGACCTTCGAGGACGGCATCGCCGCGGTCGCTTTGGGCCTAGGTCGTACCGTGGTGGAGGGCGGGAAGTGTCTGTCCTTCTGCCCGCGCTATCCGCGGCATCTGGTGCAGTTCTCCGCGGTCGAGGACATCGTCGCGAATTCGCAGTCCGACTTCTGGGCGCTGGAGCTCGATCCTCCGCATCGTGCGGGGACCGCGGCGGACCTGCGCGAGGTGCGCTTTGGGCTTGATGCGGCCGAAGCGGATGGCACTTTGCAAGCGGTGGGCTCGACCTACTCGATCGATAATCACGCGGTCTATGATGGCCTGAGCCGCCCAGGCGTTCGCGTGGTCAGCTTCGCGCCGATCCTCAAGCACAGTGTCTTTCCGCTCGCTCCGCTTCTCGACGAGCTGATGAGGGTGGGCGAAGACGCACTCGGGCAACCAGTTGAAATCGAGTTCGCGGTTCGACTTGCTCGCACTCCCGACGAAGGGTCCGAATTCGGCTTCCTCCAGATTCGGCCGCTGGTGTTGTCGCGCGAGGGGGAAGAGCTGCGGATGGAGGATGTCGATCCGGCTCAGCTGATCTGTCGAAGTAGCATGGTTCTGGGAAACGGCCGGATTCAGAATCTCAATGACGTGGTCGTCGTAGACTCTCAGCGCTTCGAACGGGGTCGCACCGGGGAAGTCGCCGAGGCGGTCGCTCAGTTCAACGCGAAGCTCAGCGAAGCAAATCGTCCTTACTTGCTGATCGGCGTCGGGCGCTGGGGTTCCAACGACCCCTGGCTTGGCATCAAGGTTGGGTGGGACGAAATCTCCGGCGCTCGCGTGATTGTCGAAGCCGGCTTCAGAGATTTTCGTGTCACTCCCTCACAGGGCAGCCATTTCTTCCAGAATCTCACCACCTTCCAGGTCGGCTACTTCACCGTCAATCCAGACGCTGGAGAGGGATCGCTGGACTGGCCATGGCTCGCTTCGCAACCCGCGGTCGAAGAAATCGGGTGCGTACGTCATCTCCGCTTCACCGAACCGCTTCTCATCCTGATGAACGGTAGGACCAGCGAAGGCATGATCTTCAAGCCTGGGGTTGGAGGAGAGGAGTAATGGTCTCCTCGACGTCTTTTTTTTCCTTGAAGATGACTCCGATCCCCCGCATGGAGCGGTCGAGAAAGACCTGGACGACCGAGGCATCGAACTCGAACGTCTTGTTCACGAAATCGAGCCTCAGAGCGACAACCACGTCGCTGCCTCGCTCGACTTGAACTTCGGTCGGAATGAAGACGCCGCCGTGCCGAAACTCCTTGTCGTAGGCTTGCTTCAGGTCGTCCTGAGTCACGTATGCCACCTGCAATCGGGCGCCTGATTCGAACAAGATGTCCGCGAGTATCTCGTCGGGCCGGCGGAATCGAACGCCGAAGCCCCCTTTCTCGAGCGTTCTGAGTTGTGGAGGAACTATCTTGTGCCGCCGCACAGTGGACTCGAGATACACGGACGTCTCCTTGTCCGTGAACAGGTGCAAGTGGACGTAAGCGTCGAGTGCCGGCCGTTGGGGAGCGACGATGAACGCGCCTCCGCTGGAGATGTCGCTGGTGAATCCGGAGTGGGTTAGATCTTTTTCGCCGTAGCGCACCATGAATCGCCGCTTGAACCGCTTTTGGGCTCGGCGTTCTCTCATGGTCTCCTGACGGACGACGCGTGGTAACTCTCTCTACCAATTAGACATCGGCGCTTACGTTCGCAACGAGCTCCGGTGCTTGCCTGCAACTGGCGGTGCATACTCCTGACGCCGCTCGCCCGCAAGTCGCCTGCGCTTGGAGCGTTGCGCCGGAGTCCTGGGACAGGCCCCGAGACCGTTATCCGTTCACCTAGAACCTCTGCTGCACTCGGAAGTAGATGAAGCGGCCAACGAAGTCGTAGACGCTCGGGTCGGAGTTGGCGAGCGGCGCGGCATAGACGAACCGCGGCTGTTTATCGAAGATGTTGTTCATGCCGGCGCTCACGTAGGTGCTTCCGATCGGGGTGATAAAGTTGTAGCCGACGTTTGCGTCCACATAGAACCGAGCGCCCACGTCGCGATGCGGGGCGTTCGGATCCACCCAGCAAAGGCCTCCCGGAGAAAGGTAGTCGCCGCTGGAGTCGAACGCGCCGCACTCCCGGAACGAGCCGATGAACCGTCCCAGGATAGCGGCGTTGAATCCGGAGTAATAATAGGTCACTCCGGTGTTGAACTTCACATTGGGCAGTGCGCCGAGGTCGTAGTTGCCCGCACCATGAATGGTCGGCGCGTTAGGCTGATCGCGGTTAAAGAAATTCAACCAGGTGCCATCGAAGGCATAGCCGAACCGACCGATCTCCGTCGGTAGGAAGTAGCGAAGCGCAAAGTCAACTCCTGCCGTTCGGATCTGGCTCAAGTTGGTATTGAAGTCATCGACAGATTGGATCTGGCCGTCGGTATTCCGGTGGATCCGATCGCAATACGGCTCGAACGAGGTGCCCACGTTCCCCGGAACAGATGCTGGATAGCATTCCTTGAGGATCGTCGCCAGACCGATGGTACCTACGGGATCGTCAACCGTGATGTGGTAGTAGTCGACGGTGATCGAGAGGCCCCGGAGGATCTGCGGCTCGAGCACAATTCCAGCGGTGAAAATCTTCGCCGTCTCGGCCTTCAAGTTCCGGTTGCCGCCGACATGCGCCAACTCCTGGTTACCGGTGTCACCCGAGCCGCCGGCCGGAACGCCATGGCCAGTGCACTGGCTCACCAGTGCGGGCGAGGCGGCGGTGAGGTCCGCGCAGGGGTCTCGGACCGTGGGAGCTGTTTCCGCATTGCCCAAAAACAGCTCGCTGATGCTCGGTGCACGGAAGGCGGTGGAGTACGTGCCTCGCACTGTAAAGTCCGGAATTGGGGTGTATCGTGCGCCGAACTTGTAGGTCCACTTGCTGCCGAAAGAGCTGTAGTTCACGTAGCGCGCAGCTGCACTCGCCTCGAGATTTTCGACAAATGGCGCGCCGGAGAGGATCGGGATCGACAGCTCGGCGTACGCTTCGTTGGCGCTGAACCGACCCGAGGTGGAGGTGAAGTTGAAGTCTGCTGAGTCTCCGGACGCAACAATCGGGTCGGCAACCTGCGCTCCCAACTGCCGGCGGTATTCGTACCCGAACACGATCGCCAGCGGCCGATCGGCCAAGAGCCGGACCAGCTCACCTCCGACGTTGCCGTCGACCGTGAACAGTTGATCCAACGCCCGTGAGGTTCCGACGAAGCCGAGGGAGGCGATCTGGTTAGGATCGATCGACCCATTGTTCGGTCCACCGAACAAATTCAGCGGCACGCAACCGGCAATCGGAGCGGCCGGGGTCCCGCAATGCGGCGTTCCGGTGGCATCTCTAAAGCTTGGGCCGATACTGTCCGAAATGCGCGAGTTGCGGATCGCGCCCTGGGTGGTAAAGGTCCCGGAAGTGCGGCCGAAGTTCACTGACCCATCCCAAAACCAGCCCCGAAGCGGGCCTGCCGCCTCGGGCAAGGTGCCGTCGACCCCGGCAACGATCCGGAACGTGTTCAAGTCCTGGATATAGTACCGCCTGCCAAACTCCACCAGGCGGCGGCCGGCAAAAGTGAGATCGACACCAAACGGATTGTAGACGCTGTCCTTGGATACGAAGAGCGCCCTGTTCGTTCCGGGGAAGTTGTAGTCGCCCGGGTTGAGCGGCATCGGGGCGGCGTTCTGCTGCGTATGTCGCTGAACCAAGGAGGCCTCGAAGTAGGGGCGCGCGATGCCGACCTTCGTGTCCGCGCTCGCATAGGCCTCGATTCGTTCCGAGGGAATGGTCAGATAGTTCTCGGAGGCGAAGTTGTACCGGTCCGCGCCAACGAACGGACGCCAGCCCAGGTTGACCCCAATGCTGGGATCGCCATTGGGATCCCGGACAAAGCGGTTGAACCAGGAATTTGGGTAGGCGTCGAAGAGACGTCTGCACAGCGTGCCAGGGGTACAGTTTGGATCTGGGACTGGCATTCCGCCAACTGTCCGCCTTCGCATTTGGATCACGCCCTGGGGGGTACGGCTGCTTCCGCCCGGTTGCTGCTCAGGGACGCTGTAATCGTAGGTATACGCGAACTTGCTGAAGTCGCGGTCGCGTAACCAGGACTCTCCCTGGGTGAAGTAGCCGGCCGCCACGAGAAAGTTCCCCCAATCTCCGGTGCGACCCATGACCCCCTGCACATCGATCGTTTCGGCGTCGCCGCGAGTGCTGATCCCATACTCCCCACTGAGTTCGGTGCCGTTGAACCTCCTGCGAGTGATGATATTGACGACGCCGGCGATTGCGTCGGAGCCATAGACTGCCGACGCTCCATCCTTGAGTATCTCGATCCGCTCCAGTGCCGCGGTGGGGATCGAGTTCAGATCCACCGCGGAGGATGCGCCCAGGCCAGCGTTCACCATCCGCCGGCCGTTGACCAGCACCAGGGTTCGCGTCACACCCAGGCTGCGCAAACTGATGCGGGTGGAGCCGTCGGCACTGTAGGTCGAGCCGCCATTGTTGAGCTGGAAGTTCGGCGCATTGCCCTGCTCGGGCAGGAGCTGGAGGAAGTCGCCGATCGTTACCCTCCCACTCTCCTGCAACTGTTGCCGCGTCAGCACCGTCACTGGCGCGGGGGTGGTCAGGTCCTTGCGCCGAAGCCGCGAGCCGGTGACAAGGATCTCTTCCTCCATCGGCTTTGTACCAGGGGCTGGTTCGCCCTCAACTGGCCGGGTGACCGGAATCCCTCCGGTCTCAGGAGCTTGGTCTTGTCTCGTCGGCGTCGTCTGTGGAGTCTGTGCAGCTGCAAATCCAACCGACAAGAGAAGTGTAGAAGCGAGCTTAAAAGCCCTCTGCCATATTCTCATTTTGCCGTCCCCTCAGGTAACAGCGCGTCTCCCCGCGCTTACTCGCGTGAGACACTACCCCTGGGAACGAACCATTGTCATTGATAAAGTTTTATCTTGTACTGGGCTGGTTCTAAGCCCAACGTAGCTACCTTCCGGGAGCGTTCACCCCCGGAACAACCGGCAGGATCAAGCGCGACGGGTGCTCCTCGTCGTGCAGGATTGTCTGCCGGGCCACCTCGACGCGGTCATCCTCCTCATTGGATCGACCGGTATTCAGGTTTCGCGAATAGTGCGGGAAGTTGGAGGATGAAATCTCGAGCCGGATCCGGTGCCCCCTGCGGAAGATGGTTCCCGCATTCCCCAGATCGATTGTGTATTCGTAGGCCTGTCCCGGGTTGATCAGCGACGGCGCAAACTTCGATCCGTGGCGATAGCGGGCGCGTACGATGCGGTCAAGGACGTTGTGAGCGAACCCATCGAGGTGCACGTCGACCAGCTTGGCCGTGAAGTCGGTGTCGTGCGCAGAAGTCCTCGCCCAGAGCTTGACGGTCACCGGCCCGATCACCGCCAGGTCATGGTCGAGCGGCGAGCTGGTGTAGACGAGCACGTCGTTACGCAGCTCGATCTCCGATTGGTCGTGCGCTCCCGCCGGCAGCACCGTGGCGTTGCAGCACATGTTGCCGCCTTTTGTGGGAACGGGGTCTCGAGGATCGTAGGTGAACTGGTCCGGGCGGCCCTCGTCATCGTTACCTTCATCATCACCGTGACCGCGACGCGCGACCAGTAGGCCGTCTCCGAAGCGAGTGTTCGCGCGCCCGCGGCTACGCAGATCGAATCTCGTCATCTGCGTGTTCGGAAGCGGGAACCGATTGGCAGTGAGCAGGAAGCTATTCCCTTCGGTTCCGGTGTTCGGCGGCACGAGGATATCCATCTGGACGGCCGGCTCGTGCTCGATGCCATTGTCGATTCCCTTCAGGTAGCGGTCGAAGAAGCGCAACGTAAGGGTGTTGTCGGTCCGCGTCGGTCCCCAGTTCACGGTGCCGCTGGTGCCAGCGTGACCGCAGCAGGTCAGCACCAGTTTCGTGCCAGTCCGGGCTTCTGCCGTTCCCGCCTCGGAGCGCATGTGCTGGAAGTTACGCACCGTCCCGACCTGAAAAATGTCATACCAGGCGCCGGAGTTAAGTGCGGGAACCCTGACGTTCTGGTAGCGCGGCTCCACGTCGAGCGCGGCCCAGAATCCATCATAGCTTGGGTGTGCGAGCCAGTCGTAATAGTACGGAGCCAGCGCCCGGTCTCCAGCGCGGAACACATCGAACGAGGTGAGCGGGAGTTGCCAGACCCAATTCGTCAGGATCTCGCGATTCGCTTGGGCGATCCAGTCCGCCGTCCGCCGCTGCACTTCATCCGGGGGCAATCCATCTTCTTCCAGATTGCGCATCAATTGCTCGCCGGCGAAGGTAATCACCATCCAACTCTGCGCGAACCAAAGGTCGAACGCCGCGTTCACATACGTCCAGTGGTCGTGGTAGTCGGAGGCCGTGATGCTGGGAGCGATTGCCGCGAGATGGGGCGGCGTGTGGATCGCCGGCTGCCACTGGGTAAGCCCGACGTAAGAGCCACCCGTCGTACCCACTCGGCCGTTGGACCATGACTGCGACCCGGCCCACTCAACGGCGTCGTAGCCGTCGTTCGCTTCCTGCACCATTGCGTTCATCACGCCTTGCGAGCGGTAGCGTCCGCGCACGTCCTGGTTGAGCACCGCGTATCCTTGGCCGGCATAGGAAATGAACAGGGCGTTGTCGCAATTGCTGCCCTGCGCGGGTGGGAAGCGATTGTATGGGGTTCGCTGCAGAATGACCGGAAGCGGCTCCGACGCGTCATTGGGCAGGTACACCTCCGTGGCCAGGAGCACCCCGTCGCGCATCGGCGCCCACTCGATGTGGCAGGTGACCTGCGGCGAACCGGCGCTTTGCGCGAGTGCGAGGCGGGCCAGAGTGAAAACGGAACCGGCGACCGCGAACGAAAGAGCAACCGCGAGCGTGCGAGCACACCTCTTCATCGTGATTCTAGACTTCATGGTTTTCCCCCGGATAAGAAGCAGGCGCTCCTTATCATTCGCCTGTTTTTCGATCGAGTATTTGTGTGAAGATCGGGGATCACACGGGCAGGAGGCGCTCAAGCGCAAATGATCCGGCTAGCGACCGCCGCAGAGGCAGACGAGATCGCTCGCATCATCAATGCCGCGTTCGAGATCGAGCGCGAGTTCCGCCAAGGAGAGCGGACGTCGCCGGCTGAGATTCGAAAGCTGATGAACCGCGAGACGTTCCTGGTCGTCGAGCAGATGGGCCGGCTGATCGGCGTTGTCGAAGTGCGAATCGAAGGCACCATCGGATACTTTGGCATGCTGGCTGTCGACCCGTCGGCGCGCCGGGCTGGAGTGGGCCGCGCCCTGGTCGAGGCCGCCGAGAATCACTGCCGCGGCGCCGGATGCACGATCATGACCCTCAGCACTGGGGAAGACCGAACCGAATTGATCCCGTATTACGAAAAAATGGGTTATCGGGTGACCGCGATCGAGCCCTCAACCAGCGCAGCATTCAAACGCGTGATCCGGATCGTCAAAATGAAGAAGCCACTTATAAACGGGTGACTCACGGAGAGGCGGAAGCGTCACGGTGCGCGAAACAACGTCTAGAGCGATGCACGCAACCTTTGAGGTTGGCGTGATCCTCAAGGGGGTAGATGGCGTGCTGCAAATTGCCAGCGCGGCATTGTTGCTCTTCCTAAAGCCTGGGCAGATCCGCCACGCGGCCGTGGTCCTGACCAAACACACGCTGAGTAAAGATCCGGACGATCTGGTCGCCAACTATCTGATCCGTGCGGCCGACCAACTATCTGTCAGTCACCAGCTGTTCGCTTCCTTGTATCTGCTCTCACACGGGGTGGTGAAGGTCGTGCTGGTATGGGCGCTGCTAAAGTCGAAGCTCTGGGCATATCCCGCGGCAATTCTGATTTTCGCCGCGTTCAGCGCCTACCAAATCTACCAATTTGTGATCTCACATTCGATCCTGATGCTGGTGCTCACCATTCTCGATGTTGTCGTCATCGCTTTGACGTGGGCCGAATACAGCCACCTGCGCCACCGCCAGTCGGTCTAGCATGACTGGATTCGCCGTCCTGATTGTCGGGCTTGTTGCAGCCGCGGAGCCGAAGGCCTTGTCGGCAAAGCAAGCCCGCCGCCAACGCCAAATGGATCCGATCGTTCTCACGATCAGCGGTGGGGTCAGCCTCGGCGCCTACGAGGCGGGCTTCGATTGGACGCTGGTGCGGTTCATGAAGATGGCGGAACTGCTCGGAGGCGTCCAAAAGTTCCCGCTGCGGCCGGAATTGGTGGCGGTCGCCGGGACATCCGCTGGAAGCATCAATGCACTTCTCTCGGCTGCAGTGTGGTGCGAAACGTTGGATGACACTCAAGATTCTTCAGTTGATAACAATCTGCTCAGAGATACTTGGCTTCCGATTGGCCTGGACCAGCTCCTGCCAGACGATCCATCGCGGTACTTCCCAGACGATGCATTGTTATCGCGACGCGCGCTGATCTCCGTGATGGACGATCTGCGGCACAAAATCTTCGACCGATCGACAAACCGCACGTTCGTGCCAGGATGTAGGCTTCCGCTTGGCCTGACCGTGACGCGGGTGGCTCCACGAGAGAGGACAATCGGGGGTCTAAGCACGCTCACCCAGAGATTTGTGATTCCTCTGGTGTTCGAAGTCACCCCGGACGGGTGGGTCCGGATCGGACCCCAGACTCTGTTACCGGATCGCGATTCCTCCGAGTACACTCTTCGTCTTGCCGAGGCATCTTTGCTGGACTCAGGAGAAACCTCGGTCCCCGCCGAGCAGGTTGGCCAGGCGATCCTCGCCTCCAGCGCTTTTCCCGTGGCGTTCAGCCCACGCGATCTCTGCACTTGCGAGAGTGCCTGTCCCTCCGAGCGGATCGTGAACACCGGTACTTGTCCAGGTCCGGATCCCGGGCATCCGCTGACCGGGCTTACCTGTGCCGGCCTCTCGTCCTCCAAAGAACAGCTCAAGTTGTGTCGCTGGGAGTACGTCGATGGCGGGATCTTCGACAATGCGCCCCTGGGACTCGCGATTGACGAGCTCGAATCCTGGCAAGCTCCCGCCCCTCTTCGTCCGGTCTTCTACGCCTTCATGGATCCGGACCTGCGCCGCTCCCAGTCATCAAATTCCAAGCCCCCAGGTGCATGGACGGAAGGATTCTCCGGATATCTACAATTGTTCGGCAACCTGATTTCAACCTCCCGCAACGCAGACCTGGCGCGAGCGATTACCGCAAAGAACTGGAACCGAACCACCGAGTCGCTTCTGCGCGAGTTGGCCTTGACGTTGTCTCAATTCGCCTTCCTCTACCAACAGCTCGAGCGTTTGAGCGATCGGGAAAGCCTTCGGGCAGGCGAAACGATGCCCACTTCGCTGCCCCGGCTCGCCAAGCGAAAGCGCACTGGACGCGCTCTTTATCAGTGCCTGGAGAGGCTACACAACGTTCGCCAGATTCAGAGCAACCTGGCTTTCCTTACCCACTGCTCGCAGGTTGTTGAAGAGCTCAAGAGCGGTCGCAAGTCATCCGTGAGCGATGACCAGTCGCGTGCTTCGTCGCTCTCCGACGACGAGGTGACGACAGTCGCCGAGTGGCTCGCCGAATTCGTGGGCGCAGGCCGTGAATCCGCTGGTAGCATGAGCGAAGTTTCCGAGCGTTCAGAGCGCGATCCAGCGTATCGGGCGCTCCTGCGAAACGGAGTCAAGTTTTCAGCAGCTGCCTTCCAATTCATTGCAGAGGAGACTCGGCGGATAGCTTACAGCTCGCTTTCAGAGGCGAAAATCCGCCGATTCCGGGATGTCCTGCTCGAGGCAACCGAGTTGGGCGACCAGCTCGCGACCAATAGCAATCGGCTGGCCCACGGCGCTCTGATCGAATACCTGGGTGAGATTCAGCGGCAAGGTCCAGCCTCGGTTGCGGCGGTGGCTGCCAGAGCGCTGAAGGTCAGCGAAGGGGTGCCGAGCGGCGAGCTCTTCGCGGTCGGAACGCTCTCGCCGGTGCTGGACAGTCTCAACGCAAGCATCGCGTCTGGCTCGACCCCGGGCACCGAGCAGGCTCAGATCGTGAGGTGGCTACGGCAAGGTCACGACCTGGAAAACCTAAGAAGCTCCCTTCAGCAGCTTTCTTCGAGGATTTCGACTCTCGTTCAAACCGCGAGCGAGCTTCGGCGTCAGACGAGCGGGGAACGGCAGCTTTGGCACTCCACTCGATTTGCGCCGCTAGCTGGATCCCAGCTGCTCAACTTCGCGGCTTTTCTCGATCGCCCGCTTCGGGAATTCGACTACTACGCTGGAGTCTACGACGGAGTTCACGAGCTGGCTTTCGGATCTTGCTCCAGCGGATCCGCCTACCTCGATGTACCTCAACCGCAGTGGCGCTTGGATGATCCTGAGCAACTCGACCTTGAATCCGTCGACACTCAGCGCTGCATCGGCACCATGATGGGGTGGATCGCCAATCTGCTTCGGCTGAAAGAGTCAACCAAGGCAAGGCAAGTGTTGGGAGCGCTCGCTTTTGCGGAGCTTTCTGTGACCCTCGGAGATGAAGCTTCTGCGCAGCGTCTGTCCACCCAAACTGAATGGGTCTGGATCCGCGACTACGCCCAGGTTGTCCCCGGAGATTCGCTGCAGGCGGTGCTGGAAGCCTTGCTTTCGCAACGGGTGGCGTGCACTCAAGATGCAAAGCAAGCCCTATGCATCGCTGATCTTGAATTCGACCAGTTCCTCGCAGCGTTGCGGGCGCGCGGGTATCACCCGGAACAGGCCAACATGCAACTGCTGATCAACGAACCGAAACGTTGGTTGAACAACACGCTCAAGAAGGCGGCTGACCGCTCGGCGACGATCGAGTTGAGTCGATCCAATCCGCCTTCTTCAATCGAACGGTCGGTCCTCCTGGCGCTCGGGGCCGGCGAGCTGTGGACCCGGCGAGCCTTGAAAAACTCGGGCTCCCCGCGGTTGGTGATCGATCCGTCTTCTTTACCCGACGAGCCAAAGCCCCCCGGACAGAGCTGGATCGCGAGCGCCTTCCACCTGCTTCCCTATCGGGTTGCGCTGGATGTGTCGCGGGGCGGAGTGGCGCTCGCCTGGCTCGAGCCTCAGCTGCTGTTGAGGCAGTGGCTCTCGCTCGTATCGCTGGTGGAGCCGATCGATTATGAGAGCCGACTCAGCCGGCTCTCCAGCACGATTGGAATGCTCCCGACGGCTCACTTTGCGGGAATCTCGTTTGGAGCTGGCCCTCGATTCTCATTTCACTGGAACCAGGGGAAGGGAGTGGACTTAGGTCTCCAGACGCAGCTGTCGTTTCTGCAGGATCGCTTCTCGCTCGGGTTGGGTATACGGCAACTTTCCGGAGCTCACGTTTCGCAGCACTGGTTTGTGTTGCTTTCGGTGAGCGACTTCAATGGAACAATCTACTGGCTGGGCCCATGGAGCTCTGGGCAGAAGAAGTAAGAAAGACGTCCTCGCATGATTGCATGGTTGATCTTCTGCGGCGCTCACAGCGAGCGGCACACCAAACAGATCAATGAGGTGAAGGCCAGCACCAAGTTCCCCTCCGCCTAAGCGCGTCTCAGGAGCGGTAGGAGGGACGGTAGGCCTTCGCGCGAATGAAGGATCGGAGATCGCGTGGAGGTTCGATGCCAGCGAGCCCGCGGCGCAGGACGACTTCCGCGACGCGCTCAGCTGCATGAAGCTCGGTTTCGAGCAACTCCGCCTGCGGGGGGTAGATGAGGCCCACCTCCAGGTCCGCCTTGGTGACACGCTCGGCGACGCCTTGCGCGGCTGCGATGAACATCTCGTCTGTCACCCGAGTGGCCCGCGTCGCATACACGCCCATGCCAATCGCCGGAAAGATGTAAACATTATTACCCTGACCCGGAACAAACATCTTGTCGCCCACCCGCACCGGCGGAAACGGGCTTCCGCTGGCGAACACCGCACGCCCGCCGGACCAGGTGTACGCCTCTTCGGCCGTGCACTCCGAATGCGAAGTCGGATTCGAGAACGGAAAGACGATCGGGCGTTGATTGATCCGCGCCATCGACTCAATCACGGCGCGGTTGAAGGCCTTGGCGACCGTGCTCACGCCAATGATCGCGGACGGTCGGATCAATTCGATCGCAGCCACGAAGTCCGTCGTCCGTTTTTGGGGATGAGCGTAGGGTTTTTGAAATTCCAACAGGTCTGAGCGAGAGGATTCGATCAATCCGTGCTTGTCGAACATCGACATTCGCGAGAGGGCCTCGGTATCCGACGCCCCCTCGGCGACGATCGCCTGTCGCAGCAATCCCGCGATCCCGGTCGCTGCCGAGCCCGCACCGAGGAACAGAAAGCGCTGGTCCCGAAGGCGACCCCCGGTCAAGCGCAGAGCTCCAAGCACTCCCGCAAGCGCCACTGCGGCCGTGCCCTGGATATCATCATTGAAGCAGCACACTCGATCGCGGTACCGCGCAAGCAGCCGGACGGCGTCGACACCAGCCCAGTCCTCAAACTGGATGCAACAGCCGGGGAAGACCTCCTGCACCGCCGTGACAAACTCATCCACGAACTCGTCAAGCTCCGCCGTCGTCGGCCTCGGCTGGCGAACACCGAGATAAAGCGGGTCATTTAGGATTGACTCGTTGTTGGTGCCGCAGTCGAGCATCACCGGAAGCGTGACGGCGGGCGGCACGCCTCCACACGCAGTGTAGAGCGCAAGCTTGCCGATCGGGATTCCCATCCCATTGGCGCCCAGGTCACCGAGCCCGAGGACGCGCTCGCCGTCGGTGACGACGATGAACCGCACGTCTTTTACGGGCCAGTTACGTAGCAGCTCCCGCACTCTGCCTCGCCGGCGGATCGATATGTACATCCCGCGCGTTCGCCGCATAATGTGACCGAATCGAAGTGACGCTTCGCCCACCGTTGGCGTGTACACCAGAGGCAAGAAGCGGGCAGGGTCGGACATCACCAGCGCGTAAAAGAGAGTCTCGTCGTAATCGAGGAGCTGATTGAGAAAGATGTATCGTTCGAGATCAGTCGTCTTGGCGTCAAGTTGCAAAGCCACCCGCTGAAGCTGGAGCTCGAGCGTTTCGATACCGTCCGGCAGAAGGCCCACCAGCCCGAGTTGTTCGCGTTCGGCCTCGGTGAAAGCGGTAGACTTATTCAGCCTGGGATCGTGAAGAATTCGTTCGCCGCGCTTGCCTTCCATGGTCGCGCCATCCTCGTATTTATCTAGCGTGCTGTGACTCCCAGTGCATGAGGGAACCGTTTCCTATTCTTTGCTTGACCCGGACTTCCGCGAGCGGCTACGCCTAGGCGGGAAGTAGACGGGGGGAATACACATGAGAAAGCAGCGCCTGTTCTTTTTGTTGAGTGGTCTGTTGTCGTTGATGCTCGTAGCCGCCGATGCACTCGCCAGGGAAACGTTCATCTTGGCGACTGGACGACGAGACCCGCGAATCTACGCCATCGATTTAGCGGCGGCTCTGGAACCGCGGAACAATAACACGCCGAATGCAATCATCAGCCGTTCCAAGGTCCATTCGGACCGGCTCGATGGAACGCCACTCGGCGATCCCGCCAACATCGTGCTCAGTGAAGACAACCGGACGGCTTTCGTGGTCAACCATCACGGCGCAGTAAGCAATGCCGAATTTCTCCAGCATGGCGGGCGTGGGAGCGTCTCGCTGATGGATGTGAGAAGAATGCTCGACCGAGAGTTCGACAATACCGATGGGGCCCTCCGGCAGAATTTCGACAGCGGACACTTCGGGGCGGTCGGCCTGCTAGTGCTTCCCGAGGTGCTTTTGGTTAGCCACTCGGAGACTTGGCTCAGCGAGGACGGATCGAATCGAATCAGCATCATCGATCGAAGAAACGGCAGCCGTCGAGGGCAGATCGAAATGGCGCTGGGACACCCGCCGCACAATTGTCCCAACTTCCCCGTTCCCTTTGTCTCTCCGACTCCGCCTCCGATCGTTCCCTTCGAGGCTCCGGACCCGATGTTTGGCTGCTGGCCCAATCCGGAGTTTCTTGCATTCGGATCTGGCAGCGATGGAAAGACTTACCTGTTTTCGGGAAATGCGGGCACGGCTGACGTGTCGGTAATGGACCTCGAACGGGCGTTGATGGGCATTCCGGTCGTTGAGGTTGCTCGGAGGATTCCTGTGCAGACGGGCCCGTTTGGAATCCGAGCGAGTCCGGATGGAAAGCTGATCGCCGTCACCGCCCGCGAGAGCGCAACCGTTGATTTCGAAGGGAACACCATTTCGATCATCGATGTGGATCGCGCCCGTGTGGGAGCGAACAACGCGGAGGTCGCGCGGGTACGGGTCGGCACGGATAGTGCGCTCGGCCAGACTCGGCCTTTCACCGTTAGCTGGACGCCCAACGGCCGACAGATCATCGTTGCGAATTATCGTACGAACAACGTATCGATCGTGGACGTGGGTTTGGCTCTCGCGCACGATCCTCACGCGGAGGTAGCGCGTATTCCGGTCACTCGACCGCGCGATCCCGATGGAATCGTGCGTCCTGGTCGTCCGAAGGGAACGGCGGTCACCTCGAACGGGCGCTACGCGGTCGTCTCCGGTGGACCTCGCCTCGATCCTCAGGCTCCCCCGAGCGGGACGGTATGGGTGATCGATCTTCGATCGCGCACCGTGGTCGCGACGGTGACCGGAATCGGCAATGATCCCTATGGCCTAACGATCCTCGAAGACGATGAAGGGTGACGATCCCGCCCTCCGATCGTTCAGGGAGCAGCGGCGCGCGTAACGGGCCTCACGATTGAGGTTGACATGCCCGAAACCTCCCGTTACGCGACCCGAAGTCCCCATCTACTCGGAGGGCCTACTCGATGTCACACCCCGCACACCAGAGCGTGATCTACACCTATCGAATCAAGCTCGAACGCGAGGAGACATTTCTCACATTGCTTGGCCAGCAGTGGCCTTTGCTGCTCAAGCGGCACCTGGTCACCGAAGTCCCGCCGCTCGTCTATCGAGGCCTGGACCACCATCACCAGCCAGTAGTGGTGGAGGTTTTCACCTGGGAAAGCCGGCGGTCGATTGGGTTGGCGCGCGAGAGTGAAGAGGTTGTAGCTCACTGGAATCAGATGGAGGCCTGCCTCGAGCCTCGAGGAGGTCAAGCAGCGAAGGAGATGCTCGAGATCGAGCCGATTACGCCAGGCGGCCACGAAATGCTCCGGATCCCCCTGCATGAAAAGCGTTTGGGTTATCGCCTCAATTCACAGACGCTGTGATGTCAGCATCTCGCGAACTACCCTTCGAAGATGGCCGCAGAATTCCTTCCGCCGTCGGGTTTTCGTCTTAGCGACGCACGCAAGCGCATCGGGCCGATCCTGCGTGCGCTCTCTCGTGCCTATCCACACGCGCGAACCGCTCTCAAGTATCGCACCCCTTTCGAGCTGCTGATCGCCACTATCTTGTCGGCGCAATCCACCGACGAAACCGTCAATCGGGTTACCCCCGCCCTGTTCGAACGCTATCCAGACGCCGCGGCGATGAGCAAAGCTTCGCCCGAAGAGATCGAGCCCTTGATCCGGCCGACTGGCTTTTTCCGGCAGAAGGCGAAGGCAATCGTCGGCTGCGCAAAAGCCCTGACCGAGCGTTTCGGGGGCGAGGTGCCACGACGAATGGCCGACCTCGTTGAGCTTCCCGGCGTCGCACGCAAGACCGCGAACGTGGTCCTGGCCAACTGCTGTCCGCGGCCACAGTCCGATCATGGCATCTTCGTCGATACCCACGTGCGCCGCACCAGCCAACGCCTTGCGCTCACCGGCCAGGACGATCCCGATCGGATCGAGCAGGATCTGACGAAGCTGGTGCCGGAATCGAAGTGGGCCGAGTTTCCGCACCAACTCGTGTTCCTCGGCCGGGGCCCCTGCCGTGCGCGCAATCCGGCGCACGAAAAGTGTCCGCTGCTCGAGTGGTGCCCGACCGGTCGATATGCGCTCCGTGCTCGCCCGAAGGGGCGACCGTCGCGATCGCGGCGCTGAACATCGAACACAGAAATCTTGCAGACTGGCGCCCCGGTTGGTAGCGGACGGCGGGCAGGAGGTCCGACCCGTGCCAGGTCCCAAGAAGATCGCGAAGTTCAGCACTTGCCTGGTCGGAGCGACATTGCTCGGGGGATGCAGTCTCTCCCTCGGCGCAGCCGGCACCCGCGCCTGGAGCTCGCCGACCAGTAGCCACATCGGCTTCACGACGCGAGGCTGGTTCGCGCTGCCGCAAGAGTACCGCTACGTGGTCGGATTCGAGACGTCGGTGTTTGGGCAAACCTCGCCGTCGATTTCCAGCGATCAATGGCGCGCCGGCCTCGTTGGTGGCTATTCGGCTCGGCCCGACCCGACCGGGATTTTTGGCTGGGAGGTCCTCGGTCGCGCCCAGCTCATGCGCGGATCGCAGGGAACGTTTAACGGAGTCGGTTTCGTCTTTGGCGCGGATTTCGGGTTTCCGTTTCAATTCAAAAAACACGATCCCAATGTCGACGATTTTTCGTCCGTCCGGCAGTACATCGTGCCTTCAGTCGGACTAAACGGCGTTGTCGGAGATCATCAATCCATACATCCTGAAATTATTCTGACACTTTCGTACCGCTTCGAGTTCACGGTGGGCGCCGTGCCCTGACGACCCTACGCGCCGGTTCGCGAGGTGGGCGCCTTTGCAATCCAGGGCTATTGAACGAAATTCAGCTGATCGCGAATCTCTCCGCCAGGATTGGTCTGGGTGTGAACATTGACGTATAGATTGCCGTTGAACAAATCGGTGGTCTGGTCGGCTGTGAAGTCACACGAGGCGATCACTGGATTGGTGAAGTCGGGACCCGCCAAAGGGCAAATGACCGGACCATTGACGCCGGCCGCACCGACGTGAACGTGCGACGCCGTAATCGGAGTGGCGTTCGCGAACGCGCTCACGATGACTAGCGCGGTAGAGGTCCCGTCGTCATGCACCACTACGGAGGCGACCGCCAATCCACCCATCGCGGTATCAAGGGGAGGATTCTCATTGGCGGGACTCAAATTCGACACAAATACCTGTGCAGCGGCATGGGTTGCGAAAAAAAGGACTGCAGAAACTGCCAACACCGAAATGACCGTTCTTTTCATAGACTTCCCCCAGGGCTGTTGGTGCACTTCGACCCTCGATTGCAAGGACACCGCTGCACGGGAACCGTTGCATGCGGCCCGTCCGATTGCAACCATCCAACAGACTGGTGTCATCTTTGTGTCGCAAGCCGACCGCGGGCTTGACGCATTTGCAGGCATCCGTGGAGCTCTTTCGAACCCAGTCTCTGTGGACCGCGGTGCTTAGCGGGAAATTGTTCTGCTAATCGTTCTACTAGCCGGTCGGGTTGGAGGAACTCGGCACGTCCTTGCTAGATTGCCCGCGGAGGCATCCATGGACGTGAAGACTTTCGCCCGGGAAGTAGAAACGCACATTCGTCCTGCCACTTTTCCGGTTGCAGCGAAGCTGCTCGGAACGGAAGAGCCAGTGCCGGACAAAGCCAAGCGGCCCTGGCGGGACATGAAGGTGCAGATCGCCATCTGCCAAGCGATCGCGATGGCCCGGCGGTACGGCTGGACGGTGGCCGTCGGGGCCGAGGACGTGAACTGTGTGCTTACCAAGACCGCGTTCGGGCTGGCCCCGCTCACGGAGCACTACACCGCGGGACATCTGGCGTGCGGAATGTACGTCGCGACCGCGGAGGCCGGCGCGCGGACAGAGCAGGCCACGCATCGCCTTCCGGCCGGCAAATACAAGCACCTGTTGGTGGGGCCGGCGGCGCGAGCCGACTTCGTGCCGGACGCTTTGGTGATCTATGGCAATGCGGCGCAAGTGATGCGGTTGGTCACCGGCGCGCTGTGGAAGCGCGGCGGCGCGATCACCAGCTCGTTTACCGGCCGGATTGACTGCTCGGATGAAATCATCCGGACCGCGATGACCGGCGAGTATCAGGTAATCTTGCCTTGCTACGGCGACCGCGTCTTTGGGCACACCGAGGACTCGGAAATGGCGTTTTCGCTGCCTGGCTCAAAGATGGCGGAGCTGGTCGAAGGTCTCGAGGGCACCCACAAGGGCGGCGTGCGCTATCCGATTCCGAGCTTTCTGCGCTTCACGCCTCAGTATCCGAGCCACTACTACGAGCTGGAGCGCATCTGGTCTGCTGACTCTCCCCCAAAGCCAGGGTCGTAGGAACGGAGTTTGGTGATTGTCGGGACCTCAGTGAATCGATACAACGGCGATCGTCTTAGCCAAGGAGCGACGCGATGCCAGGGATTTACAAGCTCATCGATGTGGTCGGCACTTCGCCGGTCAGCTTCGCCGAGGCGGTGAAAGCCGCAGTCGTTGCGGCGTCCAAGACGGTGCAACACCTGAACTGGTTTGAAGTCGTCGAGCAGCGTGGCGCGATCAAGGACGGCAAGGTTTCGGAATTCCAGGTCACGGTGCGGATCGGATTCAAGCTGGACCGCTAAACTCGGGGTCTTCCCAGGTGAGCCCTCGTGACCCTAGGTTGCGGCAGAGAGGCGCTCTGGGCTGATGGCCAAGTCGACCTTATCCACCTCAACGCTGTCACACGTGGTCAAGCGCGTTCCAGGCGCGGCCATGCCGCAGCCCCATCTCTTTCTTGTGCTCCAGGCAGACCATCCGTTGGCTTCTTCCGTTCGCTATTCGCTTGAGAATGTCGAAGAGCTCGTAGTCGGCCGGGCGCCCGAAGAACGTGCGGCTCGGTTGGAAGAGCTGGATCGCAATCGCTTCAAGCTCACCCTTTCTGACCGGTGGATGTCATCGTCACATGCGGAGCTGCGCAGAGCGGGCGAGGACTGGACGCTCCAGGACGTCGGCTCGAAGAACGGAACGTTCGTCAATGGCCATTACTGCGAAGGTGTTGCTGCTCTGAGAGACGGCGATCTGATCGAGCTGGGCCACACATTCTTTATTTTTCGCGAGGCGATATCCACCACCGACCGCAGTCCAAGGTCTTTGGATAGCGGCGAGCTACAGCCGATGGCCGCAGCTCTGGCGACCTTGGTTCCCAAGCTGGCCGAGCAATTTGCGAAGCTGGAAGCGATCGCGCCCTCTCCGGTCTCAGTGGTCATTCACGGCGAAAGTGGGACTGGCAAAGAGCTGGTGGCGCAAGCCATTCACAAGCTGTCGCGTCGACCGGGTGCACTGGTCGCGGTGAACTGCGCCGCGCTGCCCCAGACCTTGATCGAGTCCGAGCTGTTTGGGTACCGCAAGGGTGCCTTTTCCGGAGCGACCGAGGACCGGACCGGGCTGATCCGAAGCGCAGACCACGGAACTCTCCTTCTGGACGAGATCGGGGATCTTCCTCCGGCGGCTCAGGCCGTCTTCCTTCGGGTGCTGCAGGAAAGTGAGGTCGTACCGCTCGGAGCGACTCGCCCGGTGAAGGTGGACATTCGCGTACTCGCCGCAACACACCGGGATCTCGAAGCGTCAGTCGCCGAAAATCGCTTCCGAGCCGATTTGCTGGCCCGGATTGCCGGCTTCACGTTGTCGCTGCCCACTTTGCGCGAGCGCCGCGAGGATTTGGGCCTGCTCTTCGGCACGCTTCTGAGGCGGCACTTTTCAAATCGCGCCGAGCGGGTCTCGTTCAGCTCGGAGGCCGCGCGAGCGATGCTGCTTTATGACTGGCCACTCAATGTCCGTGAGCTCGAAAAGTGCCTCACTGCCGCAGTGGTTCTTGCCCAATTTGGCACGGTCGAAGAAGCCCACTTGCCTGGACCAGTTCGCGCGTCCGCCACGGGCCCCAAGGAGGGAGCCGGGGACGCTGTTGCTCCGGTTGGGGGGAAGCTCGCCCCGCTGCAACTTTCGGAGAGCGATCAGCGACGTCGCGAGGAAATCGTCGCATTGTTGCGGGAGCACGGAGGCAACATCACCTCGGTCGCGCGAACGCTCGGTAAAGGGCGCTTCCAAATTCAGCGCTGGATCAAACGCTATCGCATCGATGCCAAGGAGTTTCACCGCTGAGCTTGTTCACCGTCGAGCCAGAACGTCTGCCCTGGTTGCCTTCGCGCTGAGTACTTTTTCGATCGAGGCCTTTAGAGGGGGGCTGCCCATTTCCATCGCGACGGCGCCGAACAGCGCCAGCCATCCTCCGATGATCAGAGCCGGTGCCACCAAGAACTTCGACCCTCGAACCGCGTCTGCCACTTTCTTCATCCGTGCGTGCATTGTGTTTCCTCCTCGGCTGGGCCTTTCTGCAGACGGCGTGCCGCGAAGCGACAGACGTAAGTGCTTGAGCAAACACGGCCTGGGACCAGAACGCGCGAATTCGAACGGTGTGGCGGAGCTGTGGCGCCACACCCGCCACGTGGCGCTCGATCTCGGAGCATTCCCAGGTCAGCGCCAGCCCCACAGAAGCCTTGCCTCGCTCACATTGGACTTGGGCGGTTTTCAATTATCCTGGTTGGGTGAATTCTTTTCCATACAGTCGTGAGGTGCTCGTCGCGAGCGTCGACGGCGACGAGGAAGTCGTGCGGGAAGTGATTAGGCTCTATCTCGACAGTGCGCCAGGACTGATCAGCGCGATTAGCGGAGCCTTGAAGAAAGAGGACGCCGCTGCGGCGGCGGATGCCGCCCATTCACTCAAGGGCGCTCTGATGATGCTCAGAGCGCACCCAGCCGCGGGCGTGGCAAAGGAGATCGAGCTGGCGATCCGCAGTGGCGACTGGGGAACCGCGCGAGTCAAGTTCCCGGTTTTGGACGCGGAAGCGAAACGGCTCGCGTCAGCGCTGTTAGCCGGCTCCAGCTCACCTCGAGTCGGTTAGTGGGGGACGTGCTCCATCGTTTGCACCAAATTTTCGGGGACCACCGGCTTTTTGAGGTAGAGCGCGTTGTTGGCGGCGACGCGTTCGGCAACGTCGGACTGCGCGGAGAGCACAATCACCGGGACCCTCAATAGCGCCGGATCCCGGTTTCGTTCGGCGAGAAATGTCCAGCCATCCATGTCTGGCATGACCAGATCCAACAGGATCAGCCGCGGCGGAGGCGAGCTCTTGAGGTACGCAAGCGCTTCGGCGCCGCCCGCCATCGCTACCACCTGATATCCGCGCTCACTAAGCGCATAGGTTAGCATTTCGCGAACGTCGGGATCATCGTCGACGACCACGATCACCCCGCTCGGCAAATCGACCGAAGCCAAAAGCGGTCTCGCCGGTTCGGGTCTCGTTGTTTGCCTTTCTCTTTGTTTGGCCAACGGCAAGGTGAAGAAAAAGCTACTGCCTTGAGTGGGGTGGCTTTGGACCCAAATCCTTCCCCCTTGCGCCTCGACGATGCCTTTGGAAATGAATAGCCCCAGGCCGCGTCCCTGCTTCGCGGTCTCTCTCGCCTGCCAATAGCGGTGAAACAGGTTCCGCAAGACCTGCTCGGAGATGCCAGGACCAGTGTCTTCGACGGCGAAGCGAGCCACGCGGCCATGAACTTGTGCGCCAATCGTGATCGACGCGCCTTCCGGTGTGAACTTGATTGCATTTCCCCCCAGGTTTCCGAATACCTGAAGCACCCTTTCCCGGTCGCACATCACCCACGCCTCCCGCGAAGGAACCTGGAGCCGCAACAACAGCTTCTTTTCGCGAGCGAGGGGGAGCAGCATTTCAAAGGCGTCGTTGATCAGCTTGTTGAGGCTGTGCTCGCCGAGGTCGATCGAGAGGCGTCCGGATTCGATGCTGGCCACGTCGAGCAAGTCGGTAATCATCCGCTCCATTTGCCTGGCCCCGCGCCGCATCACCTCCAGCTGCCTGCGAGCCTGGCGTCGGTCCGGCTGCGGCGAAGAGTCGATCAGCGTGCTGGTTCCGAGCGTGATCGTGCTCAGCGGGTTGCGCAGGTCGTGACATACGATCGAGAGGATGTCCTGGCGCGCGTGGATTGCCTTTTGCGCCTCCTCATAGAGCCGAGCATTGTCGATCGCCATCGCCGCACGGGAGGCCACGTCCTGAGCAAAGGCGAGGTCCGCGGGCAAATAGCGGCGGCCGGAGTTGGACATCGCCAAGGTAAACACCCCCAGCGTTCGACCGCCGCTTGCCAAAGGAACGAAGATCAGCGATCTGGCGTTGAACACGGCGATCAGCCCTTCCGCACTGGCTCCGCTCAGCGCCTCGGGCGTGGAATCCGAGAGCAATATCGGTTGTCCGGAGCGAAGCACCTGAGCCTGAGGGGTGCTGCCCTCGTAGCTTGGCGCGTGGCGCTTGATTGCTTCCGCCAGGTGACCCTTTTCTGAATCGGCGAAGGCCACTTCAACGCGGCGGATCTGCCGATTCTCTTCGAGAACGTCGAGTAGGCAGATGTCCGCGAGGTCCGGGACTGCGAGGCGCGCCACCTGCGCGAGATTCGGCAGGTAATCGAAAGAGGCGGTGAGCACTTCGCTGATCGTGGCCAACAGTCGAAACCGCTGTTCGGACTGCTTGATCAACGAAATGTCGGTCATCGCGGTCTTGCACGCGAAGACTTCGCGCTCGGGACCGAGAACCGGCATGCTCACCAGTTGAAGCACCAGCGGTCCCGACGCTTTGCTGGAAAGCCTCAGATCGCCCGTGGCCCGAGTCCGCTGACGGAAGCAGGTCCTCAAATGGGCAAGCAGATTGGTTCGCTCTTGGGGTGGGACCCGGCTGATCAGCATGCTGCCAACGAGGGAAGCGCGCTCCGTTCCGAAGAGAGTGGCAGCGGTGAGATTTGCCTCTAGAATCGTGCTGTTCTGGTCGAGCGTGCAATAGCCAACCGGGGCGAAGTCATAAAGGTCGGCATAGCGGCTTCGTGAATCCTCGAGGCGCTGTTGCGCTTCGCGCAGCTCTCGATTCTGCATCTCGAGCTCGATCTGATGAACTTGAAGATCGTGGATCAGTCGTTCGGTTTCCGGTCCCCACGCGCGCAGCCTCGGTTCCGACTGCAGCAAGCGAAGCATCCGCAGCAGCTCCTCTTTCGACAAGTCTTCGTAGGCGGGCGCCATCGGGACGGTTCAGCTGGCGCGATCCGCGCCGCCGTCCTCCTCGAACGAAAGCAGGACCAAGAGTGACTCGCTACCGATTGGCGGGATCCGCCGACCGCTGACCTTGACCGGTCGCTCCGTTCCACCGCCAAGCGCCATGTGCAGCTTGATGTCGTTGAACTGACGCCCACTCGCGACCGTACCCACAATCAGATCCCTTTGCCCGGGGCCCCCCCGAGCAAACCCCGGGCTTTCGTCAATTAGAAAGCCCCCACCACGAGTACCACCATCCGACCGAAAAGGCGAAGAGTGGATGGGCGACTGCGCTCGTCCACTTCCCGGGTGGGTACTCCCCTAGACCTAGGCGTCGACATACCGAGTCAGATCACGGGCTGCCTCAGCCGGCCATTGGACCGATGTATTACTGAAACGTGTATTGGAGGCTGGCGATCAACACCGGACCGACCCGTTGGTCTCCAAACAGGTGAGTGACCACTGGAATCTGCACGATGCCGTAGAGCCAGAGCTCCTGGTGCAGACGCAGTTTCAGCCCAGGCGCCGCCGCCAACACCCATCCGCCAGTGTTGGTTTGCAAAACGCCATGGCGATCGTCCCGCGCGGCATAACGGCCGTCGAAGCTCACGCCCGCCGAGAGCCAGTCGACCAGCCGATAATCGCCACGAAGGCTCCATAGAAGGGCCGAGCCGTACTTGTACCCATAACCATTTCTCAGCCGCAGGCGGCCCGTAACGCTTCCGAAGAAATTCCACGGATCTCGGCGAAATGCGTAAAGGAGTCCAGCGTAAGGACCGAGCGCTCCCGTTCCCAGCTGGGCATGCTCGTCCACTCTCACCCCTTCCGCCTGAACGGAATTGTCGCCAGTCGGCAGCGACGTGCCAGCCGTGAGCGCGAGCGTCTCAAGGCTCATCTGAACAAGCCGAGTCTTGGTGTAGACGTAAGCCCGAGCGGCGAGATCGATGTCGCCAAGTCCAGTCGGGCGGGCGCTCATCGACGCCTCGCCTGCGGCGGTTGCCGACCAATCTTTTCGGATCACGGGTATCTGCAGCACCAGCGTCAACACATCGACGGGGCTGAAGGCCAATACTGGACGAACCGTGTATTGCGTCACCCGTTCCACGAAAGCTGGGTCGTCATCGCTGCGAGCGCGCGCGGTGAGAATCTCCGTATCCAGCCCGAGTCGGAGCTGGCCTTTCATCAAGCGCGCCTCTGCGGCGGAAGCAAGCGGATCTCCACACCCGCAAATCGAGCAGGCCTTGGCGGCCAAAGCACATGTCTGGACCACTGCAACTAGCAACCAAACACACCGACAGCGAGGTCGCATGGCACAAATCCTCCAAAGCAATGGAATGCAAAACGAATCGGTGGGACTGACCTAGATTCGCGCTTTGGGAGGCGGTCGCGGCGGCAAGAATACCGGAGATGGGTGGGGAAGAATGGGCACCGCAGCAACGGGTGCCGCCGAAATCTCGGTTTGGGGTTCCTCGAGGGACGGCACGGAGGCGATTGCCAGCAGCATCAACGCAGGCGGGCTACTGCCGCACCTCGCTCGGAATGAGCAGGCGGCGGGTTTGGGCGCGTCCGAGTGGCGATCGGCTTTGGCATGCAGATGGCAAGGACGTGGGTCTTGGCCTTTTTTCCTGACGTGGTGCGGGCAGTCGCATGGAACGTCCGGACCATGCTCGCAGGCGCAGTGACCGGACACGAACGGCCCGAGTCCATGCGCGAGGGAGATCCCTTGGCTGAGCAGCAAAAGCAACGCAAGGCAGCGGCCGAATGGAAGGCGAAGTGTACTGCGCATCGGCACCCTGGCTCGCATAGGCGGCTCTTTAATTCATGACCGCAAATATCACACTCACGCCCTATGAGACGAGTGTGTTTAGGCCGAGCTAGGTCTTTGGCTTGGGTTGCTGCTTTTGCCGCCGTTGTTGCTCTTCAGTCCAGGGTGGCACGACGCCGATACTGCGGGCGTAAGCAATGGACTGGCCAAGGTGCTCATGCTGATGCGCGCCCAGGGCGATCGCTACATACCGGTACGTTACCTGCCCACCGCCGAACCATTGTGTGGTTTTTTCCAGGTCCGCGTCGGTCAGCTTCATCACCGCCTGCTTGGCATGAGCGAACGATCGGTTCAGGGCGTCCATCACTTTGGGTTTATCGGTCGTCGACTTTTCAAAGTCCTCGCGCTTCACATCCGCGGGGAACTCGGCTCCGAATTTGCTCGACAGGAAGTAATTGCCCCCGGCAACGTGCAGGAACACCTCACTCACCGAACGCGCATCCTTGGCCGGGTGCCAGGTGTACTTCTCCGCGGGAATCGCCTGGGCGAGTTTGGTGAGCTTCGTTTCGGCGTCGTCCATGATCCGGATCAGTTCCGCCTGGACCCCAGTGGCCGTGGAAGAGCCGGTTGGAGCCGGCGCCTGCCCGTAGGCAGCTCGCGAAACTACTCCGAACACAACACAGAAACCGACTACTACGCTGTTGCTTGTTCTCATCACGATCCTCCCTGTAGACGTGTTTGGATTGGAGCGGCGCACCTTAGCGGACGCTCTGCACGCAAACAACAATCAGCTCACATGCGGTTGAGCTCGCTGTAGCTGAATTCGCGTGTCCAGCCGGAATACTGCTTGCCATCCACTTCGACGTGCGCCTTCGCGAGCGCGTTCACCGGCCCGTCCTGCTGAGGGGGCTGCATGATCAGATCGCGGCCAATCGACCAGACCACGCGACGCTCGTCGAGGTTCCCGAAGTAGTAGTCGATCTTGCTCCGGTCGAGGCCTTTGTATCCAGTCGCGGTGGTCAGCTCGACGAGCTTCTTGTTCTTCTCGGTGACCGGAAATTCCTTTCCATAGATGTTCGCGAGCGAGACATCGAGCGGTACCCATCCGATCTGAGGAGCAAAAAACTGAATCCAGCAATGATAGCTCCCGTCCACCTCGATGCCGTTGAGCGTTGGTTTGAGAAGCGAACCGTACACCATTCGCGTCGGTAGGCCCGACGCCATTGCGAGGGAAGCGAACAGCGAGTGGAAGTCGGTGCAGTTGCCGGTCTTCTTGGTGAGGCAATACTCGGTGCTGCCTACCGGCGAAGCCTTGAGGTGGTCCGGATCTTTTACCCAATACTCGACGTTGTTCAGCGTCCAGTCGTAAATCTTGCGAGCGACTCTGATTGGGTTGGTCTCCTGCCCGACGATCGAGGCCGCCAGCGTTTTGATTTGATCGTTGATGATCACGTGGGTGGCCGGTTGAAGGTAATGTGACAGCGCGGTCCGCTCACCTGGCGTCAGGGGCCGGCTATTCGCGGGATCGAGTCGAGTGCGAATCTCGCTCCGGATCAGCTCGAACTCTTCGCGGACCACAATTTGGTTCTCGGTCGGATCTCGGCGCTCGAGGTATGCGACCCGGTTGCCCCAGGAATCGGTATTGAAGTGAATGGCCCCGTCGGTGGCGAGGGTCAAATTGCGAATGCTCGACTGCGCGTCCTCTTGCGGAACCGCAAGCCAGATCCGAACCGCTTTCGCGCCCTTGGGGACGTTGACCGTGAAGACGTTCTTTACCTTGAACACGGCTTGTTTCGGCTTCGCTTCGTCGTTCGCGTGTGCGGCGGCGCCGGAAAGTGACACGAAAGCAATCATCAACCCGGTGAGCATCACTGGATCTCCCTCTGGCGGAGGATCTCCGCCGCTTGAGCAATCGACTTCAGCTTTGCCGCTGCAATCGCCGCGGACGCGATCGGGTTGTCGGCGAAGGTGGCAAAACCGCAATCTGGTGCCAGCAGCACGCGATCGCTGCCGAACAATCGGACCGCTTTGGACGCGCGCGAGATGACTTCCTCGCTCGATTCGACGCGCGGCATCTTCTGGTTGACCACGCCAACGCCGATCCGCTTATCCGCGGGCAGCTTCGCCAACACCTCCAACTCGCCGGCTCGTGGTGTTGCCAGCTCGAGGAACAAGGTCCCTACCGGTGCGCGAGACAACAGGGGCAACAGCGGTCGATAATCGCCCGAGAGGGCTACGCTTTCGTCTGGCGACCAGTTGCCGCGGCAAACGTGCATCGCCAACCGCTCGGGCGGGAAACCTGAGACCACCGAGCTGATCAGCTCGGATGCGAAACCAAGCTCCTCATCCGAGCTGCGGCGTTCGCCCAGCGCCCCACACATGAACGTGCGCTGCGCGCTGGGTTTACCGAAGACAACCTCGCTGAGTACCGGTTCGTCGAATTGAACCACCGCCGCGCCCGCGGCCAAAAGGTCGGCGACCTCGGCCCGAAGGGCAAGCACCACATCGTTCGCCAGCTCTTCGCGCGTCGCGTAGGCGCGCTCCGAGACGCACTCGAGCCACATCGTGCGCATCAACAGATACGGTCCCGGAAGCGCCACCTTCACCGGACGACCGGGTGCGAGAGATTGAACGAAGCGCAATTCATGGACGGCCAGCGGGCGTACGCGCCGGATTCGGCCAAAGACCGCGGGGTGGCGCACGCGCTCGGCGGGAACATCGAGCGCTTGCAGCTCCTGCCGGAATTGCTCGGGGTCCTCGACGTAGGGAAGCAGGTCGGTGATCGGGATGAGTTGACATCCCTCAAGCAGGCCGCCCACGAAGCTTGCGTAGTTGTCCCGACGCTGCTCACCGTCGGAGAGCACGTCCACCCCGGCATCGAGCTGTGCCTGGACCGCCAGACGTACCCCGTCGTCCGCCGTCGCCTGGAACTCGTCCTCGGAGAGGCGATTCTCCAGCCGCTCATGCAGCGCATGCAAAAGCCAGCGGGGCCTTGGCCAGCTTCCGATTCCCATCACCGGTAGCAGTGGAAGCGGCGGGACGGCCGCGGGTTGAGGTAGAGCACCGTCCTGAGCGCGCGCCTGCGCAGTGACGTTCGCATGGCGCTCATCCGCTCGAGGCGCAGGAGCTTTCGAGCCGGTCGCTGGGGTTTCGCGGAATGGTCCCTTGCTCACCAGGAAGCTTTGCTCACCCTCACGGCGCAGGTGCGAGACGAGCTGGTTGCCGGTCATGCGACACCAGGCGGGCAACTCTTCCCCGACCGAGATCTCGCGCGAACGGATCTCAAGCAACTCCCCGGGCAGCAGAGGGTCGATGTGCTTGCGAATCAGAAGGAGCAGGCCACTGCCGCAGTCGAGCTCACCGCCATCGAAGCTCGTCTTCGCCGTGTACGGGTGGTCCACTCACAAATCCTAGTAGCTAACCGAGGCAGCGTTCTCGGATAGGAACTCAACCAGCTTCGCCCCGCCGACGACGACTGCGCCGTCGACGAGCTTGTTTTCATCGAGGCCGCGTTTCTTGAAGCACGGTGAGCACACGTAAATCTTCCCACCCGCCTTGACGAAGTTCGCCATCAGCTCTCGCAGCGGCGCAAAGCCCTGCTCATGGATATCGTCGGCATAACCCTTCTGAGCGAGCCGGACTCCTTCGGTGCTGAGGAATACGATCGACTCCTTATCGGAGGCCACGGCGGCGTTCGCTACTACGAAGGCAACGGTCGCCTTGTCTGTATCGTTCTTGGCATAGGTCAGACTCACACAGAAGCGTTTGGTCATGGCTCTTTCCTTCTTTCAATGAGGTACTGCGGGTGATTGGCTTGAGCCAGGCGATGGCCGGTCATCCGGCACCAGGCCGGCAGATCTTCTGGGGCACCTGGATCCCGTGCGATCAACCGGAAATATTCGCCAGGGCGTAGAGCCAGCATTTTTTCTCGCAGCTCCAACACCAGCTCACCGCAGCCCATGGTGCCCGCGTCCCACTCCTCGCGGGGGCTTACTTCAGCGGCGCAACCCGGCGTCGCAGGAAAGTGACTCACGCTCGCCTCCTGGGCCCACTCCCCTGGATCGTGATTTTCACCCTGGGCGCTTTAACATTCCCTCCAGCTGCCTGCCAGCCGGAAATACCAGCCTAATTGCTGCCGCAACGCCCGAGCCACCTTATATCTGCGGCGAGCCGAAGGAGGCCCGAGTGCGAAAAAGCAACGAAGTGGAGCGCCATGCGTTGAGAGATGCCTTTCTCGCGGTCCGGCATGGTACGGAGCGACTGTGTGAGCCGCTCGAAACAGAAGACTTCGTGGTTCAAACGATGCCCGAAGTCAGCCCGACCAAGTGGCACTTGGCCCACACCAGCTGGTTCTTTGAAACCTTCGTACTGGGCGCTGGGCTGCCTGGCTATTCCGCGATCGATGGACGCTACGCCTACATTTTCAATTCGTACTATCACAGTGCCGGCGATCGCCACCCGCAACCTCAACGGGGAACTCTCTCGCGGCCGACGGTGCACGAGGTGTTCGACTACCGACGCCACGTCGATCGTGGGATGCAGCGCCTTTTCGCCGACAGCTCCCAGCGGGAGATGGAAGATCTCGCATTCGTCATCGAGCTTGGGATCAACCATGAGGAGCAGCACCAAGAGCTGATCCTGACGGACATCAAGCACGTACTCGCGGCCAATCCGCTGGAGCCGGCATATCGAGCGGCAGGAAGTCTTGAGTCCGGTGGCACGGCAGCCCCGGTTCGTTGGATCGCGTTCAATGGAGGCTTGATCGACATTGGACACGCGGGGACGGGCTTCGCTTTCGACAACGAGCTGCCTCGACATCGAGTCTACCTTCGCCCTTTTGAGCTGGCGGACCGCCTTGTGAGTTGTGGTGAATACCTTTCGTTTATCCAAGATCGCGGGTACGAGCGCTCCGAGCTTTGGCTCTCTGACGGGTGGGATATCGCCCAGCGCTCTGGCTGGCGAGCGCCGCTTTACTGGAAACAATCGGCGGGAGCTTGGCAGCTGTTCTCGCTGTACGGCAGCAGAAAGATCGATCCGAGCGAGCCGGTGTGCCACGTCAGCTACTACGAGGCGGACGCATTCGCGCGCTGGGCAGGTTCGCGCCTGCCGCTCGAAGAGGAGTGGGAATTGGCTTCGACTGCGACGCCGGTCGAAGGCAACCTTCTGGAGGCGGGTCACCTCCACCCGATTGGAGTTGGAAACCGCGACCAGGGGCGCCTGAAGCAGCTGTTTGGCGACGTGTGGGAGTGGACAGGCAGCGCTTATCTACCGTATCCCGGCTTCGTGCCGTTCATGGGTGGGCTCGGCGAATACAACGGCAAGTTCATGTCTAACAAGATGGTTCTGCGGGGTGGCTCCTGCGCGACCCCTCGCCGGCACATTCGGGCCACTTACCGGAATTTCTTTGCGCCCGACGCGCGCTGGCAGTTCAGCGGGATCCGGCTGGCGCGCTCAGCCGCCTAATCTAATCGCGCGTGCGGAGCCTCAGTTGGCAGGCGCCAACCAGCGGACCGCATTGCGCACATACGTCCGAACGTCATCCAATCTTTGAGGGTTTGCCGCTACCTCAGTTCCAGGCTTCTCAGTGACGAAGCTTGGCGCCCCTCGCGAGAGGTCCCAGTTGTAGTCGGCGAAATGATGAAAGCTGGATTCGGCGATCGCCCGTCCTGGTGCGCTGGAGGTTCGCTCGAACGCGACCACCAGATCGAACTCGCGACCACTCGCGCGACTTTTGCCGCGTGCGATCGTCCGAGCGCGAGATTCGTTCTGGGGCACGCCGACCGCACCCTCGTGCGGATGAGCTGGAAAGAACTGAATGCACTCGTTCGAGGAACCCGTCTTGAGCAGCAGTGGATGTCGCGCTTCAACGGGGATGATCCGCTGGTAATCGCCATTTTGTCCGGAATGATAATTGGGCCACGAGATTGTGCGGGTCTCCTGATCGTCTGGGGAGAGTCGAGTCTTGTCGGGCTCGCAAAAGTCCGGATTGTGGAAGAAGTGCGCTTCGCCCACTCCGGCGATCTGCCGAAGCCACATTCCCATGTCCTGGTGATCGCGCGTGGTGAGCAGCCCGCCGCCCTCTCTATGAAATGCATTGATCGCGTCGCAATCTTGCTTCAAGAGGCTTGTTCCTCCATCGACGCCGAAGAGCCACAGCTCGTCGAAGCTCGAGCGGCTGATCTTCGACAGCATCGGATCGTTGCCGCTTCGATCCGGCTCGAGGTTCCGGGCTACGACATCGGCAACTTTGCTCAATTCATCTCGCAGCAGCGAGAAACGTCCGACGTGCCAGTCATCCTCCGCGTAGGGGATGCTGCACTGAAGAAGGATTCGGATAGACTTGCTCATGGTTATTCCTCCTCGCCTCAAACCTGCTGCAAATTCCCCAACGCCCCGGGAGGTGAAAACGCCAATGCGCTGCGGAATTTCCTCCGCAAGAGCAGAAGGTTCGCGCAGGCTTGAACGATGACCGAGGCAACCGACAGGTACCACACGTGTCGAATTTCGAATCCCGGCATCCGGGAGAGGAGGATCGCCGGCAGCGCGAAAAGAAACAGCCGCGTCACCGAGCTCGCCAGCGGCGGCAGGGTATCGCCGATGCCCTGAAAGACGCTCGAGCTGGTAAACGCAAGGCCGACGAAGACGAAATTGAAAGAGATGATTTTCAGGTAGTCGCTGCCGAAGGCGATCACCGCCGGATCGCGGGAGAAGGCTTGGATCAGCCCTTCGCCTCCGAGTTGAGCGACGATTGTTACGAGCACCATCATGACGGTGGAGGTGACGAATGCGGAATAGGCAGTCTGCCTTACCCGATCCGCCCGCCTTCCTCCGAAGTTCTGTCCGACAACTGGAGCCACCGCGAAGCTGAGCGCTATCATCGGTAAGAATAGCGACTGCATCACCCGCGCTCCCACCCCAAATCCAGCCTGAGCCGCGGTGCCGAACTGCCGGATGATTCCGTAGACAATCGCAATGTAAACAGAAAGGAGCGCGAACTCCGCTCCGGCCGGCATGCCAATGCGAAGCATTGCCCACCATGTCCCAAGCTGCGGAGACAAGAGGGGAGCGCGCACACGCAGGTATCGATAGTGACGCTGGTAGTAGACGATGAACATCAGGTTCGCGACGAGGATTGAAATGAAGGTGGCGAGCGCCGCGCCCGACACGCCTAGCTTAGGCAGGGGTCCGATGCCGAAGACCAGAAGCGGCGCCAGCAAGATATTCAGAATCACGCTGAGAACTTGAAGCCCGACTGCCGGTTTGATGATGCCTGTGGCGCGCAGTGCGGCGCTGAGCGCCACGAGCGGAAATTGCAACATCAGGGCTGGGATGAACCAAAGCAAATATTCGGCGGCGAGCCGAGCGGTAAGCGCGTCCGCGCTCAGCGAGCGGGTGTATTCGCCCCGCACCGCAAAGAAGGCAGCTCCGACGAGCAATCCAACCAACAAGGACAGAACCAGAGATTGATTGAACGCCAGCTCTGCGCGGGTCTGATCCTTTCGGCCGATCGCCTGCGAGATCAGCGTCGTCGTCCCCACGCTCAGGGCCTGGGTAAGCGCAATCACGATCATCATCAGGTTGCCGGCTACACCGATTGCGGCGATCGCTTCCTTCCCCAGACGCCCCACCCAATACAGGTCCGCGAGCACATAGAGGGTCTGCACCAGCATGCTCAACACCAGAAACGACGCCATTTGAAGCAGGTGCCGGGTTACCGAACCTTGGGTCATGTCTTTCATAGGATGAGGGCGAGCGGGCGAGAGTTACCGAGTCTACTACTGAACGCGGCGTGACTTCTCAAGGCGATCCGCAAGGCGAGGCGACGAACGAACGCCAAACAGAGAACTGCGTTCGATGGCGGTCCTGCTTGCAGGAGGATGCAACGCGGCGTAAGCCGGCGAAATGATCGAGCACATCAGTTTGCGCTGCCGCAATGCCGGTGCAAGTCGAACGTTCTACGAGCAGGCGCTAGCGCCCCTGGGATACAAAATGGACCGGAATTACGGAGATGCTTTCGGGTTCATTCAAGGGGGACGCCACGATTTCTGGATCAGCAACGGCAAAGTGGGCACTCCGAACCACGTGGCGTTTCATGCGAACGACGAGAAAGCGGTCGACGCTTTTTACCGAGCTGCAATCGCCGCTGGCGGGAAGGACAACGGTGTTCCTGGGCCACGCGAAGAGTACGGCTATGCGGCATTCGTGCTCGATCCCGACGGGCACAACATCGAGGCAGTGATTTGGGACGAGGAACTGAAACAACGAAAGTCGAGGCGCCGCCGGAGGGTATCAGCATGAGCAAGCACGGTGAGCATGGCGCGCCGCTGACTGAGACGCAGCTGCGCGTCCGCGCGCTCGAGTCCCTATTGGTCGACAAGGGTCTTGTTGATCCGGCCGCCCTCGATGCGCTGATCGACACCTACGAGAACAAGGTGGGTCCGCGGAACGGCGCGAAAGTCGTCGCTCGAGCGTGGGTCGATCCCGCTTACAAGAAATGGCTACTCGAGGATGCCACGTTGGCGATCGCCGAGTTCGGCTTCGTCGGTCGTCAGGGCGAGGAGATCGTGGCGCTCGAGAATACACCCCAGATTCACAACCTCGTCGTGTGCACGCTTTGCTCGTGTTACCCCTGGCCGGTGCTTGGGTTACCGCCGGTCTGGTACAAGGCGGCACCCTACCGCTCGCGCGCGGTGATCGATCCGCGCGGCTTGCTGAAGGAGCTCGGAATGCCTCTGGCGGAGAGTGTCGAAGTGCGGGTATGGGATTCGACGGCCGAGGTACGCTACCTCGTACTTCCCGAGCGGCCGGCCGGGACAGAGGGGTGGAACGAGGAAAGGCTTGCCGCGATCGTCACGCGCGATGCGATGATCGGTGTTGCGAAAGTGGCGCCGCCCGCGGCGGATAGACCATGAATGGCGTGCATGACATGGGCGGGATGCACGGACTCGGCGCGGTCGAAATCGAGAAGAATGAGCCGGTTTTCCACGACGAATGGGAAGCGAGGACGTTCGCGCTCACCCTGGCGTCTGGCTACCTCGGCAAGTGGAACCTGGATATGTCCCGCTTCGCGCGCGAGCAAATGCCGGGGCCCGAGTATCTGGCGACGAGCTACTACGAGCATTGGCTCTATGGCCTATGCAAGCTCCTGGTTGACCAAGGGCTGGTGACAGCCAAGGAACTGGAGAGCGGACGGCGCGAAGCGAAAGCGAGTGAGGCGCGAGTGCTCAGGGCTACCGATGTGCCAGCGGTGCTGCGGAGCCGCATCGCCGCTCGGGTGGAAGATGACGTTCCCGCCAAGTTCAGGCCCGGCGATCGAGTCGTGGCGCGCAACATCCATCCCACCGGCCACACCCGGCTGCCTCGCTATGCAAGGGGTCGGCGAGGCGTGATTGAACGCGATCACGGAGTGTTCGTCTTCCCCGACACGAATGCGATCGGTCTCGGCAAGAAGCCGCAGCACGTCTACAGCGTCCGCTTTACCGCGCGCGAGCTATGGGGTCCTCAAGCTTCGCCTCGTGACAGCGTCTTTGTGGACTTGTGGGACGATCACTTGGAGCCGGCATGACGGTCGAGCTCGCACTGCTGAGGACTATTCCGCGCGATTCGGAAGGGCCTGTATTCCGCGCGCCCTGGGAGGCGCAGGCCTTCGCGATGGCGGTGAAGCTGCACGAAGCCGGTCACTTCACCTGGAAGGAGTGGGCGGCCCGTTTGGCGGAGGAAATTGCCGCCGCCGCGAAACGAGGCGAGGAAGACGACGGCTCTCGCTACTACCATCACTGGCTTGCAGCCCTCGAACGGATTGTGGCGGAAAAGGGCCTGGTCAGCGTGGAGGAGCTGGCGACTCGCAAAGATCAGTGGGAGCGCGCCGCACGCGAAACGCCCCACGGCCAGCCGATTGAGCTGGCTGAGCGCTAACGAGCGTGCCGATGCTTCATCACCGCGAGATTCTCGTCCAAATCATCCACGATGATCTCGAAGTTCTCACGGACGTTCGGAAGTCGGTAATAGTCGAGTATGCCGACCCCAGTCGACCAGGTACTCGATCGGGCTTGCAACGCCATTGGGTCGCAACGTGACGAGCGGCTCTGTATCCTTGAGGCATGCCGACCGCTGTCGTGACCGGAGCAGGCCGTGGGATTGGTTTGGCCGTCGCGCGAGATCTCGCGCGCGATCATCATGTCATCATGACAGTGCGCGATCCCGCCGCGGCGTCTGTCATTCCCGGCGCGCACGTCGAGAAGCTGGACGTCTCCGACCCCGATTCAATCGCGGCGTTCGCCGCGCGCATCGCTGGGCCGCTCGATGTCCTGGTAAACAACGCTGGAGTGTACAGGGGGCCGGCGCGTGACATTTGGGCGGTCAACGTACGAGGGCCGCTGTTGCTCACACGTGCGCTGGCTGGAAAGCTTGCCAAGGGTGCTCAGGTGGTAATGGTCACGAGCGGCTTGGGCGAGCTCGCCAGTCAGCCCGACGCCCTTGCCCGAAAGCTGCGAGATCCGTCACTGTCGTTCGAAGACATACTCGCGATGTGCCGGCGACCGCCGGGTGGGTACGGACCGAGCAAGGCCGCGTTGAATGCGTTGATTCGGCTGTTCGCGCGCGAGCTGCCCGATGCGCGGGTGAACTCGGTCTGCCCGGGATGGGTGCGCACCGCAATGGGCGGCCCGGGGGCGCCGCGCTCGGTGGAAGAGGGTGCCGCTTCAGTGCTTTGGGCGTGCCGCCTCCCTGTGAGCGGGCCGACCGGCGGGGTGTTCCGTGATGGGCAGCCGATCCCCTGGTGAGAGGAGCAGCGCTCGAAAAACTCAGGTCTTGCGCGCGAGCCGGTTGCGGAGTTTCGCGCGGATCGCCGCCCCCACTTCGGTCGTGGGTGCTGCCCGTTCCTCGCCGACCAGATCGTACGTGAGGGGCTGACCGTCGGCGATAGTCGCTGCGACGGACGCTTCGATCGCGTCTCCCGCGGTGACGAGGCGCGAGTCCTGCTTACGGGCTCCGAGCCAGCGCAGACCCTCGGCGGTGGCGAGGATCATCGCCATGGGATTGGTGCGATTCTTCCCCGCGTGCTTCGGCGCGGATCCATGGATCGGCTCGAACATCCCATGCAGATCTCCGACGTTACACCCGGCCGCCATCCCCATTCCCCCCTGAAGCACCGAGGCAAGATCGGTCACGATGTCTCCGAACATGTTGGTCGTCACGCACACGTCGTACTGCTCCGGCTGGCCGATCAGCCACTGAGTGAACGCATCAACGATCGCGGTATCCTTCTCGATATCTGGGTATTGGGCGCCCACTTCACGAAACACCTCGAGAAACAGCTGGCACCCTTTGAGGACGTTGTCCTTGGCAATCGCCGTCACCCGCTTCTTTCCGTCTTTCGGCGCACCCTTGTTTCGGCGCTTCGACAGCTCGAACGCATAGCGAATCACCCGCTCCGAACCGGCGCGCGTAATCACCCGGGTATCGATCGCGAGGTTGCGCCGACCTCCGGTTGATTGGAAACCGCCGATTCCGCTGTAAAGCCCCTCGGTGTTTTCTCGGACGATTACCATGTCGACTTTGCGCGCGTCCCAGACCGTGACGTTCGCGCCATGAATGCGGTGGCGAATCCCGGGCCAGAGCTTTACCGGGCGAACGTTCGCGTAGAGATCGAGCCGCATCCGGTTGCCGATCACCGGTGACCAACCGGCCATCTGCCCGTTGGACATCGTGACCGGGCCTTTCCCATCAGGCGATGGCCAGCCGACGGCTCCGAGCAGGATCAGGTCTGCCTTTTCACATTTCTCTTCCGAACCTTCGGGCCAGTCCCGCGAGCCGTGCTTGAGGTAATACTGTCCGCCGCAGGGGATCTCTTCGAGCTCGAATCTCAGACCCACGCCTCGAGTCACTTCGTCGAGCACTTCTTTAGCCTGTTGCATCACTTCCGGGCCGATTCCATCACCCGGCAGGAGCGTTACGCGGTAAGCCATTCGATCCTCCGTCGCGTTTGCGCGGGGGACCCTAGCACGTCATCGCGGTGGCCGCAGACCGCCGATAGAGGAGGAAGCGAGCTTACCGTGGCTCAGTAGCCGAACGCGGTTCGACAGGTCTGCGAAATGCTGCTCGTATTCGGAGCGCAAGCCGCGAACGACGCAAGAAATTGGAACTCCGAGCCGGGCACGCAACGGCCGACCCTCGAGATGCAGTCGAACGCGTTCGATAGCGTTTGCTGATCGGCGGATGAGCATTGGCTTAGCCCACTTTGGCAGGCCGCGTTGTTGAAAGGGACGATTAGCGTGGTGCCTCCGTCGCCACCTCCACTGAGGGATGGACAGCCGGACATCGCGTTCAGCAGATTTTGGATGGCGCGCTGGGCTTTGTCGCAAACGTTGTCGCTGCCGCATCCCGACCAACATAAGAGTCCCACCAAAAACAACAGAGCGGCTGCTTTTGAGGCCTTCATGAAATCTCCCTTTGTGACGGATTTGACTGATTGGACTGAGGCCCCGCAAGGGATGAACGAACCTTCACCCTCGCTGCTGCCCTCCAAATTCCGCACCTCGCCGCCATCGTGCGGACGCGCAACGACTGGGTATTGCTCTCAGCAGGTCACGTCGTTGTTGGTATTGAACGGCGTCCCGGCGGGCGCTGCGGTGTCGGTGTTTCCGCACGAGCCGAGAACGCTGGCGTCCTTGGAACTGATGAACCAGGTATCGATCGTAGGATCGGAATCGATGTTGCCCGTCGCTTGGCCTTGGAAGCTGCAAAGCGGGCAGACGTTGCCGGCCGTGACGCCCGGGTTGCCGGGGTCGGCCTGGCCGTTTTGCGCATAGGCGATGCCTCCGAGGCCCGCTGCTGCAGGGTTGGTGGCAGCACCCTGGTACTTGAAGGTGTCGACGGTGATGTTGCTGTCGGTGCTCACCGTCGTTCCCGACAACGTGCTTCGGTCCTGCCAGGTTCCACCGCCGGCCCAATAGGCGTACCGGTTGCCTCGCTCTGGGCCGAAGCCGAGGTCGTTAATCAGCTCGATGTATTTGTCCTTTTCTTGGTAGTACGAGCGCTGTGCGGTGAAGAGGGACTTGAGATTTGCCTTCACCTCGCCCTGCTTCGACCGGGCCTGGAACTTGGCGAAACTGGGAATCGCGATTGCGGCAAGAATGCCGATGATCGCAACCACAATCATCAGCTCAATCAGCGTGAACCCAGTCCGCTTCACTACCATCCCCATCACTGTGCCTCTCACGTCCGAACAAACCAACCCCCCGGAATGATGCAAGAAGCACTCCGGGCGAGAATAGCGGTTTGTTGGCCGAACTTCAGTCTCCTGTGCGGCGGATCTGACAATTTTTTGGACCCACCCCAATACAAAATGACATGTAGGCGCCACACAGCAACGACCGCCTACCGACGTCCCGGCTCGAGAGCGGTGGACATCGGCGGCCGGATCGCGAGAATAAGCGCGCCTTGGCGGCCCGTGCCATTCAAGATCAGATGCACATCGAGAACTGGTGCTACGGCTGCGGTCCCCAGAACGCAGAAGGACTGCAGATCAAGAGCTATTGGGAGGGTGACCACGCACTGTGCACCTACCAGCCTCGGCCGGCGTTCATGGCGGGTCCGCGCCACGTGCTCAACGGTGGGATCATCGCGACCCTGATCGACTGCCATTCGATCTGCACGGCGATCGCGGCGATTTATGAATCGGAGCAGCGACCAATCGGCAGCGATCCGCTGATCTGGTGTGTCACCGGCTCGATCGAGATTCAGTATCTGCGTCCGACTCCGATTGCGGAACCGGTGATCCTCCGCGCCCGGATCGAATCGAGTCAAGGAAAGCGGACCACGGTCGGGTGCGTCTTATCGTCCGGCGGAATCGAGCGTGCACACGGCCGGGTGGTCGCGGTCCGGGTACCGCCGAGTTGGCGCTCGCCCTCCTGATTCGCGCGTTAGGACCAGTCCCATCGCAAGAGAGCCCACTCGTCGGTTTCATCTCGATAGCGATCGATCTCCGCGAATCCGATGCGCTGATGCGCGCGCATTGAGCGCGTGTTGCGGGTCGAGACCTCGGTCACCGAGAAGTCGTACCTCGTCCGGAGGTGATACCGGTGGGAACGGTAAAGCAGATCGAAAATCCCCCGTCCCCGCCAAGGCCTTGCGACGCAGATCTGCCCCATTACATAGAAGCGCTGCTGCTGTATTCTCAGCCGATCCAACCGGACGAACATCGGCTCGAGGATCGGTAGAAAGGACCGGCACTCGATCGGCATCACCAGCGCATATCCTGCCAGGCGGTCCCCATCGCGGGCGATGATGCTCGGCGCGAGGGCGTGCATTTGCTTCAGCAGATCCAGCGTGTGCTCGACGGTGACGAAACCCTGCGCCGCGATTTCCTCCGGGCTGAGGTTGCGGGCGAGATTTGCACGCTGCAGATCGAGAATCTGCTCTAGCTCGCGTTCGTTCTGGACCGGTCCTGCCTGAACCATCGCTTACCCAAAGCTGACGACCACCGGGTCCATAGTCTATCGCAGCGACGGCGCGGCGGAGCAGCTTGTTGTGAAGCTAATGCCCGCAGCCCCGACGAGCCTCGGGTGGCCTAAATCGTGGGATCGATGTCCTTGCGGCCAGCTCGTCTGCCTCACATAATCCGCCGGTGAAGCGAACCGGCCTGATCCGGACACGAATTCACCCGGCGTTCATCGTTGCCGGGGCAATCTTTATTGTTCTGCTGTGTGCCGCGGCCGTGCGCGCGACTCCGTCGATCTTGATCGTGCCGCTCGAGCGCGAGTTCGGGTGGAGTCGAGCTCTGCTATCCTCGGCGGTCTCAGTCAATTTGGTGCTCTACGGCCTAGTGGGTCCATTCGCTGCGGCGCTGATGGAGCGCTTCGGGATCCGTCGGACGGTGCTCGCCTCCTTGGCAATTATCTGCGCCGGAGTCGCACTCACCTCCCAGCTTCGTTCGAGCTGGCAGCTGGTGCTCACCTGGGGGGTTCTGGTGGGCCTGGGCACTGGAACCACCGCGATGGTGCTCGGCGCCACCGTAGTGAGCCGGTGGTTTGTCACCCGCCGCGGCACGATCATGGGTGTGCTGACCGCGAGCACCGCTACCGGTCAGATGCTGTTTTTGCCCCTGGAAGCGTACGTTGTCGAGCACCACGGCTGGCGCATGGTGACTCTACTCGTTGCTTCGGTCTTGGCGTTGCTTTTGCCCCTTGTTGCCCTGCTGGTGCGCGATCGGCCGGCTGATCTCGGATTGCTGCCCTACGGCGCGTCTCCCGAAACGCCAGCGGTGACGCCCTCTCGACAGAACCCGCTTACCAACGCCCTGCGTGTGCTGCGCGAGAGCGCGCACAGTGCTGACTTTTGGCTGCTGGCGGGAAGTTTTTTCGTATGCGGCGCGACCACGAACGGACTTGTCGGCACGCATCTCATCCCTGCCTGCATCGATCACGGAATTCCGGAGGTGCGCGCGGCGGGCCTGCTTGCGGTAATGGGAATTTTCGACCTGGTCGGGACAACGGCGAGCGGCTGGCTATCGGATCGGTTCGACTCACGCAAGCTGCTCTTTTGGTACTACAGTCTGCGCGGGCTGGCGCTGCTGTGGCTGCCACAGGCGTTCGATGCAACGGTGCTTGGCCTGCCGCTGTTCGCGGTGTTTTATGGCCTGGATTGGATCGCTACGGTCCCACCGACCGTGCGTTTGACCACCGAAGCCGTGGGTGTGCAGGACGCCCCGATCGCGTTCGGCTGGATCGTCGCTTCTCATCAGATCGGGGCCGGAATCGGCGCACTCGGCGCGGGGGTCGTCCGGTCGAGGCTTACCACCTATACCCCCGCTTGGATTGCCGCAGGCGCGATCTGCCTCTTGGCCGCGGTGGTGGTGCTCCGCATCGGACGTCGAGCGCCGCGCCTGGGCTTGGCTGGATCTGCTTCAGCCCCCTGAATGCCCTCGCGATCAGTCCAGACGTGCGGTTCGAGTGATCTCGCCCATTCGCCCAGATTGATAATCGCGCACCGCCTCGATCAGCTCTTGCTGAGTGTTCATCACGAAAGGCCCATAATGGGCCACCGGTTCCTTGATCGGCACTCCTGCGAGCAGCAGCAGTCGAGCCGCCTCGCGCGAGTCGGCGCTTCCAACCAGCCGAACGGAGTCCCCGGGGCCGAGAACGGCCAGCTGACCCTCGCGAACTTCTTTCTTGCTGTCGCCAACCCGTGCCGATCCCTTGAACACGTAGACAAGCACCTGATGGTCACTGGAAAGCGGCACGGTAACGTCGGCGTCCGAGTCGAGCGTCCAATCCTGGAAAACGATCGGGGTATTGGTTTCGATCACCGCGCCCACACTGAGCGCTTCTCCAGCAATCACCCGTACCGTGGCGTGCCCATCCTTGCTCGTTGCCTCAGGAATCCGGCTCGCCGGAACCTCCTGGTAGCGGGGTCTGGTCATCTTCAGCTTCCGAGGGAGGTTCACCCAAATCTGAAACCCGTGTACCCGTCCTCCCTCTTCGCGGATCCGACGGGACGGCATCTCTGAATGGATGATTCCTGCACCGGCGGTCATCCACTGGACATCTCCGGGGCGCAACACTCCACGATGTCCCGCCGAGTCCTCGTGCTCCGACTCACCCTCGAGCGCGTAAGTCACTGTCTCGAACCCGCGATGCGGGTGGTCCGGCGCACCCACTGCTTCACCAGGCCGGTAATCCACCGGACCTAGCTCATCGATCAGCAGAAAGGGATCTGCCGACTCCAGTTCGGCGCTCGGTAGAGGACGGCGGACGATAAAGCCGCCCCCCTCGCGCTGCTGGTGCGCAGTGACGATCTTGGTTGCCTCGCGCGCGCCCAACCTGTTGCTTCCCCACTATCGGGTGGAGACCTTCTGGGCGCGGACGAAATCGTCGCGGCGATTCAACGCCCAGGCCTTCTCGTTGTGGTGCGAATCGACGGGTCGCTCGAAGCCATAGCTGATCATATCGATGCGATTGGGGTCGATTCCAAGGCCAACCAGGTACTGCTTTGCGGAAGTCGCGCGCCGCATGCCCAGGTGCAGATTGTACTCCTCCGTTCCACGCTCATCGCAATTTCCCTGAACCTGGATCATCACGTCGGGATTGCGTTGCAGAATGCCTCCGAGCTTCTGCAGCGTGTCTTCGCCCTCTGGCTTGATGATGTCCTGGTCAAAGTCGAAGTGCAAAACCGCAGCCTTGAGCGCCGCGTCGATGTCCTCCTGCGGCTTGGGCTGCTCAGCCGGCCTTGGAGGCTCTACGATTACTATCTCTGTGCGGGGCGGAGGGGTCTCCTGCGCCACCGGTGCCGGTTTATCATGGGCGCACGCCCCCAACACTCCAACCGCAATTCCAAACAACCCGTACCACGTCCAACTCACTGCCCTCATTTGTTTTCTCCTTCCTCGCTTGTCACCCCCGCAAATGAAGCGGGGGATAGATCTCGCTTCGCTGCTGTGCAAGCGATTAGACATTTTTTGTGGGTGACCGTTACGGGCTACTTGCTCACCGCAAACGGAATGCTCGCGGTGCCGAATGATTGACCGTTGGTGGCATCCACGAGATTCATCTCGAATTTCACTCTCGAGTCTCGGTCCCCAACGCCCTGAAAATAGATGAACCCACCCACCTTTCCGTTATCCTGAAGCGCGCCTTCAGGAAGGGCCTTGTTGATCATGTCTTTGGTCGGAAGTCTTTCCGGCCACGTGGCGTAGAACTGGTCGTAGTACAGCGGGTCATAGGCAAAACCGTACGGCCAGGGCGCCAGACCCGGGTACCAATACGAATAGTGTGGAGCGATGAAAAATCGATCGTGATAAAATTGCGCCTGCACAAGGCCGGAGACCGACCTTGCGGGATACGAAGCAAGCTGAATGTAGTTGTGCTCAGCGCTCGAATTCACAGTCCCCTTGGCCTTCATCGGTGGAATGGCGACGTAGCGAAAGCCGCTGTCTCCGATGAGACTGAAATCCTGATAACTGATCCGCAGTGTCTTTCCGCTGTGATTTTCAACTGCCACTTGCACCGGCATGAAAACTTCGGCCAGGTTCGGAGGGTCACCGTTCCAAGCAGTTCCCGAGACCGACAGCCGCACCCCAGCGACCTCGGTGAGGGCTAGATCTTTTCGTCCCTGAGCCAAAGGGGTATCTGCCTCCGGCTTGAGCGTTGGAGCGTGGGTGCAAGCGGCGACAGCCAGCGATGCGAACAGCACTGAACGGAACATGGTGTCCCTCCTGACCAAATGGTCTGCTTGTGGAATGCTTTGTTACGGCGCTGGGTGGTCTTAATCCACTCTTAACGGTTCGAGCCTGTTCTGAAACGTATCGTTCGAACGGGCACCCCCGCCCTATCCATAAGGAGAAGACGATGAAGAACAAAACCCTATTGGCTGCCATCGCCATGATGCCGCTGCTGGGTATTCCGCTCGCCCGGGCACAAGCACCGGCGCAGAGCCAAGTGAAAGTCTCGATCAACGATGCTCGAATCGCGGCACTGCGCCAGGTCCCCGGGACGGTGGTGGGGGAGCAACTGGAGCACGAAAACGGCGTGGACGTCTACTCGTTCGAGATTCGGCCCAACCACACGCCGGGAACGATGGAAGTCAACGTGGACGCGAACAGCAGCGCGATCGTCGCGGTCGAGAGTCAGGACAACAAGCACGAGGACGGAGATCACGACCAACACGGCAAGCACGAGGACGATGAGCGCGATGATGACGGGCCAGGCGTCCGATAGCTGCTAAGTCTGCGCCGGTAACGCCGGCTCGCGGCCGGCAGCCGCAACGGGAACCTGGATCAGGAATCTCGCCCCACCGCCCTCCGCAGCCTCCACCGATAAGCTACCGCCATGGCGCTCGACAATTCGGCGCGCGATCGCCAAGCCTAATCCGTAGCCTTCCGGCTTTCGGTCGATCACCTTCGACGCGCCGCGCGCCAGCGGAGTGAAAATCGCTTCCCGTTCCTTGCTTGGCACGCCAGGACCGCTGTCCTCCACCGACAGCCGAACCTGGCTTTGTTCGCTCGTCAGATGGACCCGGACCCGACCCCCGCGGGGTGTATAGCGAAGTGCGTTGTCCACCAGGTTGCGGATCGCAATCGCCAATGCGTCGGGATCGCCGTCGACGTAGATCGGCTGATCGCTTCCCTCGGCGTAGCTTAGGATCAGCCCGTTCGCAGAGGCCTGTTCGGCGGTCCTCGCTAATAGCTGGTCAACCGGCTCGCGGATGTCGAATTGTACCGACCGCTCCAGTGGCCCTTCCGCCCGAGCCAGGTCGAGCAAGGAGTCGACGAGCCGTGCGAGTTGGCGGATTTCCTGGAGCGATTTCTGCGCCGCGCGTTCCCACTCCTCAGGAGTGCGCGGGCGCAGCAGCGAGACATCCAGCTCGGCGGCCACCACCGCGAGCGGCGTTCGCAACTCGTGGGACGCATCCGCGGCGTATCGAGACAGAGCTGCAAAGCCCTGCTCGAGGCGAGCGAAGAGGCGGTTGAATTCCTCGATTAACACGTAAAGCTCGTCGCGCCGGCGCGGCAACGCGAGGCGCTCGCTGAGCTTCGATGCGGTGATGCTTCGCGCCCCCCGGATCACCGCTTCCAATGGAGCGAGCGCGCGGCGGCTGAGCATGATCGCCCCACCCACCGCGACCGCCAGCGCGAGGGGAGCCGCAATCAGCATCGCCACCATCATCTGCTCGCTGGCTTGTTCGCTGAGCGCTGTTGTCTCGTCGATTGCTTCAGACTGCTTGCCAGCTTCCTCGAAGCGAAAAGCGACGTACAGCGCTCCCGCGAAGGCGGCGAGCGTGAAGATCGTCGAAGCCATCATCCACACCGCCAGGCTGCGGTGCAACGAGCGGGCAGGCGAAAGGCGATCACGCACGATTGCGGCCTCTCGCCCGGAGTCGATAGCCGAACCCGCGCACCGTCTCGATTTCCACCTCTGCCCCGGAGATCTTCCTTCGGAGATGAGAGACGTGAACCTCAACCAGGTTGGTGCCTGGCTCGAATTCGTACCCAAACACTTCCCGAAGGAGGTCGCGCCGACCGACCACGTTACCGGCCCGCCGCAGCAAAAATTGCAGCAGCGCATGCTCGCGCGGTGACAGTCGCACCGATTTGCCCCCTACCATTGCGGCTGGCTCGTCTTGTTTCAGCGTAAGGCTTCCGAGCTGGATCGGCGCCCACTTAGGACTGGATGCTCGCCGAAGGAGCGAACGCGCTCGGGCCAAAAGCTCCTCAAACGCAAACGGCTTGATCAGATAGTCGTCAGCCCCTGCGTCGAGGGCTGCGACCCGACTTCGCACTGCATCCCGCGCGGTCAAGACCAGGATCGGAATCACCAGGCCCTGCGAGCGGATCTTCGCAAGCAGCTCGAGTCCATCGAGGTCCGGCAGCCCAAGATCCAGAATCAAAGCATCCGGAGGGTCAGTCTCAAGCGCGCGGCTCGCTGCCGCAGCGGTGTGAGCAATACGAGTCTCAAAACCCGCTTCTCCGAACCCGCGAGCCAGCGATTCGGCCAACGAAGCAGTATCCTCGATCAGCAACAGTTTCGCTTGCATGGGGTTGCTCTATCGCAACGCCAGCAACTAACCAGCGAACCTCCGGACTTGTTTCCCGACGTTGCTCCGGCGGGGAGCAACCCCGCCTCTTACGCCTGGCGCGCAGGTTGGGGCGTGGAGCGACGACTGGCGAAGATGTGAAAGCCCCGCCCAATGCACCCAGGGCGAGCGCAAACACGCCCCACGGCGCGCCCGACCAGGAAATACCCAACGCGTAGTCGAGCGACAGCGTTCCCGGCCCGGTGAACGCCAAGGAGAGCGCGGAGACACCAAGGACCAGGGTGTACTCGATTCCGCCGTTCTGCACAAAAAAGCCGTTGCGCAAAAGATCCTTTCCACCCGGCTGAACGAGTTGGAAACCCGGGGGATCGTCGCGCGTCAGGTAGATCCCGGGCCTCCGGTGAAGGTCGTCTACCGGCTCACCGACCGTGGCCAGGCATTTGAGCACGTGATGGAGGCGATTGAGCGCTGGGGGCGGGATCTGATCGCCGATGATGCGAAAAACCGCCGGCGCTCAGGGTGAGGTCATTTCGAGGCGCTGGATACCCAGCTTGTCAACGACCAGGTTCGCCTGCACTTCGGTTCGGCTATCCAGCATCGTCGCGCGGACGTGGATAGGAAGTTGGTAGCGGCGAGGAGCATCCACAAAGGAAGCGCGGCGGGTGGCTGGATCCAGTACCGGCACGCGCTTCACCGGGTCATGAAGCCGAGGGAAGAGCGGCGATAGGTCGTATCTGAAGAGGTGGCGGATGCGCACCGCCCCGGAGGCGATCATGTCGGAATTGGCAATCAGCTTCCCGCGGTGGAGATGGTGGACGACGGTCACGCGTCTCGAAGCGCCGCTTTCTGGATTCAATGGGTCAGGTCGGCCGGTGGTGCTCTCGTTGCACCATTCGCGGGCACGGACCACGACGTCTTTCTTGGATGACAGTCGACAAAGGACAATCCGCTGCGCGTGGAAGCGATACACCTTGCCCCTAATCCACGCGCTCCCGATGTCTTTGAGGCGGTCCCGTAGCGCGTAAGCAAAGCCGGCCAGAAGAACAAGCGCGGCCAGCCCGGAGCTCAGCTGAGAGCCGATCGACCAACGGCGGAGCACCAACTGGGCACCAAAAAAAAGCATCCCGGCGATCAGGGCGGAGAACATGGTGACCCATTGTTGGACGCGATCATCCAAGGGATACACCTCACGGTCCAGGGCCAAGACTTCCTGAAAGCGCTGCTTCAGACGACCTGCGCGCTCGACGTACTTCTCGAGGGTATCGGGAAAGGAAGGGTCAGCCGAGACGAACCGATGGGCTTGTCGGTAGGCAAGCTCGGTCTCCAACGCCGCGGTAAGGCGTTCGTCGGCAAACTCGAGAGATTTTCTCAGCTCCTCGCCGATCGACACCGGTTCATCCAACGCCGTCTTGAGAAATTGCTGGGACTCGGCGAGAAATTCGAGCAAGCGAACGCTGATGAACTCGTCGGCCAAGCTGCGTTCGCGGGACAATTCGGTCGAATCGTCAGGTGAAGTGAGGGCTAGCTGCGCGCGCGAAGCTGACACCGAACGGAGCGCCGCGTCGAGCCAGATCATCAAATCTCGATGAGCGTCGTGTGATTCTTCGCCGGCGTGCGCGATCGCCTCCTGACAATGGCGGACAAAACCTTGACGCGCCCGTTCCAACATCCGCGCCAGCGACACTGCCTTCTGGCGTAGCGCATTCAGCGAACCGTCCAACGCGCTCGTCCCAGTGTCCCCGTCGAGCCGGGTGAAGCCTTGCATCAGGTCCCAAGGAGAGCGTCCGGACAGGGCGTTGGAGGGAATCTCGAACTCCGCTTCCACCTGGTAACGGACGCGGCCACTGCGGGGTATCGGCAGAACCAATTGCCACTGGAACCGGGAGCTGTCGTGAATGCTGACCTGAACCTCGATCGCATGGTCGGTACGGGGAAGCAAATCGGCCGGCGGAGCGGCAACCGGCACCGTGGGCGCGAGTGCTTCATCGGCGGTCGCTTCTCTATTCAACATATCGATGCTGTAACGCCACCACATCGCGATAGCGCAGTACTCCGAGGATTTTTCCGTTCTCGTCGGTGACCGGAAGAGCACGGAACAGGTAGCGAGCGAAGAGCTCGGATGCGCGTCTGAGGGTGTCGTCGCGGCCGAGCGACACCACCTGAGTAGTCATCAGGTCATCCAACCGCGCGTTCTCGTCGGGCAGCATCAAGCCTTTGGCATCCAGCACCCCAATCAGCTTGTCGTTCTCATCGACCACGTAGACGTAGGTGATTTCCACCTTGCCCTTTGCCGCCTGGGGGAACTCCGCTCTCGCTTGGGCCACCGTCTTGCCCGGCGAAAATCGCACGAACCTCGCGGTGGAGAAGTTGAGCGCCTTCTCGTCTTGTTTCTCCAAAATCGCCGTAATTTTCGCCGCTCGTTCCCGATTATCGAGGAACTTCATCAGGGCGCGGACGTCCCACCAGGGCAGAACCGCCAGCAGATCCGCCGCCTGGGCGGGCGTCATTTCGTCCATCAATCGTGCGATTTTCTCTTTGTCGAGCGAAGCTACCAGGTCCCGCTGGACCTTGGGGTCGAGGGCCTCGAGCGTGTCAGAAGCCCTCTCCGTGTCGAGCTGACCGAAAATCGCATTCCGCTGCTCGGGTTCCAATTCTTCGAGGATGTCCGCCAGGTCCACCGGTGGAAGCTCGTCGAGTTGCTCCTTCAGCACCTTGAGCTGAACATCTCCCTTGAAACTGCCAAGCTCACCGGGCAAAGGCGCGACGTAGCTCCAGGGAACCACGTGCCCATTGCGAGCGTCGTTCGGCTTGATCAGAAACTTGGCCAACCAGGCCAGTTTCATTCTCCGCAGCAGGGCGGGTTTGCTCAGATCAACGTCGACCACCAGCAACTTATGGCCACTGAGCTTCAACCCGATGTCGTAGACCACCTCCAGCTCGCGACCTTTCTGGTCGAGCACTTTCTTGTCGAGGATGTAGTCCTTGAGCAGGACGGCGGAAGGGGGCAGGGCGTTCGCAAAACCCTCCGCGTTCTCGATATTCAGCACCACCTGGTCGGTTCCAAGCGACACGACCTTTTCCCAGGGGACGATCAGCGTCGGCCGCCCGAATGGCCGCGCGATGCACAGGTGGGTGACCTCGGCGCACTTGTCCCGATCGACAATGACAAACTCGTCCAGGCTTCCGATCCGCGCACCCTTGGTCACCACAGGAATGCCGACCAGCTCGCTCAGATTGAAGCTTGTCCGTGAGGGGGTGTTCAGCGTGCCTGCTGTAGCAGTCATCGGGTCAACCTCTTGCTCAACTCTTCAGGGTCTTCACAAACTTGTAAATCATCAAGCTCACCAGCACGAACAGATATAGCCGCAGTATCAGCAGGCAGGCCTTCACGAACCAAGTCATCTCAATCTGTGGCTTCGCGTACCTTCGGTTGATGGCTCTGACTTGGTTCACCAAGCTGCTGAACACGGCGCTGAAGGGCTTCATTCGAGCACCCCGGGGAAAAGTGTGGTCACCCCGTACAGTGTGGACAAAACGATGATCACCAGGACAATCGAGATGTTCGCCACGTTCTGCCAGGTGCCGTTTCGATATTTGCCCATCGTTTTTTTGTCGTTCAGCAGAAGGATGAGAAACACCAGTGCTGCCGGCAGAAGGGTCGTGGCGATCACCTGAACAAAAAGCGTAATCAACACGAGCGGCGCTCTGGGGATAAGGACCACGGTCCCGGCCAGCACCAGATCAAAGAAGTAGTAGGCGTAAAACCACGGAGCCTCTCGGATGTTCTGGTTCAACGAGTGCGCCCAACCGAAAATCTCGCCGAATGCCCAAGAGCTGGCCAATGAGATGCAGATCGCGCCCAGAAAACCCGCATCGAAAAGGCCAATCGCAATAATCGTCCCAACGTATTTGTTCACCGGCATGATCTCGACGGCTGCTTGCGCCGCGCTTTCAACGGCCTGACCGGAGAGCAGCCTGGCGGAAACGACAATCAAGAAGGTCGCCACCACCACCGTCAGCACCGCGCCAATCGCGGTGTCCAACTTTGCGAACCTGATGTCCTGCTCCCGCAATCCCTTATCCACCACCGAGCTCTGCTGGAAAAACAACATCCAGGGGGCGATCGTGGTGCCGATGTTCGCCATCAAAAGGAAGAACAGCTCGTTGGTGAGTCCCCCGGGGGGCCAATGGGGCACCAGGCTGTTGCGAAGGACATCGCTGATCGAGGGATGCACCATGAACGCGGCCGGGATGTAGATCAGGTTTCCGACGCAGAGCGCGAGCGCAATTTTCTCCCAGGTCCAGTAGCTGCCACTGAGGATCATCGAGCCCATCAGGAGCCAGCAGCCGATCACCGTGACCCACGCAGGCACGCCGAAGATGCTCATCGCCGCGGTCATGCCGATGAATTCGGTGATCATCGTCAGCCAGTCGGTGAGGACCAGGTCGAGCAACGAGAACCAACCCCAGAAGGCTCCAAAGCCATGAAAGATGGCCTCCGCATGACCCCGCTTGGTGACCGCGCCCAGCCGCACCGTCATCTCTTGGACTAAGTACGCGACCGGCCCGAGCAGAATCAGAAACCAAAGCAGATGGTCACCGTACTTGGCCCCGGTGGTGGTGTAGGTGGTGATTCCGCCCGCGTCGTTATCGGCCACCATCACGATGATCCCAGGCCCGGCAATCGCCCCGAACCTTTTCAGGGCCTTCGCGGCCTTGCGGAACCGGTAGAAGAGCGTGGCGGGCAAGCCCATCCGCGCTTTCTCCGTCGTGGAGACTGCCTCTTGCATCCTAAGCTCCTCGATCACGCTGCTCTGTCCGAGGGCGAAAGGGAAGAGTCGGCGAGCCGGGTCCAACGCCCGCCGAGCCGCCCCCCAAGTCCAGCTTCAGCACGCGCGCGACGTAGAGGAGGCCAATGCCTCTTCCCTCAGCCACATTAGGGCAAGCCTTAATCCGGCAAGCTCTGGTCTACCCCTTGGCGACTCTCGTCGTTCCGGGACAGTGGCCTATGTTCGCGCGGACGCCTCGCCTAACGAGAGCAACCGCGAATCGGTTCGCTGGATAAACTTGAGACTGCAGCCTGTCAAGCGTTTCGCGATACCCAATAGGGTATCTGGCTCATCGACGGGCGTTGCGCGGATTACGCTCTGGGACTAAGGGCATGACCGTGCAGCCGCCAGAGCGAATCACCACGGTGCTTTTTGCGTGCGTTCACAATGCGGGTCGGTCGCAAATCGCCGCCAGCTGGTTTAGGGCCTTGGCCGATTGGGCGAGGGCCCGGGCGATTTCGGCCGGAACACACCCCGCATCGCGCATTCATCCCGAAGTGATAACCGCGATGCGGGAAGTGGGAATCGAGATCGACGAGGTGAAGCCCCAGCTTCTGACCGCGTCATTAGCGCGCGAGGCGCAACTGCTCGTGACGATGGGCTGCAACGAGGAGTGTCCGGTGGTTCCGGGACTCCAACGGATCGACTGGAACCTGGCCGACCCGAAAGGAGAGACGCTTGAGCGCGTACGTGCGATTCGCGACGAGTTGAAAGAGCTCGTATCCGCGCTGATCAGTGAACGCGGCTGGAGTCCGGAGGCCTTTCAGGTCCGCGGCGCCCGCGAGGAGGACTTTCCCGCAGTCAGCCGGCTGCTGGAACGCGCGAAGCTGCCGCTAGCCGGGGTGCGCGAACATTGGGACCATTTCCTGGTGGCGGACTCGTCGGGGCAGCTTCTGGGCGCGGTGGGCCTCGAGATCCACGGCCGATCCGGCCTGCTGCGGTCGCTGGTGGTGGACGAAAACTTCAGGAGCAAAGGAGTGGGTCGAGCGCTGGTGGCGAGCCTCAATCCACTGATCCGCGCAACCGGATTGGACGGTCTTTTTCTTTTGACCACCACCGCAGCGGACTTCTTTGCCCGTTTAGGCTTTGCGCGAATCACCCGAGAGCAGCTTCCCGCGTCTTTGAACGCCTCTGAAGAATTGCGGGGCGCCTGTCCCGCTTCGGCAGTGGCGATGGCTATCAAACTCAACGGTTAGCTGTTTTTGCCTGCTTGCCGTTTCGCGGGGCGGGTTTAAACACCGGAGCCGCCTGGGGAATGGCTGCGCCATCCTTGCGGGGATCGGAAGCCCCGAAATTCACCTCTTGGCCATCGCGCATCACAGCCTGTCCGCCGCCTACTTCACCGGAATAGGGAGGCAGAAGCGTAATCTTATGCCCCAGATGGGTCAGCTCTGCGCGAGTCGCTTCGGGAATCCGTGACTCCATCGCCACGTCAACTCCTTCGAATGTCAGCTTGGTAAACCGCGGCGCCTCCAGCGCGGCCTGGATGTTCATCTGAAAATCCACCACGTTGGATACGAATTGGGCGTGCGCCTGGGCCTGGTTCCATCCGCCCATGATTCCAAAGCCGATCCGAACATCGCCTTTTTGGAGGAAGGCAGGAATGATGGTGTGCAGGGGACGCTTGCGAGGCTCGAGCGCGTTGGGGTGCTTCGGATCGAGGCTGAACAGCGCGCCCCGGTTCTGCAAGCCAAAGCCAGTGCTCGGTGCCACCAGTCCAGAGCCGAAACCGCTGTAGTTACTCTGAATCAGGGAGACGATGTTGCCCTCTTTGTCGATCGCCGACATGTAGATGGTGTCGGCGCCTGGTTTGGACTGGATGTCCTCGGCCGTGCTGGGAGTGGCGGATGCCAGCACGCGATCCGCAACGATCTCTCTCGCTCGCTTTTGCGCGACTGTCTTCGAGAGCAACCCGTCAACCGGCACTTTCGCGAAGCGCGGATCCGCCACGTAGCGCATCAAATCCGCGTAGGCGAGCTTCTTTGCCTCGATCATCACGTGCAAGGACTTGGCGCTCGCTTGGCCATAGTCGCGCAACGGAAAACGCTCCATCAGATTCAGCATCAACAGCGCCGCGATGCCCTGACCGTTGGGCGGAAGCTCGGTCACCGTCCACCCGCGGTAAGTGGTGGAGATCGGCTCGACCCATTCGGCTTGAAATTGGGCCAGATCATCCTCCTCGATCGCACCGCCCACTTCGTGCGACAGACGCACCAGCGCCGCTGCGGTGTTGCCCTTGTAGAAGCCGTCGCGCCCATGGGAGGCAATCTGACGCAGTGAGCGCGCCAGATCGGGATTTCGAAAGATTTCGCCCGCCGCAGGAGCGTGGCCACCTGGCAAGAACGTCTGCTTGAACGCTGCATTGGCCTCGATCCGACCCTCGTCGATCGCGCGCTCGGTAGCATGCCAGCCCTCGCTGATCAGCTCCGTCACGGGAAAGCCTTCCTCCGCATAGTAGATTGCCGGGCGAAGCAAGGTCTGAAAGTCCTTGGTTCCGAACTTCTTTCGTAGGAGATCCCACCCCGCGACGCACCCAGGGACAGTGACGGTGAGGATCCCTCGCTGGGGCATCGTCTGATGTCCTTGCGAACGCACATAGTCGATCGTCAGCTTGGCCGGCGCCCAACCGCTGGCATTGAGCCCGTAAAGCTTGCCGGTTTTCGCTTCATAAACGATCGCGAAGAGATCGCCACCCAGTCCATTGCTGGTCGGCTCGACCAGGCCGAGCACCGCATTCGCGGCGATCGCCGCATCCACCGCGTTGCCTCCGAGCTCCAAGATCTGAGCGCCGGCCTGAGAAGCGAGGCTTTGGCTGGTGGCGACGATCCCGAAACGGGTCATCACCATCGAACGCGTCTGCGGGCGCGCTTTCGGCGCCGGAGGTGAAGGCTCGGGCTTGGGCTGGGCCAGGGCCAATACAGAACCGAGGCTGGCTACGAGCTGTACGCCATGAACGAGCACGCGCGCGGTGCGAAACGCATTGCGGAAAAAGGTGTTGCTCAACGACTCAAACATCGCGACCTCCGGTCTGGCCCCAGCCAGCCAGGACGGTTCTACTCACACCAACGGCTTGGCTTCAATTACAGGAGGCATGGACGCCCGTCCACCTCGAGTGTCGGTTGGTCAAAAGAGGGCATACCTTGCGACCAATTGCGCGAATCGAGGGAAACGCAGACTCCTGCAGTCGCCGTTCTGAGGGTGCCGGGAAAACGCAGTGAACAAAACTCGTCAGCGCAGCAAGCGGTCGTCGCAGGGTCAAGCGCCGATCCAACGCAAGCGAACGCCCGGGAGCGATTCACGCTCGGAGCGAAGCGAAGCGGCTCAAGTTGAGGCCTCCGGGCAGTGGGGGCACCCCAGAACTCTGGTGATTATCGACGACAACGAAGATGTGGCGCAGACGCTCGCGGACGTGCTGGAGATCGCCGGCCATCGGGTGGAGATTGCGTTGACAGGACGGTCCGGCATTGACCTGGTGCGGAGGGTGAGGCCGCAATTCGTGATTTGCGATCTCGGACTGCCGGACCTCAACGGCTTTGAAGTTGCTCGTATTCTTCGGCGGGATAGGAGCCTTCGGGCCACCCGACTGATTGCCCTCAGCGGATATACCCAGCAGGAGGACCAAGACCGCACTCGTGAGGCGGGATTCGACTCGTACCTCGCGAAACCCCCGTCGCCGGACGAGCTCGATGCGTTGCTTGCGGTCTGGCCTACAGCAGCGCGTGCCGGTAAGCGGATGGGGTGATTCCCTTGATCCGCCGAAATGCCGTGGTGAAGCTGCTCTGGCTTGCAAATCCACAGCGCCCGGTAATCTCCGAGATCGAGATGCGCGGATCCCGAAGTAGCACGCAGGCTCGCTCGATTCGTTTGAGCAAGACGTAGCGATACGGTGAAAAGCGCGTGGTGTGCTTGAAGGCACGGGAAAAGTAGTCCGGATTGAGCCCGACTAGACCGGCAAGCTCTGACAGGGAGAGGTTCCGCTCGAGTCGATCATTGATATAGTCGAGCACTCGTCGCAGGCGATTTCGCGGCAGCATCCCCCTCGGAGAGTGGATGCCTCCTCCGAGAACTGAAAAGTAGCGCACGAGATGAGCTGCCAAGGCGGTACCCAAGCAGTCGCCGTATAGGCGACCTCGCGGCAATCCCTCAATCGCCTCTCGCCGGAGCGCATGGAGGATCTGGACAATCAGCGGATCGTTCTCCGCATGAGTGGGGGTAAGCTCAACTTGATCCTGGTCGAACGTTCTCGAAACGAATTCCGGCTCGATATGAACCTCGAGGCACGCTGTCGGACTTCGCCATCGAGCGGCAAATGGGACACCAGCGGGCAGCACGAGGACATTTCCAGCTCTTAGAGTCTCGGTATGCCACCCTTGCCCGACGACGTATCTTTCGTTCACCACTGGGTCACCCACGTGCAAATAGACAAGGTGGCGTGGCAGATAGCCCTCGGGCAGCTCGCCACCGGCCGTCGTGGTTTGTTGTAGGTGAATCCCTGGCCAGGCCTTGTCGCTACACAAGGTTTGTTCCCACGAGACGTAGTTGCGGAGATCCTCAGGTTGACCGGTTTCTACCGGTACCCATTGCAGCATCGGGGCCCCCTCAAAGCGTCCCCTCTACCGCGATCCCCTTTAACAGCGTACCGAAAAAGTAGGGGATGCGACGATTCAGCCTCGGAGTGCGGGTCCCGCATTTTGTGTCGCCTCCGGCGAAACAAGGTCGGAATTGAGAAAGACAGGCCGATGCATGCGCTGTTCAATGCCGCAACATGAAGAGCGGCCGCAGGAGATTGGCGAAGAATCCCCCGAGCGGCCGCACCAGTTCCTATCAGCGGGAACTGGACACTCCAACCCCCGCCGCGCCCGGGCCCTCGGCTACGCGGGTCGTGGCGCGCCGACGCGGTGCCTTGGTGTTCTTGGAGCTGGGGGAGATCTGGGCGTTCGAAGCTGCCGAGCGACTGACCTTCGTGCATTCTCGGCATGGCACCTTCGATATCGACGTTTCACTCGCAGCGATCGAAGCCTCGGCCGGCGCCGGCTTCACTCGCGTGCATCGAAATTGGCTCGTCAACAGCAGCCAGATCAAAACGCTCGAGCGGTCTGCCGGCAACACGATTCTCTTTGTCGGAATCGCGATTGGACTGGACGGCCTCGGTATCCACGTCCCGGTCGCTCGCACTCGGGCCGCATCCTTGCGCGACGAGTTGCTTGCCAACGCAATCGGCGTGCGCAGATAGGCCCGCAGGCCGGTTAGGCGCGATCGGTCGAGAGCAGCTCGAGCACCGCGCCGATCACGCTTTGAGGGTCTTCGCGCTGGATGAAGTGGCCGGCTTTAACCAGAACGTAGCGATAGCCGGCAGTGAAGAAGTGGTCCTTGCCCGCGCTGGTCTCCGGGAGGTTGCAACCGTCCTCGGTCCCCTGGATCAGAATGGTCGGAACACGGATCTGAGGTAACTGCGCCATCCTCTCCTCGAGCTCTCGATACTTCGGATCGCCCTCGGCGTAGCCCCATCGGTGCCGGTAGGAGTGCAAGGTGACGTCGGTCCAATCCGGGTTCTCCCAAGAAGTTGCCGTTTCCTCGAATTCCTTGTCCGCGAAGTGCCAAGTGGGGGACCAGGTCCTCCAAAGGAATCTGCAAAGTTCTCGCCGATCGGACTCGAGCGCAGCTTTCCCTCGAGAAGTGGCGAAGAACCAGTGATACCAGTAGCTGCGCACCTGGGCGTACGCCATCTTCTGACGCGGATCATTCGTTCCGTAGCCGACGGACAGAGTAAGCAGTCCTTGCACGCGCTCGGGATGGAGGGCGGCAAGTATGTAAGCCGCCCGTGCGCCCCAATCGTGTCCGACCAGGACGAAACGCTCGAGCCCAAGGCGCTCAGTCAGCTCGATCATGTCTTGCCCAAGCGCGACCAGTTGTCCTGACTTACTCGATCCAGACGTAAGAAAGCGGGTCGGCCCGAACCCGCGCAGATAGGGTATGAACGCGCGGCAACCCCGGTTGGTGAGCTCGGCGCTTACCTCATTCCAGGTAGTGGGATCGTCGGGCCACCCATGAAGAAGAACGACCGGCTTTCCCTTCGGATCGCCCACATCGAGGTAGGCCAGATCCAATTGCGATGTCTGGATGCGTTTGAGCTGGGGTTTCATACCTCCTCCGAAAAGCAAAGGCGCCGTGCGAGTGAGCGTTAACGTATGCCGACTGTCCGCGCAGCGCCAACGGCTTCGGTTCGCAAAAGCGGGCGAAACTGTACTTCTGCCGAAGCCGTGGACCGTTGTAGATTAGAACGGAGTTGGGCGACCAATACGATCGACGGCTTTTCGAACGGCTGCTGGCGGATTTTCGCGCCGGTGCGCTTCAATCGGACGCTGCTTCGAGGGACTCCGCCGCTTATGCACCGGTACGCTCGGAAGAGATCGACGAGCTTCCCAAACCGGGAAGCCCGGATCATCAGGCGTGTCTGCACCTGGGTCGCGAGGCATTGAGCCGCGGCCAAGTGGCGCAGGTCATCCTCGCCGGTGGGGCCGGGACCCGATTTGGCGGGATGGTTAAAGGTCTGGTCCCCGTATTCAAAGGGTACTCCTTCCTCGATCTCAAACTCGAGGCTGCACGAGCAGTGGGCCAGAGGCATGGAAGAGCGGTGACCTCGGCGTTGATGACTTCCGATCTTACAGACGACCCGATCGCGGAGCATCTACGTCAACTCTGGGCCGAAGAACCAGTGCTGCGCTTTCGGCAACAGATGCTTCCACGCATCACGCCGCCCGGTGAGATGTATCGAGACCCCCAAGGGAACCTGTCGCTCGCACCCTCGGGGCACGGTGATTTTTATCGCGCCATCCGCGAGACCGGCATTGCCGAAAAGCTCTTTGCCAGCGGCGTACGGCACCTGTTTTTTTCGAACGTGGATAACCTCGGGGCAACGGTGGACCCAGTCGCGATCGGCTTTCACGTTTTTCGCGGCAAGGCGATGACCGTGGAGGCGACCGAGCGCGCGCTTCCGGGACAGCCGCTGGACCCGGGAGGAGCGCCGGTTCGAGTCGGCGACCGGATCATCCTGCGTGAGCAGGTGGTCGCCGAGCAACATCCTCTAATCTCAACCAATAATTTCACCTTCGTGCTCGAAGCACTGATGCGCAAGCGCATCGTCCTGCCGTTTCGGGCGGTGAAAAAACAGGCGGATGGCGTCGATGTTTTTCAGTTCGAAACGGTCAGCGGAGAGGCTACGGCTCTGCTGGACGAAAAGGGCGAGCTCGTCCTGCCGTCTGCCTGGGTGCGGGTACCGCGGACGGGCGAGGCCGGCCGTTTCTACCCTGTGAAGATGCGCGCGGACCTCGACAAAGTCGTGCGAAATTTGCAACCCCGCCTGGAGACACTCGTCGCATCGTTGCAAGCGCGACCGGTCCCGGCCGGCTTAGCCTGACGGCGTCATCTCGCTTGGCGGGTCCCAGAGCAGCCGCCGAAGCCGATGCTGGTCGCTAGCCCTTTGCCACTCCGACTTGGAATGAACACGATTTGAATGACTCATTCCAAACGGAGCGCACTATGTCTCAAGGCATTTCGAAGAAGTTCCTGATGGCGGCGATGGTAGCGCTGGGTGTTCCTGGATTTTTGGCATGCGAGGAGAAGGGCACCACCAGCGTGGGCAGAACCTCCTCATCTGCGGGGCCCAGCTCGGATACGACGCGAGGTACCGGCGGCGCGGGTCCGAGCGACCTAGGTACGGCCGAACGGGGTGGCAAGAAGAAGGACAAGGAGGACGCCGGCACCGGCGGATCTGGCGCGGAGCCCGATTCGAGCTCGAGGGCGGGTTCTACTGGAAAGAGCCCTTAAGAGAGGCCTGGTGACCTATGGCAGAGAAAGAACTGAGCAAACTGCGTGAGCTTGCGCAGTTGGACGTGGACGCGATTGACCTTTACCAGGCTGCGATCGAGCGGATTGACGTTCTCCTGATCCGCGAAAAGTTGGCGGAATTCCGCGTTGACCATCAGCGACACGTACAGGACCTCAACGCAGCGATCATCAGACTGGGCGGCACGGAGTTGGTGAGCTCTCGCGACCTCAAGGGCACGGTGCTCCGAGGCTTCACGGCGGTCACCAGCATGATGGGAAACCATGCCGCCCTGCTTGCGATGATGGCCAACGAAGAGCTGACCAACCGGTCCTATGAATCCGCGCTCAAAGCGGATTGGACGCCGGACCTCCGCGCCTTAATTGAAAAGAATTTCGGCGATGAGAAGCGCCATCTGGCGTGGATCAAGCAGGCGTTGAAGGACAAGTATTGGGAGATCCCGTCGTCGGCTGGCAGTCATCCCTGATCCGCTCTCGGATCGGACCAGACGCGCTAAGCCGAGAGTCTTGGTGGCCCCTTGCACGCATCTACGCTGCGTGCAAGGACTGGGCAGATGCCGCTCGACCACGAAGGCTTCATGCGGTTGGCGATCGACGAGGCTGAGCTCGCGCGCGGCACCACCGGAGACAATCCGTGGGTGGGCTGCGTCATCGTCAACGCGCGAGGCGAGATTGTGGCGAAGGGACACACCCAAGGCCCGGGTGAAGATCACGCGGAGATTGCCGCGGCACGAAGCTCCAAGGCCCGGGGTGTGAGCATCGAAGGGGCGACGATGTACTCCACGCTCGAACCATGCTCGTTCCATGGTCGAACGCCGGCGTGCTCGCGCGTCATCCTCGAGCATCGACTTGGAAAGGTCGTGATCGGCATGCGCGATCCACATCCACGCGTCGACGGCGAGGGTGTGCGCATTCTTCGCGAGGGGGGCGTCGAGGTTCTCGAGGGAGTTTGCGAGAGCGTTGTGCGCCGCCAGCTCGGTATCTGGGTGCTCACCCATCACCTTCACGAGCCGATTCGCCGCGCGAAGCAGTTGGCATCCAGGCTCGCACCGGAGGAACTGGGCGCGGCGCTCGCGGACATCTACGGCGTGGACCTGAACGACATTCAACCGGTTCTCGCCGCGCTTCAGCGCCAATGATTCAACTGCGAACCGACGCCTCACCCGGCAAAATCCACCCACGCACCGATGCCTTCACGGATGGCCTTTTCGTAGACCAGGGCGGCGGCGGCAACGTCCTGCAGTGCCGTTCCCGTGCTGTCGAAAATGATCGTTTCCTGGGGCGAGACTCGACCTTGCTTCGAGCCGGCTACGATTTCACCGAGTTCCGCGTGGACTCGTTCCCTTCGCGTCGTGCCTCGCTCGAGCGCGTGGTGTAACTCGCCGATCTGGGCGCACTGCTCGAGACTGTCTGTCACCAATTTACTCGAGCCCAGAATGTCCGGTTCCAGCTCCTGCTTTTCTGGACTGTCCGCGCCGACCGCGGCCAAGAACGTCCCCGGTCGTAAGTGCTCCCGCCTTACAAACGGCTTTTTCGACGGGGTGCAGGTTACGCAGACGTCGCTGCGCGAGAGGGCGTAGGCCAAATCGCCGGTGGCGTGAACTTCGAGATTCAACTCTGATGAGAGCTGATCGGCAAATCTCCGAGCACGGTCTTCTGCGATGTCGAACGCGAATGCCTGCTGCAAGCGAAGGACGCGACCGAGCGCCCGAAGCTGGACGTGCCCCTGGTTGCCACAGCCGCAAATGGTCACCACCCGCGCATCCTTTCGCGCCAGGTGCTTGGCAGCAACCGCCGTCGCGGCACCGGTTCGTAGGATCGTGATCTCGATCGAATCCATTACCGCCAACGGATATCCGTGCTCACCATCGCAGAGCAGAATCAGTCCTTGGATGTTGGGAAGATTGAAGCGCTCCAGATTGCGAAAGAAATTTCCGTTCAGCTTCGCGGCGAAGTAGCTCTTCGACAGAGGGAGCAACCCCGCCTTGATGTGAAAAACCCCCTCTCCGGCATGCACTGAGAGCATTTGAGGGGGAGCGAGCCGTCCCTCGCCGTGCAGTCTGAACGCGTTTTCGACTGCGGCGATGCATTCATCCAAGCTCAGGAGCCGAGCCACCTCGCTGCGTTTGAGTTCAAGTGTTGGGCGCTGCTTCATCGGCCGCTTCCCTCCGGGAACAGCAGTTCCCGAAGCTCCGAGCCCGGTTGAACCTCGAGCGGCGAATGCCCGCGGCGAAAGACGCGCGCCCCCGGCTTGCCCTTGAGCACGGTCGAGCCGCCTTCAACCCGCAAGAAGGATCCTTCGCGCAGCCCCACCACCGGCAGCTCGTTTTCCTCGAGGAACTGCTGAATGCGCTGCTCTTGCGTTTCGCCCATGTGCGTCGAGAGTGGATCCGGATCCAGGTAGTGTGGACTGATCTGAAAATCGACCAGCCCGAGCGCTTCAAACGAGGGCGGCTCGACCACCGGCATGTCCTTGGTCGTCTTGAGGGAGGGACAAGCGACGATCGACCCGGCGCTCGAGCCGATCTACGGAATCCCTCGCGCGACTTGCGCGCGAAGGGCGGGCATGACGCCCGAACTGTAGAGAGAGTTCAGGAGCCGAAAGGTGTTTCCGCCTCCGACGAAAACGCCATCGGCACTCTCGACCGCCTGGAGAATGTCCCTCTCCCGATCGAGCGAATGGAGCGAGTACCCGATCCGCTCGAATCGCGCCCGGGCCAGCTCGACGTAAGCGTCCTGATCGAAGAGCGCGAACGGCACGAATAGCACGCGCCTAGCGGCGCCGAGAAATTCTCGAATTTCACTCTCAACGTGGTCGAGATAGCCACCGCCATGCTGCGTGGAGTTGCTGATCAACAGAAGCCGCTTTGCGTCGGAGCGGGCTGCTGCATGGTTCCCCTCCATGGCTCTCCTCGGCATGTCATAGAACAATTGAATCTTACATCTTCATCTGGTAGCACAGTTGTACTAAATAGCCAAGTCTGCATGAGCTCTCGGCTGCTGCCACCCTCCGCCACGCCCGATGCGCGAAGGCTTCTGTGGACACGCTCGTTGCGAGGGTTTGCGGACGGCGTGGTGAGTGTCCTGCTCGCCGACTACTTGATTCGCCTCGGCTTCACGCCGACCGAGGTCGGGGTGGTGGTGACCGCGACGCTTTTGGGTTCGGCCGCTCTGACCATCGCGGTCGGCCTCAGCGCGCATCGGCTGGACCGAAGATCTCTCCTGCTTGGGGCGTCGGCGCTGATGCTGTTCACCGGATTGCTCTTTGCCGGACTGCGCAGTTTCTGGCCGATCGTGGTGACCGCATTCGTCGGGACGATCAACCCATCGGCCGGCGATGTCAGCGTTTTTCTTCCCACCGAGCAGGCAGTGCTAGCGGAGACGGTCCGCGCGAGGGAGCGAACGTCGATTTTCGCCTGGTACAATCTGGTGGGAACCTTCGCTGGAGCGGTGGGCGCGCTCGCGAGCGGTTTGCCCGATCGGCTCTCGAGGTCTTTGGGCGTCGAGGTATTGACCGCGGAACGCGGCGCTTTCCTGCTCTACGGTGCGATGGGGGTGTGCACTGCGGTCGTTTATGCGCGGCTCTCGCGCGCCCTCGAGGTCAACTCTGGACAGAAGGCGCGGCCGCTCGCGCAATCAAAGAGAATCGTCCTCAAGCTCGCGGCATTTTTCAGCCTCGATGCGTTCGGGGGCGGCTTCGTCGTGCAGTCGCTTTTGGTGCTGTGGCTGTACCGCCGCTTTCAACTCTCGCCTGAGGTGGCAGGAGCGGTCTTTTTCGGCGCATCCCTGGTAGGAGCTCTCTCCCAGTTTGTCTCCTCCTGGCTGGCCGCGCGGATCGGCGCGATCCGAACAATGGTCTTCACCCACCTTCCCGCGAATCTCTTTCTGATTGTCGCAGGAGTGGTGCCCACCGCACCGCTCGCGGTCACTTTCCTTCTGCTGCGAGCCTCTTTGTCGTCGATGGACGTGCCGGCGCGGCAGGCTTACGTGATGGCGGTGGTGCCCCCGGAGGAACGAGCCGCCGCGGCCAGCGTCACCAATGTGCCCCGGAGTCTCGCATCAGCCATTCCGCCGAGCTTGACCGGCCTGCTGCTTGCTCATTCGTCCTTCGGCTGGCCGCTGATCTTCGCTGGCCTGCTCAAGGCGCTCTACGACGTGCTTCTGCTCGCCGAGTTTCGACATGTCACCGGCGCGGAGGACGCCCGGTAACTGTCGTCCCAGACACAGTCAGCCGCGTTGCTGAGTGTTGTCCGGCCCGCTTGCTGATCAGGCCAGCGACACTGATCCCTCTGCCGAGTGTGCAACGCGTTGCTGTACGCAGTGTCGCTCCGACTGAAGGGTTTCATGTTCGGCAGAATTGCTTGCCGCTTCGAGCCCCTGCGAGCATGCTCTCAACGCGCTTCGGCGATGGGCCGCGCGCGACTGGAGTCCGTGGGATGATCCGTAGAAGAGGGAAGATCCAACGAGGGGTGGTGGTCTTCGGAAGCGCCCTCACCTCGATTCCCGAGTTTGCGCTCAGCATTTGGCGCAGCGAGAACGGAAAGCGTTGGCTCATACCCTTGGTCGTTTTCCTATGCGCGACGGGTCTCCTTTTGATCGCTGCCGCGAGCGTTGAGGCCCTGGCGCCATTCATCTACGCAATTTTCTGATCATGGCGAGGCCAGTCAGCCGAAGGCAAAAATCGCTACCCAACCCGCAGATGAATCTGTCCTGGGGTGCCTTTTGGGCGGTGATTGGCCTGATCGGCGTTTGGCATTGCTGGTTTGCAGCCTACGACCATGACGAGATCGAGCACCTGCATGCGTCGTGGTTGATCTCGGTCGGGCAATTGCCATACCGGGACTTTCTCGAGCAACATCATCCGACTCTTTGGTTCCTGGCCGCGCCGATAGTCGCCAAGTTCGCGTCGGTCCGCTGGCTGGTGTTCGGCGCGCGCATCTTCGACTCTCTATGCCTGGTCAGCGTCCTGTGGCTCGTCAGACGGCTGGTTCAACGTCTGTACCCTCAGGTGCGCTGGCAATTCCCGGTGCTTCTGCTTCTCGCCTCTTCCATGTTCGTGCGCAGCACGCTCGAGTTTCGTCCTGATCCCTTGATGAATGTCGCGCTCTATGGAGGGCTGGTCAACTGGGCGGCCTTCATTGAGGAGGGGAAATGGTGGCGTGCGTTCGCTTCCGGAGCGCTTTTCGGTGTAGCGGTGGTGATTCTGCAGAAGGCGGTCGTCGTCGTCTCGCTCCTGTTGATCGGCGGATTATTTCTGGTTGTCCTTCGGCGCTGGAGGCGTCAGCGGGTCCGGCCATTGGTGGTGGGGCTGTCCGTTGTGATGATGGTCACGGCGCTCTTTACGGCCGAACTCTTCGTCGCGATGGGCTCGCTTGGAATCTTCAAGGAGTTTTGGTTCTGGAACTATCCCTTCAATCGTTTCTTCTACTTGGAGGCGGAGCTGAGCCAACACTTCTTCGTCGCGAAGACGATCGGATTGAGCATTCTGCTCGATCCCGTCCTCTGGATTGCCGGATCGATTGGAGCCTATCTCTGCGCCAGAGGGTTGTTGCGCCGAGACTGCTTTTCGCCTCGAGATGAGTGCAAGCTCTGGCTGCTGTGGATCGGGATCGGTTACTTCGGCTTTCTCTTCTTCAACCGATTTCCACTCGCGCAGTACTTCATCGTTCTGCTTCCGCTGCTTGCACTGTTTGCGGCCGAACTGCTCGATTCGGTTCGCGAAGGGTGGCAGGCCGTAGTGCTCAGACGCTCGATACTCTGCATGCCTTTGGTCTTGATTGCCGTTCTGCTTCTGTACCCGAGCAACCGAGAACAGCTGAATGTCCAGGAGTTCGTTCTCAGACGGACTACTGGCGACCAGTCAGTATTTGTTCCGCCGGCTTTCAATCCGATCTTCCGTCGAGACGGAGCCTACTTCTGGTACAACGGCGATCTGATCAGTGGGGCCTACCAAGAGTATCTTCGACGAGAGAAAAATTGCGCCGGCAACAAGCTCGTTTTGGACGAGCACCGCTGGAAGGCCACACCCCCAGCCTTCGTCTTTCTCCACTTGCCCGCCGATCAGCCATACCGCTGGAGCTCTCGCGAGAGTGGCTATTCTCCAACCCGGATCCCTTCGCTTCTGAAGCGCGATGACGGATCAGCGCCTAACGCTTCAGTCGCAGCCGGAGTTCGCGCTCCACAGTAGCGGCAATGTCGCGGGCCGCGATCGCATCGGGGTGCCACTCGTCAAGCATGATCCGGTTCCGATCAATGTCGATCAGCAAATACGGCTGACGCTGTTGCTCGAACAGCTCGCGCAAGATGAATGCTTCTCGGTGCTCCCCGAGTGATCTGGGCGGACCAAAGCTAGGCACGACGAACAGCGGTTCGGCGCCCCGGGAGCGGGCGGCCATCGAGGTGGCCTGAACGATCGCCACGTTCAGCGCCATCGTCTTTGCAAACGCTTCGTCGCTAAGGTAGGGCAGCTCGTTCATCCAAAGATCGCGAAGCTTCCAGCGCGACCAAAATCCGCTCGCCGCGCTCTCGAGAACGAGCTTACCACTCCGCAAGACGAGCCGAGGACGAAAGTCCTGCAGCGCGCGTCCGAGTTGCACCGGATGGAAAACCGTCAGTACCACCACTGGATGATCTAGCCGCTCCAGCACGTCGAGCAAACGCAGATACGCCTGATCCGTCCCGTAGCCGCCCGAAGCAACGTTCACCACTTGCAAGCCCAGCCGCTCACCGAGAATGGCGGCGAATGTCTGTTCGTATTTGAGGCCGTGGCCGAACGCGATCGACTCGCCGGTAACCACCAGCGTCGGCAGCGCGGGATCAGGTACTGAGAGCTCACTGCGGGCACGATTGCCCCAGGCATCGATATTGTAATGAACAGGCTTGGCGCGGCGGTTCTTCACCAGAGTGCTGTGCGAAGGAACGAGCACCCATCCGAAGCGCGGATCGGGTCGCCCGAGCCCGAACTCGAGCCTGGTCTTGCGCCCAAATGGCTCGCTATCCCAGTTGCGCACGACCATCTCCGAAGCAATCACTGCGAAAAGCAGCGCGGCCGCGATCCGCCCGCAGCTCGCGGCGAGCGTCTTTCCCGATTGCGAGCCGGCCCAGCGTCCGACCTTCGGCCCGAGCACACCCAAGACGAAGAGCCCGAGCAGCGCCGTTGCCGCGCGCGCCAAGTGAAACCCTCGCAGCGTGGTTGGAGGTAAGAACCAATTTGGGAGCACCACGTGCCGGAGGATCCAAACATCGTCGGCTCGCGCTGCCAGGAATAACAGCCACACACCGCACAGCGAGACCAGCGCTTGGGCACAGTAACGGGCGGGGAGATTCGGAGACTCCACCCCTTCATCGTAACGGAAAGTCAGACAGAAAAAGGCTATTGAACCGTCACTGCGCCAGGAAAGGTATAGGAGACGAGAGGCAGATCAGCGCCGGTAATCGCAAAGTCCTCGTCCACATCGATCCACAAGGCGACCAGGAGGTCGTAACCGCCGGGTGGCGTGGAATCAGGCACGGTGAACCAACGCGCCACATCGTTGCTGCCGGGATTGAGCACCACCTCGGCATCATTCGCAGGATCGGAAATGTAACCGGTATTCGCAGAATAGAGAGTGGCGCCCAGCAGTACTTGGTTGTGTGGCAGCTCGGCGTAATTGACCGTCGAGTAATTAGCGACAAATGTATCGCCAGCCGAGACCACCGGCGGATCGGGAAAGGCATCGGCTATATCCAATGGCGAGGTCACGAATGCTGACCTCAGGCCTCCGGGGTTGCCGTTGTCGTTGTAATAGTGATTTTCAATCCAGTTCCAGAGTTGACCCTGAAGGGCGGATCGCTGCGTCCCCCACTGGCACATGCCTCGGCCATGGCCGGAGCACGCGTGGCCGGCATCGAAGGATTCGGTCACGCAGGGCCAGCTCGCACCAGGCGAGCCCGCGTTGCCATCGCCACAGAGACAGGACGCGTTGCTGCAGCCCGGACCGCCACAGCCAAAGTTGTTGTTCTCCGCGGAGTACTCGGCGCGAAACACTTCGCCGATACGCTGCAGAAGGATCCCGGTGGTGTAGCTGACCGCCGAATCCGTCCTGCCGTTCGTTCCTGGGTTGTTGACCTGACAGCAGGCGGTATTGCAGATGTCGTAGTTGGCTCGCAGCGGATGGTAAACGTGGTAGCTGCCGTAGCTCCGATAGGCGATTGCGCCTGCCCGCAGCGAATGCGCCGTCCAGGAAGCGATCCACTCATCCTTCAGTCCCCGCCTTACGTAGGTCTCCAGGCTCATCACCGAGACGCCGCTGCAATTTGTGCACGAGCAACTGGTACCAACGCGAATGCTGTCGGGTGGAGCAATGACCTGCGCGAGGGATGAGTCCGTATGGATCGCCGATGGCTTCCACACGGGTGGGGCACTGGAGAGGCCCGTCTGCTCGGGCGGAAGCTGCGACTCTCGAAGCACTTCAGGCGCCATCGCCAGCTTGTGCGAGTTGTCGCGCTCCTCTCGCCCCGTCCCAGCTCGAAGCTCGAGAATGAAATGGGTATCCCCCTCGGGCAGGAGGGTATCCTTGAGAACCAAGGTCAGATACCCCGGTCGCTCCACTTGGAGATCTGCACTCTCGGGCAGAGAATCTGCTTGTGGCGATGAAACTGGAATCCGCAGCAGGAAATATCCTCGGTGATCGGTGAAAGCAGAGGTGCCTTTAACGGTTAATTGAACTTGCTCCAGCGGATCGCCGGTGTTCTCGCTGGCCACGTAGCCGTGTAGCGTGGCATATCCCGTCGCGGCAATCGCCGCGCGCGCCTCGGGTCGCAGCGCCTCGGGTGGATTCTTGGGATCCAGCCAGATGGTGATCGGCACCGGGAGCTCGGGCATCACCTCGAATTGCGTTTCAATCGGTGCGTACCCGGGCGATGTGGCTGAGAGGCGCTGACTTCCGGGAGGGAATGACAACTCGAGCTGCTCTCCAGACCGGATCGACATTGTGCGGGCCGTATCATCAGCCCCCCGCGCTCGAATGACTCCTGCGAGCCCATAACCGGTAAGGCTATCGCGCAGCGTCAAACGAAGCTCCCCGGTCGTGAGCGTCGGACGCGGCGTCAGCGCGAGAAAACTCAACAGAGCCAACGGCCAGTGACGCATCCGAGCATCTCCGAGGGGATTTGTACCATGGCGCCGGATGACATGGGCTCTCGTTTCGGTTGCCGCCGGCCGACCCGGTTGGTATGGCGGCGGGTCATGAGACCCGCTCCGAATCCACTGCTCGTGTTCGCTGCTTGCCTGGAACTCTTGGCTTGCGCTGGGGCGCCTCCCTCGCAGGAAGCTCGCGCCACGTCGCCGGAGGCTCGCCGCACCCCTGCGCCCGACGCTCGCGCGGTGCAAGCGACCGCCCCTCCGGCGAACAAGCCGGCGCCCCAGCTGCTCGCCGAAAATTCCCCCCGTTCGACGCCCGGGGGGACGACCTTCACGGTGCCAGGTGGATGGAGCATCGAGAGCAGTGGGCCGCGGACCGTGCTCATCGGACCCGAGCCTGGCCTCAAAATCGCGATCGTCGACAGTCCGATCAAAGACGGGGACGAAGCGGTCGCCACCGCCTGGCGTGTGTTCCGCGAGGACTTCAATCGCCCTCTCAAGCTCGTCAAGCCTCGGCCTGCGCGCAACGGCTGGGACGAATCCCGGGAGTACGACTACGAGACTTCACCCAACGAGCGAATCATCGTCTCTGGTCGGGCGCTTCGCCACGGGGAGGCGTGGACCGCTGTCCTATTCGAGTTGGGCCAGGCCCCCTTCGAGCGGCGACTGGCACAGATAGTGCTCGTCTCCGACAGCTTGCGGCCAAAGGGCTACGCGAAGGAATCCTTCGCCGGCAGGACCGCCAATCCCCTCGACGCGGAGCGATTGAAGCGAATCGCCGACATGGTGGAGCGGGGACGCAACGCGCTGGACATTCCCGGGGTTGCGATCAGCCTGGTTCAAGGCGGCAAGGTCGTCTTCGCCGGAGGCTTTGGCGTCCGTGAGTTGGGCAAACCCGAGAAGATCGACGCCGACACGCTATTCATCATCGCTTCGAATACCAAAGCGCTCACCACGCTTTTGCTGGCGACCGAGGTTGATCGTGGCAAGCTCACTTGGGAGACGCCGGTAACTCAGGTGTATCCCGCGTTCAAACTCGGCGATGCGGAAATCACGCGGCAGGTTTTGATGAAGCATCTGATCTGCGCCTGCACCGGATTGCCGCGCCAGGACTTCGAGTGGATTTTCGAGTTCAACCAGCGCACCCCGAAATCGGCGATGGAGCTGCTGGCCACCGTTCAGCCGACCACGAAATTCGGGGAGACCTTTCAGTACTCCAATCTGATGGCCGCCGCGGCCGGATACATCGGCGGAAATGTGGAGTACCCGAAAAAGGAGTTGGGCGCCGCCTACGACGAGGCGATGAAGAAGCGGATTTTCGAGCCGCTCGGGATGAAGGAAACAACCTTCGACTTCGCGCGCGCGCTTCGACGCAATCACGCTAGTCCGCACGGGCCGGACTTCAAGGGCAAGATGGCACTCGCGACGATGGACTTGAATCGCTCGGCGATCCCAATCCGGCCCGCCGGCGGAGCCTGGTCCAACGTCAAGGATGTGAGCCGCTATGTGCAGATGGAACTCGCGAACGGGAAACTGCCCAACGGGCGCCAGCTTGTCTCAGCAGAAGTGCTCCTGGCGCGGCGCGCGCCGCAAGTGACGATTGGGGAGTACGCGATCTACGGGATGGGACTGAGCGTCGACACGGAATACAAGGTTGCGGTCGTGCACCATGGCGGCGACCTCGTGGGTTTCCATAGTGACATGTTCTGGCTGCCGGAGCAGGGCGTTGGCGGGGTGATCCTGACCAACGCCGATGGAGGTTGGCTGCTCCGCCGGCCCTTCATCCGCAAGGTTCTCGAGGAGCTCTTCGACGGGAAGCCGGAAGGGGTGGAGGACGTGGAATCCGCTGCGCAGAGATTCAAGGCGGAAGTGGCGAAGGCGCGCGAGCGGCTCGTGGTCCCTCCAGATCTGGAAGCGGTCCAAAAACTGGCGAAACACTATTGGAACGACGCGCTCGGGACGATCGATGTGCGCGAAAACGGCGCGACGCGAGTTTTCGATTTTGGTGAGTGGAAAAGCGCCGTGGCGTCACGAAAAAACGATGATGGCACCACCTCGATGATCACCGTTGACCCTGGTGTGAGCGGCTTTCCCTTTGTCATGGCCGAGCGCGAGGGCAAGCGGGCGCTGATCTTGCGCGATGCACAGCATGAATACATGTTTCTCGAGAGTCCCGAGAAACAGGCGAGATCAACTGGACTACAAACGGACGCGGCGACGGGTGAACAGTCGCGTGCTGCCGGTCTTGATTCGCTGAAGAAGACGGCGAGCCCACAAAAACTCCGTGCCCAGGATCGCTAGCCCGAGCGGAATTACGACGATCGCCGGACCCGGCAGTACGATTAAGGCCAACCCGATCAGCACCACCGTGCCACCGATGATTGCCACGATCAGCTTTCGGCCGACCCGGAGAAAAGGGTTCTTCACTGAAGCGTCCTGCGAAGTCATTGCTTGGCCTCGAAACGTTGTTTGGTTCTATTTCCATCGCTGTGAATCAGCGACGCGCAGATGGCACCGGCGAGTAGCGCGGCGATGACGGCCAAGGATGCCCCAATGGGCAGCTCATAAATGGGCGCGAGCAACATCTTCCCGCCGACAAATACCAGAACAATCGACAACCCGACATCGAGGTAGCGAAAGCGTCCAACCATCCCTGCCAGCACGAAATAGAGGGCTCGCAGGCCGAGGATCGCGAAAACGTTGGAGGTATAGATGATGAAGGGGTCGCGGGTAACCGCAAAAATCGCGGGAATCGAGTCTACCGCGAAAACAATGTCCAGCCCCTCGACGGCGATCAGCACCAGAAACAGGCGTGTCGCGTAGCGTCGAGCTCCTTGTCGGACGATGAAGCGGCCATCCTGGTACTCATCGATCGACGGGATTGCGCGGCGAAAGAGCCGGTAAAGAAAGTTCCGCTCGGGCTGAGGCGGCCGATTGGAGTGGGTCAAGAGCTTGATGCCGGTGAACACCAGGAATGCGCCAAGCAGGTAACCCAGCCACTGAAACCGCTGAAGCAGGACGGCGCCCATTGCAATGAAGATTCCCCGCATTACCAACGCTCCGAGGATTCCCCAGAACAGAACCCGGTGCTGCAGCTGCGCAGGCACAGCGAACCACGACAGCGCCACGAAGAATACGAAGATGTTGTCGACCGACAGAGCCTTTTCGACCAGATACCCGGTGAGGAACTCGAGCCCGCGCTCCTGGCCGAACCAGAGGTACACCCCAAGATTGAAAAGTAGAGCGACTGAGATCCACACGGCTGACCAGGCCAGGGCCTCTCCCAAGCGGACCTCGTGCGCTCTTCGATGGAAGATGCCGAGGTCGATCGCCAACATGGCGAGCACCAGGACCCCGAATCCCAGCCACAGGCTCGGCGTGCCAATGGTTGCGAAATTCGTGGTCATCGTCGGTTGGGATCCTCTGGCGAGTCCTCTTTAATGCCCGACTCCCAGCAACCGCAACCAGATGGGCTAGTATCCGAGCGTGCGCGCGTTGGGATTGCGAGGGTCGGAGCTGCCGAGGCGAATTCCCGTGCCGGGTTCGATCAGGATGCCCTCGACATCTCCCAGGTACGGATCTTTCGGATTGATGCTCAACTGATGCCCTTTGGCGACCAACGCAGCGATCACGTCCTCCGCAAGCCCGTAGGGTTCGTAGTCCACGGCATCCGGAAGCCATTGATGATGAATCCGCGGAGCTTCGATCGCCTGACGAACATTCATCCCATGGTCCACGAGGTTGACGATCACCTGCAGAAGTTGGGTGATGATCGTGGGCCCACCGGAAGTGCCAACCACCAACCACAACTTGCCATCTTTCAGAACCAACGTAGGGGTCATCGATGACAGCGGACGCTTGTGTGGAGCAATTGCGTTGGCTTCGCCTTGAATCAATCGAAACTGGTTCGGTTCTCCCGGCTGGGTGGTGAAGTCGTCCATCTCGTTATTCAGTAGAAAACCGGCTCCCGGTACGGTGACGCCCCCGCCATAGGCGCCGTTCAGGGTGTAAGTGTTCGCCACGGCGTTACCCCAGCGATCCACGACGCTGTAATGCGTGGTCTGATGCTGCTCGTAATCGGTGGGGTGCCCCGGCTTGACCTGTACGCTCGCGGTGGCGTGCGCCCGATCGATCGATTTCGCGAGTTGTGAGGCATAGCCCTTCGACGTCAGCCCCACCAACGGAACGCGAACGAAATCGGGATCACCAAAGAATTCGGAACGATCCGCGAAGGCGCGCCGCATCGTTTCGATCAGCAGGTGATATTTCTCAGAGGAATTGTGCCCCATTCTTGCCAGGTCGTAGGGCTCGAGGATGTTCAACATTTCGACGAGAACGGCGCCGCCTGAACTGGGCGGCGGGAAGGCAACGATTTCATAGCCTCGATAGGTTCCAACCACGGGCTTCCTCTCGACCGCGCGATAGTTCTTCAAATCTTCGAAGGTGATCAGCCCGTTGTGATCCTTCATCGCCTGGGCGATCAGCCGAGCGGTTCGGCCCTCGTAAAACTCGCGTGGTCCATTTGCTTTCAAGCGCCGAAGCGTCTCCGCTAGCTCGGGCTGCCTGAGCGTTTCGCCCTCTTCATAGAATTTTCCATTCTTCAGCAAGGTCCGCCGACTGTCCGGAAACTGCTCGAGCTTCTGTCCTTCCCGATGGAGGCTGTTTGCCAGGGGGTATCCAACGCGGATCCCGGCTGCCGCCAAACGACGGGCGGGTTCAACCACGTCTTGCCATTTCAAGCTGCCGTACTTCTCGAGCGCCAAGGCTAGACCCGAAATCGTTCCCGGTACGGCGGCCGCTCGATAGCCGACGAGCGAGGCGTCTGGTGTGACCGTCCCAGCGCTCTGAAGATACATGTCCTGCGTTGCGTTCGCCGGAGCGGTCTCACGATAATCGATTGCCACCGTCGAGCCGTCCGCCTTGCGGATCAGCATGAAACCGCCGCCGCCGAGATTTCCGGCTCGCGGCCAAGTCACCGCCAGGGCGAGTCCGACCGCGACCGCAGCGTCGACCGCATTTCCGCCATGCCGCAGAATGTCGACTCCGATTTTAGAGGCGGCCTGATCGGCCGAGGCGACGATCGCGTGGTGGGCCCGAACAGGTGAATAGGCCAGTAACTGACGCTGCGGTGGCTCGGCAGAAACGAGCGAAACCTGAGCCAGTATCAGGGCGGCAAGAAGAGCTCGAGCGAAGCTTCGTTTTTGCATCATCTGCAGCCAGTGTGTCGCGCGACCGCTACTGGTGTGGACGTATCATGCTCGATGCCTGGGGCGAGGCAGGAAGAACGCTCCGATGCACACGGCGGGTCCGAGCAGCGCAAGAAGACCCCAAATATTCCAAACCGACCAGAAACGGTCCACCACCACGTTGCGCGGATTGAATGGGTCGTAAAGGATCGGCACCATCTCTCCATTGCTGTAGTTGTAGACCTGAGCGGGCAGGCTGAAACGCAGCCGCCGGTCGCGCTCACCAAAGAATTCAATCAACACCTGGTAGTCGTTCGTACCCGGCCGAACGCCCTGATCCACAACGACACCCCAGGTTCTTCGGGCAGACCTGAAGAACTTCAGCTTCGGAAGGACGCAAAGAACCCCGATGGCGCTCATCGCGAGTCCCACGCCGATCCACGTCCCAAGGCTCTCTCGGCGTTTCGTGTCTTCGGCCATCAGCACCTAAATCTACACGCGATGGAATCGACACGCTGCTAATCAGGGTCTTCTCGTTCAGACTGCCAAAAAACGCCGTAGCGTCGCCTCGTCGTGCAGCAATTCCTCACGAGACGCTCGGTGCGCCAGACGCCCGCGCTCCATCACCAGTGCGCGATCAGCGACCAGGCGCGCGAATTGCAAATTCTGGTCGGCGAGGAGCACGGTCACGCCGCTGGCCTTGACTTGCCCCAGAGCTTCAACCAACACGCGAACCACTCGGGGACCCAACCCCTCCGAGGGTTCGTCCAATAGCAGCAGGGCAGGATCTGCGACCAACGCCCTGGCGATCGCCAACATCTTCTGCTCGCCGCCTGAGAGATGTCGGCCCTTTCGATCCCAAAGGGCCGCGAGTGGCGGGAAAATCTCGCTGAATCGTTCCACCGTCCAGCGCTTGCTTTGCCGGCCGAGGGCAAGGATCGGGACCCGCAGGTTTTCGCGCGCGGTCAAATCCGGAAAGATCCGACGATCATCCGGGACATAGCTGACGCCAAGGGCGGCCAACGCCTCGGGCGGCTCGCCGACGATCGACCGCCCAAACAAGCGCAGCGAAGGGGCAGCATCCAGGAGATGTGGTGGGCTCAGGCCGGCCAGGCTGCGCAAGGTGGTTGTCTTGCCGGCGCCATTACGGCCCAGCAGCGCGACGATCTCTCCTTTGCCTACGGTAAAGCTCACGTCTCGAAGAATGTGCGCTAACCCATACCCGGCATTGAGGTGCTCGACTTCCAAAAGCGGGGTAGATGCAACCGAGGAGACCGGTGCGTGCGAAGGCTGCTCAAGCGGCTCGCCGAGATAGATGTCGCGCACGCGCGGATCCTCACGGATCGCCTGCGGCGGAGCGTCGGCAATCACTTTCCCCTGGTGAAACACTACGATTCTGCTGGCCAGCCCGAAGACCAGCTCCATGTCGTGCTCAATCAAGAGGATGGTCAACTTTGGGTCCGTTGCGAGCCGCCGGATCTGGCCTAAGACGCGCTCCCGCTCCCCGGATCCCATTCCGGCGGTGGGCTCGTCAAACAGCAGCAGGCGTGGGGAGGTGGCCAGCGCCATCGCAATCTCCACCAAACGCCGGTCTCCGTGCGACAGTTGCGCGGCTGGAATCGGGCCCCGGCCGCCGAGTCCGACTTCTTCCAGCAGTCGGGCCGCGGCTTGGTGCACCTGCGGCAAGGTGTCGAACCGCTTGAAGGGATTCAATGCCCGCCCCGCGAGAGCCAGGAGCGGCACCGCCACATTTTCCGCGGTGGACAGGCGCGGAAAAATGTTGGTCACCTGGAATGTCCGAGAGATTCCGAGGCGCACGCGGGCGCTGGTCGGCTGTCGGGTCACGTCCGCGCCCGCGAACGACACCCGCCCCGCATCCGGCAGCAGCTTGCCGGTGAGCAGATTGACGAACGTCGTCTTTCCCGCGCCGTTGGGGCCGATGATTGCGGTGATACCTCCCTCGGGAATCGAGAGATCCACGCCCGCGATTGCGGTGAACTCGGCAAAGGACTTACGCAGACCCTCCACCTCGAGCAGTGCGCTCATTTGAGCTTTCGGGTCAGGCTCTCGAACGCGCCGACCAGGCCGCCGCGGAAACCCAGCACAATGACCAGCAGCACCAGCCCGAAGACCAGCAACCAATATTCGGTGAAGCGGACGATCAGCTCCTTGAGGCCGAGGTAAACCGCCGCGCCCACGATCGGGCCGGAGAACGAAAACGGCCCGCCGATCAACGTAGCCATCACCGGCTCGGCGGATTTGGTCCAGTGCGCGGCGGAAGGCGACACGGTTTGTTCGAGAGGAGCGAGCAGCGCGCCCGCGAGGCCCGCGAAAAAGCCAGCCACCACGAACGCGATGAAAATCGTGCGACGAACTCGAATCCCGCTGAACTCGGCGCGCTCGGCGTTCTCGCGGATCGATCGCAGGGTCAGCCCGAATGGCGAGATCGAGAGTCGGTGCAGCGCGGCGACCGAGAGAAACACCAACGCCGCAGCGAAAAGGTAATAGCGGGACAGGGGTGCAAGATTCGCGTCAAGTGGTCCGAACAGACCCATCCGCCCGCGAGGAATGCCGATCAGCCCGTCATCGCCGCCGGTGACGTCACTCCATTTCCAGACGATCGCGTAGACAAACATTCCAAAGGCGAGAGTGAGCATCGAGAAATAGATTCGGGTGTGCCGCACGCAGAAGGCTCCCACGACTGCCGCCATCAGAGCCGCGGCGAGCGCGGCGAGCAATACTGCCGGCAGCACCGGCACCTTCGCGCGCAGCAACATCCCCGCGATATAGGCCCCGCCCGCATAGAAGGCCGCCTGTCCGAATGAGAGCAGCCCGGTCGCTCCAAACAGCAAGTTGAACGAGAGCGCGAAGAGCGCGAGCAGGAGGATGTTCAGCACCAGAAATTGAGCGAAGGAGCCGAGGAGTGCGGGAACCAGCAGCACAACGGCTGCAGCGAAGAGAAGGAAGGCCGCTGTGCGCCTCACGTCCGTCTCCTCAAGCTTCGCGAACGCCGAAGAAGCCGCGGGGCCGGATGATCAGGACCGCCGCCATCACCACATACGCGAGCGCCAACTCGAACACCGGAAGGTAAAGAAGGCCATACGCATGCAAGAGCCCGATCACCACCGCTCCGAGGAAGGCGCCCCGCAGGCTACCCAATCCACCCAGCACGACTACCACAAAGGCCTCGATGATGATCAGCTCCCCCATACCCGGAGAGATCGCGCGTACCGGAATTGAGAGAGCGCCTCCGAGTCCCGCAAGCCAAGCGCCAAACACGAATACCCAGGTGAACACGCGCGATGAGCGAACGCCCAGCGCGCGAGCCATCTCGCGGTCCGCGGCAGTGGCCCGGATGATCAGCCCGAAGCGAGTTCGCTCGAGAAGTAGCCAGAGCCCCAGGCCCACTGCCGCCCCAACGGCCAGGATAAACAGGTGGTATGCGGGCAGAATCGATCCGGCGATGAACACTGCGCCCGATAGCTCCTTGGGGGTGGGTGGGGACTGATAAACAGGGCCGAACACCAGCTTCACCAAATCATCGAAGATCAGGACAAAGGCGAAAGTGAGCAGAAGCTGGAAGGCCTCATCGATTCGATACACCCGGCGCAAAAATCCGAACTCCAGAACCCAACCGACCGCCGCCACCAGCAAGGGTCCGGCGAGAAGCGCAATCCAGAAACTACCGCCGGCGACACGAAACACGGCATAGGTGAGGTATGCGCCGAGCATGTACAGGCTGCCGTGTGCGAAGTTCAGCACCCGTAGGACGCCGAAAATCAGCGACAGACCCGCCGCCACCAGCCAGAGGTACATCGCCTCGCTCAGTCCAACCAGACCTTGAAAGAGCAGCACTGCCAGTGCTCAGGCCTCGACGGGAGGGAATGGCGGCTTTCGGTAGTACTCGCTAGTTGGGATGACGCGTAGATCGCCGAGGATCGGCATCGGGTACTTGGGATCGTGGCGGATCCGCCCCCAAGGCACGGTGTAGACCGCCTGGTGGTCTTCTTTGCGGATTACGCAGGGTCCCGCCGGCCGACTCACTTCCAGTCCCTCGAGCGCTTCGATCACGTGATCGATGTCCAGCGTCTTCGCCTTTTCCACCGCCTTCTTGATTGCGTGGAGTGCGGCATACGAGGTCTCAGAAACATAGCTCGGATACGAATTCCACTTTTTGCGAAACGCCTCCACGAAGCGGCGATTTTCGGCCGACTCGGGATAGAGGAAGTAGTAGCGGCCGGAGGCCCACGCGCCATCCGGATAGTCGGCGCCAAGCCCTTGCAAAACGTCCATCGCCGCGCCCATCGGGCACATGAAGGTCTTGGTCTGCTCGAACACCTTGAAGAGCTTTGCCTGTTTGATCATCGTCACCGCTTCACCGCCCCATTCGGTGGAGAAGATCGCGTCCGGCCCGGCCGCCATCACTTTGCTGATGTGACTCGAGAAGTCGACGGTGCCAAACTTGGCGAAGCTCTCGGCTACGAACTCGACCTCCGGTTTCAACTTCTTGATCGTGGCGCGGAACATTTTCCAGGACGTCTTGCCGTACTCGTAGTCGGGCGAGATCGTCGCCCATTTCTTCACCGGCAGATCCTTGGCGACGATCGCCGACGCGATGCCATCCTGATACACCGGAACGCTGATCCGAAAGCACTGTTTGATCTGCCTTTTGAACACCAGATCTTCGTTGAATTTCTCGGTCGCGCCGTGGGTGACGATCAAGATCCGGTTCAGGCTGGGCATAATTTCTCCGACCGCCAACGCCACCGCGCTGGAGTCGATTCCAATCAAGAAGTCGGCTCCCCAGTCGTCGACGAAGTAGCGGGCATTTTTCACGCCCACGTCGACCTTAAGCTCCTCGTCTCGGAAATTGAGCTCGATCGGGCTGCCGCCGATTCCGCCCTGAGCGTTGATCTCCTCCATTGCAAGGAGCGCGCCTTTTTTCATGAACTCACCGTAGCCGCCGAGCGGGCCGGAGAGAATGGTCTGGCAGCCGATCTTAATCGGCTTTTTCAGGTTTAACTTGGGTGCGGAAAGTGCCCGGGGGGCGATTCCCAGGCTGGCCAAGGCGAGAGCCGAAGACTTGAGAAAACCGCGGCGAGTCGTTCCGGAATGAAACGTCATAGAGGGCCTCCCAAGGCGCGGGCTGCCACGATCCATGGACGATGTCAACGTGAAAGGACGGGATCAGATTGACAGCTCTTCGCAGGCGATCATTAGCTTCGCTCGGGACAGGCGGCGAAAACCGCAGGTCGCCTTTCTACGGGGGATCAACCATGATCGATTTTTCGAAGCGACTCATTCTTGCGTCATTATTCGTCTTGCCCGCTTTCGGTGTCCACGCCTGGGATCGCACGCGCGCTACGGTCTTCGGGGTTCTGCCGGACGGCGCAATCAATCCTGAGGGAATTACCGCCGACGCCGAGGGAAACATCTACGCGACCACCTTCGGGGTCACTTCCAGCGGCCCAGGTCATCTCGTGGTCTTCGGGCCCGATGGAGATTTGCTGCGCGACGTGCGCGTCGCAGGGTCCAGCAATCTGCTGCTCGGTCTGGCCTTCAACCCGCTGACCGGCGATCTTCTGGTTCTCGACTTCGGCAACGGAAAGGTGCTCAAGGTGGATCCGCGCACCGGGGCCTCCAGGGTTTTCTTCGCTGCGCCGGCGACAGGAACCGGACTCAACGCTCTGACCTTTGACGATGTCGGAAACGTCTATGTCTCGGATTCCTTTTTAGGAGTGATTTGGCGTTCCGACAGGGCGGGCGGCAGCGTGACTCGCTGGATCGACGATCCACTGCTCAGGACGACGGGCTTTCCTCCGTTTGGAGCCAACGGTCTGAACTTCAATAATGCGCAAACCAAACTCTTCGTCGCGAACACCGGGAACGCGACGATCGTTCAGATTCCCTTTGACCGGCGGACCCATGATCACGGTACTCCGAGCATCTTCGTTCACAGCATCAGCGGTGCCGACGGCCTGATCATTGACCGTCACGACAACCTTTGGGTCTGTGGCAACCAAGCAGACGAAATCGTGATTGTGGATCCCACCGGAAAAGTGATCGCCAAGCTCGGAGACTTCAACGGCGTCGATCGCCAGGGAAGCGCGATCGGCCTGCTCTTCCCGGCCAGTCTCGTGTTCAGCGGCGAGTTTCTCTACGTCACCAATCTGGCCCTTGATCTGAGGCTCTTCGGACTGCCGCAAGCGGTGGACTCACAGTGGGCCGCGCAGGTGACGAGATACACCGTGTCGAGAATCCCGGCTCGGATCCCGGAGGCCGATGACTAGTCGTCGCGTTCCGACTCTCGTCGGTGGCGATGCTCATGCTCCCCGTCGTGTTCGTGATCGTCATCTTCCCCGTGCCGGCGGCCCAGTCGCGCGTCCGCATTGAGTAGCTGGCGAGAGAAAGCGTCGTACTCGAGGTGGAGACGTCCCGGGCGTTCGTGTTCAAAAATTCGGAAATTCACGTTCCAGTAGCGCCCGTCGATCAGGTGGGCTTCCTGAAGACGGTATCCATAACCGCGGTCGCTCGCGTAGCGAGAGCCAAGCTGAACCGCCTCTTCGTAACTCATCGACGGCGGTCCAAAGGGGGGTGGCGGCGGCGGACGCATTTCGTCGGGGCGCGCCTCCATCCGAAGCGCGCAAGCGGACAAAGTGCTGCAAACGAGGCCTAGGATCAAAGCGTGCTTCATCGGGGACAGCTCCTGTAGTTCGGGGCTCGACGAAATATACTCCAGGCGACTTTGAGCATTTTCTCCGACAAGTCGCAGAGTTGAATGCGACGTGCAGGAAATGTCGCATTTGCGGACCACAATCACACCGCCGCACCTCTCGACCGTTCAGTGCAGGAGTACGTTCGTGCTGGGGACGCGAGCTTCGCATCGGCTAATTCGCCGGGAACTGCCGGGGACCAGCGTGCATTCCTAGCGTCACCGATCCGCCTTTGCAGGTGACACGGCCGGGCTCCGCCCGTAGAAGGGCGTCGATGAAGACGGTGACCGTCACCCGGTACCTCACGCCCCTTCGCGAAGGAGGTTCCCTGCCTGCAGTGGTGGAGGCGGACGACGGGAATCTTTACGTCCTCAAGTTCCGGGGTGCTGGTCAGGGGTGCAAAGCGTTGGTGGCCGAGTGGATCGTCGGCGGAATCGCGCGAGCTCTCGGTCTCTGCGTACCGGAATTGGTCAGAGCAGAGCTGGATCCGGTGCTCGGACGCAACGAGCCAGACCCCGAGATTCGCGACTTGATCAACGCCAGCGCAGGTCCAAACCTCGGCTTGGCCTACCTTGCCGGAGCGATCGCCTTCGATCCGATCGCTCCCCCGCAAGTCGACCCGCGATTGGCCTCGCAAATTGTCTGGCTCGACGCTTTGGTGCTCAACGTGGATCGCACGGCGAAAAACCCAAATATTCTGATCTGGAACCACGAGCTGTGGCTGATCGATCACGGCGCGGCCTTGTACTTTCACCACAACTGGCCGGACGCTATCGCCCGTGTGCGGAGCCCGTTTGCGCAGATTAAGGATCACGTTCTGCTTCCGGTTGCGTCCGAGCTGGATACCGTCGACGCGGACTTTCGTTCGAGGCTGACCGAAAAGGCCATCCAGCAGGTGGTGTCCGCCATTCCGGCTGAATGGCTTTCGCCCGAGCCGACAGTGGGAGACGCGCCGAAGCTTCGGACTGCCTACCAGGCGTGGCTGGTGGACCGGCTTCAGCTATCTTCCGCCTTTATTGACGAGGCAAAACGTGCCCGAGCCAAACTCGTTTGACTACTCGATCATTCGCGTGGTGCCGCGCGTGGAGAGAGGCGAGCAAATCAATGCTGGCATTCTGTTGTATTGCCGCGCTCGAGACTTTCTTGGCGCGCGAATCGAGCTAGATCGGGAACGGTTGCGCGCCCTCGCGCCCGAGCTGGACGCGGATCTCGTCGAGTCCCACCTTCAAAGTATCTTGCGGATTTGCGAAGGAGGCGCAGAGGCGGGACCGATCGGCCAGCTCTCACAGTCCGAACGATTTCATTGGTTGGTGTCGCCTCGCAGCACGGTCATCCAGCTGTCCCCGGCGCATTCTGGGCTCTGCGATGAGCCAGCCGAGACCTTGGAACATCTGATGGATGTGCTGGTTCGCGCCAAGGTGCGCTGAGGTCCTATGCCGCGCGTCACGCTTGGAGAGATCAGCATCGAGCTTTGGGAGGAAGGCAAGGGACACCCAGTTCTCCTGCTCCATGGATTTCCGACCACCAACTTTCTTTGGCATAACGTGGTGCCCAGGCTGGTCGCGGCGGGATGCCGCAGTTTTGCGCCCGACCTGGTGGGCTTCGGTCACTCCGATGCCCCCGACGGTGTAGCAATTGACATGGGCAGTCAGGCCGGATGGATGCTCGGCCTGCTAGACGTACTCGAGATCCAGCGGGTGCTGTTGGTCGCTCACGATGTCGGAACGGCCGTCGCACAAATCATGGTGGCCCGTGCTCCAGAGCGAATTCTTGGTCTGATGCTGATCGATGGAGTCTACGCGGACCGGTGGGGACTGGAAGCCCTCGAGAGCATCCGCTCGTTCGATCGCACTGCCGCCGACAGCCTGTTTCGTATTCTCGTTCGGCGAATGCATCGTCAGTGGACCACGGAGGTTTCCGAGCACGTAATTCGTCGGCTGCTGGCCCCTTACGAGGGCGCGGTCGGCGGGTCTCGGCTGATCCGCGCGGCGCGCAGTCTCGATCCGCAGCAGACGGTGGCGATCCTTGATGTCCTTAGGCGCCAGCCGGTCCCCTCGCGCGTCGTTTGGGGCGAGAAGGATCAATTCCTCACCGTGGATGAAGTAGCCCGACCGTTGGCTGATCTTCTCGGGGCGAGGTTGAAGCTCTATTCGGGCGGTCACTTCCTACCCTTGGAGCGTCCAGCGGAGATCGCCTCCGAAGTTATCGCGTTCCTTCGCGATTTGCCGGGGATCGAATAGAGACCTGCGGCGCAGACGTGCCAAGTCTTTGGGTCAAGAATCCGATCACTCCACCCAGCAGGAACCCGGGCACCATGATCTCCGGATAGTGGCTCTTCTGCATCGCCGCGACGAGAAAGGCGAAGAGCAATCCGACGCCCGCTCCGACCGCGATACCCCACTTGATTGAGTGCACCTTGCGGGCGAACCAGCCACTGAGCAGGCCAACGAGCATCCCTTTGATCGACGAGCCCACCAGGATGCCCCCGATCAGCGGGCGCACTTCCGGCGTGAACCAGGCAGTCGCACCATCAATCGCTCCAAGAATCAGCCCAAATAGCAATCCGACTCCGATCTTGTTCATGTTTCACGCTCCGCGGGTGAGAAGTTCCGCCTCAGAATTCCGCGTTAGCCGGGATTCCTTTAAACGTTTCGCAGAAAAAACAGGAGAAACTTCACACCCGCGTAGGCAGCAAACAGCCAAAGCAGCACCGCATTGCGGGAACCGAAGCGGCGCAGCCGGTGCCACAGCGGTTCGCGCCAGGCCTCGACCGGCAGACCCTCCTGGAATCGCTCGATGTCGGCGAGGAAATCGTTCACCGCCGGATAGCGCTGGGCGGAATCGGGCCTCATCGCCTTCCTCGCGATCGCGCTCAGGGCGGGTGGCGCTTCCGGAACCATGAACTGGACCAAAACGCCAACGGCGTAGATATCAGAGCGCTGATCCAGGCGCCTCTCTGGGGCGCGAAAGGCCGGCGTGCCTGCCACCGCGTCTACCCCCCAGTCCATCACGTAAACCTGCCCGAATTCCCCGACCATCACGTTCTGAGGCTTGAGGTCTCGATGAATGACGCCGCGGGCGTGGGCAAACGCGAGCGCTTCAGCGACTCGGTGGATGACTCGCAGCCGCTCGGCAAGCGATGGAGATCCGCAGAGATACCGATCCAAGCGCGCGCCGACCACCAGCTTCATCGCGTAGAACGACCGCCCGTCAGCCAATGTGCCAGCTTCATAGATGGGAACGATTGTCGGATGCTCGAGCTGCGCGATCAGCCGCGCTTCGCCCGCTACGGGCAAGTCAAATACCTTGAGGGCGACGCGCCGATCGAGTTGCCGATCGCGCGCCGCATACACTACCCCCATTCCACCCCGGCCAATTTCGGACTCGAGTTCGTAACGCGTGCCGGTGAGGTCCGGCAGCGCTGCTACCCGCCGCAGGTGGTCGACCATGGAGTCGGTCAGCTCCATACGCGCCGCATCTCCTTCCGAAGCTCGCCTTCGCCCGACGTGACGTCGCGCAGTCGCTCAGCGACAAAGGTCCGAAGCATTCGGCGCGCCCAGGCGAGATGATTGGTCACCGACGTTTCAGCGATGTGATGGCACACCGCGAGGTCGGAATAAGAAGGACGCTCGCCTCCGGAAAGATCGTAGGCTTCGAAGAGGCGAAGGTGCAGCGTCTTGCCGGATTCGTTGCAGTGTGCGCGCAGATCATCGAGTGCCAAGGTGAACAGTTGTCGTCGCCACTCGCGTTCGAAGGCCTCTTCGGCGGACTCGGTGGTGACCTGGTTCTCCTCGAGTGGCTCAAATTCCACGTCACCGCCGCGCTTTTGGCGCTTTTCCGCCGCCCGCTGGTTCGCGGCGAAGCGATCGACCGACACGCGAATATAGGCTCGAAAGGGCGCCTTGCTGGGGTCGAACCTGCGAAAGAAATCTCGCTGTAGCGCGGTTGTGAAAAAGCCTTGGGTGAGATCTTTGGCGTCCTCGTTGCTTTTGCGAAACTTGAGTCGAATGAAGCGGTAGACCGGCTTCCAGTAAAGCGCAACGACCCGCTCGAGCGCCTGATTTGACAATTCTCCGTTGGCGGCTGCTAGGAGCGAGAGGTCGGTCGAAGGAAACTGTCCTGCCGCTCCACCGATTCCGGTATCTGTATCCAAGCGCGTCGTTTATTCCTCAAACCCAGGGCAAGATCAAACCCTGCACACTCGTGAAGAAGTGCAGCGAGCCTCGGTTCGCGGTTGCATGATCTTGGCCGTCTGATACAAGCCCGGGCGATCGGGGGACAGCTTTCCGCGGAGTGCCACGGGCATCTGCCCGCCGACGTGGAGCGGGCGGCGCATGAGCAGAGACTGCCTCATTGCTAGGGGATGGCGCATCTCGATCGTGAACAACCGCTCGCCCTCGGCGCTTCACACCAACAGGAGGAAACAATGAAACGATTCGCTGTGTATCTGGCAGTCCTTTCCGCGTGTTTGTTTTCGGCCAGAAGTAGGGCGGATGAAGATCAGGGGAATGTTGGAATTACTCGAATTGACATCACTCAGACCACACCGGTACCCCGCACGTATGGTGAGCCCCCGATTGCCTATGAGCTATTGAAGGGAGTGGCATACGGCGAGCTCGATCCGAACGCGCCGGAAAATGCGGGGATCGTGAACATTCAGCGGGCGCCAAGAAACGGGCGTCACCACGTCGAGTACCACGTGGAAATTGCAATCATGCAGCCTTCGGTGCCCGGCGCGGGAAATCACAAGCTGATCTACTCGGTGGTGAACCGCGGTAACGGAGTCCCGGCTCCAGGCTCGGCCCCCGATCCGCAGGATTCCGGGATCGGTTTCTGGATGTCGCAGCACTACACCGTTCTATGGAGCGGCTGGCAGGGTGAGTTGTGGGAGGGCAACCCCGACACATTGAAGGGCCACTTCCCGATCGCAACGAACGGCCGCGAGCCGATCATTGGTCTCAATCGCGAGGAGTACATGCCGGATTCCGGCGGTAATGGCGGTTTTCCTTTCACCAACCGCCCAACGAATTTCACGGGATATCTAACTTACCCCACTGCCTCGCTGGACCCATCGGGCGCCACCCTCACCGTCCGCGAAAGGGAAACCGACGAGCGTCAAGTCTTGCCGTCGTCTAGCTTCACCTTTGATGACGCCAACAATGTCACTGTCACCAAGGCTGAAGGCTTTGACGAGGGGGCCATCTACGAGCTCGTTTATATGGCGAGAGATCCAATCGTGAACGGCATCGGCTTTGCCGCAACCCGGGACCTGGTATCGTTCTTACGCTACGGGCGCGGGGACGATGACTCGGAGGGGGAGCGCGACCGATTCAGAAACGCGTTTGGCTACGGGGTTTCCCAGAGCGGCCGGTATCTGAAGGATCTCGTGTACCAAGGCTTCAACCGCGACGTGATGCATCGTCGGGTCTTCGACGGCATCCTGCCGGTTATTCCTGGCTCGCGCCGCACGTCTCTCAATGTGCAATTCTCGGAGGCGGGTCGTTTTTCCCGGCAACACGAGGACCACACGTTCCCAGGAGATCAGTTCCCCTTCACCTATGCCACCACGTTCGACTCGATCAGCAATCGGACCGACGGGGTGCTGGTCCGGTGCTCGCGAACGCATACCTGTCCCAAGGTGGTCCAAGTCGACAGCGACAGCGAAACCTGGCAGGCGCGCGGATCGCTCGTCGTGACCGACACCGGTGGGCGACACCTGCGGCTGCCGGACAACGTCCGCGTCTATATGGTGGCTGGCGCGCAGCATGGGGGCGGCACGTCCGGGTCAGCCCATACGAGAGGAATTTGCAAGGAATACCAAGACCCGATTCCAATGACGCCCTACCTGCGGGCCTTGCTGGTCGCGCTCGATCGCTGGATTACCCAAGGCAGGCATCCGCCCGCGAGCGCCTACCCCAATCTGGAGGAGGACAGCTTGGTGACGATCGAGGAAGCTCAGGCCCTCTATCCACGGATCCCGGGCTCTCCGTACAGCGTGGATGCTCTCAACCGACTGAACCTGGTTGATCACAGCCACCAGCCGCCCTTGATCGGTCCTCCTTATCCGGTCTTCGTCACCAAACCCAACGCCGACGGCAATCCGGTGGGGGGCATCGTTCCACCCGAGATCTCAGTGCCCTACGCGACCTACTCGGGGCGAAACCTTCGAGCGGAGACCCACTCTCCCGGGGAAGCTTGCAACCTGTCCGGCTCCTACATTCCGTTCCCGGCCACCCCCACGGAGGGCGATGACCGGACCTCGATCGCGGACCGATACCCCGGTGGCCAGGACCAGTACTCGGAAATGCGGGCGGCCGCGGTGGACCGGCTGATCCAAGAAGGCTACGTGCTCGAGCAGGACCGTGCTTCGCTCTCCGCGGGAATCCTGGGCGAACCGTAGGACACAGAAAGCATTGGGGGTCCCGCGGTGGCGGGCGCTACTTGTTGATGTCTTGTTTCGCCTCCAGGCGCTTCACGAGCGGTTCAAGCAGCGACTTGTACTGATCCGGAGCTCCCGCCATCGCAAGCTTCATCTCCTTGACCGCGCCGTCGAAATTACCCTGCGCGGATGCCATCCGAGCGGCCTCGTTGTGAGCGAGCCAATGATTGGGGTTCTTCTTCATGTTCGTTCGGAAAACGTCGAAGGCCTCTTGTTGCTTACCTTCAGTCTGTAGCTGGCGTCCGTACGAGTGAAGCTGAATGGCGTTCGCAAGGGTGAGCGCCTTCTTGCGAATCGAAACCACATCATCCTTTCGGCTCAGGGCGTCGAGAACATTCGCCTTCGTCATCAGATTGTCGAACCGCTCTTCCACCACAATCGACTGGTCCGCATACTTCAGCGCGTCTTGCAGGCTGAGCTTGCTCGCAAGTAGGTAGTTGGCGGCTTCGTCCCATCCTTGCCAGGTCCACTTCGGGGCGCCACGCAGCTGGTTTTTGAGACTCTGTTGGGCGATCTCATTTACGTTGACATCCACTTTGAATGGAACGGAGAGCTTCTCCCATCGCAGCGTCACAGTGGTTGAATCTGGCTTGGGGTTGTCGAAGTCGTACGTCAGAGCCTCATGGAACTCGCTTGCTTGCGGGGTCACTGCTACTCGCAGAGCGTCCTCCGCGGGATCATACGTATAGCTGCCCCAAGAGCTGTGATTCTTCGAGAAGATCACCGTCCATTCTTTCTCTCCTGGAATCATATGCAGACCGTAGGTTCCCTTCGCGAGTGGCTTGCCCTCCACCCGGACCGGGTCGGAAAAGTCGATCGTGGTGTTCTCGTTGGCGCCCGCCCGCCATACGCTTCCGTACGGCTCGAGCCCGCCCCAAATCTTGCGTCCATTAACCAGTGGCCGACTGTAATTGATGGTGATTTCCGTGAGTCCGATCCGCTGCATCACCTTGGCCTGCTGGCTCGCTCTGGGGAGATCCAAATAGCCTTGGGCGCGAGAAACGCCGGAAACGAAAAACAATCCTCCCGTGAGCAACAGCGCGTGCTGCATTCTTGTGTACATTGTCGAATCCTCCCAACCAGGAATCAGGTCGCGTGAAGAACTGCGTGATCTGCAAGAAATTCCACCGCCGCCGTCTCAGGATGCGATTGACGCGGCCGGCCTCGTGTGGGACGTCTTCGCTGCGGAGGCGAAACGCATGACAGATCGATTTCTTCGTTTCTGGGCGCCGGCGCTCGTTCTGCTGGTGTCTGCGGCTGCTCCAAGTCAGGCGGAAGCTCCTTACGAAATCATCGTGCGCAAGAACGTAATGATCGCCACTCGTGACGGCGTCAAGCTCGCCACCGACATTTATTTGCCGGGCCGCAATGGAGTCGTAGCGCCTGGCAGGTTTCCGGCAATCCTCGAGCGCACGCCGTACAACAAGGACGGCTCGCAAAGCTGGGCAAGCTACTTCGTGCCCCGCGGTTACGTGACGGTGGCGCAGGACGTGCGCGGCCGCTTTGGCTCAGGAGGGAATTGGCGTCCGCATCGCGACGACGGCTCCGATGGTTACGACACTGCCAAGTGGATCGGCGAGCAGCCCTGGTCGGATGGCGGCATCGGTACAGTCGGTACATCCTACCCGGGTGGGACTCAGCACGCGCTGGCAATCGCCAATGCTCCCCACCTCAAAGCGATGATTCCAGTGGACGCAATGTCCAACTACGGCCGATACGGAATCCGACACAACGGTGCCTTCGAGCTGCGATGGCTGAATTGGATTTTCACCCTTGGCAATCCCAATAGCGCAGGCTCGAACGCCAAAGCTTCGGCAGTGCGCGTGGCGAGCGATCCGAAAGCGGCGCCAGCGCTCGAGGAGCTGAGAGACCATGTTCGAGAATACGCGAGGGGATTGCCGCTGTGGCCGAGCACGACTCCTCTGCGCTTTGCTCCCGATTACGAGCGATGGTTGATCGAGGCGATGCGACATGGAGACTACGACGAATACTGGAAGAACATGGGAGCCAGCGTGGTCGACCACGTCTCTCAGTACAAGGACATCCCGGTGTACCACGTCACCGGTTGGTATGATTCGTGGGGAACCCAGGTTGCCAACCTCAACTACGTTGAACTGTCGCGCGCGAAGAAGAGCCTGCAGCGGCTGATCGTCGGACCCTGGCGCCACGGGGGACAGACCTACAGCTACGCCGGCGAAGCGGAGTTCGGTCCCAATGCCGCAATCGACTTCGACGCGCTTCGGCTTCGTTGGTTTGAGCGATGGCTCAAGGGCGTAAATAACGGCATCGATCGCGAGCCACCGGTACGCATTTTCGTGATGGGCGGAGGCGATGCTCACAAGACGCCAGAGGGACGGATCTTCGTCGGGGGCGAGTGGAGGGATGAGCGCGAATGGCCGCTCGAGCGGGCGGTGAATACCCCTATTACGTTCACCAGGACGGGACTCTTTCAACCGCAAAGCCGACCCGTTCGTCGCCAACCAGCTATGCGTTCGATCCACGCCATCCGGTTCCGACGCTCGGCGGAAACATTTCCTCGCACGGTAAGCTGCTGGACCTGGGCGCGATGGATCAGCGCTGCCGGACGGAGATCTGGACCTGCGAGGACACCCGGCCGCTTTCGGCGCGCGGCGACGTGCTGGTTTTTCAGACTCCCCCACTCGAGCAGGACATCGAGGTGACCGGGCGGCTGGTGGTCAAGCTCTGGGCGGCCTCTAGCGCGCCGGATACCGACTTCACTGCGAAGTTGGTCGACGTGTATCCACCGAACGCCGATTTCCCGGGAGGGGTTCAGCTGAACGTAGGCGACAGCATCGTGCGCGCCCGGTATCGCGACTCGCTGGAGCGCGCAACCTTGATGAAGCCGGGCAAGGTGTATCAATTCACGATCGAGATGTATCCGACCTCGCTGGTTTTCAAACGCGGCCATCGGATTCGGCTGGACATCTCGAGCAGCAATTTTCCGCGCTTCGATGTGAACCCGAACACCGGAGAGCCATTGGGTCAGCAGCGACGGTGGGCAGTCGCCGAAAACAGCATTTACCACGACGGCGAACACCCGACGCAGATCGTCCTGCCGATCATTCCGCGGAGCACTCGCGCCGAAACCAGGCAGGAATAACCGCGCTCGGCGGCTGCCGCGTATCAAATGCGGGCTTTTGTTATCGTGCACAAAGTGATGGGAATTGAGGAAATGAGTGAGGGTGTGGAGCATCGTCGAGGAGCATTCTTCGGGATTGCCGCAGCTGCGCTTTTCGGATGCAGCGCGCCGGTTGCGAAGCTTCTCCTGCCGCAGGTGGGCTTGTTGCCGCTCTCGGGCCTTCTGTACCTGGGCGCAGCGCTTGGGCTCACCCTATTTCGGCTCGCTCGCCAAAGTGCTGGCAGGCGATCGCGCGAGGCGCCCCTACGCCGCGCGGATTGGTGGCTGCTGTTGGGGGTGGTGGTATTCGGAGGAGTCCTGGGACCGGTCTTGATGCTGATCGGGCTCGGTCGTTTGTCAGGTCTCGCGGGCTCGCTGCTGCTGAACTTGGAGGCGCCACTCACCATCCTGCTTGCGGTCGCTTTCTTCGGTGAGCACCTCGGCAAGAGCCAAGCAGCGGCCACCGTGCTGATCCTCTTCGGCGCAGTACTTTTGGCGTACCAACCAGGAGCGTTGGCCGGCGATTGGTCTGGAGCGCTCGCCATTGCAGGCGCCTGCCTGAGCTGGGCGATTGACAATAATCTGAGCCAGCGCCTGAGCCTTCGCGATCCGGTCGCCGTGGTCCAGGTGAAGGGATTCGGCGCCGGTGGCTGCATTCTCCTGATTGCCCTTGTCACAGGCGCGCGATTTCCAAGTCCGGTTTTGGTTGGTGCGGCGCTGATGTTGGGAATGGTGAGCTATGGGGTGAGCCTGGTTCTCAATATGCATGCGCTGCGCCTCTTAGGAGCCGCACGACAGGGTGCAATCTTCGCGACCGCTCCGTTCATCGGGGCGCTGGTGGCGGTTCCCCTTCTCGGCGACCGCCCAAGCGCTGTCACGCTCGTGGCTGGCGCTCTCATGGTGGTGGGCATTGCTGCACTGGTTCGCGAGCACCATCGGCACCTCCACACGCATGAGGCGATCGAGCATGAGCATCTGCACGCTCACGATGAGCACCATCAGCACTCTCACGAGGGACCGGTGACGGAGCCGCACTCGCACAGGCATGCCCACGTGCGGCTGACTCACGATCACCCGCATGTGCCCGACCTCCATCACCGTCACATCCACTGATCCTTTTTTGGACGAGGGTTAGCCCGGAGCGGCTCCGCGAGGGCGGGGCGCATAGCGAAGCACCCGCACTTTCTCCATCGTCACCATTCCCTCGTGGACCATCTCATCCAATATTGGCAACAGCCGCTGAACGTGCTCCTCCGTATCTACGATTTCAATCAGCACCGGCAGGTCTTGCGAGAGGCGCAAGATGTGACTGGTATGCAGCACACTGTGAGCTCCGAAGCCGGCAACTCCATGGAGTACGGTCGCGCCTGCGAATCCTTCTTTTCGCAATCGTTCCAGCAGCGCGACAGAGAGTGGCTGGTGGTGCCACTTATCGGATTCGCCCACGAAGATTCGAGTTAGAACCTGCTCACCATCGAGAACCCGCATACAGACTCCTGGTTTTAGACCGGAACCCACCAACGTCCGAGCAGCAGCCCGGCAGCGCCTGCGATCAAGCAAAGGATTACCGTCACCAACAGATTTAGGACCCCGAGAAGCGTCGCTCCCTGCTGAAAGAGCGAAATCGTTTCGTAATTGAAGGTCGAGTATGTCGTGAATCCGCCCAAAACTCCGGTGGTAAGTGTCAGGCGCAGGTCGCTACTGATCAAGGTGGTGTTTAGGCTCAGATGCATGATCAGCCCGATCAAAAATGAACCGATCGCATTGATTGAGACCGTCCCAAACGGAAAAGCGACGCCGAGATTGTGGATGAACCAACCTCCGAGCACGTAACGAGCACCGCCGCCAAAACCACTGCCCAGAACCACCAGAAATAGTCGCCGCACCAAGCCTCCTTGACCGTTTAGTTCTTATCGCCTTAATGCGACATGCCGGGGTTAAGTGTGAGGCGATGCGCAATCTGCTTTGAAATGAAGGGCGTCTGTTCGCCGTGTGCCCACGCGCTGTGCCCCGCGATGTAGTAGGGCGAGAGGGGATGCCCGCTCTGACCGCCGGGCATGTGAAAGAAGCCATTCTCTTCGTCGCCCGGAGAAACCACCAGCCGCTCGGAAGCGCCCTGATCCGGTGCTTGAACGCGGGGCATGTGGACATCTCCTGGGAGCGGCTCGGAGGGCATGTCTAAAAAGCGTTGCAAGACAGGCATGGCATGGCTGAAAGGATGCTGAATCCGGCTTCGATTTCGCTCACCCCACGTCCGCTTGGCCAGCTCCGATCCATCGGTAGCCAGCGAGAGCAACATCGCATCCACCGCGACCAGGATCTGCTCATCCCAGCTTTTGAACTTCGGCGAAAGCAGGTGAATCGGTCGTTCGGCAATCAGCTTCCACAATGGCCCTTCTCGTTGGCGAGCGGCGAAGAAGAAATCAAATCGCGGGTCGGCGGCCAGGCATCGGGCGGTCAGCGCTCCGAAGACTTGCCGCTCGAGGAGCGAATGAAACGTTCGCACCGCCCGATAGCCGACGCTATCAATCGACGCTCGTCCGCCCCAGTTTTGGACGTGTGATTTCAATTCGCGACGAGCAGGATGATTCGCAATCGCCTGATCCGTGAGTGCGTCGAGCAGCACCTTGCGCCAGCGCGTGAAGAAGAGGGCTCGATCATCGAGCTGGATTCGCATCATGTCTTGGGGCGTCGCTCGCTCAAGCGCGAGCAGGCCGTCGCGAATCTGCCGCGCCCGATGCCCGTTCGCGTATCCGCTGTCGCCGATCCGAGCGAGCGTGGCTCCATCGACGACGCGGGCGTTGGCCGTCCACAGTCGCCCGGAGGGTGGATCGATGATCTGTGGGTACTCTTCCGGCCGAAGCCATCCGTCCCAGCGGTGAGTCCCATCGGCCCAGGAAGTTGGCACCTGACCGTCGAAGCCGACCCGACGTGGAATCCTGCCGGTCAACGTCCACCCAATCCGCCCCGTTGTATCGGCGCAGACGAAATTCTGCGACGGTATCCCCGCTTGTTGCGCGATCTGCAACGCTTCAACCAGGGTTCGGGCGTGCTCGAGCTGGCGTAGTCCCGAATTGATGGCCTCTGGATCGTGCGCTGTCCAGCGCAGTGAACGCGAGCGGCCGCGATGATCTTTGTCCACCACGGGACCCCAGATCGTCGACACCACGTCTAAAGCCTGGTCCGGCCCGCCCTTGACGCCGATTCGCTCGAGATGATGCTCGAAGGCTCGCCAGCCTTGCGGAGTGAGGTAGCGATTCGGATCCGCCGGATCGGCTTCGATCACCACCAGGTCATTCCAGTCTCCCATGCTGTTGGTGAATGCCCAGGCCACATGCCGATTGCTGCCGACGGACACCACCGGGGTACCGGGTAGGGTGACGCCCGATACCCATGTTTCGCCCCCACCCTCGGCAGGCCAGATCAGCGTGGCTCGGTACCAGGTGTTGGGCACGTTGAGGCCCAGATGCATGTCGTTTGCGAGCAGCGCTCGTCCGGTCGAGGAATGGCTTCCCGCGACCGCCCAGTTGTTGCTCCCGAGCGCTTCGAGCTGCTCCGCGGGTTCCATTTCGCCGAGCCGCAGCAAAGATGGCAGCGCCGGAGCGGACGCGGTTCGCAGATCGAAAACGTCGGGGCCGGGCACCGGGGGCTGTGCTACGGGCTCTCCGATCACCGGCGCATCCCATTCCGTTCCGGTTGGAAGCAGGAACTCCACGAGCTTCGGAGGCAGTAGATCGTGCATCACGCCGATGCTCGATTCGCGGCGACCCGAAGTGTCATGAAGCTGGGTGAACATCGCGAGGACCACGAGGATGGAATCCTCCGGGCGCCACGGCACCGGGTCGACTCGCAGTAGAAGGTATTCGAACGGCTTTGAGCCGAGAGCGGACAGACCCGCGTTCACTCCGGCGGCGTACGCGTCGACCAGCGCTCGTTCCTCAGCCGAAGCCGATTGCTCAACGTGACGGGCGATGGATCGAAAGCGGTGCACGCGCATGTTTCGGTCATGCGCAACGATTGCGGGGCCAAACAGCTCGGAAAGCTCACCGGCGGCCGAACGCCGAAGCAGATCCATCTGGAAGAAGCGGTCCTGTCCATGGAGAAAGCCGAGGGCGCGCGCCACATCCAGGCGGTTGGCACCGCGAATCGTTGGGACACCGAGGTTGTCGCGCTCCACGCGAACGGCTGCGGCGAGTCCAGGCAGTGACCTCTCACCGTCAAGCTGCGGCAAACTTCGCGCGAGCTGAAAGCGCACCCAGATCGCGATTGAGATTGCCAGCACCAGGCCGAGTGCGGCGACACCCAGCAGCACCCGGACGAGCCATCTCCAGCGCGATCTCGCCCCCTGACCTCCCGTTGAATTGGGCGGAACGGAGCCATTTGCGGCTGGTTCAAGATTCAAAGTGACCCCTCGCAAGCCAGGGAATGTACCTACTCAGCCTTCCGCCACGATTCCCTTAGCAAACAAACGTACCTAATACGCTTGCTTAGACAGGGAAACGACAACCGTGTCGGCAGGCGAGGCATGAGGACTCGCCGGCAACGCCGCCTCTCTTCACTTAAAGTGGTGCGACGTTTGCACAGAAGAGCTGTGGCCGCAGGAGTGGGGGACGATGAAACAGACATTAGCCATTAGAGTTTCGTGTCGAGAAGTGGCGAACCGCGACACAAATGTCCGAACGTTTGTCCTCGTATTCGCGTCGATGCTGTGCCTGTTCATCATGGGCTGCGGCGAACAACGATTCGGACCGATGACGTTACGGGAGATGCCCACGAAGTATCTCCTTGCCTATGCTTCTTACGCAGCGGCCGGCGGGGTGTCTCTTTATTACTCCGGGGGCTCGAAGTGCGGCACGTTTTCCGAGCTACAGGCGACCGTCAATGGAGTAGCGCTCCACTTGGAAGAGAGTGGTGGAAAGGGCAACTATGACCACGACAAAGACGAATATCAGTGCAAGTTTCCCGGGTTCAGTTTGCCTCGTGATACCAGGATTCCACCGAATGTTGACGGAAAGCATGTTCTCGTCGTGAGTGACCCATCTGCTTCTTTATTGCTCGAGTCGACGGATTGGTATGCAACGGTGAACGCCACGATTAGATCTCTGCCGCCCATCCTCCATCGAGATGATGTTTTGACGGTCGACTTCGCACCACAAGGAGATGAGTTCAAAATATCGGAGCTCAATTTCGATTTTGTCGACGAGAACAACCCCCCGTCGTTCGTTTCGGCGGGATGGCAGTTGCACTTGGACGGGTGGAGCTCGACTGTCAGTCTACCCATCGCAGGTTACAGGCGCATGTTTGCGAATTGGCAAAGGTACCCGCTGATATCGCGGTGCGAGGGCTTGGCCCACTGTACGGTTTGGAGCCAGGTGCGACTCGACCTAGGCGTGTTACGGATACAATGACCGGTGGGTTCGTTCAGTCGCCGGTGAAGATCCCGATCGCGCCGGTTCTCTTGAAGGCCACCAGAATGCGCCGATGCCCATTGAAGTAGTCGCTTTGGATGTCTGGGATGCTTCCGCGAACAATCTCGGGACCCAAGAGCCGGGCGTCGTAGGGGAGGTAATCCCCGTTCGGCATTAAGCGAGCGAATCCACCACTGGCGTAACCGATCCAGAGTGAGCCATCCCGAGAATCGCGTTCCAACCCGGTGACTCTTCCTTGCGAATCGATCACCGTGTCCAGGCGGTACTGGGTCGGACCGCCAATTCGAAAATGAGCCATTCCATGTCGAGAGGAGCCGATCCACACGCTGTCGTCGGGCATCACCGCGATGTCCGAGACGTAATCGTCCACGCGCTCGCTCGGAGTGGGAATGTCCGGTTCGGTCACCAAGTCCGGCCAGATATCGAAGCGGTCGCTCCAGTTGTGCGAATCCTCCGTCTCGGCCTGCGCCCGCCAAAAATTGTTGCCGTAGGTCGCGTATCGGAATTTTGTGGTTCGCTCCCTGCCTGCCGCCCACAGGTCCCCGAAGGAATTCACTCCCATTCCGAGATACGCGTCGGTGCAAAACCAGACGTGGGTGCGAGTCTCGTCAGACCAGCAATTGAACGCCGGATGGGAGTGCTCGAGCACTCCTGAACAGCGAGGGTCGCCATTGCAGGTGCGATCTTCCGGGTGCGTGGGATCTCCCCACGCAAATCCATGGTTTCCGCCAAACCACACGCTGTGGGTCGTCGGGTCATAGACGATTCGATAAATGGAGCACAGCCGCTCTCGTCCGCGCGGCTCGGCGGGCACCTGATTCGGTCCGGAAAAAATGTCGTAGTGGACGACTGAAATCCTGTCACCACTCAGGGTTACCCGATCCGCGTCTCCACTCTTGTAGATGTTGGGATCCTGCCGGGACTCATCGGGATCGTCCCAATTCTGTTCACAAGGAAGCTGGTCTGGCGGCGGCGGTTTCCCATCATAGCCAACAAAAACTACGCCCGGAGCACCTCCGGCCACCGACAAGACATTGAGATACTTTTCTCCGATTGGATCTCCGCCGTCGGGCAGATACCCGTAAGGTCTCAACCCGTCGTCCATGGTGAAACGACGGAAGCGCGTGCTTTGGGGCCTCAGCAGGAAAAGACCCTCTTCACCTCCGGCCACCCAGATGTTTCCTCCCTGATCTGCGGTGACTCCCAAGACCGTCTGCGGTCCACCGTTTGCGATCCCATAGAAAGTCCAACCGCTCAGGTCGGGCTGAATGATTCCCCCGTCTGAGTGCCCGCCGTCTGGATGACCGCCGTCCGGAGCACCCCCATCGTGCGTGCCACCATCAGGCCTGCCCCCATCGGGGGATCCCGGATCCGGACGGGCATCTCCGCCATCCGTGCGCGTGGTCTCTAGAATCGAGTCGCTTGCTTTGTCCCCGGACGGGCCACAGGTGACAGCCAACATCAGCACGGCGAGGGCCACACCCGCCGTCGCCACCCCCTTCGAGCGCTCCCAGCTCACTGGTGTACCTCCCGACTACACGACGGCCTTGCGGAAGGTGTGAATGGCACCACGAAAAGTAAACCCCCTTAGGTGAAGGTCGCGATGCTTGCGGCGGGGCCACCGCCCAGTGCATGGTGGCTCCATGTGGCCTAAGATCTTGGCGAAGCGGATTGGGATCGACTACCCCATCATTCTTGCCCCGATGGCTGGAGGTCCGAGCACCCCGGAGCTGGTCGCTTCAGTCTGCGAGGCGGGCGGTCTGGGGTCGTTCGGCGCTGGTTACTTGACGCCCGATGCCATCCGTGCCGCGATTCGCGAAATCCGAGCCCGAACGGACCGGCCGTTTGCAGCGAACCTGTTCATCCCTGAGCGCAGCGCCGAGCCGCCCACCGAGGCCGCGGTGCAGGCTGCGGCCAAGGCTCTCGAGCCAATACGGCGCGAGCTGCACCTAACTGCCGCTCTCCGTCTGGGCGCGCCGCCGGACTTCGAGGCGCAGCTGGCGGTGATTAAGGAGGAGCGAGTTCCGGTCTTTAGTTACACCTTTGGCTCTCTGGACGAGAGGCGCGTGCGTGAGTTGCACGAGCTCGGTACGACCGTGCTCGGATCGGCGACCACCGTCGAGGAGGCGCGGCTACTCGAGGCGACCGGAGTCGATGCAGTGGTCGCCCAAGGTGCAGAGGCCGGCGGTCACCGGGGTACGTTCACTGTAGTACCGGAGCGCGCGCTGATTGGAACGATGGCGCTGGTTCCGCAAGTGGTCGACGCCGTTCGCGTGCCGGTAGTAGCAGCGGGAGGCATCATGGATGGCCGCGGGATCGTAGCCGCACTCGCGCTGGGTGCGGCCGCAGTCCAGCTCGGAACCGCGTTTTTGGCCTGCCCGGAAAGCGGGGCGCACGCGCTACACAAGAAGGCGATGCTCGCGCGATACGCGGAGGATCCCACTCGGCTCACCCGCGCTTTCTCGGGGAAAATGGTGCGCGGCTTTTCGAATCAGTTCATGACGGAAATCGAAAAAGCCGGAGCCATCCTCCCGTACCCGTACCAGAACTCGCTGACCGGGGAGATTCGACAGGCTGCGGTCCGACAAGAGCGACCCGAGTTCGCGTCGATGTGGGCGGGGCAGGGGGCCCCGATGGCAACGGCGAAGCCGGCCGGGCAGCTGATGCGCGAATTGATTGCACAGGCAGAGCAAGTCGCCGCTCGTCTGACGTTGCGCTAGCGTGCTTTTGGCTGTAGCTCGAACTCGATAATCCTGGCACCCGACGAGTCGGCAACGTACGCCGTGCCCCGAGCGTCGGCGACTACGACGCGCGCTCCCTTTGCGGTCGGCGCGGAGGCCAGTTTTATCAATTCTCCGCGATCGTCCACACCGAAGACAGTGAGCAACGCGGACTTACCTGCGGCAACGTACAGCTGCTTTCTGGCGCCGAGATAATCGATGTTGTCAATTCCGGTGCCTGCTTCGAAGCTCGAAAGCTTGGCGCCCGCGTGACCGGCGTCCAAGGTGTTGATCCGATCGGTGCATGCCACGAAAACGAAATTGCGCTCCTCGTCTAGTGCGAGGCCACGGGGACCCTCTTTGCCGCAACCTGCGCTGGCATTGAAAACGATCCGATGGTTACGGACGTTGATGCCCAGCGTGCGGTCCTGCTCTTCGAGGTTGGTGTAGAAGATTCCACGTCGCTCGTCGACGGCGTAACCCTCAGCGACCCCCGGAATCGGAATTCGGTGTTTCAACCGGAGTTCGTTGGGAACCCGCGCGTCGTACACGAGCAGTCCACGCCAGCTGGGTATGAAGCCTAGACCCGGAGCACCCAACGTGACCCACAGCTCTTTGGTCGACGCGACATATGCGATGCCATCTGCGGACGAGGCCAGGCCACCGGATGCTGGGCCGACCGAGATGCATCGGCCGGATTTGAGCGAGTTTGAGTCCACCGCGCAGATCTTGGAGTCGCCGCGGTTTCCGACGTAGACCACTCCGTCTCCAACGGCCGCGGCGCTAGGTCCTACCTTCCAGCGTTCGCCGAGGACGTCCAGTTCGAGCGTTTTGAAACCATCGATGCGACGAATTGATCCATTCTGCCCATCAATCACCATCACGCTCCCCGTATTGCCGGCCGGAACCCATATCCGGCCAGAGCTGCGATCGGTTGCCAGGTAATCCATCACGATCGGCTCGCCACTCGCGCCGGGCAATGCCAGCGGGCGACCGATCAGCGTGAGCACCTGGTTCCCGCAACCATCCACGGCCCGACGTTCAGGCGGCGGCAGCACAACGTAGGTTCTTACGTCCATGAACATCCACCGATTCGCTCGGTTCACCACCGTGGCGGCGTACTGTAACTTTTGAGCCGGTATCGCCCCGCCATCTGGATGAGTCAGCCCCGTCAGCGCGTGCTCCATGTCGATGAATGCCAAGTCTGGCCTGAGCCAGTGCACCGTCTGGATCGTGCATTGAGACCTCGACCCCTTGAACAGATTGGTGAGATCGCGAGCCAGGAGCTTCTGAATTTCCTCTGGACCATCGACCCGCGTTCCGTCAGGTGTGACTAGGCTGCCGTCGTCGGCCCAGAACTGCGCGCAGGTCCGCGCATCCGAGCGGTTCAAAAGCAGTTCGCACTGAACTCCGGGCCGATCGCTCGGATCGCTTGCTCCTGTAGCTCGTAATCAGTTGCTCCGCGGCTGTTGTTTGTGGCGATCACTACGCCCGCCAAAGATGCGGCAATGACAATGTGTCTCATCGCTAGTTCCCCCAAGCGGCAATCGAGGAGTGACGAGTCGGCTATGCTCTTGTCAGGCCAACGCGGCACAGAGAACAAAATTTCCGAGCTTTGGCGTGCAGTCGCTAGACGCGGAGCTTCCAGAATTCTCCGACAAGCCCGAGGGCGGCGAAGATCGATTGTGTTTCATCGGCGCTCTTTCGGGTCCAGGACGGCTCAAGTCGATCCCGATACCAGATCCACGCCAATTCCGCGGCTTGCGGAAGTGAGATCGTTCCGCCCCTGGTAAGCGATCGGGCCTCACGCCAAGTCTGAATGTGCTCTTCCGACCGGAAGAGAAGAATCGTCGATCAGGTATAGATGATGTCGTCCCACCACTTGGCGGCCGGAACTGCGAAATGAACGAGCCCCGACTCACCCGACACCGTCGGTCCGCTCACGCTGAGCGACAGAGAATCTCCACAGTCCGCGCAGCGACAGGAAATGTGGGCCTCCTCGTGGAGCGCCGCGCCGATCCCCATTGCGTCCCAAATGCAGTTTCCCCACCACTTGCGGTTCCCAATCCGAACCTCGAAACCAGTCGGAACCGCCGAGAAGGGACTCGCCATTCGTAGCTCCGAACTCCCGGGCTCGAGCACGAATACATGCCTTTCGGCGAGCTGTCGGTGTGCGAGCGCAACTTCCGCCGGCGTTCGGCCCAGCGCAAGTGCCGTTTCGTTCATGAGCGGAACGCGACCGGTTTCAATTACCCGCCGCATTACGTGAAGCCGCACCTCGTTATTGAAGGTTCCAATTTGCTGCATTTGCGACCCTCGGTTCGCCGTATAGTTGTGCGATGAATCGCGCCTCGTCATGGAAGTAATCGGGCAACACTACGATGTGGCGGTAATCGGCGGTGGGATTGTCGGGGTTGCACTCGCCTACGAGCTCCTCAACCGCCGGCCCCAGCTGCGTTTGGCGCTGCTGGAGAAGGAAAGCCAACTGGGAGAGCACCAGACCGGACACAACAGCGGCGTGCTGCATTCGGGCATCTACTATCGCCCCGGCTCGCTCAAGGCGCAGCTGTGCGTGGAGGGCGCCCGGCGGATGGCGGAGCTCTGCGAGGCACGCAGTCTGCCGTTTTCCCGCTGTGGAAAAGTCATTGTCGCCACCGAAGAGGCCGAGCTGCCAATCCTGGCCGACCTTTACCAACGAGGATTGGCGAACGGGGTTCCGGGAGTACAAATGCTCGAGCCTCAGCAACTACGTGCGATCGAGCCACATGCATCCGGGATCCGAGCCATTCACTGCCCGAGCACTGCCATCCTGGACTTCCAGCGCGTCGCTCGCGAATTGGCGCAGGATATTCGTTCGCGCGGGGCAGCCATCCTCAATCAGTTCCCGGTGAAGCGCATTCGCGACGTGTCGTCGGGTTGGCGGCTCGATTCGGTCGCAAGCGGCTTGACCACTGCCGCATTCATCAACTGCGCCGGGCTGCAAGCGGATCGAATCGCGATGCTTTCGGGAATGACTCCCGATGTGGAGATCATTCCTTTCCGGGGAGAGTACTTCAGGCTTTCCCCGCAAGGCGCGGCGCTGGTTCGAGGACTGATCTATCCAGTGCCGGATCCCCAGCTTCCCTTTCTCGGGGTTCACTTGACGCGCAGAATTTATGGTGAAGTCGACGCGGGCCCCAACGCGCTGCTAGCGATGGGCAGAGAGGCATACCGCAGCCGTTCGATCAGCATTCGCGATGTACTGCAGTTTGTGACGTATCCAGGATTTTGGAGGATGGCGCGAAAATATTGGAGAACCGCCGGTTCGGAAATGCGGCGAAGCATTCGGGAGAGCGCCTTCGTTCGAGGCGTCCAACGACTGGTGCCTGACATCCGCGCTCAAGATTTGAAACCCGGGGGATGCGGGATCCGCGCCCAAGCGGTAGCGCGCGACGGCTCATTGGTCGATGACTTTCGGCTGCTGCAGACGCCCAAGGCGATTCACGTGCTTAACGCCCCGTCGCCGGCGGCGACCGCCTCCTTGGCGATCGCTTCGCGACTCGCGGAGATGGCGATCAACACCTTTAAGTTGTAGCGCCGGGGCTCCGGCGGGTGACGAGGAATGTGAGCGGATGTGCTCTGTCAGCGGCCGGGAGGCTCCCGTTACTTAGTGATGGGGTAGAAACGCACTTGCGCCAACGACGCGGGGTAAGGGCCGACTCATTGATGCAAAAACTCAAAGATGTCACGCTGATTCGGTAAGAATTACTTCAACCACACCAACCCAAAACAGTAACGAATACGCTTTGGCCCTAACCTGAGGACTGGGTTTGGCACTCACGGGGAATCTTGCGGAGACGCCGTTCGTCGACCTGATCCAGTTCTACTGCCTCAAGCGGGAGACTGTCGCGGTCAGGGTCAAGTCGGCGCGCCCCGGAGTGCCCGACGGCGTTTTCTACCTCGAACGGGGAGAACTGGTCGACGCGCGGTTCGGGGAGCGTCAGGGGTTGGAAGCGGTGCGCGAAGCCTTGAAGCTGCGCGACGGCGCCTTTCGGGTGGACCTCAACATCAAAACCCCCCAACGGACGATCTTTGAACCTTGGAAAAAAGTGCTCCTCGAGGAGACCTGGCGACAGGACGAGGATGGTCGTCAGGTGGCGAACGGACACGCAACGCCCAAAAAAGAATTAATCGAGGAGGTCTCGATGAATACGTCGTCGTCGCAACCGCCCCTCAAGGGGCCAACCTTCAACCGCCACTCGACCAGTCCGCTGATGCGGCGAAATGACAGGCGCATGCGGCGCAATCTTTTGATCGGCGCCGCCGCGGTCACTCTCGTCGGAACCATCGCGGCGTTCTACCTCCATTGGAGCACGCGCGCGCCGATCCCTGAGATGACCAGCGCAAACGCGATGCCCGTAATCCCGGTGCCCGGAGCGCAAGCGGTTACGCCTTCGTCTATTTTGCCGCTGGTCCAGGGGGTCACCGAGAAAGAAATTGTCTTTGGCCAGGCGGTTCCGCTCTCCGGTGCCGCAAAGGAATTGGGTCGGCAGATGAAGACCGGTGTCGAGATTGCCTTCGCCGGAGCGAACGAGGCGGGTGGCGTCCACGGCCGCAAGCTCAGACTGGTTTCGCTCGACGACGGCTATGAGCCGAGCCGCAACCAGGTCGTAATGAAGGATCTGGCAGAGACGCAGAAGGTATTTGGCTTCATCGGCAACGTGGGCACGCCGACCGCGGCGGTCGCCATCCCCTACGCGCTCGAGAAGAAGATGCTTTTCTTCGGGGCGTTCACCGGGGCTTCCTTGTTGCGCAAGGATCCGCCTGATCGCTACGTCTTCAACTACCGCGCAAGCTATGCCGAGGAGACCGCCACCGCGGTCAGGTACTTGATTGAAGTACGTCGGATCAAGCCGTGGGAAATCGCCGTCTTCGCCCAGAACGACAAGTACGGCGACGCGGGCTTCGAGGGCGTGGCGCGCATGCTGCGCCGCTACCGGAGAGACCCAAGCAGGATCCTGCGGGTCGGATACGAGCGGAACACCGCCGACGTGCATGCAGCCGTGAGTGAAATTCTCCGGAACTTATCGAACGTGCGCGCAGTGGTGATGGTGCCCACCTATAAGGCAGCGGCTCAGTTTGTGATGAAGCTGAAGGACAAGGGGGCGAACATCATCTTCACCAGCGTCTCGTTTGTCGGCAGCAATGCGCTCGCGGAGGAGCTGACCCAGCTGGGTAAAGGCTACGCGGAAGGCGTGATCGTCACCCAGGTGGTGCCGCTGCCCGACTCGAAATCAACGGCGGTGCTCCATTACCAGGATCTGCTCCAAAAATACGCGCCGGGCGAAAAGCCGGACTTCGTCTCACTCGAGGGGTACATCGCTGGGGCACTGATGGTTGAGGCGCTCAAGCGCGCCGGACCCGAGCTGAATACGGAAACCCTGGTCAGCACTTTGGAAAGCGTCAAGGGGCTGGATCTCGGGCTTGGCGCGGCGATCAATTACGGACCTTCGGAGCATCAAGCGTCCCATAAGATTTGGGGTTCGGTGATGGACGCCAAAGGCGTCTACCAGAACCTCGAGCTCGATTAAACTAGTTCACCGCCCGCAGGTACTGGTCAGGCCAACGGACCTCGACCGAAAGCGCCTGCGCGGCGTGAAGCGCCCAATACGGATCACGCAGCATCGCGCGAGCGAGAAAAACCGCGTCCGCTTGACCGGAGGCAATGATTTGCTCGGCCTGTTGGGGTTCGCTAATCAGTCCGACCGCCCCGGTTGCGATGTTCGCCTCTTTGCGGATGCGCTCGGCGAATGGCACTTGATAGCCTGGAGCGATCGGGATCTGGATCGTCGGGGAAATGCCGCCGCTCGAGCAATCGATCAGGTCCACTCCCCGCTCGCGCAGCAGCGAGCTAAAACGGACCGACTCTTCGATATCCCATCCACCCTCGACCCAGTCGGTCGCGGACATACGAACGAAAACGGGCAGCCGCTTCGGCCACTCCTCCCTTACCGCCTCGGCGACTCGAAGCGGGAATCGAGTGCGGTTTTCGAAATCTCCTCCGTAGCGGTCCTCGCGCCGATTGCTGATCGGGGACAGAAATTCATGCACTAAATACCCGTGAGCCATGTGAATTTCGACCACGTCGAATCCGGCGCGGACTGCCCGCACCGCCGAGGCTCGAAATTGGTTCACGATTTCCTTGATTTGCTCCTCGGTCAGCGCTTTGGGCATGGGATAGTTGGGCCCGAACGGAATCGCACTGGGAGCCACGGTCTGCCAAGGCTCCTCGGATGACTGGAGCTGTCCGCCGCCTTTCCATGGAACGCGAGTGGATCCCTTCCGCCCCGCGTGCGCCAGCTGAATTCCCGGAGCGGCTCCGCGCTGGCGAACGAACTCTGCAATCCGGCGGTACGCCTCGATATGCGCGTCCGACCACAGTCCAGTGTCCTGGGGGGAGATCCGTCCTTCCGGGCTGACGGCGGTCGCTTCGACCATCACCAGGCCGGCCCCGCCGACCGCCCGGCTACCGAGGTGCACAAAGTGCCAGTCATTTGGCATTCCTTCGACGGCCGAGTACTGGCACATCGGCGAAACGAAGATCCGGTTCCGGAATGTGATGCCTCGAAGCGTGAGTGGATTGAAGAGCTCGGCCACGGGAGTCCCAGGTGGGAATGGGATAATCGCCGCTCGCGCGACACACAAGCCTCAAGGGCAGGTGCCGACCTGCCCGACGACCCGCGGTTGGGCATCGTTGGGCGGTCATTTCGCGCAGGGGGTGTTAGAGCTCACACCCGATTAGCGGTTGAACTCGCGGAAGGAGGACAGACGTGAAAATCGGCGTGCTCGGAACCGGTGATGTTGGACAGGCGCTCGGCAAGGGCTTCATCGCGCTTGGCCACGAGGTGAGGATCGGCTCGCGCAGCCCGAGCAATGAGAGGGCGACCGCTTGGTCTAAAGAAGCGGGCCCGAAGGCGTCGGCAGGGACCTTCGCGGACGCGGTTTCATTCGGAGAGGTTGTCATCCTGGCGACGCTGGGCCAAGCGAACGAGAGTGCTCTCAAAATGGCGGGCCCGGAAAAGTTCAAGGGCAAGGTGGTGATCGACGCTACCAATCCGTTGGACTTTTCCGGCGGAATGCCGCCCAAGTTGGCGATCCGCGGTAACGATTCAGCTGGGGAGCACGTTCAGCGGCTGCTTCCCGGCGCGCACGTAGTGAAGGCCTTCAACACGGTCGCAAATGCTCTCTTCTTTCGGCCCAGTTTTCCCGGCGGACCGCCGGACATGTTCATCTGCGGCAACGCTGAAGGGGCGAAAAAGAATGTGACGGGTATCCTGAAAGACTTTGGGTGGGGCGCGGTGGACGTCGGCGGGATCGAGTGCTCGCGCTACCTAGAAGCGATGTGTATGGTCTGGTTATTTTCAGCGGCTCGGGCCAACAACTGGAATCAAGCTTTCAAGATGCTCAGGAAATAACACGCGCAAATCCATCCGAAGGTCACACCCGCTCAACGCTCTGCGGCGAGGGAACCACACTGCCCAGCCTTCGGAGAAGTTTCGCGACGCCTGCGGTCGAAGTCTTGGTCGATGGTTGGCCCCTCGCTCTTCACTTTCATGATGTGAACTGGGCCACGCTCGATTAGTACTTCCACGGTGATGGCCCATGTTTCGAGCACGCAAAATCTGCTGTCCTGTTGATTTTTCAGAGACGTCGAAAACAGCCCTCGAAATGGCGGCGGATTTGGCCAGCCAATTCGAGGCGGAGCTCACCGTCCTCCACGTGGTCGAGGATGCCAATCCGTTGTTGCCGCAGGGCCGAGTCTTCGTCACTTCTGAGTTCTTCCAACCCGTTTTGGACAAGGCCAATCGTTCTCTTCG
>DAIQBK010000017.1:132490-134733 GCA_036781205.1 Myxococcaceae bacterium
TCGTCACTTCTGAGTTCTTCCAACCCGTTTTGGACAAGGCCAATCGTTCTCTTCGAGAGTGGCTGCAGCTGGCGGATAGCCGCGGCAAGATCAGGGTCGATGGGCGCGTGGTCACGGGTGTTCCATTCGCTGAAATTCTCCAATTCGTGGAGCAGGGAAAGTTCGATTTGATCGTGATGGGGACCGAAGGTCGAACCGGTCTTACGCATTTGGTATTTGGTTCGGTCGCCGAGCGCGTGCTGCGGATGGCGCCTTGCCCGGTTCTGGTCGTTCCGAATCCGGCGAGAGTCTCGGCACAGTCGCAATCGAGCTAGTTGGCAGCGGCGACCGCTTAACTCTCAAGGATATTTCGCTTGCCTCCCTTCACTTCAAGCTGATAGCGGCCTTACCAGTCGCCGTTGGGGGGGAATCATGGGAAAAATTTGCGGCACGCTGGCGCTGGCTTTGGTCGCCTGCACCGAGCAGCCAAAGATCAAGCTTGCTACCTCTCGAGAAGCGATCTCTGGGGTCAACTGGCTGATGTTCCATGGCGATCGCGAACGAAGCGGTTGGAATCCGAACGAAACGCTGTTGACTCCGGCCAACGTGGGAGGGGGCAACTTCGGAGTACTCTGGGATATGACCGCTCCGTTGGACGGCGACGCCAGCGGCAATCCCCCGCACCTCTACGCAGCGCCCCTCTATGTGGATACGGTGGTGATGACGACGCCGGACCTGGCTGGACTCCCGTTCAGCGTGGTCTTCGCGGCGAGCAATACCAATCACGTCTACGCGATCTGCGCCAATGACCCGAACGGAGTTGTTCCTCCGGGAACCATTCTCTGGTCGCAGTATCTCGGCCCAGCGTCGTGCTGTTACGACAGCATCGTTCAGGGGATTTACGGCACGCCGGCGATCGACCTCAATCCCAATCCACCCAGGATGTATGTGGCCGCGGATACGAACGTGGCGCCGGCAGGAAGGAAATGGCGGGTGTTCGCGCTCGATATCACCAATGGCAACGTGCTGGATGGCTGGCCGTTGATTGTTGATAACAGCACCGTGGGAGACGCCGCTCCGCCGGGCATCCTCCAGAACGGGCCAGCCCATTTCGAATCGACCGGAACGATGTCTCAGCGCGGAGGTCTAAACCTAAGCTTGGACGGTTCGCTCCTTTATGTGCCGTTTGGCGGCTACAACGACACGGCAGCCGGGTTCATGGTGGCGATGGCGACCGGCGTGCCGACCGGAAGGCCGTCGATTCAAAGTGCCTATGCCGGCGGTCGGTCGAGTGGGCAGGCGAACGGCGGCATGTGGGGCTCCGGCGGACCTGCGATCGATTGCAGTGGTCGCGTTTACATGACCACCGGAAACAACATTCACCGCGACGGGCCGCTGGTCGGCACGTGGGGCGAATCGCTGTTGGCTTGGGGGCCCGACCCGGTGCTGCAGCTAGTGGGTACCTATACGCCCTGGAACTACTGTCAGATGGACTACTGGGATACCGATTTGAGCGGTACGGCTCCGGTGGTCATCAACATCGACCCGAGCCGTACCTCCACTCCGCATTTGCTGACTTTCGGCGGCAAGGGAGGCAATGCCTATCTACTCGATCGAGATAACCTTCCCGGTCTGCTCGATCGCCGGCCCGACTGCCATTGGATTCCCGCGGATGTGAACCGGCCCTTGGATCCGACTCGACCGCCAGCAGACGGATCGCTGTTCGGACCCGAGCTTCACCCCTACTACCGAAGCGAGGATGGACAAAACCAACCCCGACCTGGTCCGCTCAACGTGTTTGGGCCCTATACCGAGGGCCCAACGTGCTGCAATCATGCCCGGGCACGAACCACTCCGGCCTTCATGCTCGATGCCGACGGAACGGCGTATGTGTTCTTTACCGGCTCAACCAAGAGGGCGGTGGGCGATGAGACGTCGGTGCCACCGTCGGTGGTCAGAACGAAAGTCAGCACGCAAGGTCCTACCCAACCTCCCTATCTGACGCTCGAGGCAATGGACAATTCGCTGAGTTTCAAGAGCCCGGGAACCGCGGTCATCACCAGCAATGGCGCTGACCTCAGCAGCGCGATCGTCTGGGTTGTGGAACCGAACGTGAGGCGTGGCGATCCGCTGAACAATCCGAGCATTCACGCCACCTTGTATGCGATATCCGCTAGCACGATGACACCGCTGCAGGTCGTATACATTTCTCCTGACGTCCTGCACTCTGGCGCCAAGTATTATCACCCGGTGGTGGCCGGCGG
>DAIQBK010000017.1:134833-139080 GCA_036781205.1 Myxococcaceae bacterium
GCGGCGACGATCAGTCCCGCCTCCTTGAGTCCAATAAACGCAATGAAAAATCCAATTCCGGTAGCGATCGCGTCCTTGAGTGAGCTCGGAATCGCCTCGAAGATCCTCTCGCGAACGCGAAACGCGCCGAGCCCGAGGAACAGAACGCCCGAGGCGAATACCGCGGCCAATGCCGCGCGCCAACCGACCGCGGTTCCCGTCACCGACCCAGTTGCAACCGCGAGGAAGAAGAAATTCTCACCCATGCCGCTCGCCAAGGCGATCGGATAATTCGCCAGCAGTCCCATCAGCACCGTGGCTGCTGCGGCCGAAACGCAGCTAGTCGACCATCACCGCGCCAAAGTCCATTCCAGGCGCTGGACAGCACCCCAGGTTGCACGAAAATCACGTAAGCCATCGCAAGAAAGGTGACGATGCCGCCGCGCAGCTCGGCACGAGGCGTGGTCCCGTGCTCGCGCAGCCTGAACAGTCGCTCCATCACGGCTTTCGCCTACCGCATTTTCAGATTCGGTCCCAGCTCGACAAAAAGGATGTCTCGAAGCAGGCGCGGTGATGTTCCAATCCGCTGGTTTGTGCCGGCCCTGGGACATCTGCAATTGCCGCTCGAGAAAAGGCCGCTTGACGCCGCCAAACGATGTAGGCACTATGCTCACACGCTAACGGATTGAAGTGGCCTGACGGGGGAGCCGATTTCAATGCCGCGCAGCTTGGTACCCGTTGGAGTGGCGGGAGAAAACTGATGCGAGCTGTTCGAGTTCTGCACTTTCCCCGTGCGTTAACATTACAACTCTGCGCTTGTCATGCGACCTCTGCTTCAGAGGCTGGGCGCCACGACACATCGAGTTTCGTTCCCCTCTTTGATGACTTTAACCGGATGTATCGCCGCACCTAACCGCAGGAGGACGCCTTGGTATCGACACTTCCAACTCGAATTTTCACCGCAGCGCTGGTTTCGCAGCTCTGCATTGCTCAGCTTGCCGGAGCCCAGCAGACTTCTCCACCACCCACGACTCCACCACCCACGACGTCTGAGGCAGCCCCACCCGCCGCCGTTGGCCAACCTGAGCAGCCCGACGAAGTGGTAGCGGCCTCACAAACACCCACGAGAAAAAGCGCGAGCGAAGAAATTGTTATCACCGGAACGCGCATCCGGCGCAAGGACCTGACGACGCCCGCTCCCATCTCAGTGATCAGCAGGACAGAAATACAGGCAAGTGGACGGGTTTCGATCGGCGATTTCCTTCAAACGCTTCCTGAACAGGGCAATGCGATCAACACCTCGATCAACAACGGCGGCAATGGTGCGACGCGGGTCAGCCTCCGCGGCCTCGGACCGGAGCGCACGTTAGTGTTGCTCAACGGCCGCCGATTCGTGCCGGGCGGAAACGGAGCAAACTCTTCTGTCGACCTGAACTCGATTCCTACCGCAGTCATCGAGCGGGTCGAGGTGCTTAAGGATGGCGCTTCGGCGATCTACGGCTCGGACGCGATCGGCGGTGTGATCAATCTTATCACGCGCAAGCGATTCAACGGCGCGGAGGCGTCCGGATATCTCGGCATCTCGAGCCACGGCGACGGCAAAATCTATGACTTCAGTGCGACGGCCGGAACCACCGGTGATCGCGGCAGCTTGATGTTCAGCGCGGGCTACTATCAACAGACCGCGGCGTGGTCAGGCGATCGCGATTTCTCCAAGGTTCCCCTGGTATACGATGGAAGCGGAAGAGGGCCCTTGGGGGCGATCGGACCGTACAGCCAGGGCAGCACCACCGTTCCCGAAGGCACGATCGTTTTGGGCACCAATGCGCAAAAAGGTAGAACGATCGCGAACCCCAATAACGATCCGAGGATCGCTTTCTACAATCGCCTCGTCACCACCTACCCGACGGCCAACATCTTCATTCGCGATCCCGATCCCCAACATCAGACCGTTTGCTTGACTGCCGGCCAGTGCTGGCGCCCCTTCACCAATGCACTGATCCCCCAGCAAGGCGGAGATGGGTACAACTTTGCCCCGGACAATTATCTCGTGACTCCACAAACGCGCATTTCGCTCTATACCATTGGCGACACGAAACTTGGCCGGTTTGCGCGCGGCTACTTCGAGGGCTCCTACGTTAACCGTCAATCGCAAACGAAACTCGCGGCGGAGCCGCTGCTCACGGATACCGAGATGCTCACGGTTTCTGGCGCCAACTTCTACAATCCGTTTGGCCGTGAGTTTCAACAGGGACCGAGTGCGACGAATCTCTTGAGCGGTGGAGTGCGTAAGCGCCTCAATGAGTTCAGCAACCGCACCAACACGCAGGACATTGATACGATCCGAATCGTGACTGGCTTCGATGGGACGCTACCGACAGAGGCGCCGGGTCCCTTGTCAGGATGGTTTTGGGATCTCTCTTTAAACTACGGGCGTACCGTCGCGGCAAACGTGAAACAGGGAAACCTCGTCCGGTCTAACCTCAAAGACGCGATCGGCCCCAGTTGGGTTGACGCAAACGGAGTACCGCACTGCGGTATCGATGCGGCCCGCGACATCGCCGGCTGCGTTCCTTTGAACCTGTTTGGTGGACCCAACAGCATCACGCCGGACCAAGTCGCCGGTCTGACTTATACGGGCGTTTCTCGTGGCGTCAATCAGCTGGTCGCCTTCCAGTTCAACACCAGCGGCGAGCTGTTCAAATTATTGGCTGATAGGCCGATCGGACTCGCAGTTGGATATGAGTACCGAATTGTCTCCGGCGAGAACATTCCGGATCCGATCACTGTCCAGGGCAACACGACCGGTAACAAGGGAGACATCACCAGAGGGCATTACTACGTCAATGAGGGTTACGGCGAGCTTTCCGTCCCAATCGTTAGTGGTTTGCCCTTCGCACAAGAGGTGGAGGCCACGGGAGCGATCCGGGCCTTCAACTACAGCAACTTCGGCGGTGACTACACCTACAAGTTGGGCGGCCGATGGAGCGTCATTCCGGACTTCACCGTGCGCGGCACTTATTCTACCGGGTTCCGCGCTCCTTCGATCTCCGATCTGTACCTCGGCCAGGCCGATTCGTTCCCAAACACGCAGGACCCCTGCCGGGGCCTAGGGGTCGCGGGAGGTGGTCCGCCGCCTGCTGCGTGCGGCGATGCAGCTAATAATGGAGACCTCCAGACACAGCTGAGATCCCGGGTCGGCGGCAATCCCGCGCTCAAGCCGGAGACCGCGAAGATTTTTACTGCAGGCATCGTGGTGGTTCCATGGTTTCTCCGGTATCTGACCATCACCGCGGACTACTACAACGTCGAAGTGGATAACAACATCACCACGATCGGCGTCTCGACGATTCTCAATTCCTGCTACGTTCAAGGCAATCCGGCATATTGCGGGCTGATTCAGCGCGACCCAATTACTCACCGCATTGTGAACGTTATCAACACAAACACCAATGCCGGAAAGGACCAGACGGATGGTATTGACTTGGCGCTGACCTACGCCATGCCCACAGAATATGGACGGTTCGGTTTCCTTTTTGATGGGACGTGGCTGCACAAGTTCAATCGCACTTTGGCGGATGGAACGGTGGTCAAGGCGAAGGGGACCTTCGATCTCGCGACGACCGGAGGTGTGTATCCATCCCTGAAGTTCAACGCAGGTTTGAGGTACAACATCGGCGGCCTCGCCGCAGGTATCACGATGCGATTCCTTGGCTCATTCAAGGAATGTGGCTCGTCCAGCGGCCAATTCGCCGGTAGCGGGTTGTGTTTCGTCAACAACACGTACCAGCGGCGCGTCAAACACTATGATGTCTACGATGTTTACGCGAGCTACACGCTCGAGAGCATGTTTGGAAAAACCACGCTCGCCTTGGGTGTAAACAATCTGTTCGATAAACCGCCGGCGTTGATCTACAACGGTTTCACCGCGGCCACGGACCCGACCGCGTACGATCTACTTGGTCGTTATTTCTATGGCAGGCTGACGCAGACGTTCTGATCGTGTCGCTTTTGAGAGGTGGGTGCACTCGGTCGCCGGCGCGCGCTAGGCGTGCATCCTGGCGATTTTTGCGCCGAGATAGACTGGAACGAAGCCCAAACACCCTCCGACGACCATCCCGGCGACTCCCATGGCCCCAGCGAGGGCGCAACCGATCGCCCCGGTCAGCCCCGCCACCAGGGTGCTGCCGACCAGCATCGGGAGCTTGCCCGCATCCTCCCTCGAGGCAAGTGCGCCGAGCGCCAGGCCCGCAACCAAACCGCTGAGT
>DAIQBK010000018.1:0-133535 GCA_036781205.1 Myxococcaceae bacterium
AATCGTCCCGACGTTCACGTGCGGCTTCGTTCTCTCGAATTTTTCCTTGCTCATGTCATTTTCCGCCCTTCACTTTGGCCATGATCTCTTCCGCCACCTGCTTCGGCACCTGCGCATAGTGGCTAAACTGCATCGTATAGGTGGCTCGTCCCTGAGTCCGCGAGCGCAAGTCGGTGGCGTATCCGAACATCTGCGCCAGCGGCACCTGCGCGGCGATCACCTGAACTCCCGGCCGTGGATTCATGCCCTGAATCTTCCCGCGGCGGCTGTTGAGATCGCCGATCACGTCGCCCATGAACTCCTCCGGCGTCACCACCTCGCAGTTCATGATCGGCTCGAGCAACACCGGGCTGCCGGCATTCGCCGCCTGTTTGAAAGCCATCGAGCCGGCAATCTTGAAGGCGATTTCGCTCGAGTCGACCTCGTGATAGCTGCCGTCGAAGGCCTCGACTTTGATGTCCACCATCGGGTATCCGGCCACCACGCCGTTCTGCATCGCCTCGATTACGCCTTTTTCCACCGCGGGGATGTATTCCCTCGGCACCACCCCGCCGACGATCTCGTTCTCGAACGAGAAACCCTTGCCAGGCTCGTTGGGAATCAGCCGCAGGTAGATGTGGCCGTATTGGCCGCGGCCGCCGGTCTGGCGGATGTATTTGCCTTCCGCCTCGCTGCGCTTGGTGATCGTCTCGCGGTAGGCCACCTGCGGCTTGCCGACGTTGGCCTCGACCTTGAACTCGCGCAATAGCCGGTCGACGATGATTTCCAGGTGGAGCTCGCCCATTCCCGCAATGATCGTCTGCCCGGTCTCCTCGTCGCTGCGAACCCGAAACGAGGGATCTTCTACCGCCAGCTTCATCAGCGAGATGCCCAACCGCTCCTGATCGGCTTTGGACTTGGGCTCGATCGCGATGTCGATTACCGGCTCCGGAAATTCCATCCGTTCCAACACCACCACGTGCTTTTCATCGCAGAGCGTGTCGCCCGTAGTGGCGCCCTTGAGCCCAACGCAGGCGCAGATGTCCCCGGCCAAGCACTCGGTGATCTCGTCCCGCTTGTCGGCGCGCATCTGCACGATCCGGCCCACCCGCTCGCGCCGGTGCTTCACCGAGTTGTACACGTACGAGCCGGCGTCCAGTCGACCGGAGTAAACCCGGATGAAGGTCAAGGTGCCGACGAAGGGGTCGCTCATGATCTTGAAGGCCAAAGCCGCGAACGGCGCGTCGTCGCGGGTGCGACACACCACCTCATTGCCCTTGGCGTCCTTGCCTTTGATCGGCGGAACGTCCAGCGGCGAAGGCAGGTAGTCCACCACCGCGTCCAAAAGCGGCTGAACGCCCTTGTGCTTGAAGGCCGATCCACAGAGGACCGGGAACAGCTTCAGGCTCACGCAGCCCTTGCGGATCGCCGAGCGGATCTCCTGCTCTGAGATCGCCTTACCGTCGAGGTACTTCTCCATCAGATGGTCGTCTTGCTCCGCCGCGGCCTCGAGCAATTTGACCCGATACTCCTCGGCTTTGGCGCGAAGATCCGAGGGAATTTCCACCTCCTCGTAGCGGGACCCAAGCTCCGAATCCTCGAAGGCGAGCGCCTTCATCCGGACCAGGTCGATCACTCCCCGGTGCTTTTCCTCGCTGCCCAAGGGGTACTGCATCACGACCGCGTTCGCCTGGAGCTTTTCGCGGATCGTCCCCACCGACATCTCGAAGTCCGCGCCAATCCGATCCATCTTGTTGATGAAGCAAATCCGCGGGACGTTGTACTTGTCCGCTTGCCTCCAGACGGTTTCCGACTGGGGCTCCACCCCATTCACACCATCGAACAGCGCCACTGCGCCGTCCAGAACGCGGAGCGAGCGCTCCACTTCAATCGTGAAATCGACGTGGCCGGGGGTATCGATGATGTTGATGCGGTACTTCTGATCGTACCGGGTCCAGAACGCGGTGATCGCCGCGGAGGTGATGGTAATCCCGCGCTCTCGCTCTTGGACCATCCAGTCGGTGACGGTGGTCCCTTCGTGAACCTCGCCCATCTTGTGGATGGCGCCGGTGTAGTAAAGGATGCGCTCGGTCATGGTGGTCTTGCCCGCATCGATGTGCGCCATGATCCCGATATTCCGGTATCTCTCGAGCGGATATTCACGCGCCATACGAAACTCCTGCCTGCCGGGACGTCACTCCCACGCACCCTCCGAGCGAAATGTCAAAGAACATCGCCTGGGCTAAACGGCTTTTACTCTCTCTATCCTCCTAAAAACTCACCAACGATAATGGGCGAAGGCCTTGTTCGCTTCCGCCATCTTGTGCGTGTCCTCGCGTTTTTTCACCGCGCTTCCGCGGTTGTTGGCCGCATCCATAATCTCGCCCGCCAGCTTCTCCTCCATCGTCTTCTCGCCGCGCGCCTTGGCATAGGTGATCAGCCAGCGCATTCCCAACGCCACACGCCGATCCTGGCGGACTTCCACCGGTACCTGGTAGGTGGCCCCGCCGACTCGGCGGGATTTCACTTCCAATACCGGCTTGACGTTGTCGAGCGCCTTCTTGAACATCTTCAGCGGATCTTCCTTGCCGCGCTCCTCGACCAAGCCGAACGCGCGGTAACAGATTCCTTCGGCGATCGACTTCTTGCCCCGCCGCATCAAATCGTTGACAAACTTCGAGACCAACCGGTCCTGAAACTTGGGATCCGGCAAGATCTTCCGCTTGGCGACGACGCGACGACGAGGCATTTGACTCCCTAAATAAGCTTCGCGCCGTGGCCGGCACGACGCAACAATTCCTAACTTTGCCGCTTGGCTCCGTACTTGGAGCGACCCTGTTTTCTTCCTTGCACGCCCACCGAGTCCAGCGTCCCCCGGATGATGTGGTAACGCACGCCGGGAAGGTCCTTGACGCGGCCGCCGCGAATCATCACCACCGAGTGCTCCTGCAGGTTGTGCCCTACCCCGGGGATGTAGGACGTCACCTCGATGCCGTTGGTCAGCCGTACGCGGGCCACCTTTCGAAGCGCCGAATTCGGCTTCTTCGGGGTGGTCGTGTAGACGCGCGTGCACACACCGCGCTTCTGCGGGGACTCCCTCAGCGCCGGGCTCTTGCCCTTGGTCCTCAACTTCTCGCGACCCTTGCGGATCAGCTGGCTGATCGTCGGCATGAACTCACTGTTCCTACTTCAGGAGAGTGTGCGGCCCACGACCGTTTCACGGGACGCACTGGGCCCAACAAAAAGGCGAATTCGTTTATAGGGTTCGACTCAGCCTGTCAAGCAACCGGTAACACTGCAAGTTTGGCTAGAGATCCAACACCATCACGATCGCGTCTTCCCCTTCATCGCTGTAATAGTTTGGCCGAATTCCCACTGCCCGAAATCCAAAGCCGCGGTACAGGCTTAAAGCCGCTTCGTTGCTGCGGCGGACCTCCAAGGTGGCAAGCAGACACCCTCGCTCGCGGGCGCGGTCGAGGGTCGCGGACAACAGGGCGTTGGCGACGCCGCGCCGTCGATGGGCCGGCGCGGTCGCGATGTTGAGGATGTGCAGCTCCCGGTGGACCAGCCAAAAAATCGAAAAGCCCAATAGGACCCGGTTGCCGTCGGCAAACAGCTCCTCGGCCAAGAGGATGGTGGACGCCTCGTGCGATAGCTCGCGGCGAAGAAGCTCGGTCGACCACGGGTTGCGGAAAGCGACCTGCTCGATCGCCGAGACTTCGGGCAGATCCTCAATCGTCATCCTCCGGATGTTTAACGACGATAAAGGATCGGGCGGCTGCAAATTCCTCACGGTCGTCCCTCGCGCGCCGCAAGCGCCCTGGCGAACGGCGCAATCAGGCGCACGTCGGCGCCCCTGCGTAATTGCCGAACCTCTCCGTTGGCCAGCTCCTGATAATGCTCGCGGAAGAGCTTCTCCTGAATCTGCTCACGTACCTTTTCGAAGCTAGGCCCGAGCTCGGCGCGGTGCTCCTCATAGTACCTTCGCACTTCCGCATCCGAGGCGCGCGCCCGCAACCGAACCTTGCTGTCTAGAACCTTCTGGGCTCGCAGTTGTCGTGCGAGCAAAGATGAAAGCTGCTGCAAGTCCGCTTCGTGCCGCTGCAAAAATCGAGAGAAGTCCAGTTCGCTGTCGAACCGACTCCGGAATTGTCGAAGCGCCGCCTCCACCTCACCCTCCTCGACCGGGAAAGCCTGCAATTTGTCGGCCTCGATGTTCTCGAGCCACTCCGCGATTGAGAGCTGTAGCGCACTCCCGAGCGCCTCGTCGTCCAACGCGGCGTCCGCGCTCGCAATCCCGCCGCGCTGAATCAACTCGACTCGCGCTTCGAAGTCCAACTCGCTCAAGGTGATCACCCTGCCCTCGACCAAGGCTACTGTTCGATCAATGACCCGAGCGGAGTTCAACCTCGAGTTCGGATCCTCGGCCGCCCCGCCGATCGAGGCCAGCACAAAAACCGCCGTGACCCCAATAGCTTGCAGGCCCGTCACCGCAAGTCTCCAGAGAAACGGCAGGTGGCGGTACCAGGGCCGCTGGTTATCTGTTGCTTTGATAAGGAGAGCATGGACTCACTTTGATCCCATGGCAGAAGACTACTACCAAGTCCTGGGTGTTTCGCGCAGCGCCACCGAGGCGGAAATCAAGAAGGCGTACCGAAAGCTGGCGCGCAAATACCACCCGGACATGAACCCCGGCAACAAAAGTGCCGAGGAGAAATTCAAGCAGCTTTCGGCCGCATTTGAGGTCGTCTCCGACCCCAAAAAGCGGAAGCTATACGACGAGTTTGGCGAGGACGCAGCGAAGATTGGCTTCGATGAGAAGAAAGCCGAGACCCTGCGCGCTTACAAGGCCGCGGCCGCCCGAGGGGGGGTTGGCGAGGGCGGGCCCTTTGCGGGTGGCGGAGGTGCGGACTTCGGAGATCTTTTCGAGGATCTGTTCGGGCGTGCCGGTGCCGGCGGCGATGGCCCCGGCGGATTCGGCTTCTCCACCGACGAAGGCATCGCGCCGCGCGGACCCGCGCGAGGCGAGGACCTCACCACTCGCATTCAGCTCTCGTTGAGCGAGGCAATCAATGGAACCGAGAAGACTCTCTCCATTACCCGACCGGGGCGCTGTCCGACCTGCGGCGGCGCCGGCGAGAAAGGCCCCGTGACGAAGTGCCCCACCTGTGGAGGGACGGGCCGGGCGAAGCGAAACCTCGGACCCCTGTCCTTTTCCGGCGCATGCCCGACCTGTGGCGGCACCGGCCGAGCGGCGAAGCCCTGCGACACGTGCGGTGGAACCGGAAGAGTCACCGAGACGCAGCGGATTACGGTCAAGATTCCGCCTGGAGTGCAGACCGGCTCTCAGGTCCGGCTGGCTGGACAGGGCGCCGCGGGCTATCGGGGTGGCCCCCCGGGAGATCTCTTCATCGAAACCGAGGTGTTGCCGCACCCGTTGGTCCGACGTGAAGGGGACGATCTCTATCTAGAAGTCCCAATCACCGTCCCGGAGGCGATGTTCGGGAGCGAAATCCGCGTGCCCACCTTCTCAGGCGATGTCACGGTGAAGATTCCGCCGGGCTCCCAGTCCGGTAAAAAGATGCGACTGCGAGGCCGAGGAGTGCCATCCCTCAAGGGATCAGGAAGAGGAGACCTGTACCTGGTTCTGAAAGTGGTCCTTCCCGACTCTAGCAACGCGGATGCACGCGCCGCGGCCGAGCGGATGAAGAGCTCCTATGCCCGCGATGTTCGGGAAGACGTGCGGCTCTGAAGCGTGTATTACCTGCCATCAAGCTCCTGACGCGCGGAGCATCCAACCAGGAGAAGAATTTGGGTTTGTTGGACATTTTCGGGGGCTCAGGCCCAGAAAAGGCGAAAAAGCTCAGGGCAAAAGTGACTCAAAAGTACGGGGATCCGACGGTCCGCCAGAAGGCGATCACTCAGCTGGGAGACATGAAGATTCCCGAAGCAGTGCCTTCCCTGCTGGCCAGGTTTACGATCACCGTGGAGCCGTTGACCACTGACTCAGACGAAAAGGAGCACGTGCTCGAGTTGGTGAAGGGCTTTGGCCAGGACGCGATCGGTCCGATCACCGAATTTCTGCGGCGCACTGACCAGGCAAGCTCGTGGGCAATCCGCCTCCTTACCGAGCTGCTGCCGGAGCCCGAGGTGATCGGGATTGCCGTCGAGTTGCTCAAGAAACTTGGTTCAGAGTACGCGCGGGACCCGCAGAAGAAGATGGTCCTGATCCAGTTCGTCACCGGCAAAGCCGATCCGCGGATCGCCTCGGTGCTCGTTCCCTTTCTTGAAGACATGTCGGACGATGTGAAGATCGCCGCCCTCAAGGCGCTGGCTCCACTCAAGCATGAGCCGGCCCGCGAGCCGATGCTCCATTTGCTGACCGCGCCCGAAACTGCAAAGCGAGTCCAGACCGCGGTCGTGGCGGCGCTCCACGAAAGTGGATTTGGGGTTCAGGGGTACCGGGAAAAGGTCGAGGCCCTGCTTTCGGACCCCTATTTTGTAGACAAAGGTGGGTTGGTCAAAAAGCGGGGCTAACCTGTTCTCGAGCAAACAGGCCCTTGTTCGTCGCTCCCGTAGCGAAGAGGATTCGTTTTAGATAGCGACGCGATGTCCAAGCACTATCTTTCAAGCTCGTCGAAGGTCGTCTCTCTGAGGTCGCGGCTGCCGAAGCGGCGGCCTTCAGCGGGGTCCAAACCTCCCACCCTCCCAGTGGATCCGCTCTGGGCGGAGGACACAATCGCAGCGATGGCCCGGTGCATCACCAGCGCGCCGGGCGAAATGGAGGCGCAGCGCGAACAACTAGCCTTAGTTCAAGGGCTTACGCGCGCTCGAACTTGCTACTTGCTGCAGAAAACCGACCTCTCGAATCAGCTCGAGGTCGTCGCGGTTCGCGGGCGCAATGACCCTCGGATTGCAGCGGTGGCGCCGGGCGAGGGTGTCGCAGGCAAGGCTTTTTCGGACGGCCGGATTGTCCGGGCGGACGGGACGGTGGCGGTGCCGCTGTTCGGAGCGGGCACGGCGGTGGGTTGCCTGGTGTTGTTGTCTCCGCAGCGCGTTGCGAAAGATCCGCTGCTGACGGCGCTGGCTTCGCAAATTTCTGCTGCATCGGAAGTCTCTCGGCTCAAAGACGAAATGGTGCGCCGCAATCGGGACCTTCAGACCGCGGTGGCCGGGCTCAAGAGCCTAGAAAAGAACCGCGAGGTCCTGATCTCCAATATTTCCCATGACTTGAAGAATCCGTTGAGCACCCTCAAGGTCTATTTGAATCTTTTAGGCCGCAAGAATCTTGGCGAGCTCACGGAGAAGCAGGCCAAAGCCGTCAGTACCTGTGAGCGGAGCGCGGACCGGCTGCTGAGAATGATCAACGACTTGCTGCTGCTCTCACGCCTGCAGTCTGGAAAGATGCAGCTCAACGAGCGACCTTTTGGCCTCAAGGACCTGGCGCAGAACGTCGTCAATACCCTGTCGGCCCCCGCCACGGTGGCGAAGGTTCAATTGGTTTTGCTGCCCTGCCCGGAAGTGTACGTCCGCGGGGATCGAGATCGACTGTTTGAGGCGTTCGGGAACTTGGCGGAGAGCGCCGTTCAACGCAGCAGGGGGACGGTTCAAATTCGGGTGTCGGCCCAGAAGAGTGGCCTGGCGATCTTCTCTGTTCACGACAACGGCCACCCGATACCTCCCGATGAGCTGGAGCATGCTTTCGAGCTGTATCAACGCGATCGGATCCCCAAACGGCCACGCCAATACACCCGAAACCTCGGCTTGCCCGTCGCCGCGAAAGTCGTTCAGCTCCACGGGGGGAAGATCGAGATCAAGAGCTCGTCGGAGTCGGGAACCACGATGGAGGTCTCGCTCCCGGCGTTCGCGGCGGCAGTTGCGCTTGTCAGCGCTCCGGTCGCCCCGCGCGCAGGCTCGATTTTGCTGGTCGAAGACGATGTCGACTGCCGGGAGGTGCTGCAACAGGTCCTCGACCAAGAGGGTTATCGAGTGGCGTCCGTTGCAGATACCGGAGCGGCGATCTCCATTCTCCAGAAGAGCCGCCCGGCGATGGTGCTGTTGGACCTGCGGCTGAGCCGCGAGGACGGCCGATCGGTACTTCATTACATTCGGGAGAGTGCCTCGCTTTCGGATGTCCCGGTCTACATCATCTCCGGCACGAGCGAGGTCAGCTGGACCGGATCTGGGGAGGGCCTGGAGCGGATCGACGGATTCTTCGAGAAGCCGATCAATCTGCCCAAACTGCTGGGCACGGTCTCCGCAGTGGTCCGTCGTCCTGGTGAGCTCCAAGCGGCCCACAATCGAACTAAATCCTGAGCGAACTCAAGTTCCCGAACGCGAACCGCCGTCGTTAAAGTAACCTGTCGCGGCGAAGCCGGGATGAAACCTTCCGTCTACCATCGTTATCGAACCGCCTTTATCGAGGCGATTGCAGCACGCCTGGGCGCTTCGGCGCAGGACATTTCCGGGCAGGTGAAGGAAGCAGAGCCGGTGCATGGGGATCTCAGCTTTCCTACGTTCTCGCTCGCTAAGTCCCAGAAAAAAGCGCCGGCTGCGATTGCTTCCTCATTGGCGACGGGGCTGTCCGTGCCGGGCCTTCAAATCCAGGCGCAAGGCCCCTATCTGAATGCGCGATTTCTGCCGATCCCGTTCTTCCAAGAAGTGCTCGAGCAGGCGCGAACGTTGGGGGCCGCCTTCGGAAGCGGGGACTCCCAGCGCGGAAAGACGGTGGTGATTGACTACTCCTCGCCCAACATCGCCAAGCCGATCGCCTTCCACCACATCCGTTCCACGGTGATTGGGCATTGCCTGTCGAATCTGTATGCCAGCCAAGGCGCAAGGGTTGAGGGAATCAACTACCTGGGAGACTGGGGAAAGCAGTTCGGCCTGGTCGCGGTGGGGTTCTCCGAGTACGGCGACCCCGCCCGCAAACACCACATGGCCCACCTGGTGGATGTCTACGTCAAGGCAAACGCCCGCGCCGAAAAGGATCCCACCTTTGATGAGCAGGCTCGTCGCTTCTTCCGAAGGATGGAGCAGAAGGATGCGGAGGCGCTGCGGCTGTGGAAAGAGCTGCGGGAGACTTCGCTCGACGACTTCAAGAAGATCTATCAGCGGCTGGGGATCCAGTTCACCCACTACGAGGGGGAGAGCCGCTATCAGGATCGGATGGACGCGGTGATCGACGAAATCGCCCGCACCGTCGGGGTGAAGGAGTCCGAGGGAGCTTTGATCGTCGACATGGACTACGCGGAAAACGAGCCTCCGGTGCTGTTGCGAAAAAACGATGGTAGCAGCCTCTACGCGACCCGAGACCTGGCCGCAGCGATCGACCGGTATGAGCGCTTTCACTTCGACCAGGCGCTCTACGTGGTCTCGACCGATCAGTCGCTGTACTTCCGCCAACTCTTCAAAGTGCTCGAGCGGATGGGCAAACCCTGGGCAAAGGGCCTCGTTCACGTCGGATTTGGGCGGGTTCATGGGATGAGCACCCGCAAGGGCCAGATTGTACTGCTCGATGATGTGCTCAACGAGGCGAAGAACCTGGCGCTCGAGAAAGTCTTGGAGAATCAGAGCGCCGGGAAAATTCAGACCGACCAACCCGAGCTTCTGGCGGAACAGGTGGCGATCGGGGCAGTGGTGTTCGGGGATTTGAAGAACCGGCGGCTCACCGACTACACCTTCAACTGGGAAGAGGTTCTCAGCTTCGAAGGGCACACCGGTCCCTATCTGCAGTACGCACACGCGCGAGCCTGCAACATTTTGCTCAAGGGAGGCGGCGCGCCGACTCACTTCGATGCGGGCCTGTTGGTGCTTCCGGAGGAACAGGCTCTGGTCCGTTCGGTGGCTCGCCTTCCGGTGGCCGTCGAAGAGGCACTCGAGCACAACGAGCCCTCCACGCTGGCCCGCTATCTGCTGGAATTGGGCGCTGCTTTCAGCCACTGGTACACGGCCGGAAACCAGGACCGGGAAAAACGCGCCCTGGTCTCGGACCCTGCGCTTCGAGACGCTCGGTTGGCCCTTACCGACTCGGTGCGGATCGCTCTGGCTGCAGGCCTGGAACTGCTCGGAATTCCCGTGCCAGAAAAGATGTAACGTGCTTCTCTACAGGGTGACTGAATTCTACGAGCAGTCAGCGCAACAAGCGAGTTGGAGGACACGATGTTTGATCCGGAAATGCTGAGACCTGGAATGGTGGTCCGCTCCGACGAGGGCGAGGAGCTCGGAAGGGTCCACTCCATCGGCATTGCGAGTTTCCTGGTCGGAAAGGGTCTTTTCTTCCCCGAGGATTCTCTTTTGGGCTACGAAGACGTCCAGGAAATTCGAGACGGCGAAGTCATCCTGCGACACGATACCGAGAGCCTGCGAGGTCTCTCGTTGCTCGAGGGAGAAGAGGCATTGGCAGAAATCCGACGACATTCGCACGACCCTCGGACGATCGAGACCGTGGTCTCGGACGAAGGCTTCGACCCGCAACCCGGAGCCGTGCACATCGGCCCCAAAGAGTAAGCCTGGGCTGACGCGCCTTACCGCCCGTCGCTCAAATTCCTGATTCTTTCGGCGTGGCCTTGGTAACCTGACCGATCGGAGCCGCGATGCGGGGATCGGCCGACGTGATCGAAGTAAAGGGTCTGCGAAAAGAGTATGGGACTGCGCGCGGGTCCGTGCTGGCGCTCGACCGAATCGACTTCAACGTCGCCGAAGGTGAGTTCGTCGCCATCGTGGGTCCTTCCGGGTGTGGCAAATCCACGCTGTTAAAAATCCTCGCCGGTCTGCTTCCGGCAACCGATGGCGAGGTCAAGCTGCGTAGCGTTCAAATCACCGGACCTCGGCGGGACATCGGAGTCGTGTTCCAGTCGCCCGTTCTCTTCCCCTGGCGCACGGTATTGGACAACGTGCTGCTGCCGGTCGACGTGCAGAAGCTCGGCCGCGAGAACAGTCGCAGCCGCGCGCTCGAGCTTTTGGAAATGGTCGGCCTTCAGGGATTTGAGCACCGCTACCCCTGGGAGCTTTCCGGTGGGATGCAGCAGCGGGTGGCGATCAGCCGAGGCCTGATCCACAACCCCGCGCTGCTGTTGATGGACGAGCCCTTCGGCGCGCTGGACGCAATGACCCGCGAAGGCCTCAACTTGGAGCTTCAGCGGATCTGGCTTGAGCGGCGCGAGACGGTGTTGTTCATCACCCACTCGATTGCCGAGGCGGTCTTTCTCGCAGACCGAGTCTTGGTGATGACGCCCCGGCCCGGCCGGATCACCGAAGACGTGCCGGTCACGATTCCGCGGCCGCGCGCGCTCGATCTCCTCTCGGTTCCGGAGTTCGGCGGGATCGTTCGGAGGATCCGCGCGCACTTCAACGCCAAGACCGGGATCGCGGCATGAGCTGGCTGCACCGCAATTCGGTCTTGCGTGTGCTGCTGCTTTTCGCCTTTCTTGCGCTGTGGGAGGCCGCCGTTCGGGGACTACGCATCCCGTTGTTTATTCTGCCGCCGCCCTCCCAAGTCGGTGCTGCCCTTTACCGAGGAGCGGTGAGCGGCATTTACCTTCAGCACTTCTGGATTACGCTGGCCGAAACGCTGCTTGGATTCGCGCTCGGCTCGATCATCGCGTTCGTGATTGGCACGGGGCTGGCCGCCAGCCGGACCGTTGAATACTTCCTCTATCCGTACATCGTGATGTTTCAATCGATGCCGAAGGTGGCGCTCGCGCCCTTGGTGGTGGTTTGGTTCGGGCTCGGGCTGACGTCCAAAGTGGTGAGCGCCGCGCTGATTGCTTTCTTCCCATTGTTGGTGAACACCATGGTCGGGCTTCGCTCGGCCGACGAGGACCGAGTCGATCTGATGCGCTCGCTCGCCGCCAGCCAGCTGCAGATCTTCTGGATGTTGCGTTTGCCTTCGGCCCTTCCCTTCATCATGGCAGGGCTGGAGGTAGCGATGGTGTTCGCGCTGGTCGGCGCGATCGTCGCGGAATTCGTAGGCTCGGAGGCGGGCCTCGGGATGCTGATCCAAAGCCGAAATTTCAGCATGGATGTGGCGGGGGAATTCGCGCTTCTTTTCATTTTGGCGGTGATGGGCCTGGCGCTCAACGTGGTCCTGGTCTCGTTCCGCCGCCGGTTGCTGTTCTGGGACGCCTCGCAAAAGGCGACCTCCAAGTCCGCTTCAATCAAAGGTGCACTATGAACAAGACGCTTCCCACCATGCTGCTGATCTTCCTCGCGCTCGCCGGGCAAGCCCAGTCGGCGGACACTACGGTCAAGTTCGGCTTTTGCGCCAAGACCATCACCTCCGCGGCAGCACCGTTTGCAATTGCGACGAAGATGGGCTGGTACAGCGCGGGCGGGATCAAGGTGCAGCTTGTGCCGGTAGCCGGCTCAACGGATTGTGTGAGGTTGGTCGCGACCGGCGATCTTCCGTACTCGCTGCCCTCGATCGAGCCGCTTCCGACGGTGATCCAACAAGGCGTGAAGGCGAAGATCTTCTACACCGCGTACCAAGGAAACATTTATGGAGTCGCGGTCCCCAAGCAAAGCCCGATCCGATCGATCCGAGACCTGAAGGGAAAAAAGATCGGGGTCGCTTCAATGGCCTCTGGCGGGGTTCCGGTCGCGCGCGGGCTGCTGGCGATGAATGGTCTGGATCCGGAAAAGGATGCGCAACTCGTGGTCGTCGGCGAAGGCGCGCAAGCTGCGGCCCTGCTTCGCAGCGAACAGGTGGCTGCGCTTTCGATTTACGACACCCAATACGCGCTGATCGAAAGCGCGGGCGTGCCGGTGCGCCTTCTCGATTCAGGACCGGTCGCGCGGTTTCCCTCGAACGGTTTCCTCGCGCTCGAGAGAAATCTAAAGAGCGACCGCGCCCAGGCGGTGACGCTCGCCAAGGGCTACGCGATGGGAACAGTCTTCGCGATCGCGAACCCGGAGGCGGCGGTGAAGATCCTGTACGAGGTTTACCCGCAAACCAAGCCGAGCGGTAAGAGCGAAGAGCAGGGGCTGCGCGACGATGTCAAGACGCTTCTGGCTCGCGCGGAGCACTGGCGGCTGGAGGCGGGCGGCGTCAAGCGATGGGGCGAAAGCTCGATCAAGGACTTCGACGCCTACTTGGACTTCCTGCTCAAGTGGAAGGTGATTAGCGCGAAGGTCCCGGTGACCGAAATGCTGACCAATGATCTGGTTGACGAGATCAACCGCTTCGACCCGGCGAAGATTGCCGCGGACGCGAAGACCTATCGGTATGTGGAGCCGCGCTGATGGAACGCCAAGTGATGCTGACCGGCAGCGGTGGCCAAATTCTGGTGCAGAGCCTGGTCAGCCATGGGGTCAAGAGGGTCTTCTGCGTCCCGGGCGAGAGCCACTTGCCGGTTCTCGACGCGCTTTACGACGTGCGAGATCGGATCCAGCTCATCGTCTGCCGTCACGAAAGTGGCGCTTCAAACATGGCGGATGCGTGCGCGAAGCTTACTGGACAGCCCGGCATCGCCCTGGTCAGCCGCGCCCCGGGCGCGACCAACGCTTCGATCGGCCTCCACACCGCGTTTCAAGATTCCACTCCCCTGATCCTCTTGATTGGCCAGGTGCGCCGAGACTTCATCGATCGCGAGTCATTTCAGGAGATCGACTTCCGCCAGATGTTCGGACCCTTGTCCAAGTGGGTGGCGCAAATCGACGACCCAAGACGGATTCCGGAATACCTCAGCCATGCGTTTTATACCGCGACGTCGGGCCGCCCTGGGCCGGTTGTGCTGGCCTTGCCTGAGGACATGCTCAGCGAAGAGGTACAGGCTCCAGCGGCTCCTCACTTCCACCGGGTGGCGGCATCACCCTCCGAGCAGCAGATGGTTCATCTGGCGAAGCTCCTGGCCGAGGCGCGACGGCCGATCGCGATTCTCGGCGGCAGCGGTTGGAGCGTCGATGCCTGCGCCAACCTGCGTCGATTTGCAGAAAACTGGCAGCTCCCAGTCGCCTGCGCGTTCCGCTTTCAGGATCTCTTCGACAATGATCATCCGCAATACGTCGGCGACGTCGGCATCGCGATCAACCCCAAGCTCGCTCGACGCATCCAGGAGGCCGATCTCGTGCTGGCGATCGGTCCTCGCCTGGGAGAGATGACGACCAGTGGATATCAATTGTTCGAAGTTCCGGTTCCACGGCAAACCCTGGTGCACGCCCATCAGGGTGCGGAGGAGCTCGGCCGGGTGTACGCGCCGGATCTGCCGATCAATTCCAGCATGCCGGAGCTCGCCGCGGCCCTCGCTCAGCTACGGCCAGCGCCTGCGCCTGCGTGGTCCACGGAAATGGCGGCCGCGCGCGCGGACTACGTCGCTTGGAACACGCCGGTCCAGGTTCAAGGCCCGCTGCAGTTGGCGCAGATTATCAGTCATCTCCGAGAGCAGCTGCCGAGCGATGCGATTGTCGTCAACGGTGCGGGGAACTTCTCGGCTTGGGTGCATCGCTTCCACCGTTACCGGCGATTCAAATCCCAAGTCGCACCCACCAGTGGCGCAATGGGATACGGAGTGCCGGGGGCAGTTGCCGCCAAGACCGTCCACCCTGATCGGCCGGTCGTCACCTTTGTGGGGGACGGCGAATTTTTGATGACCGGACAAGAGCTGGCGACCGCGGTGCATCACCAGCTGCCGATCATCATTCTGCTGGTCAACAACGGGCTCTACGGCACGATTCGGATGCACCAGGAGCGCCACTATCCGGGGCGCGTGTACGGGACCCAGTTGACCAACCCCGACTTCGCCGCCTACGCGCGTTCGTTTGGCGCATTCGGAGAGATCGTCGAGACCACGGAAGAGTTTTCTCCCGCGTTCGAGCGAGCGATTTCGTCTGGCATACCGGCCCTGCTCGAGTTGCGCCTTCCGGAGGAGGTGATCACTCCCACGACAACGCTCTCCGCGATTCGCGATCAGTCGCTGAAGCGACGCGGGTCCAACCAGGCCTCTTGATCTGCCATCCAAATCGCCTAAAGGTACCGCGCCACCGGCGATGTTCCCCCAAACTCGTTTCCACCACAGCCCAGGAGGACTCCAGATGATTGTCGGCGTTCCGCGCGAGACCTTTCCGGGCGAGCGGCGCGTCGCCCTGGTGCCCACGACAATTCCGAATCTCGCGAAAGCGGGCCTGCAGGTCGTGGTGGAGGCGGGAGCGGGAGCGGAGGCCGGTTATCCGGACGCGGACTATCTGTCCAAGGGCGCGAAGATCGTTGCTGAGCGGGCGGAGGTTTTTCGCACCGCGGATGTGGTGGTGCAGGTTCTCTGCTACGGCTCGAACGACAAGACGGGCAAAGCCGACTTGCCTTTGTTTCGCCGCGATCAGGTGCTGATTGGCTTTTTGCGCCCGCTGGGTTCGCGCGAAACGGTCGAAGAGATTGCCGCCACCGGGGTGATTTCGTTTTCGGTGGAATTGATGCCGCGCACCACCCGCGCCCAGAGCATGGATGCGCTCTCCTCGATGGGGACGATCTGCGGATACAAAGCGGTCCTCCTGGCCGCCGATCAGTTGCCGCGGATTTTTCCGATGCTGACCACTGCCGCAGGAACGATCACCCCCGCCCGGGTCTTGATCATCGGCGCGGGAGTGGCGGGGCTGCAGGCGATTGCGACGGCGCGAAGACTGGGCGCGGTGGCCTCGGCGTATGACCTGCGTCCGGCTGCAAAGGAACAGGTGCAGAGCCTGGGTGGCAGGTTTGTCGAGCTTCCGATCGAGGCCAAGGATGCCCAAGACGCGCAGGGATACGCGCGTCCACAAGACGAAACCTTCTACCGCAACCAGCGCGAGCTTTTGGGGAAGGTGATCGCCGAGAGCGATGTCGTGATCACCGCGGCCGTGATTCCGGGAAAAAAACCTCCGCTCCTGGTGACCAAGGAGATGGTGGCCAAGATGGCGCCGGGATCGGTGATCGTCGATCTCGCCGCCGAGCGAGGTGGCAATTGCGAGCTGACCCACCCCGGCGAGATCGCAATCGAGCTCGGAGTCACGATCGTGGGGTTGGTGAATCTCGCAACCGCCGTGCCCTACCACGCGAGTCAAATGTACGCGCGCAACCTGAGCGCGTTTTTGCTCCTTCTGGTCAAGGACGGAAAGCTGCAGCTCAACCTCGATGACGAGATCATTCGCGAGACCTTGCTCACCCGCGGCGGCGCAGTCGTCAACCCGCGGGTGCGAGAGTTTTTTGGGCTCCCAGCCCAACCGGCGGAGCCGAAAGGGGTGCCAAAACAATGAAGCTGGACCTCCTGACGAGCCTCTACGTTTTCGTCCTTGCTGCTTTCATCGGTTTTGAGGTGATCCGGCGAGTATCTCCCCTGCTGCATACGCCCTTGATGTCGCTCACCAACGCCCTCGACGCGATTGCGGTGGTGGGAGCGATGATCGTGGCGGGCCGGCATCACGAGCATGGGGCGACACTGGCGAAAGTACTGGGAACGATCGCGATCGTCGCTGCTACCAGCAACATCGTCGGCGGATTTCTGATCACCGATCGAATGCTGCGCATGTTCAAGGCCAGTCGCCCGACCAAGAAACCATGACCGGCACCACCGACACGCTGCTCCAGGTCGTGTACCTGGTCGCGACCGTTCTATTCATTCTTTCGCTCAAGTGGCTAAGCTCCCCGAGCACCGCACGCCACGGCGTGTTTGCCGGTGAGCTGGGGATGTTGCTGGCCGTTGCCGGAACCCTGCTTCACCAGGGGATTGTCGACTACAAGTGGATCGCGATCGGGTTGGTGTTGGGCGCGATCATCGGCGTGCCGCTCGGCGAAGTGGCGATGACCAAGGTGCCGCAGCGGACCGCGCTCAGCCACGCCTTCGGTGCGCTGTGCGTCACTCTGGTCGGCACCTCCGAGTTCTACTTGCAGGCTCCGAACGTGCCGCCCTTCACGATGGGCGTGCTGTCGTTGGAAGTGATCCTCGGCTCGCTCACCTTCACCGGCAGCTTGATGGCGGCGGGCAAGTTGCAGGAGATCCTGCCCCAGCGGCCGATCACCTATAAGGGTCAGAACATCGTCAACCTCGGCGTTTTGGGAGTGGCGGTGGCGGTGGCGGCGATCCTGGTGGTGCATCCGGAACGGACCGAGCTGTTTCCGCTGATCGTGACAATCCCCTTGGTGTTCGGGGTGATGATGATCATCCCGATCGGGGGCGCCGACATGCCGACCGTGATTTCGCTCCTCAATTCGTATGCCGGTCTCTCCGCCGCGGCGATGGGCGTCGTACTCGACAACAACCTCTTGATCATCGCCGGAGCCTTGGATGGTGCTTCCGGTTTCATTCTCTCGGTGAACATGTCGAAAGCGATGAACCGGTCGTTCACCAACGTGCTGTTCGGGGCGTTTGGACAGGAGCAGGCGTCGGGCGTCGCCGGGGCTCAGGCCTCACGACCGGTGCGCAGCGCCACCCCGGAAGAAGCCGCGGCGATCCTCGAGGCGGCCAACAAAGTGGTGATCGTTCCCGGATACGGAATGGCCGTGGCCCAAGCGCAGCACAAGGTGCGGGAGCTTTACGACGCGCTGACCAAACGCGGGATCGACGTGAAATTCGGAATTCATCCGGTCGCCGGACGGATGCCAGGCCACATGAACGTGCTGCTCGCCGAAGCCGACATTCCCTACGACAAGCTTTTGGAGATGGACGAAATCAATGGCGAGTTTCCGCAGACCGACGTGGCGCTGGTGATTGGCGCCAACGACGTGACCAATCCCGCAGCACGCACCGACAAGACGAGCCCAATCTACGGGATGCCGATTCTCGACGTGGACAAGGCTCGCACGGTAATGGTGATCAAGCGCAGCATGGCGGCAGGCTTTGCCGGAATCGACAATCCGCTCTACTACCTGGACAAAACCCTGATGCTCTTTGGCGACGCCAAGTCCGTCGTAGGCGCGCTGGTGCGCTCCCTAAGTGGCGGACAAGACTAGCCCTCGGTGCAGCGTCTCAGTGCTGGACCACGGCCTCCGGGATGCCGCTCTCTCGCTGCGCCGGGGTCTCGTGGCCGTTGCGGACGCCGTTGCCCTTCGAGGCGCCGTTCTCCGAATAGAACTGTTGAGCCTCGGTCGACTCGTTCATCGCAAGCGTCGAAGCCTGGCCGCCGGAGATGATCTCCGCCACCTGATCGAAGTATCCCGTGCCGACCTCTCGCTGGTGGCGGACCGCGGAGTATCCATACTGTTCCGCGGCAAACTCGGCTTCCTGCAACCGCGAATACGCCGCCATGCCCTGGTCCCGATACGCCTGCGCCAGCTCGAACATCCCGAAGTTGCTCGAGTGAAAGCCCGCCAACGTGACGAACTGGAACTTGTAGCCCATCGCGCCGAGCTCTCGCTGGAATTGGGCGATTGACACATCGTCGAGCTTCTTTCGCCAATTGAACGAGGGCGAGCAATTGTAGGCCAACCACTTTCCTGGGAAGCGCGCGTGCACTCCTTCCGCGAACCGCTTCGCTTCTTCCAAGTCCGGAGTGGAGGTCTCGCACCAGACCATGTCGACGTAGGGGGCATACGCCACCGCGCGGGCAATCGCGTATTCGGTGCCGCCTCGAACGCGGAAAAATCCTTCCGGTGTTCGGCCCTTGCGGTCAATGAATGCATGGTCGCGCTCGTCCACGTCGGAGGTGATCAGCTTGGCGCTGTCCGCATCGGTGCGGGCGATCACCACGGTGGGAACGTCCATCACGTCCGCCGCCAGCCGTGCGGCGATCAAGGTCCGAATGAATTGCGAGGTGGGCACCAGCACTTTTCCCCCCATGTGCCCGCACTTTTTTTCCGAGGCCAGCTGATCCTCGAAGTGGATGCCGGCGGTACCGGCGGCAATCATCGCCTTGGTCAGCTCGAAGGCATTGAGCGGACCGCCGAAGCCCGCTTCTGCATCGGCCACCAGCGGAGCGTACCAATACCGACCCGAATTGCTCTCCGCGTGATCGATCTGATCTGCACGCTGAAGGGCGGCATTGATCCGCCGGATCAGGTTGGGCACGCTGTCCACAGGATAGAGACTCTGGTCCGGATACATCTGGCCGGACGAGTTGCCTTCGGCCGCAACCTGCCATCCGCTGACGTAGATTGCTTGCAGGCCCGCTCGCACCATCTGCACCGCTTGGGTCGCGTTCAGCGCGCCCAGTGCAGCCACGTACTGTTGGTGCTGCAGCAGGTCGCGAAGTCGACGCGCCCCTACTGTAGCGAGCGTGTACTCAACCTTCAGCGTCCCGCGAAGCCGATCCACGTCCTGGTCCGTGTACGGCCTCACCACTCCATTTCGCCGAGCCTCCAAATCCGCCACCGCTACCGACATTGCCGACCTACCCTTCTGGGCGTGAGTGCCTGTCAAACCTGTGTAAACTGTGTCAAATGTCGTGGGAAAACAATTCCCCCTGTTGCTAGGCCAGTAAAAGGAAGTAACTTACAACCTGTAAAGTTGTTAGGTCTGTCAATCATCTGGAGGGCGCGATGGAGAAGCCACCGGCAGGTGAAGTAGCTCGGCTCGGTGCAAAGGTCCGGGCGTTGAGGCGACGAGAAAATCTGAACCAGGTTCAACTGGCCGAGCGCCTTGGAATCTCGCCCAGTTACCTCAACCTGATTGAAAACAACCGGCGACCGTTGCCCGCCGCGGTGTTGATCAAGCTGGCGCAGGCCTTTCGTGTCGAACTGGACACATTCGCAACCGAAGGCGACGCGCGGTTGGTGGCCGATCTGCTGGAGGGTTTTGCCGACCCCCTGTTTGAGGCCGACAATCTAAGCTCGACCGAGATTCGCGAGATGTCGATCGCCAGTCCACAGGCGGCCCGAGCCGTGCTGCGGCTGTTCCGGGCCTACCAAGGCGCGCGGGAAGCAGCGGAGAACCTGTCGAGCCGACTTTCGGATGATGAAGAGCTCGCCGGCGCCACCCTTTCCCATCTTCCTTCCGAGCAAGTCAGCGATCTCATTCAGCGCCACCGGAACCACTTCCCGGAGCTGGAGGCCGGAGCGGAGGAAGTGTGGCGAGCCGCGAAGCTCAACCCGGAAGATCTCTACTCCAATCTGATCGGCTATCTCGAGAAACAATTGGGGGTGCAGGTGCGAATCGCTCGCAGCGGCACCGAGCGAGGAACGCTGCGGCGCTTTGATCCAGAGCAGAAGCATCTCACCCTCTCTGAGCTATTGCCGACACGCAGCCGCCACTTTCAGCTGGCGCACCAGATCGGCCTGTTGACTCAGAAGGACGCGTTGGATCGTCTGGTGGGCGATCCTCAATTGACCTCGGACGAGTCGCGGGTGCTGGCGCGGGTAGCGCTCGCCAACTATTTCGCCGGCGCGGTCCTGATGCCGTATGTCCCGTTTCTCCAGGCTGCCCGCGAGGAACGCTACGACATCGACGTGATTGGCCGACGCTTCCGGGTTGGATTCGAGCAAGTCAGCCATCGGCTCACCACCCTGCGCCGATCCGGTGCCGAGGGCGTGCCGTTCCACATGATCCGGATCGATGTGGCCGGAAACATTTCAAAACGGTTTAGCGCGTCAGGGATCCGCTTCCCGCGATTTAGCGGCGTTTGCGCGCGATGGAACATCTTCGCCGCGTTCCTCACCCCCGGGATGATCCGAATTCAGATTTCCAAAATGATGGATGGCGCCACCTACTTCTGCCTGGCCCGCACCATCCATCGAGACAGCGGTGGATACCACGCCCAACATCCGGTTCAGGTGATCGGCCTGGGATGCCGAATCAGCGATGCTCGCGCGCTTGTCTACTCAGACGGGATCGACCTCAGCAACCTCGAGAACGCGGTTCCAGTGGGCGTGACCTGCCGGCTTTGCGACCGGACCGATTGCGAACAGCGCACCCTTCCCTCTTTGCGCTACCCGCTGCAGATCGACGAGAACGTTCGAGGAATTTCGCTCTACAATCCCGCATCGGCTTGATCCTCTAAAAAAGGAGGCTGCGATGAGAAGCATGGTGTGCCTTGCAGCGCTGCCGCTGTTGCTGAGCGCCGGGCCGCCGGCCCGCGAGGCCGAAAAGAAACCTGACTCGGACCGGGTGATGCTGACGATCTTCTTGCGCCATGACCAATCCAAGACGCTCGAGGAAATCAACGCGCATCTGGACAGGACCGGATTTCGTGCCAAGTTTCCGCCCGCGGGCGTGGAGGTGGTTTCCTGGTACGTGATGATGGGCATCGGACAAGTGGTGACCCTCAGATTTCCTGCCAGTAGGTTGCGAGAGGTAAATCTGATGATCGAGCAGGGAGCGTGGGGCGCTTATCGGACCGACTTCTATCCAACCTATGACTATCGTCCGGTTTGGGAGCAGTCGCGCGCGGGCGCCCACCCCTAAGCGTCAATCCTGACCGAAGGAGGTACGAATGCGTTGCCTTACTCTACCCCGAGTCGCCTTTGCCCTGCTTAGCTCGGTGCTGCTCAGTGCTTCGGGGATTGCCGCCGACCCCTCGCCGGTTCCCGCGAAGGAGGCGAAACGAGCGATTGCCCGCATCTGGCGAGGGCGCACGCTGCAGTCCAAGGCCGACGAATACGAGGCGTACCTCAATCGGTCGGGCATCTCGAGAATCCGAGAGACGCCGGGAAACCTGGGCGCGTACATGCTTCGGCGGACGGAAAATGGAAAAGCCGAGTTCGTCGTGATTTCGCTCTGGGAGTCGGTCGAGGCAATTCGTAGATTCGCGGGACCGGACTACCAGAAGGCGGTCATTCTCCCCAAGGATCGCGAGTATCTCTTGGAGGTGGAGCCGAACGTGCTCCACTACGAGATTGTACGCGCTGACCTTGCCCCCAAGCAGCCGAATTGACCTTGCCTCGCGCGACCTTTCGTTTCTACGCGGAGCTCAATGACTTCCTTCCCCCGGCTAACAGGGGTGTCCCTTTCGAACGCGCGTTTTCCGGTCGGCCCGCGGTCAAGGACGCGATCGAGTCACTCGGAGTGCCTCACACCGAGGTGGACCTGGTCCTACTCGACGGCCGGTCGGTCGACTTCGGCGCGCCGGTGCCCGACGGTGCCTGGGTAAGTGTCTACCCGGTGTTCGAGTCGATCGACATCGGACCGATCGCCCGGGTGCGCCCGCAGCCGCTTCGCGAGCCGCGTTTCGTACTCGATGTGCACCTCGGGCGCTTGGCGGCTTACCTGCGAATGCTCGGCTTCGATGTTCTTTTCAAGAATGATTCTACCGATCGCGAATTGGCCCGGGTGGCCCAGCGGGAGCGACGGATCCTGCTCACGCGCGATCGAGATCTGCTCAAGCGGAGCGCCGTAACCCATGGGTATTGGATCAGGCAGACCTGCTCTCGGCACCAAATGGTGGAGGTGCTTCGCCGGTTTGACCTGTTGCGATCGATTTCCCCGTTCCAGCGTTGCCTGCGCTGCAACGAACTTCTGGTGACGGTCGAGCGATCGGAGGTCGAGCCTCGGCTGCCCGAACGCATCCGCGACCAACACACCGACTTCAAAACCTGCCGATCCTGCGAAAGAATATACTGGAAGGGATCCCATCACCGGCGGATGCAACAATTGATCGCAGAGCTATCTCGCCAGCTTGCGGCGGATAGCAACTTCGCCTAAGGCAAGCTGAATATGGCTCGTTCCCTGAAAGACTTAGCCACCCACAATCCGATTCCCGTCTCGGATCGGGTTTCGGGTTTTTCTTACGCCATCCGCAACATCGTCGGCGAAGCGAAGAAGGTCGAGGCTGCGGGACGGACGGTTCGATACCTGAACATCGGCGATCCGGTTGCCTTCGGCTTCCAAACCCCGGCTCACCTTCAGGAGGCCCTCAAGCGAGCGATCGCGGACGGTCATAACGGCTACGGCCCCTCGGCGGGAATTCTCGCCGGGCGCGAGGCGGTGGCGGAAGAGCAGGCGCGGCACGGCTGGCGCGTTTCACCCGACCGCGTTTTGCTCACCTCCGGGGCTTCCGAGGGGATCGACCTCGCGCTCAACGCGTTGGTGAATCCCTCAGAGGAGGTCCTCGTACCGTCTCCGACGTACCCGCTCTACACCGCGGTGCTCGCGAAGATCGGCGCTCGCCCGGTCTACTATCCCACCACTCCCGAGCACGGCTGGCAGCCGGACCTCGATGCCCTGCCACGGCTGATCACCCCTGCGACTCGCGCGATGGTGGTCATTCATCCCAACAATCCGACCGGGGCGGTGTACTCCGTCGAGACCCAGCGGGCCTTGTTGGACCTCGCCACCCGCCATCGCTTGGTCGTTCTGTCCGACGAAGTTTATGCCGATCTGGTGTTTTCGGGCCCGGTCCCGCCACTTGCGACCATCGATCCGGAGGCAGCGGTGATCGCCTTCGGCAGTCTCTCGAAAGGCTATTTGGCTCCGGGATGGCGGGCGGGGTGGCTGAGCGTTGGGGCCACGAAGCGGTTAGACAACGTGCTCGCCGCGATCAAGAAACTCGCGGACGGAAGACTGTGCAGCCCGGTCCCGATGCAGCATGCGATGGTCGCGGCCCTGCGGGGTGACCGAACCCACCAGCAGCAATTTCGAGCGGCGCTGCAAGAGCGGGCGGCGCTGACTGTAGAGCGGCTCGGGAACATTCGCGGAGTCACCTACGTTCCTGCCTCGGCCGCGTTTTACGCGATGCCCCGCGTCAAGCTGCCCCGCGGCACGACCGATGAACAATTTGTGCTCGAGCTACTGCGGAACACCGGAATTCTCTTCGTACACGGCTCGGGTTTCGGAACTCGTCCGCAGGACGGTTTCTTGCGCATCGTGTTTCTCGCCCAGCCTTCGGAGCTGCGCGTCATTTACGACGAGTTCAAGCGTTTCACCGAAGGCTTTCTCGCGCGCTGAGTGTCGCCCCCGAAGATCGTGGCCGGACTTGAATCGTGATATGGCGATTGTGAGGGTGCGTAAGCGGGAGTGACCGTGATGCGGCAAGTAAGCCCGGAACCTTCGGTCTCCCTGGAAACGGAGTTTGGTCCACTTCTCCGTTGGTTGTGCAGCACCTATTTCGAAACGGTTCGCTTCACCACCAACGCGGACAAGGAGCTTGCCGCACTGAGCGATAAGGGTCTCGTCATCCACGTGATGCGCACCACTTCGTGGATCAACTACCTTTATTTGGCCTGGACATTGGTCTGGCGTGGGCTTCCGCCGATCCGCGCGGTGGTGAATCTGCGGCGTTGGTTCACCCGGCCCTGGCGAAAAGCTACCCAGCGCGGTGATTTTGAAGCCCGCTTCACCTATGCCCGACGCCGGCGAGGCGCGGGGCTGATCTTCCTTAGAAGCTCATTTCTGGGCAGCGCCCAGGGGCGCGATTTCAAGGAGGATCCTTTTCCCGCGCTGGTGGCAATGGCTCGCAAGAGCCCGGTGCCGATCTACTTGGTCCCCGAGCTCTTCGTTTGGGAGAAGGCTACTCAACGCCTGCAACCGAGTGTTTTGGACTACGTCTTCGGCAGCCCCGAAGCGCCCGGCTTCGTCTACACGCTGATCGCGTTTCGGCGAAACTACAAGCGAGCTCAATTTCGGGTCGGCGAGCCGATCGACCTACGGCGGTTCGTCTCGGACAACGAAGGCAGAACCGATCAGGTGGTGGGCCGCAAAGTCCGAAGCACGCTGTACCAGCACCTGGCGCGAGAAACCCGCGCGGTCTTTGGTCCACCCCGAAAGCACCCGGGCCGGATGATCGAGCAGACCCTTCGAGATCGAACGCTTCGCAAGACCTTGGAAGAGCAGGCCGCCGCAACCCACCGACCCCTAGAGCAGGTGACCCGGGAGGCGAAAAGGACTCTAAAGTCGATCGCCGCCCGCTTCGAACCGAGCGTGGTGGCGATTGCCGTTCCGATTCTCAGCTGGGTTTTCAATCGTATCTACGCTGGAATCGAGGTCGACGACGCGGGCTTGGATCGAGCGATGAAGGCGGCTGCGCGCGCGCCGGTCGTCTTCTGCCCAAGCCATAAGAGCCATATCGACTATCTGGTGATGAGCTTCGTCCTCTGGAAACGGGGCTACTCGATGCCGCTGGTGGCTGCGGGGGCGAACCTGTCGTTCTTCCCACTCGGGCCCTTTTTTCGACGAGGCGGCGCATTCTTTCTGCGCCGCTCGTTCAAGGGGGATGTGGTCTACACCGCGGTATTCAAGGCTTATTTGAAGAAGCTGGTGCGCGAAGGGGTGCATCAGGAATTCTTCCCCGAGGGCGGTCGATCTCGGACCGGCAAGTTGCTGACCCCCAAGCTTGGAATGCTGACCTGGGAGGTGGAGGCCGTCTTGGAGGGGGCTCGGGACGATCTGAACTTCGTTCCGGTGTCGATTGGCTACGAGAAAGTGCCGGAGTCCAAGAGCTATTCGAAAGAGCTAGCCGGCCACGAAAAACGCCCCGAGGATATCAAGGCCCTGCTTTCGCTCTGGAAGGTTCTCCGCTCGCGTTTCGGTCGGATTCATTTGACTTTCGATGAGCCGATTTCGCTGGCGAAGTTCATGGGAGCTCGGGGTTTGTTTCCGGGAGAGCCGATTCCAGATCGTTCCAAGAGGACCCTCGTCCGGGCGTTAGCCCATCGGATCATGTACGGAATCGACCGGGTTTCCACGGTCACTCCGCAGGCCTTGGCGAGCGCGGCGCTACTTGCACAGCGTGGACGGGGTGTGGCCGTTGCGGCCGGGGATTTGGATGAGCGGGTGAGCGTGCTCAGGCAATTCGCCGGCGATCAAGGGCGTTCGATTTCGCCGGCTCCAGTCGATCAGGCGCTGGAGGGATTCGTTGAGGAGGGGATGGTCCGGCGGCAAGAGGCCAGGGGACAGATGATGTACCTGCCGGTGGAGGAGCGCCGCTTCGAGCTGGCGTTTCACAAAAATACGCTGATGAACTGGGTGGCTCCTCTGAGCCTGGTCGCAAACGGGCTTTTGGTGGAGGGCGAGAGCGCGAACCGAGATCGGGTTCGCGACAATGCTCAGTTCCTCTCGCGGCTCTTCAAGTTCGAATTCATCTACCAGGTGGGGGTGGGCTTCGACGCCTTGTTCTCGGCCGCGGTGGACAATCTGGTGCGGCGTGAAATCTTACTGCATCAGGGCTCCACCCTGTACGTCCCTTCCCAAACCCGCGCTCGGCCGCAGCTGGTTTTCTTGGCGGACCTCCTTCGCGATTACCTGGAATCGTACCTGGCCGCTACGCTGACACTCGAAGCAGACTTGATCTCGAGAGAATCAGTAGATCGCAAGGCTCTTGTCGACGCGTCGTTGGATACCGCGCGAGCGGAGTTTCTCGCCGGTCGCTTGGACGCGCCCGAATCCCTGTCCCGCCCCAATGTCGAGAACGCCCTGCTTTTCTTCCTCGACCGCGGAATTCTCGTCGAATCGGACCAGGGCTTAAGCCTCGCGGATCCGGCCTCCGGGCGTGCGGTCATTTCGTCTTTGGCGAAGCGGATCGCCAATCACTTGAGCTTTCCAGCCTCGCAAACGGCCGTCCGGCGCCAAGCGGTCTAGGCGGATTCCGATCGTACCGTAGGTGTACCGGAACTATGCCTTGATCTTTGCCGACGACCACACGAAACAAAGGCTCTTGAACCACCGAACTTCGGGGCTCGCCTTGGCGATCGTCGCGGCCGCGGTTAGCGGCGTGCTGTTGATCAGCTTAGGAGCTCCGATCCAGTTGCTGAACACCTCCTTCGGCCTCTGGTTCGCCGAGGTGTTCGCATTCCTGGGTCCTGGGTGGATCATCCTGCGTTGGGCCGGATACGATCCGCTGCGATTCGTGGGAGCCCGCCGCCCTAGCAGGGGGCAGCTGGCGCTTGGCTTCGCGATGGGTGCGGCGAATTTCTTCGGCGTCATCATTCCGCTTCAGTTTCTGCAGCAGCCTCTGATCCCGCAGCGATTGAAGGAGCAATTTGACACCAGCCGGCTATTTCAGAATCAAAGCCCGCTGGAGCTGATCCTGATCGTTGCCGCGATCACAATCGCCGCGCCGTTTTGTGAGGAGTTCGTCTTCCGGGGCATCATTCAAAAGGGACTTGCGGCCCGTTTTACTCAGCGAGCCGCAATTTTCGCGACCGCGCTACTGTTCAGCGCATTCCACCTCGATCCCGTGGGGTTCGTCTCCCGGGTCGAGCTGGGGATCCTCTTCGGCGTGCTCTACCAGCGAAGCGGAAGTCTCTGGCCAGGAGCAATGGCCCATGCGGCCAACAATCTGGTGTCGGCCTCTCTGTTTTTCCTGACTCGGAACATCACGCCGTCCAACGAAGCGGAGCAGGCCTGGCAATACGTCGCTGTTCTTTCATTGTCCGGCCTGTGCGTGATGGCCTGGCTGGTCGCAATCGCAAGCCGCAAGCGAGTTCCTGCTCAACCCGAAGCGATCGCCGCTGAGGAATCGAGCGGGCAATTGGCGGAGGATGCGAGCCAAGCAGCCGCCAGCCCATCGCGTTGGCGGCTGCTGACTCCGTGGCTGGCCGCCGCTGCCGCCTCGCTCCTACTCCTCGCCGCGCTGGATCGACGCGGGGTCGTCCTGAATCTCTATGATCTCGCGTACCACCTTCCTCCCCTCGAGAAGGATGCGCCGACCGTGGAGCGGCAGGCGCGAGATCAGCTCCAGGCGCTGCGCGCGAAGGCCCGGCGCGGGCAAGTTTCAATCGCCGAGTACCTGAGGCAGCTGAGAGCCCTGCGGGCTCAGTTGTACGAGTCCAGACGTCGCCAGCCTTTGCCTTAAGGCCCAATCGCTTCGAGCCACCGGGCCACCGCCCTGCCCACGTCGGAGAGCCCGCGGCCAAGCCTGGCATCGAGGTGAGGAATGATTTCAACCCGTCCGTCCGCCTCCGTCGCGGAAGCAACCAGCGCTGCGCTGGGAATGGTCGAGTCTGCTTCTCCAATCACGAGCAGCAGCGGAATGGAGAGTCGGGGCAGTTCCGAAACGACGTCTTCCACCGGCTGGACCAGGCAGATCCCGGACAGTCCCGGATGGAGCTTGAACAGCTCGAGCACGGTTGCGGCCGAGCCAGAAATCCCCAGCGCGGCAGCAGAAGCGACCGCAGCGTTTTCCATCAAAAGCCGAACCGCCGCGTCGGCATCCTCGAGGTCCGTTTCCGGTCCTCTCCGTTTGCCTTGGCTCGCACCAACTCCTCTGAAATTGAACCGCAGCGTTGGAAAGCCCGCGGTGGCGGCAGCCCAAGCGATCTCCGCGCATAAGGGATGATCCATTCCGGGCCCTTCGCCAGGATGCGGTGGAAGAATCAAGAGTGGAGGGTGCCTGTCGCCTCGATGCCACAGTCCGTCGAGCAGGTCATCTCCAACCTTGATCAAGGCTGGGCGCTCGAGGAACTGTCCGCGCAGGACCACGAAATCCTCTGCTAACACAGCGATTGGAAAACCAGGAACTTAAGATAACGGCCTTCGCGAAACTGAATTCGAATCGGATGATCCGGCGGCTGGTAACGCTCCTCGATCAGCGAGAGGTCCACGCCTATTTTGAAAGCGGCCTCCTTGATCGCGTCATAGAACGCTTCGGGGGTGACCCGGGCCGAGCAGGATGCGGTCGCAAGAAGTCCACCGGAACGCAGCAGCGCAAGCGCCTGTCGATTGAGCGACGCATAACCCGCCACGGCTGCGTCGACCGCGCGCTGACTCTTCGCAAACGCGGGCGGATCGAGAATGATCAAATCGAACGTTTCGCCCTGTTGCTTAAGGCCGGCCAGCACTTTGAATACGTCGGCGGAGAGAAACTGGTGGTCGGCGATGCTGAGACCATTTTGAGCAAAGTTTTCGCGAGCGAGATTCAAGGCATCGAGATCGGAATCAACCGAAATCACCCGGCGCGCTCCGCCCAACACGGCATTGACTGAAAATCCCCCTGTGTAGCTGAAGCAGTTGAGCACCTCGCGTCCCCTCGACAAGCGTCGGATCAAGAACCGGTTCTCCCGCTGATCGAGAAAGAAACCCGTCTTCTGACCTCGATAGGGATCGACCCAAAACACCGCACCGTGTTCGCGGATCAGAATTCGGTCGCCAGGCCGATCTCCAAAGAGCATCTTGCCCTGATTCTGAGCGCCATCATCCTCCGCGTCGTCTCGGCCGATCTCGTCCCGCCCAATGATCCCCTTGAGCCCGGGCGCCTTTCGTTTGAGCGCCTCAACCAGGATTGCGCGGTAGGGCGTCAAGCCGGCGGAATACAACTTGAGCACCGCATAGCCCGCGTACCAATCGACCACCACGCCCGGAAGACCATCGCCCTCGCCATGGAGCAGCCGGTAGCTATCGGTATTGCTGAGATCCAACAGCGTCTGGCGACTGGCCCACGCGCGTTCGACGGCCCGCTCGAAGAATGCTTGATCGATGGCTTCGCGTGGATCGCGGCTGAGAATCCTGACCGCGATCGGCGAGTGCGGATCGTAATACCCGCGCGCGACGAACTTTCCCTGTTCCAGGATGTCCACCACGCTACCGGCGGGCACTTTGGGCAATTGGCGCAGCGCTTTGCGGAAAACCCAGGGATGGCCCGCGCGCAGGTGCCGCGCCAGTCCCTTCGCCAGCTCGACTTTGACCAGGCTCATCGCTTGCTGGCCGAGATCCGCCGGACCACTTCTTCGAAGCCTCGACCTTCTCGGGCCCGGGTGACGAATGCAGGGCGATGCTCGATCTGCTCGATGATTTCGTGGACGTTGGCGACCCCAACCGACAATCCAAAGCGCGCGAACATCGGCGCGTCATTGAAGGAATCTCCGACGTAGACGAACCGTGGATCCTCCTTCCTCAGGGTGAGGCCCCATTCACGGCGAATGAATTGGCGGGCGGTGGAAAGCTTGTTGAACCGGCCGATCCAGCAATTGACGTGAACCGACGATCGAACGGCGGTGACACCGCGTCGCCGAAGAATCGATTCGAGTCGAATGGCGGCCGCGGTACCCAGCCGAGCCTCCTCGTTGTAGTCGATCGCAAGGTCGACTTCCGTCTGAAGGCTGTCGGCGGAAAAACGCGCGCGCGGGACGCGCCGGATCGCCGCGCGAATTTCGCGGTACAACCGAAGACGGTTTCGCCGACGCACCGCCGAGCTTTGAACGTAATGCTTGCGAACCATGCCGGGTGATTCGCGGGCGTAGTACAGCGCTCCGTTCTCCACGATCGCGCCGTCGATGGGTAGCGTTCGGATCCAGCACTCGCCCCACCCAGACGGTCGTCCACTCACGAGCACCAATTTGATGCCACGCTCCCGGAGCCGCTCCATCGCCGCAAGGGTCCGGCTCTCGAGCGCGTTGTCGGTCGTCAAAGTTCCGTCCACGTCGGTAAACACTGCGAGTACGTTTTGAAAGTCGGCCGAATAGATGGGTTTAGGACGTTGAGTCACAGTGCGTCAGATATACCTTGTGGTCGGGCACCGTCTGAGCGAAACCGAGCGGTTGATTGGCTGTTCCTGGAGGTTTCGATGCAGTTCACAACGCCCGACGGCGTTGCCCTTCATTACCTCGATGAGGGAAAGGGCTTGCCGGTTCTCCTTCTCCACGCATTTCCTCTCAACTCGATGGGCTTTCGACCCCAGGTGCAGTTGCTATCAAGCAAGTACCGGTTGATCGTCCCGGATCAACGTGGGTTCGGCAAAAGCAGTTTAGGCGCCGGACCGACGGAGATGTCCACCCTGGCTCGCGATGCTTTAGCTTTGCTCGATCACTTGAAGATCTCCTCCGCGGTCGTCGGAGGCGTTTCCATGGGCGGCTACGCGAGCATGGCTCTGCTGCGCTTGGATCCGGCACGGGCTAAAGCGCTGGTGCTGGTGGACACTCGAGCCACGGCAGACGATGCCGCCGCAAAGAAGCGTCGCGAGGAAACGGCGCAGAGCGTTCTCAAAAAAGGAATGGGAGTGCTCGTCGAATCGATGCTGCCCAAGCTCGTGTCTCCAGCGGCTTCGGAGACGCTTCGTGCGGAGGTGGAGTCAATTATCCGCAGCAACCCTCCTCAAGGAGCGGCGGCGGCATTGCTTGGGATGGCACTACGCCAGGATAGCCAGGACATTCTCGCCCGATACGCTGGACCCGCCCTGGTGGTGGTCGGCGACAAGGACGAGCTGACCCCTCCAGAGAAGTCCTTGGAAATGCAGAAATTGCTCGCCAAAGGATCCCTGGTGATCCTCCCGGGCGCCGGTCACCTCTCCAACCTGGAAGCCCCCGTGGAGTTCAACCGGGCCTTGGACGGCTTTATATCGAGCTCAGTGGCGTGAGCACCTAACCCAACGATTTTTTTAGGATTTTCCCAACCCCTTGAGTGGATTGCCGAAATGCGAGGTTTGGGGCGACGGGTTCATTCACTAGGCGAGTGATTCAGAGGCCGCGCTCGGCCCCCTTGAGCGTGACATCTTTCAAGGTAGCGGTGGTTTGGACGCAAACTGGAAGCCCCGAGTCCCGCGGTGAGCAGTGACATCTTTTTCACAAAGTACCAGATGTCGGTCCGGTATCAGCTGCCCCTCTCGGTGACATTTTCGCTCGATTTTGGTTCCTCAGATGGCCGTCCGGGCCTAGCTCCTCCAGTTCGCGGTTTGTGACATCTTTTCGATGTCGCCGCAGTGAAAAACAGTGACATCTTTGCGGTCTACGGCGTCGCGTTTCGAGGCCAATGGGGCATCCGATTCCTTCGACTCGCTGTGACATCTTTGTGCAGTTTGGGCACCGCGATTCCCGCCGATTGGAGAGGATGCCCTGTGACATCTTTAGGGATCGGTCGGGCGAGGTCGCGTCCATCGAGGCCGGAGTCAGTGAACGTCTCCAAGGTCAGCTCGTGCGCGGGACCTTCGCCGAGGCTCTGGATTTCTTCCACTGCGCGCCCCGTTAGCCGGTCTGCTTGCTAGCCGAGCTGGCGTTGGGGACAGTCTGTGGGAGGCGCGAGTAAGTCGGGTCAGAGCTTGTAACTGAACCATGTGGTGAAGTAGTCGGTGTCCTTGTTGGGCGGGTTGACCCTGCAGAACGGGCCCGGGAAGAAGTGGACGTAGCTCGCCAGCAGGGAGATATGTCGCGTCGGGTTCCAGACGACGGTGAGCGCGGGGCAGTCGCCTACATACCGGGCGCTGCCAATGGCTCCGCGCAAAGGCGTCCCTGAGAGGCGGAACACCCCGTCGCCCAAGCTCGCTCGCCAGAAGAAGGCCCAGTCAAATGATATGGCGAGCGTCTCCCCGGCGTACACGGTGAGGTTCGGGTGCAGGTCGATCATGTTGAGCGGCCCCACCGGGTTGAGGAAATTGAAGTAAACGCCGGTGGGGAACAGCGGGTTGAAGGTCTGGAGGTTGGGCGAAGTTAGGTTGTTGTCGCCGCTGGCGATGTCGAACCGAAGGCCGAGGCGCGGCTTGAGCGGCAGATCGCTGAAGTTGTAGCGGACGGCGTTCGCGGCGGTCCACGCCTGGATGTTGCCCGGCCCGAACGTGCCGAACTGCCAGACGTATTCGAGGTTGTACTCCCACGGCATCGGCATCCCCCAGAGCCGCATCCCGAACGAGTGGCGCAACTCGTGGCCCGGCCCTCGCTCGTAGACCGCATGCCTGTTCTGAAGCCGAGGTAGTACAGATCGACGTTGCCTTGAGGGAGGAGCGGCAGTGGGTGGACGGCGTACAGGCCCCAGAAGGAGCGGCCCGGGTCGGCGTCGTCGTCGAATACGCCGGCGCGGTTGCGGACGGGCTTCGACCACCAGCCGTCCACCTGCCAGTCCCCGACCCGTAGCAGCAGCCGGGCGGCGTCGAACGACAGCCGCAGGTTTAAACCATCGCGCGCGTCGATGAGGCGCCCCGCGCCGTACTCGCGGATCGCGCGGTAACGCCGGCGTCGCTTCGCCGAGATCCGACCCTTCTTCGCATGCCAGGCGGCATAGACGGGCGATTGTCTGGCTTCAGCGCCGTGCGCAAACTGCATGCGGCGGAGACTGCTACCCGCCCAGGCGCACGGCATCGCGAGCGCGGTCAGCACTAGGCGGCCATCACCCCCATCCGATGGAGACCGATCGAATATTCGTCTTATCAGGTCCTGAAGCCGGTCATCTCCTGGCGGTGAAACTCTCCCGCCAGGCTTGCCCTGTTACCGCGGCCGGGGCATGCGGTCCAAGCTCTGCGATGAACGGGCTGGCCGCCAATCGTGCCATCAACTGGCCATTGCTCCAGAACTTCCGAACGGGTGGAATCCCTGCTCTGAGCGCCGTCGCGAGCGGAAGCTCTGTGATCGAACTCAAGACCAGGGTGTCGGTGGCTCGCGTCAAGGCTACGTAGAGCAACCGACGCTGCTCCCTCAGTAAAGCATCCAGCTCTGCTGGCGCGGCCGTCTGATCGATTGTCGGGATAGCCCCGCTCATGCAGCCGAGGACCACCACCAGAGATGCGGTCAACCCCTTCGATTTGTGCAAGCTCATGACACGAATGACCTCGCCGTCTGATCCCGGCAACTCCGGCTGCGTGATGGCTTCCTGCAGTTCGTCGAGTAAGGCCGCGGGATCGGGCGTCGTCAGGGCGATGGTCTGGGCGGCCAGCCGGACGGTCTGCACGTCGTCGTCGTTGTCAGGCCAAATGGCGTTGACCAGTGGTAGCCCCGCCAGCCCATTGAGTCCGGCGAGGCGGTCCTTTAGAAGCCTGTGCCTTTCAACGAGGCCGCGAGTGTAGGGAACCTTGATGTTCCCGTTCGCGATACGGTCTATCACCTCGAAGACTTCCAGGCCGTCGTCCTCGGCCCGCTTGCGGACGCGCGCGTATGCAGTGGCATAGCCGCTGTCGTGCCTCAATCCGAGCCATGCCCGGTATGCCGCTCGATCCGTTGGAGTGACAAGAAGCATTAGGAGACAAAGCCCCTCAGCGGCCGCCTCCGAATCGACAGCATCTTCCCAGAAATAGCTCAATGCATTTCGGTGACGTTGGATGAGCGCATCCTTTACGGCGTTTCCCATCAGGCGACGTGGGCTCAGCACGAGAACCTGGCCGGGAGGCACCAAAGGGCGTGACTGGAGGTAGTGATCGATGAAAGCGGCAACATTCGCTGCCTCCTCTTCGAGACTGGAATGCTGCACGACCACTAGGTTGGCTGGCCCTCGACCCGCCATCGGCTTCAACGGGGTCTGTCTTGCGCGGGGATCGTGCGTCATCAAAGCATTGCTGGCCGCAACGATGTTGGGCGGGCAACGGCGGCACTCCTCAATAACGAATGACTGCGATCCCGGGTTTTCATTCGGAAAGGATCGAATCGCCTCCGGGTTTGCATAGCGGAAGCTGTAGATCGATTGGTTGTCGTCACCGACGACGGTCAACTCGCCTGAGCGGGCAAGCTCTACGATCAACGTTTGGTCGGCCTTGTTGAGGTCCTGGTATTCGTCCACGAGCACCGCCTCAAATCGAGGAAGAATGTCCACGCCGGGGTTCTCGCGGATGAACTTCAACGCGACCGGCACCAGTTCGCCGATGAGCATACAACGGTGGTAGCGAAGCCACTCCAGGAGAGCAGCTTGGAATTGCAGATCCTCCGGGGTCCGCGGATGACCCGGCAGATCGTGTTGGAGCCGTGCCCACGCGGCCTCGTAGGCTTCGATGCAGCTCTTTACCTTCTTCTTCCCGCCGAACGGCGGTGCCAGATCGTTGACAAGCTGCTTGATCTCGAAGCTCAGCAGCGGCCGAGCTTCACGCTGGGTGGCGTCGAGCACCGCTTCCTTGCTGAGCACGGAGAAGCACAAAGAATGAAGGGTAGTGGCGTTGACCTTCTCGGCACCCGGGCTGCCCAGCCGCGCCAACTGAGCCTTCAGGTCACGGGCCGCCGTCCGCGTAAAGCTGACAGCGAGGATTCTGGCCGGGTCCATGCCCCCCTCAAGCAGCCGGGCGATGCGACGCATCATTGCGAACGTCTTCCCAGTTCCCGGGCCGGCGAGCACGTGGACAGGGGCTTTCTGCTCAGCCGCGATGTTCCTGTGGACGCCGTCGATACCGTCAGACCAGGCCATGGACGCCCCTAACACATAACCCCTATCCCTGGACGTACACCGCTAAAGGCCCGGAGCCAGTACCCGTCCCAGAGGTTGTCACCTCCCTCAACTTGGAGATCGAGCATGCCGAAGCGCAGATGATCTGGAGACGCGCTGTAGAATCATCCCGCGATCGCGTCCCATCGATCGAGAGCTGACCGCGCACCACGAAGTCTAGCCATCGCATCACTACGCGCTCCTGGGTCGCCAGTCCTTCGCGTCGACATCTCTCCAAGGCGGTGGCACCACCAGGTCAAGTGAGGGCGGGACCAGATCTCGATCAAGCCCAACCTTGCTTCAGAGCGGCGCCAGTCATCCACTCAGAGCCGTCGCTTCCGAGTAGCGTGCGGGGGAGACAAGCGATGATATAGTGTTGAAGGAGGCGAAACGAGTGGAACGAGCAAGGCCAGATAGCTTTACAGCTTTTCTTGAGGCAAAGCAGCGGCTCCAGCCCTCAGCGTCTAAGGGTACGGGCGCCACGCCACTTTCGCTTCTCCTTAAGCTGGCGGAGGCTGGGCAGATACCGCTGGCCGAGCTACAGGCCGCGAGTGGGATGCCGTTCGAGGAATTTGCCGCGGCGCTCAAGGACCTGGGCGACTCGGGATATCTCACCGTTTTGGGCGCGCCTGGTCAAGAGGTTGCCCGCCTCACTGAGCTTGGTGAACATGTGTCTCAGCTAGCCCGCCCTGCCAAGTAGGCCCCGTAAGCCCGACTCGGCCCGGATTCAACAATGTCCGCCACCTTCCTGGACTACGCCATCGTAGCGGCTCTTGGATCGCTGGTGGGGAGCGGCGAACTCGTTTCCCGCTACCGCGACGCGCCCGCCGGAGCGCTTCGCACCGGGCCCGCTCTTCTCTATGTCCTCCTCAACATGGCCGCCTCCATCGTCGCCCTCTTTGTTATCCGTGTTTTCAACTGGCATTTCGGCGTCACTTCGGGCGACGCACCGGTGCGTTGGACGCAAGTGGGCATAGCCGGGACCGGAGCCATGGCGTTGTTCCGCACGTCACTCTTCACGGTGCATGTCGCCGACCGCGACATCGCCGTAGGCCCCAGCACCTTCTTGCAGGTATTCCGTGACGCCGCCGACCGTGCCGTGGACCGCCTCCGCGCCCAGGCGCGCGGCGGCTCGGTGGCCAAAATGATGGAAGGCGTCGACTATGCCAAGGCGTTCGAAGGCCTGCCGCCCTACTGTCTGGCGCTGATGCAGAACGTCCCCGACGAGGATCAGCAGAAGATGCTGCAGGCGCTGGCGCTGCTCGATAAAGACCAGACCATCGACCCGTCGATCAAGGTCCGCATTCTTGGCCTGCACTTAATGAACGTGGTGGGACCCAACGTGCTCAAAGCCGCTGTGGAGTCACTGCGCAAGCAGATTGCAAGTGAGCAAAACCAAAAGCCCAAGTGACGTGCGTTTATTCTGACTCCTGCCTTCTACCTTCCCCTTCTTTCCGCCGCCTTCCGTCCCTGCTCGATAGCCTCAGCAACAGCGTTATCATGACCCCACCTCGTTCCTGCCGTCCTCGAGGCCCAACTCGCGGACTGCTGCCCACTCATAGGGGGACCCGAACCGGAAGTGATCGCCGGGGACCACTTTGACGAGTGCTGAACCACGCCTCAAATCTGGGCTCCCTACGTATCTGCGGCGACTCGCTTCTCATGCCCTGGAGCACCACAGCCTTCGCCGTAGCCGTCGAGGGAGACGGCGTTCAGGGGTCCCGTCGTGAGTGTAGGCGGTGCGCCTAAGGCGCGCGGCGGTCTCGCTAGAACCTGCTGCCCGGCGGGAGCTTGGCCCAGTCGGGCGTGGTGTGCAGGTCAAGCCACATGGTGACGTTTTCGTCGTCGCTAATGGTGCGGGCGTTCGGCGTCTTGCGCGCTCTACGGAACGCGCGACTCTCATAGAAGCGGACCGACTGCGGGTAGGCGTCAACGATGAGCACGCGGCACCCCACAGCCGCCTGGGCGCGAGCGACGTGATAGGCGAGCCGGAGAAGGCGCGTCCCGAGCCCACAGGATTGCAGGGCGGTTGCGACAGCGAGGCGAGCCAGCTTGATGCCGGGGATCACCGGATGGTCGTCGTAACGGAGCTTCAGCTTCTTCTTTTCCGAGGTCGCGAGCTTCAGCGAGTCGTTGAGCAGAGCGGCATAACCGACGACCTGTTCTTCGGCGAACGCGAGGTAAACCTGAACAACGCTCAACGAGAGGAGCCGTGGGGCTTCGCGCAGGAAATCGTCAAGGTCGGTATTCCCGCAGGAGAAGCCCGACACGTCGTCGCCGGGCTCCATCCGCCGAATCTCGATATCAGCGAGGTTCGAGGTGTGAATCGTCATACCGAGGAAGATTACGAGCGGCCTTGAACAGCTTCGAGGCAGCCGAGCGGTGGGACGGCCCCCCTTCGGGCTACCCCCAGTAGGCCCCGTAAGATCTATCAAGAACCGTAGGACCAGCAAGACTCAACCCAAGACTCGAACTGGGCCAGAATGGGCATTCCGAAATGGCTTTCAAATGCCCATTCGGTTATGATGAAGTCATTCTGAGCCTCTTCAAATACTCCGCGCGCTTGCCCCATCCCAGGGTCGCTCCTAAACTTGGATCACCATGGCAAAGCCAATTCGAGCGACACCTCCCGTTAGGGGAGCAGACGCACTTGCATTGCGCGACGCCATCGAGCAGTTGCAGTTGGCTCCCAAGGAGATCGAGCGCCGGGCAGAGGAATCGCGGAAGTTTGTCGAGATGGTTCTGCAACCGAAGCCGCGTCCGCGCGCCAAGCGCCGCTAGGTCGGCCACACCCTCAGTTCTGTCGTCGTACCCGTCGGCGGGAGGCGACTAGATGGCGTCTCGCGAGGAGAAAATCCGGAAGCGGCTTTTCCCTGGTGCGTCTACATTTGGCCGGACAGCGGGAGGATTCACAGCGCTTCCTCTGATCCTGCGGCGCGCCCAATTCCTCTTTCGCAGCCCACGGCACTGGCAGGTCTACACGTACATAATGATGCGCACGGGGAAGCACGGCGTAGCTTGGCTCACCCTTACCGAGATGGCGTGGGATCTCGCGTTCAAGAGCGTCTCGAAGTTAAAGCCGTACGTTGATGAGTTGGTCGCCGATGGGTGGCTCCTTCGCGAGGTTTCAACCGGCAAGGACTACTACCTGGTTGTTGATCCCCACGTCGTGCTTGCCGCATTCCACAAGAACGGCAAGCTGCCTCCGGACCGAGTGGACGCCATTGATGAACTCGCTGAGTCGCTGAAGCGCGAGGTGTTAGAGGCGGAGTCACCGAGCTAGTACACGGGACTCGACCTTCAAAAGGGCTACGGCGTGATGGCCCGGATCACATTGTGGAAGGAATCCGAGACCAGAATCGTTCTGTCCGGCAGGATCGCCATGCCAGCGGGAGCGGCCAAGTCCGCCGTACTGGCCGAACCGAGGTTGGTCCCGGCTCTGCCCGATCCAGCAACCGTGTAAACGTGTGCAGCGGGGTCCCCAGGCCGGACGAGCTTACGAATGCGAAAGTTCGCCGTGTCGCCGATTAGCAGCTCCCCCGCGGCATTCATCGCCAAACCCATCTGGGCCCGGAAGCGCGCTTGTGAAGCGGGGCCGTCAGCATAGCCGAAAGGAAGCTCTCCACCCGCCACCGTCGTCACCGCGTGGCTTGAGTCCGGAGCGATCCGCCGGATTCGCCGATTAGCGGAATCGATCACGTAGAGCGCTCCATCGGGCGCGAGCGTGATTGCGCTGGGACCGTTGAATTGGGCCTGCGCGCCCGAGGCAGCGTCCGCAAATCCCGTCTGACCCGTGCCGGCCAAGGTCGTCACCTGTTGGGTCGCGGCGGAAATCATTCGAATGCGTTGCCCTGCCTGCTCCGTCACGTAGAGGTTCCCCTGAGCATCGATTGCAATCGCAGTCGGGCGATTGAACTTGGCAGTCGCTGCCGGGCCATCCGCGTAACCGGGGGTCCGGGTCACTCCGGCGTAGGTCGAAACAGTCCAAGTGGGGGGATTGAGCTGAATCTGCCGAATCACGTGGTTGTCCGAATCCGCCACGAAGATGCCGGCTGACCCAACCGCGACACCGGTTGGCGCGCGAAACTTAGCTTGCGCTCCCGGTCCGTCGGTGCTGCCGAGCTCACCGGTTCCAGCGATGGTGCTGACGGTTCGCGCCTGATCGGTCCCGATCAGGCGGATTCGATTTCCCCGCGTATCGGTGACGATCACCTGCCCAGTTGCGGTCACCGCGAGGCCCGTCGGTCCGGCGAATTGGGCCGAGGGTCCGGGTCCATCCACGGGCGTGGCAGCGCCGACCGCTCCTGCGAATGCCTGCACCGACTGAGCCCATTGAGCGTCAGTGGCAAACTCCACCGGCCGCTCCGAGCCGGGTGGCGGTAACTGGCGCGCGCCGCGCCGATGAGCAAGCGCCTGTTCGAGGACGTTTTCGGTCATTCGGGCGACGCGCCCATCCGCAACCGTTTGGTCGGAACTGAGCGCAATTGGCCAAAATATCGAGCCCGCAGAGAAAACGATCGTTCCCGGCGAGACGTTTCGCACCATCACGTCCGAGACCGACGGAACGCCTTCTGCGCTGACAACGGCGCTCTCCATGATGACCGACGCGTCGGCGGGAGTATTCAGGTCACGAAAGGCGCGGTCGAATTCGTACCCCACCAATCCCGGCAGCAAGTCTCCAGCGTTGAGGCCGGTGCCCTGGAAAAGCCAATGGCTCGGGTTGCCAACTAGCATTGGAAACGGCACGAGCTCCCAACTGTCGTACATCGAGCCAAACAGCTGATTCTCCGGTTTGGCATTGGGCGAGTCACGGAACCGGATCGTCGAGTTCGGAATGGGATCGCGCGTTGGCTCATTCTTGAAACAGACGATCGTTCGCAACGATTTGCCCGCGCTGTCAGCACGAAACCGAATCCGTTGATATGCCCCGTTGGCGCCGAAGTAGGCGACGCTGGTTCCGGCGCTGATCGCCGCATCGACCTGGTCCCGCTCCTCCGCCGTCCAATACTCGTCGTGTCCACCGAAAACGAAAGCGCCAATCCCACCGAGCACGTCCCGGTATCGGCTGAAATCGAGATTGGTGGAATACGTGACGTCGTATCCATCACGCTCCAAGAGCCTCACCAGCCAATACTCCCATCGACGCATCTGCCCGCTGCCCTCTCCATCTTTGAAAGGTCGATTGAAAGAAACTTCATTGGCTCGACCCTTGGGCATCGTCCCCGACGCATCGACGTACAGGCTTTCGCCTCCCCAGGTGTTGTAGGCCTGATAGTCGTTGAACGCGGCCTGGAAGAGGACCTCCGCGGCGCGGTGATCGCGTACGACGACTGGCGCAAATCTTCTCAGTCCGTCGGCGCGCTCAACCTTCAGCAGATAGAGACCTGAAACCCAGTCCGCACCGACCTGGAACGAAAACGTGTCCGGCCAGTTGCACTCAATCAGCGCAGTGGGTGGGGACAACGGGCAGGTACCTTGCCGCTGCGCATTGAAGGGACCCCCGGTCCAGATCTTCCGCGCGCCGGCGCCCTGGTAATATCCAAGCCGAAATACCGTGGCCGTGACCGCAGCGTCGCTGGAGACCTTGGCGGAAATCGTGTCACCCGCCTCGCCGGTATCGGTCGAGAGATACAGCTCAACTTGCCCGGAAATAGCCTCACGCCCTGTGGACAGCCAGCTCGAGTCTCCCGGACGCGCATTTTCCGCGGGAATCGGATTCGGCGCTGCCGTCCTGTTGAGCGTGCCTCCGGGAATACCTGCGTCAGGCGGACCCGATTTCGATCCTGAACAGCCCAAAAGGGCACAAGCCGCCACCCACGACCAACCCCACCACGCCCTTGCCGCCATCGATCGTCCTCCGACCAGCCCAAACTGCCTCAATCGAGGTCTGGCCGCACGGTATGCACCCAAGAGGGAGTCGCCAAGGGCGCCGGCTCAAAGGTCCTTAAAACGCGTACTTTAGAACGAATGCACCGTTACGGCTGACAATTCAGAAGGCCAGCCCCGGCGCTGCAGGACGAACAAGCGCACCCACGTGCCGGCGCGGCATTCGAACGCGGCTGATCGATAGGATTGACCGTATCGGCTTTAGCCGCCAGTGCAATAGGGATGCAGTTCGGCAATCAACTCGTTTTGCCGGCGCATCCGCTGATTTGACGGAACCAATTCAACGCCGCAGGTTGTAGGGGCGTAACCGGCGATACAGGTTCCCGTCGCTCGTCTGTGTTCAAGCAATCGACGCTGAACATCGTTGCTTTCACCAATGTACACAGTTCCGTTTGACCCTTGTGTGCCCCAGATTGCGTATACTCCTGAGTTGTTCGGTGCATTTGTTAGAATCGCATTTTCCGTAAACGAAAAATTACTACCACGCCATGGCATATCGCTCTCCGTCTAAGAGCAAGTCAACGTGACCGGCGAACATGGCCGCAGACCTGCCTTCCAGGTCCATTTCAAAGCATGAACCTTGCAAAAGGGCGGTCGGGATGACAGGATTCCCAAGTCCGGCACGGACAGGGGTTTCCTCTTGAAGCCCCTTAAAACTCAATAATAGGTTGTAGTCTTTGGGGTCTTGGTCAGTGAGGCTGATCGGGACCCCAAAGTTTTTTCACCAAGTTTATGCGTGTTTCTCCTTCGTAATGGAATTGAACTTGTAAAAGCCGTGTGAGCCGACGACCTTCGTGATGCGCCGATCGCCTGCCATGTCAAACCGAAGCAGCACCGTTCGAAGGCGTTTCGCCGGGACGCTCAGCTCACGGGCCAACTGAGAAGGGGTATAGGTTTGCTGGTGATGCGCAGACATGAAACGCAGCACCTGCGTTGGTGTATCGCCAACCGCCGGTGGCTCCCTGCCGTTCAGCATTACTGGGGGCACCTCCTCTGCGTGGGCGTCACCGGGTATGTACTTGGCGAACCGAGCTTCGAGATCACCCCGCTCGGCCTGGAGTTTTTCAATCTCTAAGTCGATCACGACCAATCGCTTGGCGATCTTCATTGCTTCCTCTTGCCTGGTCATAGAGATCAGTCCTCCTAGTAGCTACAAGGAGAGACTGTGCGCCGGCGAATTTCACAAGTCAAGGCCACATGACGCTTTTCGCGTCAATGTAGCTCACTGGTGTGGCTACCCCTGCCGCTGACGCTTCTGAGCGCCCTTTCGGCCCCAGCGTAGACCGTGCTTTTTTCGAGAGACGCTTCAATCTGGCTTTGCCGCCCTTGAGTCTTCCGAGCCTGCCCAATTCGACCGTTGCCGGATTGCGCTTATCCTGGGCTCGGGCGGAGCTCGCCAGTGGCGGCTTTGAGGATGAGCGCCGCGAATTGGCTCGGATCTCTGGGTCGGCTGGCGGTTTGGTCCATGCCGGTTCCGGTAGCGCGGCGGAATCGATTGCGCTAGTCAGTGTGTGGCCTTCGGGTTTTCTCACGCCGGTGCAGGCAGCGACTCCTCGCCAAGAATGTCAGCAAGGAATCGGGTGAGATTTCCTCCGATGATCTTTTCTACCCAGCGCTCGGGATGGCGTTGCAATAAGGCCTGAGTCAGTAAATGAAGGTCGCGAACGTCGTTCATGCCACGGGGCAACGGCACCATGCCGTCGAAATCCGAGCCGAACGCCACCGCATCCTCGCCCGCCACGTTTGCCGCATGCTCGATGTGCCGGACCAGATCGTCGATCTTCCTGCCTCCGAGATAGACGGTCCCGAAGATGATCCCGACCACCCCACCCCGCTCGGCAATTCTCCGAAGAGCATCGTCCGAAAGGTTGCGCCACATCGGGGCCACGCCGCTGACGCCGGTGTGTGAGCAAAACAGACGCGCCGTGGGATGCGAGAGAATGTCCTTCAACGTCCGTCGGGAGGCATGGGCCACGTCGACTGCCATCCGCAGCCTTGTCATCTCGTCGAGGATCGCTCTTCCCAGCGTGGTGAGCCTCTTCGGCGGCATCAGCGGGAACGACGATCCACCCAGCTCATTATTTGAAAGATGGGTGAGGCTCATGAACCGAACGCCTTTGGCGAAGAGTTCCCCCACCCGTTCGATCCGACCCTCCACCGCATGGGCGCCTTCGACGCCGAGCACCGCGGAGATTCTCCCTTCGCGGAGATTGTCCTCGAGGTCCTTTCGTCGCTTCGCCACTCGGACCTGGCCTCGAGAGCGCTCGCAGAAATCCATCAACTGATCGATTTGCCAAATCGCTCGCACCCACTCGGACCTGCGCGCTGGTTTCGGCCAGCGTCGATAGCTCATGAAGACACGAAAGGCCCCGAGCACCGGAAATCCGCGCGTCACAATCGTGAAACACTGAAGCTTAACCCCCGCCGCCTTGAGGCGGACGAAATCGACATGGCCGCGGGACAATTGCTGGGTCAGATCCCGATTCCACATCAGTGAATCGGCATGCGCGTCGGCTACGCACGCCCGTTGATGCAGTCCGTTGGCGTCGATCAAAAGAGTCAACTTATCTCTGCCCCCTTCGCATCATCGCTCAACCGCCGTAGATTCGTTAGCGTGAGTGCCCAACCCGCCGAAGCTCAAGCCGATTTGACCCCCGACACCGGCGGGATGTTGGTGTCGCGTCAAGAGATGCGCTTCGATTTCGGCGGCGCGCGGTTCCGATTGCCGAGCGATAAACAGCGGCTTGCCTGGATTTTCGATCAATTCCTCTATGGAGAAGTCACCGGGATTCAGTGTGGCCACTGGCTGTATCATGCTCCCACCCTGGAAGCCGCCGGCTTTTTCGCGCGCCAAGCGGTCGAGGAGCTGAGCCATGTCCGCCAATTTCTGCGCATCTACGATCTGATCGGCGCGCGTCCCGGACCTGCGCATCGGATCATTCGCTTGATGGCGACCGGGGCAATGGGATCGACCTACGCTGAGCACGTCGCGACCGAGATGGCAGTGGGCGAGGGACTGGTTTTGATGATCTTCTACGCGCTGATCGACACCATCGAGGATGAGCGGGTGGTGAAAATCCTCGAAAGCGCCGCCCGCCAGGAAGAGCGCCACGTCGCTTTTGGAGAACGCCAGACCCAGCGGCTGGTTCAGGCGAACCCGCGGCTGCGCGACTACCTCTTGGGACTGAATCTCACTTCCTTGCTCGCGATGGACCGGCTGGCCCGCTACATCGGCAAGCGGCTGGGCCAGGACCACGAGGTGCTTCGTCAAATTCCGGCCTTCCTCAGGCGTCTGACCGCGGTCCTCGAGCTTCGCTTGCAGCGAATGGGTGTGCTCGAGGGCTCGCTCGCCGAGATCGGGGCGCTCCGGAAAGTGTGGCTGATTGCCAAGAGTTATTTGCGCCATTGGTCCAGCCGGCTCTTGCCTCGCCCAAAGTTGTTGACTCAAACCTACTTGGACGATCCCTCGCTCAAGTAGGGCCGAAGGCTCTCACCGGTGTGGTAGCTTGGCGCCCGTCATGGCTACCGAATTGAAGAGTTATCTCTCGGCAAAGTGGAGGGGCGGGTCCGGCAAAAAAACGCCGCTCGTGAATCCGTCCAACGAAGAACCGGTCGCTGAAACGTCCACCGAGGGCCTCGAACTGGCCGAGGCCGTCGACTTTTCCCGGCGAGTCGGCGGACGCACCTTGCGCTCGATGACTTTCGCGCAGCGAGGCGAAGTGCTGCGAAAGCTGGCCAAGGCGGTTGGCGACGCTCGCGAGGAGCTGATTGGCCTTGGGATGATCAATGCCGGTAACACCCGCTCGGATGCAAAGTTCGACATCGATGGCGCCTCCGCGACGTTGATGTTCTACGCGGAACTGGCGACCACGCTCGGAGAGAATCGTTTCATCCTCGATGCGGACGGCACCAGCTTGGGGCGTTCGGCCCGACTCTACGGACAACATATCTTGGTGCCGCGGCACGGGGTCGCGATTCACATCAACGCCTTCAATTTTCCGGCTTGGGGCTTGGCGGAAAAATTTGCGGTCAGCTTGTTGGCGGGCGTTCCCACCATCACCAAGCCCGCGACGGCCACCGCCTGGATGACGCATCGGATCGTCGAGCGGTGGATTGAAGCGGGGATTCTTCCCGACGGCGCGCTCTCGCTGCTCTGTGGATCGATCGGCGGGCTGCTCTCCCACCTCACCGGTCAAGACGTGGTGGCCTTCACTGGCTCGGGCGAAACCGCCGCTCGGCTGCGCTCCCACGAGACGCTTAGCGCCAACAACGTCCATCTGAACGTAGAAGCGGACAGCTTGAACGCGGCAGCGCTGGGCCCCGACGTCGCAATTGGATCCGAGGCGCTCAATCTCTTTTTGGCCGACGTGGTCAAGGAGGTGACCCAGAAGGCCGGCCAAAAATGCACCGCGATTCGCCGAATCTACGCCCCGCGCGAACGGCTGGACGAGATTCGCGAGATGCTGGTGGAACGATTCTCTGACGTTCGAGTCGGTGATCCGGCCAACGAGAAGACCACGATGGGACCCTTGGCGAGCGCCGAGCAGCTGAAGGGAGTCCGCTCCGGCATTGATCGGTTGGCCGCGGAGTCCGAAGTAGCGATCGGTGGCTCCCAGCCCGTCGCCGCAATTGGCGTCGAGGCGAGAAACGGTTACTTCGTCGCCCCCACGCTCCTGGTCAGGCGCGAGCCGGTTTCCGAGGATGTTTTGAACCGCCATGAAGTGTTTGGGCCGGTCGCGACGCTGATGCCCTACGTGGACGCCGAGCAGTTGATCCAACTCATCGCGGCGGGCGGTGGCGGGCTGGTTTCCTCGCTGTACTCGGATGATCGGAAGTTTGTGGGAGAGGTCGTCGGTGGGATCGCCCCATTTCATGGCCGCCTGGTCCTCGCGGGTGAAAAACTCGCTGGGCAGTCGATCTCCCCGGGCACAGTCCTTCCCCAGCTGATCCATGGTGGGCCCGGACGAGCCGGAGGCGGCGAGGAACTGGGTGGACTGCGGGGACTGCAGCTGTACCTCAACCGGGTCGCCCTGCAAGGCGACCGGGCTCTGATTCAGCATTTGTTCCCGCCTCGATGAGCCCGGCGGCTTAGCCGCCATCTGAGCGGTAGGGCGCGAGGACCTCGATGTCTCGCGCTACCCGATCTTTCCCCTGGAATACATACCCGACGCTGAGCTGTGAGCCCTGCGGGAGGTTGGACAAGTTCACCGATTTGCCGGGACCGGTGATTCGGGTGTGGGCGTCCGTCTTGATCACGTACTCGAACCCGGAGCGATCGCGGACTGAAACCCAGCCAGGGCCCGCCCCCTCAAGCAAACCGATCAGCTCGTTCTCTCCTACCTCGTGCGGGGAAGCGTGATGGCTATCTTGCTCGGTTGGAGCGCTTGCCTGCGTTCCCTGGTCGCCCGGTATCTCGGCGACGCGCTTTTCCATCTGCGCTGCCACTTCGCGCGCAGCGTCGGCGGTTTGCTGGGAGTGTTGATGGACCTCGCGCTTGGCTCGAGCCTGCTCCTGACGAATTTGCCTCACTGCGTTTTTGGCTTGCGCAGCGTCCACACCCGCCGCCTCGCTCGCATCCACCTCCGAGCCGCTGCGGCACGCAAATTTTCCAAGCCCCAAAACCACCAACGTTCCGAGTAAGCTGGGGAATTTCCACGAGCGGGCCACGCGATCGAAAATGGACTTCAGGCGGGCCTCGCGTTGACACCTTGGAACATGACCGATATCCCAAGCATGATGTCACAGATGATCGAGGTCACAGTGAACGGTGAGTCTCTTTCGATACCGAAAGGCACTACGGTCCTCGCATTGTTGGAACGACTTAATGTCCGCTCACAGCAGGTCGCGGTCGAGGTCAATACGGAACTGGTGAAGAAGGCTCGGCATTCCGAGCATCAGCTGCGAGTTGGCGACCAGATAGAAATTGTCACCTTCGTCGGAGGCGGATAGGGAGATGCCATGGAGGATGTACCCTTCAAGATTGCAGACCGAACTTTTCAATCGCGGCTGATCGTCGGCACAGGCAAATATCCGAGCCACGCGATCATGAAACAGTGCCACGAAGCCTCGGGCACCGAGCTGGTGACGGTGGCGGTGCGGCGGTTGGACCTCTCCGCGAAGGGCGAGGCTGCGCTTTTACATTGGATCGACCGCAGCAAAATCACCCTGCTTCCCAACACCGCCGGCTGCTACACGGCGGAAGAGGCGATTCGAACCTGCTACCTGGCGGAAGAATTGGGTTTGACCAAGTGGGTGAAGCTCGAAGTACTCGGGGATCCCAAGACCTTGTTTCCAGATGTCGAGGAAACGCTCGCGGCGGCGCGGACGCTCGTCCAACGAGGCTTCACCGTGCTTCCGTACACGAGCGATGATCCAGTGGCTGCCAAAAAGCTCGAGGATCTCGGGTGCGCGGCGGTGATGCCGTTGGCGGCTCCGATCGGCTCCGGGCTCGGAATCCGCAACCCCCACAACATCCAGCTGATTCTCGAAGCCGCCAAGGTGCCGATCATCGTCGATGCGGGCGTCGGAACAGCCTCGGATGTGGCGATCGCGATGGAGTTGGGCTGCGACGGAGTGCTGATGAACACCGCGATTGCCGGTGCCAAGGAGTCGGTACGGATGGCCGCGGCGATGAAAAAAGCCATCGAAGCCGGACGCGAGGCTTTTCTCGCTGGACGGATCCCGCGCAAGGCCTACGGCTCGGCCTCCAGTCCAATCGAGGGCCTCGTCCAGTAGTGCCCCGCGATCTGCCTCGGCTGATTGTGATTACCGATTGGCGGATGCCTCGCGCCCTGTTGCTGGAGAAGGTCGAAGCCGCCCTTGCGCTCGGTCCGATGGTGGCGCTTCAGCACCGGCATCCTGAGGCGCCGATTCGCCTTTTTCTCGAGGAGGCGAGATGGTTGGCCGAGCTCTGTCACAAGCGCCAAAACCCGCTGTTCATTAACGGTCGCTTGGACGTCGCGTTGTTATTGGGGGCCGATCTCCACCTGCCGTCCGGGGGACTGCTTCCCGCGGATGTCCGCCCGCACCTGCCGAAGAGTGCCTGGATCAGCATCTCGGTACACAACGCCGAGGAGGCGTCCGCGGCCCACGGCGCGGATGTAGGGTTGATCAGCCCCGTGTTCCCGGCGGGCTCGAAGGTCAGCGACGAGCGTCCGCCGCTTGGCGCGGAAGGTTTCGCCCAGCTCGCTGAGAAAGTGGACTGCGCTCCGTTTGCTCTCGGCGGTATCACCGCGGAGCGTGCCGCGACGCTTCGTGGCGCCGCGGGCTATGCCGCCGTTTCCGCGGTTCTCCAGTCGCCTGATCCTCGGCGCGCCGTCACGAAGATTCTCAAGATCGCCTCATCGACGTGACGGCAGATTTCCGCGACCCGCGATTCCCAGCTCTCGGTAGCAATCTGCTGAGCGCGCTCGCGTGATGGACCTGAGCCAGTCTTCAGACACTCGGCCACGAGGCCGGGAAAATCCGCGGCCGTAAGGGCGAGGCGACACAGTCCGAGCCGCCGCACCTCGGGAAGATCAGTCGAGACACAGGGCAGGCCCGCGGCGAGGTACTCGCGTACCTTGAGAGGATTGGCGTTGAGCGTGAGCTCGTTCACCTTGAAAGGCATCAACGCAACATCGAAGCCCCGACAGTACGCGGGAAGCTCGGCGTACGGCTTGCGGCCAAGGAAATGGACGTTGGGCAGAGATTGAAGCGCCGAGGGATCGACGTCCGGGGCGACTTTCCCAAGAATCGCCACCGAGCCTTGTGGAAAAGCGCGGGCACAGGCCTCGAGTGCCTCCAGGTCGACCCAGTGCGCCAGCAATCCAAAAAACCCGAGCACCGGTTTGGGCAGCCTGGCGATCTCTGCGGGTGCTTCGGTCGATGGATCGCAAGCTTTCACGAAGTGCCGAAAGTCCACGCCGTGCTTCACCAGCACGGTGTGCGGATTCTGGATCCGTTTTCTCTCGAACAGCCGCTCGGCCGAGGTGATCACCAGGTCTGCCTTGGCGAGGAGTCTTGCCTCCAGCTCGGCAATGTGTTGCCCATTGGTATCGGCGAAGGCGGAGAACTCGTCGACGCAGTGGTAGATCACCAACCGCTCTCCCAGCCGCCCCGAAACCGGCGCCGAGGCCGGCAGGAACGACCACGAGATTGGGCGAATGAATCGAAGGCGGCTCATCGCATGCCGGATCTGCGCTCGAAGCAACTCGCCGTTGGCCAGCCGGACCGAGGACGATCCGTAAAACGGCAGCGCCAAAGGGGCGAGCACATAAATGTTGGGCTCCACCTCGCGCACGCCCTTGGTGAAGGAGCTGACCTTGTTCCAAATTCGCTTCAGGTCATGGGTGTCGGCGCGCGGCGTGCGGTTTCCGATGCTGTTGACCCAAAGGATTCGGTTGTCCTTCGCCAACAGCCGCATGATGTGTACCTTAGACAACGGATCGCCGCCCCAGTCGTTGGAGAAGACTACGATGTCTCTCCCCGAGAGTGCTTTGACCGCCCGTTGCTCAACCTTTGCAGACATCCTCGATTCGCCTCCAACTGCTGATAAATCGACAGCAAAACAGGCCCAGCGTCGGGCGAAGACGCCGACGAAGATTCCGACGAAAGGGCCTCCCGGAGCTTCGATGCCAGGTCCGCCGCGTCCCCCGTGCGAAATACCCACGTCTGCGCGGGGCGGGTCGCCACATCGCTCGCGACGCACCGGACCCCAAGTATCAAGGCCTCGCGCACCGAAATCGCATCGCCATCCGCCAAGGTAGGCCGGACGAACGCATCACACTGTTGGATCAGCGCCAATGCCTGTGAGTGCTCCAACTCTCCGAAGCACTCGAGGAACGGAGCCAGCTCTTTGTAGATCGGGCGCTCCTTCAGGCTCTCATCTGATGCCCCAGGCCCGAACAACGCCAGGCCCATCCGCGGGTACGTGGGTGTCAACTGACGAAGGGCTTCGGCCATCAGCTCGAGCCCATAGACCGGCGAATTGAGGTACGCCATCGCCAGTAGGGGGCTTCGACGGCTTCGAGCGATTGCGAAACCATCCGGCGCCGAGCCCGCGTGCACCTCCGACGCACAAAAGGCGGGCTGCACCACGATGCGAGACGGAGAAACACCCGCCTCCGCCAGCGCGCGCTCGATTGATGGGGAGACTGCAACCACCGCGCCGTAACTGGACAAGGCAGCCCGCGCCAAAATCCGACGCAAGCCGTTGCGCGCCAGAAATTCCGGGCAACGACCCGAATGCACCGTCACGACCGGAGGCGTCCGCCAGCTGAAGCCGCCCACCGAGCCAACAATCCACCAAGCCTTGCTGTTGTTACCGCTGACATGAAGATGCGCCAGCCACCCTTGTGCTGATAGCCTCGAAAGCTCGAACGCGTAGCGCCAGGCTTTGCGGGTAGAAATGACCTCCGGGTCGGCGCAATCGCCCTTGCCGATGTTCAGAACTCGCGCGGTGATCCCGTGATTGCGCAAGAAACGATGCACTTGCTGAAGGTGAACGGCGATTCCTCCGTACGGCGGAGGGTAATCGCCGACCAACAAGATCCTCATCGCTCGAGGCTCCGGCCGGAATGATCCAAGCCGAGATCGATGTCGCCGCATTCGGGTGCAGGCCTGTGGTGCAGCTCGCGTGCCGGCACCCCAGCTACCACCGCGCCGGCCGGCACGTCCTTGATCACCACCGCGTTGGCGCCAATCACCGCGAAGTCCCCGATCGTTATGTTTCCGAGAATCTTCGCTCCCGCGCCGATCCGGACATCATCGCCGATGACCGGCGCTCCCTCGATGCTCGAGCGTCCGCCGATCGTCACCTGCTGGGAAATCAGACACCGCTTTCCGATCTTGGCTCGGTTGTGGATGACGACACCGATGCCGCCGTATCCGAGCTCGGTGCCCTCGCCGATTTCGGCGCCGTAAGGGATGTACGAGCTGTGCAGGTAGTAGATCGCCTTCCGCAGCAGATCCGGAATCAACGGGAAGCCTCGTCGATTCAGCTCCCTGGCCAATCGATAAAGCGCCATCGCCCCCAAGCCACACGCCTCCACAAGTCCGCCGGACGGAACAGATTTATGGACCCGATTCTCTGAATGGAAGTGGGTTCGGTGCTGACGTGGGCAGAGCCGTATTTTCTTCAGCCCGCTGCGCCATCGGTAGCCCGCAGCGCGTCGAGGCTCCCGAAATTGTTGCCCTTCCTCCCGACTTCGCGCGCTCGGATCTGGCACTTAGACTGCATCCCCGCTGCAGCAATGCCATCTCCGATGCCTGTTCGGCCGGGGCCAGCCACGGAGCACCGGCCCAGCGGCTCCTTCTTGAAGCGCGCCGGCCCGCTGGTCTTCGCTCGGCTCGTTGCGACGGCGATTACCTTCTCGATTCCGTTGGTGCTGGCGCGCCAGCTGAGCCTCACCGATTACGGGACCTACAAACAGCTCTTCCTGCTCGCGATGACATTGCAGGCCGTTTTGCCCTTCGGAATGGCACAAAGCCTCTACTTCTTCATTCCGCGAGCCGACGACCGGAAGCCCTACCTGGTTCAGTCGCACCTGTTTCTTCTGCTTGGTGGAATCGTCGGAGCGATCCTGTTGCTCTTCTTCAGCGAGCCGCTATCGCGCGCCTTTTCCAACCCGGGCATCCAGGACTACCGGCTGCTGGTCGCGCCATACGTGATTTGCACGATAGCCAGTTATCCGCTTGAGATTTCGCTGACTGCTCAAGGAAAGACCCGCGCTGCGGCCATCTGCTACATCGCCAGCGACAGCTTGCGGGCCATCGTATTGATTGCGCCGATTCTGCTGGGTTGGGGCTTGGGCGGGTCGTTGATCGGGATCGCCGCCCTCTCGGCGGTGCGATTGGCGTTTGTCTGGGCGCTGATCACGTTTTCCGTCCGAGGCAAGTGGTGGGACACCCGGGCATTTCTTAGGCAGCTCAGCTACGCCGCGCCTTTCGGGGCGGCGATGGTTCTCAACCAGCCCCAACAAGCGGCGCACCAATACGCCGTTTCCTCGGTGGTGGCGCCGACCTTGTTTGCAATCTATGCGGTCGGCTGCTTCCAAATTCCATTGGTGGACCTGCTCTATCAACCCACCAGCGAAATCCTGATGGTGCGAATCGCGGAGCTGGAGCGAGCGGAACGTCTGCAGGAGTGCGTCTGGGCGTTCCGCGAAGCTGCGTCGAAGCTTGCCTACCTCTTTTTCCCGCTTGGGGCGTTGCTCTGGGTCACTGCGCCTGAGTTTATCGGGGCTCTATTTGGCCCGAGATTCTTGCCGGCCGTCCCGATCTTCCGGATCAGCCTGTTGGGAGTGATCCTCCCAACGCTTCCGATGGATGGTGTGCTGCGTGCTCGGAATGAGACCCGGTACTTGTTCTGGTCCTACTTCTTGAAGGCCCTGGTGACCGTGCCGTTGGTCTATTTCACCGTGAAGCACTGGGGGATGATCGGCGGGATTGCCGGCTGGGCGATCGCGGAGCTCTTCGGCAAGCTCACCCTGTTTCTGCGAATCCCGCGCGCGCTTTCCGCTGGGGCGACGCGCCTCGGATTCGCCGATGTGGTGCCGGGTGCCTCGTTGGCCAAAGCCGCGGTGGCGTCAGCCACTGCGGCCCTGGCTTTGCTTGCCTTGCAATCAGGTTTGCCCACGTTTCATCCCAGTTGGGCCAGTGACCTGGTCGCTCGCGCTATTCCAATGGCGTTATTAGCGCTTGCGTTCGGGGGCGCATACCTGCTCGCTCTTAGACTGCTCGGCATTCGTCCAATGCGCGCCTTCGCTGACTTTCGAGGTCACCGTCCGCCCGTGGCAATTGCGACCAACGAGTCGCTCCCCGAGGCGGGCTAGCCCTCGCCGTCGCCTCGCAAACCACAAGCCAAAGGCGAAAGCCGCGGCGGCCAAGCCGATCATCGAGCCACTCTGCGATCCCCCTTGCGAGCATCCCCCGGTGGCAACCAGCGCCGAACCGTTACCTGACGATCCCAGGGAGGTGGCGACCGTTCCTCCATCGGATGTCCCTCCATCTGGACGGAAGGCACCCCCGTCCGCAGGCGGCCCTCCGCCGTCGCGCGTCGGAGGCACGCCCGCGTCCGGTGGCGGAGGCGGGGGTGGAAACACGTCGTCGAGCGAGGTCGCCTGGATCATTCCGTCGTGGTAGACGATGCCGTCGGGTACGATCACCACATCGCGATAGAGACCCTGCTTCAAGTAATTCAGCTGTCCGGGGAAGTTCGTCGCCGCCCGGGTGCGCGCCAGCACCAAATCCCCGTTCAGGTACAGCTCAACGAAACCGACGTTTGGATTGTCAGACCATCTGACGTGGAAGACGAAGTCGTACCAGACGCCTCGAACCAAGGGCGTGTTCCAAAGCGGAAGCGCCTCCGTTGGTCCCACGCGCAGGTACATGGTTTCTCCGTTGACGTAAAACTCGACCGGCGGAGATCCGCAGCAGCCCGCACTCTGGTGCCACTGCGTGAACACCTGCCAGGTGCGATAGCTGGGGTAGCTGGGGTCAAACATCGTGCTCCAGCGATAAAAGTATTCGGAACCCATCGGCTCGTGTGAGTTGTAGAACAACTCATTGCGGTTGCCGCTGGCGTGGATCGGATCGTCGAACTGCCGAACCAGCGCCCTCAAAGCGTATCGGCCCGGGCGACCCGGAGCGTCGATAATTTGGAGCCGATCTGCGCTCACCATCTCGGTCCCGCTCCACTGCGAACGGTCCCCTGTCTGGAAATCCCCCCGCCACACCACGTCTGCCCAGGTGCCGACAGGTAAAGCGATCAAGCCCAAGAAAACAAAGACGCGCTTCAAGCTGGCTTCCTTTCCGGTTGAATTGGGGCGCGGAAGCTAGCAGCAAAATTTCAAAAGTGTTCACAATTGATAATTGGCGCCGCCTTGTCGCCTCGGAGGGCGTCCGGCCAGACTGCCAACTTGAACACAGACAACAAAACCCCGGTTCCGGGGTCGAGGCAATATTTCACAGACAAGCGTCTGTGTTCGCATAAATGCGAATCGCCGCTCGCCCGTTCGCTCAGTAGCCCCCGGAGATCTGAAATGTTTCAGTTGCAACAAATGCTTGGGATCAGCGATACCGTAGCGTTGAGCCCCTAGTCGAGTGGCTGCTCTCCGAGAGTCCCGAAGGGTCAAAGTTACCACTACTGGACAATTGGAGAATTGCCCCGCTATCACCTTCCTCGTTCGCGACGCTTCGGCCGGTGCCGGTCGGACGGCGCTTTCTCCTCAAAAGGAAGGTGAATTTGAAACCGCTTTCGATAGTACTGGCCACCCTCGTCGCTTCGACCGCAGCTTGGGCAGACATTGTCTGGAGAGGGAATTTCGAAACCGGGGATCGGTCGCAGTGGAGCGGCACCGAAATGGTGAGCGCCGACCGCCTGCAAGTGGTCGAGGCTCCAGTTCGGCATGGGCGCTACGCACTCAGGGCGCTCGTCCGTCAGTTCGACAACCCGATCCACGCCAGCGGCAATCGCAACGAGCTGTTTTGCAACTCGAACGAGCCGATGGGTTCCGAGTATTTCTATCGGTGGAGCACGATGTTTGATGCGAGTTTCCCCAGCCACCCGTCGTGGAACGTGTTCACCCAGTGGCACCAGTCAGCGTTGTGCTGCGGCTCGCCACCAGTTGCCTTTTACGTTCAAGGGGAGCGGATCTACCTGGGCATTATGGATCAGCCGGTCTGGAGCGTTCCGCTCAATCGCGGCGTCTGGAATGATTTCATCTTCCACGTGCGCTGGTCGGACAATCCGGGCGTTGGATTTATTGAATTGTATTACAACGGGGAGCTCGTCATTCCGAGACGTTCGACGGCTACCAACATCCCGGGGCTGCTCAACTATCTGAAGCAAGGGCTCTATCGCGATGAGGCGATCGCGCCCGACGGCATCGTTTACCACGAGGGGATGGTTCAGGCGACCAGCCTCGCCGATGTGCTGCCACCCCCGGCGCAGCCTGACGCCGGCACGCCCGGAGGCGGTCGAACCGCGGATGCGGGGAGCCCCTCAACTCCGGGAAACGGAACCGCGACATCCGCGTTGCCAAGCGGCGCGGGAGCGGCGACCGGGGGCTGCTCGGCAGCATCGGGCCTGATTCCAGCCCTGGTGCTGGTCTTCGCGCCGATGCTGCTCGTCTTCAGACTTCGATCGGCTCAGCGAGCGCGCGGTACGGCGCCGCTACTAGGAACTCACCGCGCGCCCGAATGGCTTTCGAAGGGGAGGCGCTGCAAACGCCGACCGCGGACGGGGTGGTTGACTCTGAGCATGCCGAAGACGTCATCTACCTGGCAGGCGGTCAGGGCCCCCGAGTACTTGCCCAACAGTCCGATGCTGAAGTTCTCCCAAAGCACCTTGCGCTTGAGTGTAAAGGGATTGTCTCCAATCCGGTTCGGATAATCCTCAGTGGTGACCGCCGATTCGAACCCGTTCTCGATCAGAGTGCGAATCACCTCGTCGGAATACCAGCCGTTGCAGAACGCGAAATGGGTCACCCGCCGTCCGACTTGGCCTTCGATCAACTCCTTCGAGCCGCGAATCTCGCGCAGCACCCGTTCCGGTGGCTCTAAGGTGAGTACGATGTGCTCGAGGGTGTGGGCACCAAAATCCATTCCGGCGCTGGACATCTTGTGCACCTCATCCCAGTCCAGGATGTCTCCGTGCTCCGGGTCCAGCTCCGATCCACCGCCCATCTGCCGTTTGAGCGCATCCACCACTTCCTTCAACACCGTCGAAGAATAGGTTTCGATGAACTGGTCCAGCGAGACGGAAATCGTCATCTTTCGCCGCAGCACCGGCTCGAGAAGAACCGGAGCGGCGGGCGGAAGCATGTCGTAGATCGGCCAATGACCTCGCTCGATCATCGTCTGAATCAAATGGAACAACCGATCGTGGTCGAAGCGCCTCGAAGTTCCGATCAGCGCTGCCGGCAAGTACATGATTGCGGGGACGCCCATCGATTGCAGAATCGGAAATCCGTTTCGGTAGACGTCTCGATAGCCGTCGTCAAAAGTCAAGACGCAGAGATCCTTCTTGGCGGAGCGCTGTCCGCTCAGCACCGCCAAGGCGTGATCCAGCGTACTGAATTCGAAGCCCGCGGCATGGATGCTCTCCAGGTGACCACGGAACGTCTCGCTCGAAATCAACAGCCCAGGAATCGAGCGCCGCAACTCCCGCGCAAAGTCGTCGACGACGCGGTGGTAGCTGACAATCAACAGCCGGCGGCCACCCAACAGTTTGCGCCGCATCGCCGCCATTACGCGCCGACCCCCGGTGTAGTGCAGTAGGCCAGCGGCGATATCGCGCGCGCCTTTTCGAATCAGCTGTTTAGGTCCCACCTTCTCCCCACGCCCATTTTGCCCGCCGGGAAGGTAACCACGCACCGCCACGCGAGGAAGTCGACCCATTCTCCTAATCGCGCGATTTTGCTTCTGGCATGCCCATCAGGGCGGATAGCTTTCGTCGACCGATGAACAACCACGCCGCAGTGGAGTTGCGGGATGTCAGCAAGCGGTTCGGTACCCAGTGGGCCCTCGCTCGCGTCAGCTACTCGTTGCCGATGGGCGAATCTCTGTTGTTGACCGGCCCCAACGGCTCGGGAAAAACCACTCTGCTTCGGCTGATCGCCACGGCCGCCAGTCCAACCGCCGGGGAGCTGCGCGTGCTGGGCCTCGACAGTCGCACTCAGCGCGAAGACATCCGGCAGAGGGTCGGCCTACTGTCCCATGCCAGTTTCCTCTACGAGGATTTGAGCGCGCACCAGAACCTCACCCTGATGTCTCGCCTTCTGGGCCTGAAAGACCCCAAGCAACGCGTGGCTTCGCTGTTGTCGGAAGTCGGCTTACCCCCCCACTCTCCGAAGCCGATCCGCCAGTTCTCGGCCGGAATGCGCAAGCGCCTGGCGATCGCCCGGCTGTTACTAAAGGCGCCGGAGCTCGCGCTGTTGGATGAGCCCTTTGGAGCGCTGGATCCTCGCGGTATTACTCAGATGGAAACCATCATTCGAGAGCTCAGCCAACGGGGAACCACGGTGATTTTGGCCACCCACCTGGTCGAGCAAGGAAAGTCGCTATGCAAGCTACGGCTGCATCTGCACTCGGGACGAATCGCATCGCCCTGAGCGCGACTCGTGTCGGGCTTCTTCGCGGCCTCGCACTCGTCCTTACCAAGGACATGCTGATCGAATGGCGCACTCGTGCGCGGCTCAATGCGCTGGTGATCTTCGCCTTTGGGACGCTCCTTATCTTCTCCTTTGCGCTCGGCCCCGACACGCAACTGTTGCAGCGCAATGCCGGAGGCTATTTGTGGCTCGCGTTGCTATTCGCCAGCTTGATGGCCTTGGGCGAATCTTTTCGAATCGAGCGCGAAAATTCCGCGTTGGAAGGACTGCGCCTTTTGCCGGTTGATCCGCGGGCGCTCTTCTTGGGAAAGGCACTGGGAAACGCCGCAGTCCTGATCGGGCTGGCATTCGTCCTGGTCCCGGTGATGGTGGGTCTGTTTGGAGTCTCAATCTCCTTAGGGTTCGGGCCCTTGGCGCTCACTCTGATACTTGGCTGTTTGGCGATCAGCGCCCCGGGGACGCTCTATTCAGCAGTTGCGAGCAACGCCCGAGCGCGTGATGTCCTACTTCCACTTCTGCTTTTTCCCCTGATCATTCCAGCCCTGCTCGCGGCGGTGAAAGCGACTTCCGTGGTATTGCAAGGGGACCCGATGTCGCAGCTGCGTTCGTGGTTTGGGCTGCTAGTAGGATTCAACCTGGTCTATTGGGGCCTGGGAGTTGCGCTGTTTCCGCAGGTCGTCGAGGAATAGGCATGAACCGAGTGCGCTGGGCGATCTTCATAGTTGCGGTCGCGATGCTCGGGGTTGGCGCCTGGCTCGCGCTAGCGTGGGCTCCGCCGGACCGGGAAATGGGGGACGTGCAGCGAATCATGTACGTCCATGTGCCGCAGGTTTGGATGGCGCTTCTTGCCGCGACACTGAACTTCGGCTGCTCGGTGGCGTACTTGTTCAAAAAGAGCTGGAAAACGGATGCACTGGCGGAAGCCTCCGCGGAAGTCGGGGTGCTGTTCGGCGCGGTGGGAATTAGCCTGGGCTCCATCTGGGGCCGCCCCACTTGGGGAGTCTGGTGGGCCTGGGATCCTCGATTGACGACCGCGGCGATCCTGCTGGTGGCGTATGCGGGATACCTGGCGCTACGCCGTTTCGTTGAGGACCCGGAGCGCCGCGCGGTCTGGTCGGCGGTCACCGCGATCGTCGCCTATGTCGACGTCCCGCTGATCTGGTACTCGGTGCAATGGTGGCGCAGTCTCCACCAGGTTCAATCCTCGCCGAAGACTGTGGATCCGCAAATGACACTGGTGCTGCGCTGGCACGCATTCGCCTTCCTGGGCCTGCTCATCTTCTTCATCTGGTCGCGCTATCAGATTGCGATGGCCGCGCGGAAGCACGAGCTGGCAATGCCCGCTGAGCTTGACGAGGGCGCCAGAATTCAGACCAGCCAGGCCGCGCGATGAGGCTGCTCGAACTCGCCGGGTACCTGCTTGAGGGCGCTTCGACCGCGGAACGGGTCGGCGCGGGAAGAATCGTTGGTGGTTGGGAGTACGTCTACGCAGCGTACGGAATCACCTATGCTGCGATTATTGTTTACACCCTTTCACTGTGGCTCCGACGTCGCAGCGCCCAGCAATCTGAGGATTTTCGATGAGAGCAGCCGTGAGAAACAGGTTGATCGCGGTCGTCGCGTTAGCGGTCGCCGGGGGCGGACTGGCGTTCATCGCCTTCGGAAATCTGGGTCAAAATCTGGTTTTCTACTGGAGCCCTGCCGAGATGCTCTCCAAGGGGGACTTCGCTTACGGTCCCACCATTCGGCTCGGGGGCATCGTCAAGGCTGGCAGCATTCAATGGGAAGCTCAGCACACCCGACTTCAATTCCGCATCGCGGACAACAAGGAGCCCAACGCCCCTTCGGTGCTGGTGAGCTCGACCGAGGTACCTCCGCAGATGTTTCGCGAAGGCATCGGAGTGGTCGTCGAAGGGACCTTCAACAAGAGCCAGGTGTTCACCTCGAACCGGCTGATGGTGAATCACTCCAATGAGTACCGGCCGCCCAAGGCAGGCGACAACGAGCCCCACTGGAAAAACAGCGTGACCGAAGGCTCCAGCCCCACTGCGAGGAACCAGTGAATTCCACGCTGGGCTACGGTCTGATTCTGGGCGCCCTCGCCTTTGCTGGATTCGGGGCGGTGGTAGGGCTCGCCACCGGCATGGCGGGCCGGCTGTCGGGGTTGGTCTGGGTCCGCCGCGCGGTGGTCGGTTTCTTCGCGTGCATGGTGGCAGCCAATCTGTTGATGGTGCTCGCGCTGGTCACCCACGACTTCTCGGTGAAGTACGTCGCCCACGTGGGCAGCCGGGCGACGCCCCTGGTTTACACCATTGTGTCGTTGTGGTCCGCATTGGAGGGCTCGATTCTGTTTTGGGGGTTGATTCTCGGAACCTACCTGCTCGCCTTTTCGATCGCTTTTCGCAACGAGCAATCGCGCTACGTCTCTTTGGCATTGGGGATGATGCTCGCGGTGGGCGTCTTCTTCGCTTTCTTGATCGCCGGGCCCGCGAATCCTTGGACTCATTTGTCGCCGGTTCCCGCAGATGGGCCGGGGCCGAACCCGCTCTTGCAAAATCATATCCTGATGGTGATCCACCCGCCGATGCTCTACTGCGGCTACGTGGGAATGGTGGTCCCGTTTGGAATCGCCACGGCGGCGCTTCTCGGCGGTGAGCTGGGCGAGGCATGGACCGGCTCTTTGCGCCGCTGGACCTTGATCCCTTGGACCTTTCTGTCGGTGGGGATCATCCTCGGTTCGTGGTGGGCTTACGCGGTGTTGGGTTGGGGCGGATATTGGGCCTGGGATCCGGTGGAGAATGCTTCGTTTCTGCCCTGGCTCACGGCGACCGCGTTCATCCACTCCACGATGGTGCATGAGCGGCGCAAGACGCTCAAGCTTTGGACCTTGAGTCTGGTGCTGGCGACCTTTCTGCTCACCATCCTCGGCACCTTCATGACCCGAAGCGGCATCTTCAATTCGGTGCACTCGTTTACTCAATCGGATATCGGCCCGACCTTCTTGGTGTTCATCGCGGTGCTGTTGGTATTTTCGATCGCCTTGCTCTCAGCGCGAGGCCAGTTGCTGCTTCCCGAGGGACAGATCCAGTCCGCGCTATCCCGCGAGTCGGCGATCCTGGTGAACAATCTGCTTTTCGTCGCGATCACCTTCACGGTGCTCTTGGGAACCCTGTTTCCACTGGTCACCGAGGCCGTCAAGGGAGTCCGGATCAGCGTCGGCGAGCCGTATTTCAACAAGATGTCGGTGCCCGGCGGCCTAGCGATTCTTTTCTTGATGGGCGTAGGTCCGGCTCTTCCTTGGGGCCAAGCCGACCGCCGGCTGATCGGTAAACAGTTGCTGATCCCGCTGGTGACCGCGTCCGTGGTGCTCATCGTTTGCCTTGCGATGGGCCTTCGGGGGGTGCTGCCGCTGCTCACCTTCGCCCTCGGCGGTTTTGTTGCGGCCGTCAACATCCGCGAGCTGCTGCTCCCCGCCAAGGCGCGGATGTCCCAGCACGGCGAATCTCCCTGGACCGCGCTCTTTCGCAGCGCGAGCCGCGCGCGGCGCCGCTTCGGCGGGTACGTGGTCCACCTGGGAATCGTGGTGATCCTGGTAGCGATCGCGGCCTCGCAGTCCTACGTCATCCATACCAGCGGCACGGTTCGGGTCGGCTCCGCGCTGAAGGTGGGCGACTACCGGGTCAAGCTCCTCGGTTTTGAAGAAGGCGCCGAGCCGCACCGGAGTTGGAAAGCGGCGAAGCTGGAGGTGGTCGGCGGATCGCAGGCCGGCGAGTTGTTAAGGCCGAGGATGAATTTCTTCGAGCGAAGTACCGATCCAATCGGAACCCCTGCGGTAAAGTCCACTCCGTTCGGAGACCTTTACCTTTCTCTGTTGGCTCTGTCGGAAGATACCCAGAGCGCCACCTTCAATGCGTGGGTGTTTCCCATGGTTGGCTGGATCTGGTGGAGTATTCCAATTCTGGTGCTGGGCGCATTGATCGCGATCTGGCCGGCGCGGCAGCCGCACCGAGTCCGAGCCCCGGCAATCGGCACACCCGCCGCCAGCGATCTTCATCGGGAGACCGTGTGAACTGGAAGCTTGGCGTGGGGTTGGCAGCGGTGGCTTGCGCTGCCCTGCTGGTGATTCTTGCAAAAGGGTTCGGAAAGGATCCGCACGAAGTGCCTTTCATGCTTGGCGGCAAGCCCGCGCCCGCATTTGCGCTGGAAAAGCTCGAAGGGGGCGGGAAGGTCAGGCTCGACCAGCTGCGGGGGCATCCCGTGGTAATCAATTTCTGGGCGACCTGGTGCGGGCCCTGTAAGATCGAGCATCCGGTGTTGGACTGGGGCTATCGGCAATACGGGAGCCAAGCCCAGTTTCTGGGCGTGGTCTTCGAAGATACCGTGGAGAGCTCCAAAGCCTACTTGAGGGACCACCCCACTCCTTTTCCGCAACTGGTCGACCCGCAGTCACAGACTGCGGTGGACTACGGAGTGGCGGGCGTCCCTGAGACCTACTTCGTCGACGCTGAGGGTGTGATTCGAGGCAAATATGTTGGACCGCTCAACCCTGATCTGCTCTCCGCTCGAATCAAAGACCTGGTCCAACCGGTTGCCCAAGCACCGAGGTAATCCTCCATGTGGGATGGCATTCCACTCGCGATTCTGTTGTCAGCCGTGCTGGCCGATTTTGCTCCGCAGCAAGCCGGAAGCGAGCCATTAACGCCTGCGCTGGAGGGACGGGTGCAGAAGCTCGGCAAGCAGCTTCGATGCGCCGTCTGCCAGGGAATGTCGATTGCCGACTCCCCAGCGTCGATGGCGCGCGCCCAATTGGACAAAGTTCGCACCCTCGTCTCCGAGGGCAAGAGCGACGAGGAGATTCGGAGCTACTTCGTCGAGCGGTATGGCGAATGGGTTCTGCTGCAACCTCAAGCGCATGGAATCAATTGGCTGGTTTGGTTGGGCCCGCTGGTTCTTCTGCTGATTGGATTGGGGGTCATCGTCCGCCAAGTGCAGAAACGACCCGTTTCCACGGCACCCCCCGCGGAGCGTCGATCGCAGTCGACGCGAGCCAGCTCGAGTGAAGATGAGTATCTGGCGAAAGTCCGAGCGGAGCTCGAGCGTTGAACGAGACGAACTGGCTTCCCGGCATCGCAGTTCTCGCGCTCGCGCTGGCGGCCGCGGCAGGTTTCGTCTTCACCTTGTGGCGAAAGCGCGAAGCCCCAGCAACGCAGGTCGAAGGGATTGCCGATCTGGAAGACAGGGCGCGGCTGCTCTTGGATCAGCTGCGCGAGCTGAACCTGGATCGCCACCAGCTGACCGACGAACAGTACGCACAGGAGAAGCAGCGGCTCGAAATGGCCGCGGCCTCGGCGCTTCGTCAAAAAGACGAGCTTGCCGCAAAGGGTAGTCTCAAGGCGCGCGCCAAACCGCAACCTGCGAAATCCGCACCGCCTGGCTTGCTGTCACGGCATCCTCAGGTCAAAGGAGCGCTGTGGGGAGGCGGCGGGGTTCTCTTCTTCGTCGCGATCGGCCTCTTTCTCACTCAGGAGCAGAAGCCCCGAACCGAAGGTCGGGAGATGACTGGCAAAATTCCCGGCAGCTCGGAAGCCACACGCGAGGAGAGCCCGGAGCTCAAGGCTGCATTGGCGCGCGTACAGCAGCGTCCTGACGATCCGGACGCCGCGGTAGCCGTCGCGCACCAGCTGATCAACGAGCAGGATTGGTCGCAGGCGAGTCAGCTCACCGAACGAGCCGCCGGAATGGATCCCTTCCATACCGAGAACCGCATCCACCGCGCCTTCCTCAAGGCGGTTCAGGGAAACAGTCAGCAGGCGCTTTCGGAGCTCGAGCACCTCTTCGAAACGTATCCGGATGCGTACGAAGCCCTCTTGTTCCATGGCGCGGTGGCGCTTCAGGCGGGAAATCCCCGCGGCGCGCTGGCGAGCTTCGAGCGTTTCGCAATTGAGGCCCCTGCAAGCCAGCAGCCCCCCATGCTTCAACAGGGCATCGCGATGCTGCGAAAGCAGTTGGGGCTCTGAGCCGGATCTAGGCCTGCGCCCAGCGCCGGCGAAGGCGGCGGATGGCGTCCGCCCATGGAGCCGGTAACGCGTGCTTCAGCATGCCTCGCGCTCGAGCGCCGAGCTGTTGGCGACGGTTCCAGAGGCTGCCTGTTCCGCCCCGTCGGAAGACTCTCAGGTTGACCGTGCGCCGCTGTTGCTTGGTCCAGTCTTGCTTGTAGGGCTCGGTCCCGTGCAAGAAGTCATACTCGCGCAAGCCAGACGCGAGGCTGTCGCGGAAGGTTTCCCCCACCAACACCAATCCAACGCTCTGTTTGCTCCATTCGGGATCGTACCCGGATTGGAAATAGAGGAATTTGCCACGATCTACCAACCCGTAGACTGTCGCGAGGGGTTGGCCCTGCAGGCGGAGGGTATAGAAGCGGAGCTTTCCGCGTTCCGCCAGGAGCTGGGTTGCATCCCGATGAAACGCCTCGGCCTCCACGCTCCGAATGCCTTGAGATCCGCCGTCGCTCTGCCAGCGCAGTCTGTGCAACTGGAAGAATTCGGCAAGCACGAGCGGAAGCCTTTCCGGACGAGCCTCGATTTGAATCTCGAATCCCTTCTGCGCCTCCAACCAGCGCCGGCGCCGCAAGTAATTCGCGCCGCGAGAGGTCTTGCGAAGGAATGCTTCGAAGGGCTGGGTGGGATCGAGTGGCTCGAAGGGGCAAATGAACCGCTCGGATCCGCGAATCTCGAAGCTAGATTCTCGAAAGGCGTGCTTGAGCGATGTCGAGAGGAGCGCTCCGGTAGGCAAGTCGAGCAGATCGAGGAGGTCCCAATCATCCGCTCGCGCGTGCAATTCCTCCGAGAACGCGCGAAAGACGGGGCGCTCCCAACCGCGGCGCGCGACGCCCTCGAGATAGTCGCTGCCGACTTGCGTCTCCGCCAACCAGGCGAGTCGCCGCACCGGGAGTCCGCCGACTTGGCGATGGTCGAGGGCCAAGGGGAGAACACCGACCAGCGTCCCCTGATCGCTCCAAGCGGAGAGAATAAAGAGTTTCCGCTCCGGAGCGATTCGACGAAACCATGGGTACATCCACTCCCAAGAATTGAAAATCGCCGCGTCGCTGTCGTCGATCAGTTCGTCCCATTCCCTTCGAATCGCCGCGAAACGGATCGGATCGGAGATTTTCTCCACCTGGATCATGGCTCAGCTCGCCTTGTTGCTGACCGCTGCCCGGACCACCGCCGCCACTTTCCGGATTCGCGCCGGCGACAGATCCTGGTGACAAGGAATCTCCACTACCGTCTGGCGCAGTCGCGCTACATCCGGGAAGGATTCCAGCGCGCATGCCGGATGTGAAAAGCGCCAAAAATCGACCGCCTGAACGCCGCGCGAGCGAAGCCTTGACAGCACCTCGTCTTTGTTCTCGACGATCAAGGGGTAAAAGAGCGGGCACACGCCGTCCGGCAATCGCGGGTGCAGAGGCGGCGAGCATGCCCCAAGCTCGGTGGCCAAGAGCTGGTAGTTGCGCCGACGGGTCCGAACGATTTCGTCAAGGTCCTGCCGCATTGCGATTCGTTGGCTGAGACCGCTAATTCCGAGGTTGACGTGCCGCGGATCGAAGTGACGAGTACCGGTCGCCACTCGTTCCACCCCGCTGGCGTTGGCCGCGCTGCGGCCGAGCACTCGGATCAGCTTGCGGGCAAGTGCTCCGGGCTTGCCCATTCGCAGCTCGATCCCTTGCAGGATCGACGAGAGCAGGTGACCCGTGGTGGACCCCCAGGAAGGGGACACCGAGGGCATTGGAATTCGGCCGACCGCAGCGTTGAAAACCATCGCGCCGCCGTTCGGAACCGGAAGGGTCTTGTAGAGGCAAAAGATGCTCACGTCGCCAAAGGAGCCCAGCCGATGCCGGCCGTCGCTGGACAGTAGCGAGAGGGCGCAGTCTTCGATCAATCGAAGCCCGTGATGGCGGCAAAGGGCCAACATTTCCCGGGTTGGCCCCGGGAATCCCGCATAGTGAGTCAAATAGAGCGCCCGCGTGCGGTCGCCGATCTTCGACGCGAGGTCGTCGAGGTCCACGTCCCACCGCGGCCCAATCCGGTAGAAACGCACCGTCGCGCCGGCGGCAAGCAGCGCCTCAATCTCCACTCCGTGGTGATAGGCGGGCGCCAAAACCTCGTAGCCCTCGAGTCCCAGCAGTTTCACCGCGTGCCAGATCGCGTTGCGAGCGAAGTAGAAGTACAGCGCGGAACACGACCCAAACGGCAAATGGTGCGCTTGGCGAGCGGAGCGCACCAGCATTCCGGGCCAGAGCGCCGGTAGGTCCGGCGCGAGCAGCGGGGCTTCGGACAAGCTCGCAATCATTCGCGTCTCCCGCTTAACGTCCGCTTGAGCGCTGGAAGCCAGTCGAACTTCGCTCGCCGCAGCGCTCGGCCCAACGCGTGATCGCGAAAGACGAAGAGCCAGTGGTGCACACGGGTGTGCTGGGTCCAGTCACGCTTCCAGGGCATGTCGGGACCCAGAAAGTCCAGCTCCTCGATCCCTCGAGCGACACAGTCCCTGAGCACCTCTTCCATCAACAGCTGGCCTGGGCTGCACTCCGCCAGATCTTCGGCGTAAGCCGGTTTGAGCAGAAAGTAGCGCTGGTCCTTCTGCAGCCCGTAATGAAACGCGATCGCCCGCCCATCCAGCCGCAGAAAGAACATCGAAAGCCGGCCCGCGTAGGACGCGGATCGGGCGAGCTCTGAATAGAATCCGTGGGTCCCCCTATCCTGCGCAATCGCCGTACCCCTCTGGCCCTTCCATCCGGAGCGCTCCAAAGCGAGGCCCTCCTCGAGCCTGGCATCCAGATCGGGTCCCCCGGTTACACGTTCAACCCTCACTTCTCCCCGCTCGGACAGTCGCCGCCGCCGTCGACGCAGGTTCGATCGGAATTTGCCCTGAAGCCTCTCTTCGAGGCTGGAATAGACCTTCGGCAGAGGAAGGTACGGCGAACGCATCGACTCCCAGATGCCGACGGGAAATTGCGCTTCCTGCGCGGCACGGTACAGATGCCAGGCGCCACCCCCGTCCGGAACGTCGCTAATCCGCAAGACATCCCAGTCGTGACGAGCCGCCAAATGCTCAAAGAACGCACGCCCGACCCGCTCCGGTTCCGTCGCGAGCAAATCGAAGCGACACGAGTGTGGATTCGCCGCCGCCGTCAGTTGTCGCACCGGCAAACCAAGAAACGTTCCGCCCTCAATCAGCGGCAGCGCGCCGACCAGCTCACGATTGTCGTAGGCCAGCAGCAGCCGGAGATTCTGCCGGGGCGCAAAGTTGTCGAGCCAAATCCTGAGGAAGGCATGTTGACTGAATGGCGCCGTACCCTTCGCCAATTGGTTCCACTGCGGCTCCAGTCGAGCGAAGTCCCATCGATTGCTACGCTCCTGGATCTCGAGCGCGGGAGTCGAATCGACCAGCCGAAGTTCGGGGCCCTGCGGTGTTTCGGACAAGGCTGGCGGTGGGCGGCGCTGTGGGTTCGGGCTCATGACGCTTGGCGCAAGAATTGACTCCGGACCAGCCGCAGCAGGCTGCGCGTGACGCGGCGGCTGTCATGGCGAATCCGCACCCCGCGTCGCAACAGGTTGGCCTCGATTGGCAGCACCCCCAACTTGAGCAATTCTTCGCGGTCGGCGGTAACTGGAAAGGAACCGCGCTTGGCGTACTTCTCCAAAAGAGCTTCGCGGATCGGCGCTCCGTTGATCAGGACGGCATCGAGGATCGGGCCTGCGTGATCCTGCACAGCTCTTACGTGCGCGACACAGTCCATCTGGTCGGTCTCTCCCGGCTCGCTCATTAGATTTGCGATCAGAACCCGAAGCGCCCGGGTTTGGCGCAGAGCTGGGGCGATCCCGGCCACCAGTAGATTCGGCAAAATGCTGGAGTAGAGCGAGCCTGGACCGATTGAAATCAGATCTGCCTCCGCAATCGCATCGAGAATTCCGTCCGCCGCAGGAGGATGCCGCGGGTTGAGGTGCACCCGGACGATCTTGGCTCGGTTGCGTCGGATGTTGCGCTCGCCAAGGACCTCGGTGTTGTCGGCCAGTTGGGCCGAGAGTTCCACCGGGGCGGTGGTACAGGGCAGCACCCTGCCACGCGCGTTGAGCAAATTGGCGGTTACCTTCACAGCCTCGAGAAAGTCGCCCTTCAGCTCGGCGAGCGCGGCGATCAATAGATTTCCCACTGCATGGCCCGCCAAACCGCTTGCGCCGTCGAAGCGATACTGAAACAGCTGGGAGAGCTCGCTGCGTCGGCTGGCCAGCGCGACCAAGCAGTTGCGCACATCCCCAGGAGGCAGCGACCCTCGCGAACGCCGCAGCCGACCGGAGCTTCCCCCATCGTCGCTCATCGCCACGATCGCCGTGATCTGAAGTCTCGGCTGATCGTGCTGTCTACCCACTCTGCGAGCCAATCCCTTAAGTACCAGCGGTAGTCCGGTTCCGCCCCCGATGCAGACCACCTGGATCGGCGCCTGCTTTCGCAGCGGCAACAAGACGCCCTGCTCAAAATCCGTTGCTCTTTCCACCATTTCCGCCCTTTCCCGCCCGCTGTGACCCCGGCTATCTCGCTCCTCTGCCCAACACCACATGCCTGAAGGTGTGAAAGATGATCATCAGATCCAAAAACAGGCCCCCGTTCCTGAGGTAGTAAAGGTCGAATTCCAGTTTGTTTCGGGCGTCCTCGACCGAGGCTCCGTACGAGTAACGGATCTGCGCCCACCCGGTGATTCCTGGAGGGACCAGCTCGCGCAGCTCGTAGAACGGAATCTGGTTTTTCAACTCAGCGACGAAAACCGGCCGCTCCGGGCGCGGCCCGACGAAGCTCATTTGTCCCAGCAGCACGTTGAAGGCTTGGGGGACTTCGTCGATTCGGGCTTTGCGTAGAATCTTTCCCACTCGCGTGGCGCGGCCATCATTTTCACGGGCCCACATCGCTCCATTGGCTTCGGCATCCTTCGCCATGCTGCGAAATTTCCAGAGCCAAAACGACTTGCCGCTCTTCCCAATTCGCTCCTGCCGATAGAAGACCGGCCCGGGCGAGTCGAGCTTGATCGCGAGTGCCACCAGCACCATCAAGGGAGCCGCCAGCACCAAAAGCGCGGTCGCCGCCACAATGTCGCAGGCTCGCTTGGTGATGCTTCGCAGGTTCGAGATCGACAGCTCGTCCGCGAAAGCGAGATCGGAGGCGCGCAGGTGCAAAACCGGGATTCGACGCAGCACCCGCTCACAAAAACCGGGGATGTCGTAAACCCTTCGTCCGGCCATCCTGCAGCGCAGAAGCTCTTCCGACCAACCCGATCCGCGCGGATCCTCGGAAGCCAATACCACGTACTGAGTGTCGAGCCGGGCGGCGATTTCGTCGATCGTTTGTTCCCCGGATCCGTCATTCGAGTCGCGGCGCGGATCGATCATTCCGCAGACCTCGAAGCCGAACTCTCCCTGTTCGACTGCGGCCTTCGCCAACCAACGGGCCCGCTTGCCGTTTCCAACGATCAGAATCCGTTCGGGCTCGCCCACCACTCCGCGCAGCCCGATTCGAACCAGAACGATCCCGAAGATTGCTCCGGCGGCGCCCCCCAACAGCGCCCCCTCGGGCGGATTGAATCGGCTCGCCATCATCGTCAGCCCCATCATCAAGGCGGCGATCCCTACCGCCCGTAGGACCCGGACGCCTCGCGATCGGTCCTCGGTCGCTACGCGCAAGTCGTAGAGATCGCTGAAGTACATCGCGAGTTGGAACGTCGCCACGAACGCCAAAGCGGTGGTTGCAAGAGCCGGAAGGGCTTCTGCAACTTGGAGACCGCCCCGGGCCGGCACCGCTGCCAGCGCCGTGACCGCCGCGCCGATCCACGAAGCAATCGCGATCGCAGAGGTCTCGACCAGAAAGAGCGCCAGCTTTCTAGATGAGAAGTAGTGGTGGAAGGCCCGAATCATTTCTCGCCAACGCCCGTCCGCCGGCCCCCTGGTCTGCCCGGTCTCCTTTCTATCGGAGGTAACTCTTCAAATATGGTGCCGCGGAATCCGCCGCGGCGTTGAGTACACACCCAATCACCGGCGCGCCCGCCAAGTGCTCGACCGCCTCGGCCACCTGCCTGAACGGCGTGAGATTGGCGCGAATCACGATCAAGATTCCGTCGCAGTGAGGCCCCAAGATCGCGGTGTCCGCGAACGGCAGCGACGGAGGCATGTCGATATACACTTCGTCAAACGCCTCGCGTACCAGCTCGAGCAGCCTCTTCATCTTGGAGCTTGCCAGCAGCTGGGTAGGCTGTTCAGCAACTTTGCCCGCTGTGATCACCGCAAGCGAGGAAGTCTTGAACCGCTGGATCACGTCGGGGATCTCCGCGTCGCCGGAAAGCAGCTCCGACAATCCCGGAATAGACCGAACGCCGAGATAGTCGCTCACCTGCCCACGCCGCAGATCCGCGTCGATCAGAAGAATCCTTCCCTCTGGGTTGGCGCAAGCCGCGGTGAGCGCCAAATTCGCGCAAGTCAGTGTCTTGCCTTCGCCGATCATCGCGGAGGTCACTGCCACCGTTTTCAACGGTCGAAGCCCGCGCATCCGATCGAGGCGATAATAAAGGCTGCGATACTGCTCCGACGCCCGCGATGCCGGTGCAGTCAGGGTAACAATCCGCCGGTCGACGCGACCCGGAACCAGCGCGCTCTCATCCACCCGGGGTAAGAAATTCGCTGCTCGGTCCAATATCTGCTCCATTTTCATCTCTCCTTTCTCGATCGCTTCGACAGCTTCAGTTGAGCTCCGCTTCGCCCGAAAGCGGGGTCCGACCGGAAGTGGGAATCAGCCTGCGCTGCTCCGCTTTCCCGTTCAGGATCGGTACCACCGCCAAAATTGGTAGTGGCAATCGCTCCTTGATCTGGTGCACGTCCCGAATGCTTTCGTCTCGCGCATCGACGAACGTGCCGGCCAACGCGCCCAGCGCCAGCGCTGCCAATAGAGCGAGGATCAACCCGCTCAGGCGATCAGGATGGCTTGGAGCGATGGCCACCATCGCCGGAGAGAGCACGTTGAACATTCCGTTTGCGCTCTGCAACTCCAGCTCCTGGGCCAGCTCAGCTTCGACCTTGCGCGAAACCACGCTTTTGTACTTTTCCTTCGTGATGTCGTAGTCGCGCTGAAGCGAGCTCAACTCTTCTGCCCAACGCGGGGTGCGATCCAGCCGTGCCTGGTAGATGTCGGCGCGCTTTTGCAAGTCTTCGATCTCGCCTTCGATCCGGGACACCCGCGCGCCGGCGCGATTTCGCTCCACTCGCTCCTCCGCGAGCTGCGCCAAAGCCTCGTCCTTCTTCTGTCGAAGGGTGGAAAGCTCCTTGCCCATCCGCTGGATGTCCGGGTGGTCCTCGGTCATCGTGCTTCGGGCCGCGACCAAATCCCTGACCAGGCCGGCTTCCGCCGACTCCAGGCGGCCAGCTTGGGTATCGATCGAATGCCGAGCGAACACCAGCTCGGATCGGTGCGACTCCGCCGCCCGAAGCTCATCGGATTTGGAGTGCAGCTCCGATCCGATCCGTTCCAGGGTGCGCATGTTCACCTCGAGCTGCTCGGGAAGCTCACCGGCGTGCGCGATCTTGAACTGAGCAAGCTTGCTTTCCCATTGCCCCAGGGACGCCTTGAGAGCCTCGGCTTCGCCGGAGAACAATTGGGTGGCGCGCTGCGCCTGCTGCTGGCGCGACGTCCTGGTCTGTTCGGCAAACACCTCGGGCAATCGGTTGGCGACTGCCGCCGCGATCTTGGGATCGGTGTATTGATAAGTCAGCTCGAAGGCGTTCTCGCCCTCAACCTTGACCTGTAGGTCGCTGCGCATTTGCTCAATCGCCCCCTCCATTCCCTTGCGCGCGAGCACCTTGGGATAGAGCTTGAATTCCTCGATCACCTTTTGCAGCACGGGACGACCCATCAGCTCCTGGCGAACGGTGACCAGTCGCTGCTCCACCGACTCGCCAACGGTTCGCGGCACCAGCTCCTCCGTCGGCCGGGGCGAAGCCACTCGCACCACCACCGAAGACTGATAGGTGCTCGGCAACACGAGTAACACTGCCACGCCGATCGCGAAGGCGATTGCAGAGACGGCAACAACCAGCTTTCGCCGGCGCCAAAGCGCTGCCAGAACCTGATCCGCCGTCATCTCCCTCTCCATCTTGTGCCTCCTCTGTGGCTCACAACGCCGTCAACACCAAACGAATCGATCCGATGTTCCTCGAGAGATTCACGCCCGCCAACGCATCCGGAGCCGCGACCTGGTCATACCGGTCGAAAGCTCCCTGCACCGCGACCACACTGCTCGCCCGCCATTCCAGGCCGCCTCCGACGCTGTAGCCCTGCGCCGTTCCACTGTGCGGCGTTCCGAAATTGAAGGCAGTCCAGTCGCGGTTGGGAGCGAAGCCGTTTCGGAAGTAGGCGGCCGCACCGAAGATCCGAAATGGCTCGGAAATCTTGTAGCTAAGCGCCAGCGAACCGTAGTCCGCCCACAGCACGTTGGTGAAACCCGTGGCGCCGACAATGTCGTGGCCGATGGCCAAGCCAATGTCGAAGCGACCTCCTATCCCATGGGTCAGCTCGAGCTGAACCATCGGCAAAAACCCACGATTGCCACCTGTCGCATACTCGCGGAAGAAAACTGGACCCGCGTGCGCGGTGAACACGGTGTGGCGCGCGAGGCGATAGCGATAGGCGGCGAAAATTCCGTTGGCATCCGCCGATTGAGGGCCGAATCCAAAATACTGAAAGCGATATTCCGCGCCGAGGTCGGCTCGGCGGGTGATTCGATACCAGAGCTCGACGAAGGGCGTATGGGCTGTCCCGCCCGGCCGGCCCGGCTCGTAGATTTTCGCGCCCTCGAAGCGGTAACCCGGGTGCAGCCACAGCCGCTCCGAGAGCCCAATTTTGGCCGATACCTGCCCCCGACCGTACATGATTGGAGAGAGCGAGCGTGCCATCCCGAGCCGCGGCAAGGCCGTGGGATCCGATACGCGCCAGAAGTTGAGCTGGCTGTCCAGCTCAAAGGTGCGGCTGAATTTCTTATCGAAAGTGAAGGCGGCGCGATGGTCCAGATCGGTCGTATGCGAGCCGTGACGAAATAGAAAATCCGCCGCATACCAGCCGCCCGTTTCGAGCGTTTCGTCCGACACGTTCAGGCCGATTTGGGGACTGAGCTTGGTAATCATCTGCCCAGCTCCCTGTGGTGAGGTGCGCAGTAGCGCGTCATCGTCGTAGCGCTCTTCGGCCGCTAGCCTGAGCGTGGGCACGACCTGCGTCTCGCCCGCGGCGCGCGCTCCAATCAGAAGCATCGCGAAGGCCAGGCACCCCGCCCGCACTTTTTGAACACTCCCCGCACCCATCACGCCCTCATGCCCGCCTTTTCACCGCGAATCCTCAGGCCGCCACGCCCAATGCGAGGCGAGCCCCTCCCTCGCTCGGCTCTTCCTCAGGGAACCACCACCGTGTCTCCCGCGCGAAGGTACAGATCCTTGCGCGTGTCCTTCCTCGCGATCAGATCGTCGTAGCGAACCGGTATTTGCCCGCCATCCTGGCCCGGCCGGATCACCAGGATGCCGTCGGTGTTCGCAAACTCGGAAAAGCCTCCGGCCAGGGCGATCGCCTGCAGCAGCGATACCCGTCCTTTGAGGGGGAAGGCTCCAGGATGAGCGACTTCGCCGGTGACAAAAACCCGACTCGAATTCACCTCGCGGACGATCACCGTCACGTTCGGCTGCTGGACATAAGGAGAAAGCTTCTTTTTGATTTCAGCTGCCAACTCGCTCGGTGTCTTGCCATCGGCCCTTACCTCTCCAACGATCGGTAAGGAGATGAAGCCGTCCGGGCGTACCGCGAGGGTCTTGGACAGATCTGGATCCCGCCAGACCGCGATATCCAGAATGTCCTCCGGACCAATATGGTAAGGCTCCTCCGCCTGGGCTACCGGAATTTGAGACGAACTGTGGTGCGCACACCCTGTAGCGAGGACTGCTGCCAACGCCGCTAAACAAACCGTCGCCCTCTTCTCCATCGTTCTCTCCTTTGGCCGCTGCGAACGGGCCAATCGAGCCGTAACAATCCCGCTGGCAGCGCTTAGCAGCGGATGTGCCACGGGGCCGATTCACCAACATCCACAATTTCAACTGCTTGACTGGGCGGGGGGTAACGAGACGCCAGCAAACAGGAAAAAATTTCCTTCCCGCGGCGACCACCCGAAACATGTGGGCCACTGATTGAAACGGTGCGGGGGCATCCCTACTCTAGGGTCTACGAAGAAATGGAGCGAAGGAAATGAGCAGAGCGGCGGGTTGGTTTGCGGCGTCGATGATGTTGGGGGGTGGGGCTGTTTCCCTGTTGCATGGCCTGCTGGGCCACCACGCGGAAGCGGCCGGGCTCGGCCTGGTAGGTCTCACCTTAATGGCAATTAGTCAGATGTTGAATGTCCGGTCGGCGACCCAGGCAAGCCAAGGGGCCGAGTCCGGCTTCGGCAAAGTCATTCGAAGCGCTTAGCCTCAACGTCCACGAAAGGACTTGAGGTTAGTGGCCGCGGTGAGATGCTTGCTCGATGGCTGAACCGCGGTATTGGCTGATCAAGAGCGAGCCGGACGTCTATCCGTATTCTCAACTCGAAAAGGAGCGACGTACGGGTTGGACCGGCGTTCGCAATTTCGAGGCTCGCAACAACCTCCGCCAGATGAAGCCCGGAGATTTGGCCCTCTATTATCATTCGGGAGAGGGAAAGGAGATCGTCGGCGTCGCGAAGATCGTTTCCGATCCCGTCCAGGACCCTACCGCGCCCAAGGAGGATTGGGCATCCGTCGAAGTGGAACCGTTGATTACCTTTCCCTCCCCCGTCTCGCTCGCGCAAATCAAGGGACTGAAGGAATTCTCCGATTTTCCTTTGGTTACTCGGTCGCGCTTATCGGTGATCCCGGTGCCGCCCAAGCACTTCAAGCGGATTCTCCAACTGGCGAAGGCGTCCCTGCCGTGAGCAGGCGCCGAGCCGTTGCCGCGCTCTTGCTCTCGGTCGCCCCGGTTTCCAGCTGCGGATACCGCTTCGCCGCGGGGGGTGCTCCGTTGCCTGAGGGCATCCGGGAGGTTTACGCGCCGGTATTCGTCAACCGTACGGGAAGCAACCCGATCACTCGATTGGGTGAAACCTATCGTGCCACCAACGAACCGGGCGTCGAAGCCGTCTTCACCCAAGCCTTCCGGGAGCAATTGCTGCGTGCTGGGGTGGCTGGCAGCCCCAACTCCGAAGCTCGGATCGAAGGAGAGATTTTAAGCGTCGACACCGGGCCCACCGTCCTTACCGTCGCCGGTCAGCTTGGCAGCTACCGCGTCTCCGCTCGCTTGCGCCTGCGCCTAGTGAAAAACGGCCGACCGCTGTCGACTATCGATGTGACGGGTTTCGAGGACTTCATCCCGAGTCGCGAAGTTGCCTTCCTGCCGGACGGGTCGTCGCGCCTCGTGGAGGGAGACGTGCTGCGCACCGAAACGAATAGAATGGCGGCGATCAAGCGTCTGGCCGAGACGATGACGCGAGACGGCTACGATCGGCTTGCAACCGGTTGGTGAGCGACGCTAGAGCGCGCAGCTGCTGTCCGGATAAATCTGCTCCGGCTGGGCGCGCTCGCGCAGTTGCTCGAGCGCCTCGCCAGAGAGCGAAACCGTCTGCACGCTTCCATCCGGCAGCACGCCCAGAGCGGTTACCTTCTGCGAGGAGCCATCCAGTGCGTCGATCTGTGAGGCGACTTTAGTTTCGAGCTCCGTGCGCTGGGAGGGACTGAGCGAAGCGAGCGCCGAGCTCGAATTGTCTTGCCGGCTGGTGAAAAAGTCCCGGCTCACCACACTGGACTTTCGGTAAAGGAAATCATCTCCCTTGAAAACCAACAGCAACAACTGGATCGGGGCGGTTACGACGTCGCCGACCAGCGCAAATGGCAGGATCGCCACGCCGGTTGAAACCCGATTGCTGTAGACAGGCTTGTGAAGGTAATCCCCGAAGTAATAGTGCTCGGTCCACTGCGAGAACGCGCAGCCGGATAAATGGTGAAGAGCCATCGCCAAACAGGTCGCGAAGCCAATCGTCTTCAGACCGCTCTTGATCCGCATGTCAGCTCCTCGATCGCGACGGGAGCTAAGAGCTTACTGTCCTGTGCGAAACGCCAGCAAGGCGCCGAGATCGACCCGCTGTGCTCCAGCGGGCACCAGGGTGGGTGAATGGGTCAGAACTCGGCCGAGCTGCGCGGGTCGATGATTCCGCTCTCTTTGATTTTGTAGAGAAGCGCCTTGTAGCTGATTTTCAGCTTGCTCGCGGCCTTCCGCTTGTTCCAAGCGGTCCGCTGGAGCATCGCGAGAATTGCTTCACGTTCCGCGAGCATCGCAGCCCGTTTGCCGATGTCCTTGAGCGACATCTCGCTTTGGGAAACTCGCGGCGGCGGCGGCGGAGGCTGAGGAATGCCGAAGGGGTGATACGCCTGTTGGCCGGCGGCGGAATTGGCGCCGTTGCTCGAGCTCACGGCCGGCTGGCCACTCGGGGGCCCGGATCGAGTGGTGCTTCGCAACTCCTCGAGGACCAGAACCGGATCGTTCAGGACCACCAGCCTTCGCACCATGTTTTCCAATTCGCGAACGTTTCCCGGCCAGTCGTAAGCGATGAATGCCTGAAGCACCGCTTCGGGTAGCTCCGAGAGCGAGCTGGGGTTTTGGTACTTTCGGCCATAGCGCTTGAGAAAGTGCTCGACCAGCGGGACCACGTCCTCCTTCCGCTCTCGCAGCGGAGCGATCCGGATCGTCACCACGTTGAGCCGGTAGTAGAGATCCTCGCGAAAGTTGCCGAGTTGGATTTCTCGCTCCAGCTCTCGATTGGTGGCGACCAGCACTCGAGCATCCACGCGAACGCTCTTTTTGCCTCCCACCCGGAAGAATTCCTCATCCTGAAGGACCTGGAGCAGCTTGGCCTGGAGCCTGATCGGCATCTCGCCGATTTCGTCCAGGAAAATCACCCCCTGATCCGCCAACTCGAATTTCCCCGGCTTTTCCGCCGTAGCGCCCGTGAACGCGCCCTTTTCGTGCCCGAATAGCTCGCTCTCGAGCAGCTCCGAGGGCAGCGCCGCACAATTGACCTTGATGAAAGGGCGGTTGTGCCGCTGGCTCTTGAGGTGAATCTCCCGCGCGATCACTTCTTTGCCGGTGCCCGATTCTCCAAGAATCAACACCGGCACATCGGTGTCAGCGATCCGCTCCGCCAGTACGCGGGCCCGCGCCATCGCCGGAGAAATCGAGATCAGCTGACGATCCTCCGCGCGCAGCTCGGGAACGGCTTCCACCTGCAAACCGGACGACGCGGCTCCCGGCGCTGGACCCGGCGGAGTTACCGGCACTCCATTGCCGGGGACTGGATGGCCCAGGGCTCGGCTGAGCGCGGCCACCAGCTCGGAGCTGTCGAATGGCTTGGCGAGGTAATCGGTCGCCCCCAGCTTCATTGCCCGGACGACGTCATCGGCGGACGAGAGCGCAGACAACACGATTACCGGCGCCGTACCTCCCGACCCGCGATAGCGGCGCAGCAGCTCCAGGCCGCTCATCTCCGGCATCACCACATCCAATAGAACAACGTCGAACGAGCCGCCCGAGAGCATTTCCAAAGCCTGCTCTCCCCTCGCCGCGGTACGAACCTGATACCGTCCGATCGTTCCGAGAAAATCCGTCAAATAATTTCGGCTCGACTCCTCATCGTCCACGAGGAGCACTGCAATCGCGTCCATGCCCCACCTTCCAGTCACCGATCCCCTGCGACAGCCATCGTTAAAGAGTCCCCAGCCCGACTCGCCGTAGCGCGAGGGTCGCGGCAAGCGGCCTTGAGCAATGCCTCCGGCGGTCCCAGCACGTCCGGAAAGCAGCAACCTCCCAGCGACACGGACGGGGAGATCCAATCGCCTTCAAGCTGAAACTTGGCTGCGTCGAAGCGGGCCAACAATCGCGACCGCACTTCCGCCAGTCCCTCTGACTGGGTTGCGCCAAGGAGGATCGCGGGGGTGGGCAGCACTCCGACAACCGGAGCTCGGTTCGGCGTTTCGTCTCCTGAGTAGGCTGCAGGACACGCACAAGCCACCCAGATCGGTAGCGTGCCGCGAGAGAGAGTGGCCAATCGTTGGATCACCGGTGCAGTGGAGGAATAGACCGGCGGCGCCGCCTCAAAACGCGGCAGGGCGCTGACCCGCCAGCCAGCCGATCGCAAGCCGGTCGCGACGCGCGCCAACTCCTCGGAATCGGGCACGACCAGAAGGACCCTGCCCTCCCAGACCGATTTTCGCCTACCCCTCATGGACGCCGCTCCCGAAAAGTTTACCGGGCCTCCAACCGGCGATGGAGAAAGTCCAAGTCAAAATCGTGAGTTGAAAATAACTACGCTCATTGACGCCGGGGAACAGCAACCGATGTGCCAGCACGCCTCAGGCGATGCTCGACAGCGGTTCGATCCAACCGGTGTTTGAAGGCCTTCTGACCGTCGACGAATACCACAGGGATGTCATACCGATACCGCTCGTACAGCACCGGATCCGACTCGATATTGACCTCGATCAGCTCGAAGTCGAGGTGGGCGCGGACCTCCTCCAGAACCTGCTTGGCTTCGTCACACAGCGGGCAATCCGGTTTGGAGTAGATCTCCACCCTCATGCGCGGCAAGATCTATCTAAATGCGGGGCCTGTCAGGTGATTTTTCGACGATGCCCCTAAGGGACGTTGTCCTTTACCTAGGCAACACGCGCGCCAGCGGCCATCTCAACCTCGAGCGCGACCAGCTGCGCAAGCGAATCCAGATCCAGAGCGGGTTGGTTGTCAATGCAAGCTCCAACCAACCCCGCGAATACCTGGGTCAAATCTTGATCAATCTCGGCCACATCACCGAAGACCAATTCAACAAGGCCTTCGAGACCCAAAAGCAGACCAAGGTATTCCTGGGGAAGATCCTCTCGATGATAGGGCTGGTCTCGGAGGAAGTGGTGCTGGAGGCACTCAACCTGAAGGTCCGAGAAACGCTGTTGGAAGCCCTGCATTGGGATCGCGGCAGCTTCAGCTTCGATCCCTCCAACGCGCCGGAATCCTTGGATGGGCTCGAAGTCCAAGTCGATTTGCTCGACCTGCACCGCGAGGGCCAGTTCCGGGAAGCGGCCTGGCAGACGATCCGCGCGATTTTTCCCCATGGTGGAGTTCGGCTCGAGCTGGTCGACAGCAAGTTGCCGCTAGAACCCAACCCAGACAGCCTGGAAGCCAGGATGATCTCGCTGATCGGCGAGGGGGCAACGATCGAGGAGATGATTCTGGCTCTACACGCGACCGACTTCTTCCTCTACCAAAGGCTGTACGCGCTCCACCGCCTGCAGGCGCTCAAAGTCCACATCGAGCCCCCGAAAGTGCCGGCGCCATCCACCGCTGGCCAGGCTGAGCAGAGTGGACCTCAGCTCGTTCGCCAGGCCCGAATGTGGCTGGACATGGGAAACGTGCGCGACGCGGAAGCGTTGGCGAGGAGAGCGCAGGAGCTGTTTCAGACCCAGGAGACTTCGGAATTGCTGCGCTCGGCGGAAGGCGCGCTCCTGGCAAAGCTACGGCGCGACCTCAGCGAAGGCGGACAGGTGCCTTCTCTGCTGATCCACCCGTCCAAACTCAGGACATTGGACCTCTCGGCGCCAGAAAAGTACCTGCTCTCGCGAATCGACGGAACGCGCGAGCTTTCAGCGATCGTCCGGGTCTCGCCGCTTCAGGAGCTGGAAGCGCTCAAATTCTTCCAGCGGTTCGTCGAGCAGGGGTTGATCAAGCTCGAAAAAAAGTCGCGCAGATAAAGCTATTGGCTGCGGGCCAGTTGCTCTTGCGGCCTGTTCGCCAGAGCCAGCCGAAGCGCTTCGCGGCCAAGCCAGGTTCCTCGAATTTTCCATTTCTGGTCGTTGACCACCACCGCCGCCACCGCGACGGAGGCGGCCTTTGCCGGCGCAAAGCCGACGAACCAGGAGTAATCGCGGTAGGGATTGTAGTCCGCCAAGCAGCCAGTCTTTCCGGCAGCTCCCTCAATCCGAAAACCGCGCTCGCGAAAGATTCGGCGCGCGGTGCCCTCGCTCACCGTATCCTCCATCATTCGCCCGAGCATCTCCGCGTTCTCGCGGCTGATCACCTGGATCGGCTCGGGAGCTTCGTCGCCTTCGAACAAAATCGGCGGCTGCCAGACGCCTTCGTTCGCGGCGATCGCGGCGATCCCCGCGGCGTGAAGTGGCGAGAGGTAGACGTCGCCAAAGCCCGAGCCGGTGCTGGCAAAGCCCAGCGGATCTTCCGGAATCGAGGCCAGGGAGAGATCGGTGGGGATGGGAAAGGCGATCGGCCGGTTGAAGAGAAATTCCAGCGCCCGAGCCTTGAGTTTCTCCGGGGTCAGGTGCTTCTGGGTCATTTTGGCGAAGACCACGTTCGCGCTTTTGGCCAGAGCGGTGGTGAGCGTGTAGCAGGTCTGGTCCCGGCGCGAGTCCACCAACAACCGTTGCGAGATTCGCCTTTTGCCGCCGTGGAAGCACTCGGTGTCTTCCGGTTTGATTCCAGCATCCAAAAGAGCCGAGGCGGTGACGATCTTGAAGATCGAGGCGGCGGGGTAAATCGCCTTGGTGGTCAGGCCGCGCATTTTCGGATCGCGCTCCGAATGTTCGGCCATCGCGAGGACTTTACCGGTGGACGTCTCGAGGACCACCACTGCGGCATAGGGCGTCCGATATTCCTTCAGCGTCCGACTGAGCTTGTCCTGCAGGGCGCCGTCGAGGGTAAGAGTCCGCAGCGCTCCGTCTCGTTCGAGGTAGTAACGCCCATCGGGACCTTTGCTGGCTTGTGCGAGCAGATCCTCGCCGTGCCCAAGAGACTTGGCGGTGGTGAGGGGCGGGGAATGCTTGCGGCTCGGCACCCGGGGCAGCTCGAATTCTGGCGCGGAGGCAATTTCGACAACCTCCTCGAGGCTTGCGGGATCGGAAACTTCCCGCTCCAAGCTGGCTAGAGGGGACGATGCCCCGACGCTCAAGAAGGGAAGCGCGACCAGGAGATTGAAGCGGATTTTTCGGGAGAGTCCGGGAGCAATCGACAAGTTGAGCACGCTTACCAAGATGTTATCGGGTTTCCGGTCAGAATCAATTCCTTGACTTTGGCTGGATTACGAGAGGGCGCGCCCAGTCCGCTCGAGTTCTTCGAGCTGATCGAGCAGGTCCTCCGCCCAAAACCGGATGTAGGTGCCTTGCTCCTCAACGTCGCCTCGCGCTTGCTCCAAAACCGCCCGTCCGCGAACGGATCCGATTCGCACAAGCGCCTCCGCCACACCGTATCTCACCCACTTGTCAGGATCGCTGAGCAAAGGGGCAATCACCCCCACCGCTCGTTCCCCGATCGCCGTTCCGAGAGCCGCCGCGGCCTGCCCTCGGATCGACGCCAACGGATCGCCCAGGAGCGACCGAAGGGCGGCATCCAAGTCCTCGCCGCCGATCCTGCCCAACGCCCGAACTGCCCGCGCGCGCACCGCTTCAGGCCCTGCTTTCGCCGCGTCCAGAAGGGCTGATTTGACCGGTTGCCCCCATTCCACCAGTGCTTTCTCGGCTGCGATCGCCACCGCTCCCGTATTCTCGGTTTCGCTCAATGCGCCAATCACCGGCGCGATCGCTCGCGGACTGCGTAGGCGAGCCAGGGCGTGAACGGCATGAATCCTCACCGCCGGGTTCGCGTGTCGCAGCGCTGCAATCAGAGGATCGACCGCGGCCTCGCCGAGAGATACCAAGCGGGCTTCGGCATCGGCTCGCCAAGCCTGATTCTCTGAAGTCAGCCGCGAGATCAGCACTTCCGGGCGGACCTGTTCGCTCATCGATTCCTCGCTTTCACCAATCCATCTGGTACCACTTCCCGCATTCTGCACCTACAGCGTTTCGGCCGGATCCTTGCTTCGACGGGACGGACTTTGTTATTGCTTTTGCACTCTTGGCCGCACGGCAGAGACTCCATCGCAAAGAGGTGCAGTGACCATGAAGCCCAATTGGTTTGTCGTTCTGTTGGTCGGAGTGCTCATCGGACTGAGCGTGACCAAGCTTGCATGCAACAGCAACCCGGCGCGCGAGTCCGCGGCCAAGGCTACATCCACGACTCAGCAGCCGGTTGGAGGCGCGGAAGTTTCGGAAGCGACCTTGACCGTGAAATCCACCGATCTTCCGGCGGGAACGTTCGACGGGCTCAACGACGCGCAGAAGTACGCGGTGATGAAGGTCCTCAACGAGAACGAGTGCAACTGCGGATGCGATAAGGGGTCGCTGGCGAACTGTGCCGCTCATGATCCCGAGTGCCCGAACTCGCCAAAGAAGTTGAAGGAAGCGGTAGAGCTCGCCAGAGCGGGGAAAACAGCGGCCCAGATTCAGGCGGAAATGTTTGGCGCCGCGCCCGCGAAACCGGCGATCGCGGCTCGGCCCACTGAGAACAGCGTCTATCGAGTTCCGATTGACGGTTCGCCCGCGCAGGGTAAGTCGTCCGCGCTGGTGACGATGGTCGAGTTTTCAGACTACCAATGTCCGTTCTGCAGCCGCGCCAATGCAACCGTGAATCAGCTGGAAAAGGACTACGGCGACAAGCTACGCCTGGTGATGAAGCAAAATCCTCTGCCGTTCCACGAACACGCCAAGAGCGCCGCCCTGGCCGCAATGGCCGCTGGCCAGCAGGGCAAATACTGGGAGATGCACGAGAAGCTCTTTTCCAACCAACAGGCCCTCGACGATGCGAGCATCGCGCGTTACGCGGAGCAGATCGGGCTCAACGTCGCCAAGTGGAACGAAGCGATGAAGAACCCCAAGCTGGAGCAGACCATTCGCAAGGATCAGGCCCTTGCCGCATCGCTCGGCGCGAACGGAACGCCAGCGTTTTTCATCAATGGGCGCAAGATCGTCGGAGCCCAGCCGATCGATATCTTCAAGGCGACGATCGACCAGGAGATCAACAAGGCAGAGGAGCTGGTAAAGCAAGGGGTTAAGCCGGAGATGGTCTACGCGAAGATCATGGAGAACGCGATCTCGGCTCCGGTTGCACCCACTCCCCCGTCCCCAGCGCCTGTTCCATCTGCGGCGCGAAAAATCGAGATCCCCGCAGACTCACCGGCGAAGGGCCCAAAAACTGCAAAGGTCACGATCGTCGAGTGGTCGGACTTCCAGTGCCCGTTTTGCAGCAAGGCCATTCCCACCCTCAAGCAGATTGATCAGACATACCCCAAGGACGTGCGGGTGGTGTTCCGCCATCAGCCGCTGCCTTTCCACAACAATGCCAAACTCGCTGCAGAGGCTTCGATGGCCGCGCACGAGCAGGGCAAGTTCTGGCCGTACCACGACAAGCTGTTTGCCAACCAGCAGGCCTTGGATCGCGCCTCGCTCGAGAAGTACGCGAGCGAAGTGGGTCTGAAGGTCGATAAGTTCAAGGCGGCCCTGGACAGCGGCAAGTTCCGCAGCAAGGTCGAGGCCGATTCGTCGGCCGGGACTTCCGTCGGCGCCAACGGCACACCCACGTTCTTCATCAACGGGCGGCAGCTGGTCGGCGCCCAACCGTTTCCTAGCTTCAAGACTGTGATTGATGAAGAGATCGTCAAGGCCAATAAGCTGATCGCTTCGGGAGTAAAGCCTGACAAGGTGTACGAAAAACTGATGGCAGAGGCATCCGCCGTACCACCGCCCTCACCTTCCCGGCCCTCCGGACCTCCTGCCCCGCTACCGGTGCAAAACGTAGCGGTCGGCTCGGCTCCGGTGAAGGGTTCGCCCAACGCGCCGGTGACGATCGTGGAGTTTTCGGACTTTCAGTGTCCGTTTTGCAGCCGGGCAGTTCCTACCCTGAAGCAGATCGAGACCGAGTACCCGGGGAAGGTTCGCGTGGCATTCAAGAACCAACCTCTTCCCTTCCATCAGCACGCGCGCTTGGCAGCCGAGGCGGCGATGGCGGCAAACGAGCAAGGCAAGTTCTGGGAGTACCACGACAAGCTGTTCGCCAATCAGCAGGCGCTCGACCGTTCATCGCTGGAGCGCTACGCCCAGGAAGTGGGACTCGAGATGGGCAGGTTCCGCGCCGCCCTGGATTCCAACAAGTTTGATGCCCAGATCTCTGCGGACAGCGCCGAGGGAACCCGGTTGGGCGCGAGCGGAACCCCTACGTTCTTCATCAATGGCCGCCAGCTGGTAGGCGCGCAGCCATTCGCCAGCTTCAAACAGATCATCGATGAAGAACTGGTCAAGAACGGCCGCTAGCTCAAGAAACAGCGATCGCGTCGATTTCCAGCTTGGCTCCGCGAGGCAAACCCGCGACCTGGATGGTTGATCTCGCCGGAGGCGGGTGGTCGAAATATCGGCCGTAGACCTCGTTCACGGTGGAAAAGTCGTTCAGGTCGGTCAGAAAGATCGTACAGCGGACGACGTGCCCAAAGTTGAGGCCGGCCGCGACGAGCACCGCCTTGAGGTTTTCCATCACTCGCTGCGCCTGCGCGGCGACGTCTCCCGGCACCAGTTGTCCGCTCTTCGGATCGAGCGGAATCTGACCAGAGAGAAAGGTCCAGCTCCCGGGCGGAACCTGAACCGCCTGTGAGTACGGTCCGATCGCCTTGGGCGCGCCTTCCGAATGAAAAGCCTTTCGCGGCATCGATCACCCTCCCGATTGTTTTTAGACCCGCTCTACGGAGTAGACCCCCGACAAACGCTCGATGGTGCGCATCAGCTCGGTGAGCTGCTTCAGGTCAGAGATCGTCACCTCGAAGGTGTTCACCGCGCGGTCATCGCCGGTGGCTCGGCAATTGGCTTGTGAAATGTTCACGCCTTTCTTCGAGAAGGTGTTGGAGATATCCGCGAGCAGGCCGGGCCGATCCGCGGTCAATATTCGCAAGGTGACCGGTCGTTTGAAATCGCCCTTCACATCCCACTGAACGTCGACCCGCCGTTCGGGATCGGTGGCGAGCGCTTTTTCACAACCCACGTGGTGCACCGTCACTCCTCGCCCGCGGGTAATGAAGCCCGCAATCGGATCTCCGGGGACCGGGTTGCAGCAGCGCCCGAACCGAACCAGAACGTCGTCCACCCCGCCGATCTGCACCCCGGTGTGAGTGGGGCGACCGACCAGCTTCTTCGCCATTTCGGTGACGCGGTTGAGGCCGGAGGACTTGGCATTGCCGGTGGTATTCGCGGGCGCCGACGAGCCGTCCTTGGCGGCCTTTTCCTCCGTTTCCGCGAGCTTCTCTGGAGTCACCAGCCGCTGAATCAGCTGATGCGGCGCCAACTTACCGTAGCCGAGCGCCACCATCATGTCGTCCTCGGTGCGGTACCCGAGATCATTGCCGAGCGTTTTGAGCGCGCCGTTCTTGAGCATCTTGCTGAAGTTGAGCGAGAACCGACGAAACTCGCGGTCGGCCAGCTCGCGCCCCAGTTGGAGGCTCTTTTCGCGCTGCTGCAGTTTGATGAAGGAGCGGATCTTCTGCTGGGCCCGACTGGTCTTGACGAAGGTGAGCCAGTCCTTTGAAGGATGCGCCTGGGGACTGGTCAGGATTTCGACCATGTCGCCGTTTTTGAGCTTGTAACGGAGCGGGACGATCTTTCCGTTGACCTTTGCCCCAACGCAGCGGAAGCCGATGTCGGAGTGGATGGCGAACGCGAAATCCACCGGAGAGGCTCCGCGCGGCAGGCTCTTCACGTCGCCCTTGGGAGTAAAAACGAACACCTCTTCGGCGAAGAGATCCACCTTCACCGTCTCGAGGAACTCCTTTGGATCTTTGAGATCCTGCTGCCACTCCATCAGCTGGCGCAGCCAGGCGAACTTCTCATCGTCCTTGGAGATGATCGACTTGCCTTCTTTGTATGCCCAGTGAGCGGCGATCCCTTCCTCGGCGATCTTGTGCATTTCCTCGGTACGGATCTGCACTTCCACCCGCTCGCTCATTGGTCCAATCACCGTGGTGTGCAGCGACTGGTACATGTTCGGCTTGGGAATCGCGATGAAGTCCTTGAAGCGACCCGGCACCGGTTTCCACAGCTGGTGGATCAACCCGAGCGCCTCGTAGCATGAGGGGATGGCGGGCATGATCAGACGAAAGGCGATCACATCATGAATCTGATCGAAGTCGATCCCCTGCGTCCGCATCTTCTTGTAGATCGAGTAGAGATGCTTGAACCGGCCGGAAACGCGGCCCACCAGGTTGCGCTCCTTCAGTTTGGCTTCGATCAGGCGAACGACGTCCTCGATGTACTGGACCCGCTCCTTGCGGCGGATGTTCAGTTTTTCCAAAAGGTCGGCAAATTCCTGCGGCTTGAGGTAGCGCAGCGACAGATCCTCGAGCTCGGTCTTGATCCAGCTGATCCCCAGCCGATGGGCCAACGGAGCGTAGATGTCCAAAGTCTCCTGGGCAATCCGCTGCTGTTTCTCCTCCCGCATGTGCTCCAGGGTCCGCATGTTGTGGGTGCGATCGGCGAGCTTCACCAGAATCACGCGGATGTCCTGCGCCATCGCGATGATCATCTTGCGGAAGTTTTCCGCCTGCTTCTCCTCCTGTGAGAGCGAGGCCGAAGCCGAGAATTTGGAGAGCTTGGTCACCCCATCCACCAGCTGAGCGATTTCCGGGCCGAACAGCTCGGAAAGCTCTTCGGGTGTGGCCAGGGTGTCCTCGATCGTGTCGTGGAGCAGCCCGGTGACGATCGACGCCTCGTCCAGCTTGAGTTGCGCCAATAGTCCAGCAACCTCGAGAGGATGGACGAGGTAGGGCTCTCCCGAATGGCGAAGTTGGCCCTGGTGTACCTTCGCGGAGTACACGTACGCCTTCTTGATCAGATCCAGGTCGGGGTCGGGATGGTAGGACGCGACTCTTTGGAGAATGTCATTCAGCCGAATCATCGACTGGTTCAATCGTAACTGGGCGATCCGAGGGGGGCAATGGCGGCACCCAAGCCTTTATTCTATCGCTATCATCCGGGATGGAAGGCCGAAAGCCCCGCAATTTTTTCTAAGCAAGAGAGACAGTCCAGGTGATTTCATTGACCGGGTGTTTTAGGTACCCCTAACATTCGGACAAAACATGTCGACGGCGCTGTTTTCGCTCTTGGGCATGCTCTGCCCCCAGTGCGATCTACTCAATCCTGCAGGCGCCCCGCGGTGCACGGCGTGCAACGCAGACCTCCTCGGGCCCGGGACGTCGGCCGCGCCCTCCAGGCAAGCTCAGCCATCCCGCCCGGCCGCCAAGGGCGAAGGTGCGCCAAATGCCGATTCGGAGGCAATCACCCTCCCCGGCGCGCCCTTTCCCGATGGCCTGCGGCCTCGACCAGCGGCTTCAACCAACCAGCCGACCCCCCTGGGGACGCACCGGCGCCAGATCCCGGTGCTGGAACACCATGAGCCCACGCCGCTGCCCGGCGGACAGCCGCCAATACCGCTCAAGGCCCGGGTTCAGCCGGCCGGCACGCCTTTCGTGCTGTCGGTGCTCACCGGACCCCGGCGAGGGCAACGCCTTCGGCTTGCCCCGCACACCGTAATCGGCAGGACCCGGGGAACGCTGCTGCTGCCGGAGGACCCGTTCATTTCACCTCAACACGCGACGCTCTGGGTTCGGGAGGGTCGCCTGCACGTCCGGGACGAGGGGAGCGCCTCCGGCGTGTTCGTCTCGATTTCGACTCAGGAGCTGATCGCCAGCGGCAGTTACTTTTGCGTGGGCAATCGACTGTTTTGCTATCTTGGGGCGCTGCCTCCGGCCGCGATTTCCCCTGGCGGTACGGTCATCTACGGAGCCCCGCTCCCGCCGGGAGGCACCTGCTTCGGTGTCGAGGAACGGCTGATGGGGGGAAGGTCCGGAGCGGCCTTCGTGACCGCCCAGCCGCTGATCTCCATCGGCCGGAAGAACTGCGACCTCTCCTTTCCGGACGACGAGACGCTTGCGCCGCGCCACTGTGAGCTTGCGCCGATCTCCGACGGCGCCGTGCTCCGCGATCTCTCCGGAGGCCTGGGCACCTTGGTCCGATTGCAGTCCGCAGTGGAGAGGCCGATCAAGCTGCGTGAGCAGGTCCGGATTGGCCAGGCGCTGATGCGCTTCGAAGCCGCGGAGCCGGCCAAATGAAGCAGCGACCGACCGTGACGTTCCACGTGGTCCGCGCCGACGGTGGTCCAGAAGTGACCGTCGCGATGCGCAATCAGGTTCTGACCTGCGGCAAGAAGGGTGACCTGGCGTTGCACTTGGACCCGTTCGTGGCACCGACCCAGGCGCGGTTCGCGTTCGCCGATCAGCGACTGGCGGTCGAAGACGTGGGCGGGGGAAACGGCGTCTTTCTGCGGGTGCGGCGTGAGCACGAGCTTTCCAGTGGCGGAGAGCTGAGGGTTGGTCGCCAGCGCCTGGTGGTCGAACCGATCGCCCCGAGCGCTCCAGCCGCCGACGGAACGCTGATTTGGGGCTCCCCGGATAAGGACTACCGCTTCAAGCTGGTCCAGATGCTGGAGGGGGGTCTTCGGGGCAGCAGCTGGGTGCTCAAAGAAGGAGACAATTACCTCGGGCGCGCGAGCGGAGACATCACCTTTCCAACCGACGCCTTCGTCTCAAGCCGCCATGCGTGCTTGCGGGCGCAGGGCAAGCGCCTGCTGGTGCAGGACGTGGGCTCCTCGAATGGCACGTTCGTGCGCCTGGTCGCGCCGACCTTCGTGGAGGATGGCGACCATTTCCTGATTGGGCGGGAGTTGTTCCGGGTTCAGATTGCCAAACCTGCGAAGTAGCGCTTACCCGTAGGACTTCTCTTTCTTTTCTTGCTCTTCCTTGCAGCGGATGCACAAGGTGGTGACCGGCCGCGCCTCGAGCCTTTTGGGGGAGATCGGCTCTTCGCACCGTTCGCAAACACCGAACGTTCCGTCTGTGATCCGCATCAGGGCTCGCTCGATCTTCTTGAGCAGGAACTTCTCCCGGTCCCGCAGGCGAAAGACCATCGACTGAGCGTATTCGGAGGAGGCCAGATCGATCTCGTCGGGGAGGTCGTCGGTGTCAAAATTGGACTCCTCCATCAAGGTCTTTTTGGCGCTCTGAAGCAAGCTGATCTTGCTATCTTCGAGTATCTTCTTGTAGCGCTTGAGATCTTTCTGGTTCAAGTGCGGCTGTCCTCATCAGGAAAAAAAAGGGCGATTATTTTTATTCAGTGAAACCCAGGTGTCAAGGCGTTCGTGCCGGACAACTCCAAATTCGATCGCGAGTTTTTACGCGCCGGGCTGACTCTGGCTTCCAAACCGGAAGTGGACCACCTGCTTTTCATCTCCGACGACCCGATCGAGGCACAAGATCTGCGGGGGAGAAAGTGCAGACGCAAGCTGATCTACGCGGTCACCTCGGAAGAGCTGGCCGGTCAGCTGATCGCCCAGAAAAACCGGGCCCTGGTGATTCCCGCGTACGACTATTCGCGGGTTGAACGCGTCAAGGTGGCGCTTGTCTCCGCTCTCTCTCAGGAAGCCTTCAAGGAGGGGGATGTGGTCCTCTGCATGACCGGCCGCGTCGGCCGAGCGGTGGACACCCTGATGCAGACCCGGATCGGCGGCTCGCTTGAAGACCGGGTGGCGATCGAGGGCGTCAAGCTGGGAGATCAGTTCAATTCTCAGGTGGTTGACGCTCTGATCCAGGTAGCGCTGCAAATTGGCCAGCAGGGGTTCGAGGGGCACCCGATCGGCACAATCATCACCGTGGGTGACCACACCAACGTACTGGAGAAGAGCCGCCAGCTAACGATCAATCCTTTCCAGGGCTTGAGCGAAGCTGAACGGAACGTCCTCGATCCGAAGATTCGGGAAGCGATCAAGAACTTCTCCGTGCTCGACGGGGCATTCATCATTCGCGAGGACGGGGTGGTGTTGGCGGCCGGAAGGTACCTCGCCGGGGCCGACGAAACCGCGAAGATTCCTATGGGCCTCGGGACCCGCCATGCGGCCGCGTCGCAGATTACCTCCTCCACCGAATGCATCGCGCTGGCGGTCAGCCAGAGCTCTGGGGCCGTGCGCCTGTTCAAAAGCGGAGAGATCGTCCTCGAGCTGCACCAGACCGCCCGTCGGGTTTAAAAAAAACGGCGCCCCACCTGAAAATAGCTGGGGCGCCGGTCGTCGAATCAGAGAATTAGTTGGTGCGGAACTCCGCGTCGACCACATCATCCTTCTTCGGTGTGGCCTGGCTGCCCGGCGCGGCGGACGGTTCAGGTTGCGGTTGCCCGGGTTGGCCCGGCTGTCCGGTGCTGCCCGTGGCTCGATACAGCTCTTCCGCGGCCTTGTGGCTTACCTGCTCGAGCCGCTCAATTGCGGATCGGATCGCGTCTTTGTCCTGACCCTCGCGAGCGGTGTTCACCGCCTTGATTGCCTCTTCCAGATTTCGCACCGAGTCCGCGGAGAGCTTCTCGCGGTTGTCTTTGATCAGCTTCTCCATCTGGTAGGCGAGGTTCTCGGCCCGGTTCTTGACCTCGACCAGCTCGCGTCGGGCCTTGTCCTCGCTCTCGTGCGACCGAGCGTCGGTGACCATCTTCTCCACTTCGGTCTTCGACAGACCTGAGGAGTGCGTGATGGTGACCTTCTTCTCTTGACTGGTCGCCTTGTCCTTGGCGCTCACGTTCAAGATTCCGTTCGCGTCGATGTCGAAGGTCACCTCAATTTGAGGCACCCCTCGCGGTGCGGGCGGAATGCCGGTCAGGTGGAAGGTACCCAATGACCGGTTGTCGGTGGCCATTTCGCGCTCGCCCTGCAGAACGTTGATCTCCACCTGGCTCTGACTGTCGGCGGCGGTCGAGAAGACTTCCGACTTGCGAGTGGGGATGGTGGTGTTGCGTTCGATCAGCCGGGTCATCACGCCACCCAGCGTCTCCACGCCCAAGGAAAGCGGAGTAACGTCGAGGAGCAGAATGTCCTTGACTTCGCCGGACAACACGCCGGCCTGAACCGCTGCGCCGACCGCCACCACCTCGTCGGGATTGACTGAGCGATTCGGCTCTTTGCCGAACAGACGCTTGACCACTTCCTGGACCTTCGGCATTCGGGTGGTGCCACCCACGAGGACCACTTCGTTGAGATCCTTCGGCTGAAGTCCGGAGTCCTTGAGAGCCTTGCGGCAGGGCTCGAGCGAACGCTCGATCAGGTCGTCGATCATCGCCTCCAGCTTGGCGCGGGAGAGCTTGAGGTTGAGGTGCTTCGGACCGGTCGCATCGGCGGTGAGGAACGGCAGGTTGATGTCCGTCTCCATCGTCGAAGAAAGCTCGATCTTCGCCTTCTCTGCAGCCTCTTTCAGGCGCTGCAACACCATCTTGTCCTTGGAGACGTCGAGCCCGGTGTCCTTCTTGAACTCGGTAATCAGCCAGTCCATGATCCGCAGGTCGATGTTGTCGCCGCCGAGGTGGGTATCGCCGTTGGTGGCGAGAACGTCCACCACGCTCTCCCCCACTTCGAGGATCGAGATGTCGAAGGTACCGCCGCCAAAGTCATAGACGGCAATCTTTTCGTCCTTCTTCTTGTCGAGCCCGTACGCCAGCGCGGCGGCGGTGGGCTCATTGACGATTCGCTTGACCGTGAGACCAGCGATCTCCCCTGCGTCCTTGGTCGCCTGTCGCTGGGCATCGTTGAAGTAGGCGGGCACGGTAATCACCGCTTCCGTCACCTTCTCGCCCAGGTAATTCTCCGCCGCCCGCTTGAGCTTGAGCAGGATCTGCGCGGAAATCTCCGGCGGGCTGTACTGTTTGCCATCGATGTCCACCCGCGCATCGCCGTTCGGCCCGCGCACGACCTTGTACGGTACGAGCTTGATTTCTTCGGTTACTTCCTCGAACCGGCGGCCCATGAAGCGCTTGATGGAGTAGATGGTCCGCTCGGGATTGGTAATGGCCTGCCGTTTTGCGACTTGCCCGACCAGCCGTTCGCCGTCCTTGGTGAAGGCAACCACCGATGGCGTCAAACGGCTGCCCTCTTCATTTGTGAGGACCTTGGGCTCGCGACCTTCCATGATCGCGACCACGCTGTTGGTGGTGCCCAGGTCAATTCCAATTGTCTTACCCACGAAGTTATCCTCCTGAAAACACTTTCGTTTTTGTCTGAAAACTGGCTGTAACCTAACCAGCTGCTTCCAGCTGTCAAACGCGTTGGTTTTGCAAGTGGCGGATTAACCAACGAATTTTACTTCCGGAGCACACTCAAAGGCATACCTTAGCCGCTCCACTCGCGTGCGTAACGCACTGCGCAGTAATGCCACCAAGCCTTTGCAATAGGAGAAACGCCCGCCTGCGCGCACCGCAAGCTAACCATCCAATTTCTCAAGGAATGGTTAACATTCAGTCACAACGTGGAGTCACTGCCGAGTTGGCCAAGAAACTGCAAGTCCCTTCCCGACAACCGTGCGACCCAACCCCTGGCCGGAGGGAAGTGGCCAATGCTGGTAGAAGCTTCTAGCTCTGCGAAACAACAGCTGATTCCGAGCGTTCAAACCGCCCTAGAGCCTAAGGTCGCGGTTTTACTGAACGCCAACGCCCGACAAGTCAACGACCGGACGCTCAGGGCGCTGACCCATGTTGTGTCTCCCGAGGACCTCTTCGTGTCTCGGTCCGAGATTGACGCTCGCCGCATTGCGCAAACGGTTGTGGAACGCCGGTACGACACGGTCTTCTGCGGCGGAGGCGACGGCACGTTCGTGACCTTTGCCACCGAGATTATTCGGCAGAACAAGCGAAGTCCGATGCCTCGGGCGCGGATTCCTCGGTTTGGAGTTCTAAAGCTCGGGACGGGCAACGGCCTGGCGACTTTCGTCCACGCCTCGCCACCGCGCGGCCACCGCTTTCTCGAGGACGTCTTGAGGGTCCGTTCGGGAGAAGCCCGGCCTCGCGCTCTGGACCTTTTGTTGGTCGAAGGAAAGCGCACGCCCTTCGCAGGGCTGGGCGCTGACGCGCGTCTGCTCAACGACTACGCGTGGATCAAATCCAATCTGGGTCGGGGGCCGGCGCGGCAATTGCTGAACGGCGGCTGCGGATACTTCTCGGCAGTGGCCCTCAAGACGCTGCCGTACTTTCTCACCCATTCCACGTCTGTGGAGTGCGAGGTCACCAACGGATCGCGATCGGTCGCGCACCGGTTGGGACCCAGCGGTGCGCCGGTGGGAGAGCCCATTCCTCCGGGCGGCACGATCTTCGCCGGAAAACTGATGATGGCGGCAGCCGGAACCATCCCTTTCTACGGATTCGATTTTAAGATCTTCCCGTTCGCCGCGAAGCGAGCCGGGATGATGCACCTGCGGATCGGCACGGAGTCCCCGCCGAGAATTCTCGCCAATCTTCCCAAGCTTTGGCGCGGGCGATGGTTCCCCAAGGGGATCTTGGATTTTCACGCGCGCGAGGTGCGGATCCAATTCGAGCGTCCGATGCCGTTCCAGATCGGCGGCGACGCAGAAGGCTCTCGCGATGAAGTCATTCTGGAGCTCGCCCCCGAAGCCGTGGAAGTGATGGACTTCAGCCAAGTGGTGAACTGAGCTTTAGCGCCAGTGTCGCGAGGCGGGGGGCTTCTCGTCGGGATTCTTCCGGCGGCAGCTTGCCAACGCGAAGCGCACGAGTGTCGCCGGATTGGGGCGAGCCCCTTCATCGGGCGATTCGCGCCCCGCATATTCCGCCTCCAGGGCCGAATCCTCGACCAGCTCGATCGCTTCTGGCTCGAACCCGCCGTCGGAGAGGACCTCGAGCAATTCTCGAGGCGATCGCAGCGGGTCGCCCAGCCTCTTCTGCCAGAGCTCCAAGGTCGCGTTGGGAACGAACCGGCCGACCCAAACGGGATAGCCGATGATCAAATGGCCATTGTTCATTAGCTGGTCTCGAGCAGTCGCGGCGGCCACGCGGAATTCACAAACCAGCTTGCGACAGATCAACACGGCGTCGAATTTCGGCGCTTGCGAGGGAAGCTGATCGAAGCGCGCCTCTCGTGCCTCGATCTGATTGGCCAAGTCTTGGGAGGTCTGCCGCAGCGTCTCTAGCGAGCGCTGATCGTCATCGACTCCTACCACCGAGCATCCAAATTCCCGGGCCACGAGCATCGAAAGCTCGCCCCGCCCGCAGCCGAGGTCCATCACTCGAGATCGCTCGTCGATGTCCGCTCGATGCAGCATCCGGCGCAGCACGGCTTCAGCGGCGCCAGGATGCCCGACTTCCCAGGGTGAGACGGGGAAGACCTGAGGATTCGAATTCATTTAGAGGTAGTACAGAACCCGACGTTCTTTGTAGAGCTGCGAATAGATTGCGCGTCGTTGGTCCTCGGACAGCAGGTACACGGAGACCGACACCGAGAGGTATTTGCCTCTGCTACTCGGCTGCTCGCTGATTGAATCCTGGGAGACCTCGATCCCCATCACTCGTTTGAACAACTGGCGCACATACTCGCGGAAGCCGTGTTCCTGCTTGCCCATCACCTTGAAGGTGTAGACCGTCGGATACTCGATCAGGGGCTTCTTCTCTGCTTCCTTGTTCATCATGCTTCTTCGATCGAGCTCCTCAGAGCAAATTTGCGGCCAACTCCGCCAATGAGCTGCGCTCCCCTTTGGTAAGGGTAATGTGACCGGCGATTTTTTCATCCTTGAACCGATTCACCACGTGGACCAAGCCGTTGTTGGTAGAATCCACATAGGGATTATCGATCTGAAACGGGTCTCCGGTCAGGATGATCTTGGTATTGTCCCCTACCCGAGTGATGATCGTCTTGACTTCGTGTGGCGTGAGATTCTGCGCTTCGTCCACGATGATGAATTGGTTGGGGATACTTCGCCCCCTGATGTAGGTCAGCGCTTCAATCTCGAGAATTCCTAGATCCAGCAGCTCGTGGTAGCCGCGCCCGGCCTTCTTGTCGGCCCGGGAGAGGTTCATCAAAAATTCGACGTTGTCGAAGATTGGCTGCATCCAGGGGTTGAGTTTTTGCTCGAGATCTCCGGGCAAGTACCCGATGTCCCGACCCAACGGAAATATTGGGCGGCTGACCAGCAGCTTCTGGTACAGACTTTCCTCGGTCGTTTTGTGCAGTCCCGCAGCGATCGCCAGAAGCGTCTTGCCGGTTCCCGCCTTCCCGACAATCGTCACCAGCTTGATCTCGTCGTTGAGCAGAAGGTCCAGGGTGTAGCTTTGCTCCAGATTGCGCGGACGAATTCCCCAGACACCCTCGCGCGCCGGCCGGATCAAGGGAACCAGTTTTCCCTTCGAGGGAGACAGCCGCGCCATCGCGGTGTGGGATGGATTGGCGGCATCCTTGAGCAGAACGAATTGATTGGGGGCGAGACCGTCTGACCGCGGCGGCTCCACCTCGGCCCCCGCCTTGTACATTTGGTCTACAAGTTCGGACGGAACCACCAGCTCGGTATGCCCGGTGTACAGTTCGCTGATTTCGACGCGCTCGGTGTCGTAGTCCTCCGCGACCAGCCCCATCGCGTCAGCCCGGATTCTAAGGTTGGTGTCCTTGGTGATGAATACCGCCTCGTGGCTCGGCTCCTTCTCCATGATGTCGATCGCCACTGCGAGGATCCGGTTGTCGGTGAGGTTTTTTTCCGCCATCGCCCGTGGCAGCTCGCGATTGGTGAACGAAACGCGCAGCATCCCACCATTGGGCAGCGGGACTCCCTCGGCGAGGGAACCTTCCGCGCGAAAGGCGTCGAGGTAACGAGCTACCAATCGGGCGTTGCGACCGAGCTCTGACAGGTCCCGCTTGAACTGGTCAATCTCCTCGATCACGTAGATCGGGATGATGACGTTGTTGTCCTCGAAGCTGTAAATCGAGCGCGGATCGTGCAGCAGGACGTTGGTGTCGAGGATGAAATTCTTCCGCATCGCGTGGCCACCCAGTATAGGCATGGCGCTTTCGTGGAATCACGAAGTCAAAGGTACCGGATGTCCAGGATTTCCAGCTCGACGAGCCCGCGGGGCCGTTGGACCGAGATCACGTCCCCACGCCCTTTTCCTAGCAGCGCTCGGCCGATCGGAGAATCTACGCTGATCAGCCCGCCTTTCGCATCGATTTCGTCCGCTCCGACCACCTGGTAGATCAGCTCTTCCCCGTCTTCGTTTTGAAGCGTCACAGTGGCGCCGAAATAGACGCGGGACCGGTCGGGCTGCTCCGAAGGGACGACCACCGTGAGCGTGTCCAGCCTCCGTTGAAGAAAGTGGATCCGCCGGTCAATCTCGCGCAGGCGCTTCTTGCCGTAAATGTACTCCGCATTCTCCGAGCGATCCCCCTGAGCAGCGGCAGCGGAGACCTCAGCCGTGACCTTGGGGCGCTCCACGTTCAACAGTCGAAGCAGCTCGGCGTGGAGCCGCTCCGCCCCCAATCGGGTGATGTAGCCCTTGCGATCGTCTTGCTCGTCGCGCTCCGTCGCCATAGGTATAGCTATAGCCAATTTTCGCGGGGGGGAGCGCGTTGCGATCGCGCTCGAGCTCGCGGTTGCCCAGTCGAGCCGTTCTGGTATACGCCTCGGGAGAAGACTCGCCGGAGGCCCGGGGAGCCACAACTGAATACCGAAAATTTATTGAACGCGAGTCGCTAGCTCAGTCGGTAGAGCACCGGCCTTTTAAGCCGAGGGTCGGGGGTTCGATTCCCCCGCGACTCATGGTCCCCGTCGTCTAGAGGCCCAGGACGCTGGCCTTTCAAGCCGGTAACACGGGTTCGAATCCCGTCGGGGACACTCTGCTCATGGCCTCCAACGCGGCGAGAGCAGAGAGGTTTTTTGAATTTCCGGATTTACTGTCACACGGACTGTAACAGCCCACCGCCGCAACCTTCGGAAACTCCAGCAGTCGCCCTTCGCGTAGATCAATTCGGAGCCTGGCCACTTCAGCGCAGAGCGCGTCCCACGGGAGCGTCGTGTAGAGGCTCACGATGTCGCCTTCGGGACCGTGCGTAATCCACCGGAGGATGTCCTTTCGCGCGCCGTCTGCTTGCGCGAGGCTGATGAAGGTTCGGCGCGAGTCGTATTGCCTTCGCCGGCGCAGCCCGAGCAGCGCGCAGTCCTGACGGAACCAGTAGAGCACGAAATGTGCGTCTCGGTTTTGTTCGTCTGCTTTGGGCAAGAGAACGTCGTCCGGTCCGGGTTGGCGACCGATGAAGCGCTGCCACCCCGAGAGCTTCCAAGCTGCAATCACCTTCGCTAGCGTTGGGTGGACCGGAACCTCCCTCGGCTTGCCGGTCTTCACCGCCTTTTCGGTGCGCGTCCTGGTGTTGAATGAGGCAGCGACCAGGAGCTTCCCCAGGGGGTCGATTTCCGAGTCGTAAGCCCGCCAGCGCAACGCCGAGATCTCCCCCGTTCGAGGACCCGCGAGAAATGCGATGGCGTAGAACAGCCGTCGGTCCTCGGGGATTCGCTCGTCCGAAATGAGCCGCTCGACTTCCTCGCGGGTGAAGACCGCTCCGCTGCGCCAGGTCGGGTCCCTGTCAATCTTCGCCGGCAGCTCGCCGCGCTTGAGCGCGCAGGGATTCGAAGCGATGAGCTCGTCCACCACCGCCTCGTGCAGCATCGCGTGCAGATGGCCGTAGACGTGGCGAATTGTTCGCGGAGCCAAGGGCGTCCCCAGCGCCGATTTCTTCAACTTGAGAGCTCGCACCATGTCGCGAACGTGGTGCGGCCGCAGCTCCTTGAGCAGAACGTGACCGAGAATTGGCCAGGCGTGAAGCCGCAACCGTGCTGCTTCGTCCGCGGCAGTCCCAATGCCTTGCGCCGGACGTCCCTTCAACCAGCGCTCCCCGTATCCCTTGACGGTCAATTCGCCCGCGGGAATTCCGGTCCGCTTTTCGGCCTCGATTCTCCGCTCAATGCCCTCGAGCGTCGTCCGTGCTCGAGCTTCCTCCCCGACGCGGGCAGAGGTCGGCTCGAAGATGCGTTCGCCGGTGGCACTGAAGTACCAGATCCACAGCTTCTTTCCCCGTGTGTAAATGCCGCCCATGTTGCCCCTATCCCGAGCGCCTGCGTGCGAGAATTGTAGCCGCCTCTTGTTCGGGAGTCTCTCGGTCATCGGCCGAATCGCCCGCCTCGAGGAAACGGCGGAGCGCGCTGCGAAGGACCCGAAGCTCTCGGCCGGCTCGAGCGCCGGAGATGCGCCCTTCCTTCACCCAGGCGCGAATCGTGTCGGGATGGACCTCCGCAAACTCGGCCGCTTTTTGCACCGAAAGGTACTGATCGCCGGGATCGCCGGGATCGCCGGCGGGGCGCAGAGCAGCGACCAGGGCGGGCAACTCTTCCCGGAGAACGCGCTGCATTTCCTCGCGCACCAGAGTGCGGACGCTCTCCTCGAGGCTCATGCTGCCTCCTCGGATTGCTGGACAGGTTTGCCGTGATCTTGCTTCATCGCCAACCACCGGCCGAACATCATGTGCTCATCCGGTCCGGCTGTGACGCCTGGGTTGCTGCCCAGCATTTCCTCGTCACGCGCCGGGTCCAAAAACCACTGTTGCCACTCGAAGGCATGCTCGGCGCAGAGCGAGACATTGCCGCTGTACGTGTTGAACACCGCCGGCTCGCCACAGAGCTCGCAGCTATTCGGCATCGGCAATGCTCCGCAGCCCGTGCTGCTTTTCGATAACCAGCGCTGCGCTTGCATCAAACGGAACGCGACAAAACAGGTGCGAACGTCCGTTCGTGTTTTTCAAAACCCAGACGGTCAGCTCTTTGTCGTCTGGCTTTCGCGTCAGCGCCAGGGCAATGCGCGCCTTCCGCTCAACCTCAGCGCTGTTGGCGAAGTCGGTCAGCAGCGGGTGCTCTCGGTCGGCCGAGTCACGCCGGAGCTGGGTCGCGCACACAACCGGGATCTGATGCTCATTGGCAAGCGCCCGCAGGGAGCCGAGGCCTTCGCCTACATCCAGGTCGTACCGCTCCCGCCGCGCGTTCCCGAATCGCATCTCGCCCAGGTGGTCGACCAGGATGGCGCGCACCTGTTTCTCCTGAATCATTCTGGTTGCCGCCTCGCAGATGTCCCTCGGCGATAGCGCAGGTCGGTCATCCAGAAACACTTTGTCGCCGTACCGTCGAATTTCCTCGAAGCCCTGTTGGGCGGCCACGCGCGCTTCATGCGACAGATGCGTAGAACGAAGCACTTGCTGATCTAGGCTCGTCTCGTAAGCCAGCAGTCTCCAAACCAGCCAAGAGAGCCGGTCCTCGAGGGAAAAAACCCCGATCTGCACCCTCGCCTTGCCCAGCGCGCGGATCATCCCAGCCAGGAAGGCAGACTTCCCGATTCCAGGCTGCGCCCCGATGATGATGAGGGTTGGCTGCAGGCCGCCGATCACTTCGTCCAGTTTTCGAAAGCCTGTGCTGAGCCACTTGGGCCGCGCTCCTCGCTGAATTTCGAGGAACTCAGTCTCGACCTGCTGTGCGCCTTCCGCCAGCGTCACAACTTCATCGCGCCTGCTCATCGGCTCCCTCTGGTTGGTATTCCTCCCACTGCACCTCGCCCTGCTGCTTGCTCGCTACGCGCTGGAATTCCTCGACGTGTTTAGCGTCCCGGCAGATCAGCTCCAGGTCGTCGTGGACCTTGTGCTCTTTGTTCTCGCCCTGGTGCCAATGACTCGCCTTGCAGCCGTCGATCGCGAGCTTTAGGTCCTCGAGAGTGCGCCCGGCCTTGAGTTGATTCTGTACTGCCCGCTTGCGTCTGGCGTCGAAGATGGTGCGCCCGTTTTTCCCGAACTTGCTCCGCCAGTACTCGAAGACGCTCTTCGCCTGAGCAGCTGCTTCTTCTTTAGAAGAAGCTATCTCACTCTCACTCTCTACCGCGCCGTCGGCGCGCCCACTGGGCGCCGTTTTTGCGGTCAGCGCTGGGTCGGCGCGCGCCGTCTGAGCTCTTCTGAGCGCCCGTTTCTTCTCAGCGTCGCGTCGAGCTTTTTCGAAGTGCGGACCCTGGACAATGTCCCAGTCGTGTACTGCGACCCCGCCCTTGATTTTTTCGAGAAATCCGCAGCCCAGCATGGAATCGAAAAGCTCTCCAGGCTGACCATCCCAAGCGCAGGCGTCTTCCACGATCGCCGCGCAATGCGGAGAAACTATGCGACCATCAGCGGCGTGGCTCGCGCACCAACACCAGAGCTGAACAACATACGCCCAGGCCATCCGGGCGCGAGAGCGGCGGCGCTCCTGCGCCGAAGGAGCGCCGTCCGCGCTTTCAGCGCGCGCCGTTTCCGCGCCGTCCAATTCTTGAGAGAGCGCAATTGATTTCGGGTGGCCGATGAGGTCCGTGTAAACCTTGATCCATGGGAAGCTCCATCGAGCGTCACTGGTCTTCAAGTTGTCGCCGCCCCCGCCGCCATTCACGGCTTTTCCTCGTCCAAGAAAAGGTGTCGCTCGGCCTCCGCCAGTTCACGCGCTGCTCGCAGACAAGATCTGGTCAGCGAATCGAGTTCGGCGGCGTTCGGATGAAGCCTAACGACCGCCCGGAGATGCGCTCTCGCGCCCCGAAGGTGCGCGCTTATTTCCTCGCGGCGAGGTTCGCCCGGCGCGCGGCTCATCAGCACGATCGGCCGCTCGACAGCAACGGCTAGCGTGATATGGTGTCGAAGCATTTCAGGTCTCCGCAGCCGTTCGAAGCGGCTGCAAATGACGCCGCCCGGATCGACCCGAGGCGGCGTTTCTTTTTGGAAGCTCACAGGATCGCTCTCAGGGCGAATCGTTTGACTTGTCTGAGGTGCTAGGGTCGGGAACTGGTACCGCGGACAGCTGCACCATTCGCGACGTTGCGGTCTGCTTCGGTGCTGGAGGTGGCGGCAAGCCGAGCTCCCGAGCAGCGCGCTCGATTCGCAGTCGCGTCATGACCCGGACCGGATCGCCTGCGTAACATCTGCGGGCGGTTTCGGGCGTGATTAATCCGGTCACGGACAGGCGTCGGAGTTCATGAGGGCTAAGCCGCATCGTTTTCTTCTCCTAACCGGAGATCGATGCGGCCTTTTTGCTGTGGGGATTTGACGAAATCAGGTGAGGATACGGCACCTTACTGAGGCGTGTGCGAAGTCACTGCACGCAGTGGGGCGAGATCGGCGAGTCGCTATCCACTCTTTGCCCGGCTCTCTGAACCGAGTGTTGCCTCCGCTTCGAAAATGTTCGCGTCAAGCTCAAGTACCTGCTGGCATGGCTTCACACGTGAACAATGCTTGTTAGCGAAGTGCTGTTCGCGCTCGACCCGCATTTGATCGAGATTCTTCTGGACCAACTCGGCGTTGTGCGTAGCCTGCTTCTGTTTTTTTGCCCGTCGGAATCTGCGCTCCTCCGCCGTGTGCTTGCACCTTGGCCCGCAGTAGCGGTCCTTGCAGGTCAACGGGACATATTCCTCCCGGCACTCCTCACACGTGCGAATTTCGACCGTGAATGGTTGCTCCACGATCGCCTGCAGCTGTTCGACTCTTCGTCGCGCATCGCGTCCATCTCTAAAACGCAGGTTGAAGAGTCGTGCATAGTCCGCCATTCGCGACACGAAGGCCCTTTCCGTCCTGTGCTTTGGTGATTTGTCCGCCCTGGCGACTGCCGGCAAGGATGGAATTTGAGCTGGTCGCAAACCTGCCTGTTTCGCTGCGATCCGATGCTCGGCCCATTGAAGGCGCTCAAGTGCCTCCGTGTGAGCATGAAGCAGACGAGCAAGGTCCGGCGGAGGTGGGATCCAACCGACTACTTGCCGTGATGCCTCCCTCTGCTCAGGAGATGGGCGCCACTCGTCGACGCAGCGAAAAGCCGCTCGTTCCTTCGCGAGCAATCGCTCAAGGATCCGGACATCGGCGGGGCACTCAACCCAAGCGAAACGTCCTTCGAGATTCACAATTGGTGCCTCCCGGGCCACCCTCCCGGAAGATACGCGGGCGTGCCACTCCGGGAGGACGTGGCCGGGAATGACCCGTGCCCGCGTATCCAGCATGATATCGGCCGCGCCGACCTGACGTCCAAAAAACGGCCAGTCCAAGACCTGAACTCAAACCTTCACCCTATTCAAGCGAGCGCGTTGCGCCACGACGCTCAGTCCAACGAGAACGTGCGAAAGATCGGCCGCTTCAGGTCTATCCCCAGCGCCTCGAGCGCCTTGTTCATTCGGATTATAAGGGCCTGCAGCTCGGTCGTGCGTTCCTGTGCTGACATCGGCCGCTCGCCCACAGGCTCCGGGCCATAATCTTCGAGCAGCGGCCGGATCCCGTTGAACTCCGTCTCGAAGAACGCCAAGGCGGCCGTTACAGCGATGATGACGAGCAGGACGAGCTGCATCGTCTCGTCGGACGCCAGCGGTGCAGTGCCGGCGAGGATGAACGCCGTCGGGTGGAGCACGCGACCTTGGGTATCGCGGTAGGGATGTGCGAGCGCCTGATTGCGGTAGGTGCGGAGCTGTGGCCACTCGTCCAACCGGTCGATCGCCGGGTTCACGGCACCACACAGCTTTCGAACGCGCTCGTCTGATCTCGCGAGCCCGTTGAACGGTTGCCAGGCCTCGAGGAACTTATGCACGATGATCACCGCGTGGTTGATGACCGTGAACACCAGGAACCCGTCGTGCTTCCGGTCCTCGTGCCCCATGAATACTGCGGAGCAGTTCTTCGCCTCGACAGCCACGAGGTAGAGGCAGAAGAGGGACCGCTCGAGTTCTGTCAGCTCGCGCCCGCTCGGGTGCTGTGGCTCTAGGAGCGTAGTCGCCATCGCCCCGCCGCGTCCGGTAGCCTCTTGTCCATCGGCGCGGGCCTCCTCGCTCCCGCCGATCATCGGGGCGCGCCGCCTGAAACGGCCGCCCCGCGGTTTTTCTCGCACACCTTACGCGCCTGGTCGAGCGGTCGGCGAAGAGCGGGTGACGCGCAGCGGAGGACGGACTAAGTAGCTAACCCCGTGCTCCTTCTGCTCGAGATCCCCTCCGCACTTCCCCCTGGGATGTCTGTCGGCCAGTTGATCGCGCTGACAGCTCTCGGGACGGCCGCAGCGAACGCCCTGGTCACCGGGTTGATCACGCTGCTCACCACCCACGCACAACGGAAGTGGGAGATTCGGAAGTGGGAGACCGAGCGGAAGGAAGCGCGCGACTCGAAGGTTAAGCGGGAGCGGCAGAAGATGCTGAAGCCGCTGCTCGACACGCTGATGCACTTCCAGATATTCCACCGGCAAGAGATCCTCCATCTGCAGCTCGATGTGCAAATTACCCCGGAGGACACCCTGACCCTTGCGAGGCAGGTCGAGTTCTACAGGCTCGTCGTCGGCAGCGAGAAGCTGAGGGGTCTGCTCGACCAGATCTCCGACCAGTCCCGAGACCCAGTGCCCTACGCGACCACGCCCGAGGAGAACGAGAAGCGGATCCAGACAATCCGCACGCGCCAGAAGGTCTTCGAGGAAGCCCTGATCGAGGGGATCCGCGAGTACCGGGAGGGGCCGATGCTGCTGGCGATCGCCGATACCGCCGGATGAGTCCCTCAATCAGCGTTATCGGACTCACTCCTCGAGCCACCTCCGAACCCACGGCTGGTTTGCCGCCGCTTTTCCACTCGAGCGGGGATCTGGTCCGGTGGGGTGTTGGCACGATTCTCCGGCGGCCACATTGGGCATTAGAACGACGAGCGCCACCCTGCTCCTTGTCCTAACTACCCGCGTTTTCAGCCTATTTATACCGCTTGACGGTATAACGGTACGTGGCTAATCTTAGGCGCGATGATCAAGGGGTTCGCCGATGAGGGGACGGAGGACATCTGGAATGGAGACGATACCAAAGCCGCTCGCAACACTTGCCCCAAGACGCTTTGGACGGTGGCCTGGCGGAAGCTGGACATGATCAACGCGGCACATGAGGAGAAGGACCTGCGGGTTCCACCCGGGAACAGGTTCGAGCACTTGAAAGGGAAGCTGAGCGGCAAATGCAGCATTCGGATCAACGACCAGTACCGGGTTGTCTTCCGGTGGCAGTCGGGTAACGCAACGGACGTTGAAATCGGGGACTACCACTAAAGCGACGAAACGAGCGCAGCGAGCGAACGAGAGAAAGAGACGAGAACTAAAGCCAGCACGCAAAAGACCGAAAAAACACCAAGAGCAAGAGCAAGAGGAAAGAGAGGAAACCACATGCTTCCGAAGAACCGACGGCCCACCGCGCCGGGTGAAGTCCTGCGCGAGGAATTCCTGGCGCCCCAGAGGCTGACTCAGGGCGACCTGGCCGAGAAGATGGGAGTGCCCATTCAGCGCATTAACCTGCTGATCAACGAAAGGCGCGCGGTCACCGCGGAGACGGCGCTCCTTCTGGCGAAGGCGCTGGGTACCACGCCGGAATTTTGGATGAACCTTCAGGCGCAGTGCGACCTCTGGGATGCGCAGCGCAGCCTGAAAGAGACCCGAACGACGTAACGATGGCGGCCTAAGCCGGACGGCCTTACTCGACACGTGGTCTCGTAAGCCAACATGAGGAGCGGTCCACCGCGATCGCCGTGCCCGAGAACTGGCGGATGGACACCGTTAATGTGCGCTTCACGATCCATGGAGCCGACAGCTCACCATTTTCTCATCCATTGGTCGCGATCGAAGATCGACGAGGGTGAAGCACGTCAGTCGCGATTTCTCAAGGCACGTGCTTTCATCTCTTCAGTCCACCCAACCATGACCAATCCACTGCGTGCAACCAGTGCTGATGAGGAGTTCTGCGAAGTACCAAACGGGGCTCCACCTCACAAAATCGAGGACTGGAAGACAGCTGTGAGCGTGCTGCAGGGCCTCCTCGCCTCCGAAGGTGGATCGGTTTCGAGCATAACCCTTCGCCGAGATCTTCAACGAAGGGGAATCGCCAACGCCAAGGATCTGGTCCTCAAGCTCCGGTTCTTTGACTTCGCTGGCGAAGCCGACCCCACCATGCCGAGACCGGATTTTAAGTTCTATCATCGGGGTCGAAGCTTCTATTCAGAACAGGCTTTCCGAGAGGTCGAGGCAGAAACCGAGGCCCAAGCTGAGGAAGCCGGATCTACCGCTACGATCGAACGGTTGCCTGACGAGGACGCTGAAACTGAGAGTCCGCGTCGCTCGAGCCGCCAGGAGGAAGCCCGCCTCATCACATACGTCAAGACAGCCCTTGAGGGGCTGTACGATTCCGAGTTCAGACCCGAACGAGCACCGTTTGTTTTCGACGTTCACAACAGCCGCGCCGGCTCGGATTTCGAGAACGTAGATCTGCTCGCCTTTCACTGGCGCTCGCCGGATATCGTCGACACTGTGACCGTCGAAGTGAAGCTCGATTTCACCGCTCGGCTCGTTCAGCAGGCCAATAACTATCGCCGCTTCTCGAATCGAGTCTGGCTCGCCGTTGTGTGCAACTCACCTGCATCCGATGCTGCCGATGAGCTTCGCGAAACCGATCCGCTGCTCTTCGACTACATCCTCGATCTTGGGATTGGAATCTTGGGATGCCGACGAACACGCGGCCGAAGCTACGAAGTGTCGGCTCTCCAGTGGCCGAGACTCCTGATCGCGGAACCCCTGGAGCGCGACATGTTTGTCGAGCGCCAGCGCCCGACCTTTGAGGACGCTGGCATCGTTCCACGCGACCGTACGCGATTCCCCCGTCTGCGCTAGTTCGGGCCGTCCCCCCTTATCGGTGCTCGCGCTCGTACTGTTTCAGCCTCCACTCCTGATCTTGCTTTTCCCGTTTTCTCTCTAGCTCAACCTGCTCCCTCTGCTGCGACGGCAGCAGCCCGAGCCGCACCAGCTCCAGCGTATCGTCCTCCGACCAGGTGTTGCGGAAATCTCGAGGAGAGCTGGGTGGATTTCGTCGCACGCTTTCCAGCAGAGCGTAAAACCGCAGTTCCGGTCGGTCGTCCATGAGTCTGAACAACCCGTTGATGCGCTTCGTGCTGCATCGGTGATCGTTCCACTTCCAGATTTGTGGATCCGTGATCTGCTCTAAGACGCGCTGCGCCCCGAAGCAACGGGCGAAGGCCGCCACTTCTCGCTCATTGCATGATCGGATGCGAATGCCCTGCTCTTCAGCGAGCTGTTTCTGGCCAGCCATGACTTTCGGCCAGTCCCGAATAAGTCGAACGCGGCTCTTGGATTCTTCGTAGTCCATCGTCGCGAGCCATTTGCGGAAGCCTTTGGAAGCGTTTTTAGTCTCGGCTTCCTCGCGGCTTGTCTCCCGGTCAAGCAATGCCTCATTGTGGCAAATCATCCCTGAGTGGATCACTTCGAGATCTGCGGGTTGAGAGCCTGAGGAAGCGCTCAAATCGGCACTGTCCGCCGCCGGCGCTGCCTCACCATCGCCAGGGCCAACAAGCACCAGCAGGGTCAACGGCAGCTGATTGATGGAGATCATCGGGGGCACCTCCCTGCCGCAACGCAGCAGTCTTGACCCACAGTCCAGCGCTTCGCAAGCGTGCTCTGCCTGCCACCTCGCACTTGACATAATGGTAATACCATACGTACCATACCCCATCATGCTTGAAATCGCACGTTGGAGTGAGTCACCGCTTGATCCCTGCGCCATGCACAATCTGCTGACGGGATTTCTCTCGGGGCGATGCGAGCGCACGCTTCTGGCCTACCGCCAGGACCTCGAGGACTTCGCCCGCTTTGTCAATGTCGCCGGTGCCGAGGCAGCTGCCGATGTGCTCCTCCAGGGTGGCCAAGGAAGGGCGAACAGCCTTGCCGTCTCATACCGGGCAGCATTGGTCGATTCGGGACTATCGGCCGCGACCGTCAATCGGCGCCTGGCTGCGCTGCGCTCCCTGGTGAAGCTGGCTCGGACCTTCGGATTGGTTTCCTGGGAGCTCGAGGTTCCAAACGTCAAAGCACAGCCCTACCGCGACACGCGCGGACCAGGTCGCGAAGGGTTCCGGCAGCTGCTGCGCGAACTCGAGCAGTGCCCCGACAGAGCCAAGGCCGTCCGCGATCGCGCGCTGCTCCGGCTCCTTTACGACCTGGCGCTGCGTCGATCCGAAGCCGCCTCGCTTGACGTAGCGCACGTAAGCCTTGAAGCCGGGACCGTGTCGATTCGGGGCAAGGGCCGTTCCGAACGGGTGACGCTCACGCTTCCAGAGCCTACCGTCTGCGCGCTGCGTGCTTGGCTGGAGATCCGCGGCACCGAGCCGGGACCGCTCTTTCTAAACGCGGATCGGGCTCGCAAGGGTCGACGACTGACGGGCCGGAGCGTCGCGCGAATTGTCGGCAAACTTGGCAACGCTGTTGGGCTTCGCGTCCGGCCTCACGGAATCCGCCACGCATCGATCACTGAGGCGCTCGACCTCACCCGAGGCGACGTCCGAAAGGTTCAGAAATTTTCGAGACACCGTGACCTTCGGACCCTGACGGTCTACGACGATAACCGGCGGGATCTGGCTGGTGAGGTGGCGAAGCTCGTCGCCGGCGTTGTCTGACGGAAGATTTTCACCCGGGGATTGGTGGCGACCCGGGCAGTCCACGCACGCCACCTGGGGAGATGAAAATGGAGAACAAGTCAAAGAGGTGGGGGAGCTCCGGTCAGCTCACGATCAAGGAGACGAAGATTCTGGCAATGGTCAGGCGAATCGAGAGGGAGGCGAAGCGCATCCGTCATGGACTGTCGGACTCTTACTACCGCCACGGGTGGGCGTCCGTTGCTGAGGCAGCGCAGCGACTGGGCCTCCAGGTCGCGGATATTGAAGCCCTGATCAAAAACCACCGCCTGCGCTACTGGATAGCGGGCGCCGGTGGACCAGAACCGAAGGGCACTCGGATGATTCCCGTCTCTGAGCTTAGGCGCGTCGCAGAGGACCGGGCGCGATCGAGCCTGGAAAAGCTCGCCTCGAGGATGTGGGAAGCGCTCGAGCCCTCGGTGCCGGAACACTTCAAGCTTAGCCCAACGTGGATCAACCTCCGCTTTTGGCCGGTCGTCCCGCCGAAACTCGATGTCGCGAAGATTGCCGCGCGCCTCAACATTACGCCACGCGCGGCCCGGCAGTTCATGAACGCAGACGGCCCGGTCTCGCTGGCGGCCTTCTACGAGGGCCGGTCTCTGGTCGTCACCCCGGAGGAGCTCGAGGCGTTTGAGAAAACGTACGGACGGGAGATTTCGAGCGCCCGCCGCGCGGGTGGGACGTTCTCCGGACTCCGCCTGATCTCGGCAGCGTGAGGGGGACTAGCGATGAAAACGCCAAAGAACGAGAAGAAGAGCCGGTATCCGAAGGAAGTCGATGACGCGATTGCCTTCCTGCGCTCGATGCTAGAGCTCGTCGATGAACGCCGCTGGAGTCACGTCGACGATTACTTCGCCGGCGCCACGCTGGGGCTGGCGCAGGCAATCCTGGGACCCAAGATGGAGCGGGAGGCGAAAGCAATCGCGGATGCGCGCTGGGCGATTGATGCAGCCGCCGACCTTCTCGAAGGGTTCCCGCACCCCATTGATCGCATGCCTGTGGCGATCTTGAAGGGAGCGGTTGCAATGATTGAGACCTCGTTGCAGGCCGCGCAAGGGGAGCAGCTGGCCGAAGTGCACCATCCAGCAACTTCAAACCAAGAGAGGGAGATCAACCCATGAAACAGAGAGAGAAAACTCCAGAGAAGAAGAATCAGCGGACAGCAGAGGAGCTGCGCCAGGCGACCGACGAGGCGATCCGCTTCATGCGCTCGATGGTCAAGCTGGTCGAGCGGAGGGGACTGCGTGAAGTGCACTACGACTTCACCAACACGATGTTTTCAATGGCCGCAAAAATAATCGAGCCCGACGAGTCTAGACACGCACGCCTCGACCCAGGCTGCGAGGCCTATGAATTCTTCGAAGCCTTCGAGCGCGTGCCGGTGACGGTGTTCAAGGCGATCATCGAGCTCGTAGAGAGGGAACTACGAAAGGACCTGGCCAAGGTGCTCGAAACCATGTCCGCCGAGCCGCGGGCAGCGTAGGAGGAAATATGGCAAACAAGATAGAGGCAGTGCCGGCCGTAGAAACCAATCCGGACGGCAAGGGGTGGACGCTCGAGACTTTCAAAGAGGACGTCGAGGACATCGTCGAGATGGTTGACTATTTCCGCACGAAAGCCTTCCGTGGCGAAAATCTCATCCGCAGCGAAGCAGTGGACGGCGCCCTCCAGATGATTTCCGGCCGACTGCGGATGGCGCTGGGCGACTTCTAGGGGCGCGGATGGGGCGAGCGAGCAGCGTCAATCCCTGGTTGCGAGCTTGCCTTGAACATCCACAATGTGGACAATGGTCTGACCATGCGGACCAATTCACAACCGGATCGAAAGATGGGCAGCCACAAGAGGACGTCCGGTTCGGCGCCCACAAAACGGAAGAGAGTTCGCGCGACGTTCCACGTTGATGAGGAGCTATTTGATCAGTGCCGAGATGCGGTCTTCGCTCTCTCGGGCCCGCCGCATCGACTCACCCTTGCGAGCTATGTCGAGAAGGCCTTGCGCGACGAGCTCGAGCGCCTCCGGAAGCAAGAGAACAAGGGCAGGCCATTCCCGAAGCGGAGCGGCGAGCTAAGGGGCGGACCACCGATGAAGATGTGAGCACCGGGCGGGTAAACGCGCCGGAGAGCTCAGGGGTGACGACGGCCGGGTAGGCCACGGAGTTACGTCCGTTTTGATAACTCCGGATCGAGCTCCAGCTGGTTTTCGAGTTCCGTGATGGCCTTTAGGACACCACTTGCAGTGGTGGGCTGCTCCTTCGGGCTTCGCTCTTGTTCCTTATCGGCAATCTCCTCACAGTTGAGCGTTTTAATCTTCCGAAGAGCCAGCCACCACATCCGAACTTCAATCGATCGGCCTCGTGACTTCCGGCGCTGCTTCATCGGCTGCCAGCCCATCGCTCGACACCATTTCTGTTGCTTCTTGATGTGACCCTCAACGCGCTCCCTGAACGCAGCGAGCGTTTCTTCTTCCGGGTGCCAGGCTACGAGCGGGGATCTGGGCCTTCGCATTTCGTGAAGAATGAGCCCATCCCAGGTCAGAGGTTCTTCGATTTCATTCAACGGTATAGGTTCGGAGTCCGCAGCATTCTCAGCGTTCACGCCATCCTGCGCGGGGATGCTCCAGAAGCGCATCGTGTCCACCGCGGTGTCGAGTATCCATTTGCACGCAAGGCCCAACCGTCTCGCCCATTGATCAAGGGCATCATGAGCCGACCTGCATTCCGACGATTGGTCACTCTCCACGTGGTTCCACAGCCAGAGCCGACCCATCCCGGCCGCGATGTCAGTTGGAGTCCGGTTTTGATACAGGAGCATGGCCGCGGTTCGCCAGTTTTCGTAGACGCTCCCTTTCAGCGCGGTGAGGACTTCGGGGAACTGGGTCTCGATTTCCAGGAGATACACTACTCGTAGCCAGGCCTGCTCTCGGCGCGGACCAGGCCCGCACAGAACCTCGGCATTCCAGGGCTTCTTGACCATCCCGCGTCCCTCGGCGCAAACAGCGGTCCTCGGGGAAACTGAAATGGGCAGACCGGCCGAGGAAGACGGTTTTTCGGGGGCGACCCTAGCCCAAGAGGAGGATAACACCCTGGTCCGGCGTGGGCTGGACTTGAAGGGGGGGGGAGGCGAACACCTGCTCTTTCTCGTTATCCGCGATGCGCACGTGGCAACTTATCCCGAGTACCGTTGGAAGCTAGAAAACCCGTAACGCTCGAACGTCAGTCGCCCCATCTGGAGGACACGCCGCGGATGAGTCCCTCAATACGCATTATCGGACTCATCTTGGCGCCCACGGTAGTGAGGAATAGAGCAGCGCGGATCCCTGCTCTGTAGTAGCTTCCGCGGCCCTTGGAGAGCGATCGGGTGGCGAATGGTGGAGCAAGTCGATCCGAGTAGCGCAACGTCAGGTCAGCCGCAGCAGCAGCAACAGGTCCAACAGCCGCCGCCGATACAGGTCCAGCCTGCCGCAACCATCGAGGACTGGAAAAAAACGACGAAATGGAAGCCGCGCCTGACCGGAACAGCAAGCGGCGGCAGCCCGGTCGAAGATGTCGCGACTGGCGACAGCGTCGGGCTGGCGAAGCCAAGAGACGTTTGGCAGGAACGGATCGCCTATTTGCTAGCTCAACTTGCAGGCGTCAACGTCGCCGAGGTGCGGCTTGGCAGGGTCGAAGGTTCGCAACAGATCCATGCGGTGTCGATCGCGTTGGGCCCCGTCAGCATGGACGTTGCGTCGCTCCAATCGCAGCTTGGGCCTTCCTACAACCAGCAGCAGGTTGAAGCTGCTCTGCGTGCGGCTTCCGGACTACTCGCATTCCACGCTTGGCTTGGCACCGGCGACCTAAAAGACGAGCATGTCGTCGCCGATCTTCGAGGCGACGGTACTGTTGTGGTCGCTGCGATCGATTTTGCGTCGTGCTGCGGGTGGCAGCCGACCGATCCTGTTTCAGCACCCGGAGGCCCAGGAGCGTTGATCTCCCAGGTGGACAAGGCGGCCGTGCAAGCTGCTGTGAACAGAATTGAGGCGACAACGGACGAGGCGATCGGCGAGGCGGTCGATTCGCTGCCTGACGCCGTTATGCCCAAGGCGGATAAGGACCGCGTGAAGAAGGGCCTCTGCGCGCGGCGCGCGCTCGTTAAGAATTGTATGAAAAACCAAGGATGGACGCCATGAACGCCAGATTGCGGTGGGCAACTGTAGAGCTTCAAACAGATCTCCAGCACGCCAAGGATCCAGTTCGACTCGGTATCGTGGTGCAGCGCACAGCGCGCAACGGTCATGTGCGAACGGAAAGTATGGTTGTCGGCAGAGTTCCTAATCCCGAATCGCGTCCGTCCGAGGTGGGAGACAACCCCGCCCTTTTTGACATGCTGATACGATGGCCGGAAGCTATAACGCAGGCCGTCCTTCAGACACCCCCGGACAAAGACCCTCTTGATGAGCTTCCCAAGACCTGGCGCTGGAATATCTACGTCGCCGAAATCAAGGAAAAGCCAGTTACGATGGACATGTCGATCGAAGAGCTTGCATTGGAGCTCGTTCACGAGTTCATTCCTGACATGCAGTGGGAGTTTTCGTCGCAGATCGAGAACCAGGTTGCACAGGAATTCTCGAGCGTAGGGCAAGACGTGGCGCGCTGGGGGTTCGAACGGATCATGCGTCAGCGCGAGCTGCCCCACCAGAGCGTGCACTGAGCTATGTCCCTACCGAAACCGATTGCCCCAGAAAAACGGACTATCTGGTTTCTGACGATCTTCTTGCCTTCACCTCCGCCCATAGCGAGCTGTAGGCCCGTTCCGCGAGCCGAACCGATCCCATTGCGGGCCCCACGTGCGTGAAATCTGGCTGCTGTCCATTCCCGCATACGTCGGGGCGGGTGGGCCGAGCATCAATTCGGTGAGGCCCCAGATCGCCGCGTCGCCCCTATCCGGGGAGGTGTCGCCGACGTAGCCCTGCGGTGTGAAGTTGCAGAGCTGATCTTCCAGCTCCGGAAATATCCCCGCATGCTTCACCCGGTTTTGCTCGTACAGAGCGGCCACAGGCTCCGCGCGCTGAATCTTCCCGCGCGAGGCATTGACAAGCACTACCCGCACAATCACATCCAGCGCCTTGGCCGCCGTTTGGATGACGTGCTCCACCATGTCTCCGCCGAAGTTCTTCTCGGCCACGATGCAATCGGCTTGGTTGTCGATCGCTGCCTTCACCGCGGCTTTCCCCCAGCCGTCCGGACTCAGGTGGCAGGAGTTGTCCGCCAGCACCACAGCGGTCCCATCCTGGAGCAGTGCCTGGACGGTAATGCCTTGTTCGTCGGTTCTATCTTCCTCGGCCGCGGAGTCATCCGAGCCACCGCTGGGATCCACCGCTACCACGACGCGGCGGATTGTCTCCGCAGCCGGCCTTGCAACGCGTAGCTTGTCCAGCATCGCGTGCGTCCACAGAGCCCCTGGGACGTCCTCGAGCACCTCGGCATTGAGCTCCTGGCGACCGAGACGGGTGCCCTCGTAGCGCTTCAAAACCGTGTTGCGGAAGGCGCCCGACAGGTTGGCCAGGTTTTCGTAGGTACTCCCGCGGGTGACGTGGGTAGTAGGATCCTTCAAGAGATTCTTGATCACACTGATCGGCCGCGGCGTAGTGGTGACACATGCGCGCGCATGCGGCGGTAGCCGAAGCCCGAGCATCAGGTTGTCCCAGGCCTCTTGAACGTGGGTGAATTTTGCGAGCTCATCCACCCAGGCCCAGTGGTGCTGAGGCCCTCGCAACTCCTCGTATTCGAAAGCGCTGTAGATGGTGGCCGTGGTGCCGTTCGGCCAAGTCAATCGGCGCTTCGATGGCTCATAGAGCGGGCGAGACTTTGGGTGCGAAATGGCCAGGATGGAGGATTCGCCAAGCTCCACCATCACGTCGCGCGCCTGCGCGGGTGTTTCAGCTACGAGGGCACCGCGGCTGCCAGGGAGGCGTTTGGCCTCGGCGTTCGCGAACTCGGCACCCGCTCGAGTCTTGCCCCACCCACGGCCCGCCAGGACGAGCCAGACGAACCAATTCCCCGGAGGCGTTAGCTGGTTTGGCCGGGCCCACGTCGGCCAGTCGTACAGGAGAGCTTCTTGCTCATCCAGGCTTAAGCGTTGAATCTGCCGGGCTCGCTCCTCTGGCGGCAAGGTCCGAATTGATGCGAGCCAGGAGGCGGTCGGTGACATCGCGGATTTCAATCGGCTTTGCTCCACCCCCCAACTCTACCGGCTGGGTCGGTTTCCCGAGAATCCACTCTAGAGCCTTCACGGCCGCGGCCCAGTTTCCATTCTTCGTTGCGCGCTCCAGCGCCTTGACGTACTCCAGTCCCTTAAGGCGAAGAGCGTCGCGAATCTCCCGGACCTCGGGCGGTACACCACCGAGATTCCGGCGCGGGTCAGGGCCTTCTCTGAACGGCTTCCCACGGGGCTTTCGCTTCCGCTTCTTGCGCTTTTGCACAGCTTCGCAGATCTGTGCAAAAGGTTCTTTCTTTGGGGCGGCCGCTCGGCGCTCACTTTTCCCGGTGACCTTTCGCCTTGGGTATTTGGCCGACGATGGCATGCGTCCCCAGAGTCAATCATCTTCCGGCTTGAACCTCACGCTGTCGACGAGCTCCGGGAGCGCTCGCTCGAGCTCCGAAACGAACACCACCCGCTTCCCCTGCCTGCCCGTTTCATTGAGCTTTACGCCGTTGGAGCGCAGCACCTGGCCGACCCGGAACTTCGACAGCCCGGTCATGGTGCCGAGCTCTCGGAGAGAGTAGACGAGCTGGCGCGGCCGTCTCATGACGCGTCGAGTGCGGCCTGGAGCGGGTTGAGCGACATCGATCTTGCCCTAGTAGAGACGTGGCGCGTACCAGATACGACCGTTGTTCAGTGAGTCCCCCACCAAGATGCTGCCGAGGAGGTTGAATGCGGAATTGATGCTGCCGCTCGAGCTGACGTTGACCGACACGCCGGTCCGCGACGGGCGGAACCGCCGCGTCCAGGTGATTCCGTCTGCAGAGGTGGCGCACTCGAACCCGCTGTTGCCCCCGAGCCCGTAGAAGAAGCGCCCGTTGTGGGTGAGGGCAAACCGCGGCTGACTTCCAACTGCGAGGGGGCGCTGGGTCCATGTGATACCGTCGGGCGACGTCCAAACTGACGGGGTTAGGGTGCTTCCAGCGAGGACGAGCAGCGACGCGTTGGGGTGTGTCGAGAGCAACATCGAGTCGATGATGCCTCCGCCCACGGGCCGGGCGGTCCACGTGATGCCATCGGGCGAGGTGTAGACGTTCCCGTTGGCACTCCCGCCAGACGCGACGAGCAGACCGCCGCTCGGCGCGATCGCGATCGAGACGAACGCCGACGTAGCGTTGGGGTTGGCCCTCAGCGTCCACGTAATCCCATCTGGCGACGTGGCGATTCGCCCGGAGGTGAAACCGCCGACGATCACGAACTGGGTGCCTGTCCAGATGGCAGCGTTGATGGTTTCGCCCGCTAGAAACTGTGAGGTGCGGGCGGTCCACGTAACGCCATCCGGTGAGGTGGAGAGCGCGCCTGCGGCCCCGGCGACGACGAAGAGGTTGGAGTTGTTGGAGGTGGCGGCGAAGATGTTACCCGCGATGTTGCTGGTGCGTGCCAACCAAGCTCCTGGGCGAACGATGTCTTCGGTGTTGAGCCCCGTCATACACCAGAGCTGCCCCGATCCGCCTGCGGCAACCACGGCATGAGAGCCTGCAACTCCACCTGGAGCGGGAGAGATGGAGGCGAAGCAGTTAAAAACTGCGGTGGCACCGAGCGCAAGGTAGTCGAAGGACGCGCAGTAGACGGCGGCCAGCAGCTCATACACGGCGGCTGTGGCGTCGGCGAGTGTTCCGGTGGCGGTGTCGACCGAGGCTGCGATGGCTGGGTCGCCGTCAAGAGGCTGATTGAACACCACCACCGGGTTGTTGATTTGATTCGCCGATACGCCTGTATATTGGGTTGGCATGCAGCTCCCTTAGGGATAGGACCTTTCTGACGATCGCCATTTCCTCACTTCAACTCTGACCTTTCTTCGCCTGCTCTCGACGTTGCATCTCGAGGGGCGGACCGCAAACCGGACAGCGCTCCCGCGCCCTGAGAAGCTCATCGCGCTTTGCCCTCATCTTGTCGGCGCTCGCCTGCAGCTCGTCGGTTTCCTTCGCGGGGAGGATGATCACGCCGCCGGGATGCTTAGTCACTATCCGGTGCCTGCCCCACGCGTGATCCAGAATGACCGCGCCGGCCTGAACCGCAGCGGCCTCGCTTCCATGCAAGGCAATCTGCTCCAACCGCTTGAGCACCGCGACCGACATACTTCGCGCGAGCTCTCTGACTTCCTCCTCACTCAGTTGTTGGTCGTCTTCTTGGCTGTTCTCAGACATCAGCTACCTCCGAGTTTGGTTGGCAACGGGCCGCCGCATTTGGCCCAGGACGAAAGATCGGCGTGGCATCCGACTTTGGGCTCGGCCGTAGCGTTGCGGTGCGCACCACGAGGCAGCCGGCGCGGTTCCGTGGCGGCGGCCGCATTCATTCGCGATCCTCAATCCGTCGCAGAAGGTCCAGGAGCGACTGACGGAGCGCGGTTGTGTCACCAAACTTCAACCACGCGGTGCGGGCCGCATCGAGCGCGCTGAGCACTTCCTCGTGTGACAATGTGACAGTGGGCTCGGCCGAGGACCTGGAAGGATCGGGTGACTCCGCAACCGTGGCTTCAGAATCCGCTAGCTTACCTACGAGGGCCTGCCAGGATCGGACACCCTCATCGGGTTCGAATCCCGTCGGGGACACTCAGCGCGCTCGTCCAAGTGCGTGAGATGGAAGGCGTTTTGGATTGACGCGTACCGGTCGCCCAGCGGGGAATTCGCGACGGCGATCGCCGCGGCGGCCGCGAGGAGCAGGACGACACCGCCCGAAGCCGGCAAACTTGCGAACACGCGTCCTGCTCGCTTCACCCGCGCCGCGACGGGACGTTCCAATGCTTCGAGCATCGAGTAGAAATCCCAGGCGCCGTCGTAGCGTATCCCGTCGACGAAGAGTGTCGGGGTGCCCGTCACGCCGTGGCTCCGCCCCTCCTCGAGATCCTCCTCGATGCGCTCGCGAGCCTCGTCGCCGAGTGTATCGGCCTTGAAGCGATCCGTGTCCAGGCCGAGCTCGCGCGCGAAGTCGAGGAGCACGCGCTCGGTGATCGGAAGCTCGTGCGCGTAGACAACGTCGTGCATCTCCCAGAAGCAGTTTTGTTTCGCAGCGGCCTCCGTAGCGCGTGCCACGCGCTCGGCGCCGGGATGCGCGCGTTCGTTTGGGAAATGCCGAAAGACATAGACCAGGCGATTCCCAAGGGCCTCGCGCAGCCGCGCGAGGACGGGAATAAGGCGCCGGCAATAGGGACAGAGAAAGTCTCCGTACAGGACCACCGTGACGCGGTCTTCTTCGCCCCCGCCTCCGCGCACGTGGTCCCGCGTCGGGTCTACATCTCGTTGGAGTCGGAACGTCACAGCCGCGTCGGCCGCCATTGGGGACGGAGTCTAACTTGCCTGACGTTCGCGTGCTGAGCCGATGATCGACATTGCAGCGAGCAATGTGGAAGGCAGGCGTCATTGCGATTCGCACGCCCGTGGGGTCTATGAGTGCACCCGATCTCTCGGGAGCTGCGCCTAGTAGATTTGGCACGGCCGGTGCTTTCGACCTCGCCTCTGATCGGCTACGTCGGCACGACTCTTTTTCTGTTTGGGCTCTAGCTAACAAAGGCCCCTACGCGAACGTTGATCGAGCTCGGACCGACCGGGCACCAATGGCCCACGGTCCGTCCCTCCTCGAGGAGAAATCAGGCCTTGGCCCCAGTGACCTGCTCAGCCAAGGCAGTAAGCTTGGCATCGAGCTTCTCTGCGGCGGCGGTGACGTCCTTGTTGTCGAGCCCGCTCATCAGAGTTGAGGGCTGGTCGTATTCGAACCGCGTCGTTCCGCTGGCCTCGTCGCGATAGATGTAGACCCGCACCGGCACGTTCAGGCCGGCGCGAATATCGTGGCCGAGCATCGTGATCGCGATAAGCGGGTTGCCGATCACATACTGGCGGGCTTTGCTTTCCTTGCCGAAGAAGTTCAGCCAGTCACCGTGGTCCAGTGTCAGGAAGCGGGTGAAGCCGCTCGGGCCGATCTTGGTATTCACGCGTGCTTCGAAGTCGGCCGCGTCCTTCGCGGCAGACGGGATTGACGCCCAACCGATATCCTCGAGAGTGTCGACGACAGTCTCGAATGCCTTGACGACATCTTCGAACGAACGGGTTGTAGTGTAGACCAAATGATTGACAGCCAACTTGGTCCTCGTCGTCTGTGGGGAGACTTCCACTGCTTTGTCTGTGCTTTTCATTGGTATGTACCTCTCTTCAGTTTCAATTTGGATAGCTCGGCAGCCGATGGCGCGACGGTCGGATATGCAACCCTTTAGGACATTCGCACTGGCCTGGCGGAGAGTTGCTATTTGGCTTTCATCAACATACCGAGCGGCAGCAGCGGCCCGATCGGCATCAGGTCGAAGGTCACCAGATTGGCTTGACTGAGCGGTAGTCCTTTAAGAGCGCAATCCAAGGGGCAATGTCGGTATAGCGTCACGAGCGACACGCAGACTGCGCTTCGCCACGGTTTCGACATGTGCTGAGCAGAGCCTGCCAATTAAAGTGGTCTCGATCTTGGCCCGGTATGTGCAATCGGCTCTAGAAGGAGGAAGCACCCATGGCAGCGCCGAAGACGAATAGTCCTACGTCACAGCAATCGAAAGTGACTTCTCCAATGGAACAGGCCCAATCTGAGCAGCGACCGACGCCACAAGCCGAACCCAACCCCGAGCAGATCGCTGAACGGGCTTATGAGATATTTCTGAGTAGGGGTGGCGAGCACGGGCGCGACCAGGAGGATGGTTGCAAGCCGAGCGAGAGCTCAGATTAGGTCAGCAGTAATACGCAGACGTCGTCGCTACGGCAGCGAAGACACCGGCGATGTAATGGATTCCCCATCACAAACAAGACACAAAAAGGAGAATACGTGTCCACCACCGACACACTCAATCCGCGCACGATCGAGAATCTCGCGTTCGTTTTGATCCTGTCTGCCTCCACCACTGCGTTTGCCGAGGATCTTTCGACAGCGACCGATCCACTCCCGCCCAGCACCTTCACCACCAGCAACCACTCGGACGATTGGAAGATCAAGAATGCGCTCAGTGCCGGCCCTCCGTGGGTCACGAATGGTGGTGCGACGGTCGTCGAGATGAGCATGACGATGAACGGTGCAAATCACAAAATGGTCGAACGAGTCATTCGACCGGGCACGAATGGCTGGACATGCATGCCAGACCTTCCGGGTCGGCCGCAGCACGATCCAATGTGCGCGGACGAGACGACCATGAAATGGCTTACGGCAGTCATAGAAGGCAGGAAACCGAACATCGATCGCGTGGGTCTCTCGTACATGCTTATAGGAGAGGCCCGCCAAGGACAGAACGTCCCGCCCGCGAAAGACCCATCGACCGTGAAGGACTGGTACTACATCGGTCCGCACGTGATGATCGTGCTGCCCGATGAGGACATGGACGCCCTCAAGGGTATCAACGAAGACCTTTCGCAAGACGGCCACTACATCACATCGCTAAACCGCTCCAAGAGCCTGCTCTGGGTCATTCCAGTGGCGAGGGCGGGAGAGCGCATTCAGACCTATCGCCCGAAAGCTTCGCCCGGCCGCTGAACGCACAGCAAGGAAGGAGACACACGAAAGGCCCTGCACCGCGTAGTGGTCCAAGCCAAGCGCTGCGGAGGTGAGCAGCACGGTCTAGCGCGCGTTTGAGCGTTGAGTTTTTGGCTTAGGAGCCGCTTTTCGTCTCGAAGAGGGTGTCGATCCGGCTTTGGCGACGATTGGCCGCTTTTGTCTTGCTTCTAAAGAGGGTGTCAGGAGAATCTCGATTCGTCGATTCCGCGCCCGCCCCTCCGGATTTGCATTGCTCGCGATTGGCTGGAACTGGCCATATCCAGCGGCAACCATGCGCCGCGAAGGTACTTTCGCATGCTCGGATAGAAACCGCACAACCGTGACCGCGCGCGCGACTGAAAGTTCCCAGTTGGTAGCGAACTTTTCCTTCAGCCTATCGCTAATCGGATTATCGTCAGTGTGGCCGGAGATTTGAATTTGCTTATCTTCCACGTTCGTAAGGACAGAACCGATACGGCCGAGAATCTCTTCGCCCCTCTTAGATAAATCAGCCGAGCCTGAGTCGAACAGGATCTTGTCAATGAGATCGACGCGAATTCTGCCGCCGGCCTGGCTGAGTCGAATTTCACCTTTCTTGATTTCTGCTTTCATCTTTTCTTCGAGCGAATCGTATGTCGCTCTGAGTTTGGCGATCTCCGATTCCTTCTGCTCAATTTGACGCACGAGGGCATTTCGATCAGCGGCCAGCCGCGCTCCTTCTTCTTCTTGCTTCGCCAGCCGCTCTTCGAGCGCCTTGCGTGCAATCTCAGCCGCCCTCGCCTTGCCGATCGCGTCTTCGCTGTTCTTCAAGGCTGTCGCGATGGAGGCGTCTTTACTTTTGAGCTCTCGGAACCCAAGGTACCCGCCCGCACCGGCACCGCACAGCGCCAGTATCAAAAGTAACCACGGCGCCTTCGAAGACCGCTGAACGTAAAAATCCTGCTCGGGTGACTCATTGTCTTCCATCTCAGATCTCCTCAGCGGCGTCGCATCTGACTCTACTCAGCTTGCGCGCTGAGTACTGATGCGGTCTGTTGACACCCGGTCTGACATTCCGCGAGCTGGTATTACCTTTTGCTTGGCGGAACCACGTGTGCAGACGTGGTACGCAAAGCGTTTGAAATGGAGCGTACCTCATTCGAATCTTGGTTGGAAAAATACAGCAGGGCGTGGAAAGACAGAAATCCGCTCTGCTTTGCCATCAGCCGTATGAGAAGGAAGGTCTGCTGATTGCCTCCATGGAGGACCTATATGATGCCGCCAAAGGAATCGCTCTGCACTCAATCACCCAGAGCCCGCGGCACGGTGTTACGGCTATGTGGCATCTGCCTGATGATTGGCGGGGCTTCCCCTTTTGTCGCGGCTTCTCACGCAGCGGGCGGCCCTAGTTCGCCGGCGGTCAATCCGGGCGACGCACGCGTGGTGGCAAAATTGGGTTTGCAGGAAAGCGACAAACCGGTTCGCGAAATGGTCAAGGGCTGGAAGCCGCCGCGGAAGATCGTGGTGTGCGTCGATACGCCCGACCGGATTGCCTGGTTGCAATCCGCTGCGCCGAACGTGAAGCTGATCCCGATCAGTAGGCAAGGCGCATGGGGCAGCGAAATTCTGCCCCTCCTTGGCGACGCCGATGCAGTGGTTGGCGCTTGCAATCAGCAGATCGTGAAGGCAGGGAAGAACCTGCATTGGATCCACGCGGACTCTGCGGGCATCGAATATTGCGCGCCACACCTGAAATCCAAAGAGGGCATTCTCCTGACAAACATGAAGCGGGTCTCTGGGCTCGAAATCTCCGATCATGTGATCGCCCTGATGTTTGCGTTAACCCGCGGAATCGACGGAATCATGAGGTCACAGCTGCAACAGAAATGGGTGTGGGGAGGCGGTGTTGCGCGGACGCGCTTCTGGGAGATCGAGGGCCGGACCATGTTCGTCGCGGGTCTCGGCGGCATCGGTACTGATACGGCACAGAAAGCGCACGCTTTAGGCATGCGCGTGGTTGCCACGCGCAGCTCGAGCCGCGAGGGACCGAATTTCGTCGAATATGTCGGGCTTCCCGACGAAACGCCCAAGCTGGCGAGCCAAGCGGATGTGATTGTGAATGCCCTGCCCTTAACCGAAAAGACGAAAGGTCTGTTTGACGCGGCGATGTTTGCGCGGGTGAAAAAGGGCGCCTACTACATCTCGGTAGGGCGCGGCGGCACAACGGTCACGAAAGACCTCATCGATGCGCTCAAGTCCGGCCAGCTTGGTGGCGCGGCGCTCGATGTTACCGACCCCGAACCGGTACCGGAAGGACATCCGCTGTGGTCAGCGCCAAACATCATCATTTCGCCGCACTCCTCCTCGTACGGCGAAAATTTGGGCGGGGATGGTGACCGCGCCTGGCGCGTAAGGCGGGAGCTGATCCGCCGGTACGCCGCTGGAGAAAAAATCTACAACGTCGCCGATCCCGAGAAGGGCTTCTAGCGGCTCGAGTCTCGGCATCGTGCCGCATCACCGACACCGAGGCTGATCGGGCCGCATGCGCCTGTCCTCAATCCAGCGCGCCAGGTAGCGTCTGACGGTAACCTCGGAAGGCAGAAAAATGAGAGGACGTGCCAGGTTTCGCGCGCCATTTTCGTTTGGATAGATGGGAGCAGCCGAATCGGTCGTTCCCCCTGACGGAAGCCTTGGGTTTGGTCATCTCGGCGGTGGACTGGCTTCAACCGCTTTTGCCCAAGAAGGAAGACCTCATGATCTCAAGACTGTGGAAGCGAATACCCATCCTGGTTGTTGCCCTTGGAAGTGGACTGATTCTTGCCGGAGCGCGAGGCGGTGTTGCGCAGCGCCATGACCAGGCGGCGGAAGCCCAGCCGCTGGAAGGAACGTGGCGCGTGCGGGTAAGCGTGTTTGATTGCAAAACCGGTGAGCCAATCAGCGCGTTTCGAGCGCTGGAGACGTTCGCGCGCGGAGGGACGATGACCGAGACATCCGGCACCATAGTTTTTCCGAATGTGCGCAGCCCTGGCCACGGGGTGTGGAGTGCTGACGGAAGTGAAAGCAGCTACCGCGCAGCGTCGACTGCTTTCATCACCAGAGACGGTGTCCTGGCCCTAACGCAGACAATCACGCAAAACATTCAAATCGGAGACAATCCGGACGAGTTTGTCAGCGATGTTTCGGCGGAATTCTTCAACCCCGACGGTGAGCTCGTGGCGGCCGGATGCGGCACCGCCGCTGGAGAGCGCTTCCAGTAAATCTGTTAGCACCCTGTTCGACCGGCTCGGAACAAGAGTCGGTCGAGCGGGGTAGGCGAGCGCGTTCGACGTTATCGATCAATCGTTCCGCGCCCGCCCGCCTGATCCTCACCGACCGAAACAACTCCTGGTGATCCGCTCAGAGTCGGAGCGTAGCTCCGGCCGCAAGCGGTATGGTACACAACCGGCTGAGTCGATCGTGTCGTGAGAAAGTATGGCCCAACCGCCAGGTGAGGTGAGTCAGCTGCTTGTCGCTTGGAACAAAGGCGACGGGGCGGCGCTGAACCGGCTGATGCCGCTGGTCTACGAAGAGCTGCGGCGCATGGCCAGGCGCCACATGGGCCGTCAGCAGCCGGGCGGCACTCTGCAAACCACCGCGTTGATCAACGAAGCGTACGTGCGGCTGGTGGGTCAGCCCGCCAAGAAGTGGCAGAATCGCAGTCACTTCTTTGCGGTCGGCGCCCAGGCCATGCGTCACATCTTGGTCGACTACGCTCGCTCACGCCAATCCGCCAAGCGCGGCGGTGGAGTGCGCCCCGTTTCCCTCCACCAAGCGATGTTCGCAACGGATGAGCGAGCCGCCGAGCTCGTCGCGGTAGATGAGGCGTTGACCGAGTTGGCGACATTGCACTCACGGCAAAGCCGCGTCGTGGAGTACCGATTCTTCGGCGGGCTGACGGTGGAGGAGACCGCTGAGGTCCTGCAGGTCTCGCCCGAAACCGTGATGCGCGACTGGCGGATGGCCAAAGCGTGGTTGCATCGAGCGCTCGGCCAAGGCGAGCAGGATGACACCTGAACGGTATCGGCAAATCGAGCGGCTTTATCACGAGGCGCTCGAGCTGCCTGTCGGCAGGGAGCGAGCCGCGTTCGTGGAGACCGCCTGCGCGGGCGACGAGGCATTGCGCCGAGAAGTCGAATCCTTACTGGGCCACGGGGAAGGGACCAGCTTTCTGGACACCCCTCCCGATGCCGTCGCCGCGGAAATGGTCACCGCGCAGCGAGTCCGCACCGTGGCAGGGCGGAAGCTGCGGCAGTACCAAATCCGCTCCCTCTTGAGCGTCGGTGGAATGGGCGAGATCTATCTCGCCGACGACCTTCTACTCGCGCGCCAGGTGGCGCTGAAGCTCTTGCCCGCGCAGTTCACCCGGGACGACGACCGAATGCGACGTTTTGTCCGCGAAGCCAAAGCGGCCGCGGCGCTCAGCCATCCGAACGTCGCCCACATCTACGAAATCGGCGAAGTGGAAGGCGTCAGTTTCATCGCGATGGAATTCGTACAAGGCCGGACACTGGATGTGCGCATCAAGGAAGGCCCGCTGGATGCGGCCGAGATCGTGAGCATCGCCAGCCAGGTAGCGGATGCGCTGGAGGAGGCGCACGCTAAGGGCATCATTCACCGGGACATCAAACCCTCTAACATCATGATCACCCCTCGCGGCCAGGCAAAGGTGCTGGACTTCGGGGTGGCCAAAATGACTGGGCTTGGGAGGGAGGCGACGGTCGGCGATGCTTCCGAGCCGCCGAAAACAACGCCCGGCGCATTGGTGGGTACGGTGGAGTACATGAGCCCGGAGCAGGCCCTGGGGCAGGAGGTGGACTGTCGCACGGACATCTACTCTCTGGGCACGGTGCTCTACGAGATGGCGGCGGGGCGACGCCCGTTCACCGGAAGAACCAACGAGGAGATACTTGAGCAGATCCTTCACCGAGCACCGGAGCCGCTCGCCAAGCTCAACGCCGAAGTGTCGCCTTCACTCGCGCAAGTGATCCATCAATGCATCGAGAAGAAGCGCGAGTGCCGGTATCAGTCGGCGCGGGAGTTGCTCGGGGATCTGGTCAGTCTGAGAAAGGAGCTGGATTCCGGCGCGGAGGTCAAGCTCGCCGGAATCAGACCGGGCTCCACTTGGCGCCCGGCGACTCGGAGGAGTGTGGCGGCGGGTGCAACGGTCCTGGCGGCGGCGTTGCTGGGCTATCTGCTGTTTTTTCGAAATCTACCCGCGAGAGGGCGACGGGAGGTGGGCCCCTCGGCTGCGGCGACGGTTGGGCTGGGGGAGAACTCACCGTCGCGGGTGAGGCTCGCCGTCTTACCGTTCGAAAACATCGCCGCTGATCCCGATCGTGACTACCTCGCCGATGCTCTCACCGAGGAGACAATTACGGCTCTAGGTCAGATCGATCCCGAACACTTGAGCGTCATCGGTCGGACCTCGGTCATGACATACAAGCGCACGGCCAAGACACTCGCCGAGATCGGTCGGGAGTTGGATGCGGCGTATCTGGTCGAGAGCTCGATTCGCTCCGAGGTGAATCGGGTGCGTGTCACCTCTAAGCTCATTCGGGCAGCCAACCAGGTCCAGATCTGGTCCGCTTCCTACGACAGTGAGCCGAGCAGCATGCTTGCTTTTCAGCGAGAGCTCAGCACCGCCATCGCGGAGCAGATCCGGCAGCGGCTGTCGCCCGAACGCTTAAGCGCGCTCGCCCGCCGACAGACGAGGAACCCCGAGGCGTACGATCTCTACCTCCGAGGGCGCCACGTCTGGAATCAGCTCACGCCGCGTACAACGCAGCGAGCGATCGAGTATTTCTCCCAGGCGACCGAGCTCGATCGGAACTACGCCCTCGCATGGTCTGGCCTCGCCGACGCCTACGCAGCAAGCCCGATAAACGGTGATGCGCCTCCGCTATCGGCAGGGCCGCGCGCCCGGGACGCTGCGGCCCAAGCAGTCCGGGCCGAGCCTGACCTCGCCGAGGTCCAAAGCTCGCTCGGAGTCGTGAAGTTCTGGTTCGACTGGGACTGGATCGGCGCGGAGACGGCCTTCCGCAAAGCGATCACCTTGGATCCGAGCTATGCGTTTGCGCACCGCAATCTCGGGATAACCCTCTCACATATGGGCCAACGCGAGGAGGCCGGGTCCGAGATGCAGCGTGCCCGAGCGCTCGATCCTCTCTATGCGGTACAGCACGCCCTCTCGGCTCAGGTTGCCTTCGTGGCTCGCGATTATCCAGCGGCGGTTCAGTTTGCCCGCCAAGCCATCGCGATCGATCCGGGATTCTGGATTGGTTACTTCCAACTCGCGCAGGCGTACCAGCAGACAGGCGAGATCGACTTGGCGTTTCAAGCCCTGAATTCGGCGGGTCGATTGTCAGGTGGCAACAGCAAGGTGTTGTCACTTCGCGGCTACATCCTCGCAAAGCAGAGCCGAATCCAGGAAGCCAGAGAGATGCTGAGCACGTTGCAAGAGATCTCGCGCGACCACTATGTTCCGCCCTATGCAATGGCTCTTGTCGAGGCCGGGTTGGGCGAACCGAATGCGGCCCTGGATTGGCTCGAGCGCGCGGCGAATGCGCGCGACGTGCATCTCGTTCTTCTGCCGGCAGATCCCAAGTGGGACCCATTCAGACAGAAAGTCCGATTTCGCGCTCTACTCAAACGGTGCGGCTTGAGCAGCTTCGGTCCAGGATAGGTGCCCGTCGCCGGACCAGCTAAGAGTTGCATCCGGATGCAACTCTCTCAGAGCGCCATCAATGCGAGGCAGATCTCGAGCCAACGGGCTTCGGTCCGCCCACTTCTCCCAGGCCGGCGGGCCAATTCGGAAAGCGCGTTCTTCAGCCGCGCCGGCAGGCCATCAGCGCTCTGAATGCCTTGAAACGCCGCGAGCTCTGCCGCAAGCCAGAGCGCGTCGCGTTCTTCCTGCGAGAGCCGCGTTTGAGTCCTCTGGCCAAGCGCCGATCCGTCGTCGAGGTTCGCCTTCGCCCACCGCGCCGCTGCCGCCTTGTCGCCTCGTTCGACCGCGTTGGTCGCCAATTGGCTCTCGACCAGAGTCATGGCTTGAAGATCTTCGTCGCGGTCGGACTTCTTCAACAGTTCTGCCAGAAGCTCGCGTCGGCGTTCCAAGGCGCGCGAGGCTTGCGCCAAGCGCCCGAGCTGGCGCAGGGCATTGGCCTCGAGGCCGGCGCTGATCAGCCGGTAGCTGCGAAAGACGTCGCCCGGATCGGTGTGCGGCCGAACGAATGCGCTGGCCGCGCCCGGCGCGTCCAGAATCAGGTGGATCCCAGTCAGATCCACCAAGGTCTTCTCCGGCTGATGAGCGCCGAGTGCTGCCGCCGCATGGCCGATCCGGCTGGCGACGCGGTTGCGTTGGCTGGTCGGACTCGCGTCCGTAAAGCGGAGCAATTCCTCGTAGAGAGCCAGCGCCCGCTCATAACCGCGCGCTGCGAGCGCATAGAGTGCGGCGCGATCCAGCGCAAGGACGCGATATTGGCGCAGATATGGTGTTTGGTCGGTCATCGCGAGCGCCTGCTCCGCGGTCTCGGCCGCGTGCCGCATGTGTCCGACGTGAAGCAAGGCGCGGGCCCTTGCGAGCCGCACAGCAAGTCCGGCCGAATTGTCCACGTAGGGAAGCTTCTCCCGCTCGTCCAAGGGGGTGAGGGCGATGTGGAAATTGCCAACTTGCGTCTGCAAGATCCCCAGCTGTCCCAGCAGCATCGCACGAAGCCGGACGTCGCTCTTGAGCCCTTTCAACGCGACCTCGTAGGCCCCGCTCGCTCGTTCAGCTTGGTCAAGGTCGCCGCTCTCGATGTAAGCCTCATGGCGAATCGCACCGAACAGCGCGTAGGGCAACTGCTGCCGGCGCAAGTCGGCCCAGGACCCACGGAGCAGCGCCAACGCGGCGTCGACCGCCTTGGCGTGCGCTTCGCCCGTTAAGGTCCGCATCTCGTATGCCCGAAGATAGGCCTGCGCGAACGCCTTGAGCCACGCGGGTTGATCGCTTCGCAGGATGCGATCGGCGATCGCTTGGTGGCGTTCGCCTAGCCGCATGCTCAGATCGATCGAGCCGACCAGTGCCTCCAGCGAGTGCGTTTGCTGGACGATGCGATCATAGTCCGCCCGCGCCGTCGTCAAGTCTCCCTCGCCGCGCTCTCGACCCGCGCGCCCGATCCACGCGTGACGGTAAAGGGCCTCGGCCCGCAACCGCTCCGCGGTTCCGCGCGGCAGGTCTTCGACATAATCCTGGGCGAGCTCTTCAATTACGCCATCGGCCCCGAACGCGGACGCACGCGCGACCGCGTCCACCATCACCGCTCGTTGGCGGTCTGTCCGTCGTTGCCGCTTGTACAGATCGATTAGCGCATCCCGCGCGCCCGCGGAGCGTGTATCGCGAATGAGCTGAAGCGCACGCCCGAGCTCCAACGCGAAAGCGAGCTCGGTGTCCGGTGGCTCGGAGCGGGCCGCCTCGGCGAGCACACGGTCGGCCTCGTCATAGGGTCGACCTCGATACATTGCTCGAACCGCGGCCCGAGCGTAGCCAAGCCGCACGTCCGGAGCGAGCGAGCTGAGCCCTGCCAACCGCCGGTACGCCGCCACCAACGGCTCCCGCTGGTCCAGGGAGCGATACAGCGCATCCACACGTTCTGCGTACAGCTCAATGATCGAACGTGGTGTCTTCTCGTTGGGAACCGAAGCCTCCAACTCGCGCCGCGCTTGGGTCTTGTCTCCGAGCGAGTCGGACAACTCGCTGCGGATGACGTGGGCCAGCCACAACGCCGCCGGCGAGTCTCTATCCTCCGGCGCCAGCGCCTTCATCCGTTCCCGGGTGAGTTGATTGAAGGTGCCCACCTGCCGCCCTAACTCGCGCTCGCGCACCTGGCGCCGATGATCCACCAAGGTTTGCAACAGACGCCCGAGGCCCTGGGTGGTGGCATCTTCCCCCTCGCTCACGGCTCGCGCATAGAAGCGTGCCGCGTCGAACTCGCTTGCTTCAAGGTGTAAGCGAACCAGCCGAACGAGGCCCAAACGGCGTCCGGTGGCGGTCCTCGCATCGCGCAGGTGCCTGCGGTAGAGCAACAGCTGCTCGGAGCGGCGAGAGACCAGCCCAAGCTCAAGGCTGACCCGCTCCGACGTCCAGTCTTCCGGAACTTCCCCCGCGAGCGGAAGCTCGAAGATGTCCAGATCCTCACCTTGGTTGCAAGTCGCGACGAGGCGCGTCTTGGAGGTTGAAGGGTACTGGCAATTCCATGACGCATCCGTGAGCTGCTCGGGCTCACTGCGATTGGAACCGGGTGGAAACGGGATTCGAAAGAGAATTCCCGAGTCGGACGCGTCGACCACGCCGTCGTGGTTCGAATCCGCCAAAAACTGCACGAAGTAGAGGAAGCGCCCGTCGCGAGAGAACGTCGGTTGGGCGGTCAATCCGGGCAAGTTGATTTGAAGAGCGGCTGGAGGTTCGGAAGAGCCCAATCGAAGCAGTGCCAGCGTCGGCGTGGCGTGAGCCGCGAAGCCGGGACCGACCTGCGGGACTTCGCGCACGACCGGCACGTAGACCAGCCACCGTCCATCCGGTGATGCCGCGGGACTGGTCGCGTCCCCCGGGACGAGCACTTTCGCCGTGAGCTCAGCACCGACTGTGACTTCGAGCAGCTGAAGGTTGCCTTGGAGCGTCGCGCGGTCGACCAATACGATGCGCGAGTTGTCGATCCACTCTGCCTGAATGGCGCCGGGGAGCGCGAGGCAGGCGCGTCCTTCCGTCGACGGCAGCTTTCGGATGCACAGCTGGCCGGTCGGTTGATCTCGGTAGGAGATGTAAAGCAGCGTCCGTCCGTCGGGGCTGGCGCGCGGCCACTTCGCGTCCGCCCCTTCGTCGAAGAGTTGCCGACTGCGCCCCTCGTGGACGTCGATTGCGTAAATGCTGCTGGACGCCTCAGCGGTCGAGACGAAGTAAAGGGTGCGATCGTCGGGACCAAACTGCCCTAGCAGCTCATCCGCGCTGCCTGCGGTGAGCCGCAGCGGGGCATGAATCCCGTCTTGTCCGTCATCCTGCGCTCGCGCTGCAAGTCCAACCAGAAGCGTGCACCCGCAGAGCCCCAGGCGCTTCAGCACGGCTTTGCCTCCCATGAGCCGTCGTCGCGCTCGCGCCAGGCGCCGCAGATCAGCCCCGTTTCGTGCGCCACCTTCCAGGCGCGACGCACTTCGACCAACGAAGCCTTGGGCCGCTCGCCTTGCATCCATTTCCAAAGTTGGGCCCGGGCGCGATTTCCACGCTCCACCAACTGGGCCATTCGCTCCGAGTCCACCGCCGCGCTGCATGCGTCCGGCGTCTCGACGAGCAGGCCGTCCTTTCCTTCACCGAGGCACTTTAAACGCAAAAGTCGATCCACCCGATCCGCTTCGGTCAGCTCGCTCCAATTTGAGATGTCCTCGTTCCGGATCCCGAGCGCCTCCAGCTGTTCTGGCGTGAAGGGAACCGGATGCGGCGCGATGCCTGCCCGAGTGAGCTTGCGCTCGAGCTCGTCATAGCTCCCGCCCGCCTGTTCCTCGAGCGCGGTTGCGCGGTCGACCACAATCAGTTGAGGCGTGCCCAGGCAACTCAGCGTGAGTGCAAACGACAGCGACACGAGTGCCAGCTTCACAGTTCCTCCTTCGTTGCCTCCGTCAGGTACTTGTCGAGCAGCGGCTCCATCGGAATGCCTCGCAAGTCGTCCACCTTCACCAACTTCGCCAGGCCACCGAAGGTGATGTGGACGTTGGCGAACCCACGGTCAAAGGTGACCTTCATCTTGTCCGGATAGCCGAGCCCGAGCGCCTGCCGGACGCGATTGAACGCCGGTAGCGCGTGCTGAGGATCCTCGAGATCGAGCAGGTCGAGCAGGTGCTGACGCCCGATTCGCAGAATCTCCGCCCGCCCGTCGACGCTCCGATCGCGCAGGGAGATCGAGATCGCTGCGTTCCCGTCGAATGGCTCTCCATGAGAGGAGAGGATTCCGACGGCGCGGAGCTCCGCTTTGGCGCGAAGCCTCTTGGGATCGGTGTCGACCAGGCACTGCCCCGCGAGGTGCCCGCCCCGCACCGACATCTCCATCTGGTCCATCGAGATCAAGTTATGGTCCACCTTGAGGTTGCCGGCGAAGGACTCGAGGGTGACCTGAGGCATCACCAGCCGCCGAATGGAAAGGTAGCTCTGCTGCCTAAACAGCGGATATTGATCCGCGAAGCGCAGGGCTGAGTACGGATTGATGTGGCGTTTCCGGATCGCCGCAATCCCATTCGACTTGAGCGCGAAAGTACCGAGCAATGGAATTTCGCTGTCGACTCCCTCGGCGATGAGTCCCCAAGCTGGCATGCGAAAATCAACGCCATTCAAGGTGAGCACCGACGAGGCATCGAAAACCCTTGAGTCGGGCGATTCCACGTCGAAGCGGAGCTCGGCGCGCCCATGCGCAGAGAAAACATCGGCGTTCCGCCAAACCTTGGATAAGTCCTGCGTGAGAGTGCCGTGAGCGGACAGCTTTGCGGGATTTTCCTGAAGGGCCAATCCGCCGCGCACCTCGAGCATCGTCCCGGCGGCGGGGTTTTCGAGTCTGGCACTGGGGAGAAACAGCACGCCGTCCGCCTGGCGCTCCAAAGAAAAAGACAACTTCAGCCCTTCGAGTGGGTAGTCGAAACCCTCGCTCTGGAGGACCGGGCCCACCTCCAGCTCGCCGTGAGCGTTCGCTTCGCCGGAACGCCGATTCAACGCCGCCGAAACGCGAAGAGAAATGGGCGTGGCGCTGTAGGAGTCATCGTCACGAGTGTATTTCGCGCCCTGGATATCGAGATGACTCTCAAGCGTCGCCTGCTGGCCGTCGCCCTTCGCCGCTGCCTCGAAACGAGCTGAAGCGATCGACGCGGATTGGTCTTCGCCAAGCCAGCGCGCATTTCGTACCGTTGCCTCGAGGCGAGCCTCCCCCCGCGCGCGTCCGAGCGTGCGTCGATCGAATCGCGAAATGCCTTGCAGATGAGCGCGTCCCGACACCGCAGCTTCCAAGCTCCCCAAATCCAGTTTCGCCAGGCCCGGAACGTGCTCGAGGAAGGGGGCGAGAAATGAGGCGTGACCTGCGTTGGCCGTGAACTGCGAGACCAGCTCGTGGCGGGTTCGGTCGAAGTCTGCTTGGACCTCCGCGGAGACCGAGGGCGCGAGAGCGCCGTCTGTTTTGAGGTGAAGGCGCGTGTTCGCGGCCGCGATGTCCAGTGTCGCGTCCAACGTCTGGTCCCATGGTTTGCTCCCTCGCCACTGAATACCGGCGAGCCGCAACCCGAGCTCCGCATGGTGATCGCGATCCGTCTCTTCGGAGCGAACCTTGGCCGACACCGACTGAACCGCCAGAGGTCCGGCGGGTAGGCGAGCGATAAGGTTTTGCACCGCGATCTCGGACGTCTGATGAATCTTCAGCCGCTTCGAGCCAAACCGAGCTTGCCCGTCGATCCTGCCCGTGGCGGAAGCACTGGCCCAATCGATCGGCCAAGCTTTTGGCAGGAGTGGACGAAGCAGCGCAAGGTTTGGAAAACGGAAGGTGATGTGAGCAACTTCATGCGCGGCGTGGTGTTCGTCCTCGACCGCGAGCTGGCCCCACCGACCCTCAACGGTGCCTCGAACGCGCGCGCGGCTAAAGTCCCTGGCGACATTCTCCGCTTTGACATCTAGCTGCACATCCTCGTTGAACCATGGCTTCTCGTGTGGCGCGGCGGCGGTACAGTGGCCGTTCAACTTGGCTCGGAGCAATTGGGGGCCGCGCAGTCCGAGCGTTGCGGTGAGCGAAGCGCCGGCCAAAGAGACGGTCGCGCCACCGGCATCAACAACGAGCCTATTTGCCTTGCCATCGACGTCGATCGCATCCGTGTTCCTCGCGTGGAAATGGAGCGCGCCCCGGTCTACCGACACCGGAAGCTTCAGCGGCGCAAGGAACGAGGTAAGGCGCTCCAGGTCGACGGCGCCATCCAGATCGCGCACGGTGGGGAACGCGGCCGGATCGTCGGGCAAAGTGGCGCCGCCTTTGAGTGTCGCTGTATCGTCGAGCAACTGGGCGCGGTCCAGATCGAAGTCGACCATCCGATGTGCCGTGTCGAACTTCGACGCGAGGCGAATGCTCAAGAGTTTGCCGACCGAAAGCTCCGGCGCCCAGTCCTGTCGGACGACGTCGGCGTCGATGCTTGTCACCAACCCTCGTCGGTCGGCGCTCGCGGAGGCCTGAACGTCCAGAGTTGCCGTGTGTACAGCCTCCCCGCGCTGGTACCTCAGCTCGAGTCGAGCCGGCGTGGCTGCCGAGCCCAGTGTGACCGCCCATCCCTGAAGCGTGAGCTTCAGCCCGCTTACTCGAACGCGCTCCAAGGGTTGCCCGGGATCCACGTTGATCCACGTAAGCGAACCGCTATCGAGCGAGGTTGCGGGGATCGGCGGAGGCTTGGAGAACAGCTCGGCCAGCACCTGGCTCAAGTCCTGATTCTTCGTCTGCGCTGCTCGGGTAATCGGTCCCTCCCACGATCGATGACCCGCTTCTTGAACGATGGTGATGTGGCCGTTGGTGATGTGAATGGCGCGAAGTCCGCCAAAGACCGACGCGCCGATGTCCACGGCCTGGGCTCTCAGAAGGTCCGGCGCTTGAGCTCGAAACGCGGGCGGCGTCTTCACTTCAAGCTCATCCACGTGGATGCCTGCGCCCAGATCAACGTGGAGTGAACGCCAATCCGCCTCGAAACCTGCGACACCCGAGATCAAGCGCTGCAAGCGAGGCTTCAGCCAGGGCGCGTCTAAATGATGAACGGCTACGAGGATGAACACCACCGCGACCGCCAGAAGCAGTCCCGCGCCAGCGAGCAGCCGCAAAGGCCAGCGAATCCACCGTCTCAAGCCGCTCCAATGGTAACAAAGGCTTTTCGCGGTTCAGCCGTTCAATCGGCCCATGATGCCGCAACTGCACCGCTTCAGGGTGCTCCGGGGATAATGTCGCGGGTTCCAATGTGGAAAGGGGGTCGAGAGAAAGCTCGACTTGTCATCTTACTGATCAAGTCCAGCGACTCTGCCGCCGGGTTGCTCGGCAGCTCACCGGGCACCCGCGAAAGTCCAAAATATCGGCACAAGCCGATGATTTTACTAGCGATTCAGATGTTGTCCCGGGACAACTTTCCTGAGTCCGTCGACTCTCTGCGCATGCCTATTGCGCGAGCCCGATGCTCCTGAATCCGGTTGTCGGGCGCGAAGGTCCACATGAACTTGAGGTCCTCGATGTGCTTCTCGATGCCTTGGGTCGTGTGGCCGTCGGGCCAGTGCACGATGACGTCCTTGGTGTGGCTCTTGTGCAGGTTTTGCCACTGCTGACCGGTGTAGACCCGGAAGTCGAGGTCGTCGAAGTTGGCGAGGTTCTTCGCCAGCACCGCCGGCACGCCCTTCGGCTTGGGGGTCGGCTCGCCAGCCTTGGTGCCCGGCCACTTGTTTTCCTCGGCGCGAGCAGGCGCGGCGAGGACGAACGCGCCGAGCAAGGCCGCGCTGGAGATCAGAGCGATGCGATTGAATGCCGTCATGGCTTTCCTTCCTTTCTTGGTTTGGGTGCTTCGACTGCCTCCGGCAGAACGTCTGCCGGGCGATCCGGCGTCGGGCTGTAAGGACGGATGGGCTATCTGGAATGCTCCGAGTTCACCGCACGCGGCCTCGATGGCTCGCAACGTCGGATAGAGGCGAAAGGTCAACGCCGAAGCGGCGCGCATTGAAGGAGCTGCGGTCTGAGGCAGCAATCCGCGATCCGCTTCCAACTGTTCGCCCGACTATTTTTTGTGCGTTTGTACGGCAGCCATCGTCCCCGCACTTTCGGCTTCGCCCCAATGGGAGTGCCTGCGTGTCAGCAAGAGATAAATGACAGCCAGCACCATCACCATGAGAGCATCGACAAAGAACCAGCCATATCCCAACACGAAAATGTGACTGAGAATTACGGCAGTCATCCACACAACAATCAATCCGGCTCCCAATCTGGCTGTCTTCGGGATCAGGAGCAGAACCGCCACCACCGTCTCAAACGCCCCTGACCCTAACCGGAATACCGGCTGAGATACCAACCCGTGGACCGCTTGCGACATCTGCGTGAACAGGGCCACCGAATCTGGCACCGCTGCAAACTTGAGAAAGATGGCGGCATACAGAAGGTTCACCGACACCAACAGGCGAATTGCCAGTAGTGCGAGTCTTTTGCCCATAAAATCTTGCCCCCTTGACCACCTCGAACCGGCCAATGCTTCGCGAATGGTAGTACTCATTTCACAGTGTCCCATTGGAGGCTGCGCCGTTGTAGATGCTCAGCGCCCAAGCTGTCCCACGAAATCTCCCAAGCGATTTTCTGCATCGCCGGGTTTGCTAAAGCCTCGCCCAATCAAGTCCTTGATCCGCTCCTGCGTGGCTGGTCGTCCCATGGAAGCAAAGCACGCGTCCCACCCGGATTCGATTTCGATATCAGGCGGCAAACTAGCGACGTTGACAAGGCGCTTGGTATCCATGATTGCCTGTTTGTCGAAGGAGGCGATCCGGGTGGCAA
>DAIQBK010000019.1:0-128691 GCA_036781205.1 Myxococcaceae bacterium
GTACGAGATGCTGTACCAGTACGAATTCGACTACATCTTCGATTCAACAAAATTCGACCGCGCTTTCGGATTTCAGCCAACTTCCTATGCTGAAGGCATCCACCGGACCGCGCAGGAATACCGGCTATCGAAATCGCCTGGCTCCGCTACGAGGCCAGCGATCGATCCCGGCGAGATGCTGCTTCCCTCGGAGGGGACGTGCGAAGCTTGGAATGAACGCTGGGGTTGGTCCATAGATACATGGCTGCGTACGATCGCCAGGGTCGCCACGCGTCGGCGCGTTCTTCCAGCTCTCGAGGGCTGTCCAAATCCGCCGCGTACCGGAGACCCAGATCACTCGATGGAAACGCATCGGGTTCTCCGAGCGCCCGCATCGCCACGTATTGTGCAGTCCAGGTTCCAATTCCGGGAATTTGACAGAGTCGAGCCAGGAAAGAGTCCGATTCCACGATCCCTTCAAAGCGGATATGGCCATCGTGGACAGCGCGGGCGAGCGCTTGAATTGTTTTTGCTCGTGCGGTGGGCAAACCGATGCCGGCGAGATTGGCATCGGCAAGAGTTTGCGGTGTTGGAAAAAGATGGGTCAGGCCGCTTGCCGTGGAAAAGCGTCGCCCGAATGCCTTTGCAATCCGACCAGCCAGCGTGGTCGCGGCTTTGACACTGATTTGCTGGCCGAGAATTGCTCGCACCGCCAATTCAAAACCATTCCAGCAGCCCGGTACCCGTAAGCCCGGGGCAGCCTTGACCCGCCGCGCTAGGAGCGGGTCGCTTCCCAAGCACCGCACGATCTCCCTCGAATCCGCATTCAGATCAAACATCGCGCGTATTCGCTGGATGATAAAAAACAAGGAGCGCGGATCGCCAAACTGAATGCACACATCGAGCACGTCATTTTTTTGAGCAAGAGATACGTCGAAATATCCCTCCTCGCCGTTCAAGGCGATCGAACGCCGATAGCGCCCCAGATGCAATACTTCCACGCCGGGTATCATGCGAGGCGCCAAGAAGGCCAACATCGCGCTCCAGTCGTACGGTGGGCGGAAACCGAGACGAAAGAGGTACTGGTTCTGCTGCGGAGCTTCGGTTTGCCTGGCGAGGCGCCGGATCTGACTTGGCGTTCGATGATAGGTTTTTTGGATCGCGGCATTGAAGCGTCGTACGCTTCCGAAACCCGAAGCCGAGGCGACCTGATTCATTGGCAGGCTGGTCTCGTCGATCAGCTTCTTCGCAAAATGTAGACGGCGGGTTCTGACCACGGCGCTGGGGGTCGCTCCGAGGTGACGAAGGAACAGCCGCCGAAGATGACGCGAGCCGAGCCCAAGGCGCTCCGCGAGCGATTCCACGCCGCCGTCCTGCCAACCGCTCTCCTCCAGACTACTCTCATCGATCAGCCGCAGAGCTCGAGCCACGGTGCTAGGAGTTCCTAACCAGCCGGGGGTTCCGGGAGAACACTCCGGGCGGCAACGCAGGCAGGGGCGAAAGCCGGCCTCCGCTGCAGCAGCGGCGCTGGGAAAGTAGCGGACATTACTTTCCTTCGCAGTGCGCGCCCGACAAATCGAGCGGCAATAAATACCGGTGCTGAGCACACCAATGAAGAACTTGCCGTCGAAGCGCGCGTCCCGCGACAGCCTCGCTCGTGAGCATATCTTCCAGTCCAGGTCCATTATCCGCCCAGGACGACGCTAATCGATCCCACGACGTTTCTGAACCGCGCGCACGGGATTTCGGAAATCGAAGTCCGCAAACGTCCAGGTTCCGCGGAATCGAAGTCCGCTAACGTCCAACGCTTTGGCGCCAATCTCCTAGCCTGTCCGAGAAGCGCAATCCGGATGTTTTGCTTCAAAGACGAACTAGCAAGGAGACAACATGAAATTTCGCATATTCACGGGCGTAATTGTTACGACGATTCTGGCTGCCCCGGTTCAACTTGCCGCGCAAGAGCCGGAGAGCAACAATCATCACCGCTACTCGCTGATGAGTCTCGCGTCTCTCGGCGGCACGTCGAGTGGAGCCAGTAGCATTAACAACCGTAACTGGGTGGGCGGTTTTTCCAACCTGTCGGGCGACTCGACTCAGCACGCGGTCGTTTGGGCAGGCGGAGAAATATTCGACCTCGGCACACTCGGAGGTCCGAACAGCTCTGTCGCTTGGCCAAACCACAACGACCACGCCGTCGTGGGGATCGCCGAAACTCCCAACCTCGATCCGTTGGGAGAAAGGTGGAGTTGCGCGGCCTTCTTCCCAAGCTCTACCGGCCATACGTGTCTTGGCTTCGTCTGGCGCGATGGCGTGATGAGCCCGCTCCCAACCCTCGGAGGCAACAATGGATACGCTGCCGGCGCCAACAGGTTGGGCCAGATAGTCGGATGGGCGGAGACCGCGGTTCATGACCCGACTTGCATTGCACCCCAGGTGCTTCAATTCGAAGCCGTGATCTGGGGACCCAGAGGGGACGAGATCCAACAACTTCCACCACTACCCGGCGACCCAGACTCAGCTGCTACAGCGATCAACGACAGAGGCCAGGTCGTCGGCATCTCCGGCACCTGCTACAAAGCAGTCGGTGCGCTGAGCGCCAAGCACGCCGTGCTCTGGGAAAATGGCAGCGCAATCGACATTGGCAACCTTGGAGGCGCCGCCTGGAACACGCCTGCCGCAATCAACAATCGCGGCGAGGTCGCTGGGTTTTCCGACTTGCCCGGTGACGATCCGAACCACCCGAATTTCCATGCTTTCCGCTGGACGAGAAGAGGCGGTATCGAGGACCTCGGGACGCTTCCCGGAGACAGGCTCAGCCTGGCTTTTGGAATTAACGAAGGTGGCCAGGTGGTGGGCCAATCTATCGGTGGCAGCGGAAGCCGAGCGTTTCTGTGGGAAAACGGTGTGATGGTGGACTTGAACGCGCTCGTGCCGCCGGGCTCACCATTCTTGATTTACGCCAACGACGTAAATGATGCGGGGAGAATCGTGGGCCAAGCCTATGATCAGAGTACTGGCGAATTTTTCTCGTTCGTCGCGGTCCCGAGAGGCCACGAAGACGAGGGCTAACGCGATCAGTTCTAGTCCTGGAGCCCGCGTTCGCGCACTGCCATCATGGTCGCGAGCATCGTGGCGACGAGCTTCTCCTCGCCGCCCTTGAGCGCGAATGCGTCGCCCCTCGTGACAATCAGCGTCCGCCCCGCCTTGAGCACGCGGCCACGAGCAATGATGGCGTCGCCGGCCGCCGGCGAGAGGAGGTTTACCTTGTACTCGGACGTCAGCACTGCGGCATCAGGCGGCATGAGGGTCAGCGCCGCGTATCCGCAGGCGCTGTCGATAATCGCCGCCACGACGCCGGCGTGCAGGAAGCCGTGCTGCTGGGTGAGGTCGTCGCGGAACGGGAGTTCCACGTCCACCTCGCCCGGCGCGACGTGTGTTACGCGCGCGCCGATCGTCAACATCAACATCTGCCTGGCGAAGCTCGAGCGGACGCGGACGTCGAACGCAGGATCGAACGACCGGGGCGTATGCATGCGAACCACAATGTAAGAGAGAGCCTGCAGGGGAGTCCTAAGAGATTCGCGTTTTCTCAGCTATTCCAACTCTGGGTCGAGGCCGTCTGCAGAGTAAGCGGGCATCTGTCTTCTCATTTTTTCCGAATGACAGACACACCTCCGACCGGGTATCGATGTTCATTTATGAACATGACCGGTGAGAGCAAGGAGAACAAATGCGGACAGGAATTTGTGCCGTTCTGGCGCTCATTGGGAGCGTCGTCGGCTCGGCCTGTAGCAACCGTTCCTCACTAGCCCCACCGAAGTTTGCACGCACTACCTCCGCGCTTGGCGCGATCGACGAATCGATCCTCCCGGACCTCTTCCGGACAGCTTGGGATCCCGGCATCCCTGGCGGCATTCCAGCGGACGACGATCCGGTGCGGCCAGCAAGCGTCTGGCTCCCACCCGGAGATCCCTACAACGGGTACTCCGTCGATCCAGCGCTCGCCGGCAGAGCCAACGCGGCCGCCTTCACGGCTGCTTTTCAAGCTGCGATCAACTCCGCCGGTCAGGAGGCCACTCCCACGAGTCGGAAAATCGTCTTCCTCAGCGGAGGTACCTACTTCGTCAACCCGCAGCGATATCCGGGAAGTGGTTCGGATCAAATCGGGATCTACGTGAAGGTAGACAACGTCACGATTCGCGGCAGCGGCGCGGACACGACGCGCCTTGCGGCGAACGGGACGATCAATAACTACGGGACTGTCGTTCTGTTCGGACATCGAATTGGGCATTCCGATGCAGACTTCGCGGTGCGCAATGTCATTGCCGATGCGTCGAGGGGCGATACGACGATCCAGGTCACCGACGCCAGCGCTTACGTGGTCGGCGATGTCATCACCATCGACCATCTCGACGGCGTTCCCGTGCCCGAAGGGCCCGCCACGCTCAACAGTGGATACCTCTGGTATTACGACGGCCAGTATTTCAAGCGCCAGCCGACGTACGATTGGAACGGTCCAAGCACCGGCGCGCCCAACATCCCCCGCGTCTCGGACCTGCCCTCGGCCAATGCGGCGGCGCGGACTGCTGTTCCACTGTGGCGCTCGACGATGCAGGAAACCGAGATCATCGATATCAACGGCAACGTCCTAACCATCAGGGACCCGCTCTACACCGACTTCCCGCTCGCCTCGAACCCGCAGGTCTGGCGCACCGTGCCGCTCAATACCGACTCGATTCCGGTGGGGAATCGCTGGTGCGGGCTCGAAAACATCGCGGTCGCTGGGGGCAACAACCTGTGGGGCTTCCCAGGCGGCTCGGTCGCGTTCAGCTACATGGCCTACTCCTGGGCGAAGAACATCGAGGCCGACGGCGAGAGATGGACCAACCCGCCCGACCCTGCGCATCCTGGCAAGTACGGATACAACATCGGCCTTGGGCGCAGCTATCGGTGTGTGATCCGCGATTCCTACGCTCATGGCTCGACGGACGAAAATCCCGGTGGGCAAGCCTACGGGCTAGTCGTCGGAGTGGGCTCCTCGGCATGCCTGCTCGAGAACAACATCTCGGTCAACAACAATAAGCCGCTCGCGCTCAACTCGACCGGCGGTGGCAACGTGATCGCGTACAACTACGTGGACGAGGCGGTGATCTGGAACAGCCCGGGGTGGCAGGAGAACGGGATCGATGATTGCCACGCCAACTTCACCCACCACGACCTGATCGAAGGCAACTGGACGCCCAACCTCGGAGGCGACACCACCCACGGCAACTCGGGCTGGCAGACGCACCTGCGCAACTATGCTAACGGGCAAAACTCGTCAGGACGGATGGGCGGCAATCTGCGCGCGGTCGGCATGGACGGCTGGACGCACGACCACGCCTATATCGGGAACGTGCTGCAGGGAGGCACGGTCTACCAGACGACCCCATTCTCTCGGAACGGAACGCCGATCTACCAGCTCGGCAACAACTACGGCGGCGGTGGAGGAAACTGGGATAACGGCTACGCCTTGGCTCATGTCTACCGCGATGGCAATTGGGACAACGTCACCAATGACGTGGTCTGGGTCAACGGCCCGGTGGAGATCCCGCCGTCCTTTTATCTGACTGGCACGCCCGTATTCTTTGGCGACAACATCTGGCCGTGGGTGGATCCGATCGCCGGAGCGACCTACACGCTACCGGCGAAGGCTCGGTACGACAACGGGACGCCCAACATCGTGCCCTAGCGAACGGTGGTCAGCTCCTGGCGTCCAGGCTGGCGAGGAACGTCTCTCCCAGCGAGGAGATCAGCACCGCGCGGCTGAATGAATCTCGTCTCGCGAAGCGGAGCTCAAATATGCGCTCGAGAATCGCGGCGCCCAATGCGCCAGACAGGTGGCTTCGCCGTTCACTCCAATCCAAACATAAGCGCACCAAGGGCCGTGACTTCCGACGCAATCCGTCCAGATCGATGCCGAACTCAGTCGCCCACTTCTCTCCAGGCGCGGTCAATTGCAAGAACTGGTCGTCGCCTCGCACCAACTGGCGCTCGCGCATGCGCTCGAGCAGTCTGACTCCAAGCTCTCCGGCGAGATGGTCGTAGCAGACTCGCGCTCTCCGAAGCGCCTCGTTTCGTGCGCCGCTTCTGGTTTTCCGATCCGCAGTGGCGATCAGCATCAGGCTCTCCAGAATTTCGGCGATCTCGACCGTCGCAATGCGAAAGTATCGGTGACGACCTTGAGCTGTGCGCGCGATGAGCCCCGCTTGTTGCAATTTCTCCAAGTGGCTGCTGGCCGTTGACGGTGTCACTCCTGCTTCGAGCGCGAGTTCGGTGGCGGTGAGCGCGCGGCCGTCCATCAAGGCGTTCAGCATTTTGCCGCGCGCGGGCTCGCCAATTGCCGATGCCACGACAGTAAGGTCCGGCCGCGGAGTCATGGTCCGATCATTGTCAGGAAGTCCGCTAGTACTCACGGTGCTTGCTCATCCATGCCTCGGATACAGCCCGACCACGGCTGGTATCGTCCACCACAAAGATCAATTGATGATTATGGTCGCTGTAGGCCACTTCAATGTTCACTCCCGCTTCGGCCATTTGGCGAGCAATCTTGCCAAGCTGACCCGGCTCCCCTTGATTCAGTCGCTGCGCCACGACCTCCCTCTCCTCCAGGACGCGTATCCCCGCGGTCTCGAGCGCCTTACGAGCCACCGCGCCATCCGAGAAGAGAAAGTGCGCAATGCCCACGCCTTGTGACACGAAGGCACCGCCTCCCTCGATGCTCACTCCCGCTAGGCCCAATGCCTCCCCCATTGCGGCCAGGGCCCCAGGCCGATTCTCGAGCAGGATACTCAGGTCCTTCATCGTTGGTCCTCCGCTTGAATTTCGGAGCACGTTTAACGACGAAGGGCAAGCCCACGCTTCGATGCGGGTCGAAGTAATCAATCCCAACTTCTACAGCGAAGCGGCAAGGCTGGTCATCGCCTTGTTGACATGTTGCCACGCGCTGTCCGATGGACCCCACGGGACCGGGAGAGTTAGCTTCGCCGCAATGTCAAAAATCAACCTGGATTCCTACTTCGCTCGTATCGGCTACGCGGGACAAAGCGAGCCATCCGTCGCCGTGCTGCGCATGCTTTGCGCGCTCCATCCCATTGCCATTCCGTTCGAGAACCTCGATGTGATCCGTGGCTCGGGAGTGCGGCTTGACCTTTCGTCGGTTGAGCAGAAGCTGGTTGGTGATCGTCGCGGCGGCTACTGCTTTGAGCAGAACGGGCTCTTCGCAGCCGCGCTCGAAGGGCTGGGCTTTCGCGTCACCCCTCTGGCCGCTCGGGTCCGCTGGCAGGTGCCGGCCGAGGTCCAGATGCCGCTGAGCCATATGGTCCTGCGAGTCGATCTGGAAGACGTGCCGTGGCTCGCCGACGTCGGCTTCGGGGGACTGACGCCGACTGCTCCACTCCGTCTCGACGTAACGGACCCGCAGCCGACGCCACACGAGACTTTTCGGATCGCCCGCAGCGGCGGCGGATACATGCTTCAAGCGCAACTGGCAAATGAGTGGAACGATGTCTACCGGTTCACCCTCGAGCCACAGCATCCGATCGATTACGAGGTCGCCAACTGGTTCACCTCCAGGCATCCGACCTCGCGTTTTGTACAGAACCTGATCGTCGCGCGTGCCGGCTACGACCGCGAGCGCGTGTCGCTGATGAACCAGGAGCTCGTAATCCGCCGCGAGAGGGAGACGGAGAAGCGCGCTGTTGACACACCCGAGGAGCTTCTCCGCGTTCTCGCCGATCAGTTCGGGCTGCACTTTCCATCCGGAACGCGCTTTGGAGCACCGGGCGGAGTTTCGCCGGCGTGACTACCGGTCGTCACACTACCTTATTGAGGTCTACATCAAGCCCGGCATGCTTCAGTTCTCTCGCGAGCTTGAGTTGCCAGCCGTCGGCGGGATCCATCGGCGTATAAACAACGCCCGCGAAGTCCGTCGGCAGCTCGACGTCTCCCTTGTACAGCGCACAGACTCTTCGACGACCGAGGGCGGCGACGAAGAAGCCCAACTCGAAGATGACGTTCTGCCTCGCCCTGGGCTTCAGCTCTTCGGGATCGTCCGCCGTCCCGCCGACATCATCGGGTGTTAGCAAGACGACCGCGAAGCCGACTGCGGCATACGATTCGAACTTTTCGATGATCGTGCGCCCGCGATCCGGCTGCTCGTGAAGGATGATCGGCTTCAGGCCGAGGCGCTCGAGCAATCGGGCGACACTTTCTCTGGCCTGATCATGCCCATGGACGACGAAAACGGAGTTTCGATCGATCTCGGGTGCGACCGTCGTGAGGTCCTTCAGTGCTTCGTCTACACGATCACGCAGGGAGCGAAGCCTGATAGCGACCTGCCGAGGATCCATCGTTGTATTCGGAACAAAACATCGTGCTTCCGCCTTTCCCTCGCATGTATCACGGGTGAACGGAACTGTAAGCCCTACACGGGACGACGTGTATGACAGCGCGATAGCGTGATGTCGTTTTATTTCGAGACGTTGATCCCTCGAACACCTAGTTGGGCGTAGCCAGAAAACTCCGAATGTAACTAACTGCGTCGTCGAAGTAGAAACCCACCAAGTTTCCCGACGTCGTAATCCCCATCACCTGAGTATTGGGAGCATCGGGGAAGTCGATCTGCGTGCAACTTTGGCCCATGTCCCTGGTGAGAAATCCGTGGGTCGTGGCTGGAGTATCGTACGCGCCAACGACGACGCCATTATTATTGATCGCCACTGCGTATGTATTCGCGGCGCCGGGACACTGAAAGAGGGTTAGTGTCGTTCCATCGTAAATGGCTGCAACGCTCGTGACCCCATCGTCGCAGAAACCTACGACGCGCCCATAGTCATCGATTCCGTTTATTTGAGTGTTGAGATAGCCGGGGCAATCAGCGGGGGCGACGTAGAAGTCGCCATCGTTAATGAAACCATGCTCGTTGCCATCGCCGCCGATATATGCGCCGACAACCTGGTTCAGCGAATTGATCCCGAAAGCGAAGGAATCCTGGGCAGTCCCGGGTGGCACGATGTCTCTGTATAAGACTTCGTTGATTCGCATGAAGCCGCGGAAAAAGTCGAATTCCGGCCTGAAGTAAAAGCCCACCATGACACCCCCGAGATTGATCCCGCGAATGCGTGAGTTGGCCGAACCGGGCGGCTCGACCGTAACACATGGATCGCCATTGTAGACGAAACCATGCAGTCCCCTGAGTCCCATTAATCGACAGCCGCCAACGATCAGGTTCGAATCGTTAATGCCGAACGCGCGCGTATCGTCTGGACCAGCATCACAGGTGAATGAGGTGAATGAATACGAGGTTTGAGCGATGGCGGAACCTGCCGAGCCAAAGATCAGCACGAGTAGCGAAAATCGAAGCATGGGACCCTCCCTCTCTGAACTGCCCGCCAGATAGGATCAGGGCGTGGCGGACGTCAACTACAGGGTGTCCGAAGGAAGTGGTCAGCTAGCGATCGACGTTGTGGTCGTTTCACTGTAACCATCCGTAGCTTTCCAGAAACTCTCGAAGTCGCGGATCTTCCGATGAGAGTGCCGGAAGCCAAGGACCCACCAAAGTACGTGTCCACCAGGCGCGCTCGCGCAGGGGTGCGAACTGATAACGATAGAGCTGTGCGCGCAGAAAACGCGGCGGCGTGGCTGGGAATGGGTTGTTGCCCAGAAGGCTCAGGGCACCCGGATCATTGTGCAACAACTTCCATGCAAGATGAACCGTCCAGGGCGCCTGGTTGGGCGAAGACATCGCCGCGAACCAGATCAGCCAGTCGAGCCGAAGATGGTAAGGGCTCAGGAAACATGGCCGTCGGCCGGGATCCCCTGGTTTGCATTTGAACTCGTAAGACCTCCACTCGGCATCCTCCGTTGGCGCGTCAGCCAGCGTGCCCTCGAAGACGATTTCGTATCGGACCTTGCTGACGCTGCCAAACGCCCCGTACGAATTCACCAGCTCGAAGGGCTCGTAGGAAGTATTCATCACCTGCTCGTTCGAAAGCAGGTTGGTGACTGGCGCAATGCTCAGGGCGGCTACGCAGGTTGCGAGGACTACAGCTACCACCCGCTGCGATCGTGCCGCGATAGTCTCACGAGGCCGTTGCAGAAACCTCTGCCACCAGGCTCGCGGCACAAGGCGCGAAAGAAAGCGATCATCGAAACAAGCGATGACCGGAACCAAGGTCAACCAATTCAGGAACGAGAGGTTGCCACTGACAATCAGGAAAAACTGAAGCCCCGCCAGGACCAGCCCCGCGATGTGTCGGATCGTTCTTGGAGTTAGCAGAAAGAAGGGCGCAATCAGCTCGGCCAAATGATTGTAGAGGGCTCCGAGCTGATGAAACCAGCGGGGTAGAAAATGTAACCACCGGCTGAGAGGGTTAGGAATCGGCTGAGTCTCGTAGTGATAATAGAGGCAGGTCAGCTCGCGCCAGCACGGATCGCCCCGGATTTTGATCAGTCCGGCTCCCAACATGATTCGGAAGATCAGCCAGCGAAAGAGCCATACCACGACGACCGGAGGAGGCCGCTTCGGAAAAGGCCTGGGATCCCACAGTGGGCACAAAAAAATGGCCAAAAAACCCGTCTCGCCCAACTGGCTCTCCCAGCCGAATCCATACCAGAGCTGACCGATGTGGCGGATCGAGAGATAGAGAAGCCAGAGGGTCGCGAGCATCGGGGCATTTGCAAAGCCCAGCAGAACGACCAGCGATAGGAGGGCTCCGATCCAGCCGACGCCGAGAAGAAATCCGTCCGATCGCTTAAGCCAAAAAAGAGTAGGCATCTTCAGGAATGCCTCCCATTGCGAGCCGAACTGGTGACCGACACGCTCGAGGGACGGCTGCACTGGCAGCAGACCATGCTCACCCAATAGGGGTATTCCTTGATTGATGAAGACCAAGAAGGCCACGAAGTAGATCAACCCCAGCAACCGGAGGATCACGAAGCGAGCCAGCCAATAAGTTTGGGCTTGTTTGGCGGCGAATTGCTCAGTGAGCGCGATCTGCGGCGTGCCGGGTTCGAGAGATGTGTCGCTCACCGGCACAGAGTAGATAGCCGAGATAAGGCAGAGCAAATCCCCTCGAGGGGCTCGGACTAGGCCACCTCGAGGGGCTGCGGCGTAGGATCCGGCCTTGCCAGCTCGGGCGGAAAGCTATGCCGCGAACGTCAACTTACTGGACGACGTAGTGGTTCACTGAGGCGGTGAACGTAACCCGCAGGCGCGAGCCCGCCAAGCCGCCTGCGATGTCCACCTCGTTGAAGCGGGAGACGAAGAGCTGCTGATTGGCGTTAACCGGGTTGTTCGTGGCGGCGATTGTGTATGAGCCTGTGTCGGCAGTGCTGATGCCATTGAAGTCGTTGGTCGAGATCGTCGCTTGCTTTGCCGTCGAGGGCGTGGTCCAGCTTACGGCCAGCGGCTGGTTCGCAGGCACGACCGCATTTTGAGCGGGCGTGTTGATCGTGTGCATGCCAATCCCTCCCACGACGACGCCCTGCACGTTATCCGTGTTCCGCGTCACCGAGAGGCCGAAGTCGCCACCGGGAAACTGGGCGATCGAGTTCAGGTACCTGCCCGAGCCTGCCTGGGCCTCGACGAGTGACACGCTACCGTTCGGCAAGCCGCTATTGGAGATTGTTACGGTGGCGGCGGGCACCCTGTTGCCAAGGCCGTCCCTGAGGGTGACCGTAAAGTTCGTCACCGGGGCGCCATTGTTCATCGAGGCTTCGATGGCTCCAGTTACGAGCAGGGTCGACGTGCCGGTGCCCGCATTGTTGTGGCTGGTGGCCGTGCCGCCACCGCAGGCCAGGGCAGTCGCGGCCAGTACGGCGAGAAGTTTGGTGTGCTTCATTTATTCCTCCTGGGAGTTGGTTTGCGCGTTGCCGGCCGCAAAGGCGCTGCTTGCAGGATCGAATCATTTCTGGCCAAGGCGCAGCTACGGCACCTTTTAGGTGGCGCGCAGGGGCGCGCCCCACTCACACTCGCTGGCGTCGTAACAACCCGCGAGGCGCGCTGATCGGCCTCGCAGGATGGCTTGATTGCGGGTCTGGGAGCGGCTCCCACTGCTAGCGGGCGGGTGTCAGATCAGCGGCAAAGGTATGGCCAATCTGGTAGTGCTTCGTCCGTGCGCCTCACCATCCGCGACGCTGCCCGGTACCTGGCTGTTCCCGAAGAGACTATCTACAGGTGGATTCGGGACGGCGAAATCCCATTCTCCCGGATCAACGATCAGTACCGTCTGAGCAGCGACGACCTGCTGGAATGGGCGACGGCCCGCGGAATCAACGTGCAAGTCGACATTCTGCAGCACGCACATCAGGACACCGCCCCGAGCTTCGTGGACGCGCTGCGCAACGGTGGCCTCCATCGGTACGACGGACCACCGGACCGAAACTCGATCCTCGCCGCGCTCGTAAAGGGGCTTGCCTTCGCAGAGGACTCCGATCGCTCCGCCTTGCTAGAGTTACTAATCGCCCGCGAGGGGATCGGTTCGACCGGCATTGGCCAAGGTATCGCGATCCCGCACGCCCGCGCGCCGGTCGTCCTGCAAGGCGCCGCGCCGTCGATCGCGCTGTGGTATCTTGAGCGCCCGGTGGATTTCGGAGCGCGGGACCAAGTTGCGGTCGCCACCGTCTTCTTCATGATGACGCCGACCCCGCGCGTGCACCTCCAGCTTTTGTCCCGGTTGGCGTCTGCGCTGCACGACAGCGAGTTCCGTGCGGCGGTGAAGGACCGCGCCCCGCTCGATCGCATTCTCGAACAAGCGCGGCGACTCGAACCGACATTCTCACGTGGCGATCGCGACGGGGCGGGATGACCGGAGTGGACACACAGCTCGTCCTGCTGCTCGGCGGGATCGCCGTGATTCTCGCGGGAGGCCTGCTTGCACTTGCACTAACGCCATGGCCACGCGTCTCGGGTACCGCCAGCACTTTGTCGGTGCTGGTCGGCGCGGGGATGGGGCTTGTCCCAGTCGCACGGGCGCTTGCCTCGGGAACGGTGCTCTCGTTCGCGGGGCCCTGGGCGATCCCAAACGGCGCGCTAATGCTCGAGTTGGATCCACTTTCGGCCTTCTTCCTGGCTCCCGTGCTCGCCCTCTCCGCGATGGCTGGAATCTACGGTCGCGAATACATGCTCTCCCGAGTCAGCCGCCGGTTGGGCCTGCCGTTCTTCGGTTTCCATCTGATGGTGGTGGGCATGGCGCTCGTGGTCCTCGCGCGCAACGGCGTGCTGTTTCTCGTCAGCTGGGAAGCCATGGCGGTCGCGGCGTTCTTCCTGATCTCCTATGACCAAGAGGATCCCGCATCCCGGCGTGCAGGCTGGGTCTACCTGATTGCCACCCACGTTGGAGCAGCGGCGCTGTTTGCGATGTTTCTACTCCTCGCTCAAGACGCCGGCGGGTACAACTTCGCGCAGTTCGCGGCAGCTCCGCCTTCCGGCCCACGAGCTTTGGCCGTGGTGCTGCTCGCGTTAATAGGCTTTGGAGCCAAGGCCGGCTTCGTTCCGCTCCACGTCTGGCTGCCCGAGGCCCATGCCGCGGCGCCGTCCCATGTCTCCGCGGTCATGTCCGGCGCGCTGATCAAACTCGGTCTCTACGGCCTGCTTCGGATCTTCCTAATCATCGGTACGCCAGCCGATTGGTGGGGACCGTCGCTGGCGGGAATTGGCCTGGTCGGTGCGCTCCTGGGGATTTCGTTGGCTTTGTACCAACGAGACCTGAAACGGGCGCTGGCCTATTCGAGCGTCGAAAACATCGGGCTGATCGCGTTTGCACTGGGGATTGCGTACTGGGCCGCGAGCAGAGGAGAAAACGAGGCGGCATCGCTTGCGATGGCCGGGGGCCTTTTGCACGTCTGGAACCACACCCTGATGAAGGGGACGATGTTTTTCGCCGCCGGGAGCGTGGTCCACGCGACTCACACGCGCAGGCTTGAGCAGCTTGGGGGAGTGGCTCGCCGCATGCCGCTCACCGCCCTAGGAATGACGGTGGCCGCGGTAGCGCTGTCCGCGCTTCCACCGCTCAATGGATTCGTCAGCGAGTGGCTCATCTACCAAAGCTTGATCCGGCCCGGTCTCGAGGTGAAGGGGCCGATCTCGATGCTCGCCCTATTGGCCGTGGGCTTGGTCTCGCTCGTCGGTGCCCTGGCCCTTCTCTCTTTCGCGCGCGTTTTTGGGATTAGTCTTCTCGGCCAACCGCGCAGCAAGCACGCGGAAGTGGCGCACGAAAGCTCCCCATGGCTGCTTTTCCCGATGGCTCTGTTGGCGATTGCCTGCATCGGCGTGGCTCTCGCGCCCGGACGAGTCATTGCGCTCACCGCCCGCGTCGCGGCGCAGCTCTTCGGTCGCAGCGGTCCATCTCCGCTCGCGCCCGCGGCAGGCTCGCTCCCGGCGCTTGCTGCTTTCAATCTGATCCTCTGGGCGAGCTGCCTTTTGCTCGGGCTTGTGGCCTGGTGGCTGTACCGCGCGAGGCCTTGGGAAGCGAAAGAAACCTGGGGCTGTGGCTATGCGGCGCCGCGGTCGCGGATGCAGTACGGAGCGTTGTCCTTTGCCCAACTCGCCGCGGAAAACATCCTTCCCCCGCTGCTTCGGCCGAAAGTGGTACGCTCGTGGCTGCGAGGTCTGTTCCCAACGACTTCACGGCTCGAGCTAGACGACGCCGATCCATTTACGCGCGGCGCCTACCAGCCGATGTTCGCGAGGTGGGCAGGCTGGCTGTCCTCGCTCAACTGGGTCCAGGGGGGCGCGCTTCACAGCTATTTGCTCTACGTTCTGCTTGCAGTGGTATTGGGCATGGTCTGGCTATCGGTGCGTGGGTGGGGCGCGCGGTGATTGCGTGGTTTGTTCTAGTGGCGATTGGCCTGGCGGGCGCGAGCGGCGTCCCCGGGCTCTTCTTCGCGAGATCGTCCTCGGCCGGAGAGCGGATCGCCGTCGGAATGCTCTCTTCTGCCGCGGCCCTTGCCTTATTCGCGATCGGCCATGTTGTCATCAGCGGCGCCGCCGCCGAGCTGTCCTTAAGCTGGGCCGTGCCCGGCGGAGCTCTTTCAATCCGCATCGATGCGCTTGCTGCGTTCTTCCTCGTCCCAATCTTTGCGATCTCCGCGCTCGGCGCCATCTATGGCCTTGAGTACTGGGCCCAGGCGCAGCAGCAGCAGAATGGGCGACGGCTGCGACTGGTCTACGGCCTGATCGTCGCTGGGCTCGCCATCACCACTGTGGCGGCGAACGGGATGCTGTTCTTGGCCGGCTGGGAAGTGATGACACTGGCCGCGTTTGTCGCGATCGGCACCGAAGACCACCTGCCTGGAACGCGCGCGGCCAGCTACCTCTATCTCGTCGCGACACGGGTTGGCACCTTGTGCCTATTCGCAATGTTCGCGCTCATTTATGGATCAACGCGCAGCTTCGCGCTGGTTCATATGGATTGGCTTACGCCGGGACCGGCCACGGCAATTTTTGTCCTCGGGCTGCTCGGATTCGGGATCAAGGCGGGCGTGATGCCGCTTCACATCTGGCTTCCGAGCGCACATGCGGCGGCGCCCAGCCACGTGTCGGCGTTGATGTCCGGTGTGCTGATCAAGATCGGCATCTACGGCCTGGTGCGAACGCTTTCGCTTTTGCCGACTCCGCCGGTTTGGTGGGCCGTGCTTCTGCTGAGCCTTGGCGGCGTCTCGGGCGTGCTCGGTGTTGCGTTTGCGATCGGCCAGCACGACATCAAGCGCCTTCTCGCCTATCACAGCATCGAAAACATCGGCATCATTCTGCTTGGAATTGGAGTGGCCGTGCTGGGGCGAGCCCTTCATCGACCCGAGCTGGTTGTGCTCGGGTTGGCTGGCGGGCTCTTGCACGTGTGGAACCATGGCCTGTTCAAAGGCCTCCTCTTCCTAAGCGCAGGCGCGGTGATTCATGCTTGCCACACGCGCGAGATCGATCAGCTTGGAGGCCTGTTGCCGAAAATGCCGCGCACTTCCATCCTCTTTCTGATCGGAGCCGTAGCAATCTGCGGCTTGCCGCCATTGAACGGATTCGTGAGCGAGCTGCTCGTTTACCTGGGCCTTTTCGATGCAGCTCGTTCGAGTCAGGCCGAGGTGTGGCTTGCTCCGTCGCTCGCCGCGGCCGCTCTGGCGCTGATCGGGGGTCTGGCGCTGGCTTGCTTCGTCAAAGTATTCGGAGCCGCATTCCTCGGCCATCGCCGCAGCAATCACAGCGCCGCCGCGCACGATGGAGGCGGTCTGCTGCTGGCTCCGATGGGTGTTCTCGCCGCCTGTTGCATGGTCATCGGCCTCGCGCCCGCGACGATCGCTCGCTTTTTGAATCTAGCGGTCGCCGTCTTCGGCCCGGTGCCGACTTCATCATCTCTGCAAGCGCTCGCTCCCTTTTCCTACTTGAGCCTTGCCTCCGCGATCCTACTGGCATGCGCCCTTGGCGGCGGCGCCCTACTGGCTCGGCGCCTCCAGAGTGGGACATCCGCCGGCCTTACCTGGGATTGTGGTTACGTCGCGCCTGGGAAGCGAATGCAGTACTCGTCATCTTCCTTTGCGGAGATGCTCGTTGGCCTTTTTCAATGGGCGCTGCGGCCCAAGGTACACCGCGAGCGCGTCCCAGGTTTCTTCCCCAGACCAACTCGATTCGCGTCGCAGGTGGACGATGCCGTGCTCGATCAGCTGCTTCGTCCAGCGATCGCCTCCGTTGGCGGTTGGCTCAACCGGCTTCGATGGCTTCAACCCGGGAGCTTGAACCTTTATCTGCTCTACGTCGTTTTCGCGCTCGTCCTGGGACTGGTTTGGGCGCGGGGAGTCCATCCACAATGAAGCTTTTGCAAATTGCGACGCAGCTCGCAGTCGCGTTGCTGCTTCCGCCGCTGCTGCTTGGCGTGATCGTCAAGGTGAAAGCCTTCTTCGCCGGACGCGTGGGCGCGCCGCTTCTGCAACTATACCGGGACGTCTGGAAGCTTTGGCGAAAGGGCTCCGTCTTCAGCACCACCACGACCTGGGTATTCAAGGCGGGGCCGGTGGTGAATCTCGCGAGCGTGCTCGTCGCGGTCCTGCTGATGCCACTGGGAACTCACCGTGCGCTGCTCTCCTTTGCGGGCGATGCGATTCTCTTCGCTTACCTGCTGGCGCTCGGTCGGTTTTTCACGATCGTTGCCGCGCTCGATACCGGCTCATCTTTCGAGGGAATGGGGGCTGCGCGCGAAGCCACCTTTTCGGCTCTGGCGGAGCCGGGCCTTTTTCTCGGCCTGATGGCGTTGGCTCGCAAATCGGGATCGGTGTCGTTGTCGCAAATGCTCGGCCCCAAGCTCTTGGACGCGTGGTTCGACAGCGGAGGGGCGCTGGTGCTGGTGATCGCCAGCTTCTTCGTTGTGCTGCTCGCGGAGAACAGCCGAATTCCATTCGACGACCCTAACACGCACCTGGAGCTGACGATGATTCACGAGGTGATGGTGCTCGATCATAGCGGTCCTGCCTTGGGAATGATTCTGTATGGAGCTGCGCTGAAGCTCTTTCTGTTGGGAGCGCTGATCGCGCGTCTGGTCACGCCGATTTCCACGGGCAATCCGTGGTTGGACTGGCTGGTCTTCGTCGTGGCGATGGTGGGATTGTCGGGATTGGTCGGGATAGTGGAGTCCACGATGGCGCGGCTGCGCCTTTTGCACCTGCCGAGGCTGCTCGTCGCTGCCTCGATCATCTCCGTCTTCGCAATCATTCTCGCGAGGTAAGCATGTCCACTGCAATCCTGGTGATGGTGCTGTTGCTCAACTTCTTCGTGCTCGGCACGAGCCGGCTGCGCGCCGTGATCAACGCCTCCGCTGCCCAGGGTGTTGCCTTAGGTGTGCTCGCGCTGTTGGTGCATCCGCATGTTGACGAGGATACTCTGCTCGTAGCCGTCGGCGCGGCCTTGATTAAAGGGCTGGTTATTCCCTGGCTGCTGCTGCGGGCAATGCGAGATGCCGCGATCCGAAGGGAAGTAGAGCCGGTGATCGGCTTTGTGCCTTCGCTGCTGCTCTGCGCGGTGGGCACGGGCGTAGCCCTCGTCTTCTCGTCCACCCTTCCCCTGGCGCCGCAACACCAAGGCTCGCTGCTCGTACCGGCCTCGCTCGCCACCGTGCTCAGCGGCTTTCTGGTGCTCACCACCCGGAAAAAAGCGATCAACCAGGTTGTCGGCTACCTCCTGCTTGAAAACGGCATCTACATCATGGGCCTTACTCTTTTGCAGGCGATGCCGTTCCTGGTGGAGATCGGCGTTCTACTCGACCTCTTCGTCGCCATCTTCGTGATGGGAATCATCATCAATCACATCAGTCGCGAGTTCGGTTCAATGGACACCGCGAATCTCTCCGCCCTCAAGGACTGACCCATGCTCCTCGCGCTCATCCTGGTGCCAATTCTGCTCGGTGGTGTCGCCTTCATCATGCCCTTCGAGCGGGTGAGGCCATGGCTGCTGCCGGTGGGCGGCGCGACACACCTCGGCTTGACTGCGACCGCCATCACCCGCGGGGCCTCACCGATGCTCGATGGATACTTGGTGTTGGACCCACTGGGAACGTTGGTTCTCGGCTTTACCAGCGTCTTGTTTTTTCTCTGCTTCCTCTATGCTCCGGGCTACCTTCGGCAGCGTCCCGAAAGGCGTAACCGCGTTTTCGTCGCCTGCCTTTTGGTGTTCGTAGGGACGACCAGCCTGATCCTGCTCACGCACCATCTGGGCTTGATGTGGGTGGCGCTTGAGGCCACCACGCTCTGCACCGCGCCGCTGCTGTACTTCAACCACAATGCCCGATCCCTCGAAGCAGTGTGGAAGTACCTCCTCGTGGGCTCGGTCGGGATCGCCCTGGCGTTGTTGGGATCTCTGTTCCTCGCATACTCCGCCCTGCACGCGCGCCTGACTCCCTCGCTGCTGCTCGAAGATCTGATCCGCGATGGACATGCGCTCTCGAGGCCGTGGCTCCACGCGGCCTTCGTGCTGCTCTTCGTCGGCTATGGCACCAAGATGGGACTTGCGCCGATGCACACCTGGAAGCCTGACGCGTACGGCGAAGCGCCGGGACTGGTCGGTGCGCTGCTCGCGGGAGGGCTCACCAACTGTGCCTTTTTGGCGATCCTTCGCTTTTTCCACATCCTGAGCGCTGCCGGGGAGGCCGCGTTCGCCAGGGAGCTGATGATCGGCGGCGGGCTCTTTTCGATTGCCGTGGCGGGCGTCTTCATGGTCCGGCAGCGCGACTACAAGCGCCTCCTCGCGTACTCGAGCGTGGAGCACATGGGGATTTTGGTGTTAGGCGTCGGCATCGGCGGGAATGCGGTGTTCGGAAGCCTTCTCCATCTGATCAACAACGGCCTCACCAAAGGCGTTCTCTTCCTCTCCGCCGCGAACATCCACCGCGCATTCGCGAGCAAAACCGTGGAAGGCACCACTGGCGCAATGCGGCTGGTGCCGGTGTCTGGAGCGCTCTTTCTGCTCGGCTTCTTCGCGATCGCCGGCTCCCCGCCATTTGGTCCGTTCGTCAGCGAATTCACCATCCTCAGCGCCGCGGTCAGCGCCGGTCGCTACGTCCTGGTGGGTCTATTCCTGCTTCTTTTGGTGATTGTCTTCATCGGAATGGGAGCCACGGTGCTAGCGGTCGTGCAAGGCACTCCGGTCGGGATCGACAGGAGCGTTCCCGCCAAGCCTGAAACTTTTCTCACCGTCGCTCCGGCTGTGGCATTCCTCATCCTGGTGCTCTGCCTCGGGTTGTATTTGCCGCCGCCCTTGCAGGCGCTCATCCAGCGAGCGGCTGCTTTCGAGGCTTTGCCATGAGCGTTTCTTCGCTCTTGCGTACCTACAATGCCAAGGCGGTGCCCCGCGATGCCGTTCCACGGCTTTCCCTCGAGGCATTTCGTGGCGTGGTGATTGGCGCCCCCGAACGCGGCGCGCGGATTGCGGCCCTGTTTGGGATCGGTGCGGCGGGCGACGTCGACTTGTTCGCCGTGTTGGCGGTGGATGATGAAGGGTGCCTGGAGCTTTGTTCGACGCGCTTGGAGGACGACTCGTATCCAGCCATGACACCGGAGTGTCCCGAAGCCCACTTGTTCGAGCGGGAGTTGGCCGAGCAGTGGGGCATCCAACCGATGGGCCACCCTTGGCTAAAGCCGGTGCGCTTTGCGCCTCCGCGTCGCGTCGGAGCGGACCCCTTCGGCTGGAGCAAAACGCCCCCGATGATCGGGGTGACGGACTTCTATCGCGTCGAAGGAGAGGAGATCCACGAGGTGGCGGTGGGCCCGGTTCACGCGGGCGTGATCGAGCCTGGGCATTTTCGTTTCCAGTGTTACGGCGAGCAAGTGCTGCACCTGGAAATCTCGCTGGGCTATCAGCACCGGGGAGTCGAACGCGCGCTCATCGGAGGTCCCAACGCCCGCTCCATCCATTACGCCGAGACGCTCGCTGGTGACACCACGGTTGGACACGCGACGGCGTACTGTCAGATCCTCGAGGCGCTTTCTGGCTGCGCGGTCTCCGCGCGGGCGCAGGCGATTCGCGGCGTCGCTCTGGAGCTCGAACGGCTTGCCAACCATACGGGAGACATCGGTGCCCTGGCCGGCGACGTGGGCTACCTGCCCACCGCCTCCTATTGCGGGCGCCTGCGAGGGGATTTCCTCAATTTGACCGCCGAGCTTTGCGGCAGCCGGTTCGGCCGGAGCCTGGTTCGACCCGGTGGCGTGGCATTCGACATCGATGCTGATCGCGCTGGCCGAATGCGTCAAAAACTCACTTTCGCGGTTCAAGACGTGGCCGATGCGGCAGCGCTATTGTGGCGAACGGCGTCGGTTCAGGCCCGCTTCGAGGATACGGGTCAAGTGACCGGGGAAGTCGCGGAGCAGCTTGGGATGGTTGGACCAGCGGCGCGCGCTTCGGGGGTGTCTCGCGACGTCCGGCGCGATCATCCCGCAGGCATCTTCCGCTTCAAGCAGATTCCGGTGCCGGTTCTGCTGTCCGGGGACGTCTTTGCTCGGGCTCAAATTCGCAATCTGGAAATCGAGCGCTCCGCGGTGTTCATCAAAGAGCAGCTTGCCTCATTGCCGAGCGGTGAGACGCTCTCGAGGGTGCCTCCGCTGGCCCCAATGCGCGTGTGCGTGTCGCTGGTGGAGGGTTGGCGCGGTGAGCTGTGCCATGTGGCGCTGACCGATGAGAGTGGTCGTTTTCAGAGCTACAAGGTGGTGGACCCATCGTTCCACAACTGGACCGGGCTGGCGATCGCTCTGCGCGACCAGCAGATTTCCGACTTTCCGCTCTGCAACAAGAGCTTCAACCTGTCCTATTGCGGACATGATTTGTAGGGAGCCTTCATGCTGAAGATGCTTCTCACCCGAATACGGCAGGGACACCGCACCAGTTCGTATCCGGCAGTCCCGCCTGTGCTGCCGGATCGCTTCCGCGGCCCACCGGTAATCGATTCGACGAAGTGCGCCGATGGGTGCAAGGCATGCGCGGAGGCTTGTCCGACGCAGGCCATCCGCTTCGATCAGCTTGGGCCGGAAGTGGACCTGGGCCGTTGTCTGTTTTGCGCGGACTGTGAGAACGTTTGCCCCACCGGTGCAATCACCCACTCCAAAGAATACCGACTTGCTGCTCGAGCCCGCGACGATCTGCTCTTTCGAAGCGAGATGAAGACGCGGGCGGCGCCTCTGGATGCCGCCATGCGGCGGCTGTTCGGTAGATCGCTCAAGCTGCGGCAGGTGAGCGCCGGAGGCTGCAATGGCTGCGAAGCAGATGTAAACGTGCTGAGCACGATCGTCTTCGATCTCGGCCGGTTCGGGATTCAGTTCGTGGCATCGCCCCGGCACGCAGACGGCTTGCTGATCACCGGCCCGGTTACCGAGAATATGAAGCTTGCGCTGCAGAAAACGTATGACGCCGTTCCCGCGCCGAAGCTCGTAATCGCGGTAGGCGCCTGCGCCATTTCCGGGGGCCCATATGTGGGGCATCCGGAAATCTGTGGGGGCGCGAATTCGGTCGTGCCGGTCGATCTGTACATCCCCGGTTGTCCGCCGCATCCCTTCACCATCCTGGACGGACTCCTTCGGCTCCTGGGAAAACTCGACCAACGGTCGCAGAGTTGACACCTGTTCAACTCCGCGTTGACATGGCTGTTTGGGGGGTGCGGTGGAACCCACAATTCCATCCTTGATTGCCGCCGCCGAGCGAGGCGACGCGTCAGCGTCTGAAGCGCTGTTTAGTGCGCTCTACGCACAGCTCCACGGCCTCGCTCAACGTGAGCTAGCCCGACGCGGCGCCGCCGCGAGCCTCGGCGTTACCACCTTGCTGCACGAAGCCTATCTGGACATGGCGGGGCGGGATGCCGCCGCGTTTCCGGATCGCGCCCGGTTCATGGGCTATGCCTCACGGGTTATGCGCGGGCTGATCATAGATAATGTTCGAAGCCGCCACGCCTTGAAGCGCGGAGAACAGTTCGAGATTACGTCGCTTCAGACCAGCGCCGTGGAGAAGGTGGTTGACGAAAAAGAGCTGACGCAAATCGGCGAAGCTTTGGATGAGCTCGGCAAAATCGATCCTTCGCTGGCGGAGGTAGTGGACCTCAAATTCTTCTGTGGCTTTTCCTTCGTCGAGATCGCGGCGCTTCGCGGTGTGTCGGAGCGCACGGTCCAGCGCAACTGGGAAAAGGCGCGCATCTACCTCCACCGCAACCTTCGCAGTCCTGCGCTTTGACGCGGCGTATCGGGACCGAAACCTCTAGCCTCTTTTGCCGTACGCGAACTGCGTTCGTCGAGCTAACATCACACGCGAGGGAGGCGACATGGCGGCACCTAGCCCGGTAGCCCAATCGTTGATCGGAGTTTCCAGCGAGCGAACCAGGGACACATTCCTCAGCCGCTACGGGCTAATCCTCGGCGCACTCGCATTGGTGGTGATCGATCTGTTGCCAACGCCGGAAGGACTGCCGGTGGCCGGAAAGAGAATGATCGCGGTTCTCGTCTTTTCGGTGATCGTGTGGATCACGGATTCCATCTCTTATCCAGCCAGCGCGGCATTGATTCTGGCCGTGATGGCACTTTCGCTGGGCATCTCCCCCAATGTCGCCAATCCATCCAAGCTCTATGGAACGAGCGACGGCCTGAGCATTGCCCTGGCAGGATTTTCCAATACCGCCGTGGCCCTGGTGGGTGGGGCTCTGTTCATTGCCGCGGCAATGATGCTCACCGGATTGGACCGGCGAATCGCACTGTTCGTGCTTTCGAAGATCGGCGCCAAAACGAAACGGGTGCTCGCGGGAGTGATCGCGGTGGGATTCGTTCTCAGTTTTTTCGTTCCCAGCACCACCGCTCGGGTGTCCTGCTTGGTCCCGATGGTGATGGGGATCATCGTCGCTTTTGGCGTAAATCTTAAGAGCAAGTTTGCCGGCGCGATGATGATTGCCACTGCTCAAGCCGCCAGTTTGTGGAACGTGGGGATCAAAACCGCATCCGCTCAAAACATGATCGCGGTCGGCCACATCGAGAAGATGCTGGGGAAGGCGATCACCTGGCCGGAATGGTTCATCGCGGCGGCGCCCTTTTCGGCAATCATGTCGATCGTTCTCTACTTCATTCTGCTGAAGACCATGCCTGCGGAAACGGAGGAAGTGGCCGGTGGAAAGGAGGCAATCGACCGGGCCCTCAAAGACCTGGGACCGATGAAGGCGAGCGAGAAAAAGCTGCTGGTGCTCTCGCTGATTGTGCTGTTCTTCTGGTCAACCGAGAAGATAGTCCATTCGCTCGACACCAGCTTCACCACAGTTGCGATGATCGCAATCATGCTGTTGCCAAAGGTCGGCGTGATGACTTGGAAGGAAGCTCAACCGAAGATCGGTTGGGGTACCTTGATGCTGTTTGGGGTGGGGATCAGTTTGGGTTCGGCGCTGCTTTCGACCAAGGCAGCCGGTTGGCTGGCGAAAATCATCGTCACCCAGTTTGGAATCCAGACCACGCCTACTCTGGGGATTGTGGCGGTGCTGGCGTTGTTCTTGATCGTGATCCACCTCGGATTCGCGAGCGCCACGGCGTTGTCCGCCGCGATGATTCCGATCATCATCTCCGTGCTTCAGGGGGTGAAGACGCCGGGGGTGAACGTGGCCGGAATGACGATGGTGTTGCAGTTTGTGGTGAGCTTCGGCTTCATTCTCCCGGTCAACGCGCCTCAGAACATGGTCGCGTATGGGACGGACACTTTCGAAGTCCGCGACTTCGTCCGCACCGGTATCCCGTTGACCATCATCGCCTACCTTCTGGTGCTGATATTTGGCGCGACCTACTGGAAGTGGTTGGGCCTGGTGTAGAGCTCAATATCCCGCCGCAGCTTCGGGCGAGTGGCCGCGCTTGTAGACCAGCATGGTGCGCTCGAAGGTCATCACCACGGTGCCCTGCTGATTGATTCCGCGGGTCTCGACGGTGACGATGCCCTGGGTGGGGCGACTCTTGGACTCACGTTTTTGCAAGATGGTGCTTTCGGCATACAGCGTGTCACCCGCGAACACTGGAGCGGTGGCCTTCACTTTGTCCCAGCCGAGATTGGCCACCACTTTGGCGCTGACGGAGCGGACACTCATCCCGGTGAGCAGCGCGAGGGTGAACGTGCTGTCGACCAGCATCTTCTTCCACTCCGTCCTGGCCGCATACGCCGCATCAAAGTGCACCTGCTGAACGTTCAAGGTCAGCAGTGTGAACCAGATGTTGTCAGCGTCGAGGATGGTGCGACCTGGGCGGTGCTCGAACACGTCACCGGGCTCGAAGTCTTCGAAGTAAAGACCAGAGACTTCGCGGAACCGGCGCTCGCCAACGGTCTTATAGGCGGGAAGAATCGGGTTCATCCTTGTCTCCTGTGAGAGGTGCTCAATCGCGCTTCTCTATCGGGGATTGCAAAAACAGTGAGGGAAAAAACGCTGGTCTCCCTTGTCGCCCAGACCCGAGTGTTGTAATGCCGGCCGAGCAGCCGAGGGAACGGCTCCCACCATCGAGGAAGGAGGGATCTCGCCAGAGCCAACAGGAGGGATGGTTTCAGCTGGATACATCAACTTCACAACGAGGGGTGCTTCATCATGATGGGAAGATTCTCAAAAAAACTTCTTGCGTTGTTTTGTATTGCCGGTTTCGCAGTAATGTCGCTCGGAGCGCGAGCAGCTCGCGCTCAGGTAACCTATCAGTGGGACAACAATCTTGCCGGAGAGCGCTTCAACAACAGCCAGACCACCGAGACTGAGGACAACTGGGTTGCCAATGCGTTTCAGGTTGTTTCCGGCGGAACACGTCTGATTTCGGTTACCTTGGGATTGGGTGAAACGCTGTCCAATCAACAGGTCTGGGTCGTCATCTACCAGGGCGCGAGTATCGATGACCCCTGCGCTGGCGGCGGCCTCCAGGAGCTGCAGAGAACGCAGGCGTCGATCAGCGGCCCGCAGTTCGGCTACGTGACGATAGAGTTGAGCTCACCGGTGAATTTGAACGTAGGCGATGTATTTTATGCGGCGATCTTGATGCGAAACGTGGCTGGTAACTTCTTTCCTTTCCTCAATGATACCAGCCGGGTGGTCAATCACTCGTTTTTCGATACCGGCCCTTTCCAGGGGGCTCCGTATGATCTCGACATCCAGTCGTGGCGCCAGACCGTTTTCGGCGGGCACCATCCAGTCGTTGACATCGCGCAAAGCCCGGGCAGCCTTCATCTGCGGGTCAACGCGAATGGGGTTTGATCATCGAGACTGCCGAATAAGCTCGAAGGCGTGCGATCACGGTCCACTGCGGTTGGATCGCGCGTCCGCCGTCACCCGGACGCGCCGGGCTGCAGTGGACGGGGTGACGGACTCGAAGCACACGACGACGAGCTCCTCGATCGCCGCATTCAGCGGGCTTTCGCGCTGTCTTCCACTCCGCTCCCTGATTCGAACTGAGCCCGCCGCCCGCTCCCGCGGACCCACTACCACAACGAACGGAATCCCCTGCTCGTACGCTTCGACGACCTTTCGGGCCAGCGAGTCCGGCTGGCAATCGATCCGAGCCCGAAGGTTGGCGGCTGATAGCCGCTGCAGAACGCTTTCCGCATACCCGTCGGCGCTGCCTACCGGGGCCAAAAGCACCTGCTCTGGCGCGAGCCAGGCAGGAAGTGCCCCTCGGTAATGCTCCAACAGAATGCCGATAAACCGCTCGAGGCTACCGAATAGCGCGCGATGCAAGACGACCGGTTTTCTTCGATCGCCCCCTGAGCCCACATAGTGAATGTCAAACCGCTCGGGCAGCACATAGTCGAGTTGGATGGTTCCGCATTGCCAGAGTCGGCCCAGCCGATCCTTGAGCGAAAAGTCCAACTTGGGTCCGTAGAACGCTCCTTGCCCAGGCTGCGGATGAAAATCGAGCCCGGACTTGAGCGCAGCCGCCTCCAGCACTTTCTCAGCCCGTTCCCATAGTGAATCGACGCCCTCGCTTTGGTTCGGACGGCCCGAGAAGGACACGTCCAGATCCGCAAACCCGAGCTCCGCATAAAAAGCGCGCAAAGAGCGGCAGAAACGATCGATTTCGTCGTCGATCTGGTCCTCCGAGCAAAAGACGTGTCCATCGTCCTGGCTGAACTGGCGCAGGCGAAACAGTCCGTGGAGCGAACCCGATCGCTCGTTGCGATGAACCAGGCCGAATTCAGCGAGGCGAATCGGCAAGTCGCGATAGGAGGGGGCCATCCTGCGAACGATTTCAATGTGTCCGGGGCAGCTAACCGGCTTGAGCGCGAAAGCGCGATCGCCATCATTCACGACGAGCATCTCTTCGCGGAAGCTCTGCCAGTGACCGCTGCTCTCCCAAATGCGTTGGCTAAGGACCTGCGGGGTACGCACCTCGTGGTAACCCTGATCTCGAACCAGCTGCCGCAGTTGATTCTCAAGCACCTGGTAAAGCAAAAAGCCGCGCGGATGCCAGAAAACCATTCCCGGGGCTTCTTCCTGAAAATGAAACAGGTCCAGTCGTTGGCCAAGATATCGATGATCGTGTTGGTCAAACATCTTCAGGCTCCAATCGAAACGTTGCTCGGGCCGAGTGGAGCACTGTGTTTCGCGCGAATGCCCCACCGGTTTTGAGGCGGGGTAGGAAATTCGCGCGCTTTTCCTCAGTCGACCGAGTGCACGAATCCAATCCCGCCCGCGCGGGTCGTGGTAGTCGTGCTGGCCGCATTGAGGAAATTCACGGAACCGAAGATGCGCAGTTCCAGCTGAATTGTCAAACCGACGCAGACGCGAGAGAAAACTACGCCGCCCCACGCTGCTCGGAGACGTAGTGAGCCAGGCGCTCAATCATCGCGCCCATCTTCGGGTACTCAGGGACAACCTGCGGCACCACCCCCAATGCTTCCAGGGCGGTGGCGCAGGTCGGACCCACCGTGGCAACCAAGACATGGGCTTCAAGGGCATCCAACAGCTCAGCGCCCAACCCATCCTCGCAGGCGATCGCGAAAAGGTGCCGCACCTGCAATCTGCTGGTGAAAGCAATGGCGCCAACCCGGCCCGCGATCAGCTCCTTCACCAACTTGTGGAGCGGAGTGGTATCCTCGGGAAGATGCCAGTTGCACACCAAAAGCTCCTGCAGCCCGGCACAACGGCCAAGCAGGCTCTCGGCCAAGGGAACGTTGCGTTCACCGTAATGGAGCAAAACCACGAATTGGTTCTCCAAACGCCGTGGAGCAAGGGCGGCGATCAACTCAGCGGTGGTAAAGGGCTCCTTCGCCGGGATCGCGGTATTCACTCCCGCGCGCTTGAGCGCGGCGATTGGCTTGTCGCCTCGGCAAATGACCGTGCCCCTCTCGAGGGCCGTTCGCAGATCGAACAGCCGTTCGAGTCTTTCCGCTTCGGCGAACAACGCGCTCACCCCGACCGCGCTTGAGAAAACGACGACGTAAGAAGATTCCCGCTCAAGCTTCTCCAGAAGCGCCAATACCTCTTCGCTACACGAGGGATGCTGCTCCTGAACTGCTGGGACGCAATAGGGGACGCCTCCGAACTTTTGGACCAGCAGCGCCAGGTCACTGCGTTTGCGGTTTTCCAGCAGTGCCACTCGCATTCCTTGCAATCCGATCATCGCTCCTCCAGGCAAAGCTTGATTTCACCGCGCTCGCTCACCTTTACCGGATAGGTTTTCAGAGCGGAGCACCAGTTTCCGAGTGCTCGGCCGCTGGCGAGATCAAATTTGAAGCCATGCAGCGGACACACCAGCCGCGTTCCCCCGATGACTCCGTCCGCCAGCACGCCACCTCGGTGCGGGCAGGTTGCTTGGGTTGCGAAGACTTGACCGGTTCTGGCTCGGAACACCGCAATCAAAGTCGCCGCGACCGCGAAGAGTTTGCCCTTGCCCAGCGGGATCCGCGACAACGGACCCAGATTGTAGGACCAGCTTTGAGGCAGCCTTAGGGCCTCCATCATGGCCAAGGCCGGTGCAAGGACAGCGCCAACGAGTTACCTCGCGTTCGTCAACCCGACGCACTCCGAAACAGACCCCTGGCCCGAAACCGCGCGGTCGTCCGCGTTCTACATTCTTGTCGGATTGATGGACTTTATCCGACACAAATGGATGCCTAACGGCTGACTCCTCGAGTGGCGACCCGCGCAGGGGGGACGAATTCCTCCATCCCACTAAATACAATCTTGTCCAAACGGGGCGAAGTCGTTACAAGCGTGTCGCTGTGCGCGGGGCGATTGACGGACAGAGTGGGGAAATTCAGAACCTGACGACGCTTCTGGACGTCAGCCAAGCGCTCTCCATCACCATCGATTTGAAGATGGCGCTTCACCGGGTCCTGGAAAAATTGGAGCGGCATCACGAAGTGCTTCGCGGCGCGGTGACGCTCCTCAACGAAGACTCAAAGGACCTGCAGATCGAAGCTTCGATTGGCGTCAATACCGAAGGCCAGCGGGCCCGGTACCGGTTGGGGGAGGGGATCACCGGCCGAGTGGTCCAAAGCGGCCGCCCGGTAGTCGTCCCGCAGATCAGCCGCGAGCCTTTATTTTTGAATCGCGCGGTTCAGCGAAAGGAACTGCGCGGCTCGGAGCTCAGCTTCATCTGCGTGCCGATTACCCTGCACAAACGGCCGGTGGGCGCGTTGGGAGTCGACTTGCCTTTCGAGCCGAGGCGCGACTACCGCGGGATTACTGGGCTACTGCGGGTGGTCGCGTCGATGATCGGACAGGCAGTCAAGGTGCATCGGTTGATTCAGTCGGAGCGTCAGAGGTTGGTCGACGAGAACGTTGACCTGCGACAGAAGCTCAAAGAGCGCTACGATTTCTCCAACATCGTTGGGACCTCAAGCCCGATGCGTCAGGCCTACGAACAGGTAGCGCAAGTGGCTCGCACCAACACCACCGTACTGATTCGAGGCGAATCGGGAACCGGTAAGGAGCTGATCGCGCATGCAATCCACTACAACTCGGCGCGGGCTAAAAAGCCGTTCGTCAAAGTCAGTTGTGGCGCTCTGCCGGACACCCTGATCGAATCCGAGCTGTTTGGCTACGAGAAGGGCGCATTCACCGGAGCGATGGGGCAGAAAAAAGGACGCTTCGAGATGGCCGAAGGCGGTACGATTTTTCTCGACGAAATCGGAGAAATCAATCTCCCGACGCAGGTCAAGCTTCTGCGCGTGCTGCAAGAACGCGAATTCGAGCGGCTCGGCGGCACTGAAACGATCAAGGTCAATGTCCGTTTGATCGCCGCCACCAACAAGGATCTCGAGACGGCAATTGCAGAGCGAAGTTTTCGGGAAGACTTGTTTTACCGGATCAACGTCTTCACCATCTTTGTTCCTCCGCTGCGGGAGAGAAAGACCGATTTGATGCTTCTCGCCGATCACTTCCTCGAGAAATACGGGCAGGAGCACGGCAAAAACATCAAGCGAATCTCCACCCCTGCAATCGATATGCTGATGAGCTACCACTGGCCCGGGAACGTACGGGAGCTGGAAAACACGATCGAACGAGCGGTTTTGGTGTGCGATGGAAACGTGATCCACGGCCATCACCTGCCGCCGACGCTGCAAACCGCCGAGGCGTCCGACACGCAGATGAGCCTGTCCCTGAGCGAGGCGATCGAGCAATACGAGAAGGATCTGCTCCTGGATGCGCTTAAGAGCTCTCGCGGCAATCGGTCCAAGGCGGCTCGGCTTCTCAGCAGCACCGAGCGGATCGTCAATTACAAAGTCAGGAAGTTCGGGATCGACTGCCGACGATTCAAAAGTTGAACGCTCAGCGCGTTTGCGCCGTCGCGGCTCCGCGGGCCTGGTCGAGCGAAGCTCGAAGCCGGGCGATTGCCTTCTCGGAACGTTGCGCCTTCGGCAGGGACTGGGCGACGCGAATCCCCTCTTCAAGGACCCCCTGAGCTCTCCGACGATCTCCTTTCTTCAGATAGATGTTCGCCTTCGCCTCGAACACCTTCAATTTGCGCGGGCCGTAAACCTTCGACATTGCTCGATCGGCAGCCCGAAGTGCCTCGTCATATTTCCCCAGTTGTGCGTATGCGATCGCCAGGCGCAGAGGAGGATTGTAATCTCGAGGTAAATCGCGCTCGGAGGCCTGAAGGGCTGGAATCGCCCGAGCCGGTTCGCCCGATTCGATCGCGGCGGCGAGCCGATAAGAGTCGAGAGAGGCACGTGCTTCCGCTGTCGGGGACTTGGCCGCCTCAGCATCCAAAAAGGCCAGCCATTCCGAAGTGCGCTCTTTGGCGAGAGACTTGTTGCCCTTGACCTTGGCCGTCTCAACCAGCAGTTGGTACATCCCGCCCCGATCGTCGGCAATCAGATCTGGAATCGACAAAGCATCGCGAACGCGCGTTTCGAGCCCGTCGATCAGCTCGCCTCGGTTGGGGGTGTTCTCTGGCGCGTTCAAGGCGCATTGCAACCCTTCTGTCGCCGTGCTGGCGAGCGCAGACCCTTGGGACAGGGATGGGATTTGGTTCAAAGCCTCCTGCGCGCACTCCTGAAAAGCCCCTGCGTTTCCCAGCGCAGTGACCAGCGACTCGATCGCGCGGGACCGCCCCGCCCAATCCCGTGGAGCCTTTTGCAGGACCTGGCGGTAAAGCTTTGCTGCATCCGATTTTCGCCCCTCGCCGTTAGCCCTGTCTGCCAAGGCCAGAGCCTCCTCCGGGGTGTTACCTCCAGAGGCGCGCGCCGCGATTTCTCCGTCGTCGAACAGCTTCTCGAGTCGCGGTACATCCAGGGTTCCTGTCCACTTCAGCACTGGTTTTTCGGTCGATGCATCGATGACATAGAAAGTGGGCCAGCTTTCAACAGGAAACTTCTCAACGAAGCCCGCGTTCTGAGCTTTCTCGGTATCGACGGACAGCCAGGCGAACCGCCCAGCATGCTTCACGAGCGCCGGGTCGCTGAGGACGTGGGCGCGCATGAAGCGGCAGGAGTGTCACCAAGGCGCCCACGCCTCCACGAAGATCGGCACATGGCGCGTCTTCGCCTGTGCCAAAGCCCTTCGATAATCGTCGTCGATGAACGGCAATGCTCCAAGGCGAGACTTTGGCGCGGGGCCTGACGCGAAGGTGAGCTGGGCCGAGGTAGCCAGCAACATCAACAGCCAGGAGGGGGTCGAGGAATGCATGGGTGCACCTGTACTAGGGCGCAGGAACCCATTCAAGCGCAGCCTCGCCCCGAAGACGCGCGGACGCCTCGCGCCCAATTGCAGCGACGACTTACTGCAATAGTGTGAATGCCAGCTCGACGATCTTGAACAGACACTCCGCGGAAAGGATCGCGCCTACCCCAATCAAGGTTGCGCGCGTCAGCGCTACGCGGCGCTCTTGTTTGGCCTGCTCACGCTCAACTCGCTGCCTCGCGCTCTCGGTCCGAACGGATGCAGCACGGGGATACGGGTCTTGGCGTGCAAAAGGGGTGCTCCTGTTTGTCTCAGCGTCCATTTGGTAAATGCCTCCGCGCGGCCTTAGTGCAACTCACGTGCCGCGGCGCGGCGCGGCTGCAAGACTCGAACGGAGGAATGCGACGGCTCAGTCGAAGTCCGAAGTGACGAGTGCCTCTGACAGCCGGACGCTGGCAAAGCTCACCAGCAAGGCCAGGGACACCGCCAGTACGGGCAGCGCCATCCCAGCGCCGCCCCGGAATGGTCTCCAAGAGACCGCGAGCGATGCGAACGCGCCAAGCAGGGCAGCTATCACACATCCCAGCGCGAACCGCTTCCACGGGAAAGTGAAGGCAGAATCGCTGCTCTGGATCCGAACCGCTTCCATCACCGAAAGCGTGAAGTGCGCCGAAGGTTCGACCGGCGGCTCGGAGGAAAGGATTCGCTCAATTGTGTTGAGTGGTTCTGTCATCGCAACACTCCCATCATGCCACAATTTTCTTCAATCGGTTCTGAAGCAGCAGCCTTGCCCGATGAAGCCTTGCCTTCGCCGTTCCCTCCCGCAGCCCAAGGCTTGCGGCTGCCTCGGAGAGGTCACTCGAGTGGAAATAATAGAGAATGACGAGATCTCTGTACTTCGGTGGCAATCCCGCGACAGCGCGATGAACTGCCGACACTACTTCCTGGCGCTCAGCATCGGCCTCCGGCGAGCTGTGGGAGGCCACCGCGGCTCCCTCATCCCACTCGATTGATTCGGGCTCAAACCTTCGCATTCGGGACCGATAGTGATTGGCTGCCAGCGCCAACAGCCATCGCGAAAAAGGGGTGGTTCCGCGCCAGCTGGATAAGCCGCGATACGCCTTGAGGAAGGCTTCTTGAGTCATTTCCTCGGCACGGTGGTGATTGCGGCAGAAGCGATAGGCGAGCGTAACCAAAGGTCCCTGCCAACGGCGGACGATGCGCTCGAAGGCAGAGGTGTCCCCCCGCAGCACACTCGCCGCGTCGGATGCATCGGCATCGGCGCTCAAGAGGTCACCTGTAACGTACGACGCCTTCGCGGCTGCCCCGGTTGCAAGATCGTGCAACCCAGGCGATGGGCCCGGCGTCTTACCCCACCAAACACGCAGGCGAGGATAGATCAATGAACAGTTTGGTTGACTTAGCGGCGGTGATGATCCCAGTGGTCGGGAGCGTCGTCTTCTTTGCGTTTCTAAGCGTGGTGGGTTGGGCTCAGCAAAAACGCCGGGAGCGAGAGGCCTTCTACCGCCATGAGGTGCTCAAGAAGCTGATCGAGCAAGGGGGAGCGGCGGGCGGACAGCAAGTCCTTGAAGTGATGCGCAGGGAGGTTGAGCTGCGGGATCGGCAGAGAAGGGAAGCGCGAATCCTGGGTGGTTTGATTACCACTGTGCTCGGGGCTTCGCTGATGATTCTACTTTCCACCTTGGTACCGGGAGGCGGTGTTTGGACTGCCGGGCTCATCCCGTTCTCAGTCGGGGCGGTTATCTTGTTGTTCGCGTTGCTTACTCCAAAGTCGTCTCCAAAGACGACATAGGGAGAGCGGCCGCGGCACCCTGTTCACAGGCCGCCAGCGCCCAGACCGGGAAAAGCATCAAGTAGGCGTGATAGTGGATCGCGCAGGTCCGGTTGAAGACCCCGGCGATCGGCTCGGGCGGCCAACGGCCGTCCTCTTCCTGTCGGGCGCGCAACCACGCCGATCCGCGACGCACCGCCTCGCTCGTCCCTTGACCAGCCGCCACCAAAGACAGAAGCGCCCAGGAGGTCATCACTGCGTGACTCTCTCCCCCTTCGACATAACGACGCTGTCGACAGCTTTCGATCGTCTCGCTCCACCCGCCATCGGAGCGCTGCTTCCCTCGCAGAAAACGCACCGCGGCTTGCACGGCGGCGTGGCTCGCCGGAATCCCCGTGCCGATCAGCCCAGAGACGCCGAACCAGGTCCCATAGGTGAAGCAGACGCCCCAAGATCCTTCCCACGAGCCATCGGGACGCTGAATGCCAAGCAAGAATTGCTGTCCTCGCCGAATCGCCCGGTCGATCGATCGTCTCAGTCGAGGAGCAATTCGAGGCGTCCCCTTCGCATACGCGGAAAGCGCCTGAATGCACGCCGAGGTGCACTCCACATATGGGTAATCGATCATGATGTTCGCGAATACGTCTGAAGGATTGAGCGCCTCGAGCCAGCGCGGACCACGAGTCAGCTCATACGTGGCCCACCCGCCGTCTCGGTTTTGCAGCGACAGAACGATTTCAACTGCCTGGGTGAGGCGTTCGGGAGAAACCCGATTCAATCCAATTTTTTCCAGAAGGAGCGAGGCCTTGAGTCCCTCCGCGGTGCAGTCGCTGATCGGCCAACCATGTGCGCGGGTAGAAAACGGCCAACCACCCTTGCTGGGGTGCCGGTGGTAGCTGCTGAAATCGGCGGTATTCTCCAGAACCTGATTGGCTTCGATGAACTGCGCAGCGCGCACCATCGTCTGGCGAATCGCATCCGACTGGCCTGTCGACACCGCCGCTTGCACGGTGAACGCGGTGTTCCACAACTCGGAAGAGTTGTAACCATTCATCTTCAGACCGTCGTCGGCGAGATGCAGATAATCCGGCAAGCGTTCGCGGTGGGCCGCGACTTCCACGCCTCCCGGACGCTCGAAATGCCAAACCACCGTGTTCAACACCTTGTTGATCGGTCCGATGCAGATGTAGTGGGTCGCCTCGTCTTCGGCTTGGATATGCTCCAGCAGCCGCTGCAGGGCCTTCTTCCGCAGCCAGCGGGAGTGAAATCGCTCGTAGCACCTGAGCGCCCCATGCACGTACCCAAGCAGCCGCGTTCGCGGCGTATACGCGTCGGTCGTCGATACGCGATCTCGTGCCGAGTGCCAGTCGATATGGGCGTACGGCTCTGGGTAGAGCTCGGCTCTCAAGGACTTCAAAAGCGGCGAGTCCGGAACCCTGGCACGGCGCCCGTAGAGAAAACTCATTGGCAGATAGACCATTCGACAGTGGCACCAGAGCCGGGAAGGATGAATCGGCAGCGCGCTCGGCAAAAGCCACAGCTCAGGCAAAATCGGCTGCAGTCCCTCGTATTCGTAGAGTCCAAGCAGAGCAAGAACGAACTTCCCCCAGGAGCCGCTCGACAGTGGACCACCCCGCGGCAAAAACCACGCTCGGGCGCGCACCAGGACCGGATCGTCAGGCGGCACGCCGAGAAGACGCAGGCCGACGTAGTTCAGCACCGACGTGAAAACGTAGCTGTGGGACTCCAGATCCAGTCCCCACCCACCGTCGGAATTCTGGTGGTTGAGGATGTAGCGGAGAAAGCCTTCCCGGATTTTCGCGTCGGGGACCTCCCCAAGGGCGTGCAGTGCGGTGAGATACACCGGCACCAGAAAGAGCGGCCCGCCGTAGTCTCCCTTCCAGGATCCCTCCGGAGACTGATCCTCGGCGAGTACCTCGAGGCCGCGCAAAATCGCGTCGGCCCTGGAGGCCCGCTGCAGCGCTGGCTCAGACACGCGCTTCTTGCCCCTTGGGCAAGCCCGATGCGAAGGATAGATAGAGTGCTCGAAGCTCGCGGTCCCGGTCCGCCAGCTGGCGCGTTTGCTCCATCACCTCCTGCACCGCGCGGCGGTTGATCTTCACTGGCTTTGAATCGAACACCGCGGGGTTGCCTTGAAGCTCTCGCAAGGTGAGCACCGCAAAAAACAGCGGCCAAATACAGAACAGCCGGACCCCTTTCTCCGAGGCAGGCAGCGACAGGACATATTCGAGCGCGACGTCCGCCTCGGCTCGGGCCACGCCGATCAGTTGATCCAGAAGCACCACGGCTTCGCGGCGATTCTCTGGGCGCAACAGCGTTTCCGCGGTCAATTGATGTCGAGCCATTTCCCGACGCGGAAGCCAGCAACTGCCGCGGTCCAGATCCTCGCGGATGTCCTTGAGAATATTGGTCAGCTGAAGGGCTCGGCCAAACGCAGGGGCGCGCGGCATCAGTTGGTCGCGCTGTGAAGCAATCGCCGGCGAGTAATCTGCGAAGAGGCCGGTAAGCATTTCCCCCACCGTCCCCGCCACGTAATAGCAGTAGGTGAGCGTCTGATCGAGGTCTGCCAGCCCGAGCGCGTGGCGGTCTTTCTCGATCATTCGCATCACATTGCACATCCCTTCGGTCATTTCTGCGATGCACTGGTGGATGTGCGGATGAGTCCAGTTGGGAAGTCCGGCGAGCGCCTCGATCACGATCGGGGTCCCGTCCAGAAGCTCCACCTCGCTTTTCGGCGCTTCCGCCCGAAGGCATGCTTTGGCGTCGGCGGCAAATTGCCGAGCGCGGTCACGCCAGTCCCCGGGAAGCTCGGTCAAGCGCGCGAGCTCAACGAAGAGCTTCTCCCTCGATACGGCCGGCCCCCGCGTTTCGTCCTCGAGGGTGTCCGCGATTCGGCAAAGCAGGTACGCGATCGTCACCCCCAGGTCGAGCGGCTTGGGAAGCACCGGTATGTTGAGTGCAAATGTGCGCGAGACCTGCGGAAGCACCGCGCGACAAAAGCTCTCGGGGGATGTCAAGGTGGGCGCTCCTTGAGCGGATGGGCCGACAGGAACACTAGGAGCCATATTATATACGCCTCTCTCCGGGGGAACCGTGCTAAACGTGGACGTGCTGATCGCGGGAGGTGGGCCAGCCGGCTGCTCGGCCGCGGCGGCGCTCGCGGAGCTTGGTCGGCGGGTTCTGCTCGTCGACGCGGGGGGGGACCGCGCGAAGCAGCTTGCGGGGGAGCTGCTTCACCCTGGCGGTGTGCGCGATCTCGAGCAACTCGGGTTTGGGACGCTGCGCCAGGCCTCGGGCGCTTGTCTGATTCACGGCTTCGCGGTGATCGACAATTGCGGGAACGCTCCCCGCGGCTGCCTGCTGCCCTATGGCGAAGCGCGGGTGGGAATCGCGGTGGAGCATGTCGCGATGACCGAACCATTATGGAAAGGGCTCGAGGCTCGGGCTCGCGTCGAGCGCTGGCGACCGGCGCGGGTCATTGGGGTAACGCAAAATGATCCCCAGGGCGTGGAGGTGGCGGTGCGGCGCGACGGGGGAGCCGAAGAGCGGATTTTCGCGCGGCTGTTGGTTGCCGCTGATGGACGAGCTTCTCCGGTTCGATCTCTGCTTGGAATAGGCGAAAAACGCGAGCGCTTGTCGACCATGCTCGGCGTCGCTGTCGAGGCAGGACACCTTCCGCACCCCGGTTATGGCCACCTGTTTGTCGGAGGCGCGGCGCCAGTGCTCGCATACGAAATCGACCGCGGCCGGGCCCGGGTAATGGTCGACCTTCCGCTGCGAAGCAATGCCGAGTCTCTGGCAAGCTCGCCGCAACTCTTGAGCGGCCTGCCCGTTGGGTTACGCGAGCAAGTCCTACGCCGCCTGAGCCTCGAGCGGCCGCTGATGGCCGCGAACGAAACCCGGCTTTCACAACGGGTGGCGGAGCAGAGCGCGGTTCTGATCGGAGATGCCGCGGGGTGTTGTCACCCCTTGAGCGCAAGTGGCTTGGCTTCCTCCACGCGTGACGCGCGGGTGCTCCAGGCGGCCCTGCAGGAGTGCGGCGACGACTATCCGCGCGCCGCTCAGCTGTACGCGCGAAGGCGGCGCGCTCCGCAGCGTACTCGAATTGCACTGGCCTCGGCGCTCTATCGGGCCTTCTCTGAGCCGTCTGGCGAGATGATCGCGTTGCGAGCGGGCCTGTTTCGTTACTGGGAGCGCAGTGCGGAGGGAAGGGCGGTTTCGATGGCCCTGCTTTCCACTGATGAGTCTCGGATGTCGGTGATGGCTCGCGAATATGCCCGGGTGGTCGGCCACGGGCTCGCCGCGATGGCCCAAGGTCACGCCGATGAATTTCCGCGAGGGTTTCGGCGCTCGTGGCCAGCGGCGTGGCGCTTGGCTCGCTCGATGTTGCCGCACTTGCGCCAGACGCTCCAAGGAGCTTTGCAAGACCGATTCATTGGGACTTCGCCGAATTCTCGAGCAGGGACGAAGTAGGTTGGTCCAAGCGGGCAGAGCGATCCAAGTTGTAATTTCGGCCACGCCAGTCCACTCGACGATAGAACCGGGTTGAGAGAGCCACGGCGCCGGCAATCAGCGGCAAAATCGCCGGGACCCAAAGGTAGCGAGCGGGAACTCTGGGACCTCCAAATGATCGCTGCAGGGAAACTTGACTGCCCGCGACTGTGCAAATGGCAGCCATACAGAGGAGCGTGGCTGCCGGGCTGCCAATTGCAACCGAGAGAATCAGGGCAATCCAGGCCGTCCAGGCCAAAATGCCGCGGAGCCAGTTGGGTCGCGTGAATTGAGTGGGAAGGCCGCCGGCCGAAAAGAGCACCCAACGCCGAAAGATTTGAAGAAACTGCAGCATGGTCATTCCACCGGTGACCACCCGCAATCGGTGCGCGGTAATGACGTTTCGCCACCCGGCCCGGGCCACGCACTGGCCGATGTACATGTCGTCGACGAACTGTCCTTCAGCGCAGCCAAGGCCGCCGATCGCGTTCAAGGCCTCGCGGCGAAAGACCATCAACTGGCCCATGATGAACGGAAGCTGGTTGTCCGACCCGGCGGCCAGCTCGACCGAAGGGCCATACCAGGCATTGACCAGTAGCCCGTAGCCAATGTCCCCCGCTGTGGGTACGTCGGCTGCGGCGAGGATCGGCGCGAACGACGCACCGGCTTTTGGATCCGCCAAAAGCGCGTCCACCAGTTGCTGCAGCAATTGGGGTTCGGGCCGAGTGTCGGAGTCGCCGAATGCAAGTAACTCGCCCTTTGCTTCGCGCGCACCCAGCAACATCGCATTCAGCTTTCCGGTGCGCCCGGGCGGAGGCGTTCCTGCGAACAACACGTCGATCCGATCGGGAGCCTGCCGCGGACGCTGCTGAATCAGCTCACGAACGAGCGGAAACCCTGGATCTGACTCGGAGTCGAAAACGAATAGAATTTCCAGCGGCCCCGGGTAGATGGTGTCCAGCAACGCGAGGATATTTTCCCGAGCGCCCACGTCCAGGCCGCGCATCGGGCGGATCACCGTCAGCGAGGGGTAACTCGCGGGGCGCGAGGCGGGGACGGCGGAGCGCGACAGCCCACGCGCGAGCTGGCGATGCCCGTAAACGATGCCCACCAGCAGCGCGACTCCAAGCAGGGAAAGCAAAGTGGCGAATATGAGCATCAGGTTGCCATCAGTGAATCAAGGGACGACCGCCTCGGCGGGCGGCATACCATCGCGACAGCGGCGCCGGCGCCCACCAGTTCAAGTCTCCGAAGAGCCGCATCGTCGCCGGCACGATCAGCACCCGCACCAAGGTCGCATCCAGCGCCACCGCTAGCGCCATCCCGAGGCCCATGGCCTTCACCACCACCACCGTTGCCAGCGAGAAGGCGGCGAAAACCGCGACCATGATCGCGGCGGCGCTGGTGATCAATCCGGCCGTCTTCTCCAGCCCCTCGGCTACCGAGTGCGTGTTGTCCCTGCTGCGCAGATATTCCTCCTGGATTCGACTCAGGAGCAGAACTTCGTAATCCATTGAGAGCCCAAAGACCGTACAAAAGAGCAGAACCGGAAGCGACGGTTCGATTGGACCGGGCTCGAAACGCAGCAAGTGGCGCAAGTGGCCTTCCTGGAAAATCCATACCAGTGCTCCAAAAGAACCGGCGATTGAAAGTAGATTCATCAGCAGGGCCTTGAGCGGCAGCACCACCGAGCCAAGCAGCAGGAAGAGAACCACCGCGGTCATTGCCATCACGAATCCGAGAGCCAGCGGCGTGTGGGCGCGGATGTACTCGAGGGCATCAACGTCGTTCGCGGTCTGACCCCCTACCCACAGCTTGCCGTCGCCGACGGTGCGGAACTGGCGGATCTCCCTCACCAACTCGCGGGCGATCGAGCTAGAGGGCGCTGCCCGGGTCAGCACGTTGAGCAGCGCCACGTTGCCGCTGAGGAAGTTCGCGGCGGCCATTTCGAACTCCGGGGGGAGCATGGTCGCTGGAGTGCTCGCGAGCTGCGCGTACGCCTCGCGGTCCATCCGCGGATCCAGGTCCACGATGCTCTCCACGCCAATCACCCCTGGAAGATTGGCCAAGCGGCGGCTGAGATCATAAAGGGCGCGTGCTCGTTCCGGAGTAAACGCGGGCGCGGAGGGGAATTCGACCGCGACCACAATTCGAGTCGCAGCCTGAAGTGGAAAGAGCTGGGCGAGCAGGTCCGCCCCCTTTCTCGCCTCGGACCATTTGGGCAGCACATTGATGTCGGTGGCGGCCATTTCCAGCCGAAGGAAGGGCGAACCCATCAGCACCACCAAGGCGAGCGACGGGATGAGGACCATGACCGGTCGGCGCATCACCCAGGTGCTCAGTGCGTGCCACACTCCGGGCCGATCGGCCAGTGTCGGCAGCGGGATTCGACCTTGCTCGATCCTCTCGCCGAGCAGTGACAAGAGTGCTGGGAGAAAGGTCAGCGCAAATAGCACCGCTGAGCCGACGACGATCGCCCCGGCCAATCCCATCGCACTGAGATACGAGCTCCGATAAAAGAACAGTCCCGCCAGCCCGACCCCAACCGCAAGCCCGGAGAAAGCGACCGCTCGTCCCGCCGTGTCGAACGTTCGCTCCAGCGCCAACTGGAGGCTCGCGCCGGAGCCCAGCTCGCTGCGGAAGCGGGTGACGATGAACAGCGAATAGTCGATCGCCACGCCCAGCCCGATCAGAGACACGACATTGAGGGTGTACTGGGCCATGTTGGTGACGTGGGAAAGCAGCATCACCCCGGCCACTCCGGTCATTACCGCGAGGCCGCCGACCAGGAGGGGCATCAGCGCTGCGACAGCCGTGCGAAACACCATCAGAAGAACGATCAGCGCAAGCGGGAAAGAAATCAGTTCCGCCCGCAACAAGTCCCGTTCGAGCAGCAGGTCGAGATTGCGAAGAAATGCCGGCTTGCCGGTGATCGTGATCTCTAGAACGCTCGAGGCGAGCGCGCTGCGGACCTCCGGATAAGCCTGCACCGCCGCGCGAAGATCGCCGCGCAGGCGCACCAACAGCAGCGCGGCATGGCCATCGGTCGAGATCAGGTGGACTGCCAACGCGGGGGGCGCTTCGAGCGGCGAGGTGACCGCGTCGACTGAGGGAAGCGCACGGGTGGCGTCGGTCAGCCGCTGCAGCTCGGAGACGAAGGGTGGCTCCCCAACCCCCAGTCGCGCCGATCGCAAGATGACGGCCAGAACCGAGTCACCCGACAGCCCCGCCACCTTCTCCACCAGCTGCTGCGCGCGATCAGCCTCAGTCCCCTCAATCGTGCCGGTGGTCAACTTCCCACCGCGGACCAGAGCTGCGACCGCCCCGGCTAGGAGTAGCAGCGTCGCTCCGAGAATTGACCAGTGGCGTTGAAACGCTAGACGCGCGAGCGCGACGAACATGGCGCGCGCGGCTTAGCACGAGGATCAGCGGCGGTCATCGGCCGGGTGGGCATCCTCGGAGGGCAAGGAAGCCAGAATCTCTCTTGCTTTGTCCACTTTCACGCTTCCGGCCTTAACCAAAAGGCTAGCCACCTTCTCGACGTGATGACCTCGAGCCCCGGCGGTGACCGCCACGCAGCGTGCATGGAGCGCCATATGGCCCTGCTGAATTCCGACCGAGCCAAGCGCGCGAAGGGCGGCGAAATTCTGCGCCAGACCGACCGCCGCAAATACCATCGCCATTTCTTTCGCATTCGAGACGCGCAACAGCTTGAACGAGAGCTGGACTCCGGGGTGAATCCGGGTCGGACCCCCCACTGTTCCGAGCGCGAGCGGCAGCTCGATTCGACCGATCAGCTTGCCGGCTTCCACCGTCCACTCGGATAAAGGACGGTACTGTCCGCCGCTGCAGGCAAAAGCATGCGCGCCAGCTTCGATCGCGCGCCAGTCCTGTCCAGAAGCGATCGCCACCGCGTCAATCCCGTTCATCACGCCTTTGTTGTGGGTCGCGGCGCGGTACGGATCTGCTTGCGCAAACCGGCTCGCCTGTCGGATCCCCTCGGCGATCTCGGCGCCCGGCATGTCAAAGTCCGCCAGCAGGTCGACCGGGATGCGGCAACTGGCGCGTGCCAACCTTCGATCAGCCAGATTGCTGAGAATTCGAAGATAGACCTGACCACCGACGATCTGCTCGATCATCGGGGCGATGCCCTCGGCCATGGTGTTGATCAGGTTTGCTCCCATTGCATCCTGGGTGTCGATCAATAGGTGCACGATCAACAGGGGTTCTCCCCCGGGGCCCTCCGGTGCGGGCAAAACCCGGACCTCGATATCGCGCGCGCCGCCACCTCGGCGCTGCATCGCCGGCTGAAAACTGTTGGCGAGCGCGAGGATCTGTTCTCGGTGCGCGAGGATCGCTCGGCTGGCAACGGTCGGGTCGCCATACTCCGTCACCTGCACCTGGCCGATCATCAAAGGTTCGTCAGCGTCTGCTTCGAATCCCCCCGCTTCGCGAACAATCTTCGAGGCGAAAGAAACGGCCGCGACTACCGATGGCTCCTCGACCGCCATCGGGACCAGGTAATCCCTTCCATTGACGGTGAGATTCAGGCCAAGGCCGAGTGGCAGGCTGAATACGCCCACTGCGTTCTCGATCATCTGATTGGCGATTTCGCTCTGAAGCGAGCTGCCGGCTCGCAGCAGTTCGAGCTCATCCGCGCTGAGCTGGTGCATCCGGGCGAGCTGCTCGAGGCGCTCCTCGATACTCAGCTTGTGAAACCCAGGTAGGCGCGATGTGACTCTGTCTGGTTTGGAACCACCTTCCGGAGCGGCGAGGTCTGATGCGTCCTTGCGCCGCGCCGTATTTGGGTCGTGCACGAGTTCGTGTCCCCCTGGCAGTGGCCGGCTACTATACACGCTTGTGGCATAAGCCGAACAAAAGGAGATTCGACTTTGAACGTGGGGTAAGCTCCGACAGAAGCGTATGAGCAAGCCGTTCGCGGCCGCGAGCTGGATGCGAGTCCCGGTCCTGTTGGCTGCCTTCTCTGCGGGCGCCTCGTCCGGGCAGCCGAACGACCGCCGAATGCCCTCAGCAGATCAAGCGTCGGTCGGCTCTCGATTCGATCCCGAGGCTGCTACCCGCTCATACCTAGCGAAGCTCGCGCCTGATCAGAAGGCGCGCTCCGACGCATACTTCGAAGGTGGTTACTGGCTGACCTTGTGGAGTTTTTTGTACGCCGCGCCCATCTTGGTGCTCCTTCTGGTCACCGGATGGTCTGCGCGGCTGCGAGGCTGGGCGGAGCAGCGCGTCCGATTCAGACCGATCCAGACGATCATCTATTGGGCAGGGTACTCGGTCGTCACTACGGTGCTGGTGTTTCCCTTGACCGTCTACAGGCGCTTTTTCCGGGAGCATGTCTACGGACTCTCCAATCAGACGTTTGGAGCTTGGTTAGGCGATTTCGCCAAGGAATTCGTGGTGGCTCTGATCTTCGGTGCGATCTTGATCCCCTTTTTGTATGGAGCGGTTCGGCGCATCGGGCAGAGCTGGTGGATTTGGGGTACCGCGATCAGCATTGTGTTTCTTGCCTTCTATCTGTTGGTCTATCCAGTGGCGATCGCCCCGCTCTTCAACAAGTACACTCGGATTACCGACGAGCGAATTCGAAATCCGATCCTTCGGATGGCGCGAGCGAACGGCATCGAGGCCCAAGAGATCTACCAGGTGGACGCTTCCCGGCAGAGCAAGCGGATCAGTGCCAACGTGAGCGGCTTTCTCGGGACTCAGCGCATCAGCTTGAACGATAATCTGCTCACCCGAACGTCCTTACCCGAGATCCAGGCCGTCATGGGTCACGAAATGGGCCATTACATGCTCAACCATGTCGAAAAGGCGCTGATGTTCTACGCCCTATATTTCGCCGCTGCATTCGGGTGGGTGAATTGGGCCTTCCATCAGGCCCATCGCCGCTGGGGCGAGAAGTGGGGCGTGCGCGGTATCGGGGACACGGCCGGGTTTCCCTTGGCGCTATTGGTCGGAATGATCTTCTCGTTTGTGACTTCGCCGCTCGTCAGGAGCTTTGTCCGCGTTCAGGAGTATGAAGCCGACATTTTTGGGCTGAATGCGGCAAGGCAGCCGGATGGGTTTGCTGAAGTCACCTTGAAACTGAGCGAATATCGAAAGCTGGATCCGGGGCCGCTCGAGGAATGGATTTTCTATGACCATCCGAGCGGCCGAGTGCGGATCTACACCGCAATGCGCTGGAAAGCGGAGAATATGCTGCAGTAGCCGCAGCCTTTCGATGCGAATCCTGTACGGAGTGGTTGGCGAAGGGATGGGGCATGCCACCCGCTCCCGGGTGATTCTCGAAGAGCTGATCAAAGAGCACGAAGTGCACGTCGTGTCATCCGGGCGGGCCACCGCGTTCCTGCGCCAGCGATTCCCATCCGTCCACCACATCTGGGGCTACACCATTGCCTATCGAGGGAATTCGGTCCGCAACTGGCAAACGGTCGTCCAAAACTTGAAGGGAGCGGTCCGAGGGTGGCCGCAAAACATCCGGCGGTATTTCGAAATCATCCGCGACTTCAAGCCAGACGTGGTGATCAGTGACTTCGAAACGTTCAGCTACTTGTTCGCTAAGCGGCACCGGATCCCGGTGATCAGCGCGGACAACATGCAAATCATCGATCGCTGCAGGCATCCTGCCTCGCTTTTGAAAGGGTTCGAGCTTCAGTTCCAGCTTAGCCGCGCGATCGTTCGGTCAAAGCTTCCCCATGCCTTCCACTATCTAATTGCCACGTTCTTCTATCCACCGGCGTCGCGAACGCGCACCACTCTGCTGCCCCCATTGCTGCGAACGGAGGTACTCGACGCTCGACCTGAACCGGGAAAGCACTTGCTCGTCTACCAGACCACCAGCACCAACTTGAAGCTCCCGGAGATTCTCAAGGACGCGGCGATGCCCTGCCGCATCTACGGCCTTCGCCGCGAGCTAACCGAGGACATCGTCGAGGGAAACCTCACTTATCGGCCGTTCGACGAGACTCGATTCATTGAGGATCTGCGGACCGCGGTTGCGGTGATTGCAGGTGGAGGTTTTACCCTGATGAGCGAGGCGGTCTACCTTCACAAGCCGATGCTCTCGATCCCGGTGAAGGGACACTTCGAGCAGACACTGAACGCGCTTTATTTGCAGAAGCTGGGCTTTGGTGCCTATGCGCCAGAGCTCACCCATGGCGCGTTGTCTGGCTTCATCGCTCAGCACGAGCGCTATCGCGAGTCTCTGCAGCTCTACCAACAGGATCGAAACGTGCGTTTTTTCGCAGCCCTGAAGAAACAACTGGCTAGGGCAGTAAACCCATCGGCTTATACTGAAACTCCCGATACAGGGGCAGCAGGTCATTGAAGTGCCGGTCGAGCTCGAAGCTGTCCGGCGGAATGAATCTCGCGAATCCGCTTTGGCCCAGTGTGAAGATGTTCTCACCCTCGATCTCCGGCCTGAGCAGGACGATCTGGCCGTAGGTCGAGCGATTGGAAGCAGGAATGCTCCCGACGCTTCCCAGCAGCGGATGAACGAACGAAATCGCTCCCCGTGGCCCGGTCCAAGCACTCGGATCGTCACCCTGGCTTACAGCTAGGTCGCCCACGATCTGATCGAATGCGGCGGACATCAACGCGTTCGGGTCCTGTCCGTTGAAGTAATCGCGGCTTGGCGGAACGCCGGAGCTGCCGGTGAACGCGAAGTCCAAGGCATGCAGCAGCATGTTGCTGCTCGCTTCGTTGAAGTGGCTGCCCAATAAGTCGGCGAAGGTGTTGGGGATCATCAGACTGAGCCAGGCGGAGAAAATCACCTCTCCGGCGAGAAGATCGGTGCTGGACACCGCGTCGCCGAACGCGCTGCCGTCCCAGGCTTCCACGACTGCGCGAGCCGCACCCGCCAGTCGATGCGTCGGCGGGACGGCATCGAGCGCGCCCAACAGATAGGGCCGCAGGAAGCGCGCCTCGCGCCCGGTGCTTCCCTTTACTCGCGCCACATCTTTCGGAATGTCTCGCATGTCCTCTTGGGAGATTTGGCCGTCGGCCAGTCGCGCGAAGATGTCGTTGACTCGGTAGATCTTCCCGAAGCTCTGTGCGTCCCCGCTTGCGTAATCGATGCTCGGTTTGTTGTTCCAGTTCGCGAACCAGCCTCGCGCTGGGTTGATCGATCTCGGGTTATCACGGAACTGGCCACTCCATTCCGCGCTGCCGTCCCCCGGGAAGGGAAGGCGAATGTCGTAGCCGTCGGGGCGAACCGGATTCCGTCCCGCGAGGAAATAGCCGATGTTTTCTTCTCGATCGGCGTACATCACATTGAACGACAGATTGATGCCGTCCACCCGCTCAATGAATTGGTCGAGGTTGTGGGCTCGACCGAATTCGGAAAAGGCGCGAACGGTCTCGATCTCGTCCATCCAGTGTGCGCGCTTTTGTGAAAATGCGGTCGTCCCTTGCATGCTGATCACCGGCCCGTGCACGGTTCGCAGTACCTGGAGGTTTACCGGCGGGCCACCGCGCACATGAATTGTTTCCACCCGCGAGTCGAACTCGAGGCAGGTGCCCTGGTAAAGGTACGTAGTGCCATCCGGGCAAAGTGTTTCCCGGTAGATATCCAGATTATCCCCGGCGGCGCCGGTGGTCAGGCTCCACGCAAGTTCCTGATTGTGTCCGATGATCACCCCAGGGCCGCCAGCGATGGCCAAGCCATCGACGTGAAATCCATTTCCACCCTGCAGCTCCACTTCGTGAATGATCTCCGGCGCGTTAAAGCCCATCTGAGGGCCTCCATAGAGCATCGGCCGCCCATTGGAGCTCTTGCGGGAATCGACCGCCCAGGCGTAGCTGCCGAGCTTGGCAGGCACCCCGAGCGATTCCCACAACGCTAATGCCCGTTGGCGCAGCCTCTCGAATGAATCATCGAAACGGGCAGCCAACTGGTTAGACAGGTGAGCCGGAATTGCCATCCCCGAGGCGGTTTGTTTTGAAGCGCCCTTGGTGGGGATGCTGGCGGGAGAATCCGGGTCGTTCAACCAGCGGGCATCGTTGAAGATGCCGTACCCGCCTGTTTCGCCATAGCGATCGACCAAGTCAGCGAGAAAGGCTGCGTTGGTCAGCTCTCTCCCGCCGATTTCGCCAAACTGTCGAACCACCACCACCAGAAAACTGAGTAGATCCCGGACCTCGTACAGATTCGGGACGCCGAGCTGAAGCGCGAAGAATTCGACTGGCAGCTTGTTGGCGGGATCCGGCACCACCACTTCGGTGATGTAGCGATTGATCCCTTGGACATAGGCGTTGAAGATCTCCCGCTCCTCTTCGGTCAGCGCGCTGAACTGGTCATCGAGCTCCGAGTCGCGGTACCCGAGCAAACGCGCGAACTGGTCTGCGGGGACGTACGTGGCGCCGAGAATCTCAGCCAGGGTGCCCCGGCCTGTGCGGCGATAGGTCTCGAGCTGCCACAAACGATCTTGCGCGATGGCATATCCGTATGCCACGAACACGCCCCGGTTGGTTCGCGCGAAGATATGCGGCACGCCGTACTGATCTCGGATGATTTGAGAACGTTGACCGTCCACCCATAGCGTAGTGACGCTCCCTCCAGTGGGAGCAGCAACCAGGTTCCCCTCGAGGATCGAAGCAGCGCTGCTCGGACCTTTTTGCTCGCTGCAGGCAGTGACGCCGATCAGGCACAGAGTAAGCGCGAACAACCGTCCAATTTGCATTGGAGCCCCCTTGTTGAGTGATTTGGCAGCGGGACCGCAGGCGATGCCTAATTTCCACCACGCTGGAAGCTGGGATTCTTCCCGTCGAAGTGGTTCTGCGTCTGTTGACGATTCACTTCCCGGTCTCGAGCCGTCTGACAGACTCTTTGCGGGATGTGGCTGCCGGCGGTCAGGACGGTTTCGCAGATAACGGTGTTGTCGTAATCGACCTGCTGTGTGGGGTTGTCGCCCAGGTCATCTGCGTGCATGACCGTGACTTTCCTTGGGCCCGGTGAAGAAGTTGCGCAGACAGCGAACAGAATCAAAACACCTAAAAGAATCGCTGAACGCTTCACGTTGCCTCCCTTCAACTACCAAAAACACCCAGGAGGGTAGCAACCCCAAAGCAGAAGCCGCGCCTCTCACATCCGCTCTCCCTCGAGGCGGCAAACTAGTCAAGTTGATGACTGAATGGCAAGCTTGATAGGCCAAGCGATCGAGAGCAAGAAAAGCACGCTGGGCCAGCACTGCAGTAACAGTCGATCTGCTGAGTGGCCAACGTGCCAAGAGAGATCGTACGGGCTGGTCGCATAAACGAGCGTAAAACCGATCCCAACCAGCACCAAGCTGCGAACTGCGGGACCCACCAGGCTGAACGGCGTGCCGCGAAGCCAGAGAAAGATCGCGATAGCAATTGCAGCCACCCATCCAACGGTCCAGGCCTGGAAATGGACGAGCCGACGGAGGAGCATCGGGACCAATTGGACCCAACGTGCGGGATCCACCAGTCGATGGAGCTTGCTCACCAAAGTTTCAGGGGAAACAAAGACACGATTCGCCGGGCCATAGGTGAATTCAAAGGTGAGGAGTAATGCAATCAGCGGCATGGCACCGAGTAACAACGCCAGCGCGTCCCCCACCCGGCGCTTGACGGATGCACCTGCAGGATGTCGCCAAAGTAGCCCTACCGTCACCGCAATTCCAAAGAGAGCTCCTTCGTTTTTGGTCCATCCGGCCAGTCCCAGCAAGCATCCCGCCAGAACCAGCAGCTTCAGCCGGGCTGCGCCAGCGAGCTGCAACGCATGAAAGAGAGAAATTTGAGCAGCCAATACAAAGGAGGCGAGCCATAGATCCGCTTCCTGCGACGCGGCAGAGAGCACGAATTGGGGAGTGGTCACCAACACGAGCCCCGCGGCGAAACCTCGGCGACTTCCGCGACTCAGCGCGACCGCCGAGGAAAGGAGCGCGACACACAGAGCAGCTCCAATCCAGGAGAGTGCCGCGGGCCACGCGAGCGCCTCGGTCTTGAGCTGTGTCCACCCCAGGGCGATCAGTCCGGGAAGCAGCAAAGGGTAGCTCTCGAAAATATCGCCGTGGTGATCGAATGATTCGAGGAGCGTTCCGCGGACAAGAAAACGAGCCCGCCGGTTCCAGATCATCCACGCATCCCAGCCGCCGTCTGGCAGAGCGCGTTGGTGCTCGTAGATCAGCAATGCCGCGAGGGCAAAGCCGGAGCAAAAGAACAGCATCCAACCTAGCGGCAACGCGCCGCTTTTGGCCTGAGGCTCTGCTCTGGGGCGCAGGCGGTGAATGAAGGAACTTGCCGCCGCGAGCGGAAGGAGCAGAAAGCCGCTGATCCATGCGGCCGAGCTCCCTGGCTGACCTGCGAGGAGCAGACCGCCGAACGCGGCGGAGCAAACGCCCAACCCGCTCAGGGTCCCGATTGAAGCCCGCAACCAGGCTTCGGCTGCGCGGGTTGTCGGGTTTGACCAGAGCAGCTCCACCAATCCCCAGCCGCCGAGGCAAGCGGCGGCCACAACCAGCAGCAGAGTCACCGTCTTCCTTTTCGGCGCAACAGCGCCAAGTGGCCTTCCTGGTAACGGGCGACCACCTCCAAGTGATACCTCGCTGCAAGTGGCGCAAGCTGGGCCGGATCCTCGAGGCGTGCCACCACCCAGGTGAGCATCGAAAGCTCGCGTTCCAGACGATGGGGAACCAGCGCATAAGAAGCCTGCAGCCAGTAGCGATCCTGGAGCGCGAAGCTTGGGGAAACATCCGAGAGATAGCCGAGCCGCGGCTGGTCCGGAAGGTCGCGCCGGATTTCGGCGTAGGTGGGATCGATCGCTTCGCCGGTCGCAAGCAACCCCGAGCCCGGATGGTTCAAATGAAAATAGCTGGCGCGAGCGATTCCCAAGACGGCCAAGAGCGCCATCCCCAGCTCGAAGTGCCCCGGTTTACTTGGAGCCATTGAATCCGGACGGGCGCATCTGGCCACAGCCAATCCGGAAAGTCGACCGTACAAATATTTAATTCATGTTGACCAAAAGATACTTATAATATATTCGTTATTCCATGCTTGACGAGATAGATTATAAGTTCTTGGAGTTACTGCAGCGGGATGCGCGGATGACCCAGCAGGAGATTGCCGAGGCGGTTGGCCTTTCTCAGTCGGCGGTGGCCCAGAGACTTCGCAAGCTGGAGACGCAAGGAGTGGTCACCGGCTACGTCGCTCAAGTGGATGCCCACCAGCTAGGGAAAGACATTACCGCTTTCATCGGCGTGAGCATCGAACACCCCAGGTTCAACGCCGGCTTCGCGAGAAAGATGATCGTCTTCCCCGAGGTTCTCGAGTGTCACCGGGTTGCGGGAGAGTACTCCTATCTTCTGAAAATCAAGACGGAGAACACCGCAAGTTTGGACCACTTTATCGCAGAGCTACTGCGGACCATTCCGGGCGTGACCCGGTCCCAAACCACGATCGTGCTCGCCTCGGTCAAGGAGAGCACCCGGATCGAGGCTTCTCACTCGTCGAGCCGACTGCGGGTGATCGGCCGATCCAAGGAGGGTGCATGAACGTCGTACCGATTCCCGCTGTCGCCTCCCGCAAGTATCGGATGGCCTCTCGGATGTCCCGGATCAAGGCCTCGGCGGTCCGGGAAATCCTCAAGATCACCGAGAGGCCGGAAGTCCTTTCGTTCGCGGGTGGCCTTCCCGCCCCAGAGCTATTCCCAGTGCAGCCGCTTGCGCAGGCGCTGTCGGATGTGCTCGAGCGCGACGGCGCGGCGGCGATGCAATACAGCACGACCGAGGGTTGGCGACCGCTGCGCGAATGGATTGCGAATCGAATTCGGACGCAAGGGATTGCCGCCACCGCGGATCGGGTCCTGATCACCAGCGGCTCGCAGCAGGGCATCGACTTGATCGCCAAGGTCTTTCTCGATCGGGGCGACCAGGTGGTGGTTGAAAACCCATGCTATCTCGCCGCGCTGCAGACCTTTGGAGGGTTCGAAGCCTCCTTTGTCACGGTGGGCAGCGACGAAAGTGGAATGAGGGTAGACGAGGTGGAGCGGATACTTCAAAAGTCCTCTCCCAAACTCATCTACGTCATCTCGGAGTTCAACAACCCGAAAGGCACATCGCTCTCGCTCGAGCGCCGGCAGCACTTGATCGAGCTTTCGCGACGCTACGAAGTGCCGATCGTCGAGGACAATCCGTACGGTGAGCTTCGGTATGCCGGAACTTGGCGCCCGTCGCTCGCGGCGATGGACAGCGATGGCTTGGTGATTTACTTGAGCACCTTCTCGAAGACGCTCAGCCCAGGGCTGCGGATCGGATGGGCGGTCGCTAGCGAGCCGGTGCTCCGCGCAATGACCACCGCCAAGCAAGCCGCGGACCTGCACACCAGCACGCTCCTGCAGCACGCGGTAGCGCGCTTGCTCGAAACGTTCGATTACGACGGGCACGTCGCAGAGATCTGCTCAGTCTACGGGGAACGCTTGAACGCGATGCTTGGCGCGATGGCGGAGTACTTTCCCAAAAACGTCCGCTGGACTTCGCCCGAGGGTGGTCTGTTTCTCTGGGTCGAGCTGCCGGCCCAGGTTCGGGCCGAAGCCGTGCTCAAGGAGGCAATCCGGCACAAGGTCGCGTTCGTTCCCGGAGCGCCCTTCTTTGCCAAGCCGGAGAAGCATCACTTTTTGCGGCTCAACTTTTCGAACCGTTCTCCCGAGCTGATCGCAACCGGCATTCAACGACTGGGCAAGCTGCTTCACTCCTTCTGCTGAGCAGGCTGCTGTTGGGTCATGCAGTGCAGCGTTCCCAAACCGAGGACCAGGTCCACCGAATGGATTCCGATCGCCTCTCGGCTCGGAAAGAGGTCCCCCAGCACCCGCAAAGCCAGCCTATCCTTCGGGTCGTTGAAGGTGGGAACGAGAACTGCTGCATTGGCGATGTAGAAGTTTGCATAGCTGGCTGGAAGGCGCTGGCCCTCGAAGTAAATTGGGTCAGGCATCGGCAGGAGGGCCAAACGCAACGGCCGGCCATCTTGATCGGACATCGATTCGAGCAGAGCGCGGTTCGCGTTTAACTTCTGCGCGTTCGGATCGCTCTCGTTGTCCTCGGTCGCCAGAACCACCGTATGCGGGTCGACGAATCGAGCGATATCGTCGACGTGCCCATGAGTGTCGTCGCCGGCAATCCCCTCGTGAAGCCAGAGAACTTTCCGGACCCCAAGGTAGGCGCTCAGCACTCGTTCCAGCTCTTCCTTCGAGACCCCCGGGTTACGGGCTTGGATTGGAGAGAGCAGACATTCTTCAGTAGTCAGTAGGGTTCCGGCGCCATTGACGTCAATGCTTCCGCCTTCCAATACGATCCGCTGCTCGCGCTTTCCCACCCGGATCGCGGGCTTCGATTGGCGCGCCTTCAGAGCGCGGGCAAGCCGATCGACCACTCGATCGTCGAGCTGATAGTTGTGGTACTTCGCCCAGCCGTTGAACTTCCAGTTTGCGATCGCGATTTCACCGTCGCCGCGCTTCACGAAAATTGGACCGTAGTCTCGGACCCAGCTTCGGTTGGTCGGAACTCTGAAAAAATCCACCCTCTCCAACGTCGCGCCTGCTTTGCGCAGCATCGAGGAGGCGACTTGCTGCTCCCGTGCGCTCTGGACCAAAATCCGAACCCGCTCACTCCGGATCAAATGCCGAACAATTTCGGTGTAGACCCAGGGAATCGTGGCGAACTTGCCGGGCCAGTCCGACGGGTCGTGCGGCCAGGCCAGCCAAGTCGCCTGATGCGGCTCCCACTCAGCGGGCATGCGAAACCCGGCCGCGGCAGGGCTTTCAAGAGTGGGGGACTTCACCGGTCCAGCAGCCGCTGGGTGATCTGCCCATAAGCGTCGATCCGGCGATCGCGCAGGAAAGGCCAATTTCTCCGAACCTCTTCGAGGTGGCTGAGATCGCACTCCACCACCAATGTCTGCTCTTCGTTGGTGGACGCCTCTTTGAGCATCACTCCGAAAGGATCGCAAACAAACGAGCTTCCCCAAAACTCCAGACCGCCCTCCGCCGGTCCTTCGTGGCCGACCCGGTTGACTGCGGCGACGTAGACGCCATTGGCGATGGCATGCGCGCGCTGGATGGTTTGCCAGGCGGAAAGCTGTTGCGCGCCATAAACCGCTTTTTCCTTCGGATGCCAACCAATCGAGGTCGGGTAAAAAAGGACGTTCGCTCCGGCCAAGGCGGTCAGCCGGGCAGCCTCCGGGTACCATTGGTCCCAGCACACCAGCGCACCAATCGAACCAAATTGAGTTCCGAAGGCACGAAAACCGAGATCCCCGGGCGTGAAATAGTACTTTTCGTAATAGAGCGGATCGTCCGGGATGTGCATCTTGCGATACAGCCCGAGCAGCTTTCCATCTGCATCCAAGGTCACTGCGGTGTTGTGATAGACGCCGGCGGCTCGCCTCTCGAAGATCGACGCAACGATCGACACGCCCTCTTTCTTCGCGGTTTCGGAAAGCGCTTCGGTGGTTGGACCGGGTATCGATTCCGCCAACTCAAACGCCTTGGGATCCTCGCGCTGGCAGAAATACTGGGACCGAAACAGCTCCGGCAAACAGACTATTTGCGCGCCCTCTCGAGCGGCTGTCTGGATTCGGTTCACTGCGACCTCGAGATTTCTGATCGGGTCTGCAGCGCATCGCATCTGGATCAGACCAATGCTGAAGCTTTTCGAGCCTGCCATAGAGTCGGCACCCTGCCGGGCACAAAAGCCGCTGTCAATCTCGGTCGCATTTGCCCTTCCGTAGTGACATCCTTCTCTGCAAACTGAGGTCAGGAGGGCTGCAGATGGTCAGTCACATGCTGGTCGGGGTCGACGGATCTCAAGGCTCCCGGAAGGCGGCTCAGTTCGCCAAGGAGCTGGCCGCTCAGGTCCACGCGCGTTTGACGCTTCTGTTCGTGATTGAGCCGCCCCGGGTGATCGCCGTTGGTCCGATGGACTCGTTTCTCGAGTTTCCACGCTCGACGCCAGAGGAGATCGAGGCTGCCCACAAGTTACTGGACGAAGTGGTGGGCAGCCCTCCGGCAGATCAGATCGACAAAATCGTCGATACCGGGACTGCCGCGGAGACGATTGTCCGGAACGCCGAGAAGCTCAAAGTAGACCTGGTGGTGGTCGGCGCTCGGGGAATCGGTCCGCTGGGACGCTGGTTGGTGGGCTCGGTCAGCGATCGCGTCGTACACCACGCGGGGCGGTCGGTGCTTGTGGTCCGCTGAGCGGCTAGGCTCGTTGCTGCCGGAGAACCAGTGACCGCCCGCGGCTCCTCCGTCACGCTGCACTTGGATGGCCGCGGGGTGAAGATTTCCAATCCAGAAAAGATCTTTTTCCCCGAGCGGTCGCTGACCAAGCTGGATTTGGTGCAGTACTACTTGAAAGTCGAGGACGGCGCGCTGCGAGGAGTTCGAGAGCGTCCGATCGTTCTCAAGCGCTATCCGAACGGCGTAGAGGGCGAGTTTTTCTACCAGAAGCGAGCTCCGTCAGCGCGACCACCCTGGATCGAAACCGTGGTGATCCGATTTCCCTCGGGTCGATCCGCCGAGGAGGTGGTGGCAAACGACGCCGCGGCGTTGGCCTGGGTGATCAATCTCGGATCGATCGATCTGCATCCTCACCCGGTGCGCCGAAATGATCTCGAGCATCCGGATGAGTTGCGAGTGGATTTGGATCCAAGTCCGGACAGCTCTTGGAAGCAGGTGCAGCAGGTAGCGCTGTTGGTCCGCGAAGTGCTAGACGAGCACCGATTGCTTGGATTTCCCAAGACGTCGGGCTCTCGTGGAATTCACATTTTCGTGCGCATCCGTCCAGCGTTGACGTTTTCCGAGGTCCGTCGAGCGGCACTGGCGCTGGCGCGTGAAGTGGAGAGGCGCGCTCCGTCGATCGCCACCAGCAAATGGTGGAAGGAGGAGCGGCATGGGGTGTTTCTCGACTACAACCAAAATGCCAAGGACCGCACGGTTGCTTCAGCCTACTCGGTCAGGCCAACGCCGGATGCGCGTGTTTCCGCGCCGCTAACCTGGGAGGAAGTGCCGCAAGTCGACCCGCGCGACTTCACCCTGGAAACCGTACCGGCGCGCTTTTCCTCGATCGGAGATCCCGCTGGGCAGCTGGATGCGAATTCCTACAGCCTTGAATCGCTGCTCGAGCTCTCGGCGCGGCAAGAATCAGCGGGCCTGGGCGATGCGCCATGGCCGCCGCATTATGAGAAGCAGCTTGGCGAGCCTCCGCGAGTTCGTCCTTCTCGGCGAAAAAAGCCATGATCGAGCTGGTCCTGGGAAACATCGTCCTCGAGGAGGTCGATGCGATCGTTAATGCAGCGAACTCGGGGCTGATCGGAGGCGGCGGCGTTGACGGTGCCATCCACCGCGCCGGTGGCCCTCGCATTCTCGAGGAGTGCAAGGCGATTGTGGCACGACAGGGACGGTGCGCCACCGGGCGTGCGGTGGTAACCGGAGCGGGCAATTTGAAGGCCAAGTACGTCATCCACGCAGTCGGACCTCGATACGGTCGCGACCCGGCCGGTGAAGCGGAGCTGCTGGCCTCGGCCTACCGGGAAGCAATGCGCCTGGCCGCCGAAGCGGGCTGCTCAACGATTGCATTTCCTGCAATCAGCACTGGCGCTTACGGATACCCGCTAGACGAGGCAGCGTCGGTTGCAATTCGGACGATTCGCTCAGCGCTCGAGCAGGCTCCAACCATCCGCCGGGTCCGTTTCGTGTTGTTCGATCAGGAGGCTCTGCGCGCTTTTGAACGCGCACTCAAGGGTCCGAGTTAACGCCGCGGATCAAGGTTCTGCAGCTTCTTCTCGAGCTCGGCCACTCGCTCCTGAAGCTTGTCGAGTTGTTTGCGAAGACCAGGTCCGAATTCCTCATTCCAGAAGCGATCATCTGGAAATCGAATCCGCCCCATGGCGTGGCCGCTGTCCTTGACGGTGGCGGCGAGGGTTTGACGGCTCTTTCCTCGGATCACTGTCACATTCGCCTTCTGTCCTGCCTGCTTGTCGGCAAGCGACTCTCGGATGTCTGCAACCTCCGCCACCTTCTGCCCATCGATTTCAACAATCACGTCCCCCGGTTTGATACCGGCTTCAAGGGCGGCGCTCTCCGGCTCGACTCGGTTCACCAAGACGCCCGCGTCCGCGGGGGCCCCGAGCACTTCCCTAACCTCTTTGGAAATTTCCAGGGCTTGCACGCCCAAGCGCCCGCCCCCCCAGGGCAAGAGCAAGTGCATTTCGTGTTTGCGCGATTCCGATTTGTCTTGAGGTGCGGCAGAAGCCACCCCGCACAGCAGGATCAGCCCGATCGGTGCAAGAGCAGCTCGTTGCATCAGATTCTCCTTGTATTTTCGGCAACCTGGATCACCGCTTTTTATTCCAGAGACCACGAGCGCCCAAGATCCCGGGCGTGGCGGGCGCCGAAAACTTCGTCGCGGAACCGAGAAAGGGTGGAGTGGTGGAGTGTCTTTCACGGCCCGCGATGCCACGCCCGGGACTTGGGCCACAGCGTCTCGTCAGCGTCTACGAGGGTGGGCTGCGGCCATTGCATTCCGCATGCAAGATGTTACTCCCGAATCATGAGCGACGATTCGGCGGCTCCCCCATCCCCGGCCGAGATCCGCGAAGCGCGCGACCGACTCCGCCCGTGGATTCGACAGACGCCGATCTGGCAATGGCGGGGTCCGTTGTTGACCAAGGCGGTCGGGCCCCAAACCGAGACGTTTCTCAAATTGGAGCTCTTTCAGTTTGCGGGCAGCTTCAAGCCACGGGGTGCACTGAGCGTGATGCTCGCGCTTCCTCCGGCTGCGTTGCGGCGCGGGGTTACCGCGGTCAGCGCGGGCAACCACGCGATGGCGGTGGGCTATGCCGCGCAAGTGCTGGGTACGAGCGCGAAGGTGGTGATGCCAAAGACCGCAAATCCGGCAAGGGTGGCCGGTTGCAAAACCTTCGGGGCCGAAGTGGAACTGGTGGAGGACGTGCACCGCGCTTTTGCGCGCGTCCACCAGATTGAGGCGGAGGAGGGGCGGACGTTTGTGCACCCTTTCGAGGGACCGCTCACTGCACTGGGCACTGCCACCTTGGGCGATGAGCTATGCGAGCAAGTCCCCGAGCTGGACGCGGTGATCATTCCAATTGGTGGCGGCGGGCTGTGCGCCGGCGTGGCCAGCGCGGTGAAGCAGTCGCAGCCGCGTTGCAAGGTGTTCGGGGTCGAACCGGAGGGAGCGGATACCATGCACCGCAGCTTTGCCTCTGGAAAGCCGGAGGCAATCGACCAGGTCCGAACCATCGCTGACAGCCTGGGCGCCCCCTACGCTGCCCCTTACAGCTTCGCGCTGTGTCGGCGCTTCGTCGATCAGCTCGTGCTGGTGGACGACAGCGCCTTGCGGCGCTCGATGGCGCTGTTGTTCCAGGAGGCAAAGTTGGCGGTTGAGCCAGCGGGGGCTGCGGCCACCGCTGCGCTCGTCGGACCCTTACGCGAGCAGCTTCGAGGCAAGCGGGTCGGCCTGATCGTCTGCGGAGCAAACATTGATCTGCCGACCTTCACCGCTCATTTGACATCCGGGCTGGAAGAGAGCCAGCGAGCGGAGGTCGCCGTCCAATCGCGATGAACAAACCTCCCTCGTGGGAGAGAGTTGCCATCCATCCAATTTGAGCGAGCAGTTCTTCGAGGCCCCAACTGTCCTCGGCGGGAGAAAACAGGTTCTGCTCCTCGGATGCATCCAGCAGTGCGTCCGGAACCGTCCTTAAATAGGAAATTCCATTTTCGGCGAACCATCTCTTCACCTCGCGCACGGTATGACGGTGCTCCTCGGGATGCCGATACTGGTCTCGGATCCAGGCCTCTCGTCGAGAGGGTTCATCGGCGCGCGCTCGCAGAATCGGATCGAATGGAAACCAGCGAAAGCCACTCGCGCGGGCCACTGCCCGGCGCAGCCGATGGGGGAACCGGGCAAACGCGTTGTAGAGCCCGACCACCACTGTGCCTCCGGGTCTCACCAGGCGTGAAACCGATGCGAAGGAGGCACGTGGATCGGGAGTGTGGTGAAGAACTCCCAGCGCGCAGACCACGTCGAACGACTCAGGTTGTAGGCCGGGCTGCCGCAGGTCCGTCTCGACAAAGAGTACGCCCTCGACTCCCATCTGCCGGGCAGCTTGCGAGGCCAATTCCAGCGGGGCTCTGGCCACGTCGGTCGCCACCACCCGCCGCTCGCCGTTCGCCAGAAAAAGCGACATTTGACCGGTTCCGCATCCCAGCTCCAACACCGTTGTCGCTGCGGGAATCGCTGCGTCAAGTCGACGGGCGAAGTCGCTGCGCCTGGTGCGTGCTCGCAAGCTGGCAAGATCCTCGCGCGGCGGATATCCAGGAAACGGCGATACCTGATAGAAGCGCCGAACGCGTTCGGTTGGGGCATCCAGAGGCAACAGCAGTCGTGGGATTCCCCCCGGGCTCTCGTATCTTGCTCCACAGCGCACGCAAGCCCATTCGGCCAGGCGACCCAGGCACTTTGGACAAGCCAGCAAAGAGCGGCACGCGACGCCCGGATCCATTGACGATCATCCCACCGCCTCGAGCATAGGGACCGATGACTCCGCCGCGGTCTTCGAGACCAGGTATGGGCTCGAGACGAGAACATCAATGCCACATCGGCGGAAAGTGGAATAGCCCTCGACTGCCCGATTGACGATCGGTTCGCCCGCCAGATTGAAGGAGGTGTTCAGCAGCACAGGCACGCCGGTTCTCGCTCCGTAAGCTTTCAAAAGAGCATGAAAGCGAGGCGCCATTTCCGGATCGACTGCCTGTACTCGAGCCGTGCCGTCCACATGGGTCACCGCGGCCAGGCGATGCCGCCATTCGGCGCGGACCGGGAACACCCCAGACATGAATCGCGAGAGCCGTTCGCCTCCGGGTGGAAGCTCGAAGTAGCGGGCCGCCACCTCGATCGGAACGGCGGGAGCGAAGGGGCGAAACTCCTCCCGGTACTTGATGGTGCGGTTGAGTCGTTCGCGAATCGCGACCGGCGCCGGCGCCGCCACAATGCTGCGATGGCCGAGCGCCCGCGGGCCAAACTCGCAGGCTCCCTCCATCCAACCGACGATTTTGCCTTGAATGAGCGCATCAACCACCCGGGTGAGAAACTGCGCCGGATCCTCTACCTCCTCCAGGGACAGGCCATCTTCTCTCGCCACGCGCGCCAGCTCGCGGGCTTCGACGACTGGGCCCCAGAACGGGTGGTCGGGAACTTCCCGGTGCGGGCGTTTGAAAAAAATCCGGTCCGCCCACAACGCGGCTCCTAGCGCGCAGCCCGCGTCGCCGGGAGCGGGCGGGACGAACACCTTCTCGAATCCGGATTCCCGAAGAATGCGTGCATTGGCACAACCGTTGAGAGCTACGCCCCCGCCCAGACAGAGGTCGCTCAGACCAGTCTCGCGATGCAGCCGTCCGGCGAGATCCACGAGGACGTCCTCGAGGACGCGCTGAACACTGGCCGCAATGTTTGCGAAGCGTTCGCCGTCAGGGCTGTGCAGTGCGATCGGCGAATCGGGCGACCGCGGAGGGCCAAACAGCTCGACGAAGCGCTTCGAATACGACTTCGTCGCCGAAGCGTGAAACTCGAAGAAGTCCAGATTCAGTTGAAACGCCCCATCCGAGGTCGGCTGGATGAGCTGCCGAACGGCGTCGAGCATCACCGGCTTACCGAAAGCCGCCAAGCCCATCACCTTGTACTCGCCTTCGTTGACGGGAAACCCGAGGTAGGCGGTGAAGGTGGAGTAGAGCATTCCCAGCGAATGGGGAAAGCGAATTTCCCGGGACAGCTCGATCCGTGTTTCACCGTTCTCCCGCTTCACCCCGTGCCCAGTGGTCGTAGTTGCCCATTCGCCTACTCCGTCGGCGGTGAGAATGGCCGCTTCGTGAGTCGGCGCCGTCAGGAACGCGGCGGCCGCGTGGGACTCGTGGTGCTGGGTAAACAAAATTCGGCTAGAAGGGACTCTCAGGTGAGACGCGATGGTGCCCTTCACCCATAACTTCTCGCCCAGCGCACGCTTCATCGCCGAGGGAAAGCTCTTCCAGGATCGAGGAAAGGATCGCAGCGCGCAGGTCAGGATTCTCTCGAACTTGAGCAACGGTTTTTCGTAGAAAACGATCGCGTCGAGCTGCTCTGGCTCGAGTCCCGCGGTCTCGAGGCACCACTCCACCGCGGCTAAGGGGAACGCCGCGTCGCCCTTCTTGCGGGAGAGTCGCTCTTCCTGAACAGCGCAGCGCGGCAGGCCGTCGATCACCAACGCAGCCGCGGAGTCATGGTAATGGCCGGAGATGCCGAGAATCTTCATCGTCAGTACTGACTCTTGAGGGAGCTGGCTGGACGACGCGTCCACCAGCCCGGCGGTTCCTTCAGCGCACCCCTCTTGGCGAGCAACGCGAACGGTGGGAGCAACAGAAAGTATTGAAGTAAGAGCAGGGCGGTACCGATCACGCTTGCCACGGCGACCATCAGTCGCAGGTAGGCTTTCCACACTCGGACAAGGCGTGCCTGCCACAACCGCCAACCATGGCGGCGTGGCGAGACCCGGGCCAGTTGCTTGTAGGTGTAGGCCATGTGAAATGCCTCGTCCTTCAGGACGTCCCTGAATACCGACTGCGTCATTGGATCGGACACCAGAACTTCCTGATAGATGCAGAAACGACGGGCAGCCGCTTTTTCCGAAAGGTGCAAGAACGCGAGCAGCCCGTCCTGCGGGTCCTTGTCCACGCGCAAATCGTCGAGCCCCCGCTCGCCGGGGGAGAACCAATTCGCCTCAAAGCGAGACCAAGACGCTTCTCCGTTCTGGCATTCGGTCAGCAACGTCAGGCCGCGGTCTCGGAAAAGGCGGGCGTGTCGATGCTCGTCGAGTGCATGACGCAAGTAGAGTTGACGGAGAAGCGCGTCGTTCGTCAGCTCTGCGGCCCGGGAGAGATCGTGCCCTCCGTCGGCTTCGGTCGCAGCAAAGCGCAGCAACTTGTTGGCTCGCCGCCGCCGATCCGACCATACCCAACGGTGGAGCGGGCGGAGCAATCGGTCCAGCAGTGAAGGGCGTACGCTAACCATCGCTTCAACATAAACACGGCCCGGGTAGCGTTCTATCCTGAACCCCAAGGTATCGCCCGGCGACCGCTAGCCCCTCGAACCTGCACCTCGCCGGGCAATACCTCAGGGATTGTGCTCGCTCAGAATCCGAGAGCGCGGCGAACCAAACCCTTTCGCTCCGCGGAGGCAACCGGTGCCGTTCCCGGCATCATGAAACCAAGGTCCGCCTGGGTGAAGCGGCTGAGGTTGGGGAACACGATCGGCAGGTGGGCGGGATCCAAGCCGTACCAAAGCGCCATAGTGGCGGCGTATTGGTCAACCGAGATGGTAGGAAGAAATCGTCCTCGAGCTCCTCCGCCATTGTCCACGTCGTCGTCGCCACCCAGGGTGAAGCGGGGGAACGTTCCGTAAAAGTCCCCGCCATTCACCGCGCCTCCCATCACGAAGTGATGCCCGCCCCAGGCATGGTCGGTCCCTACGCGGTCGCCTGGATCGTTCGGCTTCAGCGTCCGGCTGAAATCGGACATCGTGAAGGTGGTCACCTTCGAGGCGAGGCCCAGCTCGGTGTCAACGCAATTGTAGAACGCCGTCATTGCTTGGCTCATCTGCGTCCACAAGGTGGCCTGCTGCCCAGTTTCTATACCCTGGTTGTTGTGGGTATCGAATCCACCGATCGCCACGAAGAAGACTTGCCGCTGAACCCCAAGTCCGCCCGGAGGTGGGGCAGGGGCGATTTTGATCATCTTCGCAACTTGCTTGAGCTGGTTCGCGAACCCGGTATTCGGGAAAGGCGTGCTGATCGTGGGGTCGCCGATATCGCGGAGCTGTCGCATCGTATCCAGCGCGTTGAACACGAGGTTCGCACTGTTTTGCACAAGCGTACGCGAGCCGTCCGCCTGCTCGATCTGCACCAGCTGACCAATTTCCGGATAATTTCTGGTAACCGTGAGCGCCTGATCGAGCCGACCGGTGCCAATAATCAGCGGCTTGGTATAGACGCCCGCGCTGAACATCTGCACGCCATTGATTGACGTCACCACCGGAAACGTCTGGCTTCCCTGAACTTCATCTGCCAGGCGCCCCGCCCAGCCAGAGCTGGCGTGCCCTTGGGCGTACGAGGTCTGATAGGCGGTTACCTGGTCGGAGTGCGAAAACAATTGATACGGCCGTCCGATCCCACGCTGGTAGTCGTCACGGGTGATCGGCTGAATCAGCGTGCCGGTATTCACCAGGATTGCAACCTTGCCCTGGCCCCAAAGCCCGTGAAGTCCGCTGCCCGCAGGGCCGAGCGCTGGATGCAGGCCGAAATCGCGCCCGGCGCTCGGGGGCGAAATCTGCAGCAGATTCTCCTGCGCGATCGCCAGATTGACGCCTTGCCCCCGGATCGCGTCGTACTGGGCGTAGTCCGTGTAAGGGATGACGATGTTGTTGGCATCGTTGCCTCCAAACAAGAACACGCATACCAGCGCCTTGTAATCGGTGAAGTCGGTCGGTTTGGCGAAAGCATTGACCAGGAACAGCTTGTCAAGGCCGCGCACCATCGCGGTCGCCGCCAGGGTTCCACAGGCGGTATTGCGGAGAAACTCTCGTCGTGTTTGCGCCATGGCGATTACCTCTGCACCTGGTAGGAGGAAGACGTTGCAATCAGATAGATCGCGTACTCTGCCATCAGGAGCGGATCGGAAATTCCCGACACCGCATTGAACAGCACGGTCCGCATATCAGCCGACATGGTCCCGTGAAGCATCAGGGTGTTGAGCGAGTTCAACAGACTGTCTGGCCCGTTTTGCGCGTATGCGGCCATCTCCGCTGGAGGGATTCTCGTTCCCAGCGGCCGGTTCGAGTCGGGAGGGATGCCAATATAGACGAGGGCATTCATCAGGTTGAGCCGCGCTAGCGCCAGGGCGGTGGACTGAAGGTCGAACTCCGGGCCCACCAGGCCGCTGCCGCCCAACGGAAAGTTGGGGGGATAGAAGTTGAACACGGTCGGCGAGCGGAAGAGATCCTCATCGAGGCGGTAGTTGCCCGGAAGAAAGCTCTCGCCCAGCACGAAGTCGGTGAACGGATCGTCGGCGTTAAAGCTGCGCAAAAGCGTGGTCATCGCAAGCACCGGCTCACGCAGCTTTCCAAAATCCTGCCCCGGGGGATTCCGGGCTTCGTCGTCCAGCAGGATAGCCTTGATCACCGCTCGGAGGTCACCGCGAACGCCGGAGCCGTTGTCCTGGAAAACGTGCACCACCCGGGTCACGTAATCCGGGCTTGGATTGCTCGTCACCAGCTTCTGAATCAGCTGCTTGACGATAAACGGCGGCAGGTTGTGGTTGTAGAAGATGTTGTCGAGCCCCTGAGCGAGATCGTCAGCGCCGGCCTGATTTGCCGGAAGGACGACCGGATCCGGCGAGCGGATGTCCACCATCAATGTCTTGGATTCGATGTTGTGATTGTTCTGATTGAGCACCATCTGATCCCGCCAATTCTGGCAAGGAAGGCTCGGCGAGCAGGGGGGAGTAGTGACGTTCGGTGCAAAGTTCCAGCCGGTGAAAACCTTCGAGAACGCGACGATGACGTCCTGGTTGTAGCTGGGGACGCGTTGCCCAGAGTCGTCCAGCATCGGCGTGCCGTCATCGTTGAGTTCATCTAGACCAACATCGAATAGCTGCAGGATCTCCCGCGCATAATTCTCGTTTTCGTGGTTTCGATTGTTGCCTGCCATGTCCAGATACCTGCCCATTCCTGGGCTCAGCGTGATGTCATTCATCAGTTGGCGGTAGTTGCCGAAAGCATTTTGGTCGAGCAACGACAGGTAGTAGGCCATCCAACCGTTTTGAAAGTTGTCCACCACCTGCGCGGAAATGACCCAGATCTGATCGAGCGCGAACACCATTCGTAGGCGCAGCTGGTCCGGTGCGGTGAGAGCTCGATGGTAGAACTCGTTCTGCACCCGATACATCGTGTACCAGTCTCGGGTGGGCGTGCACGGATTACCCTGCGCGCCCGGATCCCCGGGGCACAGCCCATAGTCGGTCCAACCCGTACTGGGAGTGTTGAGCTGCTCCTCGAGAAATGCGTCGAATCCGATGTCCTGAACGTGCTGAATCGAGGCTGGATTGGGACCGAAGGTGGATTGCTCAAGAAGTCGAACTGCTTGTTCAGCCGTCGGCTGAGCTGTACTCAATTGCGGCCAACCCGCAATTGCGAAACCGACCACTAGGCACAGCTGCAAACGGGCCTTCTGATTGTTCATGGCGGACCTCCCCTGCAGGCGAGAGAAGAGAAACGACGTGATTGGACAAGCGCCCAGACCTGGGGTGGTCAAGCGAGGATGTTGTTGGACGGCCAGCCAGTTCCCCCTCGGGCGTTAACGCAGGCGCTCGCGAGTCGTGATACACCCCTATCTTCGGAAGGTTAAGCCAATTTTTCTTTACAACCTGTAAAGCAACCGTGACTCGCAACACTCTCGACGCTAAGGTGTCAAGTCATTGAAGATCCGGAGGTCTCATGCGGATTAGGAAGTTTTTTCAGCTTTTGGTGATCGGAGGAGCGGCCCTCGCAACCAGTGCAGGAACCTGCAGCAGCGGAGCGACCGGCCCGGCGGCGGGTAAGGGATCGCAGGCAGATGGAGGGCGAGGCCAAGGAGGTTTGCGAGATGCCGGTAGCGAAAAGGGTGGAGGAGCCCAAGGCTGGTAGCGGGCGGATGCGTCCACAGTGCGCAGATGCTTTACAGTCGGTTGTAGCCGAGGCCTGGGCGTTTCGCTGGAAGGTGGAGTTGGAAGCAGAAATTCGCTTTGGGCGTCTGAGTCGGCGCCTGGCCGCGCTGAGCGCTCCAAAGCTGCTGGTCGAGCTGTCCCAGCGCGCCTCTGAAGATGAGCGCCGACATGCGGCTCTGTGCCGCGAGGTCGCGCGTGAGTATGGATATGCGGCCACAGAGGTGGTCCACGAACACCAGGTCCCGGAGATTGCGCCCAGGCGGCTCTCGGAACGAGAAAAGGTCCTCTACGAGCTGGTTGCTTCCTGCTGCATCACCGAAACCGAAAGCATGAGCGTGCTCACTACGCTTCTGCATGCCGCGCGCGCTGCATGGATGAAAGGCGTTCTACAGGAGATCGCCCGAGACGAGGTCTCCCACAGCCGACTCGGCTGGGCGTTTTTGGCGAGCGAGCATTCCTCCGCAAACGTGCAATTTCTCGGCGCTCTCGTGCCGGATATGTTGGAGGGCACGGTGACAGAGGGGTTATTCGCACCAGCCGCCCCGCGGTTCGAAGATCCGGAGCTGTTGCAGCACGGAGTTCTGCCGCATTCGACCAAACGCGACATTTTTAGCCAGACCCTGCAGGACGTTGTATTTCCCGGGCTGGAATTCCATGGCGTTGATAGTGGACCGAGCCGCGCCTGGCTTGCGGAGAAGACGACGCGTCTTTCCCCGAGCAATTAGCGCTCACGCCAGATGCATCGATATGCAACCTAGTGCAGGTAGGACTCCGCCCAGCACGCTTTCGCATCTGGAATGCACCGGCTGTGGTCGCGCCGTTGAGGCAGATCGGATTCAGACCCTCTGCCCGAGCTGCAACAAGGTGCTCTACGCGCGCTACGATCTCGAGCGCGCCGCGCGCACCCTGAGCCGAGAAGCTGTTGCGGCTCGCCCGCGAGGAATGTGGCGCTGGAACGAGATCCTTCCGGTACGCGAGGAGCGTTTCATCATTACCTTGGGCGAGGGAGACACGCCGCTGCTGTCGGCGCCGAGATTGGCAGCGGAATTTGGCTGCAGATCGCTGTTCATCAAGGACGAGGGTCTCAATCCGACTGGCTCGTTCAAGGCGCGAGGGCTCTCCGCCGCGCTGTCACGCAATCTCGAGCTGGGGGCGAAGGAATTTGCCATTCCCTCGGCCGGGAATGCTGGTTCTGCCTTGGCGGCTTATGGCGCCAGGGCAGGGGTACCGGTGCACGTTTACATGCCGGTGGATACGCCGAGCTTGAACCAAAAGGAGGGCGCCATTTATGGCGCCGACGTCACGCTGGTCCGCGGGCTGATCAACGACTGCGGGGCGATGGTACGGGAACGAGCCGCGGCCGCGGGCTGGTTCGACATCTCCACCCTGAAGGAGCCCTACCGGGCGGAGGGCAAAAAGACGATGGGCCTCGAGCTTGCGGAACAGTTCGGCTGGGAGGTTCCCGACGTGATCGTTTATCCCACCGGTGGCGGCACGGGGATGGTCGGAATCTGGAAGGCCTTCGAGGAGCTGCAAGCGATGGGACTGATTGGGGATCGGCGTCCGCGAATGATTTCGGTGCAAGCTTCGGGCTGTGCCCCGATCGTTCGTGCGTTTCAGCAAGGACTGAACCAGGCGCCCGCGTGGAACAACGCCGCCACCATCGCGAGCGGCTTGCGGGTGCCGGCCGCGGTCGCGGACTACCTGATCCTCAAGGTCATCCGCGATTCGGGTGGCACAGCGTTGGATGTGAGCGATCAGGAAATTGTCGAGGCGATGGGCGAAATGGGTCGGTTAGAGGGAATCTTTCCCGCTCCCGAGGGCGCGGCCACTTGGGCCGGTTTGAAGCGACTCCTCAGCGATGGCACGATCCGCCCGAAGGAGCGAATTCTCCTGCTCAATACTGGGACCGGCCTCAAGTATCCCGAGCTGGTAAATTTGAAACTGCCAGTCGTCGATTCACTGGCGAAGTGATCGAGTCAACTCGACCGGATCAAATATCGTTCCGCCCTTCACGACCCGATGGATGCGGGACAGGTTGTCGATCTCGTCCAAGGGATTCGCGTCGAGGATCACCAGGTCCGCGAGCTTGCCGGGTTCGATGCTTCCCAGGTCCTTTTCCCGGCCGAGTACCTTGGCTCCGTTGACCGTCGCCGAGAGCAACACCTCGCGGAGGGTGAGACCGGACTGAATCATCATCCGCATCTCGCGGTAAATCGAAGGGCCATGGAGCGTTCCCACGTTTCCTGCGTCGGTTCCCATCGCCACGGGAATTCCGGCGTCCCACACTTTGCGCAGGTTCTCCATCGCTACGTCCAATACCCCGGGGCGTAGGCTCAGGCGCCGGCGGATGTTGGTGCGGACATTGGGCGGAAGCTTGTCCTTTGGGGCCTTCTCCAGATCGTGCATGTGTGCAAGAATTTCCGGGTCGGCCAATCGCTTCTCGGCGCTGGTGGGCTCCCAGCTGTTGTAGATCACCAACGCATAGCCGTCAGTCACGAACAGCGTTGGAATGTAAAGCGCTCGGTTTCGCTTAGCCAACTCCAAGAACTCCTGATCGACGGCTTTGTCGGTCACCGAATGCACCAGAACATCGGCTCCCGCGCGCAGCGCCGACTTGGCCACTTCGAGCTCGGTCGCGTGCACGAACAAACGGACGCCGCTCGCATGGCCCGCGTCGCCAGTCGCCTTCACGATCGCTTCCTGCTTGGCTAGATCGTCCGAGGGGCCATGGATGTACCAGACCTTGAGAAAATCGGGCTTGCGAGCGAGCTCCTTCTGCGAAAGCTCGCGCGCTGCTTCCGGAGAGGTGATCTTGATGATCGGAGGATCTCCGAGATCCAGTTGTGGTCGATCGACCATCGAGATCAGCGGTCCTGCCACCGCCACCCGAGGGGCGGCGGGGCTCTTGTTTGCCGCGTCGCGGACCTCGAAGTTCCAGAATGGCCCGCCCACGTCGGCGACGCCGGTGACCCCACAGGACAGCCAGACTTTGAACGTCGCTGGCAGCCGCGCCTTGTTTCTGGCCGTCTCCTGCGCATACAGGACCAGGGCTCTGGCATCGATCGCGTCTGGCCGGGTGTAGGGATTTCCGGATTGGAAAAAGTGGACGTGTGAGTCGATCAACCCAGGAATTACCCATTTGCCGGTCGCGTCGAGCACTTTCGCGCCGGGTGGAACGGCAATCGACTTCGATGGCCCCACTTTTGAAATCCGTTCGCCGGACAGCAAAATCGTCATTTGCGGGTCAGCAATGTTCGGGCCGCTTCGCTCCGGGTGTAAGACGGTTGCGCCCACGATTGCGGTGAGCTCCGCCGCTGCAGGCGACTTCGCTGAAAACGCCCACACCGCTGCCGCAAGGAAGCACAGTCGGGTCAAGGTCTCTCCCCTCTAAAAATTTTGGCTTGCGGTATATCCGTTCACCATGATGCTTGCCTACGTCTTTTGGCACTGGCCTCGTGCCGAGTTGACCGAGCCGGCCTACGAAGCACAGTTGAGCCGGTTTCATGCTTCGCTGCGGGCTCATTCTCCCCAGGGGTTCATCGGCTCTGCGACTTTTCGGGTCAGCGGGGCTGATTGGTTGCCGCTTGGTAAAGGGTACGAGGATTGGTACTGCGTGACGGATTTCCAGGCGATTGGGTTGCTCAATGACGCTGCGGTAAGCGGTGAACGACAGGAGCCGCACGATCGGGTTGCGCGAGCCGCGGCAGGTGGGTGCGCGGGTATCTACCGGCTACGGCTAGGCGAATTCTTGCCGAATCGTCCCCCGGTGCAATCTTGGTTCTCGAAGCCTGCCGGTATGCGCTACGAGGAACTATTCTCGATCGTGGGTCCCCTGGCCGGCGCACCGGAGGGTGCCCTTTGGCAGAGGCAGATGACTCTCGGACCCACTCCTGAATTTTGCGTTCAAGCTCCGGCGAGCGTTTTACTTCCCGCCGGGATCGATCCGCTGGTGGTGGCAGCGAGCCGCGTTTGGCCATGACGGCGCACGGCGTCGCTGATATTTCGTCGGCAATGGGGGTCCGAGCCGAGAACGGTCGTCGGAAAGGTCTGACCCGACCGTGAGCAGGGCTGCGCGTGCAGGCAGGGCGATCATAACCCGCGTGACCGAGTTCGGCCTACGCTATCCGTGGCGGCTCTTTCTCGGCGTCGGCGTGCTCACTGCCATCTCGGTGTGGCTGGCATCGGGACTGGAGATCCGCTCCTCCTTTGAAGAGCTCTTGCCGTCGGATGTGCCAAGCGTCGTTCACGTCAGGGAATTGATCCGCCGGGTGGGTGGAGATGGCACGGTTCTGGTCAATGTGGAGATGCTTCGTTCGGAGAGCGATTTGCCGGCAGCCGAGAAGCTCGCGGACGAATTGGCTCGCGAGTACCTCTCGCTTGGGCCGGAGACGATCCGCTCGGTGGAGTGGAACGAGTTGCCGGTGAAGCGCTGGTACGAAGACCATTGGCCTTTGTTTCAGGGGCTGGAGGAGCTTCAAAAAGCGCGCGACGCACTGAAAAAAGAGCGCTCCAAGGCGAAGGCGCGGGCGAATCCGCTGCTGTTGCACCTGGATGACGAGGAGCCCGCACCGCCTCCGATCCCGAGCGAGGCCCTGCCGTGGCTGGATCCAAAAACCCCGCTTCCTCGGCAACAGGTGCAAGAGCGCTTTGCCATGTACCGGGACGGCTATTTGGTGCACCCGGATGGACGTTCCCTTACTCTGGTGGTGAGGCCCGCCGGGACGGCCCTCGGAGTCAGTCAGGCCCGGCAGCTCCTGTTGCGGATGGCGGCGATCGCGGAGCGCCATCGGCCTGAGCTGGATCAGAGCCACTTGCGCGTCGGCTTTGGAGGGACCTTTCCGCTCTTCGTGGCGGAGTACCAGGCGATTCTCAATGACATCGCGTCGACCGCTTTGCTTTGTGTGTCGCTGGTCCTCGGCTCCCTTTTTCTTTTCTTCCGAGACCTGCGATCGACCGTTGCGCTGGGGATTGCGGTGCTCGCGGCGGTCGCTCTGACCTTCGGTCTAACCCGACTCGTGATTGGATACCTCAATACCCAGACCTCTTTCCTGGGCGCGATCGTCGTTGGCAATGGCATCAACTATGGACTGATTTATCTCGCGCGCGTTCGTCAGCTGCGCCGCGCCGGAGTTGGACTTGAAGCCGCCGCGATCGACGGAGCGAACACGTCTGCCAGCGCAACCCTGCTCGCGTCGGCCGCTTCTAGCGTTTCTTTCGGCGTGTTGATCCTGGCTGCCAACCGGGGATTTCGACATTTTGGATTCATCGGTGGGATCGGGATGCTGCTTTGCTGGGCGTACACCTTCGCGCTCGTCCCGGCGATCCTGCGCGTCTTTGAAAGAGTCCGACCGGTGCGGGCCAGCAAGGTTGCGGGACCGGTCGAGCCCCATGTTCCAAGCTGGCTGCAGCGCCTCTTCTCTCGTCCCAAGACGATCGTCACCATCTTTGGCATCGCGGCTCTGATCTCGATCGTCTTATTCGTGCGGCACCTGCCCTACGCGCTCGAGCGCAATCTGCAGAACCTGACGAACCGGCTTCGCGGAGACGACCAGCTACTTCGCGATAATGATCGGGCCCAAAGTGCCCTCGGTAAGTCGATCGCCGGGGCGCTCGCCCTATTGCCCTCGTGGGAGGAAGCCGACCTGTTTTGCGACGTGATTCGAGCGCGCCAACAGCAGCCGCGCTGGTCCAAGTTGATTGAAGGTTGCGAGACCCTGTCGTCGGTCGTGCCCCGCGACCAAGAGCAGAAGCTCGCCATCATCGCGGAGATCCGGACGATGATTTCCGATTTGGTACTCGAGCACGTTTCGCCGGAGGAAAGGGAACGGCTTAAGCAAGTGCGGCCGGACCTGGCGGCGCAAAGACCGCTCTTGGTGTCGGAGGCTCCGCCGACCTTGGTCGATAGGTTTCGAGAGCGCGACGGGACGGTCGGGCGAATTGCAATCGTCACCGCCACGCCCACCGCTCAGCTGGAGATTGGAGCGAACCTGTTGGCCTTCGTCCAGGGGGTGCGCAACGTGCCGGTGAAGGGAAAGCTCTACGAAGCCGCCGGGGAAAACGTGGTGTTTGCTGACATTCTTCTAAACATCGAGCACGAGGGGCCGGTGACCACGTTGCTGTCCTTGGCCGGGGTTTTCCTTCTCGTGGTGATCTTCTTCCGCACCGCGCGGGCGAGCTTGTTGGTGATCGCCTCCCTGATTGCTGGAGTGATTCTGATGGGCGGAGTGGGGGTGTTGTTGGGGCTGAAAATCAATTTCTTCAATTTCATCGTATTTCCGATTACCTTTGGGATCGCGGTTGATTACGGTGCCAACGTGGTGTCTCGGATTCGCGAGCGGGGCGGCGACGTTCTCCTCTCGTTGACCGAGGTCGGGCCACCGGTAGCGCTTTGCTCTTGGACTTCAATTATCGGCTACGGATCTCTTCTGCTCTCGATCAATCGAGCGCTTCAGTCATTTGGCTGGTACGCGATGGTGGGGGAAGTCACCAGCATCATTTGTGCGCTGGTGCTCCTTCCGGCATTGCGGCTGCTGATTCCCGCGCGGGTAGGTGTTCCCCTGCAGGAGGTCCGAGCCCGCTAATGTCATTGTGTCAAGCGAAAGGCTTGGCTTCGTGCTATTCGCTGAGTGAATAAGATGACGCTCCGAGCAGCCCGGGAGATGCGTGAGGCACGGCAGGTCGCGGTCCAAGCGGACGCGCCTCGGCTTTCGATTGTTATCCCCCTGTTCAACGAAGAGATGAACGTCGAACCGCTGTTGGCGGAGCTGTTCGATGTTCTGCGCCACCAGGGCAGAACTTTCGAGGTGATCGCGGTGGATGACGCGAGCCGGGATGGCACTTTCGCCGCGCTCGCGAAAATTGGCCGTCGTGAGCCACTGCTTCGGGTGATTCGCTTTCGCCGCAACTCGGGTCAAACCGCGGCGCTGGCCGCGGGGATCGAAGCTTCTCGCGGGGCGGTGATCGTCCCCTTGGATGGCGATCTCCAGAACGATCCAGCGGATATTGAACGGCTGTTGGCGAGGTTGGAAGGGCAGTCCGAAGACGGCGTTCCGGGACAGCTGTACGACGTGGTCAGCGGCTGGCGCAAGAAACGGCGCGATGATGAATTCGGCCGGAAGCTTCCTTCCAAGATCGCGAACTGGCTGATCAGCAGAATTTCGGGCGTTCGGTTGCACGATTATGGGTGCACGATCAAGGCCTATCGGCGCGAAGTGCTGCAAGGCGTCCGCCTCTATGGCGAGATGCATCGATTCATTCCGATCTACGCATCTTGGCAGGGGGCGCGGGTGACCGAGATGGTGGTCAACCATCGCGCTCGGCGAGCGGGGAAGTCGAAGTATGGGCTCGGAAGATCCTGGAAGGTTCTTCTGGACCTGTTGGTGGTTAAATTTCTCGCGAATTTCAGCACCAAGCCCATTTACCTGTTTGGGGGATTTGGGCTGATCGCGTTGTTTTTTTCGCTGGTCAGCTTTAGCTGGGCGTTGGGATACAAACTGATCGGGGCGAAGGATTTTGTGGAGACTCCTCTGCCTCTCCTCGGAGTACTGTTCGCATTGGCGGGCGTATTGAGCGTGCTGATGGGCCTGCTGGCGGAGCTGACGATCCGAACCTATTACGAGTCCCAGGATAAACGACCGTATTTGATTGCGGAGCGGATCAACGCTTGGAGCGAGGGCGAGCTGGAGCCGTCCAGTTCGAGAGGGGATTTGCACGAGGCAGTTGAGTAATGTGCGGCATTGCCGGCGAGATTCGATTCGATCGGCCTCCGGATCAAGAGGCGGTCCGTCGGATGACCCGCTCGCTCATCCACCGGGGACCGGACGAGGAAGGATTCCTGTTCGCAGGACCGGTCGGCTTCGGCCATCGCCGGCTGAGCATCCTGGATCTCGCCGGCGGAACGCAGCCGATGACGCGGGAAGGCTGCACCTTGATCTTCAATGGCCAGGCGTACGAGCACGAGTCGTTGCGCGAAACGCTGCGAGAACGGGGTCACGCGTTCACCACCCGAAGCGATACGGAAGTGGTGTTGCGAGCCTACCTGGAGTGGGGCGAATCGTTTGTCGAGCGGGTGCACGGGATGTTTGCGATCGCGCTGTGGGACGCCCGCAGTCAAAAGCTGGTGCTGGCCCGCGATCGGATGGGCAAGAAGCCTCTGTATTACGCGCTCGGGTCGGCCGGCAGCTGGTCCGGCGCGCTTCCGCTGGCTGATTCGCCACCGTTGCCCACCAGCCGGCTGATCTTCGGCTCCGAGCCCAAGGCACTGCTGTGTCATGGCGATTTGCCCAGAGCGTTGGACCAAGAGGCGTTGGTGCAGTACCTCGCGTTGGAATACGTCCCCACCCCCTTCAGCATCTATCGCTCGATTCGAAAGCTGCCGGCTGCCCACCTCGCGGTTTTGGATGAAAAAGGGTTTCGGATCCGGCGCTATTGGGATCTCCCGGCGCCCTCCCAAAGTGCGCTGCCGGACGAACCAGAGGCGGAGCTTCTGCGATTGCTCGACCGTTCGGTGGCTCGCCGTTTGGTTGCGGATGTGCCGGTGGGAGTCTTTCTCAGCGGAGGAGTGGATTCCACCGCGGTGGCGGCTCTGGCGGTGCGGCACCGCAGCCGTCTTGAGACCTTCTCGATTGGCTTCGACGAGCCCTCGTTCGACGAGTCCGCCTACTCGAGCCTTGCCGCAAAGCGGCTGGGTACCCAGCACCACGCTCAACGGCTGTCCGGCACGGCATGCCTGGACGAAATCCCTGCCGCGGTCGCGCAGCTGGATGAGCCGTTCGCCGATCCGAGTATCCTACCCACGCTTCTGCTTTGTCGTTTCGCGCGCCAGCGGGTGACGGTGGCGCTTGCGGGCGACGGAGGCGACGAGCTGTTTGCCGGCTACGATACCTTCCTCGCCCACCGTCCGGCACAGCTGCTCGCCTCTTTGCCCAAGCCGGTACGCTCGTTGATGGTGAATGCGGCTCAGCGCCTGCCCTCCGCCGAAACCAACATGAGCTTGGACTTTCGCCTCAAGCAGCTTCTGCGAGGAATTTCTGCTCCCGCGCCACTGCGCCACCAGGTGTGGATCGGTGCGTTCGTGCCGAGCGAGTTGCAGCATCTGCTCCATCCCGACTTACTGACCCGGATGCGCGACGAAGTCGTGTACCGGCAAGTGCTGGAGGACGCCAGGCGGGCCGAAGCGGCGGGGATCGGCTCCGACTCGATCGACGCGGCGCTGCGGTTCTATCTGGACCGATATCTCGTCGACGACATTCTGGTGAAAGCGGACCGGGCATCGATGGCCGCCTCGCTCGAGTTGAGGGCCCCCTTCCTCGACACCCACGTGGTGGAGTTTGCCGCTCGACTTCCATCGAGCCAAAAGCTTGGGTTTTGGCGCACCAAATTGGTACTCAAGCGCGCCTTGCGAGGAGTGGTGCCGGAAGAAATTCTTCGGCGTCCCAAGAAGGGCTTTGGCATTCCGGTCGCGCGCTGGATCCGCGGCCCACTTCGAGCCCTCTTCGAAGACCTGTTCAGCGCGCAGTCGCTCGCCTCATCCGGCGTGTTTCAGCCGGCCGCCGGGCAGCGGCTTTTGCAGGCGCACTTGCGCGGTCAGGCGGACCTACGCAAGCCGCTCTGGACGATGGCGATCTTTCTCTTGTGGCAGCGGCAGTGGGGGGCGGTGTCAGTTTCCCAAGCCAGCGCGGCCTAGCTCGGACCAGAACCAACCCTTCTTCTGGTAAAGAATCGCTAACTCAATTCGCGCGTGTGCTGCTCGCGATCGGATCCGCGGTGCCGCGCCGCCGGTAGACGACTGCTCCGCCCGGCCGCGCTATCTCGACGTAGTGCAGGTCGACGTAGGACTGTAGCTGTGGAAAGGCGGAGAGTGGTACCTTCGCCCAGCCGTGGATGTCGGCTGGGGCTGTGTCGACGAACAGCGCGGGCCGGCGCGCCTCGAGGTCGCGTAAGGTGGAGGCTACGTCCGAGTCGGAACGGAAGCGATGCGCATCGAAATCCGCCGGCAGATTGGTGGGGTCGTAGTTGCCCATGTGCACCGACGTGTTGACGTAGCGCGTGCCCGGCAGCCGATCCGCGAGCGTATAGATCGGCGTGTAGTGTCCCCAGACAAAGAGCCTCTCCTCGGGCGCACTGTGATTGCGCAGCCAGTGCGCCACCTCCAGCGTTCGCGGCTCCTGGGCAGGCCACGTGCCGAGCGCGCCGCGAACCCAGACGAGCCCCTGGTTTATGAGCACCGGCAGCAAGCATGCGATGGCGATTCGAATCCGCAGTCGCTTGGAGTGCAGCGGCCAACCCGCGGCCAGTTTAGCGGCACCGGGCGCTCCGAGGACGGCGAGTGGCGGCATGAACTGGAGAAAGTAGTGCTCGTAGAAGCGGCCCCCCAGACAGACGGGCAACCAGGTTAGCCAGAGCAGCAGCGACAGCCCACGCCACACGACGTCCTCGCGCGGCCGGAAGCTCTCTCTCGCCGCCAGCACCCAGGGCAGCACTGCGGCGGCTAAGCACACCACCGTCACCCACGCGCCGCGCAGGAGCGCGGAACTCTGCCCCGCGTAGGCCAGGTTGCGCCATATTGTCCACTCGGCGAATTGGTCGAGTTGCCCGAGGGCAGCCCAGGCTCCGGCTGCGGCGCCCCAGGGAAGCACCGTCCCCAGCGCGAGTACGGCCATTTGCAGCAGCGACCGCGCGGGCTCTCGCCGAGCCTCCCAGAGCAGTGCCAGCCCCAGTGCCACCGCGGCAATTGCGCCCTGGTGCCGGTAGAGCGACGCAAGTCCAATACAGACTCCGCAGGCGAGCATGTTTCCCCAAGCGAACGGAGTCGGCCCGCGGGCGAGTCCACGAGTGGCGGAGGGGATCTGCTGGGGGACACCAAGTCCCCTCAGAGGTTGCGCCGCCCTGTTCCCGCGCGCGAAGAACAGCAGCGCCAGGGCGGTGGGCAGGCCCATCATCAGCTCCGATCCAAACGACGGCACCTCGACGAGCCCTGCCAGCAACGACAGCCATGCGGCGGCCCATCCCGCCTCGTCGCTTCCAGTCCAGGTGCGCGCGGTGGCGCGCAACACCTGGGCGGTAGCGAACACCCAGAGGACGCCCAGCACGCGGATCGGCCAGATCGAGATGCCCCCCGCCAGTGCATACGTGAGGTAGCCCAGCGGTGGCTTGATCTCCACCAGGTCCCGATAAGGAAGCAGGCCCTTCCAGAGTCCCGCGCCGAAGACGAGAAAGTCCGATTCGTCGATGTTCAACACGCCGAATGCGAAGCCCGCCGCCCGCAGCGCCAGTACCGCCGCGAGCAGGGTCCATGAGCTCTTCAGTGCCCTCACCTTAGGATCCGGTTTTCGGCAGCGCCACCGGGAGCGCCTCCGCTAGCCGGCTCGCGAGCAGGCGCCACGAGTTGCCGTTGCGCGAGCTCACCTGCGCGTGCAGCCCGTGTTTCTCCACCCAGCGATCCAGCTCGGCGCGCGGTAGATAGTGGGCGATCTCGGGAACAAGGTGATCGTAGACGATGTGAGTCATGTATCGGTATGGGTAACGACGCAAGTATCGCAAATATTCAGAATACGGCAGTGGCACTCGCGTTGCTGCGGCGGCGAGGCCGTAGAGCGGAAGCACGAGCAGCTTCGAGAGCAGGCGAAGCAGCCGGTGCGGCAGCTTGCTGGTGACCTGCCGGCGTAGCGGCGAGACCAGCCGGGTGATCCATCCGTTGTTCTCGGCGCCATATACCCAAACGGTCAGCACGCCGTTGGGGCCCAGCGCTTCGACCAGCCGGTCGAAAGTCAGCGCGGGATCCGGCGTGTGATGGACGACGCCCAGGCAGTAGATCATCTCCAACCGCTTCTTCAGCGGCAGCCGCAGGATGTCGGCGCGCACGATGTGCACGTTTTCCAGGTCGCGGACGTTGCGTGCAGCCGTGTACGCGACGGTGCTGTAATCCACGCCGATCAGCGCGCGCGGCCCGTAGCCAGCGGCGACCCGCAACCAGCGCCCCATGCCACAGCCAGGCTCGAGCAAGAGTTGTCCGCGAAAGCTCTCCGGATCGACCGGCGCGATCCAGTCGCGGAAGAGCTCGTCGTTGAGCGCTTCATTGTCGAGGATCACGTCGTTGAACTCGTCCCAGTTGCGGGCGAAGCCGGAACAGGTCTGGATCACGTCCTTGCGGTCGCCGGCGGCGACGAAGTTCGGCACGCCGTGTTCGATCGGGAAGCGGCGGCCGCAGCCTCGGCATGCGAGTGCGCCGGCGGCGATCTGGCCGGCGGCGATCCGCGCGTCTGCGAGCGCGAAGTCCCCGTGGCAGTCCGGGCACGCCAGCTCAGTGAGGAGGCTTTCTCTCATTGGCTCGAAACGCCTGTGCGAAAGTTTCTACCACACGACATGCATCCCTCCACGCGTCAGACGGAACAGGCGAGACTCCAAGTCGAGAGCGTATGCCCCGGTGACATTAGCTCCACTTGCGCAATCTCGCACCAAATGTGACCGTCGAAATGGTCCGCTTCGAGCTTCGAAAACGTCGAGTGGATCAACCTCCGAACAAACCTTCACCGTTCATTTGAGAAAGAAGCGCCGCTCCGATTAAAGATCTGGTCGACATGAAACTCCCGCCGCTGGTTGCGTGCTTGCTGCTGCTCGTCTCGGCTGGCTGGTTCGGCCCGGATGGTGGAGAGGCTTTCGTACAGACCAAGATCGATGTTCATCGTTTTAGGGTCATCGAACGCGAGTCCGGTAACGTCAATTATTATCACGTTATCGAGCAACCCGAAGGCGCCATATTACACGCTCATTATCGCCCAACGCTCGATTCCGTCATCTTGGGTATGGAGATGCCGGAAAAGTTGCGCTCCCTGGTCAAGCGGCTTCGATGGCGGTGGAGAGTTCAGGCTTTTCCTGCGCATGGGAACGACTGTAGTGGAAAAGGGGTGGGTGATTCTGCTGCTTCGGTCTTCGTCACCTTCAAGCGTGGGCTCAAGTACTACACCCTGAAGTACGCGTGGAGCACCGAAGGCGTGAAGGGCACCGTCTGCGACCCACGGCGCAGCATCTTTTACGCGCGGGACACCATCCTGCTCGAATCCGGAGGGCCGCCCAACATTTGGGTGGAGGAGAGCATTGATCCGCGCGCTGAATTCCTGCGCCACTTCGATCCGAACGGCAGCCTCTCCGATGTGCCCGATCTGGTGGGCATTGGCGTGATGAGCGACGGCGACCAGACGAACAGCGAGGCCGAGGCAGATTATGGCTTCTTCGTCGTCAGCAGCTAGTTTTCGTGCACCGGATTTGCCTGGCCGAGCACGCGCTCTTGCTCTTCGCGCGTCGAGGTTGCCGGACGTCCGGCTGAGGCCTTGAGAACCCCCCGACGGCCAAACAAGGCCTCTCCCTCGAGAATCAACACCAGCGCTCCCGCTGCCATGCTCGGGATCACTTGGGTCAAATGGTAGAGAAAGATAAACGCCAACGCAGCGGCGTTTGGCACCTGGAACTGGATCAGTGCCACGGTTCCGCCGCTTTCAAAGGCGCCGATGTTGGCCGGCGAAGGAACCACCATCGCCAGGTTGAAGGCGGTCAGGACTGCGAACGCCTGCATCGGGGTGAGCGAAAAGCCGATCGCCTTCACTGCAACCCAGATGACTCCGGTCTCCCACAACCACGGCAGGGGTGCAATCAAGGTCTCCAACCACGCCAGCCGCTTCCACTGCTGCACCGCAAATCCATCGCGCAGGTTGCGCAGCCATTCAGGGCCCCAAGCCGTTCCGGCGGCTGTGGTCCTTCCTAATCGGCTTCCCATCAGCGCAAGCACGCAAGCGGCGAGCAGAACGCAGCCGCTCAACAGCGCGAGCGCGCGAAACAGCCACGCTGGCGGGGGGGCCCCAAGTAGACAAACGATTGGAAAGGCGGCAACCCATCCCCACTTGTCGCTGCAAAAATCAACGATCTCGGTGCCAAGTAGCTTGGCGCGGCTGACGCCCGTCCGGTTCCCCAGATACTGCACCCTGAGGAGATCTCCAGCGCGAGCGGGAAGCAGAACATTGAACAAGTAGCCGACTGCCAACGCCCGGTACGCCTGAGAGTAGGAAAGCGAAAGCACCGGCCTCATCACTATCCACCACCGAAGCGCTTGCAGCGCGAGCAAAACCAGGCTCCCGGCCGCGGCAACGAGCAGTGGCCAAACCAACACGTGTCGCAGGTCTCGCACTAGTTCGCGTTGAGAGATGCCCAGATAGAGCACCATCGCCACCGCGATTCCCACCCCAGCGCAAAGACCCAGTATCACGCGGAGCCAGACCCGACGGACGCGCTCGCGCGCTGGGAATGAACTCGAGGGGCGCAAGCTCACAGCAGTCCTGCGAGCTCCCCAAGCCGGCGCAAAGTCAGCGGGGCCTGCGGCTCCGAACGGCAAGCGTCAAAACACTTTCCGCAGTTTGGACCTGGGTAGTCCTTCGGGACGAAATCCCGGTAGTGAGACACCGCCGGCAACTCGGCGCACGGCTGGACCATTCCTTTGGGGGAAACATGAATCATCACTTTCCCGGCCTTGCAGCCTGGAAGATCTCGCTTCAGATAGAACTCGGGAAGGGTCTGGAAGAAGTAGTCCGAGGTGATCACGTTATTCAGCTCGCGCTTGAGCTGGATGATCCGAGCGCACACCGATCTGAACTCTTGCATTTTTTCTTCGGTGACGAAGTGCGCCTGATTTCCGTTCTTCATGTCGTTGTAGCCGGAAAAGGCGATGTTGATCCCCCAGGAGTGCGCCAGCCGGATGAGCGGCTCCGCATCGTGCATGTTGTCGACCATCAAGATCGATGCGAAGGTGAAAACGTTGTAACCCTCCTTCACCAACTTCGGCACCGTTCGTTCCAGCTTCTCGAATAGGCCGGGAATGCCCCGTTCCTTGTCCTGGCGCTGATCGGGATAGTTCATCGAGATGTTGATCTGGTTGATTCCCGCCGCGACCAACTCGACGATTTTCTGCTCCGAGAGAAAGCCTCCGTGCGTGAGCAAGGTCAGGTATCGAAATCCCGGTATCCCCTTGATCGACTGCACGATTGGCACCAGATCCCGCCGGAGCATCGGCTCGCCTCCGGTGAAGACCACGATGAGGGGGTCGAAGCGCTTTACCACATCGGTGAAGTCGGTCATTTCATCGCGATCGGTAATTTTCCAGTAATCGCAAAAGTCGCAACGGGCGTTGCAACGCTTGGTGACTTCCAAAGACACGGTCACCGGCCGGCGATTCACTCGCACATCCAAAAACTTTGCGGTAGCGCGAACCTTCTCCATCGGACTGAGGGGAATCTTCATCGGGGTTTCTCGATCCGCTCCAATCCGTCGATGGGACCACGGAGGTGCCTGACGATTGGAGCCATAACATTTGGCCCTCGAGCAGCGCAACGCGAAGGCCAGAAGGGTGTCCAGCAGCTCTGGCCGGCAACGCTCATCGAGCCTCGGGGGATGCTCTGGTGCTCGCCAGGCTTTCGTCGGGGAAAGGAGACTCGCCGGCGGAAAGCCGATACACCTTGGCCGCCGGGTGCCCGCGGATACTCTCGACATGCCAAGGCGTCAGTCGCTCTAGATTGTTGACCGCCTCTCGATTGAGAAAGTAGAGGCGCCCGGCTTGGACAATCACGTAGCATGTCCGCCCTTGTCGGCAGCTTTCGCCCTGCCGCACCAGAGTGTACGTCAAATCTGAACGCCCGAACTGCTCCGCGTAATATCGCGCCAGCCAGTCGATCTCCGTCGAAAGCTCCGCATTCGGCTCGGCATGGGCGGCCACATAGGCGACTGATTCGCGAAATCCGGCGTCGAAATAGTCGCAATGCGGGAAGAACCAATCGACATTCCGATCTCCTCCGCCGAGCCAGTTGATGTAGAGCCGGTAATGCGGAGCATAGCGCAGCGAAGCCTGCGCTTCGCCGCCCCACAGCGCCAGGGTCACCAGTGCGAGCACCAACACAGCGGGTGAGCGCGCGCCCACCGCCCCAGCCACGGATCGGCTGGGGGACGCCGAGATGCGCCGCGATGACCACCAGGCAAAGAGCTGAGCGCTGAAATATCCCGACAGCAACAGAAATGCTGGCAGCACCGAGCTGAAAAATCGCCCCCACTTCGATCCACTGATCGAGAGCAAGAGGAACCAAACGCCCATCCACGACAGGATCAGCCGGTGAGCCGGACGCCGCTGCCACAATGCGAGGACCAAACCACCGATTGCGGTGAGCACGGTAAGAGGTGAGAGCTTAACCGCCGCGAAAACGACGTAGAACCAGGCTGGAGTTCCCGCCAGCCAATAAGGGGGCAAGTTGTGAAACACCTCGCCCATGAACAGCAATGAGCCGTGGACGGGTCCCGTTTTCCCATTCACGTACGCTCCCCAATAGCTCCAGCTCGAGGGGAGAAAGGGGGTCCAGTTGATGATCGAAAAGATCACGAAACTGACCGCGGTCAGCCACAACCACCGCCGCACGGGAATTCGCCAACGGCTCAGTCGACGGACGGAGAGGTAGAAGACCACCGGAATCGGGGTGAAGAACACGAAGTATTTGGAGGCCAGCATTGCTCCGAGCGAGGCGGCCCCAAGGTATTCCCAGCGGTGTTGCGCGCGTGTGTCTCCATCATCGGCGGCCGCTTTGGCCTCCGCGCAGCACCACAGCAGCAGCATCAAGAAGAGACCGAGCAGCGTGTCCTCCTTGGCGATGCGCTGATAGCCAATGAACGTGGTGGAAAAGGCGGCCAAACCGGCAGCCCACAGCCCGGGTAGTTTTCCAAACGCTCGCCGACCCAACTGGGCTACGACCCAAATCGAGACGGTTCCCGCCAGCACGTTGGGGACGCGCACGATCGACTCGGGCGCCCAGCCGAATCGAGCGCCGATCTTCAGGCACAGCGCGATCAGCCACTTCATCAGCATTGGGTGTTCGACGTCGTCGCCGGTGAAGTCCCCGTGGACGTATCGATTGGCCGCCATCCACTTGTGGAGTTCGTCGTCGGCGAAGCCGAGCTCTGAAAGGCCGCGAACGCGCAGCCAGAAGCCGAAAACGATCAGCACCGCCAACAGCAGCCATTCTAGGCGCCGCCATGGCGCTACCCGCCCCCTCAGCTCCAGCTCGGGCAACTGACTCACGGCCCATCCGTTCAATGAGCGACGCTCAGGCGCGCGCCTGCGATGCCCAGGACCGCCCGCCGGTACCAGGACCAGCAATGGGTTACGCCCTCCAGGGTGGAGACCTTGGGGGCATAACCAAGTAGTTGGCGTGCCTTACCGATGTCCGCATGGGTGGCCGAGGCGTCCGAGCTGAGTTTAGGCTCCGCAACGAACCGCGCCTTTCGGCCAACCAGCTCCTCGATCGTCTGAACAAACTCCAGCAGTAGGGTCGGCTCGCCGCGGCCTAGGTTGAACAGCTCATAACCCAGAGGCCGGTCGGCGGCGGCGATAACGCCTGTCACGATGTCGCTCACATAGGTCCAATCCCGATACATGTTGCCGGCGCCATAGAGCGGCAGCTTCTGCCCGGTGTAAATGCTCTGAAGCACCTTGAAGGCCATCATGTCCGGTCTGTTTCGGGGACCGTAGACGGTGAAGAGCCGAACCGCGGTGAAGTTCTGACCGTAAAGATGGTGATACGTATGGCCCAGCAGCTCCGCGGCCCGTTTGGTGGCCGCGTATGGAGACAGCTGGCGATCGGCGGGCATGTCCTCCTGGAACGGGAGCTTGACGCTGTTGCCGTAAACCGACGAGGTGGAAGCGAAGACGAAGTTTCCAAGCCCGTGAACCCGCGCCGCTTCCAGAAGGTTCAACGTTCCGCTGACATTGACGTCGACGTAGACGTCGGGCTGTTCGATCGACGCCCGAACGCCGGCCATCGCAGCCAGGTGGATGACCGCATCGAGGTTTCGCGATGCGAAGATCGAGTTCACCAGATCTCGGTTCCGGATGTCCCCTTCGACGAAGTAAAATCGGTTCGAACCCGGCGCCGCCGTCACCTCGGCCAGGTTCGTCCGCTTTTGGCCTACATCGTAGTAGGGGTCGAAATTGTCCATGCCTACCACCTGGTCTCCCCGGCTCAGTAAGGCTTCGACAACGTGGCTGCCGATGAAGCCCGCCGCGCCGGTGACAAGAACTCTTCTGCTCACGCCATGACTCCCTGGGTAAGGGTTACCCTGCTGATCTCGTTTTGGTCGAACAGCCATTTTGGAAAACGTAGCTATGGACGATTGATTCGCTGACCTCTCAATGCCCAGTTGCTAAGTTGGTTGCCAAGCTTTCGTACTACGGGTGAGGGCCGAACGCTAAGAAAAGCAATCGAACGGGACAGGTAAGGGGCTGTGAACAGATCCAAGCAGGAGTCGGAACTGGTCTCCGCGGCGGAGGCGCTGGACGAGGGCTTTCGACGCTTCGAACAGTTGACCGAGGGCATTCAGCGGGTACCACTGAATTCGCAAAAAAATCTGTTGCGTGCTTCGGAAATGCTTACCGAGATTGCCGGACTGGGCGAAGCGCTTCAACGCCAGCTTGGCTCGGTGGTCGCGGCAATCGCCAAGTTTCGGCAGAAGCAGGAAGGGCAGGCCGACCGGGTGCAAAAGCAGGCAGAGCAGGTGCAGGAACGCAGCCGGGCGTTGCAGGGCCTTCTCGAACGGTATCGAACCCTCGGTGAGAGTGCGCGACAGCTCAATCTGGGGCTTCAGAAGTTGAGCGCGTCCGCAGCGGATGGAAGCGGTGCACTTGCGGGGCTTCAAGAATTGGAGCCGGGGATCGAAGAATTGATGCAAGGCGCCTCGAGCCTAGCCGAACGCGCGAATGCTTTGGGATTCGCCGATCTGGCCCATCAGGCCGATTCGCTCAGGCAGCAACTGCAGGCCGTTCGAAACAAGGTGAATCTGCTGCGGCAAGATACGCCGCAGGCGTAATGAAGTCGCACTGGCGTGGCCATGCACCAAGGGCTTGCAATCCCGAGCGCACGGCGGGCCGCCAAGTGTTGACTAGGTCGTGGGCCTCGCAGCCGCGCGCTTGATGACATACATCGCGCTCAAGTACTTAGGATGGCACAAATTTTCCTACCCGAGTTTCCCCGGTTGGTCCAGCGCAACGTCGGGATCATAGGTGTAGTGTGCAAAGTGTAAAACACAATCGAAATGGCGGTTCGTCCCGCATGGAGCTTCCGAGAAAGACGCCGGAACCGAAGCGAGCGTCGAAGCGGCGGTTGGCAGCTCCGACGCGGCCTCAAGATCCTGATCCCTATACGCTGTATCTCGAGGTCCAATGCGCGGCCCTGATCGACTCTTTGAAGGCGGCCGGGAGGGGAGACCTGAGCGTTCGGGTTCAGCCCGAGCGGATAGACGGTATTGGCCGCGAAATGAGCGATGCGTTCAACGACTTGGTGGAGCGAGGCCAATTGGTGCTGCAGGAAATCGCCCGCGTCAGTCGGGTCTTGGGGAGCGAAGGCCGGGCTGCCGAGCGCGCTTCGGTGAAGTCGGTGGCCGGCGAGTGGGCTAGCTGCATCGATTCGGTCAATTCGATGATCGCGGAAGTCACCTGGCGAACGCGGGAGATGGCTCGGATCATCAACGATGTCGGCGAGGGAGATCTGTCGCAAAAAATGGCCCTCGACTTCGAGGGGCGGCCATTGCAGGGCGATGCGCTCCGTGTAGGCAATGCGGTCAACCAACTCGTGGACCGGCTGCGGCTGGTGTCTTCAGAAGTGACTCGCGTTGCCCGCGAGGTGAGCATCGAAGGAAAGCTGGGAGGCCAGGCGGACGTGAAGGGGGTTTCGGGGACCTGGAAAGATCTCACCGACAACGTAAATCTGCTCGCTGGAAACCTCACCACTCAGGTCCGCAACATCGCTCTGGTAACGACCGCGGTCGCGAACGGAGACTTGTCCCAGAAGATCACCGTCGATGCGCGCGGAGAGATTCTCGAGCTGAAAAATACGGTCAACACGATGGTCGAACAGCTGCGCGCATTCGCGGCGGAAGTCACGCGCGTGGCGAAAGAGGTGGGAACGGAAGGAAAACTCGGCGGCCAAGCCGAAGTCAAAGGCGTTTCCGGTACCTGGAAGGATCTGACCGACAACGTCAACCTGATGGCCAGCAACCTCACCAGTCAGGTGCGAGGCATCGTCAAGGTGGTGACCGCGGTGGCCAACGGGGACCTTTCCCAGAAATTCGTGGTCGCCGCGAAGGGCGAGATCGCTGCGCTCGCGGATACGATCAACGACATGATGGATACGCTTCGCGTGTTTGCGGAGCAAGTCGTCACCGTGGCGCGCGAGGTGGGGATCGAGGGAAAACTGGGCGGCCAGGCCAAGGTGCCGGGCGTTTCCGGAACTTGGAAGGACCTGACCGACAACGTGAATCTCTTAGCCGGCAATCTGACCAACCAAGTGCGAAACATCGCGCTGGTGACCACCGCGGTTGCGAATGGCGACCTCTCCCAAAAAATTACCGTCGACGTAAAGGGCGAAGTGCTCGAGCTGAAAAACACGATCAACACCATGGTCGAGCAACTTCGAATGTTCGCAGCCGAGGTGACTCGAGTCGCGAAAGAGGTCGGCACCGAAGGAAAGCTGGGCGGCCAAGCCGATGTGAAGGGGGTTTCCGGAACTTGGAAGGACCTGACCGACAACGTGAATCTCTTGGCCGGCAACCTGACCAATCAGGTGCGCAACATTGCCCAGGTCACCACCGCGGTCGCCAATGGCGATCTGTCGCAGAAGATCACCGTCGACGCCCGTGGAGAAGTGTTCGAGCTGAAGAACACCATCAACATGATGGTCGAGCAGCTGCGCGCCTTCGCGGCGGAGGTGACGCGGGTTGCCAAGGAGGTTGGTACCGAAGGCAAATTGGGTGGCCAGGCGGACGTGAAAGGCGTCTCCGGAACTTGGAAGGACCTGACCGACAACGTCAACCTGATGGCCAGCAATCTCACCAATCAGGTCCGGGGAATCGTCAAAGTGGTGACTGCGGCCGCGAACGGTGACCTTTCGCAAAAGTTCGTGGTGGAAGCCAAGGGCGAAATCGCCGCCCTGGCCGACACGATGAACAATATGACCGACACCCTGCGCGTGTTCGCGGAGCAAGTGGTGACGGTAGCCCGCGAAGTGGGCATCGAAGGAAAACTGGGCGGACAAGCCAAAGTGCCGGGAGTGTCCGGCACCTGGAGAGACCTCACCGACAACGTCAACATGCTGGCGGGCAATCTGACCAACCAGGTGCGAAACATCGCCCTGGTGACGACCGCGGTGGTCAACGGCGACTTGTCCCAAAAAATCACCGTCGATGTTCGGGGCGAGGTGCTCGAGCTGAAGAACACGATCAACACGATGGTGGACCAACTGCGGGCCTTCGCGGCGGAGGTGACCCGAATCGCCAAGGAAGTGGGTACCGAAGGAAAGCTGGGCGCTCAGGCGGACATCAAGGGCGTGGCCGGCACCTGGAAGGACCTCACCGACAACGTCAATCTCTTAGCGGGCAATTTGACATCCCAGGTGCGCAACATCGCACTGGTGACGACCGCGGTCGCGAACGGAGATCTGTCGAAGAAAATCACCGTCGACGCGAAAGGCGAAATTCTCGAGCTGAAAAACACGATCAACGTGATGGTGGATCAGCTGCGCGCGTTCGCGGCGGAAGTGACCCGAGTCGCTCGCGAGGTGGGCACCGAAGGAAAACTGGGTGGGCAAGCCCAGGTCCCTGGAGTGGCTGGCACCTGGAAGGATCTCACCGACAACGTGAACTTCATGGCCAGCAACCTCACCAACCAGGTGCGCGGGATCGTCAAGGTGGTGACCGCGGTGGCCAATGGAGATTTGTCCCAGAAGTTCGTGGTCGAGGCCAAAGGCGAAATCGCGGCTCTCGCGGATACGATCAACAACATGACCGGCACCCTGCGCACCTTCGCGGAACAGGTGACGACGGTGGCCCGCGAAGTAGGCACCGAGGGAAAGCTGGGCGGTCAGGCCAAGGTTCCGGGCGCGGCGGGAACCTGGAGAGACCTCACCGACAACGTCAACATGCTGGCCGGCAATCTGACCAACCAGGTGCGCAACATTGCCGCGGTCACGACCGCCGTTGCCACCGGCGATCTGTCTCAGAAAATCACCGTCGATGCCAAGGGCGAAATCCTCGAGCTGAAGAACACGATCAACGCGATGGTCGAACAGCTTCGAACCTTTGCTCGAGAAGTGACCCGGGTGGCGCGCGAAGTTGGCACCGAGGGCAAACTCGGCGGTCAGGCCAAGGTTCCGGGAGTCGCCGGCACCTGGCAAGACCTCACCGAGAACGTGAACCTGATGGCGAACAACCTGACCAACCAGGTGCGCGGGATCGTCAAGGTGGTCACCGCCGTCGCGGAAGGGGATCTGTCTCAAAAGTTGGTGGTGGAGGCGAAAGGCGAAATCGCGGCCCTCGCCGACACGATCAACAACATGACCGGTACGTTACGGGTCTTCGCCGACCAGGTGACGACGGTGGCGCGCGAGGTGGGCAACGAAGGACAGCTTGGAGGTCAGGCGCGAGTGCCGGGGGCGGCAGGGACCTGGAGGGATCTCACCGACAACGTCAACATGCTGGCGGGAAATCTGACCTCGCAGGTGCGCAATATCGCCAACGTCACCACCGCGGTGGCCAGCGGCGACCTTTCCCAGAAGATCACCGTCGACGCCAAGGGCGAAATTCTCGAGCTCAAGGACACGATCAACGCGATGGTGGAGCGGCTTCGGACCTTCGCGGCGGAAGTGACCCGAGTCGCTCGCGAGGTCGGTACCGAAGGAAAGCTGGGCGGTCAGGCCCAGGTTCCTGGGGTGGCGGGCACCTGGAAGGACCTCACCGACAACGTGAATCTGATGGCTAGCAACCTCACCGACCAGGTGCGCGGGATCGTCAAGGTGGTGACCGCGGTCGCAACCGGCGACCTGACCAAGAAGTTCATCGTCGAAGCAAAAGGTGAAATCGCTGCGTTGGCGGACACGATCAACAACATGACCGACACGCTAAGAACCTTCGCCGAACAAGTGACCACGGTGGCCCGCGAGGTGGGAATCGAAGGTCAGCTAGGCGGTCAGGCGAAGGTGCCGGGCGCGGCGGGCACCTGGAAAGACCTCACCGATAACGTGAATCAACTGGCCGCCAATCTGACCACTCAGGTGCGAGCGATCTCCGAGGTGGCCACCGCAGTGACCAAGGGCGACCTGACTCGAACGATCGACGTGGAGGCTCAGGGCGAGGTGTTGTCGCTCAAGGACACGATCAACCAGATGATCGCCAACCTCAAAGATACCACCCACACCAACAAGGAGCAGGACTGGCTCAAGACCAATCTGGCGAAGTTCTCGCAGATGATGCAAGGGCAGCGCAGTTTGGAGTCGTTGGCCGAGCTGATCATGTCCGAGCTCACCCCGCTGGTGAGCGGCCAACACGGAACGTTCTTCGTCACCGAACCCGAGCAGCCGCAGGCCAAGCCCGCTCTCAGACTGTTGAGCAGCTACGCGTTCAGCCACCGCAAGCACCTCTCCAACCGCTACCAGTTTGGAGAAGCGCTGGTGGGCCAGTGCGCGCTGGAGAAGAAGACGATTTTGGTGGATGACGTGCCGGAGGACTACATCCGGATCGGCTCCTCGGTCGGCGACGCGCCTCCGCGCAACATCCTCGTCCTTCCGGTGCTGTTCGAGGGACAGATCAAGGGAGTGATTGAGCTGGCCTCCTTCCAGCGCTTCAATCCGATTCACATCACCTTCCTCGAGCAACTGATGCTGAGCATCGGCGTGGTGTTCAACATGATCACCGCCAGCATGCGTACCGAGGAGCTTCTGGAAGAGCTCAAGGGTTCGAACGTGGAGCTCGAAAAGCGCACCGACGAGCTCGAGGAGAAGGCATCCCTGCTCGAAGAAAAGAACCGCGAAATTGCTCAGGCCAGCGCTTCACTCGAGGAGAAGGCCAAGCAGTTGGCGCTGGTGTCGAAGTACAAGTCGGAGTTTTTGGCGAACATGTCGCACGAGCTTCGAACCCCGCTCAACAGTTTGTTGATCCTTGCCAAGCTGTTGGCGGAGAACGAGGACCAGACCCTCACCTCCAAGCAAGTCGAATACGCCAAGACGATCAACTCCGCCGGCCACGATTTGCTGGCGCTGATCAGCCAAATCCTAGACCTGTCGAAGATCGAGGCCGGGAAACTGCAGATCGAAACCAAACAGGTGTCCCTGGCCGACGTTCGGGACTTCGTGGAAGGCACTTTCCGTCAGGTGGCGGAGCAAAAGGGCCTGGGATTCTCGGTCCAGGTCGCTCCCGACGCCCCGGGGGCGATTACCACCGACAGCCAAAGGCTGCAGCAGATTCTCAAGAACCTGCTCTCTAATGGGTTCAAGTTCACCGAGAAGGGCCGGGTCGAGCTCAAGGTGGAGCTGGCGCCCTCTGGCACGGCGTTCAAGAGTGACTCGCTCAAGCGAGCCGGCTCGGTCGTGGCTTTCTCGGTCTCCGACAGCGGGATCGGAATTCCCGAGGACAAACAGCAGCTGATCTTCGAAGCGTTCCAGCAGGCTGATGCTTCGACCAGCCGGATGTACGGGGGAACCGGCCTCGGACTGACGATCAGCCGCGAGTTGGCGCAGCTATTGGGAGGAGAAATCGCGGTCAAGAGTACGCCCGGAGCCGGAAGCACGTTCACCCTCTACTTGCCGTTGATCAATCCGGATCTGGAAAGCTCATATCGTGAGGCATCCGAGCGGGAGATCTCCAATCAGCCGCCGGTTCCGGAGTTGACGATCCCGGTGGAGGCGATGACTGAGCTGGCGGGTAAGACGGTGCTGCTGGTCGACGACGATGCGAGAAACCTGTTCGCGGTGACCAGCCTGCTGGAGCGCGGCAAAATGAAAGTTCTACCGGCCGTGACTGCTCAGGAGGGGATCGAGGTGCTCGAGGCCAACAGTCCGGTGGACCTGGTACTGATGGACATCATGTTGCCAGGAATGGACGGTTTTCAGCTCACCCGGAAGATTCGTTCGATGGATGCCTATCGGAAATTGCCGATCATTGCCCTCACCGCCAAGGCGATGCCGGGCGATCGAGAGAAGTGCCTCGAAGCCGGTTGCTTGGATTTCATCCCCAAGCCGGTAAATACGGAGAGGCTGATCACTGCGATGAGGCGTGGGCTTGGGCTCTAAGAAGCAGCCAACCACGGCGAGCTCCGATCGCCAAAGCAACGTCAATGTGCTGGTGGTCGACGACCATCCGGAGAACATCCTTGCGCTCCAGGCGATGCTGTCGAACTCGAACTACAACGTACTGACGGCTTCTTCTGGGGCCGAGGCGCTGAAGCTGATCCTCAAGCACGACCTGGCGGTGATCCTGTTGGACGTGGTGATGCCAAGCATGGATGGCTTCGAGACTGCGGCACGGATTCGACAACGCGAGGCTTCGAAGGAAATCCCGATCATCTTCCTTACCGCCAACGCGAGGGATGTCAGCTACATCTATCGCGCGTATTCCGTCGGGGCGGTCGACTACTTGACCAAGCCGATCGAGCCGGACGTGGTCAGCGCCAAGGTGTCGGTGTTCGTCGATCTGTTTCGGAAGAACCAGCGCATTCGCCGTCAAGAGGAACAGCTGCGCGAGGCGGAGCGAAAGCGAAGCGAACAGGCGCTCCAGGAAAGCGAGGCGCAATACGAAGCCACCTTCAATTCTGCTGCGGTTGGCATTGCCCATGCCAATCCGGATGGGGAGTGGCTCCGGGTGAATCCTCGGTTTTGCGACATCGTTGGATACGGGCGAGAAGATCTGCTTCGACTTCGGTTGCAGGACGTCATTCACCCTGAGGATTTGCCTCGCAATTTGAGCGCAATCCAGCGGCTGCTCGACGGCCAGATACCCCGTTATCGCAGCGAGGAACGTTACCTGCACAAGGCCGGTCAGATCGTCTGGGTCGAGCTTACGCTCTCGCTTCTCCGCGATGCCGCCGGCCGAGCCAAGCGACTGATCGTGGTGATCGAGGACATTACCGAACGCAAGCAACGAGAAGCGGCACAGCAATTTGTTACTGCGGCTAGCGAGAGGCTGCTCAGTTCACTCGATTATCGGACGACGTTGGCTTCGGTTGCGCAACTGGCCCTCTCCAACTTCGCGGAGGTCTGCGCGGTGATGGTGCCGGCGGACTCCCCGAAGCAGCCGCTCGATTTCATTGTGTCCCACGTCGACGGTGCGAAGGCGGAATCGCTGCGCAATCTACTTCGAAAGGCGGTAGCCGATCCGAACCACGAGCTAACGAAGGCTTTGAACGCACGCAAAGCTGAGCTTTTGACCGAAATGCCGAGGGAGCTATTCGACGGCCAGCTCCCCGATTCGGAAATGGCGAGAAGGTCGATGATCATTGTGCCGATGATGGCTCGCGAGCGGACGATCGGAGCGATGATTTTCGTTTCCGCTGGTCGGGGACAGGCCTACAACTCGATGGATCTGGCGATCTCCGAGGACCTCGCCCACCGAGCGGCTTTCGCAATCGAAAATGCGCGCTTGTATGAAGAGGCTCAACGGGCAATTCGCGCGCGCGATGAGTTCCTTTCGATCGCCTCTCACGAGCTACGCACGCCCCTCACCCCGCTTCAGCTCAATCTTCAGAGACTCTTGGAGGGTTCGCACGCCAGCAATTTGCGCAGCGCGTCCCCCGAGCGGCTGGAAACAGCTCTGAGGCGCTCCGAACGACAGGTGGCCAGACTGACGGCGCTGGTCGATAACTTGCTGGATGTCTCGCGAATTACCTCCGGTCATCTGACGCTTCAACGCGAAGAGTTTGATCTGGCCGAAGTAACCAAGGATGTGACGGAGAGATTTGCCGAGGAGATCAGCCGAGCGGAATGCAATCTTCAACTGGACGCAAATGGCCCAGTGATTGGATGTTGGGACCGGATCCGAATCGAGCAAGTCGTCACCAACCTGCTGGCCAATGCGATCAAGTACGGTGGCGGCAAGCCGATCGAGATTACCGTCAATCGGCGGGACGAGGGGGCCCACTTTGCGATCCGGGACTACGGGATCGGTATTGCTGCCGATGAGCGGGAGCGGATCTTCGAACGATTCGAGAGAGCCGTGTCGTCACGCGCTTATGGCGGCCTCGGACTGGGCCTGTACATCGCCCGCCAGATCCTGAATGCGCATGGCGGATCGATCCAGGTTGAAAGCAGTCCCGGCTCGGGTGCGCTGTTCAGCGTTTGGCTGCCGACCGAGGTTAGCGACAATCCACCCTTGTCGGTGAACATCTTCAGCGAAGGCGACTCCAAGCATCGCCGCTGGATACCGGAAAACTGACGCTCAGCCGGGACGCTGCTCGCTGGTCTACCAACCACTTCGCCTCGCCCTCAGTCGGTTGGATCAGCTGAGCAGGAATCGGATCTGATCCTTCAGCGGGCTCGAGGACCCTGCGTAGGGCATCGGCCTTCTCTTGCCCTACCACGAGGAAGAGCACTTGCGCCGCCGCATTCAAGACCCGCAGCGTGAAGGTAATCCGAAACTGATTGAATTTTGGCACCCATACCGCGACCACCAGCCGCGCGGTTTCTACCAGCGCGGCCGTTCCTGGAAAGAGCGATGCGGTATGCCCATCCCCTCCCATCCCAAGTAGCACCAGGTCAAACCTCGGAAGCTGATCGGACTTCAATTGGAAGCTTCTTCGAAGCTCGTCTTCATAGGCCTGGGCCGCGCGATTCGCGTCCGGATCCTCCGCGGGCACTCGGTGGATATTCGCGGCGGGCACCGGCACCTTGGATAGCAACGCCTCATAAGCCATCCGGTAATTGCTGTCCGGGTGCGTGGGTGGAACGTGCCGCTCATCCCCCCAAAAGAAATGGATGTTGGCCCAAGGAACGCGGTCGCGAAATTCAGCCGATCCGAGCAACTCGTACAGCTGCCTTGGAGTCGAGCCTCCCGAGAGCGCCACTGTAAATCGCCCTGAACGTTCAATCGATGCTCGGGCCGAGCGGAGGAACTCGATCGCGGCGACCCTGCTGACCGCCTCGGGGTCTGCCAACACCTGGATCTGGCGATTGGATTCGTGCATTGCTCTACTTGCGTCGCCGGCGAACCGCGGTTCGAGTGCGCGGTCGGGCTCGCGCTGGTTTTCGGTTCAGCATCCAACGAGCTGCCCCGAGCAACGCCGCCTTGTCGTTCAGAATCACCTGAACGGGTATCGCCTTCAACAGCGGACGGAGTCTTCCTTTATCGACAAATGCGTTGTGGAAGGTAGGTCCGGTGAGCTTTTCCAGGATCTTCGGCGCAATCCCACCTCCGAGATATACACCGGCGGTGGCCATGAACTTGAGCGCAAGATTTCCTGCCTCGCTGCCGTAAATTTCGACGAACAAGTTTAGCGCCCGCTCACACAAAACCGATTTCCCCTCGAGAGCAAGCCGCGAAATGATCGCCGCCGGATCTCCATTTTTCATCTCTTCCGCGAGCCATGCCGGCTCCTCGATCTCCTTGATGTCGCGAAGAAAGCGGTACAGGTTGTACAATCCGGGTCCGGAGACGACCCGCTCAGTGCTCACGTGGCCAAACTGGGCGGAGAGATAGCGCAGCAGCTCGATCTGCAGCTCGTCACGTGGCGCGAAGTCGCAATGCCCGCCCTCGCTTGGGATCGGTCGCCGCGCCGTTCCGTCCCAGTACAGGCCTGCCTCGCCCAGCCCGGTGCCCGCTGAAATGATCGCCGCGTTACCGGTTGGATCCGCGATTCCGTCCTTGAGGACGTAAAAATCTTTCGGTTCGAGCGCCGCGATCCCCCAGGCGTTCGCCTCGAGATCATTGAGCAGGCCGACCAGCTTGACCTGCAGTCTGCTCGCCAAGGCTCCCGAATCCACCACCCAGGGCAGGTTGGTGGTTTCTGAACGCCCATTTCGGACCGGACCCGCCACTCCAAAGCAGGCAACGTCGATTCGCCCGGGATGTGCGCGCATGAACTTGTCGAGAATTTCTTCCAGGCTCTGGTGCTCGCGGCTCGGGTAGCTTTCGGTCGCCACGATCCGAAGAGACCCGCGATTACGCTCGAGAAGGGCGAGGTTGGTCTTTGTTCCTCCGATGTCTCCGCCCAGGACCATTTGCTCATTCAGAAACGATCCAGCGCCGCCCATCCCGCTGAAGGAGCTCATCCGCGGCAGCCGGACCCCACGTCCCCGCCGCGTAGTTCGGAAAGTCTCGCGCCGGCAAGCTCGCCCAGAGATCGAGAATCGGGGTCACTACCCGCCATGCGGCCTCGACCATGTCCTCGCGATGAAACAGAGTCGAGTCCCCTACCATGCAGTCGTGGAGCAGTCGTTCGTATCCGGTAGCTTCGGCTCCGACCCCGAACTCCTTATAGTTGAAAGCCAACTCCACCGTTTTCAGCTGGAGCGCGGGGCCAGGGACCTTCGCCTTGATTTGGACCCGAATGCCTTCCTCCGGCTGGACGTGGATAATTAGACGATTGCTCTCGATTTTTTCCAGCCCGGTCTGGCGAAAGAAGAGCAGCGGCGGCCGATTGAACTGGACCACGATTTCCGTATCCCGTCTCGCCAATCGCTTGCCGGAGCGCAAGTAAAACGGAACCCCGGCCCATCGCCAGTTATCGACATGAATTTTCAATCCAGCATAGGTTTCGGTATTGGAGTTAGGAGCGACATTTGGTTCCTCACGGTAGGCAGGCACCCGTTTTCCATTCACCATCCCCGCTCCATATTGCCCCCGCACCGCGTTCTGGAGGACCGCTTCGTGCGAAGGTGGATGGATTGCCTGCAGGACCTTCACTTTTTCATTCCGCACGCCTTCGCCCTGGAGAGAAACCGGTGGTTCCATCGCGATCAGTGTCAGGAGCTGGAACATGTGGTTCTGAATCACGTCCCGCACAACGCCGGTCTGATCATAGTAAGCGCCGCGCCCTTCCACCCCGAGGTCTTCGGCCACCATGATCTGCACGTGGTCAATGTAGCGGCGATTCCAAATCGGCTCGAAGATTCCGTTCGCGAATCGAAGTACGAAAATGTTCTGAACCGTTTCTTTGCCGAGATAGTGATCGATCCGATAAATCTGGTCCTCGCTGAGCACTTCGTGGAGCTCGCGATTGAGGGCGATTGCGGAGTCCAAGTCTCTTCCGAATGGCTTTTCGACAATCACCCGGATCCAGCGTCCATCCTGGGGTTGGGCGAGTTTCGCCCTGCCTAAATTCTGGACGATCGGTGCGAACTCGTTGGGAGGCGTGGCCAAATAGTAGAGGACGTTTCCACCCGTATCGTGCTTCTTCGCAAGTTCCGAAAGCCGTAGCGCGAGGTTCTTATAGGTTTGCGGGTCATTGAAGTCTCCCGCCAGATAATAGACTCGTCGCTCGAATTCGCTCCATGCTTTGGGATCCTCGAGCGGGGCAAATTCCTTGATCGCTTGCGACATCTGCTCGCGAAACGCGGCGTCGGTCAGCGGTCTTCGGGCTACTCCGAGGATTGCGTAATCCGGTGGCATCAGCCCATACGAGACCAGGTTCGACAGCGCAGGGATCAGCTTTCGCTTGGTGAGATCGCCCGAGGCGCCGAAAATAACGACTGCGCATCGGTCGCCCGGACGTTCGGTTGAGGCAAGCTGCGAACTGTCCGCCATCGGTGGCTCCGTGGTTAGGGCTTCGAACGAAACTCTACGTGGCCGCCAAACTTTTCGCGCATTGCCGAGAGGACTTTCTCGGCAAAGGTGTGCTCCTGCCTGGAGCGAAAGCGGGCATAGAGCGCGGCCGACAGCACATCCGCAGGCACCGCTTCTTCGATTGCGGCCTGAACCGTCCAACGGCCCTCGCCAGAGTCGGCGACATAGCCTTTGTACTTGGCGAGCTGGGGATCTTCATTGAAAGCCATTGCAGTCAGATCCAACAGCCAGGAGGCCACCACGCTGCCGCGGCGCCACACCTCAGCGATTTCTCCCAGCTGCAGCTCGTAGCGATATTCCGGGGCAAGGGCAGCGCTCGACGCATTTCGAAGAACGTCGAAGCCTTCGCCATAGGCCTGCATCAGCCCGTACTCGATTCCGTTGTGAACCATCTTGACGAAGTGGCCCGCGCCAGAGGGGCCGCAGTGAAGGTAGCCATGGTCCGCGCTCGTCACTTTCTTCCGAGTAGGGGTGGTCGGCGTCCCCGCGGCTCCGGGTGCCAAGGTCTGAAAGATTGGATCCAGACGACGAACGATCTGGGCATCGCCGCCGATCATCAAGGAATAGCCTCGCTCGATGCCCCAAACGCCGCCACTGGTGCCGACATCCAGGTAATGAATGCCTTTGGATCTGAGCATTTGGGCTCGTCGGACGTCGTCTTTGAAGTACGAGTTTCCTCCATCGATGACCACGTCGCCTGGTTCGAGCAGCTCCGCCAGAGCCCTTACTGTCTCCTCAGTCGGTGCTCCGGCGGGGACCATCATCCAAGCAGTCCGCGGCTTTTCGAGCTTCTTCACGAAATCCTCTAACGAGGTGCTGCCGGTTGCCCCCTCGGAAACCAGCTGCTTCACGCTGTCTTGCGATCGATTGTAGACGACGCACCGGTGACCGCCTTTCATCAATCGACGCACCATGTTGGCGCCCATTCGGCCAAGTCCAATCATTCCAAGTTGCACGGGTCTCTCCTATTCAAGAACTGCGGATTGCAATGCGGCCAGTCCCTCGCGCACGTCCTTGGCAAAATGGACGCGCAGAGCCCGCCTGCCCCGCTGCGCAAGCACCTGGAAATCGCCGCGCGCTTGCGCCGCCTTGACCACGCCAAACGTGTACTTCTGACCCGGAATCGGCAGATCGAACGCGTCGGTACAAGTAATTTGCAGAAATACGCCGCTGTTGGGGCCGCCTTTGTAGGCCTGGCCAGTCGAGTGGAGGAAGCGCGGCCCGAATCCCAGGCAAGTCGCGGCGCGGGTTCGATCGCGCACCGCGTGTCGGATCACGCTGAGTGCCTTCTCGTGCTCCTCGTTCATCTCGATAAAGGCGAGCAAGGCGAGGTAGTCCCCTGGCCTCAGTCGACTCAAATGCGCCCTCAGGTGGTCAACCAGGCGGGGTTTGCGCCCGGCGCTCGCGCGAAGCGCGCTGGCATTTCGCTCGTCCGCGAACAACTGGATTCCCCCCTCTTCGTAGAGGGGCGATTCCTTGGGTAGAGCACCGGTCTGTTCGTACTCGGAGGTAAGCCGCCGCGTCTCCAGCTTGTTCGCCTCGACATCCGGCTGATCGAACGGATTGAGGCCAAGAACCGAGCCCGCAACCGCGGTGGCAAACTCCCAGCGGAAGAATTCCTGAGCCAGGTCATAGGGCTCTGACAACGAAATGCGCAGGACCGAACCTCCCGCCCTTTCCAGGGCATCGAGTCTCGAATCCTGATCGAGATCGGCAGCGGATTGGAGCCGTAGGTAAACGAACACCCGATCCGGTCCGTATTTCTCGGGCGCGGCCAACTCCTCGCGATCGACCGGAATCAGTCCCTTGCCCTGCTTGCCGGTGGACTCGGCCAAAAGCTGCTCCAGCCAGGCTCCGAAGTCCCGTATTTTTGGCGATGCAATGATCGTCACCTTGTCATGGCCATTTTGCCCAAGAACACCGAGCAGGTTGCCGAGGAGCGTTCCTGGATTCTCCCTGACCTGCACAGAAGCGGCGCAAGCGTCGATCATCAACTGCGCTCGTTGCAGCATCTGCGCGACATCCAGACCGATTGCCGCAGCAGGCACCAGGCCGAAGTTTGACAGCGCGGAGTAACGTCCTCCAATGCTGGGCACGCCGTAGAACACCCGAAGGAAGCCGTCGCGCCGCGCCACCTCCTCCAATTTCGAGCCGGGATCGGTGATTGCGACAAACCGCTTGCCAACCTGATCGGCTCCGACGAGTTTCTTCACTTTCTCGAAGAAGTACTGTTTGAAGATGTTGGGCTCGAGCGTCGTTCCCGATTTGCTGGAAACGATGAACCAGCTCCGTTGAAGATCCACCTTGCTTTCTAATGCGCGCACTTGGGCGGGATCCGTGGAGTCGAGCACCCGGAGCTCCGGAAAGCCCGATTGACTTCCAAAGGTCAGCTTCAACACCTCTGGGCAGAGGCTTGAGCCTCCCATTCCGAGCAGCAGAAGGTGGCGAATACCCGAGCTCTTGACCTCTTCGGACCAGCGTTTGAGCGACTGAAGCTGAGTTGCGGATTCCTTCAGCACGTCCAGCCATCCGAGCCAGCTGGATTCATCCGAGCCGGTCCACAGTGAGGCATCGCGCGCCCAAAGGCGACGCACCTTTCCTCCGGCCTGCCAATCCTCCAGCGATGCAGCGAACTTGGATGTAAGATCAGGCGGCAAACGGTAGGTCAGGGTATCAATCCGGACCGAAGGGCTCGACATCAACTGCCTCGCGAATATTTCGCTTCGATCGCCTTGATTTTTGCGAGCCGGCGTACATGGCGCTCTTCTCCGCTGAATCGGGCCGAGAGGAACGCAGTCACCAGCTCAAACGCCAGCTCCGGACCTACGACCCGAGCGCCAATGCACAACACGTTCATGTCATCGTGCTCTACGCCCTGATGAGCGGAGTAGTAATCGTGACACATGCCCGCCCGGATCCCGGGAACCTTGTTCGCAGCGACCGCCACCCCAACTCCGCTACCGCAGATCAGGATTCCCCGCTCCACTTGATGCTGGTTGAGGGCTAATGCGACGGCTTCGGCAAAGTCCGGGTAGTCCACCGGTGCAGTGCTATTTGTACCGAGATCGAGCACCTCGTGGTCGACCCGCAAGCGCAACTTGACGAGCTGCTTGAGCTCGAAGCCGGCATGATCAGCGGCGAGCGCAATCCTCACGGGCTTCCCCGGTTTTTCATCGCAACCTTTCGAACAGTGCCCTTACCGGCGCATACCGCACACATGCCACTTAACGAGCGCACAGCAATGCCTGCAACTGTTCAGTTCCCGGAACTGGTTACTCTTCGAGAGGTGGCTGGGGACCCGGAACAATTCCCGCGATATCCGGATCCTCACCCTCGCTCAGAATGGAGCCGGTGAGTTTGTCCGCCTTCTCTTTTCGGCGTTGCTCGCGGCGCTCCTCTTTGAGGCGCCGTTTCTCGGCGCGCGCGAGCTCCTTCTGACGTTTTGAGGCACCCGGATGCGACATAACGCGCTCCGCCATAGCCGGGTTTTCGCCAAAAGTCGAGCCGAACGCGGGCCTCCGGCCTTGCTAATCAAGCCGCGAAAAAACCGAGCCGCCCGACCGACGCAGCGCTGCTCAGGGAGTCTGGTGAGCAGCGGCCTCTTTTCGGCGCGCGGCCTTCCATCCCCGCAGCCGCTCGAGGAGATCCGGCCGACTCTGCGCCAGAATCTCGACCGCAAATAGCGCGGCGTTTGCGGCTCCCGCTTTGCCGATCGCCATCGTGGCCACCGGAGTGCCTTTCGGCATTTGAACGATCGACAAAAGGGCGTCCAAACCATTCAGCGCGGTGGAATCCACCGGAACACCGATCACCGGCAGAAGAGTTTTGGCCGCGATCATTCCCGGCAGGTGGGCCGCGCCGCCCGCTCCGGCGATCAGAATACGAACGCCCTCCTTTTCGGCCTTCTCCAGGTACTCGAACAGCAAATCCGGCGTTCGGTGAGCCGAAAGGATTCGAACTTCGTTGGGGACTTGAAGCTGATCGAGGATTTCCTTCGCCGGCAGCAGCGTATCCCAGTCCGTCTTGCTGCCGATCACAATCGCGACCCATGATTTTGCGGATTCAGTCATGTCCTGATTTTCTAACACAGGATCGATTTGCGCGGCGCCCCGGTATTCAGCAGACTGCGACGATGAGCGATTTCGGCACCCCCGACTCTCGCGCACCTTCGAACCCCACCCTTTTGTTGGTGGATGACGACGCGACCCTGCGGGAGCGCTTGGCACGCGCGTTTCGGGACCGGGGCCTGGAGGTTCTAACCGCCGGCAATTTCGAAGATGCCGTCCAGCTTGCAACGGCGCAGTCGCCCGAGTTGGCGGTGGTGGATTTGCGAATGCCGGGACGCGGCGGGATGGAGCTGGTGCAGGCGCTTCAAGCAATCGACGCGACCACCCGGATCGTTGTCTTGACCGGCTATGGCAGCATCGCCACGGCAATCGAAGCGGTCCGCCTGGGGGCAACGAATTATTTGCCGAAACCGGCGGATGCGGACGAGATCCTCAGCGCCTTCAACCGCGATCGCCCAGGATCTGTGCCCGTATCGCCCGAGCAACCCCCAACCCCTTCATTGGCCAGAGCGGAATGGGAGCATATCCAGCGGGTCTTGGCGGATTGCCAAGGAAACATCTCCGAGGCCTCGAGGCGCCTCGGAATTCACCGACGCTCGCTGCAACGAAAACTCCAGAAGCATCCTCCCCGAGGCTGATCAGGCGAACCTGAACGAGGACAGTCCTGCCCCGGGAGACGCTTTAGGCAGCACAAGCGTCGCCACCGTTCCACGCGGGGAATGCGGAGCCAGCTCGAGCCGTCCCCCGAGCTGCTCGAGCAATGAACGGGTTAGAAAGAGGCCGAGCCCCATGCCCTCGCCGGGCTGCTTGGTGGTGAAGAATGGCTCTCCAGCATGCGCGAGCACTTCCGGCGACATTCCCAACCCCTGGTCGGAAATCTCGATCCGCAAAGTTTCGCTATCCGGTCGAAGTCGAAGGACGATCGGGGAACCGTCCCTGGACGCCTGCAGAGCGTTGCGGACCACCGCTTTGAGCGCCTGGCTGAATGCGCGCGGTGGAACCGTGAGCGTGGCATTCTTGCATGAGGGATCCAGATCCACCTTGATTCGGTGGCGTTCCTCCAGCCCACCCAGCGCGCTCTCCACCAGCTCCACCACCGCAGAAGGTTCGGACGGTTCCCCTCGACTCTGTCCCGCGTCCGCCGCCAATTGCGAGAGGATGGTGCGGCATCGCTCCACCTCCTGGCGGATCAACCTCGCGTCGCCAATCGCGTTCGAGACACTATGGCCGCGCTCCAGCTGTCTCTCGAGCTCTTTGGCCGCGACCGCGATCGTGGACAGGGGCGTTGCCAATTCATGGGCGGCACCCGCCGCGAGCGTCGCCAAAGAAGCCAGCTTTCCACGTCGCTCCGCCGATTGCCGAGCTAACTCTGCGATCCGCTCGCGTTCGCGCACCATCCGGACCGTACGCTGGATGAAGTAGACGAGCAGCGCCGCGGCAACCGCGAACGAAAGCCAAAGCTCTCGCAGCTGCCATTCCAGTGGATCGTTCGAGACGGCACGGCTGGACTCCGGCCCGAGCGATCGACCGAGGAACAACAGCCCGCCGCAGATCAGCGAAAGAGCGGTAATCCCCCAGGTCCACTTGGGTGGGAGGAGAACTGCTGCCAACGCGATATTGACAAGATAGAGGACGGCAAAGGGATTCGAATCGCCGCCGAGAAAATAGAGCATTGCCGTCAAAAGGAGCGAATCGAGCACCATCAGCCCCGCCAAAGCGGAACCCGGAACCGACTTGCGGCGGCGAGCCCAGAGGGTACCGCCGACGTTCGTGCTCACCGCCACCCCGACGATCAGAAGCATTGGCGCCAGCGGCAGCGCCACATGCATCAGTCGATCACCGGCGAAAAACACCAAAAGCTCCGCGGCAATCGCGCCCCAGCGGAGCTTGAGGAACCAGGAAAAATTGAGGGCTTCGACCTCTCGCATCGCCGAGCCCAGCCTCGCGTACAAGCGTCGGCGGTGTCAAAAAAGAGCGGAGGCGGAAGTGGTCGAAACTTCCGCTCCCGCTCGGCCCCCGCGGGAATGGAGGGATGCGGGGAAGAACAGTATACCCATCCGCTTGCTCACAGTTCCGCGGCAAATTGCCGCACGCGCAGATGGCGGCGCAAACGCTCGGCTCGACTGGGTTCTACTCGGCTGCCATGAAGGGGTAGGACCATCGGGTGGGCGGGACGAAGTTCTCCTTGATCGTCCGAGCGGAAACCCAACGAACGAGATTTAGAGCCGAGCCGGCTTTGTCGTTGGTGCCGGACGCCCGGCTGCCGCCGAATGGCTGCTGGCCCACCACGGCTCCAGTCGGCTTGTCATTGATGTAGAAATTGCCCGCCGCAAAACGCAGCTCACGAAGCGCGATGTTGATCGCCTTGCGGTCGCGCGCGAAAATCGCTCCGGTGAGCGCGTACGGCGCGCTCTGGTCGCACACCCGCAGCATCTCCTCGTATTGAGCATCCGGATAGACGTAGACGCTGACCACGGGCGCGAAGATCTCCTCGCACATGATTCGATGCTTCGGGTTGGTCACCTGAATGAGAGTCGGTCGAACGAACCAGCCGGTGCTGCGATCGGTTTCGCCTCCTGCGATGATCGTTGCATCGCTGCTTTTTTTGGCGAGCTCAATGTACGAGGACACGTTTTTGAACGAGTTCTCGTCGATCACCGCACCCATGAAGTTGCGGAAGTCGACCACATCGCCGATTCGGATCTCCGCGATCATTTCTTGAAGGCGAGCCTTCAGCTTTGGCCAAATCGACTCTGGCGCGTAGACGCGCGAGACGGCAGAGCACTTTTGCCCCTGGTACTCATAACCGCCACGGACGATCGCCACCGCCAGGGAATCGAGCTCCTCGCCCGCGGAAGCGTGGGCGAAGATGAAATCCTTGCCGCCGGTCTCGCCCACCAGCCGAGGATATTGGCGGTAGCGAGTGATGTTTTCGCCGATCTGCTTCCACATGCCCTGGAATACGCCGGTGGATCCAGTGAAATGGATTCCACCCAGATCGGGGCTTCGCAGGACGGTATCGCCCACCACGCTGCCTTTGCCGGGAACGAAGTTGATCACTCCATCTGGAAGCCCCGCTTCGCGCAGGAGTTCGATCAGCACCCAAGCGCTGTAGATGGCCGTCGAGGCGGGCTTGAAGACCACCGTGTTTCCCATCAGCGCGGGAGCGGTGGGCAGGTTGACCGCGATCGAGGTGAAGTTGAAAGGGCTGACCGCGAGCACGAAGCCGTCGAGAGGACGGTAATCGGTGAGGTCCCACATTTGAGGGCCGCTTTCCGGCTGCTGGGTGATCAGCTGTTCGGCAAAGTGGACGTTGAAGCGGAGAAAGTCGGTGGACTCGCAAGCCGCGTCGATTTCCGATTGGTGAGCGGTCTTCGATTGGCCGAGCATCGTTGCCGCGTTGATCAGCGGACGGTAGCGGGCCGCGAGTAACTCCGCCGCCCGCAAGAAAATCGCGGCGCGCTCATGGAAGGCGGTATTGGCCCACGCATTTTTCGCTGCCATCGCCGCTGCGATCGCTTTCTCCACCTGAGTCGAATCGGCTTCGTGATAGGTCCCCAGCAGGTGTGCATGGCGGTGCGGCATGCGGACTTCCGAGGTTTTCCCGGTCCGCACCTGCTTTCCGCCGATCACCAGCGGAATTTCCACCCGCTCGGAAGAGAAGCGCCGCAACACCTCCTTCAGCTCCGTTCGCTCGGGAGTGTTGGGAGCATAGGAAAGCACCGGCTCGTTTTTAGGCGGGGGAACGCGAACGATAGCGTTGATCATGATTCACCTCACTCGTGGTCATAGATGCCCACCCTCTGTATCGAACACCGCTGCGCGGCTCAAGCAATCTGCGGCGGATTTAGCTCGCGCGAACGCGATGCTGAACGTTCTGGCGAAGCAGCTGGCGGAAGGTCGGAAGGCCTTGTTTTGCCCAAGCCTTCTCCACTTCCTGCGCCACTTGCTGATTCTGCTCCATTAATCGATGGAACGCGGGATACTCGGGCGAGCTGAGATCGGGGCAGCAGTGTCGGTCATGGGAATCCGCATGGAACAGGGCACCGCTGCCATCCGGGGTAGATTCGATCACCAACTTCGCGTGCGGATAGAAGCGGTTTCCCAGCCTCAGGGCCAACCGCGCCGGGCGCTCAGGGTCCCTCTCCAACGCTCGGCTGGCGTAAAAGCCCGTCTCTCCGCAGGCGCGGAGCTCATTGAGTCGGGTCACAACCCTGATCGGAGGCGCGCCTTCATACGCGACCTTCAGATAAACCTCGATCGCTTGCCACACGATGCTTGGTGATGGAGGTTGCCACGCCATATCGTTTCAAGCTCCGCTTAGGCCCAGGCCTTCCAGGAAGGTCACCAAAATAATACGTCTTCTGACTCGCGCTGGCTGGCCTCAAAAAACCCTGGTGTAGTGCCGGGTAGGCAGTTGCGGCGAGTGTCGTTATATGGATTGGACTCGATCGGTGAAAGCTGCACGCTTGCCAACCAAGCTCGTCGAAGGAATGAAGGTCCGCTACCTGCCCCAGCCGGAGTGGGGAACCGGTCATTTGGTGCGCCTCCACGAAGCGGGTCTGCGCGCGCAGGTGTCGTTTCCCGGACGCGAAGGAAACCCCACTTTGGTGTCCACCAAGGGTGGAGCCCTGGTCGCACAACGGCTCCTTCCCGGGGACGCGGTGCGAACTTCGAAAGGAAAACCCGCGACGATTGTCGGCGAGGTGCAAGGAGCGCGAGGTCTGCGCCGGTACGTTCTTCGTTTCGAGGACGGTACCGAGGACGAGTGGCCGGAGTCGGAAATTCAGGTGCCTCCGCCCAAGCCCGATGCGCTCACGATGCTTCGCGAAGGCCGGGTGGGGGACGCGAAAAACTTTCTGCTGCGCCGCCAAGCGCTGATGCTCGACGACGAGCGCCGGTGCGATGCGCTCGGTGCCCTATTCGCTTCCCGGGTGATGGTAAAGCCCCACCAGGTAGGTGTCGTCCAGAGGGTACTGAGCGCGCCGCGGCCTCGATTCATTCTCGCGGACGAAGTGGGGCTGGGAAAGACGATCGAGGCGGGAATGATTTTCTCCGCGCTTCGCCTTTCCGGGCTGGTCAGGCGAGTGCTGGTGGTTGCGCCCAGTCACCTCACCATCCAGTGGCTGGTGGAGCTGTTTCACAAATTCAATCAGTTGTTCACCTTCCTCGATCCGGATCGTTTCGCGCTCTCGCTCAAGGAAGAACCCGGACAGTCTCCCTGGACGCGCTTCGACCATGTGATCACCAGCCTGGAAATGCTCTCTCGCGGCGACGAGCATCGACAGCAAGCATCGTCCCAAGAGGCGTACTGGGATCTGGTGATCTTCGATGAGGCTCACCATCTCAAAGCGGAGAAGGCCTTCGAGTTGGCAAGGGGGCTCGCCGGCAACTGCTGGGGGTTGTTGTTGCTCACCGCCACGCCGATGCAACTCGATCCGGAAGAATACCATCGGCTGCTCACCCTGATTGAACCCGAAAGCGCCCCCAGCCTGGTCGACTTCGAAGCGCGCTTGCGACGCCAAGAGGAACTCTCCGCCGCGGTTCGGGGCTTGCTCGAAGGTCGCCAGGTGTCCGAGGCGGTGCGCGCGCTAGCCGAGCAATTTCCCGGCGACGAGAGACTTCGCACCTTGCGAGATCGAGAAGCCCTGCTCGGACATCTGGCCGAGACGTACAGCCTTTCGGAGGCCCTGATTCGCAATCGCCGCGTGGTGGTCGGGGGATTTTCCGAGCGTCGGCTGCATCGGCATCGCTTTGAAGTACCGAAGTCCGAGCTGGCCGCGCGCTCTGAAGCCTTGGAGAAGGTTCGCACCAGCTCGCAGCTGCGCGGCGCCGCACTCGCCAACCTGATTCGACGCCTGGAGTCCTCCCCTGCCGCTCTGAACGAGGCGCTTGCGGACAGCAAGCTCAAGCTTCCCATCCGCGATTCGAAGTTCCTGAGCTTTCTGGGCGTGCTTCAAGAGATTTGGCGCGAGGAGCCGAAGGCGAAGATCCTGGTCTTTACCGAGGCTCGGGCCACGCTCGAGATGGTGGTGGAAGAGCTACGCAAAGAAGCAATCGAGGCGCTGATCTACCACGGCGACTTGCCGCTGATTGAAAGAGACCGGCAAGTGGCGCGCTTTCGAGATCCGGAGGGCCCGAAGGTGTTGGTCTGCACCGAGGTTGGCGGTGAGGGCCGCAACTTTCAGTTTTCCCATCACCTGGTGAACTACGATTTGCCTTGGAGTCCGGCCGCGATGGAGCAGCGGATCGGCCGCTTGGACCGGATCGGCCAGTCAATGCCGGTGGAAATTCATGTCTTTGAACCGGAGGGAACGTTTTCCGCGGAGCTGGTCGCCTTGTTTGCCGACGCGGTGGGGGTATTCGGCGAGACGATTGGCGGATTGGATGCGGTCCTGGAGGAGGTGGAGCCCAAACTTGCGGAGCTGGCGTTGGCCTCGCCTTCCGATCGCGAAGCTTATGCGAATGAATTGAAAACGCGCGTGGCGACGGCTCGAGCCGCGATCCGATACGCCTATGATCCTCTCCTGGACCTGCGAAGCTTCGATCGAGGCGAAGTCGAGGCGCTCGTTGCCCACGGTTCCCAGCGCCTGGCGATCGAAACCGAGCCCGAGGGCAACCTGGAGGATGGGCTCTGGAGTTTGGCCCGGGAGTTGGATGAGCGTTTGGAAGAAACAGTGACCGACCTGGCGCGCAAAGTCGGAATCGGGGTCGACACGGATGAGCAAGTGGATGCGTTCCAGTGCGCCTTTCACCTTGGGCGTGAGCTGACCGTGGAAGCGCTTCCCGGCCTATCGCTCGTCGAGGACAAAGTCGTGTTGGGTACCTTTTGGCGAGACACGGCGATTGAGCGGGAAGAGATCGACTATTTCGCTACTGGGCATCCCATCGTCGAGGCGCTGCTCGGCTTTCTCCGAGATGGACCGTTCGGACGCAACGGGATGAGGTACATCGAAAAGCGCGGCGTTGCGCCCTCTCGCGGCGTCGAGTTTCTCTTTCACATCGTACCGCCCGAGCCGGATGATACGTCCCCAGGGGCGCGGGTACCCTCGAGACAGCTCGCGCGCTTTTTGGATCGCTGGCTGATCCATCTCGCAGTGGCCCGGACGCCGCAGGGTACGCCTCGACTGGATCCCTCGCTTCTTCCGATCCTTGAATCCGAAGGACGCTCCTTGCGCGGCGACGAAGTGCTTTCGGCGTTTCCGGAGCTCGGTTCGTTCGTGGACAAGGCTGCGGCGCTCGCGGTCGAGGGAGCGCAGCAGCAGATGCGGCAACTCGCGAAAAAAATTCGAGCCGCGATCGAGGCCGAACGCGAGGCGAACGAGAAACGGCTGACCCTGTCGCTTGCGCATCAGGGCCTTTCGCGGAGTGCGGTCGATTCCCGCTTGTCGATCCATCGAGATTATTACCGCAGCCTGGTGGAGGCGTTGGATGGGTTGCGGGTGAACCTCGACTCCGCAGCCGCATTCGTGATCAACCGCTAGTCGGCGCAGCGACCGAGAGTAGCCAGTCGACCGCCGCGGCCGCGGTCTTCTCGAAGGCATCGAGGCGATTGGTGCAGAGGTGATCTGCGTCGGGAACGACGAACAGCCGCTTCGGCGGTCGAGCGCGATCGACCAATGCCTGGACCTTGGCCAAATCACCGTACTCATCGCGCTCGGATTGGATGAACGCTTTGGGCCGATCGAGCGAGACGATGAACTCGAAGTCGAACAAGTCGATCGCCATTCCGGCCGCCAGCACCGCTCTGATCTCCTTGGCCTCGACCGTAAGCTTCAGGGCGATCCGGGAGCCGAAGGAGAAACCGGCGCAATAGAGGGGCACCCCGGGAATCTCCTTCGCAAGAAACGCCAGCGCGGCCTTGGCATCCTCCAGCTCGCCTCGACCCTCGTCGTAGGTTCCGGTGGAACGGCCCACCCCGCGAAAGTTGAACCGGAGGGTACTGATGCTTCGGTCTCGAAAAGCCTTAGCGATCCGGTAGGTCACATGGTTGTGCATCGTCCCGCCCTGAGCGGGATGCGGATGGCACACCACCACCGCCCCCTGCGGCGTCTCGGCTTTCCAGAAAATGGCCTCGAGCCGCCCGTGCGCGACTGGAACATCGATGAAGGACATTTAAGAGCTGGCCCGAATCCGCTCCCGGAGGCTCTTGGCGCGCTTTTGTAGATCTCCATCAAGCGAGGTCAGCTCGATTGCCTTTAGCCGTTGATCGAGGCTCTTGGGGACTTTGCCCTTCAGCTTGCCCTGCTCGAACATCGATTCGAGCTTCGTCAGGGACTGGTCGACAATCCGCTCCCGAGGGTGATCCAGCAGCGAGTCCAGAAAATACGGATCGTCCGGAAGGTCAGGATACTTTTCGATGTACTCGACCACCGCCGCCACCCAAGACTGGCGATCCGGGACCTCCCGCAGCTTCAACATCGCGTCCTTTTGGGCTTTGCGTTTGCCCTCCGGGTCGAAAGTCTTTGCCAGCGCGTCGGGAAGCTCGCCTCCAGTGAAGAGCGCGTTGGCTGCCGCCTTGTAGCGTTCGTAGGTTGCGCTGCGCTGGATGCGCTGCTGCGCGGGGTCGTCCTGGCGAGAGTGGTACTTGCTTTTCCCACGCAAGGCGTCGATCTCGCGCCATGACTTGTTGCGTTTACCGGTAAAGCCACCGCCCTCGTCGTTATCTCGGTCCTTCGCCATTAGCGTGCTCCACTTACTCAGTCTGTTCTGCCTCGCGAGCGTTCCAGATTGCCCTCAGCCCACGATCGATCAGGGTGCGCAGTCGAGAGGCTTCGTCTGCGGACAGTGGGCTTTTCTCGTCCGTCTCCGCTTCGAATAGTACCTCCTTCGCGTACGACCAAAGCGCCTCGGGAATCTGAGTCGCCGCGTCCCCCTCGAGTTCGGCCTGGGAAACCGCTCGGATTCCCGGAGGCCAACCCAGCCTGATCATCGCAAACAGCTCGAACAGCAGCTGTCGGGCGGTATCAAAGCCGTCGTCAGTGAGATTCTGCTCTTCCAGATACCCCACAAGGGTATCCTGCCGATTCTCAAACGAGTGTTGCAGCCGATTTAATCCATTCTTGTCAAGTCCTTCCAGGTACGCGAAGCAGCTTGCAACCCAGGGGCCATCGGGACCCGCCTCGCCAAATGGAGGCGGGGGCTCCGCGCTTTTGGGCGGAGGCTGGACCGGGGGCTGCTCGAAATCAAAGCCGGGGTGGACAACCAGTATATCCCAAAGGCCAAGCAGGTTTCCGTACAGTCGCGCCGCGGTGGAAGGATCCTGGAAATGCGGTTCTCCCTCGAAAAGCTGAGGGACTACCGTCCCCGGTTGCTGTCCCTGCTGCTGGGCTTGCACCATTCTTTCGGCTACCTGCTTGGGGCTCAGCAGGCAGCTTGAGGCCTGAAGCAGCTGGTCAAGCGTCGATCTCCCCTCAAAGTGGCGGATAAACCGCAAACTCGCCTCCACTCCTAGCGGTAACCCGTGGGCCCACAATCGCAAGGCTTTGCCGACAAAGAAGTCCTTAGAGCGCTTTGAGCCAGCCCCGCTTGTAGGCCTTGATGATTGCAAAGCAGGTCAACACCACTGCCTCGATCGAGATCAGTACAGCCAACCGCGCCCCGGTCAGCGAGCCGGCGCTGTAGAAGTTCCATCCCAGCAAAAGCAGAAGCCCGCTGGTCCAGGCCGCGAACGGATTGTGCTCCTTCTTGAGCGCTCGGCCCAAGTCGAAACCTTCGCGCAGCCGCCCTGGGTACGCAGGCGTGAGGCGCGGAACCCATCGCGGTACGAGCGAGGCGTACCGATCGAACTGTCGGCCATACTTTTCGCGCAGAAAACTCTCTTCGGCGCGAACGATGAAAAAGTACTGGAGGACGAAGAAGGCAAGGCCGATCAGGTAGGCCCAACTTCGGTTGGCAACCAGCAGAAGCCCAAGACAGATTGCCAGGTTGCCCAAATAGAGCGGGTTGCGCACGTAGGCGTACGGCCCGCGAGTGTTTAGCGCGGAAGCCTCCAAACTGGAGCCTTGACCACTGGTTCCCTCGGGGACTTGCCCCAACGTAAAAAAGCGCAGTGCTTCTCCGGCCAGCGCCAGCGCGACCCCGAGCCCGACCAACAGTTGAGTGCCCTCGCCTCGGGCGAAAACGGTTGGGTGGGATTTGAGGATCACCGCCAACAAAACGGCGATGATCGGGATCGGCGTGTAACTGCGCCACCGAAATAACCACCTTCCGAAATCGAGTGTGCCCAATCCGCTCATCGGGTCGCCGACTTTTCAAAGAACACTTGGCCCTGTCGAAGCAAGTGGACGTATTGTCCCTCGCGAGCAACCAGGTCGTGATGCGTACCCTGCTCCAACACCGAGCCGGCGTGAAGGACATAGATCCAGTCTGCATCGCGGACTGTGGACAAACGGTGCGCGATCACGATCGTGGTGCGGCCCTCCATCAGCTCCGATAAACCAGCCTGCACTTCATGCTCGGAGGCCGCGTCCAACGAGCTGGTGGGTTCATCCATCAACAGAACCGAGGGTTGGCGCAAAAAGGCGCGCGCAATCGCCAGTCGCTGGCGTTGTCCCCCGGAAAGCATCGAGCCGCGTTCCCCGACCGGCTCATCCAGGCCCCGCGGCAGGTCCCGAACAAAGTCGAAGGCGTGGGCGCGTCGCAAGGCCTCCCACAGCTCCTCCTCGCTGGCTTTCGGCCGCCCGAGGAGAAGGTTGAAGCGGATGCTTTTCGAGAAGAGCACCGGCTCCTGGGGCACCCAGGCAATCTGCGATCGCAACGACGAAACATGATAGACGCTCAGCTCCTCGCCATCCCAGGTGATGCTCCCCTCGTCCGGGGAGGCGAAACCTAGCAACAGCGAAAAGAGCGTGCTCTTTCCGGCGCCTGATTCCCCGACCAGTGCGACGCGCTTGCCCGCTGGAATGGAAAGAGAAGTGTCACGAAGCGCCTGGCGATTGCCGGGATAGGAAAACCTCACCTCTCGAAAACGGATCTCCTGCGTCAGCGGCTTGGCCTCGCGGGTGCCGGTCGACGGCACGGGTTCGTCCAGAATCTCGAACAGTCTCTGGGCCGATCCGACGCCCTGCACCACGAGCGACAAGGTTCCCGAAAGTCCCTTCAATGGCTGGTACATCAAAAGAGCGGCGGCGAGAAAAGAGAGCAGCTTGCCTGCCAGAGCGGGCTCGGCCGAAACGGCGCGCGCTCCGACTCCGACGGCGAGCGCGATTCCCAGAATGCCGAGAAACTCCAAAGTCGGCGTAAATGCCCCACGCAGTAGCAAGGAACGGTCGATCACGCGCAGATACTGGGACTGGAGCGTGTGGAATCGAGCCAGGCTTCGTGGGACGGCGCGGTAAGCCTGGATGATCGGAAGATTCGCCAGCTGTTCAGCCGTCAGCTCCGTGAGCTGGCCCAGACTTGCTTGTGTGCTCGAAGACACTTTCTTGAGCGAACGGGCAAAACGGGAGACGGGGATGACCGCGGCGGGCAAGAGGATGAAGGCCAGCAGAAACAGCCGCGCGTCGAGCCATAAGCAGATCGCCAGCAGCGCCAAAATCTGCAGTGCGTCGCGGAGGTATGAAGTGAGGGACTGAGTGACTGAAAATTCAACTCGCGCCACATCTGCGGTAAAGCGGGACAACAGCTCTCCCGAATGCCGAGCCTCGAAATATCGCGGCGGAAGCTCCAGCAAGCGAGCGAAAAGATCGCGGCGGATGTCGGCGGTCACGGATTGTGCGGTGGCGTGAGTCCAACCCATCTGAAGAAACTGCGCCGCAGCTTTGAGCACCGCGAGCCCGGTGACGATCAGCGGCAGCTTCCATGCGAGGTCTCCTCGTTCGATCGACCAGGGCCCCCATTGCACCTTCGCTTCGGTCAAGACAGCGCGGAGCAGCGGTCCCACCAGATAGGCGTAGAGCGCAGTCGCCGTGGCGCCGACCAGAGCAGCAGCCAACCCAAGCAGCACTCGGCTTCGATACGGTGCCACGTAAGCCAGCAGGCGCCGAAAGGTTGCGGGAGCTGGGCTGGCGGCCAAGGCGTAGGGCAATCTCGCACGCGGAATTGGGTGCTGCAATCGATTGCCCTTCTGGGCGGCGGGGTGTTTCCTCGGATTGCCGCCCTACAGTTGTGCGTTATAGTCCGACGCACAACGATTGATTCTCTAATAACTTTGAAAGCTTAGACGGCACATGGCGGCAGTACAGAAGCGCGACTACTACGAGGTGCTCGGGGTTTCCCGCGAGGTCAATGCTCAGGATCTCAAGAGCGCGTATCGACGGATAGCGCTGCAGTACCATCCCGATCGCAACCCCGGCAACCGAGAAGCCGAGGAGAAGTTCAAGGAAGCCTCGGAGGCCTACGAAGTTCTCTCGGATCCCGAGAAGAGGGCGCGCTACGACCAGTTCGGGCATTCCCAGAGTCCGTTCGAGGGCTTTGGGTTTTCGGGCTCGGTCAACGACATCTTCGGAGACATCTTTGGAGAGATTTTTGGCGGTGCCAGGCGGAGCCGGACTGCGCGGGCTCGCGGCGCCGACCTTCGGTACAACCTCGAAATCTCATTTGAAGAGGCCGCCTTCGGCAGCGAGGTGAAGGTTCGGATTCCAAAGCCCAAGCGCTGCGAGGTTTGCAATGGGTCCGGTTCCAAGAGTGGCTCGGCTCGAAGCTGCCCAACCTGTGGTGGAACGGGCGAGCTGCGGTTCACGCAGGGATTTTTCTCGGTTTCTCGTCCGTGCAATCAGTGCGGCGGCACCGGGCAGATCATCTCCGACCCCTGCACCAAATGCCGCGGGGCTGGCAGCTACGAGAGCGAATCGGAACTGACGGTCACCATGCCTCCGGGTGTCGACACGGGTACTCGAGTCCGGGTGGCGGGCGAGGGAGAGCCTGGTGAGCGCGGTGGCCCACCAGGCGATCTCTACGTCGTGGTGCATGTGCGGCCGCATCCGATCTTCATTCGCGAGGGGACTGAGGTGCTCTGCGAAGTGCCCGTGTCCTTTACCCAGGCGGCCCTGGGAACCCAGATTGAAGTGCCGACGCTCGACGGCAAAGTGAAGATGAAGATTCCGGCGGGGACTCAGACGGGCAAGACGTTTCGACTGCGAGGGCGTGGCATTCCGCACCTGCGCGGCGCGGGAAGAGGGGACCAACACGTTCGGGTGGTGGTTGAAACGCCGACGGATTTGACTCGACAGCAAAAGGAGCTTCTGGAGAAATTCGCCCAGATTTCTGGCGAGGATACAAATCCGCAGTCCAAGAGCTTCTTTGACAAGGTAAGAGAGCTTTTCGGTTGAGCTTGCTACGCCTGTTCCCATTCCGCCGACTTGGGCCGCAACTCGTTGCCGCCAGTCTGGGCTTTGCCTGGTGGGTGACCGGTTGCGCGCGCGCACCGAGCGGGGTGTTCGCCGAACGGCCCGAGGCTCGGCCGCAGTATGAGCCGAAGAAAAACGTGGCGGCGGATGAGGCCCTGGAAAGGGCGGCACGCATTGCGCAGAGCAGCTCTCCGCAAAAAGGGATTGACGCCTACCTCGCGGTCTACAAGGCCCATGCGGAGACCACTGCGGCGCAGGAGGCTCTCTACCGCGCGGCCGTGCTCGCGTTCGATTCGGGCGATTACGCCAACGCACGCAAGAGCTTCAACCAGCTTCTCTTCGAAAATCCGCTCTTCGACAAGGCGCAGGATGCGAAGTTGAAGCTTGGATTGTCCGCGATGCAGCTGCGCGACTATCGGGACGCGTACCAAACCCTGCGCCCTCTCGCTGAGCGAGCCAGTGGAGCAGAACGCACCCAAATCCTCGAGGCGGCGGAGCGATCCGCCGAAGGCGCGCAGCTGTATGCCGAGGCACTACGCATTACGTTGGGGCAACTTCAAGAAGCCAAGACTCCCGAAGAGACCAAAGAGCGACTCGACAAGTTTGAGGAGCTGATCGAAAGCAAGGCCGAATTCGTAGACATCGCCAAGGCCGCAGAGGACTTGTCTCCATCGAGCCCCGCCTGGCCGCTGATCACCTTCAAGCTGGCGCGGATCTACTACCATCTGCGGGACTGGACGCGGCTCGAGGAAACCCTGCAGAGGTTCCTCAAGGAAGCGCCTCAGCATCCGTTCGCCGCCCAGGCCCAGGAGTTGCTCAACCGTTCGCGAAAGCGCGGAGAGATCCGACCCAAGGTGGTCGGAGCGATCTTGCCAATGAGCGGTCGCTACAAGCCGATCGGAGACGCGGTGCTGCGGGGAATCTCCCTCGCCCTCAAAGGCAGCGACATCGAAGTGGTGGTGAAGGACTCCCAGGGCGAGCCCAACCTTGCCGCAAAGGCGGTGGAGGAGCTGGCCTTCGACGAGGGCGCGATCGCGATCCTCGGGCCCATTTGGGAGGACACCCGCCGAGGCGCGTTGGTGGCCGAAGAGCTCGGGGTACCGATCCTCACCTTCTCTCGCACCGACGGAATTACGGACATCGGCCCGCACGTGTTTCGCAACATGTTGACCAACTCGGCGCAGGCGAAAGCGCTCGCGGACTACGCGATGAAGACCTTGGGCTTCAAGAGCTTCGCGCTGATGTACCCCAACATTCCTTACGGTGTGGACCTGGCGAACAAGTTCTGGGACGAAGTGACCGCTCGCGGCGGAGCGATCCGGGGCGCGGAGACCTACGCCTTTGATCAGACGACTTTCACCGCGGAAGTGAAAAAGCTGGTGGGGCGTTACTACCTCGAGGACCGCTTGGATTACATGGAGAAGTCCCGGGAGATCGCCGTGTCCAAGCTCGATCCATTCCGAAAGCGCAAAGCGCTGGAGAAAGTGCGCTCTCTGCTCAAGCCGGTGATTGACTTCGATGCCATCTTCATTCCGGATGCCTGGGAACGGGTCGGCCTGGTAGCACCGGCCTTGGCGGTGGAGGACATCGTCACCAATGCGTGCGATCCAGGCGACATTGAGCGAATTCGCAAGACCACTGGCCGACACGATCTGAAGACGGTGACGTTGCTGGGCTCCGACCAATGGGGCTCGCGCAAGGGGCAGAGCGGAGCTCCTGAGCTGATCGAGCGGGGCGGCAAGTTCGTGAGTTGCTCGGTCTACGTCGACGGGTTCTACTCCGAGTCCGCTCGTTCCACGACCGCGCAATTCGTCGAAGCGTACCGGGACGCCTACAAAGACCAGATTCGCCCACCCGGATTGCTGGAGGCGACCGGATACGACTCGGGAAGGATATTCCGCAAGATTCTCCAGGACGCGAGAGGATCCCTCGACCGCGAAGGATTTCGTACCCGGTTGGCCGCAATCAAGGATTTTCCGGGCGCAACCGGAATGACTTCCTTCAACGACCACCGCGAAGCGGAAAAGCCGCTCTTTCTGCTGGGAATCGACAAGAAAGAGATCAAAGAGCTATCGCCGGACGAAAAGCTCAGCGGCTCCTAGCCGGTCGCGGTGGACTATGCCGCTGCAACCGCTCGGCGCCACTTTGCCAGATAACGCTCGCGTTCCGGCGCGGACATCTTGGGAGCAAAGCTGCGGCCGGCCTTCCAGACTCGCCGGATCTCCTCCACGCTCTGCCACAGCATCGTTCCCATCCCCGCCAATAGCGCCGCGCCGAGACTGGTGGTTTGCAAATTTTGAGGCCGAACCACCGTGGTTTCGAGAAAGTCGGCTTGAAGCTGCATCAGCAGATTGTTGGCGGCCGCTCCGCCATCGACTTTGAAAGAAGAGACATCGAATCCCGCATCGGCGCGCATCGCCGTAGCCAGGTCGGTGACCTGTAACGCGATTCCTTCGAGGACGGCGCGCGCCAGATGCCCAGCCGTGGAGGAACGGTCGAGCCCGACGATCAGACCGCGGGCGTCCGGCCTCCAGTGCGGTGCGCCCAATCCACTCAACGCTGGAACGAAGACCACATCGCCAGTTTCTTTGACGGTTCGCGCCAACGCTTCGACATCCGAGGAGCGCTTGATCAGCTTCAAGCCATCTCGCAGCCACTGAACCGCGGCTCCCGCGACGAAACAACTGCCCTCGAGCGCGTAGGTCGTTTTGCCGTTGAGGGTCCAGGCCACCGTGGTCAAAAGACCGTTGCGCGATTCGACGATGGATTCCCCGGTGTTCATCAGAAGAAAAGCCCCGGTGCCGTAGGTGCACTTTGCATCGCCCGGCGCAAAGCAAGCCTGCCCGAAGAGCGCTGATTGTTGATCGCCGGCCATCCCCGCGATCGGGATTCCATCCGGCAACGAGCGAAGCCCCAAGGTGTGCCCATAGATCTCCGCCGAGCTACGGATTTGCGGCAACGCGGCGATCGGTACCGCGAGCAGACTGCACATCTCAGGGTCCCAGGCGAGCGTGCGCAGGTTCATCAACAGGGTTCGGCTGGCGTTAGAGGTGTCGGTGACATGAACCCTTGAGCCGGTCAACTTGTAGACGAGCCAAGTATCGATCGTGCCAAAACACAGCTCGCCCGACTCCGCCTGGCGCCGCGCGTCCTTGAGATGTTCGAGCAGCCAGTGGAGCTTGGTGCCGGAGAAATACGGATCGAGCACCAATCCGGTGCAGGAGCGAACCCGGTCTTCCACCCCGCGCTGCTTGAGATCCGCGCAATCGGACGCGGTTCGTCGATCCTGCCAGACGATCGCTCGGTGGAGCGGCTTTCCGCTGCGCCTCCACCACAGCCCGGTGGTTTCGCGTTGGTTGGTAATCCCAATCCCCGAAATCTGTTGCGGGCGAATGTGGGCATCGCGGATCGCCTTGCTGATGCAGCTTTCGACCGAGCTCCAAATTTCGCCGAGGTCATGCTCCACCCAACCTGGCTTGGGGAAGTGTTGGCGCAGCTCGCAGTAGGAGCTTCCCGCCAGGCGAAGCTTGGAATCGACAAGCGAGACGTGCGTTCCGGTCGTTCCCTGGTCAATTGCCAGGAGGTACTTGAGGGGCATGCTCTGCTCCGGTCCCGCGGAAGAACGAAAGCACCTGATCGGCAAGCGCCTGACGGCCAAAGTCGCGCGGGATGATGTGAAAGCCTTGTTGGATCCGAACCCAGTGGACCCGACGCGAATGGGTCAGCGCTCGCGCGAGGCAAACCCCTCCCTTGAGGGAGACCACGTGGTCATGGTCCGCCATCACGATCAGGACTGGGGTGCGGATCCGCGGAGCCACCTGCGCCGCCTCATCTTGAAGCATCCACAGGTCCACCAGTCGTGCCGATGGAAAAGCAGGCAGAAGGGGTGCGGCTTGTCGCTGAATCGGATCCTGGATATCGGTGCTGGGCTTGCTGACATAGGGCCACCAACGCAGTAGCCCCAAAGGCGCACCCCAGCGCGCGAGCTTGGGTCCCAAACCGCGCAAGCGCATCGCCGGCGCGATCAATGCCAGTCCTGCGACGCGATCTGGATGCGCGGCCGCGGCAATCAGTGCCAACAGCGCCCCCATCGACAGCCCAACGATGAAGACTTGTCGAAATCCGTCGATCTGCAAAAGCGCGCGCTCAGCGGCCGCTTTCCAGTCAGCGTAACTGACGCTGGCCATCGCCTCGGGCGTGGTGCCGTGCCCAGGCAGTTGGATCGCAGACACGAAGTACCCATTGCGGGCCAAAACCTCGCCCAATGGACGCAAGTCCCATGGGCTGCCGGTGAAGCCGTGCAGCATCAGACACGCTTGATGCCCCTCGCCCAGTTGAAACGGCGCCGTCTTCTCGGGGTCCATCGGAACGGTGCTGGCCATGTCGAAGACCCTAGCAACCCGAGAGATCAAGCGATATGGACTTTGACATGGCTGACCTACCCAAGACGCCCGAAATCCAGCTGCAAATTCAGCTCGACGACAACATTGCTGACGGCCAATACATCAACATGGCGCTGGTAAACCATACAGAAACTGAGTTCACGATCGACTTCATCTACGTTCAGCCACAGCAGCCCAAGGCGCGGGTGCGCTCTCGGATCATCACCAACCCCAAGCACATGAAGCGCCTTCTGATTGCGATGCAAGACAACGTTGCCAAGTTCGAAGCCAAGTTCGGGCCGATTGTCTTGGTCGAAACCGAGAGCCCCATCCACTGATCCGGATCCTGTGAGTGCCACCGTCGAGTTGCTGAAGGGAAACATGGTTGCCTTCACCGGCTCGCTGCAAGACGAGATCTGCCGCGCCCTCGAACGCACCGATGGGGAGGGCAGCTTTCGAGAGGATCTTTGGGTCCGGGAGGGAGGGGGTGGCGGCTCGACTCGAATTTTGGAAGGCGGAGCGGTCTTCGAAAAGGCGGGGGTGAACACTTCGGCGGTATTCGGCGAGCTCTCCCAGTCGTTCGCGGAGCGGCTGGCGGGCGAAGGGCGAGAGTTCTTCGCGGCGGGCATCTCGCTGGTGCTTCATCCCGCGCACCCGCTGGTGCCTACCCTGCATGCCAACCTGCGGTTTATCGTCCAAGGATCGAAAGCCTGGTTTGGAGGCGGCACCGACCTGACGCCGTACTATTTATTCGAGGAAGACGCGGTGCACTTCCACCGCACGCTGAAGCAAGTCTGCGATCGGCACGACCTCGCCTACTATCCGCGGTTCAAACGGACCTGCGACGAATATTTCTATTTGAAGCACCGCGGGGAATGCCGTGGCGTTGGCGGGCTATTCTTCGAGAACATCGGCGGCAACCTGGAGCGAGAATTTGACTTCGTCCAGGATTGCGGCCGAGCGTTCCTTCCCGCGTACCTTCCGATTGCGGAGCGCCGCAAGTCGTTGCGCTTCACCCCGGCCCAGCGCGACTGGCAAGAAATCCGTCGCGGACGCTACGTGGAATTCAATTTACTCTATGATCGAGGCACGGTTTTCGGGCTCGAGACCGGTGGCCGCACCGAATCGATCCTGATGTCTCTGCCCCCGCGGGTCCGATGGGTCTACGACTTTCAGCCGGAACTGGGAAGCGAAGAGGCCCGGCTGGTCGAGGTATTGAGGCACCCCCGATCCTGGGCGTGAGACCCACACGCAGTCGGAATCGCTGCTAAGGTCCAGCGCGCGTTGGCTACCGACGACCTCACCCTGGTCAAGCGCGTCCGCAGCGGCGATCAGCGAGCCTTTCGGATTCTGGTGGAGCGCTACCAGAAGAAACTCTACGCGTTCGCGCTCGGAATGGTCCGGGACAAGCAAGAATCGATGGAGATTGCCCAGGAGGCATTTGCCAAGGTCTACAAGCATTTGGATTACTTCAAGGGTGAGGCCAGCTTCGAGACCTGGCTGTTCCGGATCGCGCGAAACCTCTGCATCGATCTGTTGCGACGGCGTGCAGCCGGGGGTCGGAGGGAGCAGGTGGAATTTGACGAGACCGCCGAGACTGAGCTGGAGCACGGCTACCTTGGATTTCTCGGATCTCGGCTGGGAACCAACCCACAACACGGCGTGCTGCGGAAGGAATTGGCCCGCAAGATTGAGGAAGCGATCCAGCAACTCCCTGAAAAGCATCGCGAAGTTTTGCTGATGCGCGAGCTGGAGGGCATGGCTTATGAGGACTTGTCACGCATTCTGAAGGTTCCCAAAGGCACGGTCATGTCCCGCCTCTTTCATGCCAGGGCACACATGCAGAAAATACTTAGTAAATACCTAGACTTAGAGGGGGAAGATGCGAACCTACGTCGAAGCTGAGCCAGGCTCGAATATCGATGAAGATAACCCGTCGATGTCTTTGACACCCCTGATCGACGTCCCATGACTCCAACTGACTGCCAAAGCTGGTTCCCCTCTCTTTCCGCCTTCATCGACGGGGAACTGGCGCCAGCGCGTCGGGTACAGATTGAGCACCACCTTGCCACCTGCCGTGACTGTTCTGCGCGGGTTAGTGACCTCCGGGCGACCTCGGGGATGGTTCGGATCGGCATGGAGATGCGAGCAGACGAGGCGGACTTCTCGGATTTCTTCGACAAGGTGTTGGCGAAGATCGAGCCCCACCGAGTGCCGCTGTGGGAACGTTGGAAACTGACCTTGAGCGAGCTGTTCGCGTACCACCGAGGGGCGATGATTTCTTCGCTGGCAACCGCTGCGGTCGCGGTGTTGATCGCGGTTCCGATTGCGCTGCGAAGCCGCCCACCCACCGGATACGCCAGTGCTCAATTGAGCGTACAGCGGGTCAGCACAGAGCCTGAGGCTCACGTCGCCCCGGTGGTGATGAAGGGCGACAAAGGCAACACCATCATCTGGCTGGTCAATCATCGCCATGTTCTCGACTCCGCGGCGCAGGCAGCGCAAGCCAACGAGAACCACAACGAAAACCTCGACAGCCAGCCTGAGCCGATCCAAAAACAACCGTTGAAGCAACAACGCCCGCGGGGAGGCGAACTGTGACAATCGCGGCTGGCCGGGCCGCTGGTTTTCTGGGCGCAGCGATCTTCTTCGTCACCCTCTGGGTGCCGGGTCTCGCTCTCGCCGACGACCCCGTGGTTCAGGTCCGCACCCAGGTGGTGCTGGCCTCCAACCAGGGTTCCACCGTCGATCCGCCCGACCTGGATGGGATGAGGAAGCAGTTTTCACAAAAAGGCTTCGCCTTCACCTCCTATCAGCGTCTTTCGGGTGACCAGATCGCGATTCACAAGTCGAAGCCGGCAGAGATCACCTTGCCGAATCAGAGATCCGCAACGATCCGGTTGGCCGACATCAAGCGCGGGACCGCGTTCGTCGAAGTGATCATTTCCCAGCTTCCAAGCAACGTAGTGATTTCCAGTACCGTGCTCACGCTTGGGCGGGAGGGCTCTTTGTTTCAGCACGCTGGCGACTACAACGGCGGGCAGCTGATCCTGGTCATTTCGCCTGACGAAAAGGTCAAGCCGCGCCGCCTGATTCCGATGACGTGGCACGCCGACGCTGCTTTGCCGCGCCCCGAGATGGAGCCCTGTCCAGAAAGCGCTTGTTGTCCGTAGGATCGGGTGGCAATTCTTCGCGCTTGAAGGGAGCGACCCATGCAAGCGTTGCAATCGCCAGAACCGCGGACGGTTCCCGCCCTCGCGGCAACGATTGACCGAGTGAAAGGCGCGAGCACTCGGTTCGCGCGCCTTGGCATCCCGGACCGAATCCAATTGCTGCGGCAGATGCGGCAAGGATATCGCGCGATTGCCGAGGAGAGCGTGCTCGCCGCATGTCGCGCCAAGGGGATCGATCCCGATCGCTCGATTGCGGGGGAAGAATGGCTGTCGGGTCCGTGGATCGTGATCCGCAACCTCCGGCTGCTCGAGGCAGCATTGCAGGACGTGCAGCAGGAGGGCACGCCGAGGATTCCCAGATCGTGGATGAAGTCTCTTCCGGATGGACGGCTGGCGATCAACGTGTTCCCCGCGAGCGCGCTGGATTCGATCCTTCTCCCCAAGTACTCGGTGGAAGTCCACCTACAAGCGGGGATCACGGAAAAGAACCTCCGTCAGCATCAGGCCTCATTCTATCGAACGCCTCACTCGAGCAAACTGTGCGTCGTCCTTGGCGCCGGCAACGTCAACGCCATTCCTCCGACCGACTGCGCATACAAGATGTTCGTCGAGGGCAAGGTCTGCATCCTCAAGATGAACCCGGTAAACGCGTACCTGGGACCCTTGCTGGAACGGGCATTCTCCCCGGCGATCGAAAAGGGTTACCTGGCGATTGTCTATGGCGGAGCGGACGAAGGCTCGTACCTGGCGAACCATCCCGCGGTCGATGAGATTCACATCACCGGCTCCGATAAGACGCACGACCTGCTGGTTTGGGGAGCTGCGGGGCCCGAGCGTGACGCGCGCAAGCGACGGGGCGAGCCATTGTTGAAAAAGGAGATCACGTCTGAGTTGGGCAACATCAGCCCGGTCATCATCGTCCCCGGTCCCTACCGCCAGGACGAGCTTTGGTTTCAGGCGCGGGATATCGCCGGCATGGTCTGCAACAATGCGTCTTTCAACTGCAATTCGGCGAAGCTGCTGGTGACGGCGCGCAACTGGAACCAGCGGGCCCCGATGCTTGAGCTGATCGAAAAAGGCCTTGCTCGAGGCTCGGTCCGCAAGGCCTACTATCCAGGTGCGCTCGAGCGCTGGACTCAGTTCACCGCCGGCCGCAAGGACGTTCGGACGATCGGAACTGCCGGCGCGGGCGAGCTTCCCTACGCGCTGATCCCCGACGTCGACTCGAGCCGCACCCAGGACCCGATTTTCAACCAGGAGCCGTGGTGCACGATCCTGTCCGAAACCGCTCTGGCCACGGAAGACCCGGTCTCCTTCCTAGAAGATGCGGTTGCCTTCCTCAACGAGCACGTTTGGGGAACGCTTTGCGCCACCTTGATCGTGCATCCCCAATCGCTACGCGATCCACGAATCAACGCCGCGGTTGAAAAGGCAATTCGCGATCTTCGGTACGGCACCGTGGCCCTCAATGCCTGGCCGGCGGCGGTGTTTGCGCTCGGCTCCCCTCCCTGGGGCGGGCACCCGTCGGACACCTTGGGAGACATTCAAAGCGGTCGTGGCTGGGTCCACAACACGTTGATGCTCGAAGAGATCGAGAAGTGCGTACTCCGAGCGCCGCTCAAGGGCTTTCCGGTCGCGCCGTGGTTTCCGGGCCACCGCAGCTTGCCCCAGCTCGTGCGTCGGCTGGTGGACTTCGAGATGGCTCCCAGCTGGCTCAAAGTGCCGGCGATTGCGATCGCCGCGCTACGGGCCTGACGGCGCTTTTTTCTGGGTGTCACGGCTGTTAGCCTTCTCGCACACGTGGCCATCAAACGATCTCACATCCATCACCGGCGGGTGTTCCGCAGCCGCAAACTGCAGGTAGAGATCATCGGTACGCCAGGCCCCGGCTTGCGTGACGTGTACCATTTTCTGATCGGCGCCTCCTGGTGGCTTGTACTCGGCGGGGTGGCGTTCCTGTTTCTTTTTTCGAACTTGCTTTTTGCCATTGGCTACCTGTCGACCGATGGGCTCGCCGGCGCGAAGCCCGGCTCGTTTTGGGACGCCTTCTTTTTCAGCATTCAGACGATGGGGACGATTGGCTACGGCGTGATGTACCCCAAGAATTTCTTCGCCAACATTCTGGTCACGCTCGAGTCGATCGTCGGCCTATTGGGCCTGGCATTGGCGACTGGTCTGACTTTCGCGAAGTTCTCTCGCCCCACGGCTCGGCTGCTGTTCAGTCGGGTGGCAGTCATCGCCCCGCGCGACGGGGTACCGACATTGATGTTCCGCGTTGCCAACGAGCGCGTAAGCCATGTGGTCGAGGCCCAGCTTCGGGTAACGCTGCTTCGCGACGAGCTTACGAAGGAAGGCGAGTCCATTCGCAAGATTCACGATCTCTCGCTGATCCGAAGTCAATCGCCCGCGTTCGCACTGTCCTGGACGGTGCTGCACCCAATTGGTCCGAATAGCCCTCTGCATGGTGCGACGCCGAAAAGCCTTCTCGAGCAAGAGATTGAGATTGTGGTCTCCCTCACTGGGATTGATGAAACGCTTTCCCAAAGCATCCACGCTCGGCATTCCTACGGAGCCGAAGAGATCGTGTTCAATGCGCGCTTCGCGGATGTGTTTTCGCTTCTGCCGAATGGAGAGCGAACGCTGGATCTCTCCCGATTCCATGAGACCGTCCCAATCGCCGAGCCCCAAGCATCCGATCAGGCGGACAAAAAGCGCATCAGCTTGTCGTAAGCGTGTGCAAGCGCTCCGGTCGGAGCGCTTTCGTTGCTCTGATGGGCTTGAGCCGATTCTCCCGGCCCGAAGTTGACCGCATCGATTCCGATCGAGGTGAGCCGGGCGACGTCGGTCCAAGCTTGCTTCGCGTCGGCGGGTAATCCCGTCACCGCGAGCAGGCGTTTGCAATGCGGATTGTCGGTACAAACGCGACCGGACGGCGCGGTATCGGTGAACTCAATTTCCGCCCGGCCCGCCACCCTCTGGAAGACATCCTCCTTCGCTTGCTCGATGCTCTTTCCCGGTGCGAATCGGTAATTGAGATTCATCTCGAAGTGATCGGGGATGACGTTGCGGGCCCGCCCTCCCGACGCCTTCGTTACCGAAAACACCTCAAAGAACAGATGACCGTTGAAGGACACCTGTCGCCGTGGGAGCGCGAGCAGCTCCGCCAGAAGCGGACCCGCCTTGTGAATCGCGTTCTCGCCTTGCCAGGGGCGAGCGGAATGGGCCACCTTGCCGCGGAACGTCAGCGTCGCATGGAGGGTGCCCATCGCTCCCACCTGGACCACGTTGTCGGTCGGCTCCATAGCGATTGCGAATGCCACCGAAGTCAGTTCCGGTAGCCGCTCCAGAAGTCTTCCCAGCCCACTTTCCAGGTAGGGGCCTTCCTCGCGTTCGTAGAACACGAGCACCGGGTTGAAGGCCCGCGCCCGAGGCGAAAGCGTCTCCGCCAGCTGCATCATCACCGCCAACCCGCCCTTCATATCGGAGCTACCCAAGCCGTAAAGCCGGCCGGATTCGATCCGCGGCTCACGGTCCACCCAATGCCCAGGAACCGTGTCGAGATGACCCAGCAGCAGCAGAGTGGGTAATGCGTCCGACAGTTTGCCAATCACGAGGGAATCCGACTCGCGGAATACCTGCTCGCGCGGGTAATGGCGCAATGCCCAGGCCTCGATGTGGTCCGCGATTGCTCGTTCCTGTCCAATCGGACTCGGGATTCGGCAGAGCTCCAGGGCTCGTCCCGCCAGCGTCTCAGCGATCTTGGATTCGGAAGTTCCCATCGAACGAGCGCTCAGACTCAATGGTCGGAGGATGGCTCCTCGCTCTTTTCCATCAGTCCGTACTTTTCAAGCTTGTGGTAGAGCTTGGCGATCGTAATTCCCAAAAAACGTGCCGTGTCCGCCTTGACGCGACCACACTTGTCATAGGCCTGCAGGACCAGCTGCGCCTCGACATCCTCCATGATCTGCGAAAGGCTCGTATCTCCTCGCAGGATCGGCAGCCGGGCGGTACTGGAACTCAGTGGACCCATCTTATGGAACGGGGGCAAGTCCGTTGCTTCGATTTGCTCTCCTTCGGCGAATACTAGCGACTGCTCGATCACGTTCTCCAGCTCTCGCACGTTGCCCGGCCACCCGTAGAGCGTCAGCAACCGCAGCGCCGCCTTGCTCACGCCGTTGACCTTCCGGTTGATCCTTGGCGCGTGCTTGGCGACGAAGTGCGCGGCCAGGAGGGGGATGTCATCCGGCCGATCGCGAAGCGCCGGGACTCGAAGTGGCACCACATGCAAACGGTAGAAGAGATCCTCGCGGAAGCGCCCGCTTTGGACCTCGGCATTGAGGTCGCGATTGGTGGCGGAGATGACTCGCACGTTCACATGAATAGTCTGCTCGCCTCCAACTCGCTGCAGCTCCTTTTCTTGGAGGACGCGCAGCAGCTTGGTTTGAATCGATTGAGAGATTTCGCCGATCTCGTCGAGAAACAGCGAGCCGTGGTCCGCTAGCTCGAATCGGCCCAGCTTTCTCCTGGATGCCCCGGTAAAGCTGCCGCGCTCGTGGCCAAAGAGCTCGCTCTCGAGCAGCGTTTCCGCGAGCGCCGCGCAGTGGACCACCACAAATGGCCCCCTCTTGCGTGGAGACAGCTCATGAACCAACCGTGCCACCAGTTCTTTTCCGGTTCCGGTCTCTCCGAAAATCAAAATCGTCGCGTCGCTGTTGGCCGCTCGGCGGACCTGCTCGATCAGCCGCTGGATCGGCTCGCTGCGACCTACCATCGATCCAGCGGCGGCCGCCGCATCGCCAGAAAGGATCTCGTTGTGCGCGCTCACGCGTTGCAGTTGCAAGCGGATCCCCGCGATCTGGAGCCCTTGCTCGACCTTGGCCCGGAGCACGTCGGGTGTAAACGGCTTGGTGATGAAGTCGTAAGCGCCCTGCTGCATTGCGGCGACGGCTGTTTCGATCGTTCCGAATCCGGTGACCACCATCACCACCGCATCGGGATCGATCTGTTTGAGCTGGCGCACCACCTCGATGCCGTCCATTTGCTCCATTTTGAGATCGGTGATCACCAGGTCGAAACGCGACTTGCGATAGGCCGCCAGCCCTTCCGGGCCGGAACGCACGCCGAAGGCGTCGGACCCGCTTTTTTGGACGGTGACGCACATCCCTTCTCGCATCGTGTCGTGGTCGTCGATGATGAGCACGCGGGGCATCTGTCTGCCTGTACCCTATCCTTTTCCCGCTCGGACAGGCGAGCCAGCCAGCGGCAATCGCAACCGGAAGGTGGTGAATCCGGGTGTGGATCTGAAGTCGATCTCCCCGCAATGGGCGCGGACAATCTTCTGTGCCAAAGCCAATCCGAGGCCGGTTCCTTTCTCTCGGGTAGTGAAAAAGGGTTCGAATATCCGTGGCTGCAGCTCGGTTGGAATCCCAGCCCCGTGATCCGTGACTTCAATCTGGTAGTGCCCGTTGACCGTCTGCCCGCCCACTTCGACAAACCCTCCAGAGGAGGATGCCTGGATCGCGTTCTTGATTAAGTTGATGGTTGCCGCGACGAGCAGGGTCTGATCTCCCTCGAGCGATGCGGGTTGCTGCGAGATCTCCAGCTTCACCCCGCGCTTCGCGGCATCGGGCCGGGCAAGCTCGACCACAGATTGGAGAAGCTCCTCGGTTTGGATGCGCGCTTTCGCGAGGCGGCGGTCCCGCGCGAAGGCCAGAAAGTCCTCGACGATGGTTTTGAGGTATTGCACCTCGCCGCGAATACGCTCGAGGTGGGTGCGCGCTTCCGTTCCGTTCGCTGCGCCACTTTGCAGCTCTTCGCCGAGCAATCCCGCAAACAGCTCAATCCCTCCGATCGGGTTGCGCACCTCGTGAGCCACGCCCGCCAACATCATCTTCAATTGCCGGTCCCGACTCTCGAGACGATTGCGCATCACCTCGAGCTCCCTGGCGAGAATAGCGATTTCATGGGTCCTCTCCGCGGGCACGGCCGTTTCCAGGTCCCCGCCGCCGATCCGCAGCGCGGAGGCTACCAGCCGATTCAGAGGCCTGGAGAGCCCGCGGGCAATCAGCAAAGCGAGCGCTCCCAAGGCCAAGAGCGCGATCGCAACCAGCAGCAGGTAGGAGCGCAGCAAGCGCTTCAGCGGGCCGAAGAACTCCGCGTTGCCCTCCACCCCCACCGCGCCCACCACACGGTTCTCGAGAAAAATCGGAGCGTAGCCGGTCTTGTAGAGCCTGCCGTCGCTGCCTTCGAACAGGAACTGAGAGTAGGCGGGTTCGCCCCGAAAGACGCCGGTGAGCTCGAACCGATCTCGAGCCAGCTCTGGCATCTCGGTCCCGACCGGCAGCACTCCTCCGGTATCGGCCCGGACGCGGCCCTGACGATCCACCGCGAAGACTCGACGCACCATTGCGGCGTCGCGGATTTCCGTCAATTGCCGCTGAAGGTTCCGGTAGGTGCGGGTCCCCTTCCGATCGTCATCAGGCTCGATCGTCAACATTCGATCGGCGCTGATCTGCGAGGCCGCCGCAGCGGCGGTCATTGAAAGGCTGTGCCCCAGCTGGTCCTCCAGAATGCGCCGCGAGAGGGCGTACCCTGAGAATCCGGCAATCGCGAACAGCGACAGGCTGGGCAGTAAGAAGGCCGCGAGGAGCTGAGAGCGAAGCGACTTGGGAAAAGGATAGAGGGACCCCGTCAAAGCGAAAGGCACTCTAGCGCTTCCGAGAGGGTCTCCACCGGAGTGAGTGAAATCTTGTGCGGCTCAAGTTTGCGCGCGCACCCTTTGGGCAACACGACTTGCCGAAATCCCATCTTCTCCGCCTCGGACAGGCGTAGCTCGATCTGCCCCACCGCTCGAACTTCACCGGCCAAGCCAACTTCACCCAGGACGAGCGTGTGCGGCTCGAGCGGGCGGTTTCTGAGCGAGGAAACCAACGCCGCACAGACTGCAAGATCCGAGTCGGGCTCGGTCAACTGCATGCCTCCCGCCACATTGACGAAAATGTCGCACCCAATCAGCTGGACGTCTTGCTTTCGCTCGAGCACCGCGGCGAGCAGAGCCACCCGGTTGGTATCGACGCCGATGGCGGTGCGGCGCGCCGTCCCGTATCCGGTCGGTGCAACCAGTGCCTGGACTTCGACCAACAAAGGGCGGGTTCCATTCATGGTCGACGTCACCACCGAGCCCGGCTTCCCCAGGGGACGCTCGGACAAAAACAGCGCCGACGGATCCGCTACCTCGGCCAGACCGGTTCCCTTCATCTCGAACACGCCAATCTCGTTGGTCGAACCAAACCGATTCTTGTGCGCGCGCAGGATACGGAAGGGATGCCCGCGTTCGCCCTCGAAATACAGCACCGTGTCGACCATGTGCTCCAACACGCGCGGCCCTGCGATGGAGCCGTCTTTCGTCACGTGGCCTACGAGGAACGTGGGTACCCCCGAACGCTTCGCGAAGGCCATCAACCGGCCAGCCACTTCTCGAACCTGGGCGATCGACCCCGGAGCGCTCCCGAGATCCGGCAGGTACATGGTTTGAATCGAGTCGATCGCCACTACCGAAGGCTTGAGTACCTCCACGGCCGCCAGCACCTTTTCCGCATCGGTCTCGGCGAGCAGGTGCAAATGGGGAGAGCCGATCCGTAGACGATCGGCTCGCATTTTCGTCTGGCTCAATGACTCTTCGCCCGAGACGTAGAGCGCGGGCACTTCACGTGCCAGTCGATCCAGGGCCGCAAGCAGCAGCGTGGACTTGCCAATCCCTGGATCGCCTCCCAGCAAGACCAAAGAGCCTGGCACAACTCCCCCGCCCAAGACCCGGTCCAGCTCCTTGATATCCGTGCGGCGGCGAGCCTCGGCGGCAGTCACCACGTCTTGAAGCCGAACAGGCCGCCCCGCTGGGCTCGAAGGGCCCCAAAGACGCTGCGAGTCCTCGCGCGCTTGTACTTCCTCCACCAGCGAATTCCACGCGCCGCAGTCAGGGCACTTGCCGAGCCATTTTGCAGATTGCACGCCGCAAGACTGGCAAACGAAATGCGTACGCGATTTGGCCATCAAAATTCGTTTATCGGTGGCCTCTGACCCTGGGGTTTCGCTGTCGTGCGGTAGTCCAGAACGATGGACTCATTTATCGCTGGAGGGGAGACGATCGATCAGCTTCTTGGGGGCAACCGCTCGGTAACTCTCGTCGATCCAACGGCACAGTAGCTGGACCGGCGCCTTCTGAGTCGAATTAAAGCGTGCAGTCACCCACCCGCTTTTGCCAAGGCCGTAGCCGGTCGGTTCGGCGAACGGCAGCGTCAAAGCAGCGACCCCGGAATTGGGAAGCTTCGTCGCCATGCTCAGGCCTCCATCGGAGTGCCCGAGGAAAACAAACACTTTCTTGTTCACCTTGATGACCCGTTCCCCCCACGGGAAGTCCTCTGCGGCCTCCGGATATTGAAGCGCGAAGTCCCGAAGCTCTTTTTCTGCTCCTTTCGGGGCGGG
>DAIQBK010000020.1:0-4380 GCA_036781205.1 Myxococcaceae bacterium
GGGGGAGTCTCTCCGCGTCGCGAAAGAAACGCCCTCTGCCTGGGTTGCCGCCGCAGCGAGCACGTTTCCTAAAGTGAGTAACCCCCAACTCACCGTCCTTTGGCTCATGGCTATCCTCCCCTTCGGCTGGACCAGCTGGTCCTCGCAGAACCCAGGACACCGGGCACGCCAGATCGTTGCACCCGGCGTTATTAGACGCAATAGCGCCCTCCGACTTCCTCAGCCGGAGGCTGAAGCCCGCCCACACCGTCGTCGCCGCGCCTTGCGGAATCGTCTTGAAAGTGACCGATCCGATACCCCTACCACCGGTCGCCTGTTGGACGAGATCGGGTGTCATATGGCGACTCAGCCCGGTCTGGATGGCGCCGGGGTGCACCGCGATCGCTCGAACGCCGCGCCCTTTGATGCCCCGGTCGAGGCCGACGGCGAAGAGCACGTTCGCGGTTTTCGAACGACCATAGGTGACGAATTCCTGGTACGGCGTGTGCTCGAAATTGGGATCGTCGAGATCGACATCGGAGAAGCGATGTCCGGCGGACGAAAGGACGACGACGCGTGCGCCCGTCTTCAAGCGAGGCACGAGGCGATTGACGAATACAAAGTGGCCGAAGTGATTCGTGCCGAACTGCGTCTCGAAGCCGTCGGTAGTCTTGCCTTGCGGACAGGCCATCACGCCCGCGTTGGCGATGATCGCATCGAGCTTCTTTCCCTGCGCAACGATCGCATCGGCGGCGGGGGTGCGCACGCCGGCGAGCGTGGCGAGATCGAGCGCTACAAGCTCCAGGCCGCCCCCATTCGATGCCGCCGCCCGCACCGGCTCGGTCGCGGTGCGCGCCTTGTCGAGGTCGCGCGCGCCCACGACCGTGGCGCCGTGAGCGGCGAGCGCCCGCGCCGTCTCCACGCCGAGGCCGGCGGAGACGCCGGTCACGACGATCCGTTTGCCTGAGAGGTCAACCCCCTCGAGGAGTTCGTCGGTGGCGGTACGCGAGACGACCATCGGGCAGCGCGGCCAGCCGCTCCAGCGACAGCGCACCGGACAACAAGCCCGATTGCAGGCCCGGTTGTACATCACCATCGCACGATCTATATTGATCGGTGGATGGCGAAGCAGCGTAAGAAGACGACCGGTACACGCCAGCCGGTCCTGACTGGGCGAAAGCGCGTTCTTGTGGTGCTCTTCGTCCCGAGCCTCGAGCGGGATGGTTCAACGCGGATCGATCAGCCGCGCTGGGTGGACGCCTCCCTTGAGATGTTCGGGCGGGTGTTCGGCGGTGCGACCGCCTACCCGAAGGCCAAAGGCATCTGGCGCGATGACGAGCGAGGTGGCGCCCTCGTCAAGGACGAGCCGGTGGTCGTCCATTGCTACACAACGCCCGCCGATATCCAGGACGCCCACAACCTCGCCGAGCTCGGCGCCTTCTGCAGGAAGATGGGACGTGAGTGTCGGCAGGGAGAGATCGGCCTCGTAGTCGGCGACGAGTACTTTGCTATCCGTGATTTCGGAGAGGAGTAGACGATGAAGACACGACTAGACATGGACAAGATCGCCAAGGGCCTCGGGGCGGAACGCCGCGGGGCCGTCGTCTCAACCGGTGGCTATTTCGGGGCGATGCAGCTCCTCGCGGATATCGAGGCTCGCTTCCGCGTGCCTTTAGGCGGCGGACGGCCAACGGACCAATCCTGGACCGAGCGACGACTTTTGCCGCTCGCGCCCCGAACCCTCAAGCGCCTCGAACAGCTCGCGGCGAAGCTCCGGGAGCACGGGGGTGCAAACCTCGAACCGATGCAGCTCGCGGCACTCCTGATCGAGAAGACGACCGAGCAGCTCAGCGAAGGCGAGGCCGAGGAGCTCATCCGGCCGAAGCGGCGCGCAAGCCACTGAAGGCCGGTGGTGACTTGCCAGTGCAGCCAGTGCTGGTGCGATCGTCCAGCACTCCTGCCGTAGCGCGACCCTCGGGTTTTTTATCCGATGGTCTGGGTCCTCAAACGGTGTCCAAATCGTGTCCAAAATAGAGGGGAATCGAGTCAATTCCGGTGGACTCGCGTGGACCAGGTCCTGGACGTAACTGGGGGACGTTTCAGAAGAATCCAGCAATGACGCCCGTCTGCCCGATTAGTGTTCCCGTTCTTCGAATCCGAAGGTCGGGGGTTCGAGCCCCTCCGGGCGCGCTGTTGGATGGCAGCGTGGTTTTGTGCCACTTCGAAGCGAGCGCTAAGCTCGACGCCGTGCAGCCAGCGAATCAAAGAAGGCCGCGAGCTAACAGCCGCGCTCACAGCCCGTGATCGGCAAGAAATCTCGATACCGTATCATCGTAGAACCGCGCGTTTGCGCGGTGCATCGCGTGGCCCGCGTTGGGTACCGTGGCCCGCTGCGCGCTTGGAGCGCAGCGGGCGAGCTGCCCGATCACGATGCGGAATAGCTCGGGGCTTCTTTCGCCCTCGACCAGCAGAATTGGCATGCGTAACCCGGAGACTTCCGCGCATGAGATGGCAGGCATGTAGCGTTCGAAGGCAGTGAGCATCTCTCGTCGCATTTCCGGCGCGCGCGGCAGAAACTGGGCGCGCAGCGCTGGCGGCAGTGCGTCGAAGGCTCCGGCCTTCCCGCTCACACCGTCGATGAAGGCGCGCAGCCCGCCTTCGTCGTCACCCCGCGCGAAGGCAGCAGCAGCCGGATCCAGGACACCGGCACGGAACGCAGCGAGGACCTTCTTGCCCTCCTCGGATTCCTGCAGCCATGGCAGGAGCGGTGGCTCGCCGAGGATCAAGGCGCGGACCAACTCGGGATGGCGCACGGCGAGGAACAGCGACGTGTAAGCGCCGTAAGACGTCCCCACGACGATCGCGGGCTTCGCGTGGAGCGCATCGATCAACGCCTCGAGATCGGCGGTGTGCACGGCCATCGCGTACTCTGCGTCGTCGGCCGGGGGCCAGTTGGGTGGATGGTACCGCCGGCTGTAAGTGATCGTGCGGTAGCGGCGGGAGAAGGCCTCGGCCTGCCCTTCGAACGTTTCGAGGCCGCCCAGGCTTCCGTGGACGAAGACCATTGGAAGGCCGCTGCCGCGCTCGACATAATGGAGATCCGCGCCATTAACGTGGGCGCTCTTCTGCGGGCTGGCTGCAGAGGCTTGGGAACGGAGCGGCGGGGCCTCATGTGCGCACGCGACGAGCAGCGAAGAAATCGCCACAAACAGCCGCAGGTGGATTCGCATCGACTTGCTCCTTATGCGGGCGCATCTGAGCAAGCAGCATCCTCACTGTCACCAGTTTGCTTGGCGCATTTTCATGTGCGCACTCGCGTCCAGACGGATGCTCGCTACCCGGCAAGGGCGCCTGGCGCGAATACCGGAGCAAGCATTTCCAGATCCTCGCCGATGAGGAGACCAACCCCACAAAGCTGGTCGCCTCGCTCGAGGAGCTGCACGCTGCTGTTCTCAGCGCCTTGGTGGATCCCGCGCTTGAGACGCCGAGCCGGATTCGAGCGGTGGTGCTCCCAGCTCGCGGCGATTTGGCGAACCTGCTCGGCCCGAATGTAGGAGGCATCTACTTTCGGGCCAAATACGACCATCAACCGACCATTCTCTTCTCTGCAGAATCGGTGAATCGGTTGCCGCAAGTGCTGGCCCACGAGCTCGCTCACCTGTTGTCGTACTACTTCTTTCCACGCCAGACGCCTTGGTTTGCGGAAGGGCTCGCTCAATTTGTCGAAAGCGTTGCCGCAGCAGACTCGCAAGGACGGCGATGGGCGGGAGGTCAGCCCATGAACGGGTGGGCAGGGCGCTTCGTTCCGTTGCTGGAAACGCGCCAACTGTTCACCGCCAAGCGGTGGCCCGCTGGTCCGTTCTACATAACGAGTTGGCTTCTGTATCGTTATCTTTGGAACCAACGAAGCGCGCAATTCACCGATTACCAGCGGCACCTTGGGACGGGCGAATCGCCGGACGATGCTTGGCGAAGCTCCTTCCCAGAATGGGACCCTGCAAAGGGTACAACGATGGGTCTGGACACGAAACTCGAATACTACCAGCGGCACGCAGCCGAAGGTTTGCGCTGGGAGGTGAAAATCGGCCCCATTGATCGAAGCTACAGCAGCGCGGCAGCTCCGCGAGGGCAACTACACATGGTCTTGTTGGAGTTCGAACTGCGCAAAACAAATCCCATTCTGCGGAATTCGCTGCGGCGGCGTGTGGCGCAAGAGGTTCTGCGCGAGGATCCCAATTACCCGCTGGCGCTTCTGGAGTTGGCTCAGCTCGACAACAAGCCTGCGCTGGCTGAGATCCGGGCCGCAACCACCACCCGCAACAGTGATGGCCTTTCGTGGTACCTATTGGGACACAGCGCGACTGATGCCGCCGAACGCGAAGCCGCCCTGCGTCGCGCCGT
>DAIQBK010000020.1:4480-61981 GCA_036781205.1 Myxococcaceae bacterium
TCGCGCCGTCGAGCTGGCCCCTTGGAATGCCACTGCGGTCGCCTCCCTCGCCGAGGTCGCGATTGTGCTCGGAAAATGCAAGGAGGCGATGGTGCTGCAAACCAGGGCCGTCGAAGTAGCGGAGGCGGAGCGCGAGAGAGAGGGGTCGCAAGAAGTCGATGGTCTCCGACGTAAACTCGCCAATTACCAGTCGGGCTGCGGAGGGGCCATGACTAGGAACTTCCTGGGCCCGGAATCTTCGTCGACTGGAACGCCACCACTTGCCACCGTCCGCCACGCTTCACGTACAACCGAGAGTAGCGATAGCTCCCGCTGAGATCTTGGTCGCCGAGTTTTCCTTTGGGCATCAATTTTCGCGGTCACTAGGGCGGTCGTGGAATTGTACAAGTGCACCTTCGATGCTCTCGAGCTGAACGCAATAGCGAAGTGCCCGAAGCTGCTTCTCGTATCACCTTTCACTGGCTGCGTTGTGGACGTCTACCACTTACGCCGGTGCCAACTAGGAAAAGCTCTAGATCTGCTGGTGCGATGCGGATTGCGTTCATGATACGCACATGAGCGAGGTCACCCTTTGCGCACAGCTTGTACACGGTGTCTCGGCACACGCGAAGGATGGCCGCAACTTCCCGGACGGTCAGTAGAGCATTGCCTCCGGACATCGTGCACAGCCTGGAATCATGCAGCACTAATGCAGCAAAATTTTTCGTTTCTGCTGCGAGGGCCTGTAAGGGGCTGGAAGGGCTGGATTCGGTAGGCTCTTGAATTCCGGAGCTATTGCTATCATTTGTGATCGCCTGTGAAGGGCTGAAAGGCTGTGTTGACAGAGCCTCGACGAACTTCGAATCCGAAGGTCGGGGGTTCGACTCCCTCCGAGCGCGCAGTAACTTGCTGGGTCCGTTCCGGACACATGGGTAAACGATTGTGCCCAAACGTTGTTGGTCGCGGATCTCTGCAGGGTCAGTGCGATCCTGCGCTCCACCTCGGGCGTGCGATCCGTGCGATCAACGTGGCCGCTCAGTTGCCCGCGTGCGCCGAAAGAAATCGTTGAGCGCGCGGCGAACGTCGCCAGCACATTCGAGATAGGCGAAATGTCCGCAGTTTCTGATCGTGACCAGGCGAGCGTTTGGAATCGCTCGCGCCATATGCTCGGCGATCTCGCCGGGAAAGAAGTCGTGATCGCCAGAGATGACCAAGGTCGGAATGCTGAGGTTCCGGAGCTTGGGCAGCAGATCGTAGCCGTCCGCTTGCCAGGTGTCACGCATCAGCCGATCTTCGACAGCTCGTGCCTTCACTATGCCCTCTTTGCCCTGGCTGATGAATCCCGCTTTCATCGTTGCCATCAGCTTCTCGTAGTCCTCGGGGCGCTTCAACGCCGGCTTGAAGTGGAGACGATAGCGCGCGGCGACGGCCTCAGGGTCGCCCTCTTTGTAGGCGGCGCTGGCAACGATTTTCCTCTGCCGATCCACGTCGGCGCCTAGTTTCTGCGCATACGCCTTCCGAAACACTGCGAGGTCGGTTGCAGAGGCGGGCGCGGGATTCATCAGAACTAGGTGAGACACGCGCGTCGGGTGTCGAAGCGCGTACTCCAGGGCGAGAACCGTGCCCCAGGAGTGCCCAAGCAATGTTGGTGATTCCAGTTGAAAGTGCTGCCTCACTTCGTCGAGATCGTCGAGGTCGGATGCGAACGTGACATCCGCGGGCTGCACATCATCCGCAGATCTCCCACGTCCTCGTTGGTCGTAGTAGATGAGCCGGAATGCATCCGCCAATCGATCCAGGTCGGGCAGGAGATAGCCGTGGTCGAAATCCGGTCCGCCGTGGAGGACGATGATGGGCTGTCCGCGCCCGATTTCTCGAGAATAGAGCGACGCTTTTCCGACCGAGATACGGCTTTCGCGGGGGGCCGCCCTTCGCTCGGTTCGCAACGTGCTCGCCGAACGTGAAGGCAACGCCGTCACCAGCGTTGCTGCGAGGCTGGCGACAATGCGGCGAGTTCTCACGGACTCACCGTACCGATGCCGCCGTGGTCAGCGCAAGCGCACTCGGCGACTCGGGCACGCCTCGTCGCCGGGCATTGGTGACAAAGCTCCGACGCAAGTCGTGGAACCAGATGTTCTCCAGGCCTGAGTTTCTGCAGGCTCGGCGGAACATCTTCCGAATCTCCCACCAGCGCTCGCCAGTGGCTGGGTTGGTGAAGACGTGCTCGGCAAGAAGTCGCCGAGGTAGGGCGCGCAGTGCTTCAAGCGTCCGGCCCGTCAGATAGACGACCCCCAGGTGCTCTCCGCCCTTCGTGTCCTGCGGTGCGAGGCGGATGACGCCCTCGCGAACGTCAAGCTGCCCCAACGAACAGCTCGATCGCGTTCATTTCCCCAGACGGTCCCTCAGCTCGCGCGCCGTGAGCAGCTGCGTGTACACGGGCGATCCGACGTCGAACATCTTCGCTTTGGTGAGCGGCCCGACCACCACCGGTTCGAACCCGGCGTCTCGCACGAGACGCGCGGCGACGTCCAACGCCTGGGGGTCGTCCGCGGCGATTGGAATCCCCACGAGCTCCCCCTTCCGGTGCGCCTCGCTGCGCAGGTTGCGATAGCTGATGGCATTGAACGCGCGCACGAGGCGAACGCCCGGGAGGAATTCCGCCGAGGCCACGCCGGTGCCCTTGCGGCGGGCCTCGATGGCCATCTCGCCGTCGCGCTCGGGATAGGGATTGCCGGTATCCAGCACCACCTTGCCCTTGAGTTCGTTCTGCAAATCCTTGCCGAGCTGCGGCAGGGCCCCGTACGGCACCGAGATGAGCCGAGGGGAGCATGGCCGGCCGGCCAGCCGTGCCCGCGCGCAATGAATTCTAACCAAGGATCCCGAGAGAAAATAGCCAATGGTCCAGTGCGCCCTAACGTGGAATGTTGGGAGCGTGGGCGAGCGGAAGGACTTTCAAAGCCTGATCGATCAAATCCCCTGAGACTGAAGGGCAAGAAGTCGTTGCACGAACTCGTCAGCGAACGAGTCCGATGGACTCTCGTTTTGGGAGCGCGGCCGATAGGTATAGCGACAGCCCCGGTCTGTAGACTCGGTGAAAGAATCCGGAGCGAGAATGGACTTTTTTAAGCCTGAGATGTTGCAGTGGACAGCGGCTGTCATCGTCCCGGGCTTCGTCGCGATGAGGGTCTACGACCTGCTCGTGCCGGCTGCTCGGCGCGACTGGTCCAAGAGCATCTTGGACCTGCTGGTGTACGGTGGAATAAACTTCGCGCTCTGGTTTTGGTGGACCGACGGATTAGTGTCTGCTGGTCGCGCGCATCGGTGGTGGTTCGGGTTAGCAGCACTGGGGGTGCTCGTCTTTAGCCCGGCCCTGCTCGGAGCTCTCGCCGTCTGGGCCCGGCAATGGAAGGTGTGGCGGGGTCGGATGCTTCACCCATTCCCAACCGCGTGGGACTCGTTCTTCAGCCGAGGAACGGAGTGCTGGGTCCTCGTACACCTCAAAGATGGCTCTCTTGTTGGCGGGCGTTTTACGGAGAGTTCGTTTGCAAGCGCCTTCCCCAACGACCGCGATCTGTACATCAGAGAGGCGTGGACGATTGGCGATGACGGCAAGTTCGCCGAGCGCGTGCTCGACAGCTTGGGGGTCTGGATCTCCGCCAAAGATTGTGAACTGATGGAATTCTTCGAGTCACCAATCGAGGCTACTCATGGCGAACAAGGGCAAGCCGCTGAAGGACGTTAAACTTAGCTACACGCCAAAGAACACGACCACGGGTCGTGTCGCCGCGATTCGAAAGGATGGCGGATACACACCGGCTGCTTCTGGTCGGCCCCCCGTGCCGCCTCGCGGTGGCTCAGCAGTTCGAGCCGCTCCAGCGGCACAGGCGCAGACCAAACCAAAGTCGAAATAGAACGCAGCGAGTCCCGTTGGGCTCAGAGCAGAAGGAGTGTTGCCCCAACGCCGCCCCGTTCGCCCGAGCGTGGCCGAACACGTACCGGACAGAGCGCGATTTTCGGAACGTGCCAATGACAATCTATGTACACGCACCGAACGGTGCGAGTTGATCAGGGAACGACCACTGCCGCGCCGGCAGCGTGCCAAGCGTCGACCTCCTCGAGGACTTTCTCGGCGAATCCAAGCGCGAGGCGACCTCCCAATCGCTGATACGCTGCACGGTCATTCCGAATCTGGATTTTGGTGCGCCGCAAGCGGAAAAGAACCGGCAGGCAGCGAAATCTGGAGGAACGTGGCCAGGAGCGACCCGTGCCGGCGCAGTTCCTTTATGCCAGCACCGCAGGGTCGGTGCTAGAAGAGCGCCGCATGCCCTCCAAATCGGCGCTGTAGCCGACGGAGTTATGCCGATGAATCAGCACTGCGCAGCAATCAAATTTGACCAGCTTGCCGGGACGGAGGATTACGTCGCGATTTCTGCTTCCGGCAGTCAAGAGCGCTACCTAGCCGGGCTCGGACCAGTGAATCTGTTCGTCGGGCCAAACAATGCGGGCAAGAGCCGATTTCTAAGGGCATTGTTTAAAGCTGACAAGCTCGTCTTCCGACCAGCCGGCGTGGACTTGAGGACGCTGACCAAATCAATCACCGACCTCCACGAATTGGTGCAAAGACACTTGGGCGGAAACATCGTCGGATATGGCCCGCTCGAAGGCCCGGGCGCATTCGGAAAGTACAGAGTGGAATGGCTGACAGAAGGAGAGAGGCTCTTCGACGAGCTGCGAGAGAAGCTGCAAGCGCTGATCTCTAACAAAAGCTTCAGTCCCACCATTAAGGGCGGGTTCTCGGCGCCATCTGAGCAGGACGTTCGCCGCATTCACGAAGCTTTGCTTCCACCAGCACAGCAACTCGAGTCGGACATCGCCAAGATAGCCATCAATTCTGGAGGGAAGCCGCGGGTCTATGTACCGGTTCTCCGGGGTCTTCGTCCGCTCCCGCCCGCAGACGCAACCGTGTACGAAATTCGCACGCGTCAAGATTATCAGTTGCGAGATGCCAAAGGTGAAGTGTTCACGGGCCTAAGCATGTACGCAGCGCTCCAAGGCCTCAGAGACGGGCCGCCAGAGCATAGGGAAATAGTCAGGGCGTACCAGACTTTCTTGAGCCAAGAACTATTTGATGGTCAGCCGATTGAGCTGACCCCACGACAAGGTGCCGATGTAATTCATCTTCGGATTGGGAGCGAGAACGAGTACCCGATTTTCGCACTCGGCGACGGGATGCAAACCGTCATCATCTTGACGTTTGCCGCCTTTACGGCATCGAGTGAGAAACTGCTGTTTGTCGAAGAGCCAGACACCCACCTTCATCCCGGGATGTAGCGAAAGCTGCTCGAACTTTTCCTTCGACATCCAAAGCTCAACAGGCATCAACTGTTTGTGACAACGCATTCGAACCACTTGCTCGACATGGCCGCGGACTATTCAGGCTGCTCTACTTTGCTGTTTCGGAAGCTGACCAGTGCCAAGCCGTCGTTCGAAATCCGGACCATGAGCCAAGCAGAACGACTCGCTTTGGATGAACTTGGTGTACGAGCATCGTCGGTATTTCTCACCAATAGCACGATCTGGGTGGAGGGTGTTTCTGACCGCCTCTACTTTCGCGAGTACTTGCGAAAATACCTAGAAGGCAGGGAACTGCAAAGCAAGTTTCGTGAAGATACGCACTACTCGTTCATGGAGGGAGGAGGAGCCAACATCGCGCATTTTGATTTCACCGGTGAAATCACCGGTAAAAGTGCTGTGTACGAATTAACTGAGAAAATTCGGATCGCAAAAGTTTGCAGCAAAAGCTTTGTCGTGTTGGACGGCGACAATCGAGGCAAGCCACGTATGAAGGATCTCGAACTCGCTCTGGGTGAGGACCTCTTTGTATTAGAGAGCAAAGAGATCGAGAACTTACTTCCGGTCGAGGTTCTCAAGGCATACCTGCGGCTGCGGGGCGAAATTAAAGACGTGGAGCTGCTCAAGTTAGAGGACTACCATCAGAAATCTTGGTCACTGGGCAAAGTGCTCGATGAGAAGTTTCACACGGATCGTTTCACGGATGGCCAGACGATCAAGAACAAGGACGGACTCTGTGCATTCTGCGTGGAGTTTATGCGAGACAATCCCAAAGAATGGAAGCTGACACCCGAGGCGGAAACCCTTTGCCAACGGTTGGTCGCCTTTATCGAAAAGGCAAACAACCCTCCAGCCGGAAATTAGTTCCCGCAGGAAGACTTCGCGCGATCTTGCCCTGGCCTTGCTGGGCACCCTCCGCGTCAACTGCGTGATTCCAGGGGTCCTCCGCAGTGATAAATTCACGTTCAAAGAGTCGCCCGCCCCCCTCTTTTACCTCCTGTGAGGCTCACTAAAGAGCATAAGCCCCCGGGGGGTCGTCGCGCGGCTCTCGAGAAAATTTTCTGCACGGTGCTTCGCACTGCGAAGCGGGCCGAGAGACGGCGGCCTCTCGAGTCTCAATGGCCGTGTCCGAACTGGTAGCGTGCCTCCTCGCCTGGTAGGAACTGGCGAATGTCACGAATCGTGTGGATTCTCGGTGCAGGATTTTCCCGGTCATTGGGAGGCCCGCTGATGAATGACTTGCTTGCTCCGGAATTAGCAGAGGACCTTGCAGTCACCTACGACAAGAAGGCATTCCCAAAGCTGTTCAACGAGGCGGCCCGGTGCGCGCACTGGCTGCACAACTACGGACGGAAATTCGACCTCGGCCAACCCGGCACTGTCGAAGCCAGGTCATGGCGCCAAGGCAAAATGGGTCAGCCCGCGGAACTCCCCGGAGAGCGCCTTTGGTGGGATCCCGAGGTTTATCTCAGCGCCCTTGACTCCGCGGCGGCGCACCCCGGACAGCCGAGACATCTACGGCTGCGCGGGGCTCTAGAAAAGTTCTTCGAGCGGGAGCAGCACTTTTGCAATAGAACCGAGCGGCCGGAACTCTTGGCGATCGCTGCTGCGGCGCGCCGGCTGTTTGCGGCACAGACCTCCTCGTTCGTTCAGGCGCTGGATTGGAGTGAAGAACTCTGCCAGCCCTACCTCCGGTGGGCGAAAGAGCTAATTACACCAGAAGACCACGTTGTGACTTTCAACTACGACTTGGTGCCGGACAAGCTCGCCATTGAAACCAGCACGCTCCAAACAGTCCTGCCAGACGGGTCTGTTCCCAAGACGTGCGCACCCGTGCTCAAACTCCACGGCAGCGTGGATTGGGTAAAGGCGAAGAACGGACAAGTTTCCAAAGCAGTTAGGGACGATATGGCGCTTGTTTGTGACGACGATGCCCTGGCGGTAGCAACGCCTGGACCCGGCAAGCTTGACGTCTCCAATCGGCTGGAGCCGTTATGGAGCATGGCTCAAAACGCCCTTCGAAACGCCACTTCAATCGTAGTCCTTGGCTTCAGGTTTCCTCCGGCTGACTCGCACGCACGCGAGCGCCTCTTAAGCGCGGTCTCGGAGAACGAGGACAGTCAACTTCGGGTGCAGATCATCCTTGGACCGGAGACGCAGAAGGCAGACGTGCTCCGGACAAAGAGGCTTTTCGAGTTCGCGCTTGCCTGTAGAAAGGCTGCGCCACCCGCCACCGCCACCGCGGATCCGCTCTTGGTGGAAGACTTTCTAAGCATAGCAGTCCGAAGCGAACTGGTCGCATTCCGATAGCAGCGCTCGGGGAATCAGCGAGCCCTGTGGGCGCCTTCCACAGTACCCGCGGGTCCCATCTAAAAGGCATCTACCCCGGCAGCTCCGCGCACTCTTGCTCTGCTCTTCTTCGTTTCGAACTTAGAACGCCGCGCTCTCAAATTTGAGCGGCTCTCTGCGGAGAGTGCTAAGCCGCAGCGGCGCGGGCAGCTTCGACAAGCACACGCGCAATTCTGGGGAGGGAATCAAAGATGCGGATCAGAACTCGGAGCGACGGGATACTTTTGTTTTCAGGCTTGCTTCTTACTTTTGTGCCGCTCTTGCGGGCCGAAGCGCAAGACGTTGACGTCCCGAACAATCTCACGATGCATGATTCTACCGATGTTTCCGTTGGCAACGTTTTGAAGGAGGGCGTGCCGTTCCTTCACAATTTCGGCACCTCCAATACTTTCCTCGGCAGCGGCGCTGGTAACTTTACGATGACCGGCAGCTACAGCACTGCCAGCGGGTTCGGTGCTCTCCAGTCCAACACCACTGGCATCAGCAACACAGCGAGCGGCGCCTTTTCGCTTCTCAGCAACACCTCCGGGATAGAAAACACAGCAATCGGCAGGTACGCGCTAACGAGCAACACCGTCGGCAGCTACAACACCGCAGTGGGAGTCAACACACTCGGCGCTAACACCGAAGGCCGCAGCAACACCGCCATAGGCGTCGGAGCGCTCATTGCCAACACCATCGGCAACAGCAACACGGCTATAGCGACCGGGTATTCGACAATGGGTCAAGGACCATTTGTCGAATTGCCAAAGTGACAAGAATCGAGCTCCCAGTTGTAGAACTCGACTCTAGTGTAGGTCTGGCAAACTCTTTGCATCAGGCATTTCAAGTGATGACGCCCCCGGTGGGCACAATTCAAACAGCCCTTTGGCTGACAAGTCTCTGCGTCCTCGGAGTAATCACGCCACTATTCTTTGCGCTTTCTTTTACCACGCTTGGTGGACCACCGATCCTGATTGTCGCTTGGATAGGGAACATCATGCTGGCACTTGCTCAGTTTTGGTTGCTACAAAAATGGCTAGTTCGGGGTTGGCTATTCGCGACGTCGGTCTTTGCATTCGTCGGAATCGTTATCGCGGTTGTGACTGCCTGGATCTCTGTCGCTGCACTGCCGCGTTCGATAAGAATTTACGTTGGTGCTCCCGCCATCGGCGCGATTTTCGGAGGAACCCTGGGCCTTGGACAGGCTAGGATTTTGGCGAGACATGTGCGAGGGTCCGGATATTGGATTGGATTACAGGCGATCACATATGGCGCCGCAATTGGGGCGTCTCTGTCAGAGAGCCACCCATGGGACTGGAGTGTGCTAGTTCCCGGACCCTTGGGCGGTTTGTGCCTTCGCTATCTGTTCAGGAATACGGAACGCCCCGAGGAAAAAGAGTAAGCGAAGAGTTTGATTCAAATCTGCCATGAAGTCGAGAAGTAGAGTGCCTCTTGTTATCGTTGCGATTCTATTCGGAACAGCGCTATTCGTCACATGCAGTGGATTGTTCATGGTGCCGCTCGAACAATCTGTTTGTAAAGAGATAAGCCTGACTGCACGGCCGTTAAATTGCCGTAGTCCCGCCCAACAGATCCTAATCGGATTGATTCTGCTGGTTGGAGCTTTCGTTTCGTGGGGTTTTATTGTCTACCGTAGATGGCGAGCAGACCGACATCCTCGCGTTACATAGCGCGGTTCACAACATAAGGCCTCGCCTGGGGTATACCGTCTGCGTTGCTCGCGAGGCCTTCGAAAGTGGTGAGTCTTGTTTTGGTGGTCGCCGTTCTTACCGCAGTTGTCGCGGCGGGACACGTATTTGCAATTCGCAACAGTCGAAAGTCGCGCGACCAAACGGCAGTGGGCGATATTGGTGTGCGGCTCGATGCGTTTTGGAACTGGTGGCGAACGGCTGGACCGCGGTTGGCCGCCGCGATTGATGCTAATCAGGCTACCTCCATTGCCGAGGAGCTGAGTGCGAAGGTCCACGCCATCGACCAACGACTCGCTTGGGAAACGGGACCAGGGCTTAAGGGAGCGCGCCATCACCTTGCACTCTCTTCTGAAGGTGACATCGAGCTTCGTGTTCTCACCGAGCGCTGGATGTCCCGAGCTCCACCTGCTGATAACAATTGGGAATACTATCCGGCTCGGCAGGCCTTTCCACGCCCAAGCGTCAAGCTAGTCGATGCTGGCGGGGTGATCATCGACGCCGCCAACGTGAAGATCGGGTGCGAGATCGATGCTGTTCGGGAGGTTGTTGACGTGAACTTCAGCCATCCCGCGCTAATGAAGCTCGACGAACGGCAGCGATCGCGCGCGGCTTTACTCACGCTCGACAATCTACTCGGCGAGGATGGGGTTGAACGATGGTTGGGAAGAATTACGACCTCGGTAGAGCCGATCCCCGGTGGGAAACCTGTTGAAGAGCTCGCCGCCGCGGTGGACGGTCTCAAAAGAGTCGCAACGGGAGAGCGATTTGCGATCGCGGATGGGAAGACTCGAGACGGCCAACCGTTCGTCGCCACGATTAATCTTGCGGTAAAGCGGATAGACCACTTGCTGATGGACGAGCACCTCACCATTAGCATCATGCTGCTAGATCCAACGCCGCAGGGGCTGACGACGAGCGAGGAGGCAGGCGCGCTGAATGCGCTCGAGGACGAGCTCACTGCATCACTTGGGCACGATGGCGTTTACATCGGCCGCGAAACTGGCGACGGCAGACGAACCATTCATTTTCATGTAGCCGCTGTCGGGCCGGCCGAGCTGCGCGCGAGGGCGTGGGCGCGTCGTCACTCCGAGCCTCGGATCGAAATAGCCCTTAGGCACGATCCAAGCTGGGAGGTACTGCGCCGGTGGAAGTAACCGCCAGGCTTCACTAGAAGCTTCTTCGGTGCCCGTTAAGGAAGGTATCTAAGTCGGCTGGCGCGATCCGGATAGCATTGAGAACGCGCACTTGAGCGAGCTCGCCTTTTGCACAAAGCCTGTAGACGGTGTCGCGGCACACGCGAAGGATAGACGCAACCTCCCGGACCGTGAAAAGACCGTCCGCAGCGGACACGGCGCGAACCGCGGGATCATGCAGCACTAATGCAGTAAAATTTTTCGTTTCGGCTGCGATTGTCTGCGAAGGATTGGGATGGATGGACTGACCCTCCGCCCGAATTTCCGAATTATCGTCAATGGTTGTGAGCGGCTGTGAAGAATCGAAAACCGCAGGTGACAGCTCCTGGCTGCACTTCGAATCCGAAGGTCGGGGGTTCGAGCCCCTCCGGGCGCGCTGATTTCAGACCGGCCGAGTGATCGGCATGGCCTGGAATTGGCCTGGAATCGGTGATCGGCTTGCGCCGGAATCACTGATCGGCATGGGCCGGAGCACGCACCCTGCGCTCCAAGGCTTCCAGCCGCGCCTTGAGGTCAGCGTTTTCGGCCGTCAGGACGTCTATCCTTTTCCTCTGCTCCACGGTGCGCTTCTCCAATGCCTGCGCTGCGACCATCAGGATGCCGTCCATATCCGTGGAGGTGATGGTGGTGGGCGTTCCAATGGTTCCCATTCCATCGTGGCCAAAGGCAGCGAAGAAGTCCTGGGCCATCGGACCGTAGTGACGGAATTGCTTCGGGTCGTGGCCGATGAAGTTCCAGCTGGTGAGGCTCATCCCTCGGATTTTGGTGAGCACGGCTTCTCCCTCAACTGGGCGGAGGTGCTCCTTCTTGTTCCGGTCGGAACTGCAGGTGAAGCCCACCTCACCTTCAATGACGGTGACGTCGTGATTGCCCACTCGGACCTTATTGCTGACATCGACGATGGCGTTGTATCCGATGGCCGTGGCATTCGTTAAATCGCCCGCGGAAACATCGGCAGCGAATCCAAGGGCGGTGTTGCCGGAGCCGCTGGTGTTGTTAGCGAGCGCTGTATTCCCGCTGGCGGTGTTGAAGTCGCCGGTGGTGTTGAAAAAGAGCGCAAAGGCCCCATCGGCGGTATTGCGGATTCCGGTCGTGTTGGCTGTGAGCGCATCCGCGCCGCTGGCGGTGTTGACAGAGCCGGTGGTGTTGCCAGCGAGCGCCTGGAACCCGCTGGCGGTGTTGGCGCCGCCGGTCATGGTAAAGTTGCCCGCGAAGCTCCCTAGAAACGTGTTGGAGGTGCCGAAATTGTGAAGGAAGGGTACGCCCTCCTTCAAAACGTTGCCCACACTGGGGTCGGTTGAATTCCTCATCGTGAGGTTACCTGGGACGTCAACGTCTTGCGCTACTGCTGGGAGAGGCGGGGCTACGATAAGAAGCAAAGCTGAAAACAGAAGTGTCTTACTGCTCATTTTTCTCAAGCTCATCACTGATTCCCTCCTGACTCACGCGAACGGTCCCGAATCGGGACCGCTCAACTCGGCGCCATACACCTAGCAGAGGGAGCCGCTCAACTTTGATCGCTCCGCTTACTTCCAGTTGCCGAAGGGCAGAGAGGTTGGCGGTAAGGCGACGCACGAGCCGCCGCTGTAGTTCGATAGAGGGTGGCTCACAGAAAGGCAGCTGAGGACGGCTGTTTAAGGCTGCATCGTAAGAAACGCCCTCTAAGAGTTTCGGGCCGAGCGCTCTCAGCAGTAGAGTCGAACCGCGCTGAGAAGCCGATCAACCAAGAACGGCTTGCTTAGGAAACCCGCGGCGTGCATCTCGGCGGCATGACGTCGAATCTCGGTCACGGCTGAAAGGACTATCACCGGGAGCTGTGCCCACTCCGGTTCGTTAAGCTGCTTCGCGCGAAACTGCCAGCCGTCCATAACGGGCATCATCAGATCGAGGAGAATCACGCAGGGTGCGCAATCGGTCTTGAGCTTCTCCAGCCCTTCGAGCCCGTTACAGGCCGTAGCAACGGGGTAGCCCTCCTCCGTTAGGAGGTCAGACAAACTGTCTCGGATATCTGGGTCGTCGTCGATTAGGAGAACTCCTGCCATCGTCGCCTCGCGCCCCCACCCAAAACCGAGGAGGTAATTCTACGCCCCCTCGAAGCTGCGTTGCGAACTTGCCGGGTGTGGAACAAGCGCACCCGTCGTCGGGAGTCGTCGCGAACCGCCTGGCCGGACCCAAACCTGAGCGGCGTTCGCCTTCCGGTGATATGGCGAGGGAACGGCGCTGCTCCGAATGGGGCGTTCGCCTATTTCCTGGGGAGGGAATCCAACATGAGCTTGCGAAAAATCAGCAGCAGGGCACTTCTGTTTTCAGTTGTACTTTTCACTTTCGCCCCGCATCGATGAGGCGATCCTTGGACTGGTTCCTTGATGCGAGCATTGCTCGATTCGCTCGAACGACATGCATCGCACTGTCCACCAATGGTTCTCTCTGTTGGAAAAGGATGGGAACGGCTCCCGCCAAGTCGAGCCCGTCGGCCCAAAAGGGCTCTTAAGGAATTCTCGAATCATCCAAGATCGCCCAACGACACAAGTAGTTTTTCTGAGTTTTTTATTCAAGCGGTGAGCAGTGCCCCAAGCTTCAAGTCGATCCGGCGGGTGCGGATCGAAAAGTCGATCGCGCGAACGTTCGCGCGAGGCGGAGGACCGGGGACAGTCGAAACGGATGGTATAGAATACGGCCCGACGTTCCGTGGCTCGCTTTGGTGTTCCATGACAACCGAATTAAATGTGCTTCGTCCTCACCAACTCGGTGCTTTGCTCACTCTCAACGAAGCTGCGGCGCTCCTTTCACTCAGCTTGAGCACCCTTCGAAGGTTGATGCGGCAGGTAGTGCTTCAACCCGTCTTCATTTCCGTCCGGTGCCCTCGGATTCCAATCGAGCAAGTGGGCGGAGTTTCGGTTGCGTGGAATTCGGAGGCCAGCGGATAGCGATTCGAAGAGCACGGCGTGAACTTCCTAACGCTCCTCAAGGATCTGTTCGGGTGGATCCTCGGCAGTGCTGCTGCCTTAAGCGTACTCGGTTACGGCGGCAAGCGAGGTCTAGATTGGTATCTTCAGAGGCGAGAAGAAAGACAGAAGGCCGAGCGTCAGACCGAGCTTGAGTCGCACAAGGCCGAGCTGGTGCGCCTCACCGAGCAGCTGAAGCACGGTCTAGAGCGAGAAATGCTCAAGGCGCAGCTTTCCACCAGCAAGGTTCACGAGGTAGGCACTTCTAAGACGGATCAAGGCTGACCGCGAAGACGGGATCGAGGAGCTTCGCCGGGTGCTCCGCCGAGTCCGCATCCACAGTGCCCGAACGCAGCTGTCGAAGGCGTTTAATTACCACGCCCTGAAGGCCCTTTACTTGTCCCAGCCTGTCGGAGCGCTCGCATTAAAGATCCTGGAGACCGAGAATCGGTGCTGGGCATCCATGCAGACTGCATGGGAAGCAGGATTAAACTCCTCGAACATAATTGAAAACCTGCAGGATGCTTTGCAAAAAGTCGATCAACTCCAACTGCTCATGCAGAAGGAATTGCAGCCCGGCGACCTGCAGAAGATCTAGCTTTTGGCTTAGGAGCGCCGACGATCGATGAACTCAGCCAGGTCGGCTGGCGTAATCCGGATCGCGTTCGATGAGGAACGCGAGCACCACCCGGCGGGGGCGCTTCTTGCCTGATTCGAGGGGGAGGGTACGAATGCAGCGCCTTTCGAGGCTGGCTCCCGGTTGGGCGGCGGCCGCCTCTAGCACGACGTGATCGAGCTCAGACCATTTCCGCACGTGGTTAAGCTGTTTGTGAACTGAGTCTCTTGCCCCTGGACGCAGTTCGGTATGTTCCCTAGGCAGTCCAGAAAATGGTTGAGCGTGTTCTGGTCCGCTTGAGAGCAGTGGCTTATCGCCTGGTTGCACGTGGCGGTGTCGTAAGGGACGGTCACCGTGACCGATTGCTGCAGAGTCGGACAGCTCTGCACCTTACTTCTCAAGCTTGAGAGGGACCCGCTGAGACGGTCGCAAAAGCTACCGCCACCGCTACACCGAGCCAGCATCAGCAAACAACTACACAATAAGATCATTCTAAAATAGCGATTCAGGGGACCCTCCTGGAAGAGCGAGCTTAGCTCGCGTCGTCCGGCTTTTTCCAACGCAGCTGCCTGACGTAAACGACCATCGGGTTTCCCACCGGATGGTCTGGGTCGGCAAACAGTGTCCAAATCGTGTCCAAAATAGGGGGAATCGAGTCAATTCCGGTGGACTTGCGTGGACCAGCTCCTGCCCGCAACCGGGGGAAGTTTCGGAAGAATTCAGTCATGACGCCCGTCTGCCCGATTAATGTTCCCGTTCTTCGAATCCGAAGGTCGGGGGTTCGACTCCCTCCGGTCGCGCAGCTCCAACGAAAAATCGGATCAAGCCCACTGCTCCCACAGGGGTGCGAGGGCCCTGCTGAGCGCGGCCGCCTGGGTGGTGCCAGGAATTCCCAGAATCGACATCACTTCGGATGTGACCGGTCGCTTAATCTGCTGGCCCAGCTCATTCAGGGCGTGCGCGCGCTGATCGTCGACCAATACACGTTGCGCGCGTGAAAGTCGGGTGCGCGCCCAAGCATCCACTGCGCAGCCGAGCGATGCGTGCTCGGCCTCGTCGACCGCAATTGATCGCATCACGCGCCGAACCACGGGTTCGGCAGCCCACTCACCCTGAAAGGCCGCGACCGCGGCGCCGTACGTCTCGCGCACACAACCCTCGATCGCGTTCTCTTGGGCAAGCTCTAGCAGCGTGCGGACCGGCGCGGGGTCGACGTCGACGGTGGGCACCCGCGCGCCATGCCGATGAGCGAGATGGGACATTGAGACATAATGCCGCTTCTCGTCCTGCTGTGCAGAATGCGCGCGCCGCACGAGCTGCAGCGGAGCCCGGTGCGCGAGCAGCTCGCGCTCCAACGACCGAAAGGCAAACACGGCCGCGCCCTCGAGATGCGCCGCGGCGGCAAGCTCGGTTGCGACCGGCGTAGCCAGTGCGATGCTCGCGCGGCGCAGGCCCGCTGGGAGCCGCCCGCACGGCCGCGGTCCGCAGAAGACCTCGGTTCCGGTGCACATGAGACGGCCGTCGCCCGCCACCGTGCAGCGGTCCCAGTCGTAGTGCCAGCAGACTTGGCTGCTAGGGCAGTAGCGGCTGCACTCGGCCGAGCTGTGGACGGATCCCACCACCCAGCCCGCGTCCGCGGGCAGGTATCCCTCCCTCGTGTAATTCGATGTTTCGGTGCAGTCGTCGCAGCCGGTCAGCCCGAGGATGGGGACTGCGGCCAGAGCGGTCTTGCGCAGCCACCGATGCAGCGATTGGGGGTTGAGGACGTCCGGGAAGGAGGGGTGCATACGCGCGCGTGCGCTGCATTCGCCGTGCCTCGCCAAATCACGCGAAATCTCATGCGTCAGTGGCGCGCGACTACGACATCGATGTCACGAGATGCATCGATGAGGCGCTTCTCAAGGTTCTGCGCCTCGCAGGGATCCTTTTTATGCCTCCTGGAATTCTTTCCACTTCGGGTCGCTTAGAGGAAGCATCTGTCACTCGCGTTTGAATCTCCTCGTTACCATCGAGAGCACTCTGCGATGCCCTGCCCGCCACAGCGTGTACAGATGTCAACGCCTCAGCGTACCCGGTCATCGACCACTTGTATTCACGACCTTCGCGCCCGAGTCGGCGGATTCGCCAGAAACCGAACCACGAACCTGAGTGAGCACCTCGTCGGCGCCATGCGGGTCCAGTTTTCGCAGCGCATCGAGATCTTTGCGGAACTCACCTTGGTTACCGGCGTAGGCGTCGGCGTAGGCAATCCACTTCCACGCCCAGGCGGGATCCTGTCCATGCGCTAGACTTTTGCGAAACCAGGCCTGGGCTTCGTTGAAGTCGCGGCGCGCCCAGGCCCGCTGTCCCTGCACCGCGGTCCATGACTTCGACCACGGCGCGTAGAACAGGCCGCCCAACGCCAGGGCTGACGCGAGGGCGATCGCCGCGCGCGCGGGCCGCCGCCACCTTGAGTCGAAGCGGATAGCACCCAGCGCCAGTCCCAGGGCGAGTCCTGCGGTGTGGGCCTCGTTTCCCACGGCCCAGACGTTTGTCAGCGTCGCAATCCAACAGCCGAAGAACCAGATGATGAAGAGCCAGATGATCTGGGGGGTGAGTCTTTCGCGGACGACGGGCACGTACCGCTTGGCTATCCACAGGAAACCGAAGAGAGCGTAGCCGACGCCCGAGAAGCCGATACCTGTGTTATCGCGGATGAGCAGCTGCGCAGCTGACGAGAATGCGGCAGAGCCGACGACGAAGGCGAGGGTCTTCCACCGCCCGAGATTCTGTTCGACTAGCTGACCTAACTGCCACAGCCAGTACACATTGAACGCGAGGTGCCATAGTTGGGTGTGGACGAATGCACTAGTGACGAGCAACCACACCTTCCCCTGCCACACTGCGGACGCAGGCCCCCAGCCCCACTGCTGGAGTCGGTCTACTGTTTCGCCCTGGCTAGTTTGGATCCCAACGAAAACAATTACGCAGATTATGGCCGCGATCGTCGGAACGACTCCCGGCAGCTGGGGACCGAGAAATCTGGCGCGCCGAGGGGGTGGGGGAGCGGACGTCTCATCCATTGAGCCAGCCTAGCAGCATGACGGTACGAAGTGCTCGCTCCTGCGCACGCCGATGGCTCTTACGTGCGACCGCTCGAAAAACTCGCGCGTATCGAGGGTGCTGGTGTTGGACGATTGGGCGCTCGTCCCCCCGAGTGCCCATAAACGCCGCCAACGCCGCGATCCTCCTGCTGCAGGCGGAGCCATGTCGTGAGGAGAGTTTTCCCTCTACCAAGTTGCCGCCTCGGGCCGCCTCGGACCTTGAGCGCGGTCGCCATGGCGGGGACCGTGGAGGCACCCCGAGTCTACAGAATGCCGCTTATCCGTCCTACGATCCAGGGCAGGCGTGCTAGCGTGCGCGCCCCCATGCATGCATTGATCGCGGCATTGTTGCTGGCGGCGCCGCCGGAGCACGACTTCAGCAAGGTCGAGATCCAGACCAGCAAGGTGGCCGGCAGCGTCTGGTTCCTCAAGGGGGCGGGCGGGAACATCGCCGCCAGCGTCGGCGAGGACGGGGTGGCCATCATCGACGACCAGTTCGCCCCGCTCTCGCCCAAGATCCACGCCGCGCTGGCGAAGCTCTCGGCGAAACCGGTGCGCTTCCTCATCAACACGCACTGGCACTTCGACCACACCGGCGGGAACGCGCTCTTCAGCGACACCGCCGCCATCCTGGCCCACGAGAACGTGCGTAAGCGCCTCATCGCCGGCGGGAACATCTTCGGCATGGAGATCAAGCCGGCGCCGCCCCCAGCGCTGCCGGTGGTGACGTTCCGCGATGGGCTCTCGCTGTGGTGGAACGGCGAGGAGATCCGCGCCCTCGCCCCGGGCCGCGGCCACACCGACGGCGACCTGGTGGTGTGGTTCACAAAGAGCAACGTCGTCCACTTCGGCGACGACTTCGTCACTTATGGATTCCCTTTCGTCGATCTTCAGAGCGGCGGGAGCGTGAAGGGCATGATCGCCGCGCTCGACGTGGTCCTCGGCCAGGTGCCGGCCGACGCGAAGGTCATCCCCGGCCACGGCGAGGTCTCGACCATCGCAGACGTGCGCAAGTTCCGCGGCGCCCTCGACGAGATGGTGGGCGTCGTCAAGAAAGGCCTCGCCGGCGGCAAGAGCGTCGAGCAGCTGCAGAAGGAGCACGCTCTCGCGCCCTGGGAGCCGGCCTGGGGCGGGAAGGACAAGTTCATCAGTGCCGAGGCATTCATCGCCACCATCGCGCAGGACCTGGCCGCAAAAAAGTAACGGCTTCGGATCAACCACGGAGCCCACTGAGCGCACGGAGATCTTTTTTTAGCGCTCCGTGGTTGATCTTCAGGCGCCATCGCCGGGCGCGGGGCTGGTCACCGGGTCCCAGCTTGCGGAACTTTGCGTACCGATCGTCCACCAGCGCCTGCGGGCCGAGCTGGCGCCGCTCGCGCAGGGTCCCTGCGCAACCCCGCCAGCCCTCATTACAACACTACTTGACATAAAGTCAATACATGATTATAAATCAAGAGTGCGTGAACGGAAATCGGCTGAACCGAAATCATGCGTTGCGACAATGTGCTGCGTACTGGTCGAATCGACAGAGAAGGAAGGTTGGAGGACGGCTCTTGGCGTTACCGCGTGGAGACCGACCGAATGGTTGTAGTGGTCGCTTTTAGGTCTCGGATCGAAATGGTTATCGTTACGGCATGGAGAAAATGATGAAGTGCGAGTGCGGCACAGAAATGAAGAGCAGGAAAGAGAACTATCGGTATACCGAAAGCGGCCTGGACAACGTAATCCTGTTAGGCGTTGAGGTTCGGCGGTGTCGGAGTTGTGGCCGGTCGGAGGTCGTGCTTCCGAGGCTAGAGGAACTGCATCGGACGATAGCACGCACGGTCGCTACTGGGTCGTCGCCGCTCCGGCCGCAAGAGATTCGATTCCTAAGAAAGTATCTCGGCTACTCGGGAGCCGATTTCGCTCGCGTTATTGGCGTGAGTCCCGAAACCCTCTCTCGTTGGGAAAATGGCAAGGCAGAACCTAGCCGCATGGTCGATTTGCTTCTGCGTTACATGGCGTTGACCAGGGACCCACTAACGGAATACCCGCCGGTTGCTCCGAGTGTTGTGGAAGAGCTTCCGAAGCAAATCGACCGCAAAGCCTCCACGCCTAGCTTTCGGTTGCGCGAAACAGGCAATCATTGGCGAGCACAACCAGCCGCCGCGTGAGGCCCCCTTAAAGGCTTTCGCCCTGCAGAAGCGCAGGACGTTGACGTCCAGGCAACCTGACGATTAGCGATCGAGCGAGTAGCTGCGTTTGGGGTTTGGGTTGGCAAGTCGTTTGCTAGGCAAAGGGGGTTGGCCAAGGAGGGGGACCAGTGAGCCAGCCACCGATCCTGCAGCTCATCCCGCTAACTTCCATCCACCCATCACCGTATCAGTATCGAACTCAGTTCGATGACGCGAAGCAGAAGGAGCTGATCGAATCGCTGCGGGCGACCGGCTTGAGCACACCAATTTTGGTTCGGCCGCGATCCACGAACGAGTACGAGCTGGTTTCAGGGGAGCGGCGTTGGCGAGCCGCCAAAGAGCTGGGTTGGGAAACCATTCAGGCGATTTGCGAGGAGATGGCGGACGCCGAGGCGGCGGCTCGAGCCGTCACCGAAAATGAAGTGCGAGCCGACACCAACGTGATGGAAAAGGCGGCCGGATACAAGCGACTCACGCAACCGCCGTGCAGCCTGAATTACGAGGAGATCGCCAGGCGGTACGGATGGAGTTCCGGTTCCTCGGTCAAGCGGATCGTCGATCTTCTCGACCAACCGGAGGCTATCCAAGAAATCCTGTCCCGGGACAGGATCGGGGAGAAACACGTCCGATATCTGAGTCGAATCAAAGACTTGAACGCCAGGGTCAAATGGGCGAAACGGGCTGCCGAGGAGGAGTGGTCGGCCAAGGAGACCGAAGCGCGAGTTGCGAAGGTGCTGGCAAAGGCCGGCCGTTGCCCCGGGAAATCGCGCGCGAAAGACGCACCGGCGCCCGAGTACGATTACAACGGCTTTCACTGCAAACTGGTGGGCGACGAGGTGGTTCTCAGCGGCAGGAACTTCAAGCGAACGAGGGAGACGCTGCGAGAGTTTCTTGCGCAGTACCAGGTGGCGGTCGAGTGCTTTCTCCGGGATGTCGATGCGGCCTCCGCGGAGCAGCCTGCGATGGATGGGAAGCAGGATGGCGGCACCGGCGTGGCAGCGACGGAGGTTGCTTCACCGGCCGATCTGTTGAAGGACGTCGAGGCCGCGGGCCAAAAGCTCAAAGACATTTTCTCGGAGATCGCGAACAAGGGCAGCGAAGCTCCGGGCCTCGGTGATCTCTTTTCGTCGTTCAACAAACCCAGGTCCACAGGTTGAGCAACTGTTGGGCAACAAAAAAGGCACTTAGCCTATTTTTTGCTCAACCTCTCTAGTGATGGGTAGGGCTGCGCCGGGAGTCGGGGACTCTTCACTCCGGCACCGTGTGGCGTAGTAATACCCAATTACGCGCAAAAAGGATCGAGGCCCAGTCCCTCGCAACAGTGACTGGGCCTCCGGTTTTGCCCGCATTCAGACAATCACCAAGTCGTGATGCAGACAACCAGACTGCAGATAGAAACTGATGGACGCCATCCGCCAGCGACCTTCTCAAGCGATTCGGTCGAGAGACTCCGCACCGTTTCGCGATTGAGAAACAGCTTCCGACTTACTTTCGTACTCGGTTCTTTCGTGTTCATCCTGCTCATTTTTGTTTCTCCTAGGTTCGGGTCCCCGCAAGCGTGCTGGGCCTGTACCCATAGAGATCGCAAACGGACGGGGAAAGACGACAGCTAGAGATCACCCGCCACCTGTCGAAGTCCCTACGCGAGCCATCACGAGCGACACGAGACGGTCGCGGTGCGCCTTGACTCGGCTGAAACGCGGATCCTAGCCTGCGCGGCTTTTTCAACGCCGCACCTCAAGGGGGGAACCATGTCCAACTCGCTGCTAGCATCCATCTTGGCCATTGCTGCCGCAGCTCCGGCGCTTGGCGATCCGGTGCCCAATCCAACCGTTATCGGGCCAATTCCAGCCACAGTGATTCCTGGGAACCCGTCGCACGATTATCCATTCTTCGCGACGAACCATGATTTGGCCACCAATGGCTACATCGAGGAGGAGTTCTTCTTTTCCGGAACCGCGAACGGTCATCCCTACCTCACCCGAATGGTCGTCCGTCGTCCGGCAGACCGCCGCCAGTTCAATGGCACCGTTCTGGTCGAATGGTACAACGTCACCAACGGCTTCGATGCGGAGAACACCTGGTTCTTTGCCTGGGAGCACATTCTGCGCGCTGGCTACATCTGGGTTGGCGTATCCGCGCAGCGGGTGGGGGTGAACGAGCTCAAGGTCTGGAGCCCGGATCGATACGGATCGCTCGACGTCACCGACGGGGGATCGGTAACAGACGATTCTCTGTGCTACGACATCTACTCTCAGGCGGGACAGGCGATCCGCCATCCGGAGGGCATCGACCCGCTGGCCGGGTTCAGCCCGCGGACGGTCATCGCTGTGGGCGAGTCCCAGTCGGCCTTCCGGCTCTCCGCGTACGTCAATTCCATCCACCCGTTGGCCAACGTCTACCAGGGCTTTTTGCTTTTATCGTCGCTCGGCAATCCCATCCGAACGGATTTGACGGATCCGGTTTGGAAGGTTTTGACCGAATACGACGTCGGGGCCTTCGAGGCATCGGTCCGCCAAGACGACACGAGCCGCTTTCGCACCTGGGAGGTCGCCGGCACCTCGCATGTCGACCAGCATCTGCGCGCCAGCCGTGAGCCACTGGAGCTTCGGGATCGGGGCACGTCCTCCGAGGCGGCCCTGGCGCCGCAATGCGATGTGCCCTTGATTGGAACTCGTGTTCCAACCACCTACGTGCTCGCGTCCGGGTTCGACCTCTTGGTGCGCTGGGTGCGCCAGCACGCCGCACCGCCGAGCGCGCCGGGGATCGACATCGTCGAGTATGGACCGCCGGGCGGTCCCTCCGTGATTGCCCGAGATGACTTGGGACTCGCGCTGGGAGGCATCCGATTGTCGGAGCTCGCGGTGCCCACCGCTTACAACGTCGGCTTCAACGTTGGACCGGGTGCCTGTGTGCGATGGGGCTACTCCCTTCCCTTCGACGTCGGGATGCTGGGTGATTTCTACCCAGACCACGAGCGCTACGTTCAGCGAGTGACTCGCGTGAGTCAGGACAACGTCCGGCACCGCTACATCCTCGACCGCGACGCGCAACAGACCATCCGCGAGGCGGTTGAGTCGCGCATCGGCGGAAGGGATGACAGGCCGGGCGACGAGGGCGATTAGCCAGCCGTCGCAAAACGGGTTGTGGAGCTAACCGGGATCGAACAGCCGGTATAAAAGGTCGGGGAGGAGCGGGGGGAACCGTGACGCCCGAGCGCTGGTGCCGGGTCAAGAAGATATTCGAGGCTGCCTTGCAGCAGCAAGGCTCTGCCCGCGTCGGCTTTCGTGGCCCAAGCGGCGACAGATGATCCTACGCTGGCGGACGAGGTTCTACGGATGCTCGCCTCCGACGAAAAGGCGGGCGGATTCTTGAGCGGCGTGCTCGAGGGCACTTTGCCGCGCCTCGCTTCGAGCGCGCCCGGGGCGAGCCCCGTTGGCCGTCACATCGGGCCTTATCGCGTGCTGAGCGAGATCGGCCACGGAGGCATGGGGGCGGTCTACCGGGCGGTCCGGGATGACGACCAGTACCAGAAGCAGGTGGCGATCAAGCTGCTCCGGGAAGGGACCGGCTCGGAGCTCGTGATCGAGCGCTTCAAGGCCGAGCGCCAGATCCTGGCAAACTGGAGCATCCCAACATCGCGCGGCTCATCGACGGTGGGACGACGGAGGAGGGCTGGCAATACTTCTCAATGGAATGCGTCGATGGCGAGCCCATTGATCGCCATTGCGACTCGCACAACCTCTCAACCCGCAGCGGCTGGAGCTGTTCGTCACCGTCTGCTCGACGGTGCAGTACGCGCATCAGAGGCTCGTGGTCCACAGGGACCTGAAGCCGAGCAACATCCTGGTCACGCAAGACGGGATGCCCAAGCTTTTGGACTTCGGAATCGCGAAGCTCCTCACCAACACCGGCCAGGCGAAGACCCTCACCGGCTTTGTGCTGATGACGCCTGAGTACGCCAGCCCCGAGCAGGTCAAAGGGGCGCCAATGACGACGGCCAGTGACGTCTATTCGCTAGGGATGCTCCTGTACGAGCTTTTGGCGCGCAGGCGCGCCTACCAGATCCAGAGCGGCTCGCCGGAAATCGCGCGCTTGGTCTGCCAGGTGGAGCCGGAGAAGCCCAGCGCGGTGGCACCGCGCCCGCTCGCGCGGCAGCTGGCGGGTGACCTGGACACCATCGTGCTGAAGGCGATTCGCAAGGAGCCGGCGCGCCGCTATGCGTCGGTCCAGGAGCTCTCGGACGATATCCTGCGACACCTTTCGGGGCGGCCGGTGCTGGCGCGGGCGGACACGCTGAGGTACCGGGCGGGAAAGTTCGTCGGTCGCCATCGCGTCGGAGTAGCGGCCGCGTCGCTGGTGCTGCTCAGCCTGGTAGGCGGCCTGGTCGCCACGATGCGTCAGGCGCGCATTGCCGAAACAAACCGGGCCCGGGCGGAGAAGCGCTTCGCCGAAGTACGGAAGCTCGCAAACTGGGTCGTGTTCGACATGCACGACGCGGTCGCCAAGCTCCCTGGCTCAACCCCGGCGCGCAAGCAGCTCGTCGAAAACGCTCTCGATTACCTCGATAGTCTGGCCAGCGAGGCGACCGACCCTGTCCTCCAGGCCGAGATTGCGCTCGGCTACGAGCGGCTCGCCCAGGTTCAGGGAGACCCGGCATGGTCCAACCTGGGCGACAGAGACCCGGCGATTGCCAGCATCCGCAAGGCAATCGCCCTGCGCGAACGGGTGGCTCGCACGACGCCGGCTGATTCCCGTGCCGTCGCCCAGTTAGCGCAGTCCCACGCAAAACTCGCGCACATCTTGCAAGGCCAGGAAGCGAAGAAGACGCTGGAAAAGATGAAGTCGATCCTCGACTCGATCGTCACCCGGGACTCCGATGACCAGGCTGCCGTCCTCGCGGCCTGGATTTTATACTTCGACGCCAAGGCGGCCCTGGAGGCTGACGCTTACGATCTCGTCCCACTTCGCGAGAGTCGCCGCCGGCAGATGGAAGTGACGGAAAAGCTTGTCGCTCTACAACCTGCGAACCGGATGTGGCCACGCGATCTCGCATTGGTCTACAAACAGTATGGTTCCGTGTTGCAGGCGCTCAACGAACTGAACGCCGCCCGCGAATACTTCGAGAAAGCTCCGACACGCGCTTCCAGTGTTCGGGCGTCATCGCCACCGTGTCCCCCTGCGCGACAAGCTTCCGTGTAGCACATTTGCCGCAGGGGATTTCAAGCCAGGTTGTCTACGAGCTCCGGCGCAGCATTCGCATCCAGAGTACGAACTTGCTCACAAGGTGAAAGCATCCGGTCCGATGTAGGTCGGCCCCACAGCCGGGAAAGGCAGGTCAAGTCCGCCCCCGGTTGGGCTCGACTAGGATGCCATCGATCCCCATGCGCATCGCCTGCAAACTCAGAGTGGCATTGTTGTGCTCTCTCGTCCCGTATCTCGCGCAAGCGGGAACGATCAACGTCACTCCGGCGGACAACTACGCGAAGATCGAAGCGGCAATGCCTGGAGACGAAGTCGTGATCGCCCCCGGGACCTATCACTTCCGCGTCTACCTGACGCAAGCGGCGCCGGCCAACAATCCGATCATCATCCGAGCACAGGATCCGAACAACCGACCTGTCTGGGATCTCTCCGGCGGCTATGTCGAGAACGCACCGGGCAGCTACACGGCGGGGGATCGAGGGCGAGGGTGCTGGCAGCTCAGTGGCGCCACCAACATCCAAATCTCAGGGCTCATCATCCAGGAGTGCCACACCGCCTCGTACAACTCGGCGGGCCTGCGGTACTACTACACCTCCACAGGCATCAAGTTGAAGGACGTGTTGTTTCGCCGGAACGACAACGGCCTCACCGGCGGGACGCAGGACAGCGAGCTCACCGCGGAATTCTGCGAGTTCGATTCCAATGGGAACCTAAACGCGTCACAGAATGCTCCCACCCACAACATCTACATCTACGGCGGTACCTTTGCCCTTCGGTATTCGTACGCGCATGACCCGATCCAAGGCCAAAACTTTCACATCCGCGCTAAGAGCTCGGTGATCGAATACAACTGGTTCGCTCGGCCCAAGAGCTACTCCGGCGACTTGATGACCGATGACGACTTCAGCACCGGCGCGCCGCAAACGATGGTGCTCCGGGGGAATTTGATTGATCAGGGTTCACCGCAAAATCACGGCCAGATCGTCGCCATATACAATGACGCGGGTTTCCTCCCCGGCCTGCAATTTTCCCTGACACTGATCCACAACACGATTGTGGCTACGCAGCCGCAGGGCTATCCGGTCCACCTGTCCAACGCGGATGGAACGCCGATGAATGTCGAGATGGACAACAATTTGATTTGGGGTGTTTCGCCGCAGCAAGCCGCGTACCTGATTGAAGACACGAACCATGGCGCGGTGACCGGAACCAACAATTACATGCCGCCCGGCGGAGTGCCCGGTTCGCTGACCGGAACCGTTTACGGCAGCACCCCGTTCAACAATGCGGCGGCGCGTGACTTCACGCTCGCGCCGGGCAGCGCGGCGATCAACGCGGCGAGCCAGGGCGTCAGCGGTCTCCCCGACAAAGAATATTTTCAGAACGAGACGGTGACTCACATGTATCGCCTGCGCTCCAAGACGAAGGACATTGGCGCGTTCGAGTCCACCACCACGGGCCCGGGCATCGGACCCTACGCGGGTGCGCCCCAGACCGACGGCGGTAACCCGGATGGAGGCAGCAACAACCCGTCCGGGTCCGCGCTCAGCAGCGGCTGCGAATCCACCGCGGCACCGACGTCTTCATACGTAGTGCTCGCGGTTGCAGTCCTCGGCCTCCTGCTACTTCGGTGGAAGCGCCTTCCCCGAAAGCAGTAAGTCGGGCCAACCCATTGTCCTGCTCGGTCGAGTGGCTCTGTTTGACGCGCTGCGCGTGCAGTCTGCGGACCCTAATAGCCTCATTTGCACGCGCAGCAGTTCCGCAACCGTGATACCGATTGGGACATAGATGGGACAGATGACCGGCAGGGCGCCCTACGAGTGCCTATGCGAGGTAGTCGTCCTTCGAGGGCTGGCCTCCAGCGGATCGAGACCTCGCGAGCCGACGTTTGCTCTGATCGGGAGCCCCGCTGCGGCAATCAGCTAAGCGGTCTACCTACCGGCGCGTGACGAACTCTAGTCTGGGTCTTCTGCTTCTCGCGTCGGCGCGATGGCGGCGTTGGCACAGGCGCGCGGCTCGAGGATCAACGGCTTCAATGGAGGGCGTTCGAAGTCAAAGCTGTCGAGCAGGTCGTTGGCCGCCTGGTCTCGATCGCCGAGCGGCGCGAGACCAAACCGCCGCTCCACAAATTTCAACAGGGAAGAGAACTCGTAGACGGCATGGGAGATGTGACCGTGGCGCGCGTAGGGGGAGATGATCAGCAACGGCACGCGGGGGCCGAAGCCGAATCGATCCACCTCCGGAGGCGGCACGTGATCATAGAATCCGCCGAAATCGTCCCAAGTCAGAAAGAGCGCGGTTGAGCTCCAAAGGGGTCCTTGCATCAGCGCGTTCAACTGCTCCACCGTCCAGTTCTCGCCGATGCAGGTGCTTGCCGGCGGGTGCTCGCTTTTCCCCTCGCCGGTCACGATCCAACTCACCGATGGCAGGTCCCCGTTGAGGGCGTCCACCACAAACTGGGTATCGGAGACGACGTTTTCCTCCCACAGCGGACTAAACCGAATGTGGCTGATTGCATCGAGCGAGGACCAGATGAATCCGGATTGACCAATCCCTGGTGCATAGTACTTCCACGAAATTCCACCCTCCTCGAGTCGATCGGCAAGCGTCGTGAAATCGAAGCACGGGTAAACGAGGCTGATCGTTCCGTCCTCGTTCAGCACCTGGACCCGTGTGTTCTGCTGCGCATCGCAACCCCAGATCTCACCGAGGTTTGGATTGCTGATCGCGCCGCCGGATTGCGCCGCTACGGTGTAGAGGTGATTGGGAAAACTTGGACCGGCGAGCGACGAGAACATCTGGTCGGCCAGGGTAAAGTAGCGCGCGTAAGCCCAATAGTTGGGAATATCCTCTTCGAGATACTGGGAGTACCCGGAGAGATCTTCGCCTTCTGAAATGAGGTCAAATTGGTTCATCGCTCCACCGTTAATTGCGGTCACCGCGTCGTAGAACGAGTGACCGATATCGTGGGTCATGTCCGGTTGGCGCGAAAGCGGAATGACTTCTCCGGTATGAATCACTCCGGTCGTGGCGCCGTCGGCCCCTGGAAAAGTGCCAAAGTAATTATCGAAGGTGCGGTTCTCTTTGATGATGAAAACAATATGTTGAATTCTCTGAAGCCCGTGATCGTCGCGGTGTCGGTCGTCGCCTAGCGGCGCCGACGCCAGCGCATTCACCTTAAAACAGAGAACTACGCTGATCCCGCAAAGAAATCGTGACTTCATGATTTCATTTTTCATTGCAGGCCCCCAGGGGGGCGAAGCTTTGGACCCACTGGATGGTCGGACTTCTGTGCGATCCCCTGCAGATCCCCCGCCGAGAGTTTCACGGCGTTGGGGATCTCCCTTTCGATAACGTACCTAGGCATGGTGCTCCTTTCAGCTCCCGTCGCAGAGCTGAGGAGAATTCTGTCTCGGTGAGGAAGCGGTCACGTGCAACGTAGCGAGTCCTGAACTGAGGGATGAGGGTCCTGGCATCCACGTGTAGCACGCGTTTGGCTTCTCGGGCCACGCGGGGCTTGTCTTCCGGCGTGGGCATTAACATCTTCCGACTGATTCATCGATCTGCTCATCCCAAGGAGGAGCTACACGTGACCCTCGTTGGAGTGCGACGTCGGCTGCGCCGTACGCGGGGCGGATTCCTGGGCGGTTTCCTCGTAGCCACGCTTATCCCGACCCTGGCGAGCGCAGATCCGCCTATCGCATCCTCCAGCTTCGTCGGTGCTGAGGACCCTCTCTCCGAGAATGGTGCGTGGGCGCCCCTTACGTCCCTAGCCCCCCAAGGCACTCGGTTCCAGAAGAACAACGGAGCCTACCCCGACCGATTCGTTGGGCCGGATCACAATCATGCGGGTGCCCGCACCACCGCGATCATCCCGCCCGACCACTACTCTGAAATCGTCGTCGGGCACGTCGGAACCAACTCGGACAACGTGGGACCGATTGTTCGTGTCCAGACATCTGGCTCGACGATCGATAGCCATTATCTCTGGTGGGCGACCCAGACGAACGGGCATAACGCCCTCTACCGCGTCGACGCGAATGGAACCAGCTTCACCGCATCTCCCATCCTCACAACTTCGCCCGTCGCCGACGGAGACAGACTCCGACTCATCGCTCGCGGCCAGGTGATTTACGGAATCAAGAACGGAGTGCGCGACTTCATTTACAACATTGGCCCGGACACCACCAAGTATTCCACTGGCACGGCAGGGATGCTCGCGTTTAACTCTGGTCCGACCCTGACGGATGCAATGATTACCTCGTGGTCCAGTGGCGCGGCGCCTGGCTCGTCTGGAACCTGGGCCTCCTCGACCTTTGCCGGGATTGAGAATCCCCTGGACGAAGGAGACCGTTGGTACCCACTCCCAACCTATTCCGGGTTCAGAAAGGCGGGCGGTCTCGCAACCGGCCGGGATGGGGGTCACAACGCCTCGGGTGTGTGGAGCATCGCGCCGCCTGCGAGGCAATATTCCGAGGTCACGTTGGGTACCGTGGCCAGCGGCGGCGGTGGGCCGATCGTTCGAATCGACCGCAGTAACGCCGGACAGACGGGATGGCTGCTGTTCCTTTGGGCCGACAACCCGGCTTCATCGGGGATCTACAAGATGACCCCAGGGGGTTTCACCGCTGTTCGACCCTTCACTCCCACCATCGCCACCGGAGACAAGTGGAGGCTGACCGCCGATGGAAATACCCTCGAGGTATTCAGAAATGGTGTATCCCAATTCATGTACGCGACTGACGGTTCCTACCCCAGCGGCGACGTCGGGATCGAGGCGTTGACCCCGGCGTTTACTTTCATTGGGTGGGAGGGCGGGGATACCGCGGGCGGTACGGGCCCGCCGACGATCACGAGCTTTGACCCCACGAGCGGTCCGGTGGGCACCAGCGTGACCATCAACGGCACCAACTTTACCGGGGCCACGGCCGTGACCTTCAACACGGTGAGCGCGAGCTTCACGGTGACCTCGGCCACGGCGATCCAGGCAACGGTGCCTGCAGGGGCCACCACGGGGCCGCTGAGCGTGACCACGCCCGGGGGCACCGCGACCAGCAGCAGCGCCTTCACGGTGGTGAGCCCGCCGACGATCACGAGCTTTGACCCCACGAGCGGTCCGGTGGGCACCAGCGTGACCATCAACGGCACCAACTTCACCGGGGCCACGGCGGTGACCTTCAACACGGCAGGCGCGAGCTTCACGGTGACCTCGGCCACGGCGATCCAGGCGACGGTGCCGGCGGGGGCCACAACCGGGCCGCTGAGCGTGACTACGCCCGGGGGCACGGCGACGAGTGCGAACGCATTCACCGTGAAGGTGCCTTTGACCGCGACGAAGGCGGGCACCGGCAGCGGCACTGTGACCTCCAGCTCTAGTCCCCCCAGTCCCACACAGATCGACTGCGGAGCCACCTGCTTGGCCTTCTACGATAGCGGCACGGTGGTGACGCTGACGGCAACGCCCGCCACCGGGTCCACCTACGACCGCTGGAGCGGATGCGACACGGTCTCTGGCGCGACCTGTACCGTGACCATGAGCGCTGCGAGGTCGGTCACCGCCACCTTTACCCTGCAGAGGTTCACCCTCACGGTCTACAAGGCGAGCATCTTGGGCATCGGTAACGGCACCGTGACCTCCAATTCCATTCCCGCCAGTCCCACCCAGATCAACTGCGGGCCCACCTGCTCGGCCTCCTACGATTACGGCACCGTGGTGACCCTCTCGGCGAGGCCGAATTTCCTTTCCGTCTTCGACCACTGGAGCGACTGCGATGCGGTCTCGGGCAGGACCTGTACCGTGACCATGAGTGCCGCGAGGTCGGTCACCGCCAACTTCCTGCCTTAGCGTCGTCATGGAGCCCTGCGCGGCGGATGCGTAGCGCAGCCGCGCTCCGACTGCCACGCTGGCGGCGACCGCACGAGGGAATCAGGGGTTCTCGTTCAAGAACGAAGACTTCACTCAAGACGGCGAATCGAGTTCCTTTTTGATAGTGGTTCCAACCCGGACCGGTGATCCGGCAGTCTTTCACGGAATTCAAAAAAGGTCGGGGTTCGACTCCCTCCGGGCAGGATGTACTCCTCGACCAGTCCAAACAGGTACAGGTACGTGTAGCCGCGGATCTGATTGAGCTTGAGCTTCTCTTTCGCGGTCAAGCACCGGATGCCGGTTACCCCGGCGAGCGAATCAGGCAGGAAGGGCTTGCCGTAATCGAATGTCCGGCCGGCGATCACATCCTCGATTCGCCAGTTGATCCGAAGTGACGCTTCCAGGTTCGACTGATAGTCGTAGCGATGATGCAACATTGGGTTCTCCTTTCGCCGCTATCTGCGGTGAAACCGAATCTCTCCACGCGCCTGTGGAAGTCCGCGTGGGAATCCGCGTGGAAAATGCGTGGGCAGCGACTGCCATAGCTGCTCTTTCTGGCGAGGGCTCGGATGGCGGCATTGGCGCTGCGTCGCTCGAGCGACGGTTGTTGATCGGCCGAGGCGCCAGGTATTAGAAGGCGCCGAGGAGGGCAAGATGTCCACCACCCATCGCCCGGCAAAGGGTCGTCGTGATTTTTTGAAGGCAGCCGGTTGCCTCACAACGGCCGCCTTGCTTCGGCGCGGTTTCGCCTGGGCTCAGGCCAGCAAAATCAAGATCGGGTTGATGCTTCCGTACACCGGAACCTATGCCGCGCTCGGAAGCGCAATCACCAACGGCTTCAAGCTCACCATCGCCGAGCGCGGGGGAAAGTTGGGCGGCCGAGAGCTCGAGTACTTCACCGTCGACGATGAATCCGATCCCGCGAAGGCCCCTGAAAACACCAACCGGCTGGTGCAGCGCGACAAGGTGGACGTGCTGATCGGCACGGTTCACAGCGGGGTGGCGCTGGGTATGGTCAAGATTGCACGAGAGACGGGAACGCTGCTGATCATTCCCAACGCCGGCGCCGCGGCCGCGACCGGCGAGCTCTGTGCTCCGAATATTTTCCGCACCTCTTTCACCAATTGGCAAACCGGCTACCCGATGGGAAAGGTCGTCGCCGAGCGCGGTCTCAAGAACGTGGTCACCATCACCTGGAAATACGCGGCGGGCGAGGAGTCGGTGGGCGGGTTCTCGGAAGGCTTGACCAAGGCGGGCGGCAAGGTGGTGAAGGAGCTGTGGGTCCCGTTCCCCCAAGTCGAGTTTCAGGCACTGCTCACTCAGATCGCCTCATTGAAGCCGGATGCGGTTTACACCTTCTTCGCCGGCGCAGGGGCGGTGAAGTTCGTGAAGGATTTCGCCGCGGCGGGGCTGAAGGCAAAAATCCCGCTCTTCGGATCCGGTTTTCTCACCGATGGCGTACTGGAAGCGCAGGGAGAGGCGGCGCAGGGATTGGAAACCACGCTTCACTATGGGGATGGAATCGACACGCCACGGAACAAGGCTTTTCGCGACTCATATGCGAAGGCGTACAAATCCGAAGCAGACGTCTACGCTGTCCAAGGATACGACACCGGATTGTTACTGGGCGTCGGTTTGGATGCGGTACGCGGAGACGTAAGCAAGAAACATGAGCTGATCGCGATGCTGGAGAAAGCTCGGATCGACAGTCCCAGAGGCGCCTGGACCCTTTCCAGAGCGCACAATCCAATCCAGGACATCTATCTGCGCAAGGTCGTCGGCACCCAGAACAAGGTGATCGGAGTCGCACACAAGTCGCTCGAGGACCCCGCTCACGGCTGCAACATGAAGAAGACGTGAGCGGTTCACTGGAATTTCTCGTTCAGCTCCTCAACGGCATCCAGTACGGGTTGTTGCTGTTCTTGCTCGCCAGCGGGCTGTCCCTGATCTTCGGGATCATGGGCGTTCTCAATCTGGCCCACGGGAGCTTCTACATGGTTGGCGCTTATCTGGCGTTTTGGCTCGCGCGAGACATCGGCAACATCTGGCTGGCGATCCCAATTGAATTGGCGATGGTTTTGCTGATCGGCGTCATCCTCGAGTCGGCCCTGTTCTCGCGCCTGTACCACCGCGACCATCTCCAGCAGGTGCTTCTGTCGTTTGGGCTGATTCTGATCTTTGAGGAGCTGCGGAGCATTTTCTTTGGGGACGATGTGCACGGCGTCCCCGTCCCGCCATTGCTCAGATCATCGATTCCGCTCACCGGCACTCTGAGTTATCCGGTCTACCGCTTGTTCATCTCGGGCGCCTGCCTGGTGGTCGCCGGGCTGATGTACCTCGTCATTCAAAAGACCCGAGTCGGCATGATGATTCGCGCCGGCAGCACCAATCGTGAAATGGTGCAGTCGCTCGGCATCAACATCAAGCTGATTTACCGCTGGGTGTTTGCGGTTGGGGTGACGCTCGCGGCACTCGCGGGGATGATCGCTGCCCCCATCTCTTCGGTCTACCCAGGGATGGGTAGCCAGATTTTGATCATCTGCTTCGTCGTGGTGGTTGTTGGCGGCATCGGTTCGATCAAGGGCGCGATGATCTCCGCACTGACGATTGGAATTGTGGATACGCTCGGCCAGGTGCTGCTGCCCGAATTCTCCGGAGCGGCAGTCTACCTGCTGATGGCCGTCATCCTCCTCTGGTGGCCTCAGGGCTTGTTCAGGGTCGCGTGAGGATTGGTCGCCTGATGCTGATGCTCGGGGCCGTTTGCGTGGGCCTGATGCCTCTCACCGGTGCGACCTTTTACGTCCAGTTGGTGAGCAAGATCATGATCCTGGCGATTTTTGCGATGAGTCTGGATCTGCTGGTCGGCTCCGCAGGCTTGGTGAGCCTGGGGCACGGCGCATTCTTTGGGGTTGCCGGATACGCAATCGCGCTTCTCTCGCCGAAGTATCAGGCGGCGAGCTTGTGGTGGACGCTACCGGTCGTGCTGATCATTTCCGCCGCTCTCGCGCTGATCGTCGGTCTACTCGTGCTTCGAACTTCCGGAGTCTACTTCATCATGGTCACGCTGGCGTTCGGCCAAATGCTCTACTCTCTGTTCCACGACACCAAGTTGGGCGGTGGATCGGACGGCCTGTATCTTTACGTCCGGCCCACGTCGAGCATCGCGGGCTATCAGCCGTTCGACCTCGAGAAGCCGTTGCATTTTTTCTACTTCGTATTTGTGATCATGCTCGGGGTTTACGTCCTACTGAACCGCGTCCGGGTTTCGCCTTTCGGCCACGCTTTGGCCGGATTGAAAGTCAACGAGCAACGAATGCGCTCGTTGGGGTTTCCGCCGATCCCCTACAAGCTCGGTGCGTTTGTGTTGGCCGGCACGTTGACCGGTCTGGCGGGCTACCTCGCGGCTTGCCAATTCGGATTCGTCAATCCGGAGATGCTGTCCTGGCACTATTCGGCGATGGTGCTGATGATGCTGATCCTGGGTGGGGTCGCGCGCTTCCACGGGGCGATTGTGGGCGCGTTCGCCTACGTCCTGCTCCAAGAGATGTTGGCGAGCCAAGCCGTATTCGGCGCGATCGCGAAACATTGGCAACTCGGCATGGGTGTCCTCATCGTGCTCAGCGTTTTGTTGCTCCCCAACGGATTGACCAGTCTGCTCGATCGACTCAGCCGGGTACGGCTCAGGCAAAATAGCTGATGACCGAGCGGGGTTTGCGAGCGAGTGGACTGAGGAAAGGGTTTGGTGGGCTCACCGCGGTGGACAATGTCTCTCTTGCGCTTGACGTGGGAGTACTGCATGCGGTGATTGGACCCAACGGCGCCGGGAAAACGACCTTGATCAACCTGCTTTCCGGAGATCTCCCGCCCACCGCCGGCAGCATTCATTTGAACGGGCAAGACATCGTCGGATACTCGTCGGATCAGCGATCGCGTCTCGGCATCGGCCGCACCTATCAAAAGATAAGCATCTTTGCCTCGTTCACGGTGTTGGAGAACTGTCGGCTGGCGGCGCAATCGCGGAAGTCCCATGCCGCGAACCTGTTCCGCAGCGCTGGTTCCTATCCGTCGCTGAGACACGAAGCGGTGAGGGCGCTCGCGGCGGTAGGCCTGGATCACAGGGCGGGCGTGATTGCGGGGACATTAAGCCACGGTGAGCAGCGTCAGCTGGACATCGCGATGTCGCTGGCGACCAGGCCACAGGTGCTGCTGCTCGATGAGCCACTCTCCGGGATGGGCGCGGAAGAGTCGGCGAGCATGGTCAGGCTCGTGCGGGAATTGGCGAAGGACCACGCAATCCTGCTGGTGGAGCATGACATGGATGCGGTCTTCGCGCTCGCCGACGCGTTGACCGTGATGGTGAATGGCCGTGTCTTGGCCTCGGGAAAACCGGAGGAGATTCGTGCCAGCCCCGACGTTCAACGCGCCTACCTCGGAAGCGCCGAGGCGCGCCATGGCTGAGTTGCCGATTCTCGAGGCGGTCGATCTGCACACCTTTTACGGTTTGAGCAACATTCTCCATGGAATCAGTTTTGCCGTCCGCCCGGGTGAAACCATCGGCCTGATGGGGCGCAACGGAATGGGGAAGACGACCTTGATTCGCACTTTGGTCGGGCAGGTTCGGCCTCGTCGAGGAAGGGTGATGGTGAACGGCAAGGAAATGACTTATGCGCCTCCCCACCTGATCGCGCGGGAGGGCATCGCCTACGTGCCCGAAGGACGCGGAATTTTCCCCAACCTTTCGGTGCGAGAAAATCTCTTAATGGCGGCCCGGCCGGGACTCGATGGCGCGTCTAGGTGGACCTACGAGCGCGTCCTTGCCACCTTCCCCCGCTTGGCCGAGCGGCTCAACCATGGCGGTCAGCAACTGTCCTCGGGGGAGCAGCAGATGCTGACGATCGGGCGCGCGTTGCTGACCAACCCCACGCTGCTGATTCTCGACGAGGCCACCGAGGGGCTGGCGCCTCTGATCGCAGACGAAATTTGGCGAATCGTACGCGAGATTCGTCAGGCCGGGATCGCCACCATCATTGTCGACAAGAATTTCGCGGCGGTATCGGCGATCACCAGTCGAAACGTGGTTCTCGTCAAAGGCCAAATCGTGCTCGAAGGAGCGAGTCAGGAGCTGCAAAAGCAACCGGACCTCTTGCAGCGATACCTCGGGATCTGAGTCAGTCCAAACCTCTCCAGCGCTTCGTGGCCACCTCTTGCATCCGTTTGAAAACGACGAGAGCTCTGGCTAGCGCCGCGAGGTAGTGGCAGCGGTTGGAGCCGATGCGCCAGGCTCCGTCGTTACTGCCTCGACCTGGGCGCGCTGCTCGCCGGCGCGCAGCGATTGCGGCCGGAGCGCTCCCGCGAAAATCGTCAGGAAGGTGAGAACGAGAAGCACTGCGACGCTGCCGAGGAAGTGCCACGGGTTCTCGTCAATTCGCTACTCCTCTTCAATGGTGGGATCGATGTCTTTGCGAGCACATCGCGATTACGCTGATTCGACTGCGCTCAATTCCCCAACGCGCAGAATCTGGAGAAATTGGCTCACGTGAGAACCTGCTGCCTGTTGCCTACGCGGCAGATGGAAAAAAACGGTGGCCACCCGCCTTCAGATTTCGAGAGGGACCGGCCGATCCCGAGCGACTTCTGCAGCCGGCGTGCCCGGACTGGCCGCGCGGGCTAGAGCGCGAAGTTGCAATTTCTCGCGGGTTGAACGGCCCAGCTCAATGCGCACCTTGAGCGGTGGGCTGTTGCATTAGGCGTGGCGCCACAGTTCTGCCACGTGGCGCCTCCCGCAAATGTTCCAAGCGGTGTCAACGCGGGTTGCCCCTCGGCAATTCGAATGCGCCCGCTGCCGGGCTGCAACCGCCCCGTTTAGCAGACGCGTTTAAGGCTCCTGCTTCGGAAATGGATCGATCCGTGCAAGCGAGTTCGCATCCAGCGCGCAGGAATCGTGCGCAGCCAAAGAGGAACGATGCCGATGCGTGATCAGATGAAGAAGGGATCGAGGACGGCTTTTATTTCGATGGCGCTCTGCATGGTGTGGGTGAGCTCGCCGGCGCGGGCCGACGATTGCAGAGATTCTCTGATCGCCGAATCCTGTGCGTGTCAGTCGGTCGTGCGGAACGAGCGCGAACGGCTGAGCGCCTCGGACAAGACCTCGCCCGGAAAGAAGGAGGCGAGAGCGCGCCATCGCGTGAAGGCGCGCATCGCGCGAGGCTCAGGGCCGAGGATCGCGCCGAACGAGAACAGCGTCGAACTTGACGGGAGGTGAATCCCGAGCGCTATGAGTACCTGATGGGCCGCACGAGCGCCTGACAACACCGAGTCGGTCAGCTCCAGATCACGTTTTTCTCTTGGCTGACCGCACCGGTTTGCCGGAAGCAGGCTTCGGGGCCTTTGCTCGCTCGGCGCAACTCTTCACCGCCCGCTGGGGGGCCAATGTTTCTTCGCCCAGCATGGTCACCGCGCCGGCCAATGGTGGAAACTCGGAGAGCATTCTCTGACCGTCTTTGGCGCACTCGGCGAACTTCGTTCGGGCTTCAGTTTGCAGCTTCGTTTGCTTGCCGCGATCTTTCTCGGACTTGGCGCGGCGGCTGACCTCGAGTGCCTCCTGGCGCGCCTTTCCAGGTCCTGCCGCGAATTCCAGCCGCGCCTTGGCCAGCGCGATTTCAGAATGGGACTGCTTTAAAAACTGACGTTGACGTAAAGCGTATGCAGAGTACACAACGTCCCTGGTTTCGAGCGTCTTTCCGGCCTCAAGCGCGTTCTGGACCGCGACGGCAATGTCTTTGGCTCGATCCATATCCGCGCGAACGAGCTCCCGCCTCTTCAGAGCCGCCACGGCCGGCTTGAGCTCCGCGAGCGCTCTGTCCACCTCTGCCTGACGCTTGCCGATGGCAATCGCGAGATCCAAAGCCTCGCGTTCCTTTCTCACCTGGGGCAGTCGTCTGAGGTATGTCGCGAGCCGCTGCATGATCACCTGGTGTTCCGGGTAATAGCCGAGGTCGGGATCCGAGAGCGATTTCTCTGCTTGCTTCAGCGTGCGCTCCGCCCGCCCCGGCTCCAGCGCCGCCATCTCTTGCTCCGCCTGGTCGAGGAGACGCTCGGCCGCGGTGGCGCGGGTCTCCGCATTGACGAGCCGCTCCCTCAGCGTCGGTTGGGAAGAACTGCAGCTGATCAAAGCAAGAGATGCGGCACCCAGAAGATGCCACCCATTGCAAGCCATGGTGGCCAGAACTGTAGCTTGATTTCCGAAGTATCCAGATCAGCGCACATGTGTTGTTTCGCCATCCGGAAGGTTCGAAGGTCGGGGTTCGACTCCCTGGGGGGCGCGCTCAGCCCCCAGGTTTCCCGCCAGGTTAGGCGGTGTCGAGCAACCCCGAGTCGACAGAATGCGGGTGATGCGTCCTAAGGCAGAGGCGGCACGTTCGGCGAAGGCACGCGGTGGTGCGTGGCCTGCTCGAGGGCGTACGCATAGCCGACGAGCCTGGGTTCGCTGAACGCCGGGCCCGAGAACGTCGCGCCAAAGGGCGAGGGCCGAGCGTTGAAGCCCGGCGGAAGGCCGCCCGCCGGATTGGGGAAGAATCCCCCCGGCACGATCACGCTCGGGTACCCCGCGCGGGCGGGCGCATTGGCTCCGAAGTTGGCCGGGAAAAGGACCGCGTCGAACCTATGTCCGGCGCAGCTCCCCTGGTTGGTCACGAGCCCCGCGCACTCCGGCGGGACGACCCCGGTGTAGAGGACGTCCAGGCCGCAGGTCCGGGTCAGCTTCAGGTCCAGCGCGCGGTCGGCGAGGTAATTGTTGAGGTCCTGCCCCGGCCCGGTGTTGAGCGAGTCGGAGGCGATCCCGATTTCCTGTCCGTACTTGAGAGCCACTTCGGGGTGTGCGGCGTTGAAGGAGACCACGTCGGCGAGCGTGTGCACGGTGCGTTCCGGAATCTGCGCGTTGGAGGCGCTCACCCCTGGCCCGAAGTCCCTGTCGGCAAGATAGGAGTTCAGATCGCGCTTGAAGCCGAACGCCAGCACAGTCGAGCAGGGTGGGATCGCTCCCGCGGGGCTCGCCCTGCGGGCGGCGATGTCAGAGGTGCTGACGCAGGTGCCGTAGTTGTTCAGCACGTTTTGGGAAGGGATCTCGCAGATCTCCACCGTCGCGCCGAGCGACCTCATGGTGGCGATCGCGTCGTTCATCAGCGCCGTTCGCGCCGCGCCCAGGCCGAATTCGACCCAGTACGGATGTTGCGGCACCGCAATGCGCGCCCCTCTCAAGGCATCCCGGTGGAGAAACTGCGTGTAGTTGCGGAAGCAGTTGCCGGGCCTGAGGCAGGCGGCGGTCGCCGGATCGTCCTCGTCGAAGCCGGCGAGAACGCCCAGCATCTTGGCCGCGTCGGTCACCGTCCGCGCCATCGGGCCAGCGGTGTCCTGATCGGCAGTGATGGGCACGATGCCGTGCCGGCTGACCAGGCCGAGCGTCGGCTTGATTCCGACCAGGCTGTTCTGACCGGACGGGCTGAGGATCGAACCCGAGGTCTCGGTGCCGACGCCGGCTGCGGCGAGGTTCGCGCCTACCGCGATGCCGGGTCCAGAGCTGGACCCTCCGGTCGCCAGCACCGGGCGGCCGTCATTGACCGGCGGCGTGGTCCTGGGGTCGATGCGCGGATCGTAAGAGTTGAAGCCGAAGCCAACCTTGGAGAGATCGGCGCCCGGGACCTGGAACAGCTGGAAGCGCAGCTGCGAGCTGAACCCGGTGGGCATGCCCAGGGCGATGAAGTTGGCGAACTCGGTGAGCGTGCCCTTGCCGAGGATGATGGCGCCGGCGCGGCGGAGCTTGCGGGCGATGAAGGCGTCCTCGCGCGGACGCGATCCGCCGAGCGCGACGGACCCCGCGGTGGTGGGCATGTCGCTCGTGGCGATGTTGTCCTTGATAATGACCGGAATTCCGAACAGCGGCCTCCCGCCGTCGTCGTCGTCGCCCTCGTCGGAATCCCCGAAGTCGTCACCCAGCCGGCGCGCGTCCCTGATCGCGTGCTCGTTGACGTGCATGAAGCTGTTCAAAGGCTGCTGGCCGACTCCGCGGTTTAGCGGCTGCCCGGCATTGGAGCGATCGTAGGCTGCGATTCGGTCGAGGTACATTTGCACCACGTCTTCGGGCTCGAGCCTCCCCGCGCGATACTGGGCTTGGATGTCGTCGAGGGTGGCTTCGACGAGGTGAAAGGACTGCGCATTCGCGGCGGCGGGCAAAACCGCTGCTACAAACGCGACGAAGACTGGCGCGAGCATCGAAATACGCTTCATGTGGAGCTCCCCCGGTTCGAGTGCCTAAGCACGCAACCTGATGACTTGAAGGGACGCACAAATGCACTTTCTCGCCGGAAGTCAAGTGTGATTGGCGCTACCGATGCCACTCCTCGTTCTTTGATCACACCAATTGAATTTCTGCTTTCGCCGCTCTTCCATCGCTATCAGCTTTGCCTCGCTGAAAGTCGCATCGAGGGCGCCAACGGCTTCGGCGATGGCCGCGTCTTCCCGACCACCTCCACCGACCAGTATGCGCCCACGGTTGCGAGGGGGTTCGGGCTCGCTGATGCCGACCTTGACGCGCTCCTTCCCAACCTGCGGAACTCTGCCTGCAGAGTTCGGTTGAGCCCGGATAGGGGTGCTTGAGTGCGTGCGACCGTTGTCGCGATCTGCCTAGCGTCGACTGCGGGATGCGGGCCTACCCGCGTCTCGCCGGGCGGGCGCTTCGCCACGCTGGCGTCCGGTACTCAGCTCCCGAGCGAGACTGACTGCGCCCAGCGGGTTCGCAGAAGCGGCTTCGAGCCGCGGCCCGTGAACGGCGCGGTCAACCACAGCGTACCAACCTCGGCGCAGCTGCAGGGCTACAACACCGGGAGCTGGACCGGCTACGCCGATCCGGCCCTCGCGATGCACGCCCGAGTTACTGGCAACTTCACCGGCACAACCGACGAGCTGATTCAATGGGCGGCATGCAAGTGGGGTTTCGACGAGGACGTGGTCCGGGCGCAAGCCCAGACGGAGAGCAACTGGTACCAACGGGGCGGGGTCGCCGGGCAGGGCCTGGGCGATTACACTCGCGACATGTCCCTCTGTCCGCCCGGCACCTGGGACGGCCAGGGATGTTTTCAAAGCTACGGGCTCCTCCAGGCCAAGTACATCTATTCGCAGAGCGCGTGGCCGATGATCCGCGACGACACCGCTTTCAATCTCGATTTCGTCTACGGCTGGCGGCGCGCCTGCTTCGAGGGCCACATCACCTGGCTTCACCAGGCCGGCACGCCCGGATACCCGGACTACGCCGCCGGGGATCTGTGGGGGTGCGTCGGCCAATGGTTCAGTGGAGGGTGGTATGACGGCGGCGCCATCGCCTACATCGGCACCGTCAGAAGCACCTCGCGGACAAGGACTGGCTGAAGCCGGGCTTCTGAACGCACTTCAGCCTGGCACTTCGCTGTCGTGTGGGACGAGGACCGAGCCGGCTAAGAGCTTCGTGCAAGGACCTCGGGCTCTGCAACGTCCAGGGTCGTCACGCGCCGGAGCTCGCGACGATGCTTCGTATCTTCGAAGGGCCGCCCGCGGTGCATCGTTGTGCGGTTGTCCCAGATCACGAAATCGCCGACGCGCCACGCATGGCGATACACGAACTGCGGTTGAGTGGCATGCTCGATCAAATCGCGTAACAAGAGCCGACCTTCGGGAACTGGCCAATCGATGATGCGTGATGCGTGCGACGCGAGATAGAGGGCGCGGCGGCCCGAGTGCGGGATCGTCCTGACGACCGGATGAACGGCGCCCTTCAATATCTCCCGCTCGTCCTCGGAAAATTTGAACCCGAGCGTGTGACGCGAGTAGGCGATCGAATGGTGAGCGCGGAGGCCCTCGAGCTGCGTCTTCATCTCGGGCGGCAGCGCGTCGTAGGCGGCGCGCATATCGGCGAACTCGGTTTCGACAGGAACTGACGGGATGATTCGCGCCGAGAGCATCGAGTAGCGTCCGGGAGGATCCACGAACGACGCGTCGGTATGCCAGAGGCGATTACCGAGCCCGTACATGCGACGGCGGTCGTCGGGCGGCAAGACCTCGCCGGTCTCGTTGACGTTCGAGATGTCGGTGAGCGCCTCGTTCCCCAAGCGGCTCTTGCCAACCACGGCGGCGCCGGTCCGCGAGTGGAGCTGGCCGTCGAGGCGCTGCGCGAAGTTGAGCTGTTCCGCGTCGGTGAATGGCTGATCGCGGAAGACGAGGACGGCGTACTCGTCCATCCCCTGGCGAACCTCACCGAGCGTCTTGCGATCATCGACCCGGCGAAGGTCGACCGCGCTGACCTCGGCGACGAACTGCGGGTGAAGCTTTTGAAATTTCAGCGACACCACTCCATGAAATAGGCTCACCGTCGACGGAGAGTCAAACGTTCGAGGTTGCTTCTCCAGGCCGGTGCATCGCCTAGTTAGATGGGTTGCGTGGCTACAGAGTCCTCCGCCCAACGTTTCCGAAGGTAGATAAAATTGATGATCCACGCGACAGGGTTGAAGCTCAAAATCGTGAGCGCGACCCAAGCCCAGTGGCGACGTTGTGCGAAGGACCATGCGAGTACTGCGTAAATGACGCCGCAGACGATCACGGCACTGACGCCGGATTCGAGCATGATGCCGAGCCCCATGCCGCCGAGGAACGACAGAATACTAAAGTAGAGGCCCCACCTGTACGGCCTCTTCCCTGGATTGCGCTGCTGGAAGCGACGATTGAGAACGAGTGCGACGACAATTGGCACAATTGACACGCCAATAAGGATGCCGATCAGCCCAAAAGCAATGAGATCCGCTCCGATCGTGTCCCCCAAGCTCGCGGCGAGATTGGCATTAACCGGTAAGGTTTTGTTGTTTTGGTCCATCGTTATTACGACTTTTCCTCGAGCGTGGCCTTTTTCCAGGTACCGGATCGCCTCGGGGACCTCACTCAAGCTGTAACCTCTGTCGATAACCGGTTTCACCTTTCCAGCCTGCATGAGATCGCTCAGGATAGTTAGGTCCTTTTTGTTCAGTTCCGCCAGAAGCATGTCGAACTCCTGGCTCACGAAAGGTGACAACATCCGCGCTTTGATCGGACGAACCAAAAAAGACCCGATCCACCGACCGTCGTTTGGTCCCCCGCCTCCGATCGTGACGAAGATGCCCTTGGGCTTTAAGACGCGGTTCCATTCCAACAACGAATGGTTCCCAACGTTGTCGAGGATTAGGTCGTAACGTTCACCACGCTTGGTGACGTCTTCTTTGGTGTAATCAATGACCTGATCTGCGCCGATTGATCGGACCATCTCGACATTCCTCGTACTGCATACGCCGGTCACATCTGCGCCGAATGACTTGGCGATCTGCACAGCGAACGTACCGACACCTCCCGACGCGCCGTTAATCAAGACCTTCTGTCCTGGCTGAATCTTTCCCTTGTCGCGAAGACCCTGCAATGCAGTGATTGCCGCAATAGGTACAGACGCCGCCTGCTCAAAGGTCAGGTTCGCCGGTTTCAACACCACTGCTCGTTCCGCACGAACAGTGACGTACTCGGCGAACGCCCCGGTTCTCCCCCCGAACACCTCGTCGCCTGGTTTGAATTCCGTTACGTTTTTGCCAACCGATTCAACCGTTCCCGCGTAGTCAACGCCTAGTCGTGTTTCGTTGGGTTTGAGCAGTCCTGCGGCCACCATGCGCATGAAGTACGGGCTGCCTCTGATGTAATGCCAGTCAAGTGGATTCACGGAAGCCGCGCGAACTTTGACCAAGACTTGATCATCATTGGGAACAGGCTTTTCGATCTCTTCAAGCCGAAGTACATCGGGTGAACCATATTCGTGATACACGATGGCTTTCATCAGTGGAGCAACGCTCGGACTCGTCTCAGCCAGCGCTGCGCTGGTGAACAAAAGCGCGGCTGTGCAGATTGCAGTGATCAAAGGTTGTGAGTGCGCGCTCGATCGCCATTCACGCGCTGCGCTGGACTGCTCCTTCCATCGTTGAACGTTCACGCCGATCACGAGGAGCCACAGGGTCAGCGATAGTTCCCCGAGGCCGCCGGGGAGCATACTGTAGGGAGACAGACTCTTTGCGAGCGGCGGTGACAGAAAGGTTAGCCAGCCCAAGCCGGCGAACACCATCAGCGCACCGAGAATTCGCGGCAGGAAGGTCGACCTGAAGATGAGGTAACCAACCGAGAGGCAATGGAGCCCGAAAAATACCAGGCCGATATCGTTGGCCTGACCACGCACTTTGAGAAACATGAGGGCCAGCGCCTGCAACTGTTCCACCGTGAATACGCTCAAGTAGCGGGCGCCTCCCAAGAGGACGAACGGGGCGAGATCAAAGATGCAGCTGATAGCCCCAACCGCGCAGCCCACGAGGCTAAAGAACGCCGCTAGCAAAGACACGGTCCTGTTGACCGGCTTGAGCAGCTCATAGATGAGCAGAGTCACAGCGACATAGCAGGCGGTCGATATGAGGATGGCTGCGGTACCCGACCGGAATAACGCTTCGTGCCCGAGGATGTTGGTGGCTGTGGCCGCGGCGTCGCCGGATACAATCAGCCTCCCGCCGACGAACAGGGCGAATGTGCTCGTCAGTGTCGTCATCAACCAACAGTCCTGGCTTTGGAGAGCGGCGATCCTTCTGCAATTCGTTCCCTCATTACAGCGGTGCTCATGCTCGTTTCTCCTTCGCGAGAAATGGAGTCCAATCCGCCGTCAGTCGAGGCGTTGTACATGAAAGTCGTGCGCTTCGCCGGCGGCCCTAGCAATTGCCACCGGCGACGGGCGTCGTCGGCCAGAGGCCGTCCGGTCCGAAGAGTGGGGCGAGCACGATGCCGTGTCGCGATGCGATCTCCCAGATCTCCTCGATCCGCTCCGGAGTGATGCGGCCGCGCCCCTGCGAGAACGATTCGAACCGCCGTTCGAGCGCCAGCGCGACACCCTCGAGCAGGCACCCGTGCGCCACTCGCGCTGCCGGGAAAGAGTAGAAGATGTCGAGCAACGGCGAGTCGCTCTCCCAGCCGCCGGTGCACTGCCCCATGCCGCCCCAGAACACGTGCGGGGCGCCCCGCCTGTGGTTCGCCGGACGGAGGTTCTTGGGATATCCAGCATCGCAGACGAGCGCGCCCGGGCGGCACTCGTCGATCTCCAGCGCGGGGGCGGCGAGGCTGGCCGCGCAGACGACGACGTCGGCGGCTCGAAGGAGCCGCCGCAGGTCGGTGGACGCAGTCGCATCGACGCCCGATCTGCGGAGCGAATCCTCCTGCCGGCGTAGCCGTTCGGCGTTGCGGGCCGAAAGCAGGAGGCGTCGCACCTTGGTAGCAAAGTACCCGGCGCAAGCCGAGCCGATGTCGCCCGTCGACCCGACCACCAGCAGCGACGCGTGGGAAAGGCCGATGCCCAGCAGGCCTGCCGCTGCCTCGACGCCCTTGACGATAAGGGCCGAGGTCAGCGAATTCCCCGTCGTGAGCGCGAGACCCTCCGGCGCTTCCGCGAGCTCCGGCCGCCCTTCGAGAACGATCGACGTGAATCCACCCAGCGCCGCGATCTGGGCTCCCTCGCGGGCGGCGCAGGTCACGGCCTCGCGGACTTTCTCGATCGCGCGGTGGAATGCCCGCGCCTCGAGCTCGTCCGGCGCGACGAACGTCTCGATGTAGACACCGCGAGCGCTGCGCCCATTGGCGATGGAGGAGACCCGGCTGCGCACGAGCGTCCGCGGAGGAATCCACGAAGCCACCTGCCGCACGTCCTCCTCCGCCAGCCTTGGACGGTCCGGATCGCGCAATGCGTGCACGATGCTAGAGATCCGTGGCCAGCTCTCCTGGTGGCCGAGAAGCGCGAATTCCACACCGTTCACGCGGGCAGGTTCGCGACCCACCGGAGGCTCTTTTCTCCGCGCACGCCGACCCGGTCGAGCGATTGCAGATAGAGGCGCAGCGCCTTGCCGCGCAGGACGGGCGCGCTCAAGCCGATGTCGCCCAACGACTCTTTCACGCACCTCTCGGCGCAGACGCCGCACGGTCCACTCGAGCAGCGCGGGGCGACCATCTCTGCGATGACGGTCATGACCTCGCCGTGGAGGCGCTCGGTCCTGGTTTCGAAGCCGACCCGGTCGAGCTCGCAAGCCGCGCGCAGGGTGGTGACCGCGTGCTCGAGGTGGCTTTCCTCGTCAAGCGCGATGGTCCCGAAGGTCCTCGCCATCAGGCCGTCGGTGGCCTCGGCCACGGCCCGGTACATCGAGACCGCCAGGGACTCGAGCATCAATTCCTGCACTACCAGGCATGCGAGAAAATCTCCTGCGGCGACTTGCCGCTGGAAGGCCTCGCGCAGGCGCCGCCAGTAGCGGGCGCGCGGGTCCTCGACGAGGCGCACGCCGAGATCGCGTGCCACCGCGCGAAAAGCGAGCGCGTGGCAGCGCTCACTCTCCGCATCCGCGATTGCCTCCTGTTGTTCGGCGGCGCTCGGGCAGAGCGCGACCATCGAGGCGTAGTTGAGCATCCCGACGAACTCGCCGCTGACCGCCTGCGAGAGCACGTCGGCGTAGATCAGTCGATTTGACGCATCCCTGTCGAGCACCCTCAGCGAGCACGCCTGCATGACAAACCTCCACGGTCGACGCCCGCACGCCTCTTCTTCTGGACCTCGCGCACCTGGAGCTCAGTACGGTGGGACGCGCTAGCCTATTGCACGTCGGGTGGGTGGAAAGAATCGGAGCGGTAGCGGGACCGTCCTTTCGGTGGCGGGTGTGCATTGCATGGATTGCAGTGTGACAATTCAGAATGTTTGTCTTTCGTGTCTCGCACTCATTCCCTCCATGCTCTGCGGGGGCAATAAAGGCATGTCCCCTAGTCAACGTCAGATGCCTTGACCTCGACAGAATTTCCTTGACGGGAAGAGCAAGAAACATGATGGGGGATAATTTTCAGGGGGGAAAATATGAAACGAGCGTTCTTGGTGCTCACGCTTCTATTCGGTTATTCGTTGTTTGCTATCCAGTCTGCCCAAGCGCAGATCGATATTGCGGTACTGCATGCAGAAGGGGACCCAACCTGGCCTGCCGATGTACAGTCTAAGCTTCAAAATTTCGCGGACTTTGGCGTAATCGACATCATCAGTGTCCTTGCGAGTACCCCGACGCTCGACCAACTCTTGCAATACCGCGCGGTTTTAGTTTCGACCGACAATCCCCCGCAGAATCCAGTCCTCCTCGGCGATGTTTTGGCCGACTATGTCGACAACCTCGGAGGGGTCGTTTTGGTGCACGCTTCCATGTCCGACCCATGGGCGCTATCGGGCCCGATTTCGAACAGGAGGGTACGGCCTAATCGGTTTCTACCTGGGTCAGCGAGCGGGTCCGGCTAGCCTTGGAGATATCCTAGAACCGGACCATCCGTTGATGGAGGCTGTCAGCACATTTGTCGGAGGAGGCTATTCCGGCAGACCGGACACGGGGAGCATTGCTCAGGGTACCCTGGTGGCCCGCTGGAGCGACGGAACCCCTCTCTTGGTGGCGGGGAACGTTGGAGGTACACCTCGAGCTGATCTTGGATTCTTTCCCGTTTCGAGCGACATAAGAAGTGACTTCTGGGACAGAAATACTGACGGCGCACAGATGATGCGTAATGCCCTGGTTTTTGTAGGAGTCGCAGCGCAGCCTCCTATGCGGAGCCCTAGTACTGTAAATACCACGCCATCAGAGCCTGTCGTCTCACCCTCCAACAGGGAGATAATGCCGGCGACGGCATACGGATATCGGCGATAGCGCCCTGGAGGATTTGAACCGGGAGGCAGAAAGGAAGCCGTGAGAAGCACATCTGCCGTACTATCGCTGCTGGTTTTGGCGCTCGTGATCGCCCCGGCTCAGAGTTGGGCGGCGCAACCGAAAGCGAAATCGGCGCCTAACAACACTGCATTCACGACCTGGCGAGATCCGCGCGAGGGCGCGTTTCGCCTCGGAGTGCCGGTAGGATGGAAGGTCAGCGGCGGCACTTCTCGCGCCGCGTCGATTGACGTTCGCGGCGTCGTGCGAGCGGAATCGCCGGACGGAACAATCAAGGTGTTCCTGGACGACCCCGATCTCCCCCCGCGCCAGGTTCCCGACGCGATGATGCGCCAGGTCGGCCTCCGAGAGGGCCAGGTGATCAAGGGCGCGTGGGGCGGTCCGGTGCTCCTTGCGCGCTATTTGACGGGCGAGCAGTTCGCGCGGCAATACATCGGACAGAAGCTGTGTCCGCGCGCACAAATCACACAGTCTGCACCACTGCCGGCGGTCAGCCAGGAGTTGAACGCTCGAATTCAGCCGATCGGGGCGCGCCAGGGCACAGCCGTGCGGGCCAATGTCGGCGAGGCGTATTTTCGCTGCGGCGACGCTGTTGGCTACACCTTCGCCAACACGCTGTTGTTGGCTCCGGCCGCGGGCGGAGGCGTGCAGATCTGGGCGGTGTATCAACTGGGCAGCGTGGTAGTTTCCGAACCGGCCCAGGCGGCCTTCGGCGCTTACGTGCTGCACACGATGATGGAGACCTTCGCCCTCGATCCCCAGTGGGAGGCGCGCCAGGCAAAGCTCACTCAAGATGTGACGGGCTCGGTCACTCAGATGCAGAAGGCGATGGCGCAGAGCATCGCGCAGCACGCTCAACGCCAGGCGACGACAGCTTCCGCCGGAGGCTTTAACCACCCCAATGATGCCCGCCTGCCCACCGATCTCCGGGCCAAGTGGGCAAGAGAGGACGTCAGCCGACAGAAATTCAGCGACGCCACGCTGGGATATCATTGGGAGCACAACCCGACGACGGGCGAGAACGTCCGCGTGGACAATTCCAACCCATATTACTGGATGGACCACAGCAAGAACGTGGTGGCAGGCTCGTCCGACGGAAACCCGCCCACCGGCAGCCAGGGGCAGTTCACGCGACTTGATAAGGGCTGGCAACCATAAGGCGACTCCGGTATCGCGCCTCTAACTGGGGCGACCGTGCGCGTCGAGTGCAGCCACCATCCGTTTGAGCGCAACCCGGCGATAACTCGCCACGACGAGCTCTTTCGCCTGTCGCCAATCTGTCCGCGCATCGACTCGCATCGAAGTCCACCCGTGTTTCGCGCCAAACTTGCAAGGGAAGAACCTTTCGCCGTCGACGAGCCGTATTTGCTCGGCGCGATCTGCCTTGAACACGAGGCAGAGCATTCCGCGCTGCTCGTGATCATCGAGGACGACGAACGTGCGCTTCTTCCCCGCCTGAAACGTAGGGTGGCCAAACGTCATCGTCTCAATGCTCTCTGGCAGAACACTGCAGATTGCCCGCAGTGTTTCGAGCGCCCTTGGCCCAATCGTCTCCATGGTCATTCAACCGGTATCATCACAAATGCGCGAGCTTGGGAGATACCATGGCAATATCCCTGGCCCACGATGAGCCCGTTATCGTTCAAACCATTTGCAAGCAGCAGATATCTCCAACAAGAATTGGGCGTCACCAGGGTGCTTAGTTCTGTCCATTCTCCGCCCGAATACACATATGCGTTGTTGTGGCCCAAGGCGTCTTGCCGCTGACCGACTACAACTGACACGTCATTTATTCCTGTTGCCACGCCTTGGGGTGCCAAATACTGAAGTCCAGAATTGTCATACAGAAAGGGTGCGTAGTCCATCAGGCCGACGATTTGTCCGAAGCTGTTAATGGCATAGGCCTTACTGAAATTGCCGGTCGCCCCCTCCAACGGTTGCATCCCACCCTCGCCATCGTAGACAAAGGGTCGAAACACGCCGGGAGACAGCGCCGACCAGCCGACGAGTTGACCGACGTCATTTATTGCACTTGCTTCGCTGTAGGGTCCTCCAAGCGTTCCCAAATCCTGCATTCCAGAGGACTCTTGCCAGACAAAAGCATGGAAGAGATTATTGCTGTTCATACCGCCTTCAAAGGTGCCTAGATCGACAGTTCCCCGCGCGTCGCTCCAGAGGAAAGCGTGCCAGTAGCCCCCCTGCGTTACCATCTGTCCGACAACTTCTTCTGAATCATTTATCCCATAAGCCGCTGCCGATACGTCTCCTAAAACGAGACTTAAGTCGATAGAACCGCGGTCTTCCGACCACAGGAAAGCGCGGATGCCCAAGTTCGTTCGACACAGACCAACCACCGTACCCTTGCGATTAATGGCGTACGCCTCACACGTGGCATCGGAGAAAACTGCTCCCGGATCAACAACGTCATAGAGAGCGGAAGCCTTGAAAGAGATGAAGGTGAGGAGAACAGAGACCGAGAGACTGAGGCTCGCAGAGTGCATGCAACTCCTTTCGCAAAGGCGGTCCGACCTGGTCGATGATACTTTCTTCTCGGCACTCAGGAAAATGCAGTAGCGGCGTGGCTGCTGAACGGACGGCAATTTCCGATCACACTTCTGGTGGATCAGCGGTCAGACGCTGTGCATTGCATATGACGAGATGGCCAGTCAGGAGGAGAACGTGGACCCCTACGATGTGGCGATTATCGGCGCAGGGCCAGGCGGGTATGTAGCGGCGATCCGCGCCGGCCAGCACGGCATGAAGGTGGTGTGCATCGACCGAGACGAACGTCTGGGTGGCACCTGCACGCTTCGCGGGTGCATTCCCACCAAGGCGCTGCTTCACACCGCCGAATTATACGAAGACGCACGAAAATCCGGCGACCAGGGCGTAAAGGTGGAAGGCGTCAAGCTCGAGATGGGCGGCGTTCTGAAAAATATGGATTCGGTGGTGACGAAAAACTCGCGCGGGATCGAGTTTCTCTTTCGCAAGAACAAAGTAGAGCGCGTGCAGGGACACGCGCGGCTCGCCGGACCCGGCAGAATATCTGTGTCGGGAGGCGCTTCGGGCAGTCAACTGATCGAGGCCAAGCACGTGATTCTTGCCACCGGCTCCGCTCCTCGGCTCATCCCGGGTCTGAAACTCGATGGCAAACAGATCGTCACTTCGGACGAGCTTCTTCAGAACCAAATGCTCCCGAAGCGATTGATGGTCCTGGGGGCCGGAGCAGTCGGCGTTGAGTTTGCTTCTGCGTACGAGCGGCTTGGAAGCGAGGTGGCGATCGTCGAGATGCTCCCGCATCTGCTGCCGCTTGAAGACGAGGAAATCTCCGTCGAGTTCGAGAAGGCGATGCGACGCCGCGGGGTGAAGTCGTTCGTCGGGGCCAAGCTGGAGAAAGTCGAGGTTCAAGGCGAGCTGGTGAAGGCGATCGTGCAGACTTCGAAGGGGGTTGAAACGCTCGAGACAGAAATGTTCCTTTGCGCGGTGGGGCGTCGACCGGTCACCGAGAATCTGGATCTCGAGAAGTTGCCGAACGTAAAGCTGGAGCGTGGATTTGTCGTCGTCGATCCGAATACCCTGTTGACTGGGGAGCCGTGGCTGTCCGCGATCGGGGATGTGATTACGCTGCCTGGCAGGTCGCATCCGCAGCTTGCACACCTCGCTTTTGCCGAAGGCGAATTCGTGATCGATCGCGTCGCGGGTTTGAAGCCTCGCCCAATCAACTACGACGTTGTGCCCGCGGCGACCTACTCCGAGCCGGAGGTTGCTTCGGTAGGGCTCACCGAGAAGATGGCGCGCGAGCGGGGTCTCGAGATCAAGACTGGCAAATTTCCGATGGCGGCGAATGCAAAGGCGAGGATTCTCGGAGCGACTGAGGGCACGGTAAAGATCGTCGCTGAAGCCAAGTACGACGAGGTACTAGGGGTCCACATCATCGGCCCACGCGCCACGGAAATGATCGCCGAGGCGTGCTCGCTGATGAGCCTGGAAACAACCAGTGATGAAATGGCGCACGTGATCCGACCTCACCCAACCCTCACCGAGGCGATGACCCAAGCTTCCATGGCGGTACGCGGCAAGCCGTTTGACCTCTAGGGTCGCCTCATAACCTAGATTTCTCCGCGGCGTTGAAGGGCAACTTGAAAGGCGTGGGCTTTAGCTTCGCCATACAGCTCAGGTCGAGCCCCTTCGTCGCGCCGGTCCGGAACATCTCGGCTCTGATGGAGCGGGTGCAATCGTTGTCAGGCGTGTGGCCCCCGCCGGCCACGACGAGGTGGATGGCGTTGGGCATGAAGGACTTCACCTCTTCGCCCCAGCGTGGCGGCGCGACGGGATCGGTGTCGCCGGATATCAGCAACGCAGGCACGTTGGAGCGGAACGGCTTGAAATAGTCGCCGGGCAGCTCTGTCTTCGGCCACGCCTTACAAAGTGCCCTCTGGCCGTTGACCCGCCAGGAGCCAAAATAGCTTCCGCGGGTCGTCGGCTCGATCTCCTCGGGGCGGATGCGGTCGACGAATTCGCTGCAGGTGATGGCGAAATGCAGGCCGAACCTGGCGCCGGCATAAAAGCCGCGAACCGTCCGCAAGGCGGCGTCGGCGAAGGCGCTGAAGTCGCCCGCCATTGCCTGTTCGATCAAGAAGGGGACCTCCCGCGCTCTCTCGCCGGAATACATCATCACCCGCACCGCGTCGGCGAAGGCCGGTTCGGATAAGTGGACTTCGGTCTTGGCACCAGTGACCGGGTGGTGCACCCAGGTGAGCACCGGCCCCTGATGCACCTTGGCCAGGACCGCGGCGAAGTCCTCGCGCAACCGCGGATAGGCCGCATGGCACGCGGCATCCTGGTCGCATTGGCTGAACAGTTGGTCGAGCGCGAGTTGTGCCGCCTGAGCGTGGTACAGCGGCACACGGTTGGAGAGGGGGACAAGGCTGGTCAGATACGCGCTGCGCACATGCTCGCCATGACGGCGGATGTACATCAGGGATGCATTGGTTCCCATCGAGCCAGCGTAGAGGTTGATCTTGTCGTAGCCCATCGCCTGGCGGACCTCATCGAGGTCCTCGACGAAGGCCGCCGTGGTGTACTGGCTCAGGTCATAGCGCCGCTCCAGCTCCCGGCGGCAGGCGCGGGCGGCCGCCGGGTCGAATGGAGACTTGAGGTAGCCTTCCAGATTGTCGTCCGACCCGAGCGAAGGACAGTCCAGGCGATGGCCATCGCCGGTTCCCCGCTCATCTACCAGGACCGTGTCGTGCTCGTCGCGATTACCAGAGTTGATCCAGTAGTCCACCAACTCGGTGTTCGTCTCGCCTGGCCCGCCCGCCAGGAAGAAAACGGGCCCCTGGTCAGGGTGTGGGCGACGCGCCGGGACGAGCACGATCTTCAAGGGCAGCATGCGGCCCTGGCGGGTGCGGCGGTTCTCGAACACGTTGTAGACGCCGCAGCGCAGCTCCTCATTCACGCCATTGACGTGGCAGGGCGTAAGGGTCACGCGGGGCCGGGCTGGACGCGACGCCGCCGGTTGGGCACCCGCGGGCGAGGCCAGCATCGCCGTGCAGGCCAAGGTCAAGGCTAGACGACAGGACGTAGAAGTGGTCGATTTAGTAGCGGCCAGTTTATCCTCCGCGTGAGAAATCAGAATACGCGATGGAAGCGCCGCTTCGGAGGAGAAATTGATGAGCGCCAACAGTGGACGTGGCTACCAGAAGAACCCGGAGCACCGCGTTGAGACCAAGCGAGCGGGTGTTCGCGTTCAGGTCATTTTCAACGGCGAGGTCATTGCCGACAGCAAGGATGCGATCGAGCTCGAGGAGAGCGGGTACGCTCCAGTCTTTTACCTGCCGCGCAGGGATGTGAAGATGGAGCTACTCAGCCGAACCACGCATCGAACGCACTGCCCATTCAAGGGCGACGCGTCATACTTCACGCTGTCGAACGGGCGGACGTCAGAGAATGCGGCCTGGGGTTATGAGCAGCCCTACGACGAAGTGAGCGTGATCAAGGAACGCCTCGCCTTCTATCCCGACCGGGTCGATTCGATCACAGTGAGCGCCGGGCTCTAGGGCCTACGCGCAGGTCCGCCGTTCAGCCCTGCGGTAACCCACCACAGTAGCGTTCAACCACGGTAAGAAGTCGATCGAGTAAGAACGGCTTGCTGACAAAGCCCGCGACGTTCAATTCGGCAGCGTGGCGTCGAATTTCCGTCGTCGCCGAGAGGATGATCACCGGCAGTTTCGCCAAATCCGGTTCGGTCAACTGCTTCGCGCGAAACTGCCAGCCGTCCATGATCGGCATCATCAAGTCTAGGAGGATGACGCAAGGCAGAGAGTCGCGCTTGAGCCTCTCCAATCCCTCGGCCCCGTTACCAGCGGTTTCAACGGGATAGCCCTCGAGCCGAAGGACCTCGGCCAAGCTCACTCGGATATCTGGGTCGTCATCGATCAGGAGAATTCCTGCCATGGCTTTCACTCACCGGTCGAGGTCCGCCACCCGGGTGCAACTCTACGCGCCCTGGAAGCCCAGTTGCTAGCTACCAGAGTGCGCTCAATGCGCACCCTTCGAAGCGCAAACCGGAGCGCGTCTCGCTAGCGGTTCGCTCGGACAGGTTCGCTCGGACAACGGCTCGCTCGGACAACTTGTCAAACCGAAGGAAGCAGTTGTAAAAGCTGAGCCGGAGGGTGGCGGGTGGGGGGGCGTGCTGAGATTACCGGGCTGCTGTTCGTGTTGGGGTTAACCGGCTGCGGATATAGCAATCCAGATCTCTACCGGTCAGAGCTGCTGTCTCCACCTTCGATGACCAATGACTCGAAGTTGGTGATGACCTGCGATTTCCAAGGAATCGGCCGGATTTCATCCGAGGTCAAACTCGACTGCGAGAGCGTTGAACGTAACTTTTGGCTTGGTTCCGGAATTCTGGGAAGTCGGAGCATCCTCTCCACTGACGAGTACGCTCGCATCTACAACAATTACGAGATTTTGATCCTAGACCACAACTGCGTGGACCCTGCCTGTAACTACCTAGCGCTGTACCATGCAGGTTCTCATCCTTGGTCGGAGATGGAGCCCAGCATGATCCCGATGCTCCACGAGCAGCTCCATCACCTGGACACTCTTCGTGGAGAGAAGACCGCGAATCATGAGAACTGGGACGTCAAGGGCTTTTGGGCTGCCGACAAGGAGTTTCAGCAACGCATGACGCCAGTTACCGAGAAAGTTGCTCAGTAGCGGCAGCCGATCGGTACGCAACGCGGAAAAGCTTGGTGGATTACCTTGTCTCGCTCGCGTTAGCAGCACGCCTTGCCAAGACTCCGCCGCGATGGCTTCATCCTGCTTCACGAGAAATGGAATCGATGAACGACGAGCCGCCGGCGCAGGCCGAGCAGAAGCAGCCGGCGAAATGGGGCCTGGTGGTGGTTGCTTTGGTCGCACTCGTCGGTACCAGCGTTGCTTACCTTGGGATCAAAAAAGCGCAGCCACGCACCGGGATTCAAAAGGGAGACGCCGCCCCAACTTTCAAGCTGTCGCGCTACGGCGGCGGAACCGTCTCTCTTGAAGATCTGCGTGGCAAGGTCATTTTGCTCAACTTCTGGGCCACCTGGTGTGTACCGTGCGCTGTCGAAATGCCGGCGCTGACCCAGCTCGCACGCGAGTACGAGTCCAAAGGGATCGTCTTCCTCGCCGCCAATCAAGACGAACGAGAGAGCGCGCAGGAGCAGGTTGGCCTTTTCGTCGCCCAGATCGCCCCCAACCTCGGGAGAAGCGTCGTATTCGCCGACGAGCGAACAACCATCAATTATGGCGTGGAGGAATTGCCGACGACGTTTTTCATCGGACGAGACGGACGGATTCTAGAGTCGTACGTCGGATACGCTTCCGAATCGTTGGTACGTCAAAAAATCGAGAGCGCGCTCGGCAACTAGAGGGTTTACAGTTTCTGCTCCATCGGGCCGGAGGACTCGATTGAGATCATGAATCCGTTTCGGTCCTTGTACTTGTAGTTGTATCCGTGGCCTTTGTAGTGGTGCTCGCCCTTGGCAAGCTCAAATCCTTTGTTCTTCTGCGCTCCCCAATAAGCCACATTCTGAAGCACGCTTTGCTGGCCGTCGGGACCTTTGACCCCGGTCAGGATCACCTCGGCTTCTCCCTTACCCATCTTGGCATGGGCGTTCTCACCCTTTCTCTCCCATAGGATTGGAGCGACCGCAGTCTCCATCTTCTCCCATTTGACGGGGTAGATCTTGCCCATCAGAAACTTGATCGCTTCCTGCTGTTTGGGCGTCACCGCAGTGTCGAAAGTCATCACCGCGCCCTTCATCTTGCCCATGGAAAAGTCACCGCCCAGATTGCCTGAGAGCCATACTTTCGTGCCGTCTACGTTCACATCGCCGACATGGCCTTCTGTGATCTTGATGGCGTTGTTGAATTCGCAGTGATGCCCGCCTTCCGGCTTGGCATTGAAGTAGCAGGGACAGAAGAGATGACAGGAGCAGGCTTCGATGTAATCCGCTTTGACGCCCCAGGTTTGGGGTTCAGCAGCGTTCAGGGCAGATACGCTGACAAAAAGAGAGCCGACGATAATCGCGCATTTCCAGCTTCGCATGTGCACCTCCCAGCGCCTTGTCACTTGTGACCCGAGGAATTCCACTCTGCGGACCGATTGATGAACGCGGCCGGTCCGAGTCCCCTTTTACTCCGAGTGAGGCCGATAGCCAAGGTTGTTGGCTGCGGAGACAAAATCCGCAAAGAGCCTCGTTACAGCAACGCGAGTGCTGGGTGAGCAGTAGTCTTCGGTTTAGGGACTGGCCAGCTGCCACAAGCCCGGTACGTTGGTGGGATGATACCGACCGCGATGCTGGGCGAATTCAAACGGTGCCCAGGTCGGTTCGTCCTCGGGTATATAGACATAGATTGGCGGTCGCTGGTGCCAGGCCCGCCTGTCCTGATCCACCTTCCCAGGTGGGCATCCGTACCTGCGACAGCATTCCAGGTATGCGATCGAGAAACCCTCGGATATGACCCAAAAGAAGAACGCGTTCGGGCGAAAAATCGGATTGTACGGCGGGGGGACAGCCAGAGGATCAGATGGCCGGGTGCTGGCGAGCAGCAGCTGCTGTATGGAGGGTGCGTTGCGTCCCTCCGTATAGACTAGCGATAGCACGCCGACCTTGACTACCGACAGCACTAGCAGTGCCCCGATCAACGACCGCCAGCGTTGCGAAGTGATTCGGTCCAGGGCAACAGCGGCCAACAAGGCCAGCGAGGGTTGCATCAACAGCAGGTTGTGGCTGAACGGCCAGTTCGTTCGAAACATCGCTGCGAGCATGCCCACCACTACAGCTGCGGCAGCCGTCAGTTCCGGCTGCACTGGCCGACGCAAGATTGATCGAGCGGCGATCGCCAGGCCGAACAAACCAGGGAGCCAAAGGACCGGATCTTCGCCAATCGAGATACCTACCGTGGCCGCCGCTCCGGTTGGACTGAGCGGATTCATCTCCAAATAATAGAAGCGGTTGAAGGTGTAGTTCCAGAACACGAAGTCGCCCCAATACCCGGCGCGCCAGACCGCCAGCGCGAAGGCGCCGAGAGGCACCGCGGCTGCAGCCACTCCCAAAGCCGCTCCCTTCGCAGCGCGTACCAAGGCATTGCGATCGGGCAACGCGAGCATTGTTCCAACGCCGACCAATCCAATGAATGCAGCAGCTTTCTGCAGGAAGACGGTAGCGAGGCCAAAACACAGTCCCGCAACTGCGGCGCGACCCAAACTGCCGCCGCGCAGGTATGCGCACCATTGCCAAAATCCGATTAGCGAGAGCACGTTCATCCAAGGATCGGGTCGCACCTCCATCGAGTTACGGACCAAGAAGAAGCAGCCCAGAAGCAGAATCGCCGTCCAGCCGGTCCTTCTGCTCCGCAGCAGTGGGCGCGAGAGCGAAGCGAAGACAGCGAGAGCGATACCGAGCAACGCCAAATCCAGGGTGCGCGCCGCAAATACGAGGCCACGCGGCGACCCCTCGAGGGCACGGGTAAGGGGTGCCAGCAGGTAGTGAATGCTTGGAGGGTGGGTCTCGACGAAATCTTGAAAAGGCTTCTGGCCCTGTGTGATGAGCCAGGCGGCATGAAGATGCTCAACCTCGTCGTGGTCGCAGCCGGAGCGAGCGGCGTGTACCAGAAGAAGTACGAGTCCCCCCGCCAGTGCCACCGAGGCAATCCGTGGCGATAAGATGGGTCTCGTCGCCCCCTGGGCGCTTTG
>DAIQBK010000020.1:62081-119067 GCA_036781205.1 Myxococcaceae bacterium
CACCAGCGTGCGCTGAGGCTCCAAGCCTGTGCTATGCCACCGCGCCAGCAAAGGAGATCCCTATGTTAAGCGTCGCACTGGCATTGCTGCTGGCCGCATCTTCGGCGCCCACCCCCGCAGCGGTTTCGGGGCTCGATTCGATCTATCCGCAGCTCGACGCGCTTTATCTCGACTTGCACCAGAACCCAGAGCTCTCAGGGCGCGAGACGAAGACGGCGGCGAAGCTCGCCGAACGGCTTCGCCAACTGGGCTACGAAGTCACCACGGGAGTCGGCGGAACGGGCGTGGTGGGCGTGATGCGAAATGGCAGTGGACCGACGGTTCTGCTTCGCACCGAGCTCGACGCGCTGCCGCTCGAAGAGAAGACCGGGGTTCCCTACGCGAGCAAGGCCACCGCGAAGGACCCCTCGGGCAAGACAGTGCCAGTGATGCACGCCTGTGGGCACGACATCCACATGGCTTCTTGGGCCGGTGTCGCAATGCTGCTCGCTCGCAACAAGGACCGCTGGCGTGGGACGGTGGTGATGATCGGCCAGCCTGCGGAAGAGACGGTACAAGGGGCCAAGGCGATGATCGCCGATGGCCTCTTCTCGCGTTTCCCCAAGCCCAACTTCGCGATCGCCGTGCACGACAAGTCTGATTTGCCGGCGGGCAAAGTCGCATTCACTCCAGGCTACGCGCTTGCGAACGTCGATTCAGTCGATGTGACGCTCTTCGGCCGAGGTGGGCACGGGGCAAAGCCCGAGACGACCGTCGACCCGATCGTGATGGCTTCACGCACCGTGCTCGCGCTTCAAGGATTGGTGTCACGCGAGAAGGATCCGCTCGAGCCCGCAGTCGTCACGGTCGGCTCGATCCAGGGCGGCTTCAAGCACAACATCATCCCCGATCAGGTGCACCTGCAAATCACCGTCCGTTCGTACACGCCCGAGGTACGCAAGCAGCTGCTCGACGGCATCGCACGCATCGCCAAGGGAGAAGCGGCAGTTTCGATGGCGCCGCGAGAGCCCGAGGTACGCTATAGCGAACCGGCCAACGCACTCTACAACGATCCGGATCTAACGCGGCGATTGGGAGCGATGCTCGCGCGCGAGCTGGGCGCGGACAATGTGATCGAGGGCAAACCCGAGATGGTGGCCGAGGACTTCGGCGAATTGGGGAAGGCCGCCGGTGCGCCGTCGGCATGGCTGCGAGTGGGCGCGGCCGAGCCCGGGCGATATGCGGAAGCGAAGAAGAAGGGTGATCCGCTGCCGTCGTTGCACTCGCCGACCTTTGCGCCAGACCGCGAACGCACGATCCGAACCGGCACGACAGTGCTCACCCTCTCGGCGCTGGAGGTGCTCGGCAAGCCGGTGGCATCGAAGTGACGACGATGAGAATTTTCCTCATTGCCGCGAGTCTGCTCGCAATCGGATCAAACGCGGCGGATATCAGGTATCAAAAGCCGCCGAAGGCGGTACTCGACGTATTCAACGCGCCGCCCTTTCCGGTCGCAGTCCCAAACCCCTCTGGCGACACGCTGCTGCTCGCTACACCGGTTCCGTATCCGCCGATCGCGGATCTGGCCAAGCCAATGCTGCGATTGGCGGGGCTGCGGATCGATCCAACCACCAACGGGGACCATCACGCGCCCTTCTGGACTGCGCTCTCCCTGAAGAAAATTCCAGATGGTTCGGAGAAAAAAATCACCCTGCCAGCTAACTCGCGGCCAAGCCACTTCCACTGGAGCCCCGACGGAAAGTCGATTGCTTTCACCAACACGACGTCCAACGGGATCGAGCTATGGATTGCGAGCGCGGCCAACGGGCAGGCCCGGCGCTTGGAGGGGGCTCAGATCAACGGCGTTTTCGGATCGTCGGCCAGTTCCTTCCAGTGGATGCCCGATCTCAAAACGCTGTTGGTAAGGCTGGTGCCGCCCGATCGCGGGCCGCCGCCTTCGGCGCCCGAGGCTCCCGCGGGACCGAACGTGCAGGAGAGCTCCGGAGGGCTTCGACCGAGCAGCACCTACGAAGTGCGGGACGTTCTCAAGAACCCGCACGACGAGCGGCTCTTCGATTACTACGCGCGCTCCCAACTCGCGCTCGTCGATGCGACGACCGGCGAAATCACTCGCCTTGGCAAGCCCGCCGTGTATGGACTGTTTTCGCGCTGCCCGAGCGGGCAATACATCCTTGTCGAACGGATCCACTATCCGTATTCGTACCTCCACACCTTCGAGCGTTTTGCGAAAGAGGTCGAGGTTTGGGGCCGAAATGGGGAGCTCGTGTACAAGCTGGCCAGCTTGCCGCTGGCGGACCAGGTTCCAATTCGAGGAGTTGCCACCGGGGCTCGGCAATACAGCTGGCTGTCGACCCAGCCCGACACCCTGATTTGGGCGGAAGCACTGGATGGCGGAGATCCGCGAACGAAAGTCTCCTACCGCGACCAGGCGCGCATCTTGCGGGCGCCTTTCACTTCTACTGCGACGGATCTGTTCAAGACCGAGGAGCGGCTGATCAGCTTCAATACGATCGAGAAGGGCACCTTGGCGCTGGTCGGCGATTTTGACGAGACCCGGCACTGGAAACGCATGTTTCTGGTGGACATCAGCGCACCGGCGCCCAAGCTCGAGTTGCTGTGGGAGCTTAGCTCGGACGACCGATACAAAGATCCCGGCAGCCCTGTCCTGCGAGTTCTGCCCAACGGCAATTCCGCAGTTCGACAGGAAAGCGATTGGATCTATTTTGCAGGGATCGGAGGCTCTCCGGACGGGGACCGGCCCTTTTTGGATCGCTTCAATCTGCGCACCCATACGCCCGAGCGGCTGTTTCGATCGGATCGGTCAAGTTACGAATCATTCGTCGCGTGGGTAGATCCCGCCCGAGGCGACTTCGTTACCCATCGCGAATCGCTGCGTGAGCCTCCCAATTACTTTCTTCGGACGCTGACCAAGAAAGCGCCCGAACGAACGGAGATCGGCGAACCCTCGGTGGTGTCGAATCTGCGCCCGATCACCCAATTCCCCGATCCTGCCCCGCAGCTTCGACGGATCAAGAAGCAGCTGGTCAAATACAAGCGCGCGGACGGAGTCGAGCTTTCGTTCACCTTGTATTTGCCGCCTGATTACAAGCCCGGCAGGCGTCTACCTACCGTGTTCTACGCCTATCCGCTGGACTACACCGAGGCACAAGTCGCCGGTCAGGTCCAGGGAACCACTCAGCAGTTCACGATGTTCACGGGCTACTCCCATCTTTTCTTCCTGCTCGCCGGGTACGCGGTGCTGGATCGGGTCGCGATGCCAATCGTCGGTCCGTCCTTGACCGCCTACGACACCTACCTCGAACAGCTGGTAGCCGATGCCAAAGCAGCAGTCGATAAGGCGGTGGAACTGGGCGTCACCGACCGCGATCGAATCGTGGTGATCGGCCACAGCCACGGGGCGATGATGACCGCCAACCTGCTCGCCCATTCAGACCTCTTCCGCGCGGGCGTGGCGCGCAGCGGGGCTTACAACAAGTCCCTCACCGCATTTGGATTCCAAAACGAGAGGCGTCCGCTTTGGGAAGCCCGCGACACCTACGTCAAGGTTTCACCATTGTTCTCCGCCGACAAAATCAAGCAGCCGATCCTGCTGATTCACGGTGAGGCGGACTTCAACCCGGGCACCATTCCCTCGCAATCGGAACGACTGTACGAAGCGGTTCGCGGCACCGGTGGAACCGCGCGGTTGGTGATGTTGCCCTTCGAGTCCCACGCGTACCTCGCGCGGGAGTCGGTGGAGCATACCCTCTACGAGATGCTCTCCTGGTTCGATCGCTACGTGAAGGATGCTTCTCCTCGGGGGCAGAAGGCCTCGGCGCGCTAGAGTATGAAATCGCTGCCGGATCCTTTGGAGTTCATCGCCCGCCATGGCGTGGTGCTGGCCTCGGCCAAGGGACCCGTTCCCAATCTCGCCGAGGCAATCGCGGGCGAACCGATTCGCGGCAGTTGGTGGAGCCATCGAAAGGGCTCAGAGATTTTCCTTGGGCTCGGGGTGGTGGGTGATTCGCCCGATGTGCTGTGCTTTCGCCTGGTCGAGGGAAAAGTCACCTTCGTGCATCGGCGGCTCTGGCCCGCCCTGGTGCGGCTTGCGCCGAAACTAGGCAAAGAGCGACTGAGTGCGATCAAGCAAGAGCACACCGACTCGGGCGCCCATCGAAATATCGTTACCCCATTCCCGAAATGGGTTCCGCCCGAGGTGAAGAAAGCCGCTCAAAAGCTCTCTGTGCGCGAAGCGCAAGAGCAACTCGGAGCCTGGGCTATTGATGTCGGGGAAGCTTGACCTCGAAGGTCGAGCCCTTTCCCGGCTCGCTCTGCACCTGGATTGATCCGCGGTGCGCCTCGATGATCTGGCGCGAAAGCCACAGCCCAAGTCCGAACCCGCCGAAATGACGGGATGAAACGGCTCGCTCGAAGCGCTCGAAGATCCGGGCCTGGTCGTCCGGAGCGATTCCGATCCCGTGATCTCGCACCGTGAGCCGGACATCTTGGCCCAGCTCTTCCAAAGTCACGTCGATCGGTTCTCCGTCCCCATACTTGACCGCGTTGGTGAGGAGATTGACGACCACCGTCTGGATTCGGCCGGAGTCCCAGTCGCCGACCAGAGATGAGGGAGCCTTGAGGCGAACCTCCGGCCTGGGCTTGGCCGTCTCCTTGAGAACTCTCTGAATCGATTCTGTGACGAGTGGACAGAGGTCCGCGCTGCTGGGCTGAATCCGCAGCCTGCCGGACGTGACACGGGAGATGTCCAACAGGCGATTGATCAGCTCAGTCAGCCGATGGGTCATCCGCAAGATCATGTCGATCTTGGATTCCCCGTCTTCGCTCGATTCGTTCGCAACTTCCTCCGCTGGAAGTCGCCGGCGCAACATCTCGAGCTGCAGCAGCAGGGAAGTCACTGGGGTCTTTAGCTCGTGGGAAGCGATCGATAGAAATTCATCTCGAACCTCGATTGCTCGGCGCATTCCTTCGATTGCTTCTCGTCGCTCCTTGCGAATCTGCGCATCCTTAAGCTCACGCTCGATTGCTGGGACCAAGCGGGCGAGGCGATTCTTCACCACAAAATCGTTGGCGCCTCCCTTCAAAAGGGCCACCGCTTTCTCCTCGCCGATCGTGCCGGAAACGACAATGAACGGAAGATCGGGCCCCTTCGATTCGCGGACGATCCGTAAGGCCTCGTCGCCCCGGAAACGGGGCAGATTGAAATCCGAGATGACGATATCCCACTCGTTCTTCAAAGCGTGGGTGAGCTCATCGGCCGTTTCCACCCGTCGACTGATCAGTTGATATCCGCCGCGAAGGATCTGGTGCTCCACCAGCTTGGCGTCATCATCGGAGTCCTCAACGAAGAGCACCCGCAAGGGCAACCGTGTACTCGGCGCGTCCATGCTTTGGGGCGCCAGACTACAACGTCCCCGAGCGGTCCGTAAGCTGAGAATCGTGCCGAGGGTGACAGTGTCACACCCTCTGCCCCTTTGCCCTGAGCGGTCGCCTTACGGCCACAGTCCACGGATTTGCTGCGCCTCGGCGACCCGCCCCACCCCGAGCACCCATGCCGCTTGCCGCATGTCGGTTCGACGAGACTTGGACACCCCCAAGACCTCTTTGAACGCCTTCACCATGATTCGCCCCAGATGCTCATTGATGATCTCTTCGTCCCAGAAGAAGGCTTGAAGATCCTGGACCCATTCGAAGTAGGAAACGGTCACGCCTCCGGCATTGCAGAGAATGTCTGGAATCACGAACACGCCATTGTTGAACAGGATGTCGTCTGCCTCGGGCGTGGTCGGGCCATTGGCTGCCTCAGCCACGATCCGCGCCCTGATCCGCGCGGCGTTGCTTTCGGTAATCTGGTTCTCGAGGGCCGCCGGAACCAGCACCTCGCATTCGAGCTCAAGCAGCCGCTGGTTGTCGATCGCGTCCGCCTCGCGGTAGCCGACTACCGAACCGGTGCGCGACTTGTGTTCGAGCAGGGCGCTGATGGCGAGCCCTTTCGCGTTGTATACGCCTCCTTGCGAGTCGGAAACCGCAATCACCTTCCATCCTTCGGCGGCGAGCAGTTTGGCCACCACGCTTCCCGCATTCCCGAATCCCTGAACGGTGACCCGGCCACCCGGCGGAATCTTCAGCTCCTTGGCTGCCTCGCGGATGGTTAAATGCGCGCCACGGCCGGTGGCCTCCTTCCGACCCTCGCTACCGCCGATCGGCAACGGCTTGCCGGTTACCACCCCGGGAGCGCTGTATCCGACCTGCATCGAATAGGTATCCATCATCCACGCCATCACCTGAGCGTCGGTGTAGACATCGGGGGCGGGGATGTCGCGGTCCGGTCCGATCAGAAGCGACAGCTCGCTGGCAAAGCGCCGAGTCATCCGCTCCAGCTCGCCGCGGGACATCTGCTTCGGATTGCAGACCACACCGCCCTTCGCCCCACCGTAGGGGATGTTCACTACCGCGCATTTCCAGGTCATCCAGGCCGCGAGCGCCTTCACCTCATCCAGGCTCACGTTGGGGTGATAGCGGATTCCACCCTTCGCCGGTCCGAGGGCAAGGCTGTGCTGGACCCGATAGCCCTCGAAGACGCGAATCGAGCCATCGTCCATTCGGGTGGGAATGCTGACGATCAAGCAGCGCTTCGGCTTGGCGAGAATTTCCCGAACGCCGAGATCGAGCTTGAGGTGCTCCGCCGCTCGGGCGAATTGCTTGTTGGCGATGTGGAACGGATTGAGGTCTTCCATCGTATCTCCGCGCCGCGGTCGCCGATCGATGCTCCTGGGCGGGCGCCGTTTGGCGACCAGCGGACCCGAGGTCGGCGGCGCTTGCGAGCTCCCTGACGAGAGCGCTGGGCAACGTAGCGATCGAACCTTGAAGGGTCAAGGGACGACGCTGCCGGAGCGGTATCGTCAGCGATTCGCGAGGATAGATTTCGGCGAGATGATCGAGCGCCTGGTTGCGTTGACACCCTATCGGCGGTCCGCTACAAGCGCCCGCCGCACCGCCAGACTGGGAGCGTAGCTCAATTGGCAGAGCAATGGACTCTTAATCCATAGGTTGTGGGTTCGATTCCCTCCGCTCTCATTCATTTCCTAGTAGAAGGAAGCGCGCGGGCGGGTGGCGGAACTTGGTAGACGCGCCAGACTTAGGATCTGGTACCGAAAGGTGTGAGGGTTCGAGTCCCTCCTCGCCCATGAGGAACGGATGAAGGTCCAAGTCGAAGAAACGTCTCCGATCGAGCGCAAGCTCTCGATCGAGGTCGAGCCCGGCACGGTCAGCCAGGAGCTCAACCGGGCTTACGCAGCACTCAGTCGGCAAGTCAAAGTGGCTGGGTTTCGGCCGGGCAAGGTTCCTCGCCGAATCCTCGAGCAGCGCTTCAAGCAGGAGGTGGAAAGCGACGTCATCCGCCGGGTGATGGAACGCGCCTATTCCGAGGCGATTCGCGAGCACAAGGTGGAGGTGGTCTCCGCGCCTCGAGTCACCAATGAGGCCCTGCGACCCGATGCGCCCTTCAGGTTTCAGGCCCGGGTGGACGTCAAACCGAAGATCGAGCCGAAAGACTACCTCGAGCTTCCCTTGAAGAAAGTTGAGCACAAAGTCGACGACGCTAAAGTGGACGAGCAACTCGAGAAGATGAGGCAGACGATGAGTCGCCTCGAACCGGTGCAGAATCGGGAGATTGCCGAACGCGGCGACTTCGCGCTTGTCGACTACGTCGCTACTTTAGGAGGCCACGAGTTTCCCGGGAGCCGGGTGGAGAACCTCACGGTGGAGGTCGCTCCTGGAGAGTTGATTCAGTCCAAAATTGCGGCGCTCGAAAACACCAAAGTCGGGGACACCAAGGAGCTCGATTACGCCTTTCCCCGCGACTATCCGGTCGAGGAGGTCCGCGGCAAGACCGCCCACTTCCAGATTCGACTCAAAGGCCTGAAGACCCGAATCGTCCCGGAGCTTAACGACGAATTCGCACAAGAGGTGCAGGGCGGCAAGACCCTCGCCGAGCTAAGAACGAAGGTTCGCCAGGATCTCGAACATGCGGCGCGTCTCGAGGAAGCCGCGGAGGAGCGTTCGCAAATCATCCAGCTCTTGATCGAGAGAAATGCGTTCGAGGTTCCCGAATCGATGGTGGACCACGCGGTCGAAGCGATGCTTGAGGGCGCGGTTCGTTCGATGACCCGGGGCGGGCTCGACCCACGTCGGCTCGGCTTGGACTTCGACCAGCTTCGCCGGGAGATGCGGCCGCGGGCAATCACTGAGGTAAGAGGATCTCTGTTGCTGGAGGCGATCGCGGACCAGAAGGCGGTCGAGGTCTCCGAGCAGGAGATGGCCCAGAAGATCGAAGAGATTTCAAAGGACACCGGACAGGCGCTCGCCAAGGTGAAGAGCTACTTCCGGGATCCGGACGAACGGCGTACGCTGTCTCGCCGGCTTCGAGAACAAAAGACGGTTGAATTCTTGAAGGCTCAGGCGAAGTACTTATAGAGCTAACGCCAGTAGCCACCTCAAACGAAAGGGAGGCCCCATGCCCTATATGCCAGTGCCCTATGTCGTCGAGCAGACGCACCGGGGCGAGCGCTCCTATGACATCTACAGTCGACTTCTCAAGGATCGGATCATCATGCTCGGAACCGAGGTGGACGATGACGTGGCCAATGTGATCGTCGCCCAGCTTTTGTTCCTGGAATCCGAGGATCCGGACAAGGACATCAACCTCTACATCAACTCCCCCGGTGGCTCGGTCACCGCCGGCCTGGCGATCTACGACACCATGCAATACGTCAAGCCTGCCGTATCCACCATCTGCGTGGGGCAAGCGGCCTCGATGGCGGCGATGCTTTTGCTTGCGGGCGCCAAGGGCAAACGCTACGCGCTTCCCAATGCGCGGATCATGATCCACCAGCCGATGGGCGGAGCCCGCGGCCAGGCTACGGACATTGACATTCAGGCCAGGGAAATCCTCCGGATGAAGGCCAAGCTCAATGAGCTGATTGCCAAGCACACCAACCAGACGCTGGAGCGGGTCGAGAAGGACACCGACCGCGACTATTTCATGGGCGCCGTCGAGGCCAAGCAGTACGGAATCATCGACGAGGTTGTCGTCCAGAAAAAAGTGACGCCCCGGGAAAAGCGGGACCTCTAGCGAGCGTGCGTGCAAGCTAGCGCGTCGCGTCAGCTTGACGGGCGAGTATTTACGTCCTGCAGTGAAATTTCCACAAGGTTAGTTTTAGGACCATGATGGACGCCTCGTCGGATAACTGGGTAGATTGGTAGGAGACCGGCTGCTCATTCGGAGCCGCGAGGATAAGATGGCGGGTAAGAACGTAGAGAAACGCGACAACCAGACCCTCTGTTGCTCGTTCTGCGGCAAGTCCCAAAAGGAAGTGAAGAAGCTGATCGCCGGACCGACCGTCTACATCTGCGACGAGTGCATCGGATTGTGCAACGACATCATCGCCGAGGAGATTGACCGCGAGGAGTCGAAAGACACCAAACTACGGATTCCGCGCCCCTCGGAGATCAAGATCGTGCTCGACGAGTACGTGATCGGCCAGGAGCGAGCCAAGAAGGTCCTCGCGGTCGCCGTTCACAACCACTACAAGCGCATCGAGTCCAAGGTCGCGATGGACGATGTGGAGCTGCAGAAGTCGAACATTCTGCTCCTCGGGCCCACCGGAAGCGGCAAGACGCTGTTGGCTCAGACCCTAGCTCGGATTCTCAACGTTCCCTTCACCATCGCGGATGCCACCTGCCTCACCGAGGCGGGCTACGTGGGCGAAGATGTGGAGAACATCATCGTCAACCTGCTCCAGGCGGCGGACCACGACATCGAGCGCGCCCAGCGGGGTATCGTCTACATCGATGAGATCGACAAGATCGCCCGCAAGAGTGAAAACCCCTCGATCACCCGCGACGTGTCCGGCGAAGGCGTACAGCAGGCTTTGTTGAAGATCATCGAGGGCACCGTCGCCAATGTGCCGCCCAAGGGCGGTCGCAAGCATCCCCAGCAAGAATTCTTGCAGGTGGACACCACCAATATCCTTTTCATCTGCGGCGGAGCGTTCGGAGGTCTCGAGCAGATCGTCGAGCGGCGCCTCGGGGGCCGAAACATTGGCTTTGGCGCCGAGGTCCAGGCCAAGAAGCCGCGCAGCCTTTCGGATCTGTTGCGCCATGTGGAGCCGGAGGATCTGCTCAAGTTCGGGATGATCCCCGAGTTCATCGGGCGGCTGCCGATCGTCACCGCGCTCGAGGAACTGGACGAGACCGCGCTGGTGGACATCCTCAGCCAGCCCAAGAACGCACTGGTGAAGCAATACCGAAAGCTTTTCGATCTGGACGGGGTCAGCCTGAAGTTCACTGACGGAGCATTGAAGGCAGTCTCGGTCGAGGCGATTCGCCGCAAGGCCGGCGCCCGCGGATTGAGGTCAATCCTCGAGAACGCGATGCTCGATGTGATGTACGAGATTCCGTCCCGCAAGACAGTCCGTGAAGTCGTGATTTCTGAGGAAGTAATCCTGAAGAAGTCCGAACCGGTCATTCTGTACTCCGGCGACGAAGAGCTGGAGCCGAAGAAGGAGTCCGCCTGACCTCAGAGCGCTCGTGCGAGTGCCGAGCGGCAGGTGGGACATGGACTCCGTCGTACGGTAGTTTCGTTTTCAATTGCCTCACGACCGCCTCCGTAGCGAACATGCTATAAACTTTGAAGACCTTTTGAGTTTCAGGGTGGATGCTGATGTTCTTTGGACGCGACGAGAAGAAGGACACTCAGAAGCGAGCTGAAACGGTTCCCTTGCTCCCCCTGCGGGACATCATCGTCTTCCCGCACATGGTTGTGCCCCTCTTTGTCGGACGCGAGCGGTCGATCGCCGCGCTCAATTACGCAATGGCCCACAAGGGCGCTGACGACAAGGCGACGATCCTCTTGGCGGCACAGAAGAAGGCGAAAACCAACGATCCCACTCCCGAGGACATCTTTCACTTCGGCACGCTTGGGAATCTGATTCAGCTGCTGCCGCTCCCCGACGGGACGGTGAAGGTTCTGGTGGAGGGCATGCGCCGGGCCAAGGTGAAGGAGTTCTTGCCGCACGATTCCTTCTTCATGGTCCAGGTCGAGGAGGTCGCGGAGTCTTCCGAGAAGTCGGTGGAGATGGAGGCGCTGGTTCGCTCGGTGCACTCGGTGTTCGAGGCATTCGTCAAGCTCAACAAGCGAATTCCGCCGGAGATGCTGATGCAAGTTTCGGCGATCGAGGAGCCAGCCCGATTGGCGGATACAATCGTCGCGCACCTCTCGCTCAAGCTGAACGACAAGCAGGCCCTCCTGGAGACCGAATCGCCGGTCAAGCGACTGGAGAAGCTCTACGAGCTGATGCAGGGCGAGATCGAGATCCTTCAGGTGGAAAAGAAGATCCGCACCCGGGTCAAGAAGCAAATGGAGAAGACCCAGAAGGAGTACTACCTGAATGAGCAGATGCAGGCCATTCAGAAGGAGCTCGGGGAGCGAGACGAATTCAAGAACGAAATCCAGGAGATCGAGGAAAAGCTCAAGACCAAGCGGATGAGCAAGGAGGCTACGCTCAAGGTCAAAAAGGAGCTCAAGAAGCTGCGGATGATGAGCCCGATGAGCGCCGAGGCCACGGTCGTTCGCAACTACATCGACTGGATTCTCTCCCTGCCTTGGTACGACGAAACCAAGGACCGGCTGGACGTGACCGAGGCCGAGCGAGTGCTCAATGAGGACCATTACGGCCTCAAGAAGGCCAAGGAGCGAATCCTCGAGTACCTCGCGGTCCAGGCCCTGGTTCAGAAGCTCAAGGGGCCGATTCTGTGCTTTGTCGGGCCGCCGGGCGTTGGCAAGACCTCGCTCGCCCGCTCGATCGCCAGGGCGACCGGACGCAAGTTCGTCCGCTTATCGCTCGGGGGAGTTCGCGACGAAGCGGAAATCCGGGGACACCGGCGAACCTACATCGGCGCGATGCCCGGAAAGCTCATCCAGTCGCTGAAGAAGGCGGCCTCCAACAACCCGGTTTTCCTGCTGGACGAAGTCGACAAGATGTCCACCGATTTCCGCGGCGATCCGTCATCGGCATTGCTGGAGGTGTTGGACCCCGAGCAGAACCACTCCTTCAACGACCACTACCTGGACCTGGACTACGACCTTTCAAAAGTGATGTTCATCTGCACCGCCAACACGATGCACAACATCCCAAGCCCGCTGCAGGACCGGATGGAAATCATCCGGATCGCCGGCTACACCGAGCTGGAAAAACTTTCGATTGCCCGTCGCTACTTGGTTCCCAAGCAGAAGGACGCGAACGGCCTGGGCGACGTGAACGTCGATTTTACCGACTCGGCGGTTCGCACCGTCATTCATCGGTACACCCGCGAATCGGGAGTTCGGTCGCTCGAACGCGAAATCGCGAGCGTGTTTCGCAAGGTCGCCCGCGACGTACTGAAAAACGGCAAGCGCGACATCAGGGTGGATCAGAAGCTGGTTCGCAAGTACTTGGGAGTCCAGCGCTACCGATTCGGAATGCCCGAGCGCGAGGACCAGGTCGGAATCGTCACCGGGCTTGCATGGACCGAGATGGGCGGTGAGCTGCTCACCACCGAGGCCACGGTGATGCCGGGTAAAGGCAAGCTGATCATTACCGGCAAGCTCGGCGAGGTGATGCAGGAGTCGGCCCAGGCGGCGTTGTCCTACGTTCGCGCCCGCGCAGAACGCTTCGGCATCGACAAGAAGTTCTCCGAGACCTGCGATATCCACGTTCACCTGCCGGAGGGCGCGATTCCGAAGGACGGGCCCTCGGCCGGCGTCACGATGGCAACCGCGTTGGTTTCGGCGCTGACGAAAATCCCGGTCCGACGCGACGTGGCGATGACCGGCGAAATCACCCTCCGCGGTCGAGTGCTTCCGATCGGTGGGTTGAAGGAGAAAGCCCTCGCCGCCCATCGGGCGGGAATCAAGACGGTTCTGATTCCAAAGGAGAACCGCAAGGATCTTCGAGAGATCCCGAAGAAAATCCGCGCCGCGATCCGGATTGTACCCGTAGAGTTCGTTGATGAGGTGTTGCGCGAGGCTTTGGTGCTCGAAAATCCGGACGAGTTCCTCAAGAAGCCGGCTCCGGCGGAACCCAAGGCCGAAGGAGTTGCTCTTCCGCAGCAATCGGCGACTCAGCCAGCGGCGCAATAGCGCGCTCGACGGGTTGATCAGGCGCCTCGGGGCTTCCTCGGTTCTGGTTTGGTGGGTCGCCTCGGGTTGCGGTCCGTGTGGTTTTCAGCCGGATCCGGGCCTGAAAATTGTCGTCCCGGCCATGCCCAGCACCCTGGATTGGCAAACCTCGGATTTGACCAGCTGGTCGAACTATCCGGTGCTGTTGGCGACGATGCGCGGTCTTACCTCGCTCGACCGCGACAACCGGATCGGGCCAGGGTTGGCGAGCGAGTGGGAACGCGAAGAGACATCGGACGGTCGGGAGATCTACACCTTTCACCTGCGAACCGACGTGAAATGGTCCGACGGCGTCAACTCGCTCTGCGCCGAGGACTTCGTGGTGGGCTGGCGGCGGGCGATGCTGGGCCGAGAGCGCGCCGAGATGACGGATCTGCTCGGCGCTTACGACGTGCTGGCGCGATTGGAGGCGGGCGCCTCCGCCGCGGAAGTCGAGCGCGTTCTGCAGAAGCTCGGCGTGGAAGCGGTCGATGCCCATACGCTGCGCGTCACCCTTGCCCGCCCAAGGAGCTATTTTTTGGCGCGGATCGCCAATGTCTACCTCTTCTTCCCCGCGCCTTCGGCCGATCTGGTCGGACGATCGATCGAGCAAATTGAAGACTATTTCGATCGCCCCCGGGACGGAAAACCGCGCGCGCTTGGGCCGTTTCGCGTCGAAAGCTGGGATCGGGCTGGGGAGCGAGTTCGCCTGGTGGCGAATCCGTTCTCGAGCTTCGCTCCGCCCGTGGCGCCGGACGAGGAGCGGCCTGCGGTCGTCACCTTCATGAAGTCCGAGATCGGCCAGGCGCTCTACCAGCGTGGCCGAGTGGATTTCAGTTTCGTGGACAGTCCAGAGGCGTTGGTCGAAAAGCCCTCACCGGATCTGAAGCGGCAGACGCTCCTGTCGACCTACTTTCTCGCCTTCAACACCGAGCGGCCGCCTTTGAATCGCGCAGAGGTTCGTCGCGCCTTGAGCTTGGCCGTCGATCGTGCGGCGCTCGTGGCGGGAATCCTTCCCGCCGCGCGGCCCGCGGAATCGCTGCTCCCACCGGATCTACCCGGGGCCAGCAAAGCAGCGCAGGCGCGACATCTCTACCAACCGGACCGGGCACGTGAGTTGCTCAAGCAGTCCGGAGTGCCTCAGCGGCCGCTTCGGTTGGTTTATCGGGCGGGGGAGTCGTTCATCCCGGAAGTCGCAATCGCAGAGCGGATTCGTTCCCAGCTGGGAAAGTTGGGCGTAGTGGTGGAGTTGGACGCCCGCTACGATTTTTCCAATGAGATCTCCCGACGGGCCGCGGATGGCTTTCTTGCGACGGACATGTACCTCAAGCGCATCGGCGCGGACTATGCGCATCCGAAGACTTTCTTCACCCTGTTCGAGACCGGCGGTAACCACTGCACCGGGTGGGAGAACCTGGACGGAGGAGACGCACTCCGGCGCTTCGAAAGCATACTCGCTCGCGCGGATGCGGTCCCGGACCCTTCCGACGCTTCCGATCTCTATTGGCAGGCGGAGTCGATTCTCGTCGATGAGCAGGCCGTAATTGCTCCGCTCTACTATCCGGATCGCTATTACCTGGTTCGTCCGAGCCTGGTTGGCTTGACGGTCGACCGCTTCAACTTCTTGTCGGTGAGAGACCTGCGCCGCAAGCGCAACTAGAAGCGAAAGCGAAGGCCAAGGGCCACCGTCCCGGAGTAGCTGGCGGTGGCTTGGACGTCGACATCCTTCTGTCCGGTCGCGAGGAGGTATGCCGCAACCAACTTGGTGAAGCGGTATTGCGTCTTGAGCGCGAGCAACTGGGTTGTTCCCTGATCGTCGACGTACTTGCCGAACTGGTACCACACGTCCACCGAGAATTTGCCGAAACGGCGCGTGTACTCCGGCTTGAGGGTAAACCGCAGCGGAGCAAGCGGAACCCCGGCTCCCATCGAGGTCCGACCCGCCATGACGAGGCTGAAGTAGCCGACGTTGTTCGGGTCCTGGTCGTAGCCGTAGTAGCTGCCGCCCAGGGTAAAGTCATTGTCGTCCGCAACCGTCTCGGTGACCGAGACCGCAAGTCGCAATTGATTGATTTGCGCCTCCTGCTGACGGGCGGCTGCCTTGATCTGCCTACACCCGCGAATAGTAGGGACCCTCGCGCACGCGTCGAGGACCCGCTGGACATCCACAGACCCATTCGCGGTCGCAAGCGAAGTCACTTGCTGAAAGCTGGAGTAGTGAGTCCACGCCGCGCTGCTGTCGACCGAAGTTTCCCAGTTGCTTTCCCCAGCCGTGTGGTAGCCGAACTGAAAGGTTAGACCGTAAATCTGGGTGACCGATCGGATCTGTGCATCCGCACTCGTCGATTCGAACGTGATCGGTGCGTCCGACACTTGAGTGCTCCTGGGCGAGAAGTTGGCCTCGACGCCGAGCAGGACGTGCTCGCTGGCCTCGGAGTCCAGGCCGATCGAAGTGGAAAGGATGTTTCCGCCGGAGTTTCCGAAACGAGCCCCTTGTCCGGGCGGCGACGCGGCGTCGTGGGTCAACGTGACGTCCAAGCGGAGGTCCATCTGCTTCGACACTTCGACCGTTCCGTCGAGCATGTCGTACCAATAGCCGGAGCGCGGATTGGTAGGGGAGGTCTGGGTCGTTCCCACTCCGGTCTCATTCAAGATCGAATGGGCCGTTGCGACCGCAGGAACAAAGAGGAACGCGCAGAGCGCGACGCTTCTTGTTTTCATTGAAATGGAAGAGGAGAAGGGTTGGGTAAGCCGCTACTTCCGAAAGCCGCGACCGATTGTACTTCGGCTTTGCTTGATCAAAAGCAGCGTCGGTCTGGTCCCAAGTAGTCCCTGTGGCGGCAGACTACCCACAGATCGGACCAGGTATCCTAAGACCCATGCCATCACGATTTTTGCGCCGAGCGTGTGCCCGCGACCTTGGATTGATCGTCACTCTTGCACTGCTGTTGGGAGCGGCCGATGTCCCGGGACAGGAGGCCGGTGGTTACGGCGTCGGGCCGGGAAAAGAACCGACCTATCAGGCGGTCGTCGAAGCGTATCGGCCATCGCCCGAGCCAGCCCAACAGCGGCTTTTCGCCGGCACCCGCTTTTGGCGGTTGGATCCGGGTCGCTTCGAGGTAGAAACCTGGTGGCGCGTGCGGCAGCACCGCGATGGAACCGGTTCCGAGCATCTGTTTCAAACCGAGATCGAGATTGGGCTGACGGATCACATCCAGATCGACATCTACGAGAACCTTCAAATCCAGCCGGGTCAGTCGCTGGATCAGGAAGGAAACCAGATCGAGATGCGCTACTCGATCGCAAGCTCGTACGGGCAGATCTGGGGTAATCCCACGCTCTATCTGGAGTGGCATCCGCGGCACAACGCGCCTGATCGGGCCGAAGGGCGGGTTCTCCTCGGAGGAACGCTCTTCGCTCCCGAATTGATCGGCGCGGCGAATTTTTTCTACGAGCAGAACATCGAGACCAACACACTGGAGGGGCGAGACGCCGAAGTGGGCGTCCAGGCCGCCGCGAGCTACGGGTTTTTCAATGGCCACCTGCGCGTGGGCGGCGAGGTAAAGGTCGGGCTGGACCAGCACGGCGGACCCACTTTCAAGCCGATGTTTCTCGGCGGGCCCAACGCCCTGCTGCGACTCGGTCCGTTCAAGCTCACCGGGACGTTTTTCGTCGGGTTTCTCGACAACGATCCTCGGTTCGAGCCGTACCTGATCGCCGGTCTCGCATTCTAAAGACTATCCGGTAACGAAGGCGCGTCGGCCGCCGCTCAGAAGCGGCTGAAGCGAGTTCCAGGCGCCCGCCGAGTCCAGGTCCAACATGCACCGGAAGTGGCCGCGCGGGCAGCGCGAGCGGCCGAAAAAAGAGCAGGGTGCGCACGGCACTCCGGCAAACGCGAACGCGTGTCCTTCAAAATCGAACATGCCGGGATCCGTCGATCCAAAGAACGCGAGCGTGGGGACTCTCAGCGCGCGCGCCATGTGCATTGGGCCGCTGTCGTTAGCGACAAACGCGGTGCACCGGGAGATGAACCCACCCAGGCCCCGGAGGTCCAGCTTCCCGCAGAGGTCCACCGCTTTGGGTGCGACTCGGACGATCTCGCGGCCCAGGCGTGCCTCCTTGGCACTTCCCACCACCACGACTTGCAGGCCGCTTGCGAGCGCACGAGAAGCCAAGTCTCCAAACCGCTCCGCGGGCCATCGCTTCGTCTCCCAGTTCGCTCCCGGCGACATTCCGAGGAGAGGCTGCGATGATTTCACCCCGGCCTGCGCGAGCGCCTGATCGGCAATCTGCTGATCGTCGGGCCCGAGGTAATAACGCAATCTGCCGAGCGGCAGCGAATCTCCCACCAACGCTTCGACCGCAGCGTGGAAGCGCTGCGACAGGTGCGTCGCCGCGTGGTAGGGACGAAGCGCAAGCTTGACCGCCAACGTTTCCGAGAAGTCGCGCTTGTGCCAGATGGAGCTGGGGGTGCGCGGGAGCATCGCTCGCAAGAGACGGCTGCGGATTTTGGCGTGCAAGTCGAGCAATGCGCCATAGTTGAGAGCGCGCAGTCGATTGCGAAAGTGGAGGATTCCCTCTCCGGCTTCCAAGCCGATCACCTGATCGACGCACGGATTGTGTTGGACCAGATGGGCCAGGTTCGACTTGACGGCGTAGAAGATCTTCGTTTTCGGCCACGCTCCACGGAGCGCATCGATCGCTGGCGAGGTGAGGATCACATCGCCAAGCGCGCTGAAGCGCAGCACCAGTACGCTGTCGGGGGGATTCATCGGGCGGCGGCCTTGAGAAGCTCGAAAGGTGCTTGCTCGCGCAGTCGACAGTTCTGCAGGGGAACGATGAACGTATCAGCGAAGGCATGCTGACCCGAGATGCACGCGTGACTGACGGCGTCGGTCAGCACCATCCAGGAGGAGAAAGGCTTGAACGCGAATTGTTGATGGCCAGTCGGATCCTGCTGAAACGCGGGCGTATCCTTCATGAAGTTGTGGAATCGCCGCATTCGTCGATCATACGGAGACGAGTCGATCACTTTGAGAGCCGTCACGCGGCTGGCGGCGAGCCCGATCAGACGGGTGTACGCCTTGTCCCAGGAACCCTCCTCGACATCGGCCGAATTTTTCGGTTCGACTCCCGCGGCCTTCCCGTACCGTCGATAGAGCTCCGGGAAAGTGCCCTTTGAAACCCAGACGCGTTCTTTTTGTGGATGCACATTGGTGAAAAACCGAAGAACGCGGTCCCCATGCGTAGCCCCGTAGGCGCCGGCATCCACATGAACCAGCTCGTTGCTCGCGTGTGGTTTGAGCGCTCGTCCTTGCTCTTCGAACGGCCTGAAGCTGGTCGTTCCGGTGCGGCAACCCCGGAAGAAGTTCGGCATCGTGCGAGCCAAAAACTTCTCAACGCTTGCACCGTATGCCCTGAGAATCGTGCGCGTGCGCTTCATGATGTCAGCCCCGGCGTTCAGGCCCGTGAGCCGATCGCCGTCTCGGTAGTAGCTGATGTTTTTGCGGACCACGTGCCGGGCGAGTTCCTCTCTCAGGAAGGTCAGGTCTTGCGAGCTTGGAAGGTTCACCGGACACTCCGGAAAGTAGACGATCCGCGCGCGCTCAAGCTCATCCGACAGCGCGTCGGGATCAAGCTGACTCAATTTTCCGAGCTGAACCGTGTAGAGCATGAGCGCCGACCACGGCCCTCTTAGCTCAAGGCCTGACCGGCCGCTAGGCGCGTACCCGTGCTCGACGACGACCCAGTGCGAGCGCGATCGCGGCCAGCGCTGCCACTGACGACAGGCCGACCGCGCCAGAGGAGTTGCAACCGCCGCCTCCTTGCGTGCTGGTCGCCGACGCCGAATTATTGCTGGTTACCGGATCGGGCACGGCCGAAGCCGCGGTGAAGGAATTGGAGATTGAGCTGGGTCCCACGTACGGCGACGGGATGTTGAATTTCGCAGTGAAACTCTTGCTTCCTCCCGCTGGAATCGTGCCGAGTTGGCAAGGAAACGCACCGGAGCAGCCTCCAGAGTTGGTTGCAGTGATGCCGCTGGGAGGGACATTGAACACGGTGACGTCGGGAGCGGCAGACGGGCCGAGGTTGGTCACCGTGATGCTGTAGCTGAAGCTCGACCCGCCATTCACGCTGATAGCGATGTCTGCGATCGACGTGGTGAGGTTGGGATTCGGATTGGGCACCGTCCAGCCGAGGTCCTTGAGGAAGAAAGCGGTCAAGTCCAAGTAGTGCCCCAGATTGGTGCTGTAGTCGGGCTGCATCAGCAGATGCGGCCGCGTGCTGGTGTCGTTGTGGGGAATCGACGATCCCGCCATGAACGGGTTTGGTGTGTAAAGCAGCGGGTGTCCGGACATGTCCCCCGCCCCGGCATAGATGGGCAGCGTGTGAAGCGTAACCATGACCCCTGGTTGGTTCCTGAGAGTGTTTCCGTCGGCCTGTGTGACGTGGACAGAGGGGATGGTGATTGTCGGATCGGTACCGCTCATGTTGGGAGGCGGACTCTCAGCACGGTTGTCGGCCACCACGACTGCGCGCGCGTGGGCCAATTGTGCATTCTTCACCTTCTGGGTGAACGCGCACGCCGTTGACGCGTCTAGGCCTGGACCCCGGTCTATTAACGCCACCTTGTTGGTGAGGTCGTTCAGCGGTCCATTGCATCCATAATTGTCGGGACCAGCAACCTGCAATGGGAAGGAGATGCCAGTGCTGTTTAGCGCTGGCCCGAACGCGGCTACGCCAATCAGCAAATCGTCTCCCAACGCCGGTGTCGTCAAAGTAGGCGTTCCGAGCTGCAGAACTTGAGGAACCTGCCCGGTCGCATTTGTTCCATCCCACACCAGCTTTCTAGTGTTGATCGCCGAGTTGGCGCGCTGCGCGTCCGTCGTCATCTGATCCCAGTGAATGCCGGCAGTGTTGTCGAGCAGGTAGTGGTCGAAGACGCTGCTTCGACTCGCGCAGGTCCCGTTGCAGTTGAAGAGCGCTCCAGTGGATCCATTTGTGGGGGTGAAGAAGCCAAGCCCGTGCGCGAATTCGTGAAGTGCAATAGCGACGAGGTCCAGCTGATTCGATTGAACGTTGCCATCCAGTCCGTAGTACCAGCTGTCCGTGCTCAGGCAGTTGGTTCCACCGACGTCGGAGTTGAAGTGGGTGTTGATCGCCGGCTGCCCAGGTTGCTGATCAGTGCCGGAGAGGCTGTTGCCCAGCGCGATCGGATACCACAAGCTCGGGAAGGGAAGACTGGAGCCCGCCACCACAAAGGAAGGGCTCGCCGATCCGAGAACTCCCTTGTCCGCGGAGCAGGTGAGTGGCTCGAATTTCGAGCTGATGAGGATGGTCGGGCCGCTGTCAATCGCCATCCCCCAGACGAAGGCCGCGTACTTGAAAGCAATCAGCCTTTGCTGCCCGACGGTCGTTCCCGGATTGCCGCCGACCGGTTGCGCAGCGGTGGGATCGTTGAAGCCGACGCCCGGATCATTTGCGTTCTGGATCACGATCGTGGCGGTCGCGTGGGCATCGAAAGGAACGGTCGCCAGCGCGCAAAACGTCAAGGAGACCAGCGTACGTCGCGGGCTCACTAGCGATCCTCCACCGTGGGCGTTGGTTCGGACAACATGAAGCGCACGGCTTCGTCGGCGGAATCAGTGCAAATTGTGGTGTGGGTGCCGTCCGGATTCTTCTGGACCATCGTGACGCTCTGAAATCCCCCGCGGAGATCGACGACTTCGGTCGTACCGTCGCTGCCCACCTCCGGCGCGGCGGCGGAGCGGTGGGTGAGCTGCTCAATCGGTTCCCGAATCTGTGCAGCGTTCGCTGCGGTCAGCTGCTCGGGCGAGAGGCGGGTTGCCGATGACGGCTCAGCGGAGTTGGCGCACGCGGACGCGAAAAACGCCGAGAGTAGCGCGGCGCCGATGTTCCAGGTATTCGCTCGTGCTCGGATTCGAAAGTTGAGGTCGTACGTCATCAGGATGTCCTCCAGCTTGGGCGGCAGTTTGTCCCAAATGTGTAGTCGGCGCGAGGGACGCGCCAATTTGTTGTACGCACAGGCATTCGTCGAATTCATTCTGTCCTGAGATTAGGGCGACTTCGCGGTAGGCTGGCCTACATAAGGAAGCTGGCTGTGTGGCGAAGTGCAACATTCCTGCTCGGTTTCGGCCTAGGGCTGCTGTGGTTTGAACGCCGCTCACCGCTACGCCCTTCCCGAGAGCCCAAACTCAGGCGGGTCACCCGAAACCTGGTGATGGCTGGCATGAATGCAATCACTGTGAGGTTGCTGGAAACTCCGGTCGTTCAGTCGCTGGCCAAACAGGTGGAGCTTCGAGATTGGGGATTGGTCAGGCGCCTCAAGCTGCCGAGGTGGAGCGAAGATCTTTTGAGCGTCGTGTTGCTGGATTACACGCTCTACATTTGGCACGTTTTGGCCCATCGCGTTCCGTGGATCTGGCGGCTGCACCAGGTTCACCACGCCGATCTGGAATTGGATGCATCGACCGCATTGCGCTTTCATTTCGTCGAGATGGTGGTCTCGGTCCCGTGGCGCGCAGCCCAGGTCCTGGTGATTGGCGTCAGCCCTCGAGCGCTTTGGATTTGGCAGCGCCTGCTCATGGCATCGATTCTCTTCCACCACTCGAATGTGCGACTACCGATTCGCCTCGAGCGAGTGCTGAGCTGGTTGATCATGACCCCGCGGCTGCATGGCATCCATCATGCCGCGGATTTGGCATTGAGAGATACCAACTGGTCCAGCGGACTGGCCCTTTGGGATGTTTTGCACCGCACTCGAAAATTCGATGTCCCTCAAGAAAGCATTCGAATCGGTATCGAAGGCTTGACGCAGCCCGAGCAGGTCCGGCTCCGCCAGATGCTGTTGTTGCCGGCAGAGCGCCCGTCTTCGCGCCTGCAATCGGTGGCGCCGTAGGACTACCGCAACGCTTTACCGTTGCGCTTGCGCGGCGCGCGTTCGCCTCGTACTGAGGCCTGCGGCTTGCTGGCGGTAGAATCGGGAAGCGTCATCACGAAGTCACGCAGCGCGCGGATCTGCTTGAGCTGAGAGCCTCCGAAGTAATTCGGATACATCACGGTATCGAAGTTGTCCGGAGTGAAGAAGTTCGGCATCCGGGTTCCGTCCTGGAGTGCCTGCGGGTTTTTTAGCCAGGCTTCCACCCAGTCCGGCCGCAACCGATGCTTGGCCAGCTCGAGGTTGGGCGCCAGCGCCGCCGGATCCTGTTCTGCGGTCGCTGCGCCTGCGGTGTGACATTTGAAGCACTTGAGCTGATCGTCCACCATCGCCTTGGCCTCGGCCAGCTCCTTCGGCGGAGGAGTGAGCCGGACGGAGACGTATGGATAGGGAACGTTGGCACTGGCGGCGAAGAAACGAACCAACGTCGTCGCCTTGTCGTCGGTCAGGGGGAAAGTCGGCATTCGCACATCGAGCCAGGGACGGAGCTTGTTGCTCGGATCCTCCACGAAGCTGAACAGCCAGTCTGGCTGCACGCGCCAACCTTCCTGCTGCAAAAGCGGCGGCGCCTTGTAGATGTCGTCCTCTGCGAAGATGTCTCGAATCGCGCCGCCCTGGCCGTCGACCACGTGGCAGCCTTTGCAATTGTAGTACTCGATCGTCTGATCCCCGGTAGCGACCGCCGCGCGGCGCTCGTCGCGGCCTGCCAGATAAGCGTGCGGGATCTTCTCAATCGACCTGGACTTGAGGAAGGTCATCAGCGCGTCGACCTCGTCGTCGTTGAAGTCGAACTGCGGCATCCGGGTGTCGACCCGCTCGTAGCGAAAGGCGCGCGGCGCGCGCAACTTGAGATCAATCCAGTTGTACCAGGTCTGATGTCGGTGATTGGGCATGGCGTTGCCGAAGTCGAGCAGGTCCACCGTCTTGCGGCCGAACTCGTTCAGATCCGCCCCGACCTTGGCATCGTACTCATGGCCTTTGACGTCGTGGCAACCGGGGCAGCCGTACTTGGTGATCAGTTTGCTGCCGGCCTCGCTGGCGGCAGCGAATTCCGGTCGGCTCTCGTTGGCGAAGAACGGCTGCTTCGGCGGGGGATCGCCATTCTTCAGAGTCAACAGGTAAGCGGCAATGTCCGCTGCCTCCTGGTCCGAAAGCCGTAGGTTGGGCATTCTGGTTTGAGGCCACATCGAGCTCGGATTCTTCAGCCAGGCGAACAGCCAGCGGTCCTTGGCCTTGTAGCCGATGTTCGCAAGGTTCGGAGCGAAGTCGCGGGCGTCCGAGCTGCTGAGGCTGCGCGGCGCCTCGCACTCGCCCGGCTCGGAGGCGGTTCCGCGGGTCTTTCCGGCGGCAATCTGCTCCGCCGTACAAAGCTTGTCCGATGGCCCGAAGGTGTGGCACGCGCGGCATCCGACCTTCTGCACCATCACCTTGCCGCGCTCGGCGTCTCCCGGCACCGGCACCGGAGGAAGACTCGAGGGTTCGGAATTCTTCCAGAGGTAAGCGACGATCTGGCGCACTTCCGTTTCGCGCTGCGCCACTTCGGGAGTTCCGCTGCGAAGCTTGAAGTGGACGTCCAATGCTTCCGGCCAGAAGTTGGGCATCTTGGTGCGCGGCCGGAAAGACTTCGGATAGGAGATCCACTTCACCAGGAAGTCGGGATTTGTCTTCTTCTTGAGATCGGTCAACGTCGGCCCGAGCTTGGGAAACTCCCTGAAGACATCGATCGGATGGCAGCCGTGGCACCCCACTTCAGCGGCCAGGCGGCGACCCTTGGTATAGGTGTCCGCGAATTTGAGATGCACCTGGTCGGTGTGGCACTTGGCGCAGGCGCTTTGAACGTACTCGTTCTCGTGCCGTACCCATTCGCCGGGAACGCCCTCCTTGGCATCCGGCGCACTGAAGCTCGCCGGCCGATACTTCTTGTGGGCGACCAGATCGAGCATCGGCTTTTCCCAATAGTAGTCATCGTAGCCGTGGTGAAACTCTCGGCCCGCAACGCCTTTCGTCTGTGCCCCTTGGCCTTCGTGGCAGCTGGTGCACCCGAATCTATCGGCCGGATGGTTCGAGCCGAGCAGCTCGGAGCGATAGGGGTGGCTCTGGGCCCAGACCGGATAGTCGTAGAGCACGGGACGAATCGCCGCGAGCTTCTTTCCATCGTCCCCCGAGGCACAGGCCTTCGCGTTCTTCTCCAGGCCGTTGACCGTCGAGGAGACCTCCGGGCAGTGCTCCTTGGCATACCCGAGCGCCTGATCGCGCTTGGCCCCATCGAGGCAGACTTCTCCCGCCGCTTGCACTTTGATTGAGCACGCCCCGCGCTTTTCGAGGTCGGCTACGTAGTTGCCCAAAACTCCCGCGCCCGGCGCGCCGATACAGGCGGCTTTGAGCTGGCGATCGGCGAGGATCTTCGAGGGGGCCGCTTCGGGACCACAGTAGGTGCTGACAAACGCCGAGACGCGCTTCCGCTCGTCGCCAAAGTAACAGCGACCCTTTGCCAGCTCGCCTTTGCCAGAAGACTCTCGATCGAACTCGAGTGCGCAGACTTCGCCTGCGGTAGCCTGGTAGTTGGCCAGCACGTCTGGGTTGACGCAGAACTTAGCCGGAACTTCTTCCGCTTTCGCGCCGGGGGCAGCCAGCGCCTCGAGCACCTCGTAGGGGCGGCTGTAGCCGCACTTGTCAATCAGCGCGTGGCAATTCTGACAACGGTCGACCGAGTTGTCGTAGCTGGTCAGCCAGTATTGGCTGAGCTCCGGGCTCTTCTTGAGGGCTATCTGCAGCTGAGTCTTGGCAGTCAAAACGGGATCCTGTGCTGCATCGATCGCCGCCTTGAGCCGATCGCGCTCGCCGACCTTTCCCTTGAGCCGGTCCTGAACCTTTGCGAGGGCAGCCGCAGCACTCACGGCGGCGACTTCAGCCTTGTGGATCTCCTCGGCTTTCAGCTTGCGCTCGTGCTCGAGAGCCGCAACCTCCTTGTGGTAGTCTTGAGCCCGGCTCCTGGCCGCCTCCGCATCGCCCTGTTTTCCCTCGGCCGCGAGCTTTGCCGCTTTGGCGTCCTCCAGCGCCTCTTCGTGTTGGGCGTTCTGGAATCGGTAGAAGAGCCCGTCATCCTCGGACTTGAGCAGCTTGACCTTGAGGTCAGCATCCGAGGCGACGATCTCGGACTCCTTGAGCTCTGACTGCAATTTCTCGAGCTCGTTTCGTTCTTTGGCGAGCTTCTGGTCGAGTTCCTTGAGCCGCTTCTGGGCTTCGGCGACGGTGGTTTTCTCGTTCGGATTGGAAGGATTGATCGCGACCTGGATTTGGCCGGAATCGAGCTGCCGGGTGAAGAAGCTCAGATCCTCGGTCGCCTTCGCCTGCTCGTACTTGAACGCCCGTTTTTGAAAATCCTTCCAGGGCCGCCGCCCGAGGAACTCGTCGTAGAAGGCCCAGGCGGTGCAAATGGCGATCAGGGACGCGAGGATGAAAAAGGAGAACGAATGGTTTTGGCGCTCGACCGGCTTGCCCATTTATTTTTTCTCGAGGAGTAGGGACTCGGCTAGATGTTGAGCACGTTGGGCCAAACCCAGATGTACTTCACCGAGAACAGGTGCCGTAGCAGAATCTTGACTACCGTGCCGCCCATGCAGAGGTAGAGGAACGCCACCACGAAGTATCGGACGGATCCGAGCTTTCGCATCTGAGGATGGTTCTTCTTCCACACGTAGAACAGCGGGGCCAAGCTAAACCAGGCGACGATCGCCGCCGCACCGGTCAAGAACGTCAAGGTTTCGTCGCGAACTCCCAGCAAGTAGGGCAGGTCGCGGTTGGTCATCGGGACGACTTTGTGCGGATCCCAGAAATTCCACGGCGCGTAGAGATTCCATCCGGGGCCGCGGAAGAAGACGCCGATGCTGATGAAGCCGACCCAGAGGCCGAGAAAACCAATCAGAAACGTCATCACCGCCATCGGCCGCTCTCGGAAAGTGTAGTAGCCGTTCCCGTTCGGGTTGATGTCGACGTAGGGAATGACCATCAGGCCGATGATGATCAGGGTGGGGAGGATCACGCCCGCAATCCAGGGATCGAAGTACACCAGCATTTCCTGCAGCCCGAGGAAGTACCAGGGCGCCTTCGACGGATTGGGCGTCTTCGAGGGATTGCTTGGCTCCTCCAGCGGTGCGTCGATCACGATCGACCAGATCAGCAGCGCCAGAATCATCACGCAGCCGGAGATGAACTCCGCGCGTACCAGATAGGGCCAGGTGTGGACTTTGTCCGGCAGCTGCACATCCACTGCGGCTCGCCGGGTTGCCGAGTCGACCTTGACCTGCTCCTGGTCTTTGGGAATCGGCTTGAGGGTTTGTGCTTCCGCCATCGAGATCAGCTCCCTTAGCCTTTAGAGCGGTCCGGAAATGCCGCCATCCTTACGGATCCGCCAGAAGTGAAGAATCATCAGAATGCTGACGATGATCGGAATGAAGATGCAGTGGAGGACGTAGAACCGCATCAGGGCGGGCGGACCGACGATCGTTCCGCCCAAAAGTAGCGCGCGCATGTCGTAGCGCGGAGTGGCGCCGATCTCCGGACCAAACGGCCCTTGGTGGCCGATCAGCGGGGTGGCGCGCGCCATGTTCGTTCCGACCGTGACCGCCCAGATCGCCAGCTGATCCCAAGGCAGAAGATAGCCGGTGAAGGACATCAACAGGGTGAGGACGAGCAGATTGACGCCGACCACCCAATTGAACTCGCGCGGGGGCTTGTAGCTGCCGGTCATGAAGACCCGGAACATGTGCAGCCAGATGAAGATCACCATTCCGTGCGCCGCCCAGCGGTGCATGTTGCGCATCAGCATTCCGAAGGGAACGTCGAAATCGAGGTACTTGATATCGAAGTAGGCGTACTCCTGGGTCGGCCGGTAGTAGAACATCAGGATCACGCCGGTGACGACCGTGACGAGGTAGAGCAGGAAGGTGAGTCCGCCGGCGCACCAGGTGTGCCGATAGCGGATCCCGTGCCGCCGGATTTTGGAGGGGTGCAGGTGGAGCCAAACGTTCGCGGAGACCTGGAGCACGCGGTTTCGCGGCGTGTCGTCGTAGCCATGCCGGAAGGCCGAGCGCCACACCGGGCTGGTGAAGATCTTGTCCAGGGGGCTCTGCTTGGTGGGACGCTGCGGGTCGGGCATGGTTTGACTCTTCCTTGACGGGCTCTATGCCGCGCCGGATGCGCTGAACTTCAGGTAAGCCCCGGGCTTCTGCCACTCGCTCAGTTCTTTGCGGAAGACCACTGATTTGTCGATCAACAGCTGCCCATCGTCGGCGCGGGTGATTTTGATTCGCTCCAGCGGACGCGGCGCGGGGCCTTCAAAGTTGGTTCCATCTTTCCGGAAACCCGAGCCGTGGCAGGGGCACTTGAACTTGTTCTCCGGGCCAAGCCAGCGCGGAGTGCAACCCAGATGGGTGCAGATGCCGAGCAGCGCGTAAAAGCCGGTGTCCTCGCGGATGATCCACACCCGCTGGTCCTTCATGAAACGCTCGGAGACTTCGCCCACATTGAAGTTGGTCGGATCGCCGGCCTTGAACGCCGTCGGGGGCTCGAAGAGAATCCGCGGGAAAAGCAGAGCGACCATCGCGCCGGCACCGGCCGAAAGGGCTCCGAGGATCGCTCCCCAACCCGCGATTCCGAGCAGGTTTCGCCGCGACCAGATGTGCTCGCCACTGCCGCCTTCCTGCAGGTCCGCCATTCGAAAAGCACCTCCGGTGTCGGGGGGGTCTTTATCCAGCACCTCCACACCTGTCAAGGAGGGGACCCTTCGGAATTCGCGCACTTACAGCGACAATTCAGCTGAGCTAACAACTGCCCGCCCGCTGCCCCCCGCTTGACGCGGGTGCGTTGATCCTTTACGAGGAAAATGATGAATCTCCCACTCGTTCTGGCAGCCGGAGCGTCAGCAACCAGCGATGTGGAGCCCTACAGCGGCTGGGAAAACCTTGGCCTGATCCTTTCAAAGCCGGACAACGTTCCGATTCTGATCATGATCGTGATGTTCTCGTTCTTCACCTACATGGCGCTGAGGGATGGTTTCAAGAACGATCGCTTGGCCAAAAAAGGGCGCAAGCAGGACATTCTCAAGTCGATGCAGGAGTAGCTGCGCCTCTCGTCTTGAATCCCAGGGCACAAGAGGGCACGCACGTCGCAAACCTCGCGCTAATAGCCGTCGGGCGGAAGTTGCGCGGCTTCCCAGAGCTCGAGGAACTTTGAGCGCACGAAAGAATTGAGCTGATCGGCAAATGCCTGGGGGAGGCTTCGGGCACGAATCAGTCTAATCACATCGTCCAGGTCTCGCGGCCGATCCTTGGCGGTCATCCCCGAAGCAAGCTTGAGCTCAATTAACGATGACAATGCCAGCACCGGCGTTCCTTCAATCCACTCCACGCGATCCTTGGGGTCCGGGAACTGGATGGGCTTGGGCCGACTGTCGCCGGGAAATTGGCCGGTGAGAAGAAAATCGATCTTGACGCGCGTTTCTGTGTCGCGAACCGATCTTGCGCCGCGGCGGATCTCTACGTACCCCTTGCCCAGCCAACGCTCTTTGAATTGCTGCAGGCCCTCGGTGGTGATGAGAATGTCCACGTCTTCAGTCATCCGTCTGACGCCGTGGACGTTCAATGCCAAAGCTCCAGCCAGGGCGAAGTCGATCTTCTCCTCTCGTAGGCGGGCGAACAAGGCTTCGGCGGCGCGGTGAACTTTAGACTTGCCCATAAAGAAGTCATCGGCGGCCTGAAGTGCCTCGGTGACGGGACCTCCGCGAGGGGGCGGTGCACTGCGCATCCCATCACTGTAACTCGATCGGGAGCAGTGCGGTTTGCAGGTGTCGAAGGTCCTCAGCCCGTGATCAGCGGTTTCGGTCTTCCGTCGAGTAAGTCACTGAGACTTTCAAGGTTTGACTTGGAGTGATCCGCACTTGGCTCGTCTTTTTCCCAAAACGCTCGTGCCAGGCTTCCAGCACGTACTCGCCCGCTGGAATGCCCTCAATCTGAAATCGGCCGTCCTCGCCGGTGATACCGAAGAACGGATTATTGGTGACCACGATGTACGCGAGCATCCAAGGATGCACGTCGCATCGGAGTTTCAGGATGCCGACGCTGTCGCCGACCGTCAGTTCGATCGCGCGGGAGCTGGGAGGCTGCGCCTGGTTGAAGACGGTAGAGGAACCGAAATAGGCGTGCACGTTGTGCAGAATCGGATCGCTGGTTCGAACGAGCAGCGTCTGCCCCGTCACCGCGGCCTGGATGCGAGGACGGTAGATGCAGCCCTCTTGGTTGATTTCAATCGGCCGGGATGGTGCCGGCGCGGACGAGCCATTCGCGACGCGGACGACCACGTTGCGGATCCGCCCATCCCGAACGAGCACTTGCTCGTCCATCGCACCCGCTCTTGCGCAGATCGGATCGGCGCCGACCTTCAGGGGCAGCATGGGCGGAGGCGGTCCGTCGAGAAGAACCTCGCCCTCAATGTTGCCTTGGCCCTGAGGTGAGGACGGAGCAATCGGCGGACTTGCAGCCGGGATCGCCTTCGCAGGCGGTGGAGAAGCGGGCACGCTTGGCTTTGCCCTTTGAAGGTAGTGCAGACCGGCGGCCAGCACGAGCGCTAGCGCCAGCAGGGTAAGGCCAAGCCGAAGAGACGGTGTCATACAGCCGAGCTACTCGCGGCGTTGGACCCGCCAGGCAGCAATGCCAAGCGCGATTGCGGCGAAAATGGTTAGCGCGATCACCTCGCGCGCCGCGGAGCCGGACGGAACCCCCAATGCCGCCACGCCGGAATTGCCGTACAGCGCTCGCCGAACGCCCTCGACCGCGAAACGCATCGGATTGACCTTCATCAGGGTCGAGACCAGTCTGCCTGCACCACTGATTGGAAACATCGCCCCCGAAAGGACCCAAGCGGGAATCAAGACCACGCTCATCACTGCGTGGTAACCGGTCGATGAGTTGATCCACCAGGCCATCGCGAAGCCCACGCCGGTAAGCGCCAGCGCCGCGAGGAGCATCACTGCAGCGAGCAATGGCCAATTCACCGCCGCCAGGTCGATCTTTGCCAGCGGAGCGAGAAACATGAACACAGCCGCCTGGACGAGCGCGATCAGGGTGGATCCCAAGCTCTTGCCGACCACCACGGCGAGGCGCGAGCCAGGGCCAGCCAGCACACACTGCAGAAAGCCCTCGCGGCGATCCTCAATCACGCTGATCGTCGCGAAGATGGTCGAGAACAAGAGCACCATCGTCACGACGCCGGGAAAGAAAAATTGGGCGTAGCGCAAGTCCCCTGCGCCCTGAGCTCGAAACGAGCCGGCGAATCCTGAACCCAGGACGAACCAGAAGACCACAGGCTGAAGAAAGGCGCCCACCACTCGGCTTCGTTGCCTGAAGAAGCGTACCAGGTCGCGACCGGCGAGAACGCGGATCGTGGCGAAGTCGAGTCGCCATCGTGAAGGAGTGACCACCGCTGTGACCAAGGCCAAGCTACGCATCGCTTTGGACGGTAAGGGTGTCAGTACCGAGCGCGTGCCCGGTCAGCTTGAGGAAAACGTCCGCTAGCGTGGGTCGGCGGAGGTTGATGGAGATCACTTCCCCTGGTGGGAAAGCCTCCACCAGGCGAGGGATGAGCAGGTGCCCATCCCGCCGCTCAACTTGAAGTCGCCCATCGATCACCGTCGGCGAAAGGTCAAAGCGCGTTCGCAGCAGCCGCTCGGCTTGTGCGAGATCTATCGCTTCCACGGTGATGATATCGCCTCCGATCCTCGAGGCCAGGCCGGAAGGCGAATCCAGAGCGACCAGCTTTCCCGAATCGAGCACCGCGAGCTGATCGCACTGCTCGGCCTCTTCCGCTCGATGGGTGGTCACCAGGATCGTTAGTCCCTCTTGCGCCTGCAGCGCTTTGAGGTAGGCCCAGAACTTTCGGAAGGAAGCCTCATCCAGGCCCTGGGTAGGCTCATCCATCAGCAGAATCCTCGGACGGTGGACGAGGGCTCGCGCGAGCTCGAGACGGCGGCGCATTCCACCAGACCACTTGGCAACCCTCTCCTTCGCGCGCGGTGCCAGCTCGATCAGTTCGAGCATCTCGCGGACGCGAGCTCGAATTGCAGCCCGGGGCAGGCAATACAACCTGGCTCCGAGCACGAGGTTCTCTTGCGCGGTGAGTTGCTCATCGAGGCTGTTCTTCTGGAAAACGACCCCCATCTGGGCGCGCAAGGACGGATCTTCGACGGACAGCTCGCGGCCATGAAAGTAAAGCCTCCCCGAGTCCGCACGCAGAGTGCAGGCGAGAATCTGAAAGGCCGTCGACTTGCCGGCTCCATTTGGGCCCAGCAGGCCGAAGACTTCACCGGCACGTACGGAAAACGATAACCCATCGAGCGCGGTGCGATCTCCAAAGCGGCGGCTGAGCCCCTCCACTCGAAGAATTGGCTCGTCCGCATCCGCCGGACGAATCGGTACGGCGGGATCCTGGCGCGCCAGCGTCGGTGCCTGGTGAGGCGGAACCATCAACGGCGAAGCCCGACGTCGATCCAGAGTCCGGCGAACAAAATGGCGAGGTGAAGCAGCGAGAAACGAAATACCCGGCGCGCCCACGGCTTCCCCAGTTTTGCAAGCGCCCCGTGGATGGCCATTCCCAAGGCGATCGCGCCGAGGACCAGCGCCAAGAGGCCATAGAAGAGCCCAGCAATCCCAAGGAAGGATGGCAACAGCGTGACCGGCACGAGCGCGACGGTGTATCCGAGCAGCTGAAGACGAGAGGCTTCCTCGCCGCGTTGCACCGGCAAGGACTTAAGTCCGGCCGCCGCGTATTCGTCCCGCCGATACAGGGAGATCGCAATGAAGTGTGGAAGCTGCCAGAGGAAGAGAATCGCAAACAGCACCAGACCGGGGCCGCCGATCGTGCCGTTGGCAGCGGTCCAGCCCATCAGTGGGGGCAGGGCGCCCGGCACCGCCCCGACCAGCATTGCCAGGTAGGAGCGCGATTTGAGCGGCGTGTAAACGAAGACGTAAGTGAAAAACGCGATGCAGCCGAGCAGAGCGGTGATCGCGTTGGCTTCGAAGAACAGCGTCGGGAGCGAGACCGCTGCCAGGAGAATGCCAAACCAAAGGGCGACCTGGGGATCCATCCGGCCCGCAGGAAGCGGTCGATTTCGGGTCCGAGCCATTAACCGATCGACATCACGCTCGATGAAGCAATTCAGCGCATTGGCACCACCCACCAGTCCCGCCACCGCCAACAGGCTGGCGATCTGTCGAGCGGGCGAGAGGCCGCTGGGCGACAGCCACATGCCCCCTGCGGTCGTGACCAAAACCAGACTGGAGAGTCTAGGCTTGGTCAGGGAAAGAAAGTCAGACGCGGTCGCGGAAACGGAAAGGGCACGCGCGTTCATACCGCCTCCAGTGACGCGGCGGCCGCGTGGTCGGCTTGCGGGGTTGAAGGTTGACGCAGCCGCGACGGCTGGGCGATCCAGTAGAGCGCGAGGAGATTGGCAAGCAGCGCCGCGCCGAGAGCAGAGTGGAGGGTCATCGTCACCAACTCGCGCGAGGTGAAGATCACTGCGATGCCCAGGCTGACCTGGCAAAGGACGATCACCGCGGCGGCAGCGGAAAGAAATCGCAGCCCTCGCCGCGCCGGGCGATGTCCCCATACCCAAAGCGCGAGCGCCACCACGCCGATCCCAACCACAAACCCGCTGAGGCGATGAAGCACGTGCACCTGGACTCCCCAGTGCGCGCCCGCAGGCCAAATCTGCCCCTGACAAAGAGGAAAATCGTAGCCGCAGGCCAGGCCGGCCCGCGCGTGCCGCATCACCGCGCCGACGACGATCTGCAGATAGGTGAGGGCAATGACTGCCAGCGTGAAGTGCCCAAGGCGCCTTCGAAAGCCAAGATCCGAACACGCCGCCGGCGCCGGCGCGTCCGGCAGCCGTTGTCGAGTGAGAAACCCAAGCGAGATAATCATGCAGAAGAACGCCATCGCGGTCGCCTGATGAAGCGAGGAGACCCATGGCGGAAGCCTCAGCTTAACCGTCAGAGCCCCCAGCAGAGCCTGAACGACCACCAACGCCGAAGCGATGAGTCCCAGCCTGATCAATGCCGAATCACGCCTGCGGTACTTGAACAGCAGGAACGAGAGGGCGAAGGTCATCACCGCCACCGTGCCCGCCACGAGTCGGTGCCCGTGCTCGAAAAGCTTCCCCCCGACCATTTTCGGAAAGTACTGACCTTCGCACAGAGGCCAGTCAGGACAGGCGAGCCCGGACTCCGTCGTACTGACCAGGCCGCCCGCGACCAGCAGGCAGAAGGTCGCGAGCGCAGTAGCGACGGCGAATCGATGGACACCCATTCCTACTTCATCGCAAACGTGAATTTGACGTCAGAGGCCTTCCCGTCTGTAACCGTGACCTGCTCGGTTTTGCTCCCTAACTTCTCGTGCCACGCCTCCACGGTATACGTGCCGGCAGGAACATCCTTGATCTCGAACTGACCTCCCTGGCTCACCGCGAAGTAGGGGCTCTTGGAAACGAGTACGTAGCCGATCATCCAGGGATGCACGTCGCACTTGAGCTTCACGACGTTCGCGGTCTTTGGCAGAGGCTTTTCGATCGGCGCAGACTTGGGGGGCTGCGCCTGGTTGAACAAGGTTTTGGTCCCATCGTAGGTGTGCACGTTGTGCAGCGTTCCGTCGTCGTTTCTGACCATGATCTTCTGGCCCTCGACGGCCCCCTGCACGCGCGGACGGTACATGCAGTCCTTCTGGTCTACGGGCACATCTTCGCTGGGCATTTTCGCGCCCGGAACAGCGGCGTTGATTCGCACCAGGACGTTCTCGAGGCCTTTGCCGCTCTTGCTCACCAGGATCGACTCATCGTCGAAATCCTTCTTGGCGCAGATCGGGTCCGATTTGCGATTGAGCTTGGTCGGTTTGGGCGCCGTCCCAGTGAAGCCCACTGTTCCGGAAATGGTTCCCCCGCCGAACGAAATGCCAGAGATCAACAGGCTGGCCGCGGCGAGGAAGGTGCTGACTTTGCCGATCTTCATTTTGGCTCCTTTAAGTCCCTCTCCCTCGGTAGTTCCCGGGGACGCGCACCTTAAGGAAGGCCGCGTTGTGCGTCAACGCTTAGACGCGCTTGGCCACCGCAATCGGCGGCAGATGTTTCTTGATCAGCCCGATCAGGGCCACTCCATCCAACAGCTCGAGCGGAGCCCCCTCGGCCGCCGCTCGTGCTTCCGGAGAAAACGTGCCTCCAGTGGCGACCAGCGCCTTGCCGGCCATTTCGGCGCGGGCCGTTTCGAGGGCCACGCGGACCTCTTCCTCGCCCACCACTCCAAGCGGAGGGTGGGACACGCCTCGGATGTAGACCCGCCCGCCAGTAATCGGCGTCGGATTGACCGCGAACAAATCCACGACGCTATCCGAAACGCGGCTGTCTTCCACTTCGAATTTCAGCTCGGAAAACAGAAGGCCGAGCAGTTTTCCCAGATCCTTGGCATCCAGCCGAGCGATCCACGCGTGGGCCGCGTTGTCGCTCACCACATTCTTTCCTTCCCCGACGCCGCTCTGCTCGGCGCGGGGGGCGGTCAGCGAAATGAGCGCGATGATCGCAAAGCCAAGCAGCAGGGCGATGATTCCAATTAGGACGATATTCACGGGGCGCCTCCCTCAGCCCAACCGGGCTGAGCCCTCCCTATAGCGCCAACCGCTGGGCCTCCGCAGCAAACTCGCCTCTGGGCTCCAGTTTCAGATACTCCTGAGCCGTCGTTTTGGCCTTGCTGGCCTGCCTGGCATCGGCGGAGAGAAACCGTGCGTAGAAGAAATAGGCCGTTGCATAGTCCGCGTCGCTGTTCAGTGCTTTTTGGTAGCTCTCGTCCGCCTTGGTCCGATCGCCCTTCTCCTCGAGCGTTCGGGCCAGCTCGGTGTACGTGACGGCAAGGCGGCTCGGCTGTCCGACGAACTCGCGCGACGCTTTCTCGAGCGACTCCAGCGCCTTGTTGAGCTCGTGTTTTTCCCGCTGGATCGATCCGATCGCCAGGCGCGCCTCCGGGTTTCGGAGCCTCGTGTCGTTGACCGCCCGCGTGTATTGCGCCAGCGCGTCTTCCACTCTGCCCTGCTGGCGATAGACGTGACCGAGCATCAGCATCAAGCGCGGACTTTCCCCGAGCGTCCGAATCGCGGTGGTGAGCACGTCCTGGGCCTCTTTGCTGCCACCCGGCTTCTGCATCAGCGCTTTCGCCAGCTCGACATAGTAGAGGACGCGGGTGGGATCGGTCTTGACCGCCTGGCGAAATTCGGCGACCGCGGCGTCCACGTTACCCTCGAGCAGAAGTCGCGTTCCCTTGATCACCCGCAGCTCGGGATTGGTTCGATCGAGGGTGAAGCCAGCTTCTTCCGCCTTGAGCATCTCGGCCTGAGCCTTCATTCGATCCACGGGCACGCCGGTTTTTTCCGAAAGTTGCCGCTGATACTCCGGCTTGTAGTCGGGCAGCTCCCTCGACACGCGCGAGATCAATAGAGCCCGCGCCAGATAGGCGGTCGCCAATTGCCGCGGCGAGGGGGGTGGGTCGGCATCGATCAACTTGCGGAGAATCTTTGCGGCGAGCCCGTACTCAGGTCGATCCACCTGAAGAATCAGAAGCGCTTTGCCAAGCAGCGAATCCGGATGGTCCTTTTCGTAGCGCAGTGCAGAGTCGAAGTTCTTGGCCGCCTCGGAGTCCTGGCCTCGGCGACGGTAGAGAGTGCCGAGGGCGGCATAAATCCGGGGGTCATCGGGAGCAAGCGACTGCGCCTTCTCCAAAACCTCCTTGGCGCGCTCGAAGTCGCCCGCGTTGATATCGATCAAGCCCAGGGTCAGATAGAGCAGCTGGCTGGCGCGGCCTTCCGTCTCGAATCGCTTGATTTGTTTCTCCAGCTCGCCGGCGGCTTGCTGGCTCTTGCCGGAATAGGTTTTGAGCAGCGCCTCGGCGGCGTACAGGTACGAGCTGACCTCTCCTCCCTTGATTGCTGCCTGAAGGTGTTCTTCAGCGATCCGGTGGGCGACGTCGCCTCCGCCATGCTCGCCCCAGCGAACCGCGTAGGCATACGCCAGATACCCGTGGGCAGCGGTCGAGGTGGGGTCCAGCTCGAGTACTTTGTCCGCGGCCTCGCTCGCCTTCTGGTACGAAGAGTAACTGTCGTGCCTGAGCTGCTCGGCGGCCTGGTCCAAGTACTTCTTGATTTCGCGATTGTGGTAAGCGCGCCAACGACCGTAGAGCGTGTAGCCCGCCACGGTCAGTGGAATCATCAGCACCAGAAACTTGAAGAACTTGCGAGTGCCGCTCGATTTTCGAGAGGCGGGAAGAGGTTCAGGTTCCGGCTCGATCTCCCATTGCAGCGGCGGGGCTACCGCTCTCGGGACCGGACGGCTGCCGGCCGCAGGCCGACGGGCCACGGCGACCTGTTGCGCCGAGATCGGAGCGCCATCTCGCATTGGAGCTCCATTGCTCGAACGGACAGTTGTGGCCGACGGCGCTGCCGGGGATAGCACGGGTGGACTGCTCGGAGCTTTGAGCGGCTGCTTGGGCACCTCGACTTTGGCCTGAGCCATCGCCGCTGCGGTGTCCGGATCGCCTGGATCGAGCTGGTAGGCCTTGAGGAGGTTCCCTTTGCCCGCCTCGGCATCCCCGGTTTTGAATTGAAGCAGCGCGACGTGGCGCAGCAGGGACTTGTCATTCGGCGCAACCTGCAGCGCTCCGAGCAATTCCTCGAGCGCTTTTTTCTCTTTTCCCTGTTCAGCGTAGACCTTCGCCAAAAGGACGCGCGGATCGGGTGTGTTGGGGTGCGCCTTGACGCCTTTCTTGCACACCACCATCGCTTCCATGAAGCGGCCCATTCCCAAATAGGCTTCGGCCAGCGGCTTGTAGGCCTCAGAAGTCGGGTGGGTAGCGAAGGCATGCTCGAGCTTCGCCAGCTCAGCAGGGCTGAGGGTCTTGACTGGATTCGCGGCCATTTGCCCGTGTGGATTGGACTGTATCGATTTTAGCCTGCCTACGCACTCTCCTTGACACTCCAATTTCGCTCCGCTATCCGATGGTCTTGGAACGCGGGGGTGTAGCTCAGTTGGGAGAGCGTCGCGTTCGCAATGCGAAGGTCGTCGGTTCGATCCCGTCCACCTCCAAAAACCAAAAAGGGTCTCACCGGACACGGTGGGACCTTTTCCTTCCTCCACGCACGTCCAAGAGGTGAGCGATGTCCAATCCTCGCGTCTTTGTCACCCGAAGGCTTCCTGGCAACGCGCTGCCAGTGCTTGCGGCACGGACTCAAATGGACCTCTGGCCAGAGGAGATGCCTCCGCCTCGCGAAGAAATGATTCGCCACGCGCGCGAATGCGAGGGGCTCTTGACCCTGGTGACGGATCCGGTGAACCGCGAGCTTTTGGAGGAGGCTCCAAAGCTGCGAGTGGTGAGCAACATGGCGGTGGGGTACGACAACATCGACGTCGCCGCGTGCACCGAACGCGGAGTCGCGGTGGGCAACACTCCGGGAGTGCTGACCGACGCCACCGCGGATTTGGCCTTTGCGCTGTTGCTGGCCTTGGCTCGCCGCTTGCCCGAAGCTCGAGAGTTCGTTCTGGCCGGTCGCTGGAAGACGTGGGATCCCTCCCTTCTGCTCGGCCGCGACGTGCACGGTGCGACGCTCGGAATTTTCGGCTTGGGTCAGATCGGCCAGGCGATGGCGAAGCGCGCCCGCGGCTTCGGAATGAGAATTGTCTACTTCGACAAACCGAAGCCGAGTGTGGAGGAACAGTTGGGCGTGGCCCGGCTGGAGAAGGACGAGCTGTTGCGCGAAGCGGATTTCGTCAGCCTGCATGTTCCGCTGTCGCCGAAGACAAGGCATCTGATTGGAGCGCCCGAGCTGGCGCTGATGAAACCCACTGCAGTGTTGATCAATACCTCGCGCGGAGCCGTGGTGGACCCGATCGCGCTCGCGGAAGCACTGAGGGCGGGGCGCCCGGGCGCCGCGGCTTTGGACGTGACGGATCCGGAGCCGATTTCCCCCACGGATCCGCTGCTGAAGCTTCCGAATGCGCTGGTGGTCCCGCACATTGGCAGTGCCAGCGTCCAGGCTCGAGCGAAGATGGCAAGCTTGGCGGTGGATAATCTTCTCGCGGGCTTGGAGGGCAGGCCGCTACCGCACTCTGTGAATCCTCAGGTATTGACCAGGCGGCCGCTGTAGCCAGCCGCGCGAAACACGTTACTCCGCGTCGGCTGGATCCAAAACGGGAGAGACGATCGCTTTTGCCACCGAGCGACACGACCGACACCAAGGCTGGTTGCGCACCGCTCCATCCGCCATTTTGCGCAGGCCGAACTGAGCCAGCGGTTTGATCTGCCGGCACTTCAGACACATCAACGTGATCAGCACCTCCCGCCCATCCGCATCAAAAACGGCGGTCCTTCGGCGCTGTGGCGAGGCTTGATCTTCGGTGGTCGCCTTCTGCAACGGCCGCATCATCGGCGTAACCTTGTAGAGCATCGCATCTCCTCGGTGGGCGGACGTTAGCGATCTGATCTGACGTTGATGCTCGATGACGCTTCGGCGCACGAACCGGCCTCGGCGGAGAAGAAGATCCGATCAGGTTGCGGCGCACGCAGGTCGCGTTTTCGCTTCTGCCAGAAAGCAATCAATTCATCGCGCATCGTGTGCTGCGGTCTTTGGTGCAGGTTGATTCGATCCGACGGGACCGATCCGAGCACGACTCCCAGGCCGTCTCCGCCGCGGGCGAGAAAATCGGGCAGGACGATTCGGTAGATTTTTTGCGGCAGGATGGCTGCTCCGTCGGAGAGCGTCGCGCCTTTGAATCGATTCGGGCCAGGGCACGGCGAAAGTTGGATTTTCAATCCAGAGACCGGGAAAATTCCTCTTCGTTCTCCGTAGGCGACTCGCAGCAGCCGAACCAACTCTTCACCGGTCAGCTCGACGCTCGCGATCTGGTCGTCGAATGGCAGCGTTTCGTAGATCTTGCCATACGTGAGCTCGCCCACTTCGATGTCTGCCCGCAGTCCTCCGGGATTCAAAATGGCTATGTCCGCGCGTTCCATTTCGCGCAGCGAATCGGTCAGAAGATCGCCCAGGGCGCCTTCGCCGTCCCGATCTCGGCCTAGACGGTCGAGGACTCGTACGCCCAGGCTTCGCGTTTGCTCAAGTTCCGCCTGCGCGAGAACCGGCGCCAAAAGCTCATCCAGCTTCTGGTCGCGAAGCACCGTCCGCCCGCGAAAAGTGGTCGGCACGATGGGTATCACGGGTTGAATCGTGGTGAGCTCGGGGATGACGTTTCGTTGAATCGGGTCCACGTACAACTCGATCAGTCCGAACCAGCGCCCGAGGCCCCAGCTTTCGATCACCGGGGTGCCCTTGACGAAATGGCCGATCGCCTGATGGGTATGGCCAGCCAACACTGCATCGAGCGTATTCGCTGGCAAAGCCTGGAGCAGCTCGAAGATTTCCCCGGTCTCCGTATCGCAGCTCGAAAGATCGCGTGGATTGTCGTATCGGGTGCACTTGCCGCCTGCGTGGACCAGGGCGATCACCACCTCCGCTCCGCGGTCTCGCAGCGAGGTCGCGGCGGAGAGCGCTTCGGGCTGCAGGGAGCCGAAGCGAAGCGACGCGACGTTGAGTGGGTTGGTCGCATTGGGAGTGCTCGGGGTAATCAAGCCCAACAGCCCGACCTTCACTCCTTTTACGTCCAATAGAATGGTTCCATCATTGTGGAGCCAGCCCGGCCGGTCGCCCGTCACTCCATCGTAAAGGTTGACGGCCAGCATCGGAAATTTCGCCTGCCGCAGCCGTGCCTTCAGCGCGCCAACTGGGTCGTCGCCCGGCTGCAGCGCCACCGAGGCCGGACCTTCGGGCCCGTAGTCGAACTCGTGGTTGCCGATCGCGCTCGCGTGGTAGCCGAGGTAGTTGTAGGCGTCGATCACCACGGCGCCCTCGGTCAGATTCGCCGCGAGCGTTCCTTGAAAGAGGTCTCCCGCATCGAGCAGCAGCGTTCCGTCCGGATTGTCGGCGCGCAGAATCGATAAATATCCGGCGAACGTCGGCAACACACCGATCCATCCGTGAAGATCGTTCGTTCCGACGATCGTCAGCCGGATCGGAGCCGCCCTGGGCCCTTGAGCGACCTCTGAAACGGACGCACGGTGAGCCGTGCAGCCGATCTGGCACAGAGATGCGGCTGCGATGCACAGGAAAATCGGGAAGCGGCGCGGAATCATTGGGTGCGAGTCAGGGATGACCGGCGGTTATTTGCGATCGCGCCGCTTTCTGAACCGCGCCCATGCTGCGGTCCCGACTGCGGCGAGCGGAAGCCATACTGCCGCGGCTGTTGACGTGCAACCGCATCCCGACGAGCTGAGCGTGCCGCCTCCCGGGGCGCCGCAGGGAGGCGCCGGGCAGGGTCCGCCACCAGGAGATCCTCCATCGGTTCCTCCATCCGGGGTGCCGGCGTCCATCCCCTCCAGCCGTGGATCGAGGGTCGGATCGATGGCGAGATTTGGATTGAAGGCTCGGGCGATCACTCCCCAGGGAACCAGCTTGAAGTTGGGGCCGGTGTTCGAGTCGCCCGAGGTTGCGTTCTGCGCAACGAAAACCCCCTCGGGGAACGCGGCGTCCAGCCCAAAGCTGGTGACGTCCAAACCATTGGTCTTGAGCAGACCGACGCCTGCGTCGATTTGAAACGAGCCGACGTACGCGTTCCCGGGCTCTCGTTTGTACACCGCGTAGGTGAGATTCCCCTCGCTCGACGCGATCAGGTAACCGCTTCCGGTGTGGGTGCGGTAGAGCGCCAAGCCTTTGACCGGCGCTGCCAGATGCCCTCCGTCCGTCGAGTCAATCAGGACGCGGTTCGATCCCGCGTCTGGCTCAGCGCCGAATTTCCAGATTCCCACTGCTTCTTCGGCGACGTAGAGCTGACTATTCAGATCGTCGGCGACGCATCCCTCCGCCGACGAGTTCAGTGAGAGCGCGCGCACGCGCGAGCCGTTCACGCGGCCAGTACCGTCGTCGAAGAGCTGCCACTCCTGGAGACCGCCATTGGTATCGGTGATGAATGCGTAGTAGTTGCCGCTGATCGGGCTTCGGTACATGGCCAGACCGGCGATGATCGCGCTGGGAGTGACGTTGGTGATGCTGCTTGCGGTTGAGACGTCCTGAAGCTGCGTGCCGCCATCGGTGCTAATCGTGAACGTGCCGATCGTCCCGTTCGGGACCCTCTGGCTGGCGGCGATCAGCGCGATCCGTTGACCCGCGAGCGGGAAGTTGTAGCGGAGATCCACGGCGATTGGCTGCAGGGCAGCGTTTCGAGTGACAAACCCTCCGTCCAACTGAAAGAGCACCACGCCGCCGGTGAACTGATCGGACGCGACGATCAAGCTCTGGTTTGCGTCGGTGGGGTGAATCCAGACAGCCAGATCGCGCGCCCCGTTGGAACTGGGCACCGGCGCGGTTTGACCCGAAGGTGATACGATTGGCACCTGCGCCAAGCTGAGGGTGGGCGCAATCAGGGATGCCAGAAAGTAGATCTTGATGGTTCGCATTGGCCAATACGATCGCGCTTTTCGATACATGGGGTAAACAGGCGATCCTTTCCTGGGACGGTACAAGATGACCCCACGGGCCCTAATCACTGGAATCACTGGTCAGGATGGCAGCTATCTGGCTGAGCTCTTGCTGGAAAAGTCCTATGAAGTTCATGGGATGGTCCGGCGCTCTTCCGAGGAGAAGTACGAGCGAATCGGCCATTTGCGGGATCGCATCAAATTGCATCAGGGCGACCTGCTCGACCAGTTTTCGATCGCGGCGCTGTTGGAGGAGATTGAACCACACGAGGTCTACAACCTGGGCGCGCAGTCGTTTGTCCCGACCAGTTGGAATCAACCCGTGCTCACCGGCGAATTCACCGCGCTGGGAGTCACCAAGATGCTCGAGGCGATTCGCCACACCCAGTCCAAGGCGCGCTTCTATCAGGCCTCTTCGTCCGAGATGTTCGGGATGGTGCGGCAGGTTCCACAGAACGAAGAGACGCCATTCTATCCGCGCTCACCGTACGGGGTGGCCAAGGTCTACGGGCACCACATCACCATCAACTATCGCGAGTCTTTCGGGATTCATGCGGTCAGCGGGATTCTGTTCAATCACGAGTCACCGCGCCGCGGACTGGAGTTTGTGACGCGCAAGGTGACCAACGGCGCCGCGCGGATCAAGCTGGGTCTGCAGGATCGATTGGGCATCGGCAATCTGGATGCGAAACGCGATTGGGGTTTCGCGGGCAATTACGTGGATGCGATGTGGCGGATGCTCCAGCAGGATCAGCCGGAGGACTATGTGATCGCCACCGGCAAGACCCACAGCGTTCGAGACGTTTGCGAAATTGCATTTGCCCGCCTGGGCCTGGATTGGCGGAAGTACGTCCATGTCGACCCCGCCTTGGTGCGTCCCGCCGAGGTTGATCTGCTGATTGGCGATGCCAGCAAAGCGAAGAAGAAGCTCGGCTGGGAAGCCAAGGTACAGCTCAAAGAGCTGATCGAGATGATGGTCGATTCCGATCTGGAAAAATTGAGGGCAGGTCAGCGCTAGCATGCGGGTGCTGGTCACGGGCGCAGACGGTTTCGTGGGCCGCCACCTCTGCGCTCATTTTCGCAAGCATGGCGATCAAGTGATCGAGGCCCTTGGCCCTAGCGCAACCGTTGGGGCGAACCGGCTCAGGGTCGATGTGACCGATTCTAACAGTGTTCTCGCCGCATTTCGCTCCGCTCAACCCGAAGCGGTGGTCAACCTGGCCGGTTTTAGCTCAGTGGCGAAGTCCAACACGGATCCTCTTCAAGTTTGGATGGTCAACGCGCTTGGCTCGGTCAATGTCCTTACCTCCGCGCGCGAGTTGGACCAGAAGGTGCGGGTTCTACTGGTGGGCTCGGGCGAGATGTATGGCGTACTTCCGGCTGGGTCGCCCGCCACCGAAGACATGCCCCTGCTTCCGGTGGGACCTTATGGATCTTCGAAGGCCGCAGCCGAGTTGGCCGGAATGCAATTTTGGCGAGCGCATGGTCTGGACGTGGTCATGGCCCGCGCTTTCAATCACCTGGGGAGAGGTCAGCAGAGCACTTACGTGGTGCCGAGCCTTGCCAGGCAGATCCAGTCGATTCGTCGCGGAGCCTCGGAGCCGACGATCCAAGTTGGAAACCTGCAAGCGGTGAGGGACTTTCTTGCCGTTGAAGACACGGTCGCCGCCTACCGAGTGTTGCTGACCCAAGGTCGATCCGGCGCCGCTTACAACGTGTGCAGTGGCACCGGGCGGACGATCAGAAGCCTCTTGGACGAGATGTTGCAGATCGCGGGCGTCGAAGCGCGCGTCGAAGTGGATCCGGTTCGCCTGCGCTCGAACGACATCCCTTGGCTGGTGGGCAGTCCGCGCCGGATCAATGAGCTGGGCTGGACAGCGACGAACTCTGTCACTCAGGCGCTCAAGGATGTTTTGGACGAACAGAGCGCCACCCAGTAATTCGGCCAGTGCGCGCGTCGCGAGTCATTTCTTGCCCGAGCGCGGAGCGGTAGACCTCGATCGTCTGGCGAGCCGTCCTCTTCCAAGTGTAGCGAGCGGCCCATCGGCGCCCCGCCTCGGCGCGGATCGCTCGTTGCTCAGGGGACTTGAGTAGCTCGATTAACGCATCCGCCAAAGCCGAAGGATTGTCTGGGTCGACCTGCACCGCAGCGTCTCCGCAGGTCTCTGGCAGCGCACCTGTATTGGAAGTGATCACCGGGACGCCCAGGTGCATCGCTTCGAGGGGAGGCAAGCCGAAACCCTCGTAGCGGGACGGAAAAACGAATACAGTAGCTCGGCGCATCAGCTCGTAAAAGATGCTCGGCGCCTGATAACCGAGCATCCGGATCTCGAAGCCGTTCGCTTGCATCCGGGCGATGCGCCTTTCCACTGGCGTCGAGCCGAACCAGGTCTGACCCATCACGGTCAGCGGGACTTTGTCGCCCCGGCTCCAGAGTAGTTCGATCGCGTCCAGCAAACAGCCAATGTTCTTTCGAACGTCAAGTGCGCCCGCGTAGAGGACGAACTGGGGTGGCAAGGAGAGGGTCCGCAGGAACGTTTGGCCAACCGCGTCCGGCGGGGGAATGGAATCAACGTGGTCCACGCCGAGATGCACCACGTCGACCTTCTCCGACGCGATGTCGAACCGCGAAATCAAGTCCGCTTTGGTACGCGCGCTGTCGCAGATTACGCGATCCGCCACGCGCAGGCTGCGCCCAAGCCAGAGTCGAAACTGCCACCGGTACGCGATCGATACCGTATCCGGCAAGAGCACGGGAATGGCATCATGGACCGTAAGCACCATCCTTTTGCCCGGGACTCGCGTGAGTGGAAGGTTGAAGTTGCAGACCCCGTGGTAAAGCGGCTCCTCCGCGTTTTGGAGAGCGCCTGGCAACCGGCCGATGACATAGGCGCTCGCGCTCATCGCCCCGCGGGTGTCATCTCCAGAGACTCGTGCGCCCAGTCGTCGGATCTGGACGCCCTCGTCTTCCAGCGCTCGAGCGAGATTGCGCGTGTAGAGGCCGATGCCCGTCGTCGGTTCGTCCCACAGCGTTGCATCCAACGCGACCGAGAGCTGACTTGGCATCCGTGCCATACTAGCCGGCCTTGTGGAGGCAACCGATATCCATCCATCCTTCTACGAGGGTCGAGACCTCGATGTTCTCACCGACGTACCCAATTACTACAGCTGGATTCTCGAGCACTTTCGAAAGTACCTGCGCGGGCGGGTGATTGAGGTTGGCGCGGGCATCGGCAACGTTGCCGCCCGATATGCCGATTGGGTCGATGAACTGCTCCTGGTCGAGCCGGCGGAGAATCTCTACCCTCGGTTGCGGGGCCGCTTTGCGGATCGAAGCCACGTTCAAACCCGATGCGCTGTGCTGGAAACGTTGTCGGACTCCTTTCGCCCATTCGATAGCGCCATTTTGATCAATGTGCTGGAACACGTCGCCGACGACCTGGGCCTGCTGCGAACTCTTCACGCGATGTTGAAGCCGCGTGGCGCATTGCTGCTCTACGTTCCGGCCATGGCCTGGCTCTTCGGCAGCCTCGATCGCACAATGCAGCACGTTCGCCGGTACGATAAAACTGGTCTCACCGCCTTGCTGGAGCAGGCCGGTTTTCAACTGCAATCCATTCGCTATCTAGATGTTTTGGGGGTGATGCCCTGGTTCATCGTTGGACGAGTTCTCAAGCGACGATTCCTCAATGCCCGGTCCGCTCAATTCTATGACCGATGGATCGTTCCTGCGGAAAGACGAGTTGAACGTTGGGTCAATCCCCCGTTCGGGAAGAATCTGATCTGCATCGCACAAAAGGGAGATTAAGAGGGACGCTTTCTCGATCCGGACGAGCGACGCGATGAGGCGCGCGGCGCGCGGAGCTTTTGGACTTCTTCTTGCAGCCGAAGCACCTCCGCGGAGAGTTGAGCGTACGAGTCCCGGACGTGACCGTTGAACACCCGCTGCCGCGCAAAGGCTTCATTGATGAATACCTGGCAGGTTTGGCGAAACGTCCACTTTGCCGCGAGCACCAGTCGTCCCAACCCGCCTCGATGGGTGGCGAGCGGAAGGGGGCGGGTGGAGTCGGCATGCTCTTCGAGCGCTTGAAGGTTGAACGTTAGCGGCTCAACCGGCGGTTCGACGCTGATCGAAGTCATTGGCGCGCGCGGTGGAGTCAAAAGGCCTCGGGCGCGTAGCCGAGCCTCGATTTTGGCGATCAAGTCAGTCGCGTCGATGTTTGTTCCCAACAACTTCATTGGCTCCCCCGTTGAATGCGGGCCAACTCTTGCTCGTAAACGTCTAACACACGCTTCCAGCTGTGTCGCCGCGCGTACGTGAGGCCGCGCCGACCGAGTCTTTCGCGCCAACACGGCCCAGGACCCGGCCGGCCATCTCGAGTACGGTCCCTACACCGCGGAAGTCGCAGCGGGGGCCCATACCGCGGTTTGGAATCTGATGATCGACAACAATACAGCCGACGATCTTCCGATCGTCCGTCTCGATGTGAACGACTTTACAGATTCCAGGCCCAGCTTCGACTACGTGCCGAACTTGATCATAATCACCCGCCGAGAATTTACATGGACCTTTCAGTACCGGTCTTTCTCACTACCTTTACGGTGGACAGCACACGCGTCGCCATCAGCTCGAGTTTCGCGTGTATTGGTGCAGGACGGCTCATGTTCGTGAACAGAAACGTAAGCCTAGACTGAGCATCAGTCCTGCGTGAGCCCTCGGTAAGAGCAGGCTGGCAGAGCATATGTAGAAAACCCGTGGGGTCCTACACCTGGCGGAAAAGACGGGGCGATTCGTCTCCTCGATGAAGGGCAAAGAGCCACTCCTTTTTGGAGACATACTGGAGTCGGGTCAGCGTCACTTCAAAAAGTGCAGCTGCCGCCGCGCGTCGTTCGGAACTCTTCTGCCCGCAATGAAGTTGCCGTGTGTTCGGTGACCATTACTTCTCCGAACGAAGCGAAGAAGTAGTTGAGGCCAGGGACCCGAGAGCGTCCGCGACGGAGATCGGTACCTAGGCTGACTCCAACGCAGCGACGAAGAGTGCTCTAGGCAGCAGATGCTGACGCTTTCATCGACACTCCACATTGTCGTTAGCTTCGCTTCTGCGGCGGTGTCACGCTCGACGAGTTTGCGTTTAATGCCGGCGGGTTTGAGAGCATTGATGCAAACGCTAAGACTGGGGTCAGCTGGATTGAGGGAATTGACACTCTCAGTGGGCTCAGGATACAAGCCCGCGTTTTCACGAGATTATCGAGCGCCATGATCAAGGTGGCGATTTTCAATACTCATCTTTCGACGTGGGGCGGCGGAGAGCGGTCCACCTACGCGTTCGCGAGCGTGCTTAGCCAGCTTGGCTTTCAGGTCGAGGTGGTCACCTTCGAAAAGAGCCTGCCGACACTGGCCAAGATCGAGCATTTCTTCGGTCCTGGGCACTCCGGCTTCACGCTCAACAGCCTCTCCGACGCAGCAGCATCACGCGATGAGGTGCTGACCACATACTTGGCGGACAAAACCATCTTCATCAATCATTGTGCCGGAAGCTCCTTCATCAATCCCTGCCCAATGGGCCTGTATTTCGTGATGTTCCCATTCCAGGAACGCGGGCCGTTCGTGCGCTCGTACCAGCACTTTATCTGTCTCTCGGAATTTACCCGTTCCTATACACACCAACGGTGGGGAGATGACCTGTCAACCCAGGTTGTGTATCCCGCGGTAGGCGACGGGTTGATTCCAACGGTATCGCGCGCGCCAGACATCCTCACGATCGGTCGTTTCAATTGGAGGGGCCACAAAAAAAATCAGGATCTGCTGCTCGAAGCATTTGAGGACATCCTCGATCTTCTCCCCAAGGGCTGGCGTTTCGTGCTTCTTGGAAAGCTGAATGACCAACCCGACAACGTGCAACATTTCCAGGCGCTCAGGCGCCGCTGCAGGCGGTTGCCCGTGGCGTTTGAGGTCGACGTCTCCGAGCAGCGCAAGCGCGAACTGCTAGGGCGGGCGTCGCTGTTCTGGCACGGCACGGGGCTCGGCAAAGAAGAGCCGGCCGAGGCTGCCGAGATGGAGCATTTCGGCATCGCGGTTGTCGAGGCGATGCAGGCCGGCGCCGTCCCGCTTTGCTATCATCGAGGCGGGCCAAAGGAGATCGTCGAGCACGGCCAGAGCGGCTTTGTGTATCGCGACGTTGAGGAGTTGAAGGCCTTCACTCTCGCGCTCGTCGCCCGGCAGGGTTTCCAGAACTCGATGCGCGCCCGCGCGATGGAGCGCGCAGCACGGTTCACTCGAAGCGAATTTGACCGCGCGTTGGGTGCCTTCGTGCGCTCAGTGGTGGCAGTATGAAAGTCAGCGTCGTCATTCCGACGAGCAATGGGTGGCGGTTCCTCACCCCCTGCTTGGAGGCGCTGCGCGGCACGCGTATTCCCGAAGGCACCGAGATCGAACCGATTGTGGTCGACAACGGATCCACCGACGGTACGGCGGAGCTGCTTGGTCGCTATCCGGACGTGAAGGCTCTCAACTTTCCGCGGCCGCTCGGCTTTTCGCACGCCAATAACGCTGCACGGCAGGTGGCAACCGGGGCGATCGTCTGTTTCCTCAACAACGACACCCAGGTCGAGCCCGGATGGATCGAACGACCGCTCGAGATCTTCACCCGGGACAAACGCGTCGCTGGCGTGGGCTCGAAGCTTCTCTTCATGCATCGCTACATTCCGGTACGCTTCTCGTTGGCGCCCGGGGCTCGACTGCGCGTGGGACCGACGATCTTTAACGGCCCGCTCGATGCCAAGCTTCAGTGGTCAGCCAACATACGCGATGGCTGGGCACAAGACGGCAGCACTGTGTACGTACCGTTGCCGGTGCCGCAAATCGATGCGCCGCTCACCACCACACCGGTGGTGCGGCTGCTGGAGGCGGCCGGCAAAATCGAGGGATCTACGGTCCGCGTCTCGAATCGCGCTCCGCACCGCATCGAGCGGTTGCCCGCCATTGTGCCGGTTGACGAGTCCGCCGCGTCGGTACGGCTTATCCAGAACGCAGGCAACTTCCTCAACCAGCGGTGCGAGGCAGGCGACGTCGGGAGCGGCGAGGAGGATCAGCCAGGGCGATACGCGTCGGAAGAGATCGTGCCGGCCCTCTGTGGCGCGGCGCTTTTCGTGCGCCGCGAGGCCCTCGACGCCGTCGGGTGGTTTCCGGACTACTACACAGCCTACTACGAGGACGTGGATCTGTGCTTGCGCTTGCGAAGCCGCGGTGGCCTGCTGATCTTCTGTCCGGCATCGATCGTGAACCACTACCACACCGGGACCACCCGTGAGCGCTCGCCACGCTTCACTGAAAACGTCGCGCGCAGCTCGCTACTCTTCGCCTCGCGATATGCGGGGCCCGCGCTGCTCGCGCGAACGGTTCGCGATCGCATAGGCTATGCGCGCGATGAGCTGGTGCATGGCGGCAGCTGGACCGCTGCAGCGGGAACGCGAGGATTCCTCAGCGCGCTGCCGGCCCTTCGCAAAACCTTTGCATCACGCATCGCGGACAAGTTGCGGGGCCGCCCCAATCCCGCGCAGCTCATCACCGCGGCCCGCTCCCCTTATCTGACTTCGAGGTAAACGATGTCGCCAGAAACAATCATCCCGCTCAAGCCAGCAACGGAGGAACTCGAGTTCAGCGGCGAGCGCTTCGTCCCCGGAGCCGCAGTCGAGATCAGCTACCATCACTGGCTCCGCTACTTCTTCGCGCTGCAGTTCGCCCAAGACAAGCGCGTGCTCGACGTCGCTTCGGGGGAAGGCTATGGGTCCGCTTATCTCGCGTCGGTGGCAAAGAAGGTCGACGGCTTCGACGCAGACGCCGAGGCAGTGGCTCATGCGCGCTCGGTCTACGGCGACAACCCGCATGTATCGTTCACGCGCGCCGACATCGATGGGTTTTTCCGTGATGCAAACCCGGAGTCCTACGACCTCGTCACCGCGTTCGAGATTATTGAGCACGTGGACGAACGGGCGCAGCTCGCATTGTTGGAAGGGATCCACCGTGTGCTCGCGCCGGGCGGCGTGGCGATCATCTCCAGCCCCGACAAGCAGCTCTACTCGGACGTCAAACTCTCGAAGAATCCGTTCCATGTGCGTGAAATGTACCGCGACGAGTTCGCGACGCTGCTTGGGCGTGTGTTCCCAGCCGTCCGGATGTTCGAGCAGCTCACGTATACCGGCTCGGCGCTGTTTGAGTCGGGGGCAACGCGCGCCGACGTGTGCGAAATGGCGTGGACAGATCTGATCCGCCTCAAGGGTCGCTGTCAGGCGGGCCTCCGCGGAGCTGGCGAGTACCTCGTCGCGGCGGTAGCAAAGAAGGAGCTCGAGGGCACGATCGAGAGCTCGGTGATCCTAGACCGTGCGCGCAAGCTGATCGGCGAAGAGGTTTATAGCAAGCACCTTGAGGTGGAGGAGCGAAAGCGAAACGAGCAGGAAGCGCGAAATGAGGCGCAGAAACTGCGAGCAGAGCTCCAGGACGTAACCGCCCAGCTTGCCGCGATACGGGCAGCATGGATGGACGCCGACGAAGTGGCGCGGCGCGACGCAATCCAGCAAGCGGTTATCGACCGACTCTTGGGGATTGTCGCGCGAAACGCCGGCGAGCTTACGGAGGCACAGCGCGCACGGGTCGAACCTGACAGACTTCGGGTCGAAGTGCAGCAACTTCGCGAGGAGCTGAGGAGCGAACGGGCGCAACACGCCGCACTGCGCGCGATGGTGAGCGTGCGGCTGGTGCACCGTGCAAAGCGAGTTTGGGACCGAGTGCCATTCGTGAGGGACGCGGTCAAATCGCTTGCCAGGAGAATTGCATAACCCTTCACAGGCCATTGAAAATACTCGTATTCTCTCGCAAACGGTGAAAGTTGGGGCTAACGTCGGCTGCGATGCCGCTGGGACCGGAAATCGCCTAGTGCAGGATTCCTTATTGGACTGTTATCCGCCGCTCCGAGGAATCATGGAAACGCTTAGAGCGCCATGAAGACACCTAAAGCTGAGCAGATTGTGAAACGGCACGGAGGGCGAGAGAGCCTCCTGAAAACCTATCGGCAGAAAGAACCGGTAATGGTAACCCGGCCGACCATGCCTCAGCTTGCGGAGTACGTCCGATACTTGGATGGCATCTGGAGACGATGTTGGCTTACCAATGATGGCGAGCTTCATCGCCAGCTGGAGGCCGAACTGGCGCTCTATTTGGGGATTGAACACCTGAGCTTGTTCTGCAATGGGGCAACGGCGCTATTAGTTGCGCTCCAGGCGTTGGGAGTGAATGGGGGAGAAGTAATCACAACCCCGTTTACCTTCCCAGCGACGACGCATGTGCTCCACTGGAATCGCGTGCAACCCGTGTTCTGCGACATTGAACCGGATACGTTCAATATCGATCCAGAACGGGTCGAGCGGCTGATTGGTCCAGATACCTGTGCCATCCTTGCAGTCCATGTCTATGGCAACCCGTGTAATGTGGAGAGACTTGAAGAGATCGCTCACCGGCACCACCTCGTTCTTATTTACGATGCGGCGCATGCGTTTGGGGTACGCCTAGGCGATCGCTCGGTGCTTGAATTCGGCCACATGTCCATGCTCAGCTTCCACGCGACCAAGGTGTTCTCGACCATCGAGGGAGGCGCCCTGGTATCACAGAGCGATGCCGATCGACGTCGAGTGAATTGCCTCAAAAATTTCGGAATTGCCAACGAGGAGTCCGTGATCGGACCCGGCATCAATGGCAAAATGAATGAGTTCCAAGCGGCCTTCGGTTTGCTGCAGCTCAAGACAGCGGACACAGACATTGAAAGGCGAAGATTGCTTGTGAAGCGGTATCGGGAGTGCCTACGCGGTGTGCCCGGCATTCGTGTCCTCAATGACATTCCAGGAGTGCGCCACAATTACGGTTACTTCCCAATTTTGGTTGATACAGAAACGTATGGTATGTCGCGAGATGATCTTTATTGCGTGCTTCGAGAATTCAACATATTCACGCGCAAATATTTTTATCCACTCGTTTCACATGCTCCATGTTACGCAGGGCTCCCGTCGGCGGCGCCCGCGAAATTGCCGGTCGCGGAGAAGACGGCTAGTCAAGTCCTATGCTTGCCAGTCTTCGGAACCTTGAGCTTGCAAACCGTTGAGGTGATCGCTCGGATTATTCGCCTTCTCGGGAGTGCCCATGGCCTGAGCGACCATCGGGATGATGTCATTCATGCTCCACGAGACCCTGCGGCGAGTCGCGTCTGAGGCGATGGCGAGAATCTCGGAACTCGGCTCTTCATTACAGCCAAGCAGAGAAATCGTAAAGAACCCAAGGATGTCATGAGCGGAGCACCCCGAAAGCATATCGCCGTGCTTGGCGCCGGATTGGGAGGCCTGAGCGCCGCCTGGGTGTTAGGCCGGAGCGGTCACGACGTCACCATTCTCGAACAGAGCGATCACGTGGGTGGGTTAGCCGTTACAAAAGAGCGCGGCGGTTTCGAATACGATTTGGGTCCTCATAATATCCATACCGTACATGACCATGTGATCTCCTTTTTCCGCCGGAACTTCAGCGCCTCCTTCTTCGAGCATTATCCCAAGTCGACGATTTTAAAGAGGGGAGAGTTGATCGACTATCCGCTGAGAGGAATCCGGGTAATTACCTCGTTGCCGGTTTGGAAAATTGTCCCGGCCGCACTCTCGTTTTTTGCTGCACGGGTTCGGATGTTTCTGCCCCGGCGGCGAGTTGACGATAGTTTTCAGGCGTGGATTACGAACCGTTTTGGCAAGCTTCTTTTCCGCGAGTACTTTGGTCCATATGCGGAAAAAGTATGGGGGATTTCCGCAAACCAGATCGATCGTCATGTCGCCGAGAAGCGCGTTCCGGTGATCAGCTTGACCGAACTCATTCGTGCTGCACTGTTTGGCACCACTGCCGGAAGCAATCATCCTGAGTTTCTTGCCCACAACTACTACTTGCGTCATGGAATTGGGGAGACAGTAAGCTTCTTCCTTCGTGAAATCGAAAAGGTCGGCGTGCGGCTGGTCTACAACTGTGAGGTACGAAGAATCGTCACAGCTGCCGAGCGCGTGCGGGCGATTACTTTTGCAACGCGGGAGGCTGGTGAACAGGAAATCAGCGCGGATTACGTCCTGTCCACCGTACCACTGAATGCGCTCATTTCGCTGTTCGATAACGCACCTCAAAAGGTACGCGAGGCTGCGGCTCAACTGGACTACTGCTCATCGGTATTGGTCTTTCTCCGGATCGCAAGGGAAAGTGTTCTCCCGTCCTCGATGCTTTACTTTTCCGAGCCCGCCGTGAGATTTTCACGAATCTATGACGTTGGTATGTACTCGCGTGCAATGGTACCAAAAGGCAAGACAATGGTTTGCCTAGAATTCCCATGCTCAATGAACGACGCTATCTGGAAAGCCGACGACAAAGAACTGGCAAAGGAATCGATCGAGGCTCTTAGCAAACACGGAGTCCTCGAAGAACGTGACGTCGAAGGTTGGCACACGGAAAGAATTTCTCACTCCTATCCCCGATTTCGAGTGGGTTTTCAGGAGCGAGTTGCATCCTGCTTCGGATTTTTGCGCTCCTTCGAGAACCTGCTCTCCTACGGACGCCAGGGAAGTTTTGCCTATCTGAATACTGACGGAGTGATGAATCTAGGCTTCAAGGCTGCGACGGCCGTGCTCGTTTCCGAATCCACGGGATATCCATGTTGGGAATGGTTTGGCGCGCGGTGAGTGTTTGCAGTGGCTGGTCCGGCCCGGGCCGGTATTCTGGAGCGTTGCATGAGAGACACTGAGGTCCTCTGCCACGGACGTGCCACTAAAATACTGTGCGCCGATTGGACGGTCGATGTTCTCATCGCGCTCGTGCTCGCATCTTGGTACTACCGCAACGGCCTCGGCCACCTCAGCGACCATCTCTATGATACCTTCGACCAGAAGGCGATGATCTATCTCCTAGAATGGCTCTACCGCAGCTTCTTTGGAGACGGGCACATTGCGGGGGTGTTTGACCTCAATATTCTATACCCAAACAAGAATGTGTTGGCTTGGTCAGACACGATGTTGGGTTTCCTGCCCGCGTACGCTCTCTTTCGCGCCTTTACCACCAATCCGATCCTGGCGCTGAATTCGGTGGCGGTGTTGGCGACGTTCGTCGGAGCTTTGGGCATGCTGCGCCTTGGCCGGGAGCTGACCGGACGGACGGCAGTGATCGCCGGGACTACAGGTGGCATTGGCATGCTGGTCGCCAGTCAAGAGGGGCATTTTCAACTCAAAGGACTTTGCCTGCTGGTTTGGGCGCTGCTGTTTGTCGTTCGCTTCATCCGCGGGTCTAGCGGCGCAGTTCCTTGGTTGATCGTGGTCTCCTCATGGCTGTTCTTATGTTCGCTGTACTACGCCGTGATGTTGGCGGTGTTCATCGTGAGCTCGTCCTTAGTGGCAATTGCACTGGGACGGCAACGATTCCTGTCATGGTTCCACGCCATGCTGCGGAACGCTCCGATTGGGCGTACCGCAGCCGCGCTTGGCATCTCCGTTATCCCCGTGGTCTGGGTAGCCTTGCACTACTTGAGAGCGAAGAGCCAGTTCGGTGGTTACAATCTGGAGACTTTTGTCACGTACGCAGCGCGTGCGGGGAGCCTGTTGGACGCTCCGCCCACGAGCCTCCTCTACCGTTCGATGTACTCTGACTGGGGGAGCCACGAAGCACGATTGTTCTTCGGCCTGCTGGTATGGATGGGTGCTATCTTGCTTTTCGTCGGATGGCGCGGCTGGGCGATGACTGAGGTCGACCGCAAGATCGTCGCGCTGTTGGGCTTTGGCGCCGGGCTTGCGACTGTCCTCGCACTGGGCTCATTTGAGCGCTACTCGTTGGAACGGGGCGTTCACCTACCACTCCCCGCGTATCTGTACGCCCGTTTCTTTCCTGGGTTCTCCGCGCTTCGCGCGATAGGTCGGTTTGGCGTTTTCGCCTCGGTGCTCATGGCCGTTCTGGCCGAGTTGGGAATGCGGAACGTGTTAGACTTGATCGGACTGCGAGGGACGAAAGCGGCGATCAGCTACGGATGCATCGGCGGGTTGTTTTTTCTCGAGCAGACGACCCTCCTTACGCCACAGCGAGTGGATCTGTTTCCCCGGCGACAGGTATATCAGGCCATCCGCATGCTAACCCCTCCCGACGCGGTGGTTCTGGAATTGCCGATCGCCAAGCAAGGTCACTTCGAGAATGTCTCCTGGTGGCAGGACCAGATGGTCAGCAGCACCCTACACTGGCGTCGGATACCGGTTGGGTTTACTTCTCAGGAGTCGCCTACGCTTGCCCGACTGGTGGAGTCCTACAGGTCTCTTGAGCATGGTGTTCGCACTCCTGCGCAGTTGGTGGATGATTTGCTGGCTGTAGGTATCACCCATGTGGTGCTCAATGGAGAACTCATGGCAGGGGATCTCGCAACTAAAGTCCGCACCGACTTCACAGCCCAAGGATTCGTGGCGACGCCGGTAACATCCACGACATCCATTTATACAATTCGTCCCGGTGCGACCCGGCCGAGCACTCATTTCAATTGAAGTCAAATCATCGTCGCAGTGAATGTGGCGACCCCAATGAAAGTTTCCCAAAGCCAGCGGCGACCCGGAGCCGCTAATCGTCCCATCGATGCGTACATCATTGGTGCGGGAGGCCAAGCGCGTGAAACATTTTACTTGATCGACCGTACTCCGGCCTTGAGGTTTAGGGGATTTCTGGTCGAGGACACCTATTCAGAGTGGTGGGGCAGAATCATTACGGGCGGCAAGATACTGGGTCCACCACGCCTTTTTCACGATCGCGATGGCGTTTACTATGTAGGAATCGGCGACAATGCCGCCCGCGACCGAATAATCACGACACTCGGCGAAGAGCGGTTGGGACCGCCGTTGATCGCGCCTGGGGTAAATGTACACACGTCGAACGAGCTTGCGAAAGGTACGCTTATCTGCGGGGGAGCAACACTCACCGTTGATGCGTGGCTCGGAGTGGGGGTACTTGTAAACTGCCACGTCTCGATAGCTCACGATGTTCGAATCGGCCGCTGCTCGACATGTTCTCCAGGTGCAAACATATCCGGGAACGTCACCATTGGCGAGCGAGTATGGATTGGGACCGGTGCCACGATTATTGAAAAACTCACCATCTCAGATGGTGTGTTGATAGGAGCCGGAGCCGTTGTGGTTCGAGACTTGATAGAATGCGGCACCTATCTCGGGGTGCCGGCCCGGATCCGGCGCTGAAGATCAGAGCCGGTGACACCCTTGCTGCACGACAACTATGCCGCATGTAGCCTCACATTAGGTAAATCTATGGATGCCCAAGATTCAGGCCAGTAACCGTTTAAGCAACGAATGGTTCTTGACTTAGTTCAATCGGATACATCACGACCACTAAAAGGCGGAAACTTCTCTCTCAAAGGCTCGCGAACGAATGTGTTGAGCAGTGCAGATCTGGATTGTCCTCAAGCAACACGCCGGCACGCTCCCCGGCAGTGATATCGAGCCATCCGTTACGACCGGAGTCCGTCCATGGGAACATGGGAACGTATCAGTATATCCGAAAGCACCTGCGCGAGCGCGGCGTTCTCGTGCTGAGAACGCCAAGGACTTCTGTCAGGTGCGCGAAAGAACGACTTGCGATCTTCCCAATCATAGCCTCGTTCTCGAAAGGAGCGACGCGTGCGTTCTGCTTGGCCAGCCCTCAGAGTTCGCTTGTTGCTATCGCAACGGCCTACGCCTGCGAGCAGCAAACGGAGCAAGTGTGGTGATTGCGAGCAATGTTCCTGAGATCGGGCCGCACGAGCTGCAGCCTCGACTCGAAGACCATCACCGCCCGTGGCGGGAAGAGACTAAGTCAAGTACGCTTCGCCTGAATACTTCCGGCCACACGCGCTTGAGCAGTGAGTTGTTGATAGCGAATTCCATGGGATACATGCCACCGCTAAATGCCGCGAACTTCTCGCGCAGTGGCTCACGAATATATCTGTCGATGAGCTGCGCCAATCCGGGAGGTGTGCTTTTTCGCCGATAGATCAGAAATGCAAACAATGACGGTACAGCGCCGCTTCGGGTTAGGGATTCGTCTAGACGGAGGAGCCGGTCGAGTACCTGGGTGCTGTATCAAGACATCGCTGACAGAAACCGGTTCAGGACATCGCTGACAGT
>DAIQBK010000021.1:0-91987 GCA_036781205.1 Myxococcaceae bacterium
TGCGCCCAGGCAGCCGGGAGGAGTGGCCGAGCGGCTGAAGGCAGCGGTCTTGAAAGCCGAAAATACCCCTAAGCATTTCGCGTGCCTGCATAAATCGGATTTATGAATCCGGTCGCTTGCGATCGGTGGTGATCGGTGGTGATCGGCTGATTACTGCCCTTTTACTGTCCCAATTCGGGGTCACGGCTGTCAGCTTCCTGTGTTCTGTTGCGAAGGTTTGGGGAGAGGGGTGAAAGGAAGTAAAGCAAAATGGAAAAAGGCCGTTTTGTTGTGCAGGCAGAAGGGCATCTACCGTTGGCATACGATGAGCGGGGCCAGGCGCTCCTTCGGATATTGGAATACAAGCTGAATGGCGTTGAAGCTCAGCTGATCGATCTGGACGCGGATAACCAGAACGGCGGCGGCGACGGGCCGATGTTCTCTCCACCCAAACCACTTCGGGGTTGGTGATTCCCATGGCTCTTGACCCACGCGAGGAACACGAGATCTCGCAAGTCATCCAACATATCGGTGGCCCGGCCAAGGCGATCGAGTTGTGCGAGCTTGCGGCCAAACCGTCAGCCTTCGGCAATTCTCAAGAATCCCTCGATGCACTCGGCAAGCTGGTTGGTGGAGCGAATAGACCACCGGGAGCTTTCCCCATCCTCGAAGCGGCAACAGTGGGAAAGCCACCAGGGCAACGCGAGCTTGATTTGCAGCGGACGCTCGATCTGATGAAACGGCACCTCGCTACCGGTTGACCCGGGACCGCAATCGGCGCTTTTTTGGTTTACGGGGTTTACCCTTCGGCTTGGAGTTGCGCTTCGCGATTGTAGCCGGGAGAGCACCTCGCAGATCACCCTGGAGCGTGCTTCACTGCCTCAACGAACGTTTGGCTGTTCGCAATCCTCCAGAGGAGTTGATCGCCGTGACGGCCGGGAAGCCTCCCCAATAGGCCTTAACCGTCTGGTGACGTTGCGCATCGGAGGATGTTCGCCGGTTCGCTGTCAGATCCCCGCCCTAGAATCCTTCCAGGCTGGTTTTGCCCGTTGGAAGCCTTTTCTGGCTGTTGGTGAAAAGGGCGATTGGGCACTACTGTAGCTCGTATGCTCCCTAAAATGAGTGGGTGTGCGGGGACGAACTTAAATTGACCACAAGGCGCGGGAAGTGGATCATGGAGGTGAAAAACGGCTGGCGGCGGCGATAGCTTAACTGGCAAAGCACCACGCCTAGTAACCGAGGGGATGTCAGTTCAAACCTGACTCGCCGCCCACCAGCTTAGCTTTTTCCCTCTGTTAGGACCCTGATCCCACTACTTACATACAAGACTGGCACCAATCCCTGACCGTTGTAAAGCCACAACTCCGAACGCTGTCAAACAATTGACCGCCAAAGTCGCTCCAACGCCGATTTACCGGGCTTTCGCGAAACCCGATTTTCTTAGCGTCAGCGACATTTTGCCACACACACCCATCAGCGCCGTCAGATGGCGATCCGCTGTGCGGCCACCGCGAAATATTCTTCCTCGCGCTCGATCCCGACGAACGAGAATCCTTCTTCCAGCGCAGCGATCCCAGTTGACCCCGAACCCATGAAGCAGTCCAACACGGTCCCACCGGGTGGCGTGATCAACCGGATCAAGTAGCGCATTAGCGCAAGGGGCTTGACGGTCGGATGGTGATTACGGGAACTGGTCGCGCGGTCTTCCGCGCACTCCAGCAGCGCAGATTTCCCCAGCGCCTGCCTCGGCAAATTCCCACATCCCCGCTCGCGCTCAGCTTTGGAAGCCTTGGGTACGTAGAAAAATCTGGGCACAACCTCTGCAGCTTCATCATCCACAATCAAATTCGCTGGCCAGCGTCCGGTGCATTTTTTCGGCAAGGCATCGGGCGGCATTCCAGTGCCGTAAATGCTTACCGCTGGTTGATTAACCCTGGATTCCTCTCCGATCCGGCACCCATCGATATTCAGCGCTCCGGTTCCGAACTCCAGAACATTCGCGGCAACCGTACCGACCAAAGGCTTGCGGCAGAGGATCCAAAACTCGGCTGCTGGCTTGAGCGCCGTTCCCCAACCTTGCCAGCGCTTGGCTTCATCCGTGACTGGTCCATCCCAGAGCATTCTATTTTTTGTTTGGTGCCAATCTTCGGAGTCGGGTCGCATAAATCCAACTCCACCGGCTGGCACGCTCTTCATCGATATGCCCGCCGATTTGTCGATCGCCTTGGCCACATCGAGCGACTTCGGAAAGCCCGTTCCGAATAGGTGAGTAACCACGTCCCGAATTTCAAACCCTGCGTTCTCTAGCGCGGTCGCAGTCCAATGGGAGGTTCGAGGAAGCGCCCAGACCAAACCGTGAGCACCAGGCTTGAGCACCCGGATCACCTCGCCCATAACTTCAGATAACCAGCTGATCCACTGTTCGCGCCCGCCTTTGTTCGAGTCCCAAGCCTTGCCCATAAACGAAATCCCAGCGGGCGGATCGGTCACCAGCGCATCGATCGAATCCGAATCGAGAGTCTTCAAAACTTGTAAACAATCGCCTTGAACCAACTTCAACATTCAAGGGGATTGGACTGCTTTGAACCTCCGCGAATTCGCCGGAGAGAATTCCAGTCTAATCCGGCATGTCATTACAAATCGATGTATCGAAATTCTTACGTGCTCTATTATCCTTCCCCCTCACACTAGAAGTCTCCGATGGTCTCAACTTCCTTTTAGGTGCCGTCCAAGGCGATCCCGGCTTCAAGCAGATCCCTGATGTCTCTTATTTCCTGGCAACTATCCGCTGGGAGACCGCAAACACCTTTCAGCCGGTGAAAGAGCGCCGAGCCGATCCCACGTACACCCATTTATACGAGCTGCAAAATCGGTATTGGCCCAGCGGCTTTTATGGCAGGGGCTATGTACAGCTCACTTGGGAGAAGGGCTACCGCCACGCCAGCCAAATGCTGGACGGAGAGACAATCGGCGGTTTCGACATCGGTCCTGAAACACTGGTCCAAAACCCCGAGTTGGTCCTGAATCCCGCAATTAGCTACGCAATCGCGGCCAGGGGTATGCGGGAAGGTTGGTTCACTGGCCATAAGCTCGGTGATTACACTCAAAGCCACCCGCCCGATTACTACAACGCCCGCAAAGTGATTAATGGGTTAGATCGAGCTGATCGTATTGCGCAATATGCCGATTCTTTCGAGAGAGCCTTGCGCACCTCGCGCACCTAGAATCCGCATTATGCGCTGACCGTCTAATTTAGTTGATGAACTCGGCGAAAGTGACCAGCGCAACCCCTGAAGCCCAAGCGGTGGTCTTTGCATTTGAAACCGCGATGGTCATTCTGGCGACCCAATTTAATCATTTGCAGAGTATCAATGAGAGGTCGGCGGCTGGCTTCCTCCAGCTGACCCATTCAGCTCTCCAGAATTATTTGGCCGAGTATGTGAAGAAGGCCGAAGCCGAGGTTCTCCAGTCTCCAATGGGGCAAATCAAGCGAGTACGACAACGATCATGAGTGAAACAGTAGAAGCTCTAACCACTACCCCCGCACCTTCCGAAGCTCCAAGAGAACTCGGTCTGCACTCAGTCACACTTCGGCCAGCCGAAGAAAACGATATCAGCTTCGTTTTCAATAGTTGGCTTAGAAGCTACCAATCCTCGGATTTCGCCAAGGGGATACCCCCAAAACTCTATTTTCCGCACCATCACCAGATAATCGAAAGAATCTTGCAACGCGGCGGAAAGCTTACCATTGCCTGCTTGCAGGATGAACCGAGTGCGATCCTTGGCTGGCTGTGCATCGAAGGAAAGGTTCTCCATTACGTTTATGTCAAAAAGCCTTACCGCCAGCTCGGGATCGCCACCAAACTGATCGATGGCAATCGCTTCGTGGTTTACACGCACCAGACCTATGCCACCGGCTTCCTGAAAAAGCCGCTAGGGCCAGCAGCATATGATCCATACATGATTTAGGAACTTAATCTTATGGATGAGGAGATAAACATGTCTAAGAAACCCACTAACCAAACTCGAAAGAAAGCCCGCAAGCTGGCTGGCGACCTGACCGCCCATCAACTTTTATCCGCTGGAGCAATTCTATTTTTTATCGATCAAGCCCGATCCAAGGAAGAGTTCTTGGCGGCTTGCACCGATGCCTATGAGAACTTCAATGCCTTCTTCTAAGAAATCCCCCAAGAGCGCCGCTCCCCAACCCGCGCCAGCGCAAGCGAAAATCACCAAAGCCCAATTCAACATTGGGGTGCTGCTGCGTCGGGAAGTGGTCACGAGCATCGATGCCGAGAAATACGGTGCAAAGCTTACTTTTTGCCCCCAAGGGTTAAGGGTGAGCTGGATTGATGACCGCGATCACCAACTCCATGCGGTGACCGTCCCGCTCGACAACATCGTTTACACAACCGACGAACCGACTCCGATCGACAAGGAGAAATAATCCGATGGCTATCAAAGGTCGCGTACTCAAAACCCCTCAGCAGATCTGCCTGCTGCTCTCCCATACCTTGCGGAAGCTCGAATTATCCGGTGACATCGGACAGCTCGATCGGGCGAAAGTGATCATCAACGGCTGCGCAACCTTGGCAGCCATTTTACGCGACAGCAACACCGAGCTTCGGATCGCTAAGATCGAAAAGGCTTTGGAAGATCTCACCACCCAAACGCAAGCCCCATCCCAAATCAAGCTTCTCCCCAACCAAAGCATTCTAGATAAAGAGGTAAAGCTAAATTGATTACTTCGATCATTTTCGTTGGTCTTGCGTTAGCCCTTTCTATACTCACGACGAAATAAGGATGAGATGAACCTATGGCGGTTCCCTTGTCTGTAAAACAAGCGTCCTTCGGGGCACAGCAGGTTCGATCCCTGCCTCATCCAAAATACTGAGCCTGGTGGGGATGTCTAAACCACCGTGGCAGTATCGAAGCTCTTAGATAATCTCGAACGGCAGCTCCAACAGCTTCAGGATCGCCAAGGTGCAAACTCTCCAAGTGGGGCGGTAGCACTTGGACCAGAGATCCCGGTCTTTGCTGAGCAGACCGCGTTCATTCTCGATGCCGCAAAGCTCAAGGCGGTTTTCTGCACTCGCCGCTCTGGGAAGTCCTTCGGCGATGGCCTGTATTTATTCAAAACCGCTTTAGAGATTCCTGGTTCAACCTCGCTCTACGTCGCACTGACTCGGGAAAGCGCAAAAAAGATCATGTGGCGTCCGATTCTCAAAAGGATCGATCGCCAATTCAAGATCGGAGCAAGGTTCAATGAAACCGAACTTTCGATCAGCCTCCGCAACGGGTCGGTGATTTATTTGATGGGGGTTGATTCGGACGAAGATCAAAAGTCGAAAATTCTCGGTCAATCGCTGGCACTGGCAATCATCGATGAATGCGGGTCGTTCACCATCGATCTCACCGAGCTGGTCTTCTCTGTCCTAAAGCCCGCTTGCGCTGACGTTCGCGGCACGATCGTTCTTTCTGGAGTCCCCACCGATTTGAAGAAGGGGATTTTTTACGATCTCACCAAGGACCAAGATCCGAGCAACCCCGGAACGTGGTCCGTTGCAGGTTGGAGCGGTCACCGCTGGAGCGCATTTCAAAATCCATACGTTCGAGAAAATTGGGCGAAAGAGATCACCGATCTCGAATCGCAAAATCCCCGGGTCCGGGAAACGCCGTGGTTTAGAAAGAACTACCTTGGTCTATGGACCACCGATACCAGCAAGCTGGTCTACCGCTATGAACCAGGGCTCAACGATTGGAGCGGCACGCTTCCCGAATACCGGAAAGGTGCTTGGCACTATTCCCTAGGCGTCGATCTCGGTCACACCGATCCATCGGCTTTCACTGTTTGCACTTGGCACGATTACGACCCGGTCCTTCGAATACTCGAATCCTCCAAACAGGCAAAGATGGATGTCACGGCGGTCGCGGATCGAATCAAGCTTTATTTGGCGAAGTTCCCGGCGATCGAACGAGTGATCATCGATAACGCCAATAAGCAAGCCACCGCTGAAATAGAGAACCGCCATGGAATCGCCCTCACTCCAGCAGACAAGCGGGGCAAGTCCGATTTCATCGAGATAATGAACAGCGAGTTTGCGACCGGGAAGGTTCTACTCAACCCGGCGACGTGCCAACCACTGATCACCGAATACCAGGAACTAATCTGGGACCCAAAGAGCACCAAGCGCGAAGAGCACCCCAGCTGCCCCAACCACTGTACCGACGCGACCTTGTACGCCTGGCGTTACACCTATTCATATCTCTCAGAAACGCTCGAACACAAACCGCAACCCGGTACCCCCGAGTTCTACAAACGCAATTACGAACAAGAAATTGCGGACCATTGGGCAGCGGAAGAGCGGGTCCTGGATGAGAAGCACCGCGAAGAGAACGACGCGATAAGTGATTTCTTCGATTTTCACCGGTCGGAGTTCTGAGGCTTAGGTCTCCGAATTGTAGAGCGGTTTCTGCCGTCTAATTGGCGTGCCGCAGAAACCCCAGGACTTCAACCAAAACGCTTACCGGCGAATCCCCAACGAACCGGGGAAGAGTGTTTCAGCCAAAGACTTGCCGCTTACGCCAACCCAGCAACGGCTGAAAGACAAGTTGATGCGCCAGTTCTGCAAAGCCACCGCAGACGGGCCACTCGGTAACTCCGAGGCTTACCAGCGCGGCTGGGAACGGATTTTCGGAAACAAGAATGCCAAAGAAGACGACCAACAAAACTAACCTAGAGAACACGCTGCAGCTGATGAAGCAGTATGGCGTCAAAAAGCTGAAGACCGCCGAGCTGGAGCTTGAGTTAGCCGACGAAGCTTTCGCGGCTCCGCTGCGGCTCCCAGAGCCATCGAACACCTTCCTTTCAAACCCCGTGCGCGACGATGACGAAAATATGTTGTTTTGGAGCACGCCTTATTTCCAAGGAAAGCCGGAGCCTGAAGCCGAGCCGAGCGAGGCACCCCAAGGCGTAGCACCGCAGTCAATCCCCGCAGAGAAACCGTAATTGAGCAACACAGTCGATTTCAGATCCTTTCACAAAAAGGGTGAAAAACCTCCAGCGCGAGATCCGGAAACGCATATCGCCAAATGGTGGGAACTCGAAGCAGCCAAGGCAGCCGATTCGATAACTCAAACAATCAATTTCCTCCAGACCAACCAAAACACCCGGCTTCAGCGCTTGGCGATGGATGCCAAGTTGTATGGCAATCAGGCGTTCGGTGGATTCCCGTTTGGCTGGTCGTTCAGTCCGCTTTCTTCGGTCATGCGGAGCTTCATCAGCGATCGGCTAACCCTAAACATCGTTCAGTCCTGCGTCGATACCGTAACCGCCAAAATGGCGAAGAATCGCCCGGCTCCCCTCTACCTGACATCGGGCGGCGATTATCGGAAGCGGCGCAAAGCCCAAAAGCTCAACCGTTTTACGGCTGGTCTTTTCAACGACGTTAAAGCCTACCAGCTCGGCCCGCAGATCTTCCGCGACAGCTGCGTCTTCGGTGATGGGTTTATCTACGTTTTCAACAAGAACGGGCGAGTTGCATGGGAAAGAGTCCTGCTCCACGAGCTTTGGATCGACCAGATCGAAGCTCTGTACGGTCAGCCGCTCCAGCTCCACCGGGCCAAGGCGGTCGATCGAGAAATCCTCCTAGAGAATCATCCAGAACGCAAAACCGAAATTTTAGCGGCCAACAATACCCGCACCATCGATAGCGCGGTTTTTCCGACCGTTACCGATGCGGTGATCGTTCGAGAAAGCTGGCGTCTTCCCACTTCCAAAGATGCAGGCGACGGCAAGCACATCATCACGATCGATGGGGCGAACCTTACCGAAATGGAGGAATGGAAACACGACTATTTTCCATTCGCTCACCTCCAGTGGATTCCATCGCTGTTCGGTTTCTATGGGCAGTCGGGCGGGCAACAGCTCCAGTCCATCCAGCTCGAAATCAACAAAATTCTTTCGACCATCCAACGCAGTTTTCACCTAGCCGGTTCGTTCAAAATCTGGGTCAGAACCGGTTCAAAGATCGTCCCCGGTCAAATCAACAATGACATCGGCTCGATCATCAACAGCCTTGAAAAGCCCGAATACATCATCCCACCCAACATCGTTCCCCCGGAGATTTACGAGCACCTTAGGGAGCTGGTGCAGAAGGCTTATGAACTGTTCGGGATCTCTCAGCTCTCTGCGGCCAGCCTCAAGCCGCAAGGAGTCGATTCCGGTCGAGCGCTGCGCGAACTCAACTCGATCGAATCCGATCGGTTCACCGTCCAGGGCCACGCTTACGAGCAATTATTCCTAGATTGCTCCAAATTGTCCTTGGGAGTGGTCGAGGACATTTTCGAAGAGACCGGCGAATACAAAGTCTCTGCAACAGAAAACCGCTATGCCGATGAGCTGGATTGGAAAGATATCCAGCTCCCCGCGACCGATTACGTAACCGATGTCTTCCCGGTCTCCTCGCTGCCGAACAGTCCGGAAGGCCGAATCCAAACCGTTACCGAGCTGGCGCAAGCGGGATACATTTCCCCTCGCACCGCTAAGCGCTTACTCGCGTTCCCCGACCTTCAGACCGAGCAAGATTTGTCGGACTCGCGGGAAGAGTACATCCATTCGATTTTGGAAGAAATTGTCGAAGACGGCAAATACACCGCTCCGGAGCCTTTTGACGATCTCACCTTGGCTCGCGAGCTTGCATTACAGGAATACGCTTTGGGCAAGCTCCATGGGCTAGAGGAAGACAAGCTGGAATTGCTGCGACGATTCATGTCCCAGCTGGATGTGTTCGAAGAAGAAGCAAAACAACAAGCCGCAGCAGCCGCAGCCGCACAAGCAGCTGCTTCCGGGCAATTGAATCAACCTCCATCCCCGGCAGTGCCTCCCCGACCATCAGATTTAGTCCCCAATTCCGTCAAAGCAACAGCTTAAGGAAGTAACTCGTGTCAATGACCCCAGCAGAAACCCAAATCGTCCAGACCGTTCAAACGGCCCAATTCAGTCCAGGCAAGGGCGCAGTAACGCCCAAAGGAACCGATCCAGGTCCCCAAGGTCCCGACGTTCACCCTGAAGACGCGCCCCAGGTAAATTGGGTTGATAAGCCGGTGAACCAAAGTCCCTCCGGCAATGTCTCCGTCGCAAAGCACAACCTAGCGCCCGAACCGCAACCCCAGGTCCCCGGAACTGAACCGCAACTCGGCACAGAGGCAAAGCCCGAAGGCGCAGCCCCTGAACCCGAAGTTAAACCGCAGCCGAGATCGAACGACGCCAAGCGGTTCGCCGCACTGGCCAAAGAGGAAAAGAAACTAGCCCGCGAGCGCAACGAGCTGCGCGCAATGCGCCAAGAGCTAGAAAACGGATTGGCCGAGGTGCGCCAATTCAATCAGCTACGGCAAACCGCCAAGCAGGATCCGTTAAGAGCAGTGAGGGAAGGACTCGGTCTTGAGTATGAGGATTTGACCAGCGCTGTCCTGAATGATGGCAAGCCTGCCCCTGAAACTCAAATCAAGGCGCTCAAGGAAGAGCTGGACGAATTCAAGGCGGAAACCGCAGCCGAACGCGACACCCGAATCAAAGCGCAGAAATCCCGTCTAATAAATGAAGAAAAGCAAACACTCAACCAGTTCTATGGCGATGTGAAGGATTTCGTTACCACCAACGCCCAGACCTACGAATACGTAAATCTATTCGATGCAGCGAATTTGGTCGGCCAGGTCATAGAACTCAACTTCCAGAAGACGAAGAAGATCATGTCTTACGAGGAAGCTGCGCAGATGACCGATGATTATCTCATGCGGGAATTTGTGGAGAAAGGGACCGCCACCCAAAAGTGGAAGTCCCGCAGCGAAGGTTCACCTGAACCTAAACAGGAACGCAAGCCAGTTGTTAGCGCAAGCGGTGCAAAGACGCTCAGTAATCAAATGACTGTTTCAAGTAGGCCCGCCGTCTCAAACGGCAAGCGCTCGGATGATCAAAGGCTGCGAGAAGCAATCGCGGCTCTCCAGACTACCAAAGCGTAACAGCCCAGAAAACAGCTCCCGCACCACCAACAACCAAGCTTCCCCTCGCTCCAACTAGCGCAGGGCACGCAATTTTTCTGTTTTCAGGAGTCCCATGGCTTCAACTTACATGGATGTCGCGGCTGGTTCTGCGGCACTCAAAGTCTATTACGACAACCAGAAACTTAACTGGCTCGTCTACAAAAATTTCCCCTTCTTAGCGCTCGTTCCCAAGAACGAAAACATGCGCGGGGCCTTTTATCCCGTGCCTGTTTTATTCGCGACCAGCCAATCGGCTAACGCGAACTTCCAGAACGCACAATCCAACCAAGTCCCCGCTCAGCTGGTGCAGTTCCAGATGACTCGAAAGAGCCATTACGCACTGTTCAGCGTGACCAATGAAGCAATGCTGGCGTCAGAAGGTGATGCCGCAGCGTTCATGTCCCTGCTTACCACTGCGGTTGATGGTGGAATCCGGGATGCAACCCTGGCCTTGGCTTCAATGGCGTTTAGGGCTGGCACTGGTTCAATCGGCCAAATTTCCTCAATCAGCGCTGGCGTAGTCACGCTGGTTAACATCGTTGACGCTCACAACTTTGAAGTCGGCAAAGTTATTGCTGCGAATGCGACCGACGGTGGAGCTACTCCCCGGGCCGCAGTTGGTTATGTCATCAACGTTGACCGTATTGCCGGAACTGTAACCGTCAGCGCCACCGCTCAAGGTGGATCTGCTGGATCACCTACCGGCTGGACCGCAAATGACTTCTTGCTGGTTTCCGGCAACAACAACGCTCTAATCAGCGGTGTTCTGGCTTGGTGCCCAACTTCGGCGCCGTCTTCTACAGACAATTTCTACGGAGTTAATAGAAGCCAAGACACCCGGCTTCGCGGTCTTCCTTTAACCACTAACCAGGCAACTGAAGAGGCTTTGGTTGATAGCGCGGTAAAGCTGGCCGAATTCGGATCAACTCCCGATTACGTCTTCTTACCCTTCCCCTCTTACAGCGGTTTACAAAAAGCTCTCAGCGCCAGAATCCAATACCTGGATATTCAGGCCGAAGACGCTGAAATCGCGTTTCGATCAATTCTGATTCAAGGACCTACCGGTCCAATCAGGGTTATCGCCGATCGCTTCGTCCCCCAGGCCACCGCGTTCATGGTGGACTTAGCGACCTGGAAGCTTGGGTCAATCAACAAAGCCCCACACATTTTGGAATACCGAGACACCCACCAGCTGCTTCGAATTGTGAATGCTGACGCGATGGAAGGTCGCGTGGGCTTGTACGGGAACCTCTGGACGAACGCGCCTGTCTTCAATTCGAACATCGCGCTTAGCCAGTAATCCGAAGGATCTCAAGTAATGGCTAATCGTACCTTTATCGAATTCAACTACTCGCTAGAGCGAAGAATGGTGAATCTCTTCGCTACGGTGAGTTTCGGAGCTTCTGGCGCTCCGACTTTGCAGACCTGGGATCCCATCAAGCGAAGCTATTCCACTGCGGGATCCACCGGGACCAAAGGCATTAAAAGCATCGTGAGGGTCTCAACCGGTTTGTATACAATTACGCTGCAAGATCCCTACAACAAATTCCTTGGCGCGGCGATTAGCTTTCAGAACGCGAGCGCTTCCGCTGCGCCTTTCCAATTTTGGCCGACTCCAAACGCGAATCTAAACGTATCCGCCACCCCCAGCATCCAGGTTCAATTCGCGAACTCAAGCGGTACCGCAACCGATCCCGCGAGCGGTGAGCAAGTAGTTATCAACCTGACCTTAATGGATAGCACGAGCATTTAACCATGGCGATGTCTGCAACCATATCGATTACGCCCTCCAGCGTTACCACCGGGCCGCAGCAAGTGGCCGTGAACCTAACCGTATCCAACTCCGGCACCCAGCCGGTTTCGGTTACTTCGATTCTGCCGACCGCTTCTCCCAGCGGGGCCAACCCGGAGAGCGTTTCGGTGCTCCACGGGATGCCATTCATCGGACCCGGCTCAACTGTAGCCGTTCCTGGTGGTGGATCGCTGGTCTTCCAGTGGACTGAAGTTCTTTACGCTCCGGTTCGTCTCGGTGGATCCGGATTTCTTTCCAGCCCTTCGAGCTTCCAGTATTCGATCGGCGCAATCGTCCAATCCAACGACGGTTCAGTGTTCACCCCGACCGCTGCAACCTTAACGGTGAACGCATAATGGCGATCACTGCTTCCATTTCACTCGCCCGATCGGTCGCGCAATCGCACGCAAAAGTCGATTGCGTTTTGACGATCAACAACACCGGGGGAGCGCCAGTCAATCTGACTGCGATCAATCCCTACGTGACCCCTGCTACCGCCAGCGAGCCGGTTAACTCGCTCTTCCCACCGAAGAGCGGACAAACCCAAATCCCGGCTGGCGGATCGATCTCAATCCCGTTCACCCAGGTCTTTTGGTGCAACATTCAACCGGTCACCAATCCGGTTCCTTTCAACTTTCAAATTGGCTGCACCGTCTACACGGACGACGGGTCGGTGACCACAGCACCTCCAGCCAGCGTCAACATCATCCCGACCCAAGCATCGATTTCCAGTGTGCCTGGGACGATACAGCCAACCTTTGCTAACTCTGGTCAATATCCGAACCTTCCGGCTTCGGGCCACACCAGCGTTCCCAACTCATACGGTTGGGGCTTCCGGTTCGAAGACAATCTGATGTCAGGTTTGGTCATTTTGGGTGTGTAACAAAAGAATCTTGGACACTGAATTGGCGTCCAAAACGTAGTGAGGTAATTGAATAAATGTCCCTTGGAATTAAAGATTTAAACGGCAACGCGGTTCAGCTCCCGAACTACGACGTTGCGTATGGCTTCGCCAGCGCGTCACTTGCTCCGGGTGCTGCGCCGACCGATATTATCCAGCTTACTGGTGCGGCTGGCGTAGTTACTCGCATTAAAAGAATAATGTTAACCCTTCAGTCTGGAACCGTTGCTGGAGGCCAAACCTATACCCTCCAGCGGCGATCGACTGCGGCAAGCGGTGGAACTGGCAATACCCGAGTTTTAGCGAAATTCGATAACCGTGCGGGTGTCGCGGCTGCGTCAACAGTTCTAACGGACTTCACTGCCGCGCCTACTGCCGGGACTGCGGTTGGTGGACCGATCCGCGCCGCTGCACTGGTTTCAGCTGCAACCGCAGCGAGCACGGCAAAAGATACAATCGTTTGGGATTTCACCACCAGAATGGATCAAGCGCCGATCCTCAACGGGGCATCTGACTTTCTCTGCGTGACCCAATCCGCTGTTTTGGCGACAGGCCAGACCCTCTCCTACGAAGTTCAAGTCGAGGAAGGCACCAACTAAGAATGAAGTCGCCTGCTCACGACATCCTTTTGCAGAAGAATTCCCGGCAAAGTCATTCTGGATTTATGCCCAGCTCTCCCGCTGGTCTGGCTGAGGGTGGCGAAGTCGTAGACGGTCCCCACGAGGATGAAGGACTGCAAGCGGCAGCTGAAGAGATTTTGATCTCGCTCGAACAGGATTTTGGAACGGGCGAATCCGCGTCTGAATCTGAAAAGAACAAGTTTCAAGATAAGGCGCGTCGGCTCGCCGATGCCCTCAAGACGTTTTTCGATATTTGCGAATCCGAGGAAGACGAAGCCGAGGGCTCGCCCGAAGAAGAAGACGATCGGTAATGGTCCGGAGGTTTGTTAACAAATGGCTCTCAACCCCGGACAAACTACTCTAGCGACGATCCGTAACACCGCTCAGAGCTACTCCGACACCATCAACGACAATTTTATCTCTCCCGGTGAGTGGCTCACTTGGATCAACAACTCCTATCAGGAGCTGTATGACATCCTGATCACCGCTTACGGGAATGAATACTATTTCGCTTCTCCGTTCCTGATCACCTCTGATGGGATCAACGATACTTTCGCCCTTCCCGATGGCTCCGGGACCGCCCAAGCTTTCTACAAACTTCTGGGAGTGGATATCCAGCTGACCGGAGCGCCGGGCGACCCGACTGGCACCTACATTCCTTTGAAGCCGTTTCCGATGGCCGAGCGGAATCGATATAATTTCCCTTACCTGCAGGCGGTGTATCCCGGCATCAATCGCGCGCGATACCGGCTGCGGCAAAATTCGCTCTGGCTCCAGCCTTTGCCGAAATCCGCTCAAACCTTCCGGGTTTGGTACGCACCCCGGCTCACTCCTCTTGTTTCGGATGTGGATATCGTGGACGGGGTTTCCGGCTGGGAAGACTTCATCCAAGTTGACGCAGCGATAAAAGCCAAAGGCAAGCGCGAAGAGGAATCGCCAGACCTGAATCAGCGGAAGAAAGAGCTACTCGCTCGAATTGAAATCGCCGCCGAAAACCGCGACCAGAACGGCCCGCAAGTCGTGTCTGACACTCGTTACGGCAATTCGTTCGTTACGCCCAGCGGGTTTTTTGACAATGACTATTACTAACCATGCCTGCTCCGCTTACTCGAATTCAAACCGACGACGTAACGCTTAACCGCATTCAGGACCAGGTGATCGCGGCCATCCAACAGTTTGTCAATCCGCTGGTCTGGATAACCGTCGGCTCTCCCGGGGCGCCTCCGTTTCAGAATGGATGGAAAGCTTATGGCCAAGGCTGGATGGCCCCCGGATTCTCAAGAGATATCTTCGGTATCGTTCGGCTGCGTGGATTGCTGACCGGTGGTGCCACCAACGTGGCACCGGCAGCAATAACGCCGTTCATCCTGCCCCCTGGCTATCGACCAAAGACTAATTTCCTTTGCGCCGGGATGGGTACTGGAACCGGTCAAAATATGGTGATTCGAATAAACGTAGGTCTCGACGGACTAATCTGGTCTGCCTCAGGCATACCTGGTTCGACACAAGATAACAGCTATTGGTCGTTGGATGGCGTCCAATTCCTGGCCGAGAACTAAACCATGCTAGAGAAGCGCCAAATCCAGGTTGATTTCACTCGCTCGGTTGATCAGAGAACCGCCACTAAATTGGTGTTGGCGGGTAAGCTTCTCACCGCGCAGGATGTTGTGTGGAGAGGCAAGACGGTTGAGCGGCGCACCGGCTACACCGCACTACCGACTTCGATTCTAGGCGGCGCAAATATCACCAGCTTGGCCAAGGGCTACGTCTACAACAACGAGCTACTGGCTCAAGGTTCTTCGCTATGGAGCTGGTCGGCTCAAAATAGCACCTGGATCTCGAAGGGAACCGGGTTCGATCTCGCGGGAATCTCGAAGACTCCGGTCTATCGTTCATCCGCTCAGGTCTCCGAATCCGACTGTAGCACCGGAGCGGGGTTTACCTGTTACTTATGGCATCAGCAGCCGAACACCAGCACCGACGAAATTAGAGCACAGGTGATCGACGAATCAGTTGGCACGGTCATTACCGCGAACGCCTTGCTTTCGACCGGTGGCGCTAACGCCTTTAGTCTCCCCAAAATCATTTTCTTTGCGGGAGTCTTCTTCGCAATGTGGTGGGAGGCTTCCACCATCCAGTTCAGCACGTGGAATTCCACCAACCCGAACGCGGGCTGGACCGCGAAAGCCTCGCTTACTGCAAGCGCCACCGGGTTGAAGGTTCTCGACGCGGTTGTGGTCAACAATCGCGCATTCGTTACCTTCAATGCTGCAGCCAATCCCACGAGTCTGATCGAGGTGAACAGCTCCGGGACTATCATCGGTGGACCGACGAGTTCGGGGATTACCGGCGACAACGGCGTTGCTTTAGGCAGCTCTCAAGACAATTTTTTGTATGTAGTGGGGAACAATTCCGTTAACGGCCTTCAGCGGACTGTCTTTGATCTCACTTGTACCGTGACGCAAGCAGCCGCAACGATCGAAGTCGGATTTAACATCCAATTTCTAGTTGCAGGGTTTTTGTCCCGAGCAACGTCTTGCGATCTCTATTACTCACCCAGCGGAATTGCCGTCAACACCAACCCAGCTACACGGTCTGTAAACCTGACCAGCAGCGGGACGATCGGGACGCTTAACACCTTCCAAAGAGGTGCCGTCGTTGCGAGTATGCCCTTTCTTTTCGGCGGTCGCGAATACATTTGGCTCTCCACCGCATGGGGGATTCCTCTAAGCCCATTTCCCAATGTCCAAGTTGGCCGATCCATTTGCTTGTTCGAAGATACACTCCAAAACGGAACCGCGTCGCGAATCGCCGCACAGGCTTTGTTTGGAACCGCCCGAAGCTACGTCGCCGGGGCAAATGGCGTTCGCGTTGCTCAGACCTTGCTCGATAGCCAGTCACGCCCATTTACCACGTGGCTAGAGCAGTTCATTTTCCAACTTTCGAACACCCAGAACACTTCAGCGGTAGGAATCGCCCGGGTAACAGCCTCACCTCAAGGAACCTCGCCAATCACCTCGGCTCAATTCGGCGGAGTTGTGGTCACCGGGGGAGGCTTTCTTTCTATTTATGACGGCGCTAATCCGGTCGAGCTGGGCTTTCTTCAATACCCAGAAGTTCTAACGATGACCACCAGTACGACCGGTGGGAACCTCGGGAACGGAAATTATCAAGTCGCGCTTACCTACGAGTGGACGGACAACGCTGGGAATCGTTATCAGAGCGCGCCGACCCCAGCCCAGACAATCGCCACCGGGGCGGGTACAACGAACTCGATCGTCGTCACCGGGCCGATGCTCCGGCATACAAATAAAATCACCCCGAGGGTTCCGGCTCGGATAGTTGTTTGGCGAACCGTTTTGAACGGGTCAACTCTGTTCCGCGATACTCCGCTGAACAACTCAATCTTAAATAATACGACCACGGACACGCTCGGTTATACAATCATCCAAGCCGACTCGGCGGTGAACAGCAACGAGATCCTATATACGGGTCGAGCCCTTTCGAATATTGCTCCACCCGCTGCGCGCTACGTTGTTGCCCATCAAAACCGACTGTTCTTGATGGGAATGGAAGACCCGAACCTGATCTGGTACTCGCGAAAATATGTCAGCGGGGATGGAATCAATTTCAACGATGGCTTGACTCTGCGAGTGGATGCTCCCGGGGGAGCGCTGATGGGCGGTGCTTCCCTCGATGACAAGCTCGTCTGCTTCAAGGAAACCGCCTCCTACTACTTTCAAGGTGATGGGCCGAATGATCTCGGCCAGCAAAACACTTTCACTCCGCAACCCCAGCCTATTTCTGGTGATATCGGCTGTGCCGATGCACGCACGATCGTCAAGCTCCCATTCGGGGTTATTTTTCTCTCGAAGAAAGGGTTCTGGCTACTCGATCGAGGCTTGACCCCTCACTACATCGGTGCGCCCGTCGAGAACCTTGTTAACCCGTTCGGTCAGCCGCAACTGGTCTTTACCTCGGTACAGGTATTGCCCAAAAAGAATCAAGTGCGCTGGACTACCGCGAGCGGCACTTGCCTTTTGCTGGACTATACCGACGCCATCGCGATGGATGCAGACCCGACCAACATGGACGTTTATAAATGGTCGGTGTTCACCAATTATGCGGCGGTCGATTCCGCGATTTGGCAAAGCAACTTCGTCCACATCGGTTCCGATAATGCCGTTTGCCAAGATTCCGATTCGACGAATTCCGATACCCGGATCGTCGCCGGAGTTACCTCCACATCAGGCATCAGCGGAATCGCCGAAACGAGCTGGATTCATTTAGCTGGTATCCAAGGCTTCCAGCGGGTCTGGAGAGCGCTTTTAGCCGGAGCAACCCAAGGCGGAGCACACAGCCCGACGATCACCGTAGCCTTCGATTACGACGGCAATCAATACACCTTCGGAAATCCCTACAGTCCGATCGGTGGGATGTTTATTCCTTTGCCATTGCCCACCGCCGAGCCGCTCCAAATTCGACACGGCTTGTACAAAGAGACCTGCGAAGCGGTGAAATTCCGAATCGCTTTCACTCCAGAGATCAATCAAGCGCCCTGGCGGCTGGAAGACCTGACGCTAGAGGTGGGAATTAAGAAAGGCGCGTTCAAGCTGCCTGCAGCGGTCAGCCTTGGCTAACCGGAATGTTATCGGCGGCTGACTCGTCTAATTCCCAGAGGAATATTGATGCCGAATTACGATCAAGATCCAAATGATCCGAACACAGACCCCTTTCCAGCTGGCGGTGGCTGGGACGCGGCCCGAGACTGGCTGAGGCGTCAAACCCCGCGCTGGGATCGACAGGACAATGCGGCCAACACGGGCATGGGTCCCAATGGTCAGCCACAACCCTGGTTACAACCCGGACAAACTCCGGGCTACTCCAATTCCCCCTACGCGGCGAGTCCGAGTGCAATCCCGCATACGGGCGGTCAATACGGGGGCCGTGGTCCATACGACATTAAGGGAACGGTTGCATTGCAACAGTACCCCGGCATCATCCCTGATAGTCCGTTTGTAACTAACTTCGGAGTGGCGGGTCGCGGCGGCAGCGGCGTTGACATCCTCAACAAAGGTTTGGGCGGGCTGTATCAAACCCAAGATCAGCAAAGGGAGTTAGCCCAGAAGATTCTGGACCAAGCCGAGAACCAAGGCCCCAGCGCCGCGCAAGCGCAATTTCAATCCGGCTTAGATCAATCACTCAAAAGCGCAATGGCGCTCGGGCAATCGGGAGCCGGGGCGAGCCCTGGTGCATCGATGCGCAGCATTCTTGAAGCTCAGGGCAGCATGGTGGGCCAATCGAACGCGCAAGCCGCGCAGCTTCGAGCCCAAGAAGAACAGCGCCAAATGGAACGCCGACTCCAGGGACAAAACTTGGCAAGCCAGATCCTTTCGGGGGTAGGCGGCGAATCGATGGGAATAGCGGGAATGGGCGGCTCGCTCTCCGAGCAAGATCGGCAAGCCTTGCTCAATCTCGAAGCGCAACGCGGGAACGTCTTTTCACATCAGCAATCGATCAACGCGCAGACCGACATCAGTCCCGGAAGACTGATCGGGGGGCTTACCAGTGCCGCAGGCGCGGTCGGGGCTGCTTTCGCATCGGATGAACGAGACAAGAAGAATATCAAGCGCTTGGATGAAGAAGCGGCGCCCGGAGTTCCATTCGCAAAATTTGAGTACAAAAAAGATCCGAAACATCAAAAATGGATGGGTGTGATTGCCCAAGATTTGGAAAAGGTTGCACCCGAATACGTCAAAAAGGACGAACGCGGTCACCGATGGGTTGACTATTCCTTTCTGCAAAACGCAGCCCGGGGTGTGCTGGTCGGCGGCAAAGCGAAGCGCAAGGGTGATGCCGAGGAAAACGACACCGTCCCGGCGATGCTTTCCCCCGGGGAAATCGTTCTGCCCCGAACCGTTGCTCAGGCGGAAGACGCTCCAGATCGAGCGCGCCAGTTCGTTGCCGCGATCAAGAAAGCCAAGGGCGGAGCAGTCCCGGGCAAAGGCTACGGGCAGGTTTTGGCCAAGCAGCGGGAAATCAAGCGGCAGATCGCCGCACTCGACAAGATGATCAGCGCGTACCAATAAAATGAAATCATTCAAAATCTCGCACGAAAACGAAAAGGAATTTCACATTGACCACGGGGATGGGAAGCCATACCGCGTGGCCAAAAAAGGAATCTCGAAGAGTTTGCAGGATAAAATCCGCAAGATGGCCCACGGCGGACCCGTTCTCAAACTGGCGGAGGGAACTCCGGATCAGCCGATAAAAGCCGAAGTCGAACCCTCAACTGGAGCGCCGATTACAGAAATCCCACAAGTATCATCGGCGGCTGGTCGCCTTGGCGAAAAAGCGTTCGGGCGAGAATTGCCCCCCGAAGATAGACCAACTACCGGAGCGACAGGTGATTTCGGCATAGGACCGGAAGCTCCCTCAGGAAGCGTTTCAACTCCAGTCGGGACAATTACTCCGGAAGCGGTGAACGCCGCGCTTACCGCCCACGAGAAAAAAGGCGGAGGTGGCGGCGGACCTAATTGGGCGGGATTAGCGGGCGCAGCGGAACAGGAAGCAAAGGGGGCCAACATCAATGCGGCAAACATTGCTGAAGCCAAGGCCGATGATCTCGCCCAGAATCAAAAATACTGGAACGATAAAATCGCCCAGGCCGACACACAAGCGGCACTCCGCCAACAGAAGCAGCTGGCCGATGAAGATGCAAAGCGGAAAGAAATCGCAGCCGGGACGATAGATCCAGAGCACTGGCTCAACAGTCGGAACATAGGTCAAAAGATCAGCGCAGCCTTGGGGATTGCATTGGGAGGATTCGGGGCAGCTCTCACCGGGGGGCCAAACCAAGCACTAGGAATCATCCAAAAATATATCGACCAAGACATCGATGCTCAAAAGGCAAACCTCGGAAAAAAGCAAACCGATTACTCAAACCTCTTACAGCAAGGCTATAGCGCCGCCCAAGCGGAATCGCTACTCCGCTCTAGGATGATGGCCGATGCCGGAGCGAAGGGTTTGGAAATTGCTACCCGATATGGAGGCCCCGAAGCTCAAGCCAAGGCCTCCCAGCTTAACGCGGGACTGAGCCAGCAACACGTCGATAACGTGATGAAGATCGCCCAAACCCAGGCGGTCTTACGCCATGAAGAGATGGGGGAGAAACAAGCGAATTTAGCTTTCGAATATCAAAAGGCACAATATCAAGCCCTCGGCCAATACCTCCGCACCGGACAGATGCCTCCGGGGGGCGAAATGCTTTTGCCCGAGGAAATGCTGAAACGAATTAGAGCAATGGCACCAGACACCAAAACTCTGGAAGCGATGGAAGGTGTTAAAACCGCGACCGATAAAAGTATGCTTGCGAAAGTTGCCGGGCTTGTTCCTGGCATGTCGTACTTACCCGATGTCTTGCCATCTACTAGAGCGGCATCGGCCTCCGATAATCAAATACTTCAGGGCTTGATGGCCATGGAAGGGATTACCAGACCTAACAATCCGGTGGTCAAGGGCTGGGAAAAGATGCTTGAGGATACACACTCCATCAACCTGGAAATTGCCAAGGATGCTCGAAAGCGCCTCGCCGGAATAATGACGGCACATGCTGAAGCCCGAAGGAAGGGCGCTGTGCCTTCGGGCTCGGCGGAATCTCAAACAGCGGGAGAATAATGGCTGAAAATTCCCCGCAGCATTTCATCGACCAGCAAGGCAACATCACAGAGCTAGCGCCTGATCAGGTTAGATATGCCGGGAATCTGGGCTACGTCCCCGCTTCGGATGAGCAGATCAAAGAATACGAGCTGCAGCAAAAGTTTAGCTCCCCGCTTGAACAGCTAAAGACCGCAGCGGAAGCAGCTGGCAGCGCTTTAACCTTTGGGCTGTCCACCCATGCCGAAAGAATTCTCGGCGTCAATCCCGAAGACATCGCAGCCCGCGAACGAATCAATCCGGTAGCCCATACAATCGGGACCGGAATCGGGATAGCCGCTCCACTGCTATTGACCGGAGGGGCAGCGGCGCCCGCTGAAGCCGGAGCGCTCGGGGCAGCTCGCACCGCAGCCGAATTCACCGCGCCGAGTTTGATCGCCAAAGCTGGTCAAGCGGTTCGAGGAGCAGTCCAGCCGATGCTTGGGGAAGCGGCAACCGGACTAGGCGGCAGAATTGCTCAACGAGCCGCAGAACTAGGTCTCGGATCTGCGGTTGAGGGGGCGATTTATTCCACCGGCAATGTCATCCACGAAAGCGCTTTGGGCGATCCGGGGCTCACCGCCGAATCGGCTCTGTCACAAATCGGCCTAGGAGCGCTTTTAGGCGGAGGGTTGGGTGGAGCATTGGGCGCAGCGGAGATCGCCGTCCCCAAGGCGATCACGGCATCCAAGAAGGCATTGGGCGAGCTGGCCGAGAAAGGGAAACAAGCTTTCGTCGAGGTTTACCCCAACCTGGCAAGCAAGATTACCGGAAGAACTCCCGAGGAAATTAGAGAGATCATCCAGTCGGGTGGCGCGGAGAATTTACTTAAACCCGAATTCGCAAAGGACATGACCGATCGGCTGCGCGCTGTTCACCAGGCCAACGAAGAATCAATCAGCACTTGGCACCAGACGCTTAAACCAAAAGAGTTTGAAGCGATGCTAGCCGATGCGGCTCCGAGCAAAGTAGACGGCGCGGCCCAAAAACTCATCAACGACATGGGGGAAATGGCGCAGAAGTTCCGCACCGAACCGGACCTGTGGGACAAAGGAACCGCCCGCCAGCTGGAGCTGATGCGCGACGGCTTGCTTCGGGATTTCAACCCCGAGAACGAGTTGACGACGCTCGACAAGTTCAAGCGGATCGAAGAAGCCAAAAGAACTTTGTGGGATTGGCAAAAAGCCTCACCGATGGCGGATAGAGTCAGCCAGAACAGCGCGAGAGAAGTCGGAAACCTCTGGAATCAATTTAAGACTACGCTCGAAGACCAGAACGTTTGGGGCAAAGCAGGCGCACGCCAGGCAGCGGTCAACGAGGCCGAGAGTCAGCTCCGAGACAGCCAAGCAGCTATTACCAAAGAGTTCACCACTCGGGGCAAGTTCGATCCGAAGAAGATGGTTAGCTACTTCAAGCAGATCAACGATCCGGCGACCGGCGAGATCCGCTCCAACATTCTCGATAAGTTTATCGAGGATTCAAACAACTACAACGCGGCGCTGGAGGAATCCCACAAGTTTGTCCCGACCGGGGATTACTCTCCGCTTGCCCACAAAAACCTGATCGACAAAACCGCCGAGGGAATCCAGCAAGCCCGCAAGGAAGCCGCCCTTTTAGAGACAATGCAAGAAATGGGAGGGCGCGGCGTAAGCGGATTCACTGCCGTTGGGGAGAGTGCAATCGGCCACGCCGTTCTGGGACCGGTCGGCGCATTGATCGGTCCGCTCCATGCCGTATCCGAGTTTGCGAATCCTGTTCGAGTGGCCGAAGTTCTAGGAAAGCTAGAACGCCTTTCGAATGCGGTCGATCGCTCCATCAATTCCGGAGCGGCTGATTTGGTTAAAGGAACCATTCAAGCGGCACAGCAAAGAGCTGGTCGGGTTGCAGCCCAATTAACCAAGTCGGAATTTATCGAGCATACGGACCAAATCCGATCGCTCGCAAACAATCCCGAAGCCCTGGCCGACAAGTTGAGCGATGCCACGGCGAACATGTATCCCCACGCACCAAAAACGAGCGATGCGCTCCATCTGGCGACCAGTGCGGCAGTGGGCTTTCTCGCATCGAAGGTGCCCCAACATCAGCAGCAAGGCCCGTTAGCCAGCAAGTGGGAGCCGAGCGCAGCGGAGATCGCAAAATATGCTCGCTACAAAAACGCGGTTGAAAATCCGCTTTCCGTGCTGGCGCATGCGAAAGCCGGGTCAGTGAGTCCAGAAGAGATCGAGACGCTTCAAACGGTCTACCCCAAACTACTCGAAAAACTGCGTTCAACCGTCTTAGAGAAAATCACCGACCGATCAGAGCCGATTCCTTACCAGCAACGCCAAACCCTTTCAATGTTGATGGGGCAAGATCTCGACGGATCCCATGCGGGACTTTTGAGCAACCAGCAAGCGGGACAACTAGCACCGATGCCGCCACCTAAAGCGGTCAGACCCACCAAGGGCGGAGCCGGTAAAATTACACTAAGCAAGCGATTGCAAACGCCCATCAGCTACGCGGCGAATCGGCAGGATTAGCCCCGAATCCTGAAGCCAGCCTTACCGTCTAACGGGGAAGAACTATGCCCGCAAAAAGCCTCGCCCAATTGAGAAAGCTGTTCACCCTTGAAAAACGAGGGGAGCTGAAGGCCGGGACAGCCGAGGAATTTGCACACGCAACCCCTAACATCAAAAAGCTACCGGAACACGTAAAGCATTACAGAGGTGGAGAAATACAATCAATGAAACATTATTCAACAGACGGCGAGCGGTACGGACTTAGCCGGGGCGGGAAACTCGAAAAGCATTTTGCCCACGGTGGACGTGTCGAAAATGAAATGGGCCAATCCGAAAACGAATACGATCACGGCGTAGGCCATGAGCGTTACGAGCCCGAGAAAGCCGACCATTACGCGCACGGGGGAGAAGTCGAATGCCCACGGTGCGGACACAAATTCGCCCACGGTGGCGAGGTGGAGCGCGGCGAAGTTGAGGACAACGAACACGCCTATGCGGATCACAATTACCGGCAGCTCGAAGATATCGAAGACGACGGCCACGGCGAACGATCAGCTGAAGACAAACACTCGCGCGATTTCGCCAGAGCTTTGAAGTTGCATAGGCGGTAAATCACAATGGCAGATAAGATCTATTTCGAGCGTTCCGCTCTAACTCGCAGCCCGATCCCTCCAGCGATTCCTTCGGGCGCGACCATCCAAAAACCAATGCAGGGACTCGGCAACCCAGGCGATCCCGGGGTTGGCAGTACCAAAGCGGGCGATGGCCTGAATGTTACGGGCTTGACGGCTGTCATCGTTTCGCTATGGGCAAATCCAGGCGCAACGATTACCGGGGGAGCCAACAATTTTTTGGATTGCTGGTGCTGGAATCCCGACGAATTTGTCCGTAACGGTGGGGTTGCCGGTTGGTCGCGGTGCATAGCTTTGGACCTAACGGTTCAGTGGGTCAGCTCCGGGTCCACCACCGTGCGCAATTCCATGACCTTCGCCACGATCCGAAACCCCGCGAGGTTCGGCCAGCGGTTGCTTTGGGTTCCAAACGGAATAGTCGTATCAGCCGGAACCGATATCTTGGTCCGAGCCGATGGATTCATTTCGTATTTTGCGAGTTAATCGGTGAATCCGCCACATCTTCCAAACGGCAACGGCAACGGCGATTCGTGGCGCGAACAAAAGCTGCTCTTTGGGGCAGGCGTCTGCCTTCTAATGTTTACGGCTTTTTTATTAACCGCAAAATGGGGCGCGCTCGCCACCAGCCTTCCAACGCTTATAACCGGGCTATGTACAGTCTTCGGCATTTTTGCCGGAGGCCATGCACTCGTGTCTTGGGTCAACGGGCGAAACGGAAACGGGAATGCGAAGTAAGGCTTTTTGGTTGATGTTGCTTTGTGTCTGTTTCCTGGCTGGATGTAAGGCCCGGCCATTTACCGACCGGGATGCGTGCGTCAAGGTTGTCAGACTCATGGGAGCCGATATAAGCCAGGTCAACGTCTGTGTTGCTCAAGTTAGAGAGTCAAGACAAGAAATCGACCGGCAGAAAGACTGCATCGAGCATTACAACAGCCTCGATGAAATCCAGGCGTGCATGGTAGGCGTGTCGCTGTGAGATTCAATGCCCAATAGGATTGTTTCATTTAGAGACATAAATGATCTTGAAAAGGCCGCCATCGATTTGGGCGGCAAATTATTACTAAACAATAATGACGGGCCAGTCATTGGGAAGGCAATTTTAGTTGGCGGCACCGTCACAGTCAATACTACTGCTGTTAATCGTGATTCATATATACTTTACTCTCGGATCGTTAAACGCGGTGCCCTGGGTGAGTTGAGCATAGGCACAATTGCCGATGGTTCATCTTTTGTGATTGAAAGCGAATCGAATACCGAGACCTCAACTATAGTTTGGTTCATTTTGGGTCCAGTAGCTTAATCTCTTTTTGAAATTTCGCCCACCTTCGCAGCGTCTAAAACGATCATGGAAACGCTGGAGCGAAGAAACGAAGTGGAATGGGTGCGGGAAATTATCGCCAACCCCGAGCGCTTCGAAGAACTCCACCGGCAATATCGCAAGCCGTTACGCGCTCTTATCTACCGGATTTTAAATGACCGCTGTGTGGTGGACGATGTCCTGCAGGATACCTGGCTCAACATCCATCGATCGCTTCCGGATTGGCGAGCCATATCGCCATTGAAAAGCTGGATTTTGACCATCGCTCGCCATCAGTGCTACCGCTATTGGCACTCCCATACATTTGGTGAGCAACCGGGTGCCGAGGTTGGGGACTCAACCCTCGAATTGACCGACCCATTCCCCGATCCCGAACAAGTGTTTATAAACCGAGAAAAGCTTCGATCACTCGCCAAAGCTATCCGCCAACTCCCACGCCAGCAGCGCTTGGTCGCACTCCTAATCTTGCTGGGTTTTCAGCAGAAAGATATTTCCCGAGTTCTCGGGGGTCGGGGAGACGGAGCGACGGCGCAAGTTGCGAGGGAAAAATTGATGGGGATTTATCGGTCACCAGCGCTCCGGGCTAAGGAAAAGTCGCCCTCTTCTTCGATGTGACAACTGCGCGGGCAGAACTATGGATCGTGACAGTGCCGTCTCGACTCGACAGCAGAATCGCCCCGTCCGGTGTGTAGCATATTTTAGCTCCCAGCTCCAAGATTAGGGAATTGAACGCATCGCATCCTAGCAGTAATTCATAGCTAGAGGGGAGTCCTCTTTCTTCCAGATCCAGACACAGGTTGGTCAATGTCACGGTCCAGCTCATTGCTTCGTCTGCTTCGTCGCAGTAAGTGCAGTCTCAAGTTTTTGTATACGTGCAACAAGTTCGTTCAGAAGACGGAGCATCGTATAATTGTCCGCATGAAATATCGCATATCGATAGTTTCGGCGTTTCAACTCCTGCACCGTCTCGAACGCATCCATGCCGGACTTAAGCCTCTCCGACCGGCCCAGAGAAGAGGCTGCGGTCCATCGCCCATAATTCCAAGTATTTCTTTGCCATCAATTCCGAAGCCAATAGGAATATCCTTGGATCTAATCCATCCCTCCGGGCATCCGACGCCATCTGCCGGAGATACTCCGTCCACGCGGAGCAATCCTGGCTCGTATAGGTGAAGGCTTTGCGCTTACTCGTGATCATAATTGCATTGACTGGCTAGGGTAGTAGCCACCTTCAAAACCAACACTTTTAACTGCCTCACAAGCACTCATAATCCCTCAAGATTTTGAGCTCGTTGTCGCTCCAAAGTAATCACAGATCGCGGCTTTCGGTTGGCGTTGGCCCTGGCCACGTTCCTGGCCCTGCATTTTGGGCAAGGTCCCGGAACCTTCAGTACATGGCGACCGCGACGGCAACGCTTGCCATCTTCAATCAAAGACACTCTGGTGTGATTCAAACGACAACCAAAAATGCTCGAATGGCAATCACCTTCGAGGTTGTGATTAAGACTAGAACAGGTTTCGGGGTTTGCTTCAGCTTCGAGGGCTGCCGCGATCGTGGACAGACTTCCTTTGCCAACGAACTTTTTCACCAGCCACGGTGCGAGTTCCTTTTCAAGAGCTTCTAGCCGCTCGGCTGACAGCGAGGCTTTTCGCCATTCCGGAATGACCTTCGGTCGCGCGCTGATTCGATGGGTTTTAGCTCGAACCGAGATTGGGCAGGGCTGGTCTACTGTCGAGTTAATGCTATCGCACTGATTGCAAAATCCTTTTGGATTGAGGGCGTGTTTACGGGTTATCACTGATACGTCGGTTCCCCGATCTCGGTACTTGTGTACAATTGGGGAGCGTCATCAAATGTGTCTTCTAGAAGAAGACTATCTGGGCGTCGTTCGCGGATGTACTCACGCATCGCTGGGGGGATAGCTTGCATAGCTTCCGGATCCAAGTCTTCTATGTCTTCGATGGGGAGTTCGACTCGGGGTTCGACCAGTGCGGTTGGTTTCACGCTCTCGCTCTCGTAAGCATAGTCCAAAATTTCGGCAATGATCATTGCTAAGACATAGTCAGGACCATTCCGGAAAAGGTCTCCCTTCTCGGCAAGTGCGTTTAGGATGGTTTCTTGAATGGACAAAAGCCGCTCATCTGGAATTTTTTTGATCAGCGTAAGCGGGTGAGGTTTTTCGAGAGCAAGTGTCTTGGAAACCATTTTGCACAATTCCCGAACGGTCAGCCTCGGATATGTGGCAAGCTCGCGATCGATTCGCGCCTGGATATCTTGGCTGTCCTCTTCGAATTGGTCTTCATTTGACTGGTACATCGGTTCACCGATTTGAATTGTGTCGACCGGATCTGTTCTCGGCGCGGGCGGCGCTTGTACTGGTTTTGGTATGGAAACCGTCGGCGGAGCAACCGGCTTTGCGGCGGGCAGTGCTGGAGCTGGTGTGGCTTGGACAGGTTCTTCAGCGGGTTCCGCGTGGGTCGGTTCCGCAGCTTCGTCGCCGGTCGCAAACTCCCTTTTCAATATTCTTTCGCACTCATCGAAAAAGTGTTCGGTGATCCGATATTTGGGGATCCATTTGACCGGGTTCTTCGGGTGTCTTATCGACAAATCCTCCACAAACTTAAGCTTTTCGAACTTCTTCAGCCGATCGGTCCAGGTGTTGGCGGGAATGTGAAGGGCTTTGGTGTTGGGGGTGGTTTTGGGATGTTCGAATATTCGGAACAGCTTTAGAAAAGACGCCATCTCTGCTTCGGTCAAACCAAGGTCGGCATGCCAATAAAGCAAAATGTCAGATACCACCAAATAGGATCGCGTTAGTCCCCGGTTGTGCCACTTCGCTTCAAACTTGGGATTTAATTGTTTGCTCATTCTCTGTTCTCCTAAAAACTCTCCGCGAAGCAGCCTGTTTAGGAGATCAGGCCACCGTCGCGGAGCCGAGCCGCTGGTACTAGGTCACCCAACAGCTCAATTACATACAATAAGATTGCTACTCCAATTGTAGACATGATAACATAAACTGATACGCTGGTCAACAGGATTGATAAATCGAAATAATGGATTGTTTAGGACAATTCGCCCCAACAGGTGACAACCACCGTCACCCAATAGGCAGTCACCTAGTAGGAAACCCAAAACGGGGAAGGTGACGGGAAACCCCTCTGCCGTCACCTAACAGGTGACAGTGTCGTCACCTAAACGGTGAGTATTTACACCAGTAAATAGTATATTTGAGAAAAGCGCTACGCGCTACGGCCTTGAGGGCCTACGCTGCTACGCGCTCTCTAGGGAATTGGTTGTTGGTGATTATCCGCTGGTGACCTTGATACGTAGTAACTCCCCATCATCAATCCCAACCTTTGATATGTGATATAATCAAGGAATCGTTTCGTATGTATACATCTGATATCCAACTCGCTCGGGAATGTTTGAGAGATCCCCTTGCCTTCTCGAAACTGGTTAACCAGCAACGCCGTCCGATCAAACGTTTGATCTCTGGAATCGTCCGTCAACCAGCAATCACCGAAGAACTCTTACAGGAAGTCTTTCTACGGGTCTTTAATGCTCTCCCCTCGTATGCCGGTCGATCGGCGCTCTCCACCTGGATCTGGGCTATCGCGAGAAATACGGCTTTGGATTACTGCTCTAAGAACCAAGTTGATCAATGCGAGTCTTCCTTGGATTTGGTGGTAGATGAGGCTACGCCTTCGCCAGAGGATTCCTTGTTGCACCGGGAAAAGCTTGCCCAACTCCGATCGGCGGTCAGGCAGCTCCCGAAAGACCAAAAGATTCTGGTGCTGCTAGCCAACTATTGTGAATTGCCGTTCCGGGATGTTTCGAGAATTTTACGCCTAAAGACCGGAACCATCATGTCTCGCAGTTTCGGTGCCAGATTGCGGTTAAGGGAATTAATAGGGCCACGGGGCAACGGGAGGTCTCACAAGGCTTTGTCTTCAGGGAGTCCCATTTCGGTCATCCACTTGAGGAACTCTTTGCCAGCAACAGTGATGGCATATCGTTGGTCGGCTTGCGCGATTATCAGAACGCGCCCGATCAAGTACTTCAGATACGCATCGAACGAATAGTTCTCGTACTGCGCTGGGAAGGCGGCCTTGGCCTTTTCGTAGTATGGCAGCAACTCCGCTCTCGAAAGGCTGTTCGTCGTGTTCAGTTGTCTCAACAGCGCAATTTGACTCCCGAAGATCGTTCGATAGATGCCCTCGCCTCTGAGGTACAGCTGAGTGACCGCGAGATGTTTGACCAGAAGATTGACCAATTGTTGCGGCTCGACGTGAAGCCTTTCGAGGTCGGCGCGGATCAGCCCCATCTGCTCCTGGACGATGGGAGAAACATCGACATTCTTCGCAACCTCCAGAAGTCTTTCTGACTCGGAGCCCTCCAAGCCTTTGACGACAACCGTTTTCTCCTTTTGGAGTTCAACGGCTCTCTCTGCCGACAACGTGAACAGCTCCTTACCCAGTCCAACCTTGACGCTTTCGCGGCTAAGGAGCGCGGCAAGAGGTTTTCGGAACGCCCAAACCGCAACGAAGGCGACCACCGGCCAGCTTACGAGTTTGTCGGCAGCAAACCGGACTACTTCCCACCATGGACCCATGCTGACCAGCGTAGGCCGGAGAGTCCCAGCAGCCAACAAAAAGCCCCGGTTGTGCTCGCTACCAGTCAATCCCGCCGACCTAGACCGTGGCGTATAGAGGTTTTCGCCGACCGTAAATAGACCGTGGCGTATAGAGGTTTTCGCTCTGAAATCCGTCTGACTTGGAGTGCAGCCTTTACAGCTCCAGCGGCGCCGATCCCGAATTCACATCAATCGAGTCAGGATCCGCGCTTTCCTTGCCGATTCAGCGGCCAAAAACAGCCCCAGGTGGGTGTATGAGCAACGGCTTTACCTGGAGTGGTGGCGCAAGCGTTTAAACGGCGAGCGCACGGCGGTCTGCTTGAGACAAAAGGATTTCTTAGAGCGCATCGCCGAGATCTTGCAGCAGGCGCACAGCGCCCAATACCACCGGCTAGCGGTTATTAAACGATTCTGCAGCTGGCTGGTTGAGCGCGGGGAGCTAACGCCCATTGAGCACCAGCTGGAGGGACTGACGGTCAGTTTCTTCGATTGAGCCAAAAGGGTCATTTTTCGACCCCTTTTGCTTCCCGATTACTGTCCTAATTACAGACAGTCTCGACGTTCCAAGGTCTTGGCGGGCCAAACCCCGGTTTAGATAACCGCTGAGGGTAGAAACCCAAGTCGCTTTCGGTATTCCTTTCCGCTCCCGAGAACGGTAGTCGTTCCCCAAATCTCAACCTTTCTTTGGGAAAGGGACTACCATGATGAAAGCAAGGGTTTCGCGGTGGATTAGATGCCGGTTGCTGGGCTGTACCGTCGTGCTGGTGCTGTTTGGATGCGGCGGTTATTCGCCGCCACCGACCGCGTGGCACTGTGAAACCGTCTTGGGGATGATCGGCAGCAATCACCCGGTGGATTGCAGCGTAGTTGCCGAGAACGCCGCCCTGGCCTACGGCTTAATGCACCCGCTCCCGGACTTCGATCGGGCAGCTCAGGGCATCGAATCGATCGTGATCCGCGATGAGCGCGTGTGGACCGTGCATATCGGTGATTTCGACTCCCCGGTCTCCGGCTCCACCTACGAGTACAAATTCATTGAAATTGGCCGAGATATGTACGGCCTCGATCACGAGCTGGGTCACCGCTGGATGTACGTGCATTTCGGTGACAGTGACCCAAATCACCATCTTTGGTTATCTACGGGCCAAGGCGGTTCGCCCTTCGGTTCGCCCTGCTTGAGCTGTGAAGGTCGCGACGGCGTGTATGTTGCCGGGCACCGAGATCCGAGCCTCTAAACCCAAACCGATTTGGGATTTGACTCTTGCGGCCCTAGGTGGCTTTTATAGGGGCTTTGGAGGGTTTACCTATGAAATGCCCTGTTTTGATCCCGATCGGCGCCGTAATGGCAAGTGTGTTGATGATGGGTTGCGCCACCGGTTACCACGGCAGGGGTTTTACTGGCGGCTTTTCCGAAACCCAGCTCGATAAAAACGCCTGGACCGTGACCTTTAGGGGCAACGCATATACTTCTGGGGAGCGCGCGGCGGACTTTTCTTTGCTGCGCAGCGCAGACATCGCGCTGGAGCACGGATTTAACTACTTCGTGATCATTGACCGGGCGCACAGCTCGGAGACCAGCAGCTACACCACGCCCCAGCAGTCTTACACCACCGGGACCGTAACGGCGGTGGGGAATACGGCTTACGGAAGCTCTCAAACCACCACCTATGGCGGTCAGACCTATCACTACTCGAAGCCCAGGAGCTCAAACACCATCGTCTGCTTTACCGAGCGGCCAGATTTGCCCACCCTGGTTTACGATGCCGGATTCGTTCGTAAGTCGCTGTCCCAAAAATACGGCATTGAATAGCAGTTTTCCGGATTACCAGGGTTTATGAAAAATAACCGCCATGCCCAAGCGCCAGCGTAAGAAGCGTGCAGCGCCTGCCATCGCGGCTGCAGCGGCCATCCTTGGGCGCTTGGGCGGCAGAATCGGCGGCAAAGCTCGAAGCCCAGCCAAGACCCGCGCCGCCCGGATAAACGCGAAAAAAGGCGGATGGCCGTTAGGGAAAAAGCGTGGGCCGCGCAAACCCAAAGGGCGCTGATCAAGAGAGGGGCACGCGCAGAAAGAAGGGCACACTCCGAAGACCGCGCCCCGTACCCCCTTGAGTTAAGCCTGCACCCCACCGAGTGCGCCAGCAAAGAGCAGAGTCTCCCGCGTGAAGCAGTAGATCCAGACCTGGACATCGCCTTTGCCCAGCGCCTTCGCTTGTTTGATGGCTTGCTCCTGATTCCAGATCCGCCATTCTTCGGGATAATGTGGACGTTATTAATGAGATCTTCTCAAAACATACGAAAATCATGCGCAAATTATACGCAAGTTATGTGCATAATTAATGTCTGTGTTGACTTCCTGTAGTTGGTTTGATACAGGTAAAGCCTAGAAGTCCCAAGGGGTGGGGGCGTGGTCTTCGGATCGCGCCCCTCTTTTTTTTGAAAGGACTAGAAGAAACGACGATGAGCAATGAAAAGGAGTTCCTACAGCGCGCGGTGACTGAGTGGTTCCATGCTGGAGGATTAGTCCAGCCAGCCAATTCAAGCGGAGTGACGGAGTTCGAGGGCAAATCTTACGTAGTTCTCCGAAACGTCAACGGCGTGCTTGCGGTCTATCGAATCAGGACCAATGGCACCACGCTCAAACGCCTGCAGCGGTGGCCGAGTGAGATCGAGAAATGGTGAGGCAATGACTCTTGAAGAGGAAATCGAAGCTGAGCTTGCCAGGCTACCAGCTCGCCTTCAACCGCTGTTGGTGCCAGCTGTCCAGAGTGCGGTTAGGAACGGTCCCGGTACCGCTAGCTTCAACGAAACGCTGGAACTTCTCAGAACGGAAAAGAGCAACGCAACCGATCGAGTCATTAAGCAGCAGATTCAGTCACTGATCGATCTGCTGGAGAGCGCTAGTTAGTCGTGCAGAGCAATCCCAGCCTAACCGCGCTTGATCGCCTAGAGCGATTGCCCACCCTCAGCTCGCAGGATGCCATGGAGCTTTTGAAATGCGGTCGCTGGTGCCTGTTCGAATTACTGCGACAAGGGCGCTTGCGCCGAGCCCCAAAGGTAGGGCGCTGCACCATGATCACCAGCGCGTCGGTGTTGGCGGTTATGCGGGGGAAGCGACTGGTCGGGCGGCAGCCGAAGCCAAGGGGACTGGATCTTGCGGATGATGGAGCGCGAGCGGTACCACACCCATAGGCGGGATTTTTTGATGCCGATAAAAGACATCGGTGGTCTCGGCATTTCGGTGGCCAACTAGATCCCGAATTACGGTCAACGGCAGTCCCTCACCACCGGACGGATGGACCAGCTTCCCGCATTGAGAGAGCCAGCTGACAAAGGCGTGCCTAAATCTACCCATGGCCATCGCCGGTAATTTGAGAGAGGTGCAAAGCTGTTGCAGCTTCCGATGAAAATGACCGCTATCGGGCGGATAACCCCGAGCTACCAGCCGCTGGACCGCGCAAAGGGTTTGCGCGTCGATCGATTGCAAGTGCTCGTCTCCGGATTTGTGGATGATGTGCAAAACCGCAGAAATCGCGCCTTGCCCTTCCACCACATCCACCCTCGAACCGCCAACTTTGAAGATGAGCCTGGAAACTTCGCTGCCGTGCAAACCGGTCTTAGCGTGGACCAGCAGCATATCGCGCATCGCTTGATTATCGAGGTTGCGATAAAGCTTCTCGGTATCCGCGATCGAATAATCTTTAGCCTTGACCGTCCTGGCCGCTCTCACGGCTGGCATCCGCAACGCGAGGGAAGGATCGCGGTTGATCTCCAGATCCGCCGTTCCGGATCTGCGGTAGTTCGTGAACGCCTTCAAGTGAATGAGCAAATGCTTTCTGCCGCTCTGCGGCTTGGTCCACGGCTTGCGCCCATCCAGCCAGGCCAACAAATCGGCAGTGGTGAACGATCGGATGTCCCTCGGGCCGAACAGCTCTTGCCACCGCTTGAGGTAGTTTTCAGCGTCGAAAACATGCTTCTTGGATTGCGCCGCGCGGTTCTTAAAGGCGATGAAATCGGAGATCGCCGCATCATCCAAAACGATCGGCTGCTTCACCGTGCGATGGGAGTACCTCTCCGGATCTTCCTCGAACCGCGCCAGTTCGATCAGCGCTTTTCGCTCGGAATCAACCTGCAGCGTTATGTTATGGCGAGAGGGGCCAACCATCTTTTGGATCACCCAAACCCGATCGCCATCTTTATCAAGCGCAATGCGACCACCAGCCCAGCTACCCGCTTCACCCTTAATCCACAGTCGAGCCATACCGTTTACCTCCAATTACTGCCCTTTTACTGCCCCAAGGGACAGAATTACAAGTCGAAGCGAAAAAACTTAATAAAATCAGGCGGAGGAGTGGCCGAGCGGCTGAAGGCAGCGGTCTTGAAAACCGCCAAGGGTGAAAGCCCTTCGTAGGTTCGAATCCTACCTCCTCCGAAGCAGCGTCTTTGAAAGTCGAGAGGTAAAGGGAGGTTTCGTGGAAACCGGGCCGGTTCGTGAAGCGCATCGTTTCGATGCTGTTCGGTTGGCCGAGTACATGCGCCGGCAGGTGGATGAATCGATCCGCGCGATCGAGGTCGAACAATTCAGCGGTGGACAATCCAATCCGACGTTTCTCATTCACGCGAGCGGCAGACGCTACGTGATGCGCTCCAAGCCTCCCGGCAAGCTCTTGCCCTCCGCGCACGCCGTAGATCGAGAGTATCGCGTCATCACGGCGCTCTCCCAAACCGATGTCCCCGTGGCCAAGACTTACGCCTTATGCCAGGACGACACGGTGATCGGCACTGCGTTCTACATCATGGATTACGTGGAAGGTCGCATCTTCTGGGATCCGCGGCTGCCCGGACTGACCCGCTCTGAGCGCAGCGCGGTTTTCGACGAAACAAACCGGATCATCGCCGCCCTCCATCGGGTCGATTATCGCGCCATCGGTCTTGGGGACTATGGCAAGAGCGGGAGTTACTTCGCGCGCCAGATCGATCGCTGGACGAAGCAGTACCGCGCTTCGGAGACGGAAAAGATTGAGGCGATGGATAATCTGATCGCCTGGCTGCCGGAACACATTCCAGCCGACGATGAGACGCGCATCGTCCACGGTGATTACCGCCTCGACAATCTGATTTTTCATCCCAGCGAGCCGCGCGTGCTGGCCGTGCTGGACTGGGAGCTGTCGACATTGGGACATCCCCTCTCGGATTTTTCCTATCACTGCATGACCTGGCGTTTAACGCCCGATCAGTTCCGTGGGTTGGTGGGAGAGGATTTTCGAGCGCTCGGTATTCCTTCGGAGTCGGAGTACCTTGGCGCCTATTGCCGTCGCGTCGGTCGCGATCGGGTTCCGGAGAACGAGTGGGAGTATTACATGGCGTTCAACATGTTCCGGCTCGCCGGCATTCTTCAGGGGATCATGGCGCGGGCGCTACAAGGCAACGCCTCCAACCCGAACGCGATTGAGGCCGGCCGCCGCGCAGGGCCACTTGCCGAACAAGGGTGGCGACAAGTGGAGCAACTCATCGCTCGCGGGGGCTAAGCGTTAGCCCTTCGACGCGTGGATCACTCGACAGGGGAAGATCATGGATTTCGCGTTTTCGGAAAAGACGAAGTCGCTGCAAGCGAAGCTCAACGCGTTCATGGACGAATTCATCTATCCCGCAGAGGCAAAATTCGACGACGAACTGGAGGAAAATCGTCGCAAGGGCAACGTCTGGGTGCCAACTCGAGTCGTCGAGGATTTGAAAACCAAAGCGCGCGCCCAAGGCTTGTGGAATCTCTTTCTCCCCGAGTCCGAGCACGGCGCGGGCCTCACCAATCTCGAGTATGCGCCGCTGTGCGAAATCATGGGACGCTCGCCGATCGCGCCCGAAGCGTTCAACTGCAGTGCGCCGGATACCGGAAACATGGAAGTGTTGGTGCGTTACGGTACGGCGGAACATAAGAAGCAATGGTTGCAACCCCTGCTCGAGGGGAAGATTCGCTCCGCCTTCGCGATGACCGAACCGGCGGTCGCTTCGAGCGACGCCACCAACATTCAGGCAAGCATCGTGCGAGAAGGCGATCACTACCTGATTAATGGACACAAGTGGTGGACGTCCGGCGCCAACGATCCGCGCTGTAAGGTGCTGATCTTCATGGGCAAGACTGACCCAGGGAATCCCAATCGGCACCTGCAGCAATCGATGCTCGTCGTGCCGATGGAAACACCCGGTATCAAAGTCTTGCGGCACTTGCCGGTGTTTGGGTTCGACGATGCGCCGCACGGTCATGCGGAAATCGTGTTTGAAAACGTGCGCGTGCCCCTTTCGAGCGTGCTGTTGGGGGAAGGGAGGGGCTTCGAAATCGCGCAGGGTCGGCTCGGCCCGGGCCGGATTCATCATTGCATGCGGCTGATCGGCCTGGCGGAGCGGGCGTTGCAGAAGATGTGCGAACGGGTTCTAAAACGCGTCGCGTTCGGACGGCCGATCGCGGAGCAGAGCGTTACTCAGGAGCGGATCGCCGAAGCGCGGATCAACATCGATCAGGCGCGCTTCTTGGTGCTCAATGCGGCATACATGATGGACAACGTGGGCAACCGATCGGCGGCCAAAGAAATCGCAATGATCAAAGTGGCAGCCCCGAACATGGCGTGCCAGGTGATCGACTGGGCGATCCAAGCGCATGGCGGCGGGGGCGTCACGGATAGATTCCTGGCGAAGGCGTACGCCGAGGCGCGCTCGCTGCGGCTGGCGGACGGGCCTGACGAGGTGCATCGCAATCAGATCGGTAAGCTAGAGCTGCGCCGCTACCAGCAGTGAGCGGAAGATGGCACCCGTCTGCGCGTTACATCGTTCCGATGCTGCGGCCGGCGTCGACTGTCAAAAGTTGGCCGGTGATCTTCTTCGATTCCAGCAGCGCGACAATGCTGGCCGCCACCTCCTCGGGCGTCAGCGTCGTGCCGAGCGCGCTCTGCTCGCAATAGGCCGCTTTGGCCCGGGCGTATTGGTCGCCGAGGCCCTGCTTGAGCCACCGTGTTTCGGTGAACCCTGGAAGCACGGCGTTCACCCGGATTTCCGGCCCAAGAGCGCGGGCAAGAGCGAGCGTGAGCGTGTTCAGCGCGCCTTTGGAGCAGGCGTACGCGACCGAGGAACCGATACCCAGGGTCCCGGCGATCGATGAAACATTGACCACGGCGCCTCGGGCCGTGCGCAACGGGCCTTCGCAAGCGCGGATCATCTGGTACGCGGCGATCAGATTGACTGAAAAGATCCGGTGAAAGTCCTCGGCCGACAGCGCGTCGAGGTTGCGCATCGGAGCGAATTTCGTTGTGCCGGCGTTGTTTACCAGACCGTCGAGGCGACCCCATTTGTCCAATGCGGCGGCGGCGAGGCGGCGGCAGTCGGCGTCTTGCGCCACATCACCTCGCACCACCACTGCTTCCCCGCCGGCGCGAACGCAGGCCTGCGCGATCTCTTCCGCCTCGGTGTGGCTCTTGCTGTAATTGATCACCACGGCCCAACCGCGACGCGCGAGCTCCACCGCGGTGGAGGCCCCCACTCCGCTCGAGGATCCGGTGACGACGAAGGCTTTGATTTCTCGCATGGGAGTCGAATCTTTCATGCCGTTTGACGGAGGACGTCGGCGGCCTTCTCGCGCAGCTCGCGCCTCAGAATTTTTCCCGACGCGGTCTTGGGCAGGGCGTTCACAAAGTAAATCGATCGCGGCGCCTTGTAGACAGCCATTTCCGAGCGGCACCACTGCGCGAGCTCTTCCTCGAGCACCATCCCCTGGGCGTCTGGCTTCAACACCACAAAGCCGACCGGGTCTTCGCCTCGATAAGGATGGGGCACGCCCACCACGGCAACTTCAGCAATGGCGGGGTGGCGATACATCATCGCCTCAACCTCCGCTGGAAAGACGGAGTACCCGGACACCTTGAGCAGGTCTTTCTTGCGCTCGAGAATGGTGAAGTACCCTTCTTCATCGACGCGGCCGATGTCGCCGGTGAGAAACCAGCCGTCGCGGAACGCCTCTGCGGTCGCGGCGGGGTTGCGCCAATATCCCTTCATCACCTGCGGCCCGCGTACCGCAATTTCCCCCGATTGCCCGATGCCGAGCTCGGTCGCACTATCCTCCAGACTGACGATGCGGGCGTCGGTGAGCGGCAGCGGAAGGCCGATCGTGCCGTACTTGGGCCGGTGTGGAGGATTGATGTGCGTCGGTGCAGTGGTTTCGCTCAAGCCGTAGCCCTCGATCAACGCATAGCCGGTGAGCGCCTCCCACCGTCGGGCGATCTCCGGGGGCACAGGGGCTCCACCCGAGAAGCAAGCACGCAGCGACGAGAGGTCGAACTCGCGGGCGCGGGAGAAGTTGACGATTGCGGCATTGACCGTGGTGATCAGCGTCGTCCGCCTGCACCGGTAGCGCTCGATCGCGCGCAGCACGGTCACTAGATCGAAACGGCCGATCGCGACCAACGATGCGCCGACGTACGCCATCATGTTCATCTGGCATTCCATCCCGGTGATGTGAAACCACGGTAACACCCCGAGCGTGGTGTCTTCCTCGTGGACGCCGACGTACACGCGCTGCAGCTCGCAGTTTGCGACCAGATTTCGGTGCGTGATCTCGGCCGCCTTCGCAGTGCCGGTGGTGCCTGAGGTGTATTGCAACAGCGCTGTATCCTCGGGCGCCCTCGACACGGGCATCGTTAGCTGCGGCCCTTTCTCCAAAATCTCGGAAAATGATTCGGTGTCCGGACAGGCGCTTGTCGGTTCCAGGAAGGAGGGCGGTGGAGGCAAATCCGGCTCGTTGGGCAAAAAGTCGCGGTAGGAGGTCACCGCCACGAATTCGAGCCGAGTCTGGTTGCGGATCGGCGCGACCAGGGCGTAACCCTGATCCGACGTCACCAACGCCCGGGCTCCGGAGTCCTGGAATTGGTGGAGCAACTCGACCGCCTTGTGCATCGGATTGAGACACACGACGATTGCTCCGGCGCGGAGCGAGCCGTAATAGGCGATGGCGAACTGTGGCGAGTTCTCGAGAGAAACCGCGACCCGATCCCCGGCCTCAATTCCGCGGCTGCGTAGCCAGCCGGCGAAGCGGCTTACCGCCGCGTCCAGCTCGCGAAAGGTGACTTCGCGGCCGTAGAAGATCAGGGCCGGCCGATCGGGAACCCGCTCGGCCTGGCGGCCGAGGTGCGCGGGAAGTGGCTCGTCGGAAAAGCGAATCGACGCCTCGTCGACCGAGGCAGGCCAGTGTTTTTTCCAGATTTTATCCATGCTCGCTCCTCGGGGCCGAAATGCGTTCCCCTTGAACTGAGCAAAGAGTTGAGTTAACGCGCAAAGCTCGCTCCGAGGCAATGTCAATGTTTAAGACATTTCATGAGCAGAGCCCGTCTGCGCCCAGACCTTCGGACCGCTGCGGACTACACCGTAACGTTCACCGCCACGCAGTTGGCGCGCCTGCAGCAGGTCTTCGCCACCGGCGTTTGCGATTGGACCAAGCCGGGAGTGAACCAGCAGCCGGCCAACTCGCCCTTGACGTTCGAAGCAGGCGCTGGCGGAAAGCCTTTGGGCCCGGCACCGGCTTCGAACGGCCTCTGATGCAGCACGAAGCGTAGCGGTGGACGCTTTTCTGCAACAGATCGTTTCGGGCCTCGCTTCCGGCGGGATCTACGCCGCGCTGGCGCTGGCTTTGGTGATGACCTATGTGGCCACCAACGCGGTCAACTTCGCCCAGGGCGAGATGGCCATGTTCTCGACCTACATCGCGGTGTCACTGATCCATGCAGGTGCGCCGTATTGGGCGGCATTCTTCGCCACCCTACTCATCGCTTTCGTGGGTGGAATCACGATCGAGCGCGCGATCTTGCGGCCGCTGGAGCGCGCTCCGGTGCTGGCCATCACCATCGTTACCATCGGCCTGCTCACGATCTTCAACAGCCTGGCGGGCTGGATCTTCAGCCACACCATTCAGACATTTCCCAGCCCGTTTCCGATTGCTCCGATCACCATCGCGGGGATTGTGCTCAGCGCCCACAGCCTGGGCTCGCTCGGGATCACCCTGGCACTGCTGGTTCTGCTTTACTTCTTTTTCCGCTACACCGATCTCGGGCTCGCGATGCGGGCCGCGGCTCAATATCCAGTCCCGAGCCGCCTGGTGGGCATTCGCGTCGGCTGGATGCTCGCGCTGGGATGGGGCCTGGCTGCAGCGCTCGGGGCGGTCGCTGGCATGCTGGTCGCACCGGTTCTGTTTCTCGATCCGAACATGATGGGGGGCATCCTGATCTACGCGTTTGCCTCCGCCACCCTCGGCGGCTTCACGAGCCCATCCGGCGCGGTGGTTGGCGGATTCCTGGTGGGGATTATCGAAAACCTGGCGGGAACCTACATCCGATTCATCGGCACAGATCTCAAGCTGACCGTGGCGTTGGCGATCATCGTCCTCGTTTTGATCTTCAAACCGAGCGGCCTGTTCGGTCGCGCGCAGCACGCCTGAGCGAGGCAAAAGGATGACTGCGCCCATAGTCAAATCGGTTCTGGGGGGCAGCCGGGCCTCGGAATCGCAGCGCAGCGCCACATGGATCGCGGCGCTCGCATGGGTGGCGCTTGCTTGCGGGCTTCCCTTGGTGAGCAGCGACTATGCGCTCTTTCAATACTCCCAGGTTTGTTCCTACGCGATCGCGCTGCTCGGCTTGAACATCCTGACGGGGTACAACGGGCAGATCTCGCTCGGACATGGAGCGTTTTATGCGATCGGCGGATACACCACGGCGATTTTGATCGAGCGGTGGGCCATCGCCTACGGATGGACGCTCCCGGTTTCCGGCGTACTTTGCTTCGTGGTCGGCTTTCTCTTCGGACTGCCGGCGCTGAGGTTGGCCGGAACCTATCTGGCGTTGGCCACGTTCGCGCTCGCCCTATCCGTGCCGCAAATTCTCAAGCATTATGATGCCTGGACCGGGGGCACTCAGGGGATGGTCGTTCCCAAGCCGGATTCGCCGCACTTTCTGAAGCTCAATCCGGACCAGTGGATCTATTTCCTCACCTTGGCCATTTTGCTTTTGCTCACGCTCATCGCCTCGAATCTTTTGCGAGGTCGAATCGGCCGAGCGATCATCGCGATCCGAGATAACCCGATCGCTTCTCAAACGATGGGCATCCACAATGCGCTCTACAAATCCTTCTGTTTCGGGTTGAGCGCTTCCTACACCGGAATTGCGGGGTCGCTTGCCGCGCTCTCGGTCGGATACGTGTCGCCGGACAGCTTCACCGCGTGGCTCTCCATCACCTTGCTCGTGGGCGTCGTGGTGGGAGGGCTGGCATCGATCTCGGGGGCCGTCCTCGGCGCCATCTTCATCCAATTCATGCCCAGCCTGACGTACGAGATTTCGAAATCGGCTTCTTGGGCAGTCTACGGAGTCTCCTTGATTGTTTGCATGTACGTCATGCCGGGAGGCGTGGCGAGTCTATTCGAGCGAGTTTGGCAACGCACCGTGCAGCGGTTCAGCTAAAAGGGGGCTAGAAAATGGACGTAAAACAATTGTTCGATCTCTCAGGCAAGGCAGCCCTGATCACCGGAGGCTCTCGCGGGCTGGGGCTGCAGATGGCCGAGGCCCTCGGTGAATTGGGCGCCAAGGTGGCGCTCATCGCCCGCAAGCAGGGCGAGCTGGACGAGGCCGCCAAGCATCTTGGGGAGAAAGGGATCCAGGTGCTGACCATTGCCGGCGACCTTTCTCACTTCGAAGGCATTCCAAAGATGGTGGATGTGGTGTTGGGAAAGTTTGGTGGCATCGACATTCTCGTCAACAACGCAGGCACCACCTGGGGCGCACCCGCCGAGAGTTATCCCGCGGAGGCGTGGAAGAAGGTGATGGACCTGAACATCAACGCGATGTTCTTTCTCACCCAGGACGTGGGCCGGCGCAGCATGATCCCCAAGCGCTCCGGGAAGATTATCAACGTGGCTTCGGTCGCCGGCCTCCACGCCGGTCCCCCCGAGATGACGACCATCGCCTACAACACCAGCAAGGCAGCGGCGATCAGCTTCACTCGCGCATTGGCGGCGGAGTGGGGCCAGTACAACATCAATGTGAACGCCATCTGCCCCGGGTTTTTCCCCTCGAAGATGACTCGAGGGTTGCTCGAGAAGATGGAAGACAAAATCGTCGCCGCGACGCCGCTCCGTCGATTGGGGGGGCCAGAGGATCTGAAAGGAACGATCGCGCTTCTCGCCTCGGAAGCGTCGCGGCACATTACCGGGCAATACATCGTGGTGGATGGCGGCTCTTCGATCGCATGACGAGCCCGGTCGGCGAGGCCTTCTTCGGTCGCAAAATTCCTTTTCTGAAGCTGTTGGCTGCCCGCGCCGAGCACCGGGAGAAGGGACGTGCCGTGGTGTCGATTGAGGTTCGCCACGAACTGACCAACAGCTGGAAATTCGCGCACGGTGGCGTTCTTCTTACCTTGCTCGATGTCGCCATGGGCTCGGCGGCGCGGACGACAGATGGTCATGCCGCCGGGATCGTGACGGTCAGCCTCACCGTGAACTTCATTCGCCCCTGCTCGGGATTATTGCGCGCTGAGGGGCGGGTGCTGCGAAGCGGCCGTTCGCTGGTGTTTTGCGAGGGCGAAGTGCGGGACGCCTCGGGAGAGGTGCAGGCGAAGGGGATAGGTACGTTCAGGCTGAAGAAGCGCGAAGCTGACTGAGTCATGCCACTTCGAACAGCCCCGCTGCACCCATCCCACCGCCCACGCACATGGTGACAACCACGTACTTCACGCCGCGCCGCTTGCCTTCGATCAGGGCGTGGCCGACCAGCCGTGCGCCAGTCATGCCGTAGGGGTGGCCGATGGCGATCGCCCCGCCGTCGACATTCAGCTGGTCGTCCGGGATGCCCAGCCGGTCGCGGCAGTAGATCACCTGCACGGCAAAAGCCTCGTTCAGCTCCCAGAGCCCGACTTCCTGCATCTTGATGCCGGTCCGTTCCAGCAGCCGAGGCACGGCGAACACCGGCCCGATGCCCATCTCGTCCGGCTCGCAACCGGCGACCGCGAAACCGCGAAAGATGCCGAGCGCCTGCAGCCCGCGCCTCTGCGCGAGCTTAGCGTCCATCACCACGCAAGCAGAAGCGCCGTCCGAGAATTGGCTGGCATTGCCGGCCGCAACGACACCGCCGGACAGAGCCGGCTTGATCTGGGAGACCGCTTCGTACGTCGTGTCCGGCCGAATTCCTTCGTCGGCCGAAAGCGTGACTTCCCGAGTGAACAGTCGGCCCGACTCCTTGTCGGCGATCGCCATCAGGGTGGTGATTGGAACGATCTCATCTTTGAATCTTCCGGCCGCCTGCGCCGCGGCGGCGCGCTGCTGGCTGCGGACGCCGTATTCATCCTGTCTCTTGCGATCAATGCCGTAGCGCTTCGCCACCGTCTCCGCGGTCTGAAGCATCGAGTCGTAGATCGCGGGTTTGTGCTGAATGAGCCATGGATCTCTTGCCATGTGCGAATTCAGCTCGTTCTGCACGCAGGAGATGGACTCCAACCCGCCTGCCACGATCACCGGCACGCGATCGACGATCACCCTCTGGGCGGCGATGGCGATGGTTTGCAGACCCGACGAGCAGAAACGGTTGACCGTCGTCCCGGCTGTGCTGGGCGGCAGCCCGGCGCGAAGCGCGATCTGGCGAGCGATGTTTCCGCCGGTGGTCCCCTCCGGCAGAGCGCAGCCCATCAGTACATCTTCCACTTCGGGGGGGTCGAGCTTGGCGCGCTCGACCGCAGCCTTGACCACGTGGCCGCCCAGCGTCGCGCCGTAGGTCATGTTCAGGGCGCCTCGCCAGGATTTGGCGAGCCCGGTTCGGGCCGTGGATACGATCACTGCGTCGGTCATGGATGTCTCCCGCTCAATGGAAGGATTTTCCTTCGGCGGCCAATTTGGCGAGCAGCGGCGCCGGCTTCCAGAAGTCCGGATCGCCGTGCGGATTTGCGGCAAAACGCTTCATCCTGCGCACCACGCCATAAAGCCCAATCGTGTCGGCATAGAACATCGGCCCGCCGCGGAACCGAGGGAAGCCATAGCCGGTGAGGTAAACCACGTCGATGTCCGAAGCGCGAAGGGCGATGCCTTCCTCCAGGATTCTCGCCCCCTCGTTCACCAATGCGAAAACGGAGCGCTCGACGATTTCTTCATCGGAGATCCGGCGAGGGGTCACGCCGATCTCCTTCCGGTATGCGGCAATCAGCTCCTCCACCGCCGGATCGGGAATGGCGTCGCGCTTTCCCGCCTGGTAGCGATACCAACCGGCGCCCGTCTTCTGTCCGAACCGGCCCAGCTCGCAGATCCGGTCGGCAATCCGAGAGAACTTCATCTGCGGCTTCTCAACGTAGCGGCGCTTGCGGATGTACCAGCCCACATCGTTGCCGGCGAGATCCGAAACCCGGAACGGTCCCATCGCCATTCCCCATTGTTCCAGCGCAAAGTCGACCTGCTGCGGCAACGCGCCCTCTTCCAGCATGAACATCGTCTCACGCCAGTAGAACTCGAGCATCCGGTTGCCGATGAATCCATCGCAGACTCCGGCAACCACCCCCGTCTTGTTAAGCTTCTTCGCCAGCCCCATCACCGTGGCGAGGACGTCTTTCTGCGTCGCCGATCCGCGCACCACTTCCAAAAGTCTCATCACGTTCGCAGGGCTGAAGAAGTGCGTGCCGATCACATCCTGGGGGCGGCGGGTGGCGCGCGCGATCTTGTTCAAGTCCAGGGTGGACGTGTTGCTCGCCAGGATAGCGCCTGGTTTCGCGATCTCGTCGAGCTTCCCGAACACGTCCAACTTCACCGCCATGTCCTCGAACACCGCTTCGATGATGATGTCGGCCTGAGCGAGGTCGGCGTAGTTTAGCGTCGGCCGGATCAGCCCGGTCCGTTCTGCGAGCTGCGCGGCGGTCAGCTTCCCCTTCTTCGCGCTGCCTTCGTAGTTCTTCCGAACCGTGGCGATCCCTTTGTCGAGCGCTTCTTTCTTCACTTCCAACACCGTTACGGGGATCCCGACGTTGGCGAAGGACATCGCGATGCCGCCTCCCATCGTGCCCGCTCCGATCACCGCCGCGTTTCGGATCGCCCGTGGCGGAGTATCTTCCGGCACGTCGGGAATCTTCGACGCCGCCCTCTCGGCAAGGAACGCGTACCTGAGCGCTTTCGACTCGCTCGTCTGCATCAGCTGTATGAAAAGCTCGCGCTCGATCCGCAGTCCTTCGGCGAAAGGCTTGGAGACCGCCGCGGCAATCGCGTCGATGCACTTGAGGGGGGCGGGGTACCCCTTCGAGACGGCCCCCACTGCGTTTCGGGCAAACTCGAGGAAGCCTTCCGGGTTCGGGTGCTGGATCGGAAGGTCGCGCACCAGCCGATGGGGCTTTTCGGGGCTGAGCTTTGCGGCGAAGGCCACCGCACCTTGAAGTAGGTCCCCCTCCAGAAGCGCGTCAAACAGTGCGGTGCCTTTGAGCTGCTCGGATGCCACCGACGCGCCGGAGACGATCAGGTTGAGCGCTGTCTCCAGCCCGACGACGCGCGGAAGACGCTGCGTGCCTCCCGCGCCAGGTACCAGCCCAAGCTTCACCTCGGGCAGCGAGATCTGCGCTCCTGGCACGGCGAGTCGATAGTGGCAGGTGAGGGCCAGCTCCAGACCTCCGCCGGTCGCAGCGCCGTGAATTGCTGCCACCACCGGCTTGGGGCTCTCCTCGATCGCGCGGAGGAGTGAATACAGATTCGGTTCAGCGCCTGCCGAGGGTGTGTTGAATTCCCGGATGTCGGCTCCCGCGGAAAAGATCTTTCCGCCGCCAATCAGGACGATCGCCTTCACCTTGTCGTCGGCCACGGCCCGGTCGAGACCCGCCATCAGACCGCTTCGCACCTCATAGCTAAGTGCGTTGACCGGGGGACTATCCAGGGTGATGACCGCGACCGCTCCCTGCGTCGAGTAGTTCGTTCCGCTCATGCGTTCTCCCTTCGAGCGAATTTCTCGAGGTGGTGCTCGGTATCCCCCAAGGAAAGCTCGATCGCGGTGAGCCGCTTGAAATAATGGCTCACGCTCATCTCGTCCGTCACGCCCATCCCCCCATGGAGTTGGATCGCCTCTTGGCCCACCGAACGACAGGCTTGGCCGATCCGCACCTTGGCGGCGGAGATGGCTCGTCCGCGCACCGCCGCGTCGCGCTCATCACAGCGCATCGCCGCGAGGTAGCCCATCGACTTCGCCTGCTCGACATGGATCAGCATGTCCACCATTCGGTGCTGCAGCGCCTGGAAATGGCTGATCGGCACCTCGAACTGTTTGCGAGTCTTGGTGTACTCGACGGTCAGCTGGAAGATCGCCTCCAGGGCGCCGACCGCCTCCGCGCAAAGAGCCGCAATCCCGAGATCCCATGCCGCCGAGAGCGCGGGAAAGGCTTCGCCCTCGGGACCGAGCAGCGCCTCGCGCGGCACCTGCAGATCGCGCAGAGTGACGTCCGCGCCGCGCCGCCCATCGAGGGTGGGGTAGCTCTGCAGGGAGATGCCTTTCGCCTCGCGTTCGACCGCGAAGAGCGAGAGCCCCGCCTCGTCCTCGGTGTTGCCTGCCGTGCGCGCCGATACGATCAGAAGGTCCGCCGCAGTGGCATGGAGGACGACCGTCTTACGGCCATTCAAGAGGTAGCCGTTGCGGCTGCGGACCGCCGAGGTTTGCACTCGGCTCAGGTCGTAGCGCGAACCACGCTCGAGGTGCGCCGGAACGGCGATCTTTTCTCCAGCGGTCAACGGCGGCAACAGGGCTTGCTTCTGGGCGGAAGAGCCGAGGTCGCGCACCAGCGCGGTCGCGAGTATGGCGCTGGACAGGTACGGTTCCAAAAGCAGCGCCCGACCCATCGCCTGCATCGTCAACATCGTCTCGATCGCCGAGGGCCCCATTCCTCCGTACTCCTCGGGAGCCTGCAGCGATAGCAGTCCCATCTCCGCCAGTTTCGACCAGACCTCCCGGCTCCAACCGTCGGGGGACTTCAGAATCCGGCGGCGAGCCTCGAAAGTGTATTCCTTGGTCACGAAGCCCTGGACCAGATCGCTCAGCATCTGCTGCTCTTTGGTCAGGTTGAAATCCATGGCGTCCTAGCGGCCCAGAATTGAGCGGGCGATGATGTTCTTCTGAATCTCGTTGCTGCCAGCGTAGATCGAGGTCTTCCGCATGTTGCAGTAGGTCGCGGCCGGCGGCTCAGGGTAGGGCGGGCCCAGTTGCTCGGGTGCGCCATCAGTCGCAATCGTTCCTTGCTGTAGGGAGACGGCGTCGGGCCCAAGCGTCTGCATCGTCAATTCCGCGATTGCCTGCTGGATCTCGCTGCCCTTGATCTTCAGCAGGGATGCCTCGGTGCCCGGTGCCCGCCGTTCGCTTTCCGCCGACACCACCCGCAGGTTGGTGATCTCCAGGGCGATCAGCTCGATCTCCAAAAGCGCCACCCGAGCCGCGAAGTAGGGGTCTTCGATCAACGGCTTGCCATGCTTGCGCTCCGCCGATGCAATCCGTATCAGGCGCCGCAACTCGCGTTTGGATGTACCGACGGCAGCAATGTTGGTGCGTTCATGGCCAAGCAGAAACTTGGCATACTCCCAGCCTTTGTTCTCTTCGCCCACCAGGTTCTCCGCGGGCACGCGGACCTCCTCGAACCAGACCTCATTGACCTCGTGGTGGCCGCCCATCGTCGCGATCGGGCGCACCGTGATCCCGGGCGATTTCATGTCGATCAGCAAGAAGGAGATCCCGGACTGTTGCTTGGCAGCCGGGTCGGTCCGAACCAGACAAAAGATCCAGTCCGCGTGCTGCGCCAAGGTGATCCAGGTTTTCTGGCCATTGACGACGTAATGCTCACCCCGGCGCACCGCGCGCGTTTTCAGGGACGCGAGGTCCGAGCCCGCACCCGGCTCGGAGTACCCCTGGCACCACCAGTCCTGGGCGGACGCGATGCGCGGAAGAAAGCGCTGCTTCTGCGCCGCATTGCCGAAGGCCATGATCACCGGCCCTACCATCTTGAGTCCGAATGGCAACAAGGCCGGGGCGCCGGCGGCCGCGCACTCTTCCTCGAAAATGAACTTCTGGACCGGTCCCCAGCCCGTACCCCCGAATTCCTTCGGCCAGTTCGGCGCCCCCCAACCGTGCTGGTGGAGGATTCGGTGCCAGCGGATGAGCTCCTCTTTCGACACGCCTGCGCCGTTCGACACTTTGTTGCAGATGTCTTGGGGCAGGCGGGCCGCGACAAAGGCGCGCACCTCTTCGCGAAACGCTTGTTCCGCGGGCGTGAAGTTCAAGTCCATGGGTTGAGCCCCCGTGCGGTTACCGCCAGGGCATATCGCATCGGTGAGGCAATGATTTGGATTATTTCTCACGTTCTACCGAGGCGATGCGTCCGAGCAGATCGTGGTTTCGCGCCAGGAACGCGACCGCCGCCGCCACCTCTTCCGCGACATAAGTGTTGTGCCGAAGGGACGACAATCTGATTGCCTCGGTATCCATCTAAGCACAAGGAGGCCGCGAGCATGGAGGATGTCGAGTGGTGCGTGAAGGTGTCGAGCGTTCGACGCGAATCTCCCATTGGCCCGTCATCGGCCTCGGCAAGGAGCAGCACAATGTGTGGCACGCGAAATGCTCTCCGACTCACGAAGAGGCCATTGACGGTCGAAACCAATCTCGAAGGAGAAAGAAGATTATGAAATCGTTAAGCAAATTAGTCGGTGCGTTAGTAGTTGGGTTTGTCGGAGTGGCGAATGCCGAACAGGTCATTGTCTACGAGGCGCCGCTCGACAATTCGAACCAGCAAATCTCAGCGGACTTTGCGGTGAACCGTAAGTTGGGCCGAGCCTGGGTTGATGTTGAAGTCCAACCCAGCATGAGCGGTAGTGAACCGCTGTTTATCCCTCCGGTCGAGAGGCAGGTTGATGGGCTCTATTACGATTCTGCTCGAAAGCAGGTGCTTTATCGGACTGCCGCTGGACCGATCGTTTGCGCTGAAGACGCCACTACTCTCGGGGAAACTTATTTGAAGGACACCGGGAATTGTCGGCTGATCCGAAGCACCGAGCAGCGCAGTTTTGACGATGGATTCGATGTCCGCGAGGAACCGGTAGCCAAGGTTGTCTTCGACGCTCAGACCTCCACCGCTCCTCAGCACGCCGCGGCTCCCCGGTAATGATCTGGTAACGACGGCTGACGCGCTTCGATGGGTGTTCGAAGGACCACATCGAAGTGCGTCAGTCTGCTATCGAAGTCGAGCGCTAGTTCCTCTTACACGCGCTCTTGGAACTCGCGGCCCAGGAGCCCCTCCGGTCGGAGGAGCAGCACCACGACAATCAGGACGAAAGCGAGTGAGCTTTTGAACTCGATCGCCAGATAGGCGCCACTCACCGCCTCCGCCACGCCGAGGATCAGGCCGCCAACGATCGCACCCGGCAGGCTGTTCAGGCCCCCCAGCACCGCAGCGGCGAGCCCCTTGAACATCGGGTCGAGCATGAAGAACGGGTCGAGAAGCAGCGCGGGCGCGAGGAAGACTCCGGCGATCACCGCGAGGGCCGCCGCGACGCCCCAGGAGAAGGCAAGCACTCGGCGAGTGGGGATGCCGAGCGTCTGCGCCGCGGGGAGGTTCTCAGACGTGGCCCTCATGGCGAGGCCGAGTCGGGTCTTCTGGGTGAGCAGGTACAGCACCAGGCTCGTCGCCGCTGCGGCGGTGAGCGTGCCGATCGAGAGCTGGCTCACATAGACGGGGCCAATCTGCCAGACCTTGCTGTCCGAGAGCGGGAACGGGAAGCGGTCAGGCTCCGCGCCCCAGCGGTAGACGGTGAGCCCTTGGAGGATGAGGGCGAGGCCGGAGGTGAGGATCACGGTTCCCAGGGGTGAGGCCCCCTTCCGCTGCGCGGGGACCACCGCCCCGAAGTAGAAGACCACAGCAATCACGGCGCCCACCAAAATCGCGAGGGGCAGTGCGATCCCGAGCGACATGCCGCCTGTGATCGCGGCGAAGGCGACGTAGGTGCCGAAGGTGGCGAGGTCACCGTGCGCGAAGTTCAGCACCCGGGTGGACCGGTAGATCAGCACCAGCCCGAGAGCCACCAGCGCGTAGAGGCTCCCCGCGGAGAGGCCGGCGAGCGCGTATTGGAGAAACCTTCCCATCGGGCACCTACCTAAACGGCCACATCCGGAAGTAGAGCCGCGTCTTCAGCCAAACACCGGCGAGCCCGAGCGGCTCGAAAATGAGAACGGCCAGGATGGCCACCCCGAACAGCACTGGCACTGCCCATCGGAAGTCGCCGAGCAGGACCGGAACGAGGATCGCGAAGGCGGCGCCGAAGACGGAGCCCTCGATGGAGGCCAGGCCGCCCACTGTGATCGCCACGAAGAAGTTGAGCGTCTCCTGGATGTTGAACGCCTGTGGCTCGAGGTGCCCGAGGTACTGCGCGAACAGCGCGCCTTGGACGCCCGTGTAGAAGGATGAGATCGCGAAGGCCAAGAGCTTGTAGCGCGTGAGGTTGACGCCCATTGCCTCGGCGGCGAGGTCGCTGTCGCGGATCGCCACGAAGGCGCGACCCACGTAAGAGGAGACCAGATTATAGGCGACCGCGATGAAGACCAGAAAGATCCCGTAGTAGAGGAGATAGGTGTACACGTCCCGGGGCAGGCCGAAGAGCGGGGTGAGCCCGGGAATCCCAAGCCCGGCGCGCCCACCGGATAACCATTCCACGTTTGCGAAGATCTGGTAGGTCGCGGTGCCGAACCCCAGTGTGGCGATGGCTAGGTAGACGCCCTTGAGGCGAAGGGACGGGACGCCCACCACCCACCCCGCCACCCCGGCCGCCAGCCCCGAGCCGAGCAGCGCCGGCGGGAACGGAACCCCCGCAATGCGCAGGTGCCCGAAGGAGTAGGCGCCGATGGCGAGGAGGCCCGCTTGACCGAACGAGAGCTGCCCCGCGTACCCGATGAGCAGGTTCTGCCCGAGCACGCCGATGGCGTAGAGCCAAACCACGGCCCCGCGCGTCAGCCAGGCCCGCGGCGCCCACCAGGGCAACACCGCCAGCCCCACCACCAGGAGCACCAGCAGGGTCCGCCCGATGGGCTTTCGCGCGAACCGCAGCTCGTCCGCGTAAGACTCGACAAGATCCATCGGCTAGTCCCGGTAGAGGGATTCGACCAGATCGGCATAGCGCTTTTCGACGTTGCGGCGCTTCACCTTCTTGGTCGGCGTGACGTCACCCTCTTCCTCGTAGAACCGCCGCGGCAACAACACGAAGCGCTTCACCGTCTCGACCTGGGAGAGCGTCTTGTTCACCGCCTCCACCTCGCGGGCGATCAGCTTCCTCACCTCCGGGCATTGGGTCAACTCGGCGAAGGTTCCGAACGGCAGCCGGTGGTCTTGGGCAAATTTGGTGACGTTGTCTTCGTCGATCAAGATTAGCGCCGAGACAAACTTGCGCCGGTCCCCGATCACCACCGCGTCCTGGATGTAGGAGCTGAACTTGAGCTTGTTCTCGATGTAGGCGGGGGCGATGTTCTTCCCGCCCGCGGTGATCAGGATGTCCTTCTTGCGGTCCACGATCTTGAGCCGTCCGTCTTCCCATTCGCCCACGTCGCCGGTGTGGAGCCAGCCCTCGGAATCGATCGCGCGCGCCGTCTGCTCGGGATCTTTGAAGTAGCCCTTGAAGACGTGGGGACCACGAGTGAGGATCTCACCGTCTTCCGCCAGCTGGACCTCGATGCCCGCCAGAGGCTCGCCCACCGTGCCCACGCGCGGCTGGTCGAAGCGGTTTACGGTGATCACCCCGGAGGATTCCGTCATCCCGTACCCCTCGAGAAGTGGGATTCCCAGCGCCTGGAAGAAGTCGAACAGATCGGGCGAGGCCGGCGCGGCGCCGCTGATGGCCAGCCGGGTGCGATCGAAGCCAATCCGCCGCTTCAAGGGCTCGAAGACCAACCAATAGGTTACGAAGCGCGCCGCCCTCAAGGCGACCGATGGAGTGCCCTGGCGCGCGGCCCGAACGTAGCGCCGGCCGACGTGCAGGGCGATCCTGTAGAGCAGACGCTTGAGCAGGGTCGAGTCCGTCATCCGCAGCTCGATGGTGGAGGCCAACTTCTCCCAGATGCGCGGCACGCTCGCGAAGTAGGTGGGCGAAATCTCGCGCAGGTTCAGGAACAGCGTGTCCAGGTTCTCTACGAAGCTCACCAAGTAGCCGATCAGGAGGTGCTCCATCACCGTGCCGAGATTCTCGTAGACGTGCGCCAGCGGCAGGTAAGAGACCAGCTCGTCGTCGATCCGAAGGCCATTGGTCTTCTGGATGGCTTCGCCGGTGAAGAGCGTGTTGGCGTGGGAGAGCATCGCGCCCTTGGGCGGCCCGGTGGTACCTGAGGTGTAGATGATCATCGCGGTATCGTCCGGATCGACGGCCGCCAACCGCTGCTCGACCAGGTCCGGCCGGGCGGCGAGCGCCTTCTCTCCCTCCGCCAGGAACGCCGCGAAAAATGAGACGCGCGCGCCCTCGAATCCCCAGAGCCCCTTCTCGTCCCAAACTATCACCCGCTCCACCCGTGTAGCGGAGAGGATGGGCAGCACCTTCTCCAGTTGCTCCTCGTTCTCCACGAAGAGCACCCGCGCTTCGGAGTGTTCCAGGATGTACTGGACCTGCTCGGGCGCGGAGGTGGAGTAGACGCCGCAGGAAGCGCCGCCGGCGGACATGATCCCGAGGCTGCAATAAAGCCACTCCGGGCAGTTCTCTCCCAGGATCGCCACGCTCTCCCGCGGGCGCAGGCCCCCGGCGATCAGCGCGGCCGCCACGCACCGCACCCGAGACGCGTATTCGCCCCAAGTTACGCGGTGCCAGATGCCCAGCCGCTTGTAGCGAAGCGCCATCGCCTCGCCGCGCCGGCGCGCCTGGTCGAAGAGTCTGTCGGGAAGGGCTCGGATCGGACTCACCATCGCCTCCGCTTGCGGTAGAGGTGGAACTCCCTCTCGGCGCCAGCGGCGGCCGCCACCCCCAGGTAAACGTCGCGCACGTCCTCGTTCTCCGCCAGCTCGTGGGGAGTGCCCTGGAGAACGATGCGCCCCGCCTCCAGAATGGCCGCCCGGTGTGCGATCTGAAGGGCGAGCCGCGCGTTCTGCTCGACCAGTAGGATGGTGGTGCCGGCCTTGCTGATCTCTACCAGCGCGCCAAAGACGAGCTTTGAAATCTCCGGGGTGAGGCCGAGCGAGGGCTCATCCAGCATCAGCAGCCGCGGCCGGCGGAGCAGGGCTCGGCCGATGGCGAGCATTTGCTGCTGGCCACCGGAAAGGGTCTCCGCCTGCTGATCGAGCCGCTCCCGGAGCACCGGGAACATCGCGTGCACGCGCTCCAGATCCTGGCGGACCTGCGGGTCCCGCCGGCCCCACAGACCGAGTTCGAGGTTCTCCGCCACCGTGAGCTCGCGGAAGAGGCCGCGATCCTCGGGCACGAACACAATGCCGGCCGACGCGACGACCTCTGGCCGGCGCCGCTCGAGGTAACGCCCGCCGATGCGGATGGTGCCCTTCTTCGGCTGATCCCGCAGCAGGCCGGCGATGGTCTTGAGGAGCGTAGTCTTCCCGGCGCCGTTCGGTCCGAGCACGGCGAAGATCTCGCGCTCGCCGATCTCGAGCGACACGCCGGCGAGCGCGTAGATCCGGTCCATATAGAGCGTCTCGATCGACGAGACGGCCAGCAGCGGCCCGGAGTCCCCGCTCATTGTGGCCCCAGGTAGGCGCGGATCACGCCCGGGTGCTTCTGCACCTCCTGCGGCGTCCCCTCGGTGAGCTTCTCGCCTCGATCGAGCACCACCATTCGCCCCGCCAGGCGCGACGCAACCCGGAGATCATGCTCCACCAGGAGCACCGTCACCCCGAAGCGGCCGCGCATCTCGTGGATCCAGTAGCTGACCTCCTCCTTCTCCTCCGCGTTGAGCCCCGACACCGGTTCGTCGAGGAGAAGCAGCTTGGGCTCGGTCGCCAGCGCCCGGCCGAGCTCCACCCGCTTCTGCACGCCGAAGGCGCAGCCTCCCACCCGAGCGTTCCGCCAGGCCTCCAGGTCGAGCAATTCGATGATCTCTTCGCAGCGCTGGCGGTGACGGATCTCCTCGCGCCGGAAGCGCAGGGCAGCCGCCCAAAGGTTCTTCCTGAAGTGGAGGTGGCGCCCGAGCAGGAGGTTGTCGAGCACCGTCATGTTGAAAAACAGCCGCAGGTTCTGGAAGGTGCGCGCTACTCCGCGCGCGGTGACGCGGTCCGGGGAGAGGCCGAGTAGGCTCTCTCCCCTGAACGCAATGGCACCCGAGGTCGGCCGGTAGAGCCCGGTGATGCAGTTGAACAAGGACGTCTTCCCGGACCCGTTGGGCCCAATCACCGCTAGCGTCTCGCCCTCCCGGATCTCCAGGCCCAAGCCCGCAAGCGCCGTGATCCCGCCGAACCGGAGGGTCAGATCGCTGACCCGAAGCAGCGCCTGCTCAGCCATCCCGTCCCCGCTAGTACTTCGGCGGGAAGATCTGGTAGCCGGTGATCTGCTTCACGCTGGAATCGGCGGCCTTCCCGGCCCGCATCAAGCGCACCGCGTTGTAGCCGTGATGACGATCCGGACCGAAGGTGAGGGACGCGGTGAGCCCATTGTCAGTGTAGTCCTTGATGGTCTCCATCGCCTTCATGAAGCTCTCGCGGGTGAGGTTCCTGCCGGCACGCTTCAGTCCTTCCACCAGGATGGCCACGTCGGCCGCGCCCTGGACGCAGAAGCCCTCGCGCCCCTTCAGCTTCGGCTCGATCTTGGTCACGATCTCAATGTACCGGTCGGCGGCGGGCTCGCCGCGGAGGGCCTGCGTCGAGTCGAAGTAAGCGCCCTCCCAGAGATCGCCGAGTAGCCGGAACATGGTGTCCCGGTCGTAAAGAGTAAAGGACGAGAAGATCTTAGGTCGGTAGCCGACCTTGGCCATCTCCTTGATCAGCCCCGCAGCGTGGGTAGCGGTGGAGTAGATGATGACCGCCTCGGCCCCTGACTCTTTGATCTTGAGCGCGTGGGTGCCGAGCTCGCGGTCGGTCACCTCGTAGAAGACCTCCGCGACCAGCTTCACGTCTGGGAGCTTGGTCAGCCCCCTCTTCACGCCGTCCGCTCCGAGCTTCCCGTAGTCGTCGTTCTGCCCGAACACGGCCACCTTCGTGACCTTCTCGAGCTTCGCCGCTTGCGTGACGATGAACTCGCCCTCGTCGGTATAGTCCGGGTAGGCCTGAAACACGGTCTTAACCTTCTCCTTCGGCTGTTTGGCGAAGACCTGCACGTTCCCGAGGGGGAAGATCAGCGGGACGCCCGCCTCAGCCACCAGGTCCTTGTTGGCGTTCAGCACCGCAGTCCCGATCATTCCGATCACGGCGAACACCTGGTCCTTCATCTCGTTGAAGTTCGCGACCGCCCGGCCGGGGTTGTAGCCGTCATCCTTGAGGATGAGCTTGAGCTTGCGCCCATGAACGCCGCCCTGCGCGTTGACGTGCCTCGCGTACGCCTCGGATGCGAGGGGAATTGTGCCCCAGGCGGCCGCAGGCCCGGAGAGCGGCCCGGTGAGACCGATGGTGATCTCGGTGTCGGTCACGCCCGGCACCGCCGGTGCGGCGGGGGACGAGGTGAGAGCGAGCAAACAGGATGCGAGCGTTGCGCCAATTAAACGGATGTTCATGTCTAACCCTCCGGCGGGAGGAAGGGGGGGTGAGACCTATTGCACGAACCAGGGCGGGACGGAAGCAGTACTGTGCAAGATGTGTCAGTTGAAACAGAGCTGTTGTCAGTCCGTGGTCGGCGGGTTGGACGCGAAGCGACAATTTCAACTCCTGCTTCCCATTGGTGGTGAAATGCGCGATATCACCGCGCTCATTGATACTTGGGAGGGTTCAATGAAACGAATTGCGATTTTGTCGCGAAGTCCCTCGCAGGGAAAGATTCGTCTCGTTCACCAGGCCGCGCTCACCGCGCTGATCTGCGCCGTCGCAGTAGCTGCATCGGCGCAGACGACTCCGACGGAGGCCGACAAGGAGGCGACCAAGGCCGCGAAGGAGGCCGAGAAGCAGGCCGCGAAGGAGGCCGGCACACCCCAACTGGCTGTCGCGCTGATCGGTCCGGCGCGTGAGCTCAAGTTCGCCGAGTACACCTGGTTCCGCTTCGGCGCCCAGGTCCAGGCTTGGTTCAAGGCCGCGCAGGACCGGATCAAGCAGCCGGATGGATCCGACGGCTCATTTGCCTACGACTTCTACTGCCGCCGCTGCCGTTTCTTCGTGACCGGATCGGTGATCAAGAACGTGTTCTTCAACATCCTGTTCGAGTCTTCGAACACCGGCAAGGCTGATCCAGTCACCGGCGTCAAGAACAGTACAATACCCCAAATCCTGGACGCTTATGGCCAGGTCAAGTTCGTCGACTGGTTCTGGCTGAGCGGTGGCCAAATCCTGATGCCCTTGACCCGCAACGGCCTGCAACCCACGACCACGTATGTGAGCATCGACACCGCCAACATCGCCACCACACCCGCCGCGCAGGGCAACACCTTCGTCCTGCGCGACCTCGGCTTCCAGGCCAACGGCTTCTTCCTGGAAAATCATCTCGAATACCGGGTGGGCGTCTTCCAAGGAACCCGACAAGGCTCCATCCCGACGGCGAGCTCCAGCCACAACGGGCCCCGCTTGGTCGCCATGGTGTCGGCCAATTTTTGGGACCCGGAGACGGGCTACGTGAACGGCGGTCACTACTACGGCACCAAGAAGGTCGTCGGCGTGATGGCCAACTTCGATTACCAGACCCTCCGCAAGGCTTTCCCTCCCGCTGCGGGGGTGGACAAGAACGCTTACTACGGCATCAGCGGCGCCGCTTTCATCAACTATCCGTTGTCCGGCAGCCCGAGTCCGAGGGGCGGCGACGAGATCGTTGGTTTGCTGCAGTTTGGCTATTACGATGGCGGCGCTCGCATGGGCGCCACGCCCAACCCCGGCAGCTACCCCGCGATTCCCAAGCAGACCAACTACCTTGCAGAGCTGGGGTACTACAACCACGCTGGAAGGTTTTCCGTTTTCGGCAAGGTCGAGGCGCGAAAGATCAGCGATGATTATGACCTCCTTGCGGTCAGAGCGCCCGGCAACCAACTGTGGATGGCGGGCGGCGTGAAGTACTACGTGGGTCCTGTTAACTTCATGAACTTCGGCCTCCAGTACGAGCGGGTCCAGAACTACGATGCGCCCAGCACGCAGCAGAAAGGCACGCACAACATCACGTTCCAGATGCAGACATTGCTCTACTAGGGCGGCGTGGCCGTCAGGCTCCTGACGCCTGCCGGGCCGCGGCCTCCACCTCGGGCGCGATGGTCTGCGCCCGGGGCAATTCCTCCTCAGTTCACCTCTGAAAGGCGTCAGCAACCCATCGTTACCGGTGAAGAACGACGGTCTGTCCGACGGCCAGTCGCCCGATTCGCGTGACCGCGCCGTAGATCCCCGCGTTGTTCTGGTTGGCACGAACCACTGCCTTCAGCACTTCGGGGGCAGGGCTCCCTCCGTCCGGATCGAAGTTCACCATCGCGCAGCGAACGTCGCGCATCGTGACGGTGACGGCGGGGGCATCGTTCGCTTCGCCGAAAGTAAGCACGCCGCCCAACCATTGATCCTCCTCGAAGGGGACCGCACGCGTGGATCGGACAACGATATTCGGACGAAATCGTCGGACGTCTGCGCTCCTCCCCGCGAGCCGGCCGATCTCGCGAACGGTACCGGAGGCGATCACGGAGATGTTCGCTTCGTCGAAGGTACCGTGATTCAACTGCATCATCTGCACGGGGGCCCCGTAGCGGCGCCCGACCTCTGCGGCGAGAGCTTCTCCGAACAAGGGCATCTCTTCCCCCTCCGGCGTACGAACATGTGTCGGCAGCGCTTCGCCATTCCCGTCTTCACGCCCCTGCGGAGTGAAGAGGATGAGGTCGGGGAGCTTGCTCGCGCTCAGCCAAGGGAACCCGCCGCGATCGTCAAGCCGACGAAACGCGAGACGCCTATCGCCGTCGAGGCCGTGCCAGCCCAACGTGACTGCTTCGAGCGGCTCGCCGCGCATGGATTTCACCGGATAGCGGAAAATCGCTTCAATCTGTCCGATCTCGATCGGCATTTCGTCCTCTGACGATCTGACCTGCCCGGTTTCACCATATTTTCCGGGGCAGGTCATGGAAGCTCGTTCTCTTAAACATCAGAGAATTTAGACGTCGTTACGCTGGCGCTGATTCGGCGGCGGTTTGGATTGCTTCCCGCAGAAATTTCTCGAACGCCCTGGCATACCGCGCGATCGCTTTGGAGTGATCCAAACCGTTGATGATTTTGCGGGCGTTGAAGTAATCAGGGGGCTGACCGGCCGGGATGTAATCGCGGAGCTTATGGCCAGTGAACCAACCCTCCCGCATACCTCGGGCAGCGATTTGATAGGCGATCGGCGGTTCCAAGGCGAGATCCGGTTCATTGACCAGGGTATCCGCCTGCATCGTGACACTTCGTGAAGGGAGCTGGAAAGTCATCCCAGCGAGACGCTGGCCTGCGTTCTGGTAATTGCGCTCCCAGGTAATCTGAACATATCCACGACCGAAAAAGCCTGTATTCCAGTAGCGATCTTGAAGTTGGTACAACTGAGGGTTGGCCGTGGGATCGGCTCGGCGTTCCTTCACCGGTTGAAAGGTGCTTGCAGACTCCCAACGGATGGTCGCCAAGAAATAGGCAACGTCCGGGATCTGGGCGAAGCCGGGATCTTCCTGGATGGCGCCCAAAAGGAATTTTAGACCATCCGAGATCTCTGGTGTGAGGTGGAAGGGTAAGGCATCTAAGAATTTCTGTTTATCGATGAGTAGCGGCATATGGGTAAAGCCTTGGTGTAGGAGATGGTCTTCCCTTTCGGATTTTATCAAACGTCTACAATCCACTCAGGGGAGCGCCATTGACGGCTAGCAGCTGGAAGCAAATTTCGAGAATGTGCCCGACGCTTTTGCGGATGCCGTAGCCTTCGGGACCTTCCTCAAAGCGCGCCAGCTCGCTCAGCGCTTTTCGATCGGAATCCACCTCTAGGCTTATGTTATAGCGGGGTCGTTTACCGTTCGTTGAATGCCCGGGACCCCGTGCTAATGCGTTAGTAGTAAAAAAACTGAATAAGATCGCGTGGAGAGGTGGCCGAGAGGCTGAAGGCACAGGTTTGCTAAACCTGCATACTCGAAAGGGTATCGAGGGTTCGAATCCCTCCCTCTCCGCACTCAATGAAGATGCGCCCTTAGCTCAGTTGGATAGAGCGTCGGACTACGAATCCGAAGGCCAGAGGTTCGAATCCTCTAGGGCGCGCCATTTCAGCCCCGCGGAATTGTGCGGATTTCTCCGAACACCCGGCCCTCTCCGTAGTGGCGTTCGAGGGTTCGGGTAGCAACACGGTGAGGTGCCCGTAGGTCCTGGAGGTCAGCCGTGGGTCGGAATGCCTCAAGATGCGCTGGACAAGCGCCAAGGGCACGCCGTGGCGCAGGAGCAAGGTTGCCGTTGTGTGCCGAGTATCGTTGAAGCTGAAGTATCGGTCGTCGGCTCGACCTTGCGATGCACCCCGCTCGAGCTTCAAACAAGCTCTATGACTCAGTCGGCGAAAATGAGGTCTGTCAGCAACAGTGCTCCAGTGTCGCGTTGATTGAACTCGATGCGAACCGATCGCACCTGACTCAGATCGACACCGATGAACTGAGCCAGCGGAATACGAATTGTGTTCAACACCACCTTCGGAACTGCGGCGACCTGCCCAGGCGGATAATAGAGCGCATCTGAGTTGTCGCTGACCAGCACGGAAGCGGAATTCCCCACGCGATCGGTGAGGATGACTGAAAAGTCCTGGGGCAAAGCGGGAGCGTTCCGGGGGTCGTTGAAATTGACGCTGGCACGGAACTGGACGACGCGATAGCCGCGGACATCGCCGGTGCTGTCGTCGGGAATCTGATTGGTCCATTCCGCGGTGGCATCATCCCATCCGAAGCGGAGTTGACTGAGACCGCGCGCTTGGATCAGCGGGCTGGGCGTGGTGTGAGGCTGCCGAGTGGTGGGCTGACCTTCCAGGCAGTGTACAGGCTGCGGGTCTTCGCCGCCGCACAAGCCATAGGGATCGAGACCGTTCGGCGCAACGGGTTCACCCAAGTCGTTGGTGGAGAGCCTGTTTTCGGCGAGGAGTGAGTTGACTGTCAGCCTCGAGCCGACCGCATCTTTGGGGTGATAGGAAACGTGTATTTCGCTCGTCATCGCGGACGGCGGCGGCGGTGCATCGCCCTTCAGCATTGGCAGAAACTCGGCCTCGCCACCGAGATAGGTCCGCATGAACCCCGTCAAGTATGCTCGCAGTGTCCCGTGAGCCTGCTCCTGGGTGAGGCGATGGTTGCCCTCTCTGGTGCCACAAAAGGGATCGGTACCTCCCGGATCTTGGAATTGAAGCCAATCGTCCCAGGTTGCGGCCGGCCAGCCACCCGGCGCCCAGATCGTATTGTAGAACGAGTGGTTTCCACCCATCACCAATACGTAGCGCTTGTTGGTCCGATCGCCTTCGATGTAGCGCGCGTCATCGAAATAGTGCACCCCTTGGAGATCTGCAACATCGCCATCGCAATACGGAAGCAAAACGGCGATGTTTACTGAATCCAATACCTCCCGAATACGGTCGACCGGCGCCAGAGGAAACACGGCTCTAATGCCGTAGGGCGAGCCGAGCTCCCGATTGTAATTGTAATGTCGAGCCACGCCCCCGCCTCCGCGGGAGTGGCCCATCGTCCCAACGCGCGTCAAATCCACTTGCCCTACGAAAAGCTTTCCAAACGGCTCTGCGCCCTCGGTGTTGAATGTGTTCCACTGGTCGAGGTGGTGCTGAATCAGCTCTGCTCGCCACTGCATCCCTTGGTCGAAGAACAGGGTGTCGCGAGCGTTCACTCCATTGGCACTAATGGAAGTGACGATGTATCCGTAGCTGGCGAGGATCTCTTGCTCGTATTCGTATCCGATGTAGCTGGGAATCGGTTCTCGGGGTGGAGGGCACGGCCACTGCAAATAGGCTACATTTCCGAGATAGCAAGTCGGATGGAATCCATGCAAAAACACCACCAAAGGGAAAGGACCACCCGACAGGTCCTTGGGGTAGTAGACCACCGCGCGGAGCTCCGTCGGCTGATCCGAGTATCTGAAGGCGTCATCGCCGTAATCGTATTGGGCTCGGACCACAGCGAGCGGGCCGGGATCGCCGGGGTCCTGAGCACGCGTCGCGCCGGCGGTGAAGAGCAAGCACAGCGTTGCCAGCGTTTCAGCGAAACGCGTTAGCTTGCCGATCATGGTCGACCTCCTCGTGGCGAGTGGGTCAGTTGGGTTTTGTCGAGCGCACCGAAGTCACGTAGCCGCTCGCCATTTCCACTTCCATATTGAAAGGTGACCCTGTCCCCAGACTTGGCGCTCCGAAATTGCTCAGGGCTGAGATAGAAAACGCGGGTATACAGACTGCCATCATCCGCGGGCCCGCTCAGGATGATCTCTTGTTTTCCAATTCGCAGAACCGGGACCTCGCTTCGCAAGAAAGGCTCATCGCTGGTGACAACAATCTCGACGGTCGAGCCGGAGCTTGCGGTTCGCAGGGCGACAATCGAGTTCTTCTCGGCTTGAGCCATTGCCGCAGAGCCGCACAACGCGATGAGTAACGCCGTCACTGTTTTTGATTTGTCATTCATATCAACCCCGCCGCGACTTCAAGTCGGGAGAAAATGCCGTCGCCTGAAAGGAGCGTCACCGGCGCGGTGACCATGCTACTAAGGATCGGAACGGTCAAGATGGACGAGGTCGATCCCGTAGTCAGCGGGTCGCCACCATTCGCATCGCGCCGGTCCCGAGTCGCTGCCGCCGCTTGCATCGGCTCGCAGGTTTCAGCATTCTTCCCCGGCCGCGCTACGAATCCGAAGGCCAGAGGTTCGAATCCTCTAGGGTGCGCAGCAGCCTAAAACAACCGCCGCCCCTCGAAGACGATCAGATAGCCGTGCACGAACATCGGGATGCCGGCGAGCACGCTCACGGCAAGCAGTTTGAAGATGCTGATGCCGAACCGACCGCGCACCAACCACACCAGCCAACCGAAATAGGGAAGATACAGGGCTGCGGCGGTGATCGTCCCTGGGGAGTAGCGCGCATGCACTAGAGTGCCAGTGAGGTGAAAGATCGCATTCGCGAGCATGAGAAACCCCAGCCAGGCCAGTGCGGCCAGCATCGAACCGAGGTTGCGGTCCCAAGCAGCCAGGGCGGTGAGCGCAAGAGTGACCAACAAAGCTACGACATTGACACCAAGAAAGAGCGGTTGAGTAATCCCTTGGCGCACCAGGCTGTTGAACCAGGTCACAAACCCAGGGGCCTCCTCACACACGTGAGCGATGAAGATCACGGGTGCCAGTAAGATCATCCGAGTTGGATCGGCATTTGCGATCATTCGCCACCGGTGTTGGTTCGCAGGATGGTTCCGAAGTTACCGACTGCGGTGCACCGGCTGACGTCCACGCAGGAGACGCCCCGGAGAAAATTGCTCGTCCCGCTGAACTGGGGCCTCCATTGAGCACCCGCATCGGTGGTGTGCAGAATCGAGTCACCCACTCCGGTGCCGGTGTTGGCATCCACCAGGGAGACCGCAACCAGAAAGTTAGTCCTCCCAAAAAGTTGGTTCACCCAGGTCGCGCCTCCGTTGGTGGTATGGAGGATGTACCAGACCTGCGGACGAATCGGGCGGCCGCCGACCGCGGTCCCGATGTCGGCGTTCACGAACGAAACGCCATAAAGGGGAGCGGCTCCGCTTTGATTCGTCCACGTGGCGCCCCCATTGGTGGTGTGCAGGATTCCCGCGTCCCCCACGGCGGTCCCGGTATTGGCATCTACGAAGGAGACGCCAAACAGAGCAAAGGACGTCCCGCTTATTTGGGGAGTCCAGATCGCGCCACCGTCCATGGTGTGCAGGATGGTTCCGAAGTTGCCCACGGCCGTGCAGGTGCTGACGTCCGTGCAGGAGACCCCGTAGAGCGCATTGAACGTCCCGCTGACTTGGGCAGTCCACGTGGCGCCGCCGTCGGTGGTGCCCAGAATGGTTCCGGAGGCACCGACCGCTGTGCAGGTGTTCGCGTCCGCGCAGGAGACCCCGCGGAGTGGATAGTTCGTCCCGCTGACTTGGACAGTCCAGGTGGCGCCGCCGTCGGTGGTGCCCACAATGGTTCCGGAGTCGCCTACCGCCGTGCAGGTGTTGGCGTCCACGCAGGAGACCCCGAACAGGTCATTGGTCGTTCCGGTGGATTGGGGAGTCCAGGTGGCGCCGTCGGTGGTACTCACAATGGTTCCGGAGTCGCCCACGGCCATCCCGGTGTTGGCATTCGCAAAGGAGACGCCAGCGAGAGAGTTGTTCGTCCCGCTGAATAGAAACTGCCAGGTGGTGCCGCCGTCGGTGGTCAGCAGAATGGTTCCAAAGTCGCCCACCGCAATTCCGGTGTTGGCATCCACGAACGAGACGCTACGGAGAGCAGAAGACGTCCCGCTGTACTGCGGCGTCCAGGTGGCGCCGCCGTCGGTGGTGCCCACAATGGTTCCGGAGCTACCGACCGCCGTGCAGGTGGTGGCGTCCACGCAGGAGATTCCCAGGAGTGAATTGCTCGTTCCGCTGACCTGGGTCGTCCAGGTAGCGCCGCCGTTGGTCGTATTCAGGATGGTCCCGTAGGCGCCGACCGCGGTTCCCGTGTTGGCATCCACGAAGTAGACGCCATAGAGAGCCGCGACCCCGAATCCTTGGGGCGTCCAGGTGGCGCCACCGTCGACGGTGCGCAGAATGACTTGCCTCCCCCCGATTTCTGCCGTTCCCCCCACCGCAGTTCCCGTATTTGCATCTACGAAAGATACGGCGTTCAGAGGAAAGGATGTCCCGCTTTGTTGGGACGTCCAGGTCGCACCGCCATCCGTCGTGCGGAGAATGACGGCGGGAGTAAAAGGCGGCTGGGTCCTGCTGCCACCCACCGCAGTCCCGGTATTGGCATCCACGAAGGAGACTCCACGGAGATCCTCGGACGTCCCTCCCACGAGCGTCCACGTAGCCCCGCCGTCGCTCGTTCGCAGAATCGTTCCGTAGTCACCCACCGCCGTTGCGATTTGCGAGTCTGACACCGCTACCGCCCTGAGGTGGTTTCCCTGGGGCAACGGGTTTTGCCAGAACCAGCCTGATTGTGCGAAGGATGCGCTCGGTCCGAAAACCACCATGCCGAAGGACACGAAGACCCTGAAGAGAACGCTCATTGTTGCCTCCCCGCAGACCGAGCGGCGAGCAGCGCGCCAGCTCGCTCCTGGGGGTGCAGTACACCGTGGTGCCCGAAAGCACAATTCAGGGTCCCTTTTGGCGCCGACGCATTCCGCCGAATCGAGCGGCGATCGCGCCTTGATGGAGCAGGCCTTGGCGCTCGCGCGGCAGGCGGGCGCGTTAGGGGAGATCCCCGTCGGAGCGCTGGCTGTCCGCGAGGGGCTGGTGATCGGCCGGGGGTACAACCGGCGTGAAATGGATCGCAACCCGCTCGCGCATGCCGAGCTGATTGCCTTGAGGCAAGCCGCTTCCCACCTCGGCGCCTGGCGGCTCGCGAACGTCGTGCTCTACGTTACCTTGGAGCCTTGCGCGATGTGCGCGGGGGCGATGGTGCAGGGGCGGATCGCCCGGCTGGTTTACGGGGCGGACGATCCGAAGATGGGAGCGGCCGGCTCGCTGTACAACCTCGTCGATGAAGCTCGCCACAACCATCGGCTGGCTGTTACCCGAGGTGTGTTGGCCGACGAATGCAGCAAATTGATGGTGGACTTCTTCAGGGAGCTCAGGGTTAAAGGAGGCTGAAAAGTGAATAGGAGGAGAGCTGGCCGAGTGGTCGAAGGCACCTGACTCGAAATCAGGCGTACCGGGAACGGTACCGTAGGTTCGAATCCTACGCTCTCCGTGCTGGAGAGATGGCCGAGCGGCTGAAGGCGCACGCCTGGAACGCGTGTATATCTGAAAGGGTATCGTGGGTTCGAATCCCACTCTCTCCGAATGGAGTTTTATGGTCGGGACAACGCGGGGACGTAAACCCCGCCAGATCCGGAAGGAAGCAACGGTAGCGCACCTTCGCGTGTGTCCCGGCCGTTTTTTTATCGAGCATCGCGAGCCAGAATCGTCGCCTCTCCCAACTTGTCGATCGGCGTGAAGCCGGCCGCCTCGAGCTCGGCAAGCGCGCGCTCGTCATAGGTGACGGCACGATTGAATCTTCTATCCCGCATCGCGAGCTGAAAGATCGGGTCGGACGGCCAATCGCAAGTCACCCAGGGAATCGGCCTGCCGATGTAGAAAAAACCGCCCGAGCCCCACAATCCTTCGTTCACAATCACCAACCCCGTCGCGTCGCGCGGTCGGGTCGCTTTGACGATCGCGCGAAACTGATCCCCGCGGGCAGGCCACAGCTCGTTGAGAAAAAAGTAGGTGCCCAGGCTCAGCATCGACATCACGCAAAGAAGGAAAACTCGCAGAATGGGTTGCTTGAGCCTTTGCAGAAAGCGAACGGCCTCGGGCGCGGCACCCGCCACCAGCAGCACGAGGGCGGGATAAAGAAAGCGCTCCTCCTTGTGGGGCGTGCGAAACAGCACGGCGAGGTAAACCGCGGCGAGAAACAGCCAGGCGGGCACGCGGAACTTTTGAATCCAAAGCGTTGCTGCGATGGCGGGCCAGATCCAGATCGGAGCCGCGCGGGCGATTGGCAGCAGGTAATACGAGGCTGGCGCAGATCCAAAGTGGAAGACCGCCCGGTCCGAGAGGACATTAAATCTAAGGTACGCGATGAACGAGTGAAACGGCCGTCCCCAGGTCGCCCAGTCCAGGGCCCCAAGGGCCAACGCCACCAGGGCAATGCCGAACGCCATGGCGCCCAGCTGTCGCCAACGGCGCGCGGCCACGAGCCACAACAAAAGCGCGCCCGCGAACACCGCGGAGCCATATCGAGCGACGATCGCGGCGCCCATCCACAGGCCCGCAGCGAAACCGTTGCGAGTTTGCTCCGCGGGTCGGTCCAGCCGCTCGAGCGAAATGACGAGCAGCGCGGCGGAAAAAGACTCGCCCAAGGTTCGACCGGCAAAGGCCAGAATGGGCGCGTAGAGGCCAACCGCGAGAGTTGCCCACAGCGCGCCGTTCTGACCGACCCGGCGCTGGGCGTAGCGAAAGACCGAGAGCAGCATCCCGAGGTGGAGCGCAAACAGTGGGACCGCCACCACCGCTCGAATCGCTTGCGGGTCGCGAATTCCGAGAAAGTCACACAGCCGGATGAGCCACGAGAAGAAAAGCGGCACCGCCCAGTTGCGAATTCCTTCGCGCCATTCCCAGGCCAAGACTCCGTAGCCGCGCGCACGGTAGAGGGCGGGCTCGAGCGTCTGAAACAGCTCGTCGGGATGAAGACGCCCGAGCTGAATCACCGCCAAGATGCAAGGCACCGCGGCCAAAAATACGAGAACCGGCCAGGTGTACGGACGTTCGCGAGCTGCGGCGGCCTCCGAGGCGGGCGCGGCCTCCGCCGTCGCGCTCAATGCCAATCTCCGGTATACGCAGCCACCGCGGCAAGATAGGACGCCCGGATGCCGAAGATCGATGTTTTGATTCTGGGAGCCGGTCACAACGGCCTGGTCGCCGGCATCCTGCTGGCCCGGGAAGGGCTCGCGGTCACCGTCCTCGAGGAGCGCCCAATCGTCGGGGGCGCGTGCGTCACCGAGTACCCCTTCAAGTCAGCTCCGAAGCTTGGCTGTTCCACCGGCGCGTACCTGCTCGGACTGATGCCTCCGGAGCTGATCGAGAAGCTCAATCTGGATCTTCCGCTGATTCGCCGCGACCCGCACTACTTCCTCCCCACCACGAGCGAGCGCTATCTGCTCTTTGGATCCGACGCCGCGGACCTCCGCCGGCAGTTCATTGATTTCTTTTCCGAATCGGATTGGCTCGCCAATCAAGCGATGAACGCCGAGCTCGGGCAGATCCGGGACGATCTCGCTCCCGCCTGGCTGATGCCTCCGTTGACGTTGGACGAAACCGCTGAGCGGTTCATTCGCAAGCCGCTTCGCCAAACGTTTCTGAATCTTTGTCGCGGCTCGGCGCGGGACTTTCTGGAACGGTTCGGCTTTCGCTCGGATTTGCTGAAAGCGATGTACGCGGTGACCGACGCTTTTTCCGGGTTGCACGGCGGCTACCACACTCCCGGCACCGGGATGAACCTGCTGGTCCACAACATGTGCCGGCTGCCCGGCAGCGATGGAACCTGGATGGTCGTTCGAGGCGGAATGGGAACGGTCACCCAGCGTCTGGCGAGGCGCGCGATCGAAGAAGGCGTGCGGATCCGCACCGGCGAAAAGGTCATCTCGATCGAAACCCGAGGCGCCGCATTTGAATCGGTGGCCCTGCAATCCGGTGAATCGATTTCCGCACGCGCTCTGGTCTGCAACGCCGATCCCTTCCGCGTCGCGACGCTGCTGCGCCCGGAGGCGGTTCCGGCGGACCTGCGGTCGCTTCTCGACCGAATCCGCACCGACGGTTCGACGCTGAAGGTGAATCTTTGCCTCGACAAACTTCCCCGATTTCGCTGCTTACCGGCAGGCCGCCACGCGCTCGGCGCGACCATTCATCTTCTGCCCGACGAAGGGACGGTGCTCGAGGAGCTGGGTCGCGCTTACGATGAGATGTCGCGCGGCCTGCTTCCAGAGTTCCCTGCGATCGAGTGGTACATCCATACCGCGGCGGATCCGTCACTGCAGGATTCGGAAGGCCGGCACAGCTCCGCGTTGTTCGTCCAGTGGGTTCCCTACGCGCCGAAAGACACCAGCTGGGAACGCGAGGAGGACCGCTACGTGCGCCACCTGCTTTCGATTTGCGACCGCTTCGCGCCGGGCAGCAGCGAGCTGGTGCGCGAGGCGTTCGTACTGACGCCTCCGAAAATCGAACGTCACTTTGGCATCAGCCGCGGGCACATCCACCACGTGGACAACAAGATTGGCTTCACCGACCGAGTCCCGTATCGCAGCTCGATTGACGGACTGTATTTTTGCGGGGCCGGTTGTCACCCGGCCGGCTCGGTGATTGGAGCGTCGGGTCACAACGCGGCGCAGGTCGTCCGGGATGACCTTCGATGGTAGTTCCCCTCGATTGATGTTAGTTCCCATCGGATGAATTACCTCGTTCTTGCGCGCAAGTGGCGCCCACAGACCTTCGAAGAGATGACGGGCCAGGACCACGTGGTCCGCACTCTATCCAATGCGATCAAGCTCAACCGGGTGGTGCACGCCTACCTGTTCTGCGGGCCGCGGGGCGTGGGGAAAACCACCGCCGCGCGACTTTTGGCCAAGGCGCTCAACTGCCAGCAAGGTCCCACCGTGAGTCCTTGCGGGGTCTGCCTGGCGTGCACCGAAATTGCCGCCGGTAATGCGGTGGACGTGATGGAGATCGACGGGGCGTCGAACAACGGCGTCGAAAACGTCCGCGAGCTTCGCGAGAGCGCGAAATACCTGCCCCAGCGAGACCGCCACAAGATCTACATCATCGACGAGGTCCACATGCTCTCCGGTGCGGCGTTCAACGCGCTGCTCAAGACGCTGGAAGAGCCGCCGGGCCACGTGAAGTTCATCTTCGCCACCACCGAGCCGCACAAGCTGCCGGACACCATCGTCTCTCGATGTCAGCGGCACAATTTCCGGCGGATCCCCGTGGCGCGGATATTGGAGCGGCTGAAGCAGATTGGCGAGGCGGAGAAGGTGCGGATTTCCGATCGCTCCTTGTCTCTCATCGCTCGTCAGTCGGAGGGCGGAATGCGGGATGCGCTCTCGCTGCTGGACCAGATTCTTTCCGCTTGCGGCTCGGAGCCCAGTGACGAATCGGTCGCGGAAGCGCTCGGGGTGATTGACCGGACCTTGATCCAGAACTTCGTCGAAGCCCTGGTCCGCCGAGACTCCGGGAAGCTGATGGCGCTGGTGGAAGAGGTCTACAACCGTGGAAGCGATCTCAAGCGATTGGCTGAGGAAATCGCGCTTCAGCTTCGTCACTTGTTCGTGGCCAAGACGACGGGCGACGCTCCCTCCGAGCTAAGCGATTCAGAGCAGCAGGCACTGCGCGCGCTCAGCAATGAAACCGATGCCACTCAGCTGGCTCGACTCTTCGACTCGGTTTACGAGTGCCTGAGTGAAATCGCTCGAGCTGATCAGCCACGCCTTTTTCTCGAGATGGCCCTGCTCAAAGCCGTGCAGCTTGCGCCGATCGCGTCGATTCCGGACCTCATTAGTAAGGTGGAACAACTTGCCGCGTCCCCAAACAGCAAAATCCGCAGCGTCGGAGCGTCTGGAGGTCGCTCCGAACCCGCGAACTTTCGCGCCTGACGCTTCGCGTTCTCCCCCGAGACCGCCTGCGCCTCCAGTCGCTCCGCCGCCGCAACCTGCTCCGGCGCCCTCCGTCGAGGCGAGCGAAGAGGAGCCGCAGCTTACGTCGGCCGAACGCTGGCACCGGGCGGTGGAGACGATTCGGCAACGCTCCGCGCGTCTGGGCACATCGCTCGCCTATGGCCGGCTGGTCGCGCTGCGTCCGGGCGAAGTGGTCCTCGCCTTTCCGCGCAACGCCGGGTTTCATCGAGCGACGGTCGCCGGATCCGGGCAAGCCGCCCTCGAGCGCGAGCTGTCCGAGCTTTGGGGCGCCGCGACTCGGATTGTCCTCGACGATAGCAACCCTGGCGCCGCGGGAGCCTCGCCGAGCCTGGTCGAGCGGGAGGAGTCTCTCCGCGTCGCTCGCGAGAAGACGTTGGAGACGAAGATTCGACAACATCCAGCCGTCGAGGCATCGATTCGCATCCTCGGCGGAGAGATCGAGCGCGTCGAAGTGCTCGATGGCCGGCGCACCGCCGATCCGGATGCCTCGGGCGATAAAGGTTAGGGGAAGGGAGAGACCAACCATGCCAGGAATCGACCTCAACTACTTCATTCGGCAGGCCAACAAGCTTTCGGAGAAAATCGAGGAGCGCAAGAAGGAGCTGGCCACCGAAACGATGGAAGGGCGAGCCGGGGATGGCCGGGTGGTGGCGGTGGTGACCGGCGCGGGCGAGATCAAGAGCCTCAAGATTGATCCGGCCGCCGTGGATCCGTCCGATCCAGCGATGCTCGAGGATCTGATCATCGCCGCGGTGAACGCCGCCCTGGCTCAGAGTCGGGAACAGGTGCAGGCCGAGCTGGCGAAGATCTCTGGCGGAATCAAGATCCCGGGGATTACCTAGCTCGTGATGACCCCCGATCCTCTCAATCGCCTGGTGGTGGAGCTGGCCAAGCTGCCCGGAATCGGTGAGAAAACGGCGCAGCGCCTCGCGTTCCATATTCTTCGCTCGCCGGCTCAGTACGCCCAGGATCTATCCGCCGCGATCGCCGAGGTGGTGAAGAAGGTGCGCCTTTGCCAGCGATGCTTTGCATTGACCGAGGCCGAGCTTTGCCAGATGTGCCAGGATCCCCGACGCGACGAGCGCCTTTTGTGCGTGGTCGAAAACGTGGCCGATCAGTTGGCAATCGAGAGGACCCGAGAGTTTCGCGGCCGCTATCACGTGCTCCACGGAGTGCTCTCGCCGCTGGATGGAACCGGTCCGGATCAGTTGCGGATCCGCGAGCTGCTCAACCGCTTGCGCGACGGCGGCACGGAAGAGGTGATCGTCGCGACCAATCCCGACGTGGAAGGCGAGGCCACCGCGCTCTACCTCACGCGCTTGCTCAAGCCGATGGGACTCAAGGTGACGCGGATTGCCCAGGGCTTGCCGATCGGAAGCGATCTGGAATTCGCCGATCAAGCGACGCTGTCTCGAGCTTTGGCCGCGCGCCGCGAGATGTAGCTTACTTGCTCAGAGTCAACGTCAGTTGCTGGCCCGCGGCGAGCTCCGTGGCCTGCCCGCTCCGCGAGAACACCTCGACCGACCCGGAGAGCGCCTTGAGCTGTGCCGAATCGGCGATCATTGCCAGCGACAGCGCGTTACGTCCCGGAGCCATCCGTGCCACACCGTAGGGGGTATAAACCCCCAACCACGCCTTGGATCCCGGCTCCCCCCAGAAGTCAAAGGGAGATGAAGCGGAAGGCGATCCTACCTGCACCGACAGCGCGCCACGGATCACCCTCAGCAGCAAGCTGCCCTTGTCCGCGGTGATCGTGAGACGAGCGTGTGGCTGAATCTCCAAGGTTCTGTTGCCGGGAAATCGAACCGTGGCTCGGCCATCCTCTTGAGTCTCGAGCACATCCTTTACATACAGATATCCCAGCTCAGCGGGCAGCGACGCTTTGTTGCGTTCCAACGAAACGCCGCCCAGCATGAGCTCCAATTGCCCCACCGGAGCGGTCGGATCCGACATTTCCTCCAACGAGGACGGCGCTGAGGTGGACTGGCATCCCACCGCTGCCGCTGCCAGAATGCTTGCCAGAGCGGCGCGGAGCAGCAACCGCGCGCGTTCTTGCCGCACCTTACCGTGTCTGCTAAAAATTATAGGCCTTGGAAATCCCTTACAAGTATTGGATTTCATTTTGGAAACCTTTGCGAGGCTAAGCGAATAACACAATGGCCGCGCAACTGGTGATGTACGAAGACGAATTCACCAAAATTAACGCCATTTGTGATCGTCTTGCAAAGGACGCCAATGCCAAAGTGGTTTTTCTGGTGGACAAGGCCGGTCAACTGATTTCCGCCTCGGGGCACACGCAACACATTGATACCACGTCGCTGGCTTCGCTCACTGCTGGCAATGTCGCCGCAATGGGAGGATTGGCGAAGCTGATCGGCGAGAACGAGTTTCCCAACCAATTCCACGAGGGCACGAAAGACTCGTTGTACATGACGATTGTCGCGACCCGGATCGTGCTGGTGGTGATCTTCGACAATCGGACCAGTCTGGGGTTGGTGCGGCTGCGAATCAAAAAAGCATCGGATGAGCTCGGCCGAGTGATGGAGTCCATGGATCGGAACGCTAACTCTCGTCCCGAAGTCGGTTCGCCATTTGCAGAAATTTCGGACGAAGACATCGACAACCTTTTCAGCGACTAACGCAAAATCATGTCTTTCATTAACTATTCCTCGCGGGAAATTAATTGCAAGATCGTCTATTACGGCCCAGGTCTGTGTGGGAAAACCACCAACCTTCAATACATCTACAACAAGACCAGTCCCGAGACGAAGGGGAAGCTGATTTCGCTTTCCACCGAGACCGATCGGACCTTGTTCTTCGACTTCTTGCCGCTCGCCTTGGGAGAAATTCGGGGCTTCAAGACGCGTTTTCACCTCTATACCGTTCCCGGACAGGTATTTTATGACGCCTCTCGTAAGCTGATCCTCAAGGGAGTGGACGGCGTGGTGTTCGTCGCCGACTCGCAGCTCGAGCGAATGGAGGCCAACATGGAGTCGCTCGAGAACTTGAGCGTCAACCTTGCGGATCAAGGTTACGAATTCAATAAAGTTCCAACCGTTATGCAATACAACAAACGCGATTTGCCGAACGCGGTATCGATCGAAGAGATGCGCAAGTCGCTCAATCCCCGGGGTATTCCAGAGTATCAAGCTGTCGCACCCACCGGAGTAGGGGTGTTCGATACATTAAAATCCGTCGCCAAGCTCGTTCTCAGCGAGCTGCGAAAGGGTGGGTAAAGCTTCAGTAGACATGCTAAAAAGCAGCAACCTTCCCCCTTTTTCGAGGTTTGCTCCGTGCATTCCTGGGTTCCGATTGCGTTAATCGCGGCCTTCGCCATAGGCGCTCCATCCAGCCCGTCAACGTCCGCGCCCACGCCCGAAGGCGAGTTCGACACCAAAGTTCGTACCCTCGAAGAACAGGTCACCGACCTGAAGGAGAAGATTTTCCGCACCAAGGCGCGGCTGATGCTCCTGCAGGAAACGGTCTTGGGCGGAGATCTCTCCTCTGGTGCACGAGCGGTGCTGCTCCACCGAAGCGAGATGGGTGCTTCCTTCGTGCTCGAGTCAGTCGCCTATGCACTGGACGGCGCTCCGATCTTCACCAAGAGCGATCTGAATGGAGACCTCGCCAACAAGAACGAATTTGAAATTTTCAATGGGCGGATCGTTCCGGGGCAACACCAGATTGCGGTGAAGCTGGGCTATCGCGGTCACGGCTTCGGGGTGTTCAGCTACCTGGAGGGGTACCGGTTCAACATCCAGTCCAGCTACACCTTCAAGGCCGAGCCCACCAAGGTCACCCAGGTGAAAGTCGTCGGGTACGAAAAGGGCGGGATCACCTCCGATCTCAAAGACCGTCCTTCCGTACGGTACGACGTGGAAGTCACCAAGGACACCAAACCCAAGTAACTTCCGTGAATGCATTCCCACAGGGGGGCGCGCGGGTGTTGCAACTGGCGTTGATCGGCTTCGCCAGCTCTGCGCTCGCCGCCAACGAGTCCCGATCGCCGGTGCTGCAGGAGCTCGCGACGCGCCTGGATCTGGTCGCTGCTCAAGTTCGGACCTCGGCGGACAATCTGAAACTGGTGGAGACCCAGTACACTCAGCGAGCCCTGCCCTCGGGAGAGGAGCTGTTGCTGCGCCGATTCTCGAATGGAGAAATCCAGTACTTGCTCGGCAACTTTCAGGGCGCCTCGGTCCTCTTTTACGATCTCGTTTCCGACAAGCGATTCCAGGCCACCGTCCACTACCCCGATGCGCTCTATTACCTCGCGGAGGGTTTGTACCAGCAGCAGAACTACTGGAGCGCGCGGCTCTACCTTCGCCAGTTGATGGCGCTGCCTTCCTCGCAATCGGATTTCAGAGTCATCGAGCTCTCGTTGGAAATCGCCAGCAAGCTGAATGACTTCAGCGGAATCGACGAGTTTGTGGAACAAGCCAAAGCCGGTGGCGGCGAGTTGAGGCCGGAGGTGAGGTACCTCTACGGCAAGTCGCTGCTCCACCGGACCGATCTTCCGATCGAGGATCGAATGGCGCGGCTGAGCAGCGCGCTCAAGCCGCTGGCAGACGATCCGCAGAGTGAGTTGCGGCTTCAGAGCGCGTACCTTCTCGCGGTGGGCGAGGTGCAGCGGGGGGATCTTGCCGCGGCAGCGGAGCGCTTTCGTCAGGTGGCCGAGGTGCCGGCCAAGACGGCCTCGCAGCGAAAAATCAAGGAGCTGGCGAATTTCTCAACCGGCCGGGTCCTTTTCGAGCTCGGTGAGTACGACAAAGCGATCGACCACTACCAGGAAATCCCTCGCGAGAGCGACGCGTTCCCCGAGTCGCTCCTCGAGATGGCCTGGTGCTACGTCAAACGCAAGGAATACGAGCGTGCGAAGAATGCCACCGACATTCTGGTTCTGATCGATCCCGATTCCACCTTGGCGCCCGAGAGCCGGCTTCTCCAGGCGCAGCTGCTCTCGAAGCTTTCCAAGTACTCCGAAGCCACCGAGAGCTACGACGAAATCGTCCACACCTACCTGCCTGTTCGCGACCAGATCGACGAGCTGCTCAAAGCCAGACAAGACCCGGTCGTCTATTTCGACAACTTGTTGCGCAGAAGCGAGAAGGCGTTGGACGTCTCGTCCCTGCTGCCGCCCTTGGCCTTGAAGTGGGCCAATACCCAGCGGGAGGTCGCCGACGCCCTGCGGATGGTGAAAGATCTGGATACCGGTCGCACCGGAGTGGACGAGTCGGCTGAGCTTTCGGCTCGCTTGCTCAAGGCGATCGACGAGCACGGCTTGACCCTTTTTCCGACGCTTCAAGAGGGCTTCGCCCGCGCGGACGCGGTGGACTCGTCGCTGGTGTTGGCAAACCGGGCCCTGTTGACGGTGGAAACGTCGCTGGCCAAGGACGCGATGAGCCTCGACCAGCACCGGCAGCTGGCTCAACTCGCCGAGCAAGGCGCGGGCGTGGAAAAGCAATTGCTCGCGCTGCCGGCCAGCGAAAAGGACGTGGAGGTGCGCCGACAGCAGATCCTCGATCGGCTCGAGGCCGACGACAAGGAAGCTTTCAAGTTGGATTACGAGATTCAGAGCATGCAGGCCTCGTTGGCGGCGGTCCAAAAATGGGTCCGCGACACCAACGGGCAGCGAAGCAACGGCCGCCCGGTGGATGCAGAGTTCCTCGAAGGAGTGAAAGCGGAAGAGGGCGAAATCGCCGCGCTTCGAAAGCAGCTGCAGCAGCTACGGCAAAGCCTGGCCGATTCCAAAGGTTTGGCGGACGCGGCGGTCTCTGGAGGAAGCGAGATTCGCAACCGCTATCGGGAACTGATGCAGCGAGAGCAAGCGCTGCTGGCGGAGGCCGAGCCCCGGCTTTCGGGCGAGGCGGCGGCACTGGTTGAAAGAGCCCACCGGATTCGCTCGCAAGTCACGGAACTGGAGCAGCGCGTCGCGGAGGCCAGGCGGGTGTTGCGCGAACAGGTGTCCTCGCGCGGCAAGGAGATTCGAGACAAAGTTGCGCACGAGCAATCGCTCGTCAACGTTTACCAGACCGAGGTCGGCGCCGCTTCGAAAAATGCCCAGAACCTGGTCGGGCGGATCGCGATCAACAGTTTCCGGCGGGTCCGGCGCCAATTCTACGAGCTGGTCCAAAAAGCAGACGTTGGATTGATCGATGTCGCCTTCGGCCGAAAACAAAGCAAGACACAAGAAATACAAAAGTTGGCGGTTCAGAGGGATCAGGACCTTCGCCAGATGGATCAGGAGTTCAAAGAAGTATTGGAAGACAAAGACTGATGCGAAACGCGTCCATAGCGCTGTTTTGCTTTCTTCCGGTCTTCGTCCAGGCCGCGGTGGCCAGAACTCCGCAAGAAGAGAAGCTCCTGGAGGAAATTTCCCGCGCGATCGAGGTCTACGAGCAGGAATCCAAAGCGTTCAAGCGGGAAATTCAGTTATTGATCGAGCAAAAATACAAGGAACGGCGTAGCGCTCTGGGCGAAAGCTACGAAAAGGCGATCCGGGATCTGGAAATTCAGGAGCGCAAGGAGCGGCTGGACGCGGTCGCCCAATTCGAGCAATTCCTCCGGCGGTATCCGGACGATCTCAAATACACGCCCGACGTGATGTTTCGGCTGGCGGAGCTTTACTACGAGCGTTCCTCGGACGAGCACGTCCTGGCGATGCGCGATTACGAGGAGAAGCTGAAGGACTCAGGAGCCGACAAGAAGCAGCCGCCGCCGGAGCCGAGCGTCGACTTCCGCAAATCAATCGCGATCTATCGGAAGCTGCTGAGCCAGTTTCCGAGCTATCAGCTCAACGACGCCAGCTACTACTTGCTCGGTTACTGTCTTGAAAAGCAGAACCAGATCGAGGAGGGCCAGCAGGCCTACCATCAGCTGATCGCGCGATACCCCAAGTCGAAATTCACAACCGAAGCCTGGGTGCGAATCGGCGAGTACCGCTTCGAGAGCTACAACACTCCTCAGATGCTGGCCAAGGCGGCGGAGGCGTACGAGGCGGCAGTCAAAGACACCGGCCACATGCTTTATGACAAGGCTTTGTACAAGCTCGGGTGGACCTATTATCGGATGGATCGCTTTGAAGATGCGGTGAGCCGTTTCACCGCGCTGATAGATCACTACGAGCAGAAGGGCGGCACCAAGCCGGATGAGGGCGGCGATCTGCGCAGCGAGGCCCTCCAGTACACCGCGCTCAGCTTCGCCGACGAAAAATGGGGAAGCCTGGATAAAGCAAAGCAGTTCTTCCAAAAGCTCGGCGGTCGTCGGTACGAAGCCGAAATCTACAAGCGCTTGGGCGATGTCTACTTCGATCAGACCAAGCATCCCGAAGCGATCGAGGCCTATCGCCTGGTGTTGGCCAAAGATCCGCTGAGCAAGGGAGCTCCCCAGATTCAAGAGCGAATCGTCCAGGCTTACGAACGCGACCGGAAGTTGGCGGAGGCGGCGAAGGAGTCGCAAGCGCTGGCCGAGATGTTCAAGCCCGGAAGCCCGTGGTTCGAGAAATACAAGCGGGATCCGGAGCTGGTGGCGAGCGCCCAGGGATTGGCCGAAAAAAATCTCTACTCCAGCGCCGTGTATCACCATCAACAGGCGCTCTTGTACAAGCAGGAGAATAAGGTCGAGCCGGCCAAAGCCAGCTTCGACGTGGCCGCCAAGAGCTATGCCAGCTATCTCTCGCGCTTCGGCACTTCGAAGAATTCTTACGAGGTTCAGTTCTATCTCGCCGAGTGCCTCTACAACTCGGATCAATTCACCGAGGCGGGAAAGCAGTACGCAGAGGTTCGAGACTCCGGTCTGGACAACAAGTATTTCAAGGATGCGGCGTTCGCGGCGGTGCTCTCCTGGCAAAAAGAGGTGGAGCGCGAGGTCCAGCAGAAAAAGATTCCGGATCTGAAGCCGCTGCGTTCGACCGAGCGCAAGGACAACCAACCGATCGCGGTGATTCCACTCGCCGACGCGGAAAAGCAGCAGGTCGCCGCCTCCGATACGTTTGTGCTCAAGCTGAAGGCGGACCCTCAGGCAGCAGGAATCGCCTACAAGGCGGCCGAGCTCTACTACGCGCACAATGACTTCCCCGAGGCGCGGCGACGATTCGAGGAGATCATCAAGTCCTATCCCGGCTCGGAAGTGGCGAAGTTCGCCACCAACCTGACCGTCGAAAGCTTCCTCACCGATAAAGACTGGCAAAGCGTGGAGGACGTTTCGGCGAAGCTGGCCGACAACAAGGCGGTGATCGATCCCAAGTCCGAGCTGTACCGAGATCTGATCAAATTCAAGCTGGCCGGCCGCTTCAAGCTGGCGGACCAACTGATGGAGAAGGGCGAGTACGACGCCGCGGCGAAGAAGTACATCGCGCTGGTGGATGAGGAACCGCATCACGAGTTCGCCGACAAGGCCCTCAACAACGCCGCAGTGGCCTACGAGAAAGAGCGCCGATTCGATTCCGCGCTCAAACTCTACGAACGCGTCTTCAAGGAGTATCCGAACTCCAAGCTCGCGGACAGCGCGCTCTTCCGAGTGGCGGTGAACGCGGAAAATTCATACGACTTTGACAAAGCGGTCAGCCGATATCAGCAACTGGTCCACGACTATCCAGCTTCGAGGAACCGCGAGGCGTCGCTCTTCAACGCCGCGCGGCTTCTCGAAGCCCAGCAGCGCTACCCACAGGCCGCCGCCGCGTTCTCGCGCTACGCGGAGCTCTTCCCCAAGAACGAGGACGCTCCCAAGAACGCGTTCCGCGCCGCCCTCAACTACGAGAAACAGGGCGACTGGAAATCGGAAATCAAAGCGCTCGATCGCTTCGTGAAAAGCTACGGCTCCTCCCCCAAACAGGTGGAGCTGTCGATCGACGCGCGCAACCGGATCGGTGACGCCGAGCGCAAGCTGGGAAATGACAAGCAAGCCAAGCTGGCCTACGCCAAGGCCGCTTCCGAGTTCGACCGCCGGGACCTCAAGGTCGATTCCTTTCCGATCGCCGCCGAAGCGGCCGCACAGAGCCGTTTCCAGCTGGCGGAGTACGAGTTCGCGGCTTTCGATCGGCTGAAGATTGGAGGCCGCGGCAAAAAGCTGGAGCGAAGTTTCGCGAGCAAGCGTGCCGCGGTGAAGAAAGTCAATGACGCGTACGCCGCGGTGTTCAAATACAAGCGGCTCGAGTGGACACTGGCTGCGCTCTATCGCCGCGGATACGCGCTCGAGCGCTTTGGCGCGACGATCATCGAGACCCCAGTTCCCCCGGACGTGAAGCGACTGGGGACCGATGCGGTGGTTGCCTATCAGGATCTGCTTGGCCAGCAGACGGTGGCGCTCGAGGACAAAGCGGTGGAGAGCTACGCCGCGACCTTGGTCGAAGCGAGAAAGAACCACCTCTCGAACGAGTGGACGAAAAAAACGCTCGAATCGCTCAATCGTTTTCGGCCCCAGGAATATCCAGTGCTGAAGGATCCGAAGGGCGCCTTCAGCAGCGAGATTCTCTATCCGACGGACCTGGTTGATCTGGGTGGTGGGCTGAAGGGGAAAGCTCCCAGCGCGAGTCTCGGACGGGAGGGCCCGGGATGAGACTCGCGCTCGCCCTGAACATCGCCGCGTTCGCACTCGCCTGCGCGTCGACTTCCCCCAAGCAGACCGTCGCCCCGCAGCAGGTGACCACCGCGGCCGCGGCTCCGGCCTCCACCGGCGGGCCCGGCGGGGATCAGGACACCCGCGCCACTTTCGAAAAGGGCCTCTCCGAGGTACGGCAGGGAGACTTGGGCGCGGCGGAGCGCTCCTTCAAGAGTGTGCTGGAGCGGGATCCGAAGTTGGCGCCGGCCTGGGCCAACCTCGGCGTCGTCTACGAACGTCGTTTATTGCCGGACCAAGCGGAACAAGCGTACGTCAAGGCGACCGAGGTTTCTCCCAGCAGCGGGACAGCCTGGGAATACTTGAGCCGGCTGTACTGCCGCACCGGACGAGCGGCGAGGATGGAGCAGCGACTCACCTCTCAGCTTCAGAAATACCCGGAGGCCTGGGAGCTGAGGATGAGCTTGGGCTTCGTTCTTCTCGAGCAGGGAAAGTTCGAGCCCGCCGCGGTCGAGGTGAAGAAGGTCCTTCAGGCCGAGGAGCGCAACCTCCGAGCGATGCAGCTCTTGGGACAGATCTATCTGGCGGAGAAGAAGTACGAGCTGGCCTTGATGGTGCTGGAAAACGCCAAGGCCCTCGACCCCAATGATTCGGCCCTCTACAACGCGCTGGGGCTGGTCCACCTGGCGCTGAAAGCGCGCCCCGCCGCGCTCGATGCCTTCAAGAAGGCGGTTTCGCTGCGACCCGATTTCGCCGAAGCCCGAAACAATCTGGGCGCCTTGCTCAACGAAACTCAGGATTACGACGCTGCCTCCCATGAGCTGCAGGAAGCAGTTCTCGCGGCGCCCGACTTTGCCGCCGCGCGGCTGAATCTCGGCAACGCGTACCGGGGCAAGCGACAGTTCGATCGCGCCACCTCGGAGTACAAACAGGTTCTGCGACTCAAACCCAGCTTGCCCGACACCTACTACAATCTCGCCATCCTACATTTGGATTCTGAAATACCGAAAATGGATGCAATTGAGAGATTCAAAACGGCAATTGCCTACTTTGATCAGTACCGTGAGAAGGGCGGCAAGGATCCGCGTGTCGACCAGTATGTTAAAGACGCGAGCAAGGGGATTGAAAAAGAACAACGGCGGCGCGAGCGCGAGAAAAGAGAGCAGCTAAAAAAGGAAAAGGCCTCCGCGTCGGATAAACTAAAGAAGTAAATCCCTATGTCTCTGATTTCATCGATTTTGGCGGCGGTGATGCTCAGCGTGGTCTCGGCGGACCCACCGGCCGCGCGAGCTGCTCCAACGCCGTCGGCGAAGTCAAAGAAAAAGGTCATTCGACTGGATGCGCTGACGGTGGAGGGCCGAATTCAAAAGCCGCAAGCCTTTTACATCCTTCAGCGCTCCAACCTGACCTTCGAAGAGCTCAGTCGGCCCGAAAGCTTCACCCCCAAAATCAACAAGAGCGTGGAGAAGGATCCTTTGTAGGGACCATGGCGCTGACCTCAACAAAGATTTTACGGGTTGGCCTGATCCAGAGCGGCAAGATCGTTCAGGATCGCCTGCTCCCGAAGAGCGGCGACGTGACGATTGGAACAGACTCCCGCAATACCTTCGTCCTTCAGTCTTCACGGCTGCCCCCCTCGTTCGCGATCATCGAGCACCGAAACGGCCAATATCACCTGGTCTTCACCGAGCAGATGCAAGGCAGGGTGAAGTTGGATAGCTCGGAGGTCGATTTTGCGACCCTCCGCTCGCAGGAGCTCGCCAAGAAGCGCGGCTCGATTTACGTGCTACCGCTCAACGAGTCCTCGAAGGGCAAGGTCTCGCTCGGGGAAATCACGCTCCTGTTCCAGTTCGTTTCTCCGCCTCCGCAGCCGGTGAAGACGGAGTTGCCGCCTTTGTCCAAGGGCTCGGTTTGGCAGGCGACGGACCACCTCTTTTTCGTGATCTTGATCATGTCGCTGGCGGTCCACTTCACGGGCGCCACCTACCTGGCGCTTTTGCCGAACGTGGAAGAGAACGAGCTGTCGCTGGATCAACTGCCGGACCGCTTCGCCAAAGTGATGCTCCCTCCCAAACTCCCCGAGCCGGCCCCTCCCAAGGAGGAGAAAAAAGAGGAGGAGAAAAAGAACAAGCGGGAGACCGCCGCGAAGTCGGCTCCACGCCCTGATCCGGACGCTCGAAGGGCACAGTTGCAGCAGAGGGTTGCGAGCAAGGGCCTGTTGAAGATTCTCGGCTCCAGCGGCGGAGGCGGTGGTGCGTTCGCCGATGTCCTGGGGCCGAGCACCGGGACCGGTGACATCGCCACCGCACTGTCCGGAGCAAGCGGAGTCGGAGTCGCCACCGCGGACGCGCTCGGTCAGGGCGGAACGCGCAAGGGCGGTAAGGCGGGCGCGATGGCAGGAATCGGCGATGTCGGCACCAGCGGCGGTGGGAAGGTCAACCTCCGCTCAAAGGGTGATGCGAGCGTTTCCGGCCGGGTGAGGGATTCGGCGCCCGAAGTCGAAAGCGGAAGCGTGGATCGCGAGGCTTTGGCTCGCTACGTGCGCCAGCGGCTCAAGGCGATGCAGGGCTGCTATGAGCGGGAGCTCAAACGAAACCCGAGCCTGAAGGGAAAGATCCTGGTCCGGTTTTCAATCTTGCCCTCCGGTCGTTCCGGAGACATCGAGTTCGAGCAGAACACCCTCGGGGATGACAATGTCACCGAATGCATCCGTTCGGTGATCCGCGGCTGGATTTTCCCGTTCAAGCCGCCCGACTCGGTCTCGGTTGCTTACCCATTCGTTTTCTCGCCCGCCTCCTGAGATGAATTCCAAGCGACTATCGGAGTTGTCGGCCTTGGTCACCAGCAGTGAATTCGTACGCTGGTGGAAGGAGCTGCAGCAAGCGCGGGTGGAAAGCGAAACGGCCAAGCGCGACTGGAATGAGCTGCTCTCCCAGGTCGGAACGGTGGAGGCTCAGGCCGAGGTGATGCAGAAGGAAGCGATCGACACCCTCGATCGAGCCGACGAGTGCGAGAACGCCGCCGCGACCGCGCAGGCCGAAGCCGCGGAGCTGGAAAATAAATCCTTCCGCGCCGTCTCGGAGTTTGAGCAACAGCGCTTTCGCGCCTCCGAGACCTGGTATCGGTTGGGCGGTTCGGAGAAGGAGCTGGACGAGCTGCGCGATGCCTACACCAAAGCCCCGAATCGGAAATCGGAGGGCGAATTGCAGGCCGCGGAGCGCTCGCATCGCCACCTCAGCGAGCAATACTCCCGAGAGGAGGAGCGCAAGGAGAAGCTCTGGGAGGAAGTGGAGGAGATTTGGGCCAGGTCCGCCGAGACGAACTTGCGGATGGCCGAGCAGCGACTCCTGGGCAAGAAGATCCGACGCGAGGCGGAGGCCCTGTTTGCCGCGGCAGACGAAAAGAGGAAACAGGCGATCGGACTGCGCGGAGAGGCCGAACGCGGTGAGCATCGGGTGGAGGCCGCCGCGAAAAAGATTCGTGCCACGCTGGATGCGGCGAAAGAGCGGTTCGGCTCTGGAGTCGGAACCGACTTCTTGTATTTTCGGGAGACGGGCAATCAGGAGGGCGCGTTGTGCGTGTCGCTCATCGCTGATCGTGAAAACTACAATGTCGAGGTGCAGCCGTTGAGCATTTACTCGCTCGATGCCCGGGTCGGGGTGGCGCACCTCGAGCCGGCGCGCGAGAAAATCACGCCACCGACACCGACCCAACCGCCCTTTGAAACCGACACACAACAGCTCCCTGGGTCCCGCATCGCGTGATAATTGCCTACATGATTACAATCGGCCTGGATTGATTGACACCCCGACTGGCCGCCTCCTAAACTTGAAATTCATGATTCGGCGCCCGCGCATGCTTGTTTTTATTTGTTTAATCGGCAGCGCCGCGGTAGCCGACGTGACGAACAACAACAGCGCGTCGGATCGCAAGTTTCGCCCGTGGAGCGATTTGTCAGACAAAGACAAAGCCAAAATGAGCGCCGACGCGGTGAGCCAAATGCGGCAAATGCTGAAGGAAATGTTTCAAAAGCTCGAGGATGCGCGAGACAGCAAAGACATCGAAAAGTTGAACTGCGTGAACGCCGACGTGGCCACGAGCAAGGCCTTGGTTGATTTTGCGGAGCGCGCCGACTTGCAACTCCAGGAGCTGGTGGCGAGGGGAGAGAAGAAGCAGGCCGCCGAGGACGAGTTGAACAAGACCATGATCGCGCTCGGGAAGGTGAAGGCGTTGCGGGCGGAGAGCGACGATTGCATGGGCGGGTTTCGTTTCATGACCGATGAGCTCACCACCGTGGACGTGGTGGTGCAACCGGGGTTACCGGCGGGCGATCCCACCGATCCGCCGCGGCCGCCGCCGGTAGTCAGCCGTCCACCGCCGGCAAGCCCAATCTAACCACTCACCACTCCGCAGAGCGAGATGACCGGGAGGGCTCACAGCAACCTTCGCAGCCTCACGCTTGCCAGCGGAGCGAGAACTCTGCGTCGCGTCGGTCAATGGCTATCGCTGTTGGTTTGGCTCACGCCGGCGCTGGCGATCGCCCAGTTCGAGGAGAGCAACGGGATCAAGGTCGGCGAGGGGCGACTCCATCCGTACATTGGCTTGGAGATGCGCTACGACAGCGCGGCCGGATACTTCGGCGCCAACAACACCTTGGGCGCCGAGCTGGTGGATCATATCGCCCCGGGACTCCGCTACGACCTACTCAGCTCGCAATGGACGATGAATTTCGACGGCAGGGCCGACTACGTCCGATACCTGGGAGCGATCTCCCCAGGCTCGGAGAAGATCTCCCGGCTGCAAGCCAATGGAGATCTCAATTTGATCTACGGCCGGGAGGGGAAGGTCGGCTTCGAGCTGGTGGATCATTTCTTCCGCTCCAACCAGACTCCCAACGCCGCGGTGGGAGTGGGGGTCCTCTCCCTGGGCAACAACGTGCAAGCGAAGATTCCGTTTCGCCCCGGAGGTGGAGCCCTCGAGCTGGTGCCCGGAGCTGGTTTCGCATTCGAGAACTTTGACACGCTCTCGGCCTTGGCGGTCCCCGGCTGCACGGATCCGAGCTGCGATCCGAATTTTGTTCCGCAGATGAACTACCGCGACCTGCGCCCGCTGCTCGAAGCGCGTTGGAAGTTTTATCCCAAGACGGCGCTGGTGGTCGAAACCGCGGCGGATTTTCGAACCTACAACAACCCCGCCAATCCTGCGGCGAAGCTGGTCAAGGGGCTGATCGGAGTCTCCGGTCTGATCAGCACCAGGGTGATCGGGATCGCCAAGGCCGGCTGGGGGAAGGATTTCGACGGCACCCGCGCCAACACCCCGATCGCGAACCTCGAGTTTTCCTATCTCTTGAGCGACACCAACACGTTCAAGCTAGGAGCCCTGCGGACCGTGGAGCCGGTCCCGGTGTACGGCAGCTACGTCGACAATCGCGTCTATTCCGAGGCACGGCTGTTGATGGGCGGGGGAAAGCTGATCCTTCATGGACAGGCGGCACTGGATTTCCTCCAGTTTTCCAGCTCACCACGACACGACACCACGGTGACCTTCGACGTGGGCCCGGAGTATCAGGTGATGCGCTGGTTGACCGTGGCAGCGGGCTATGCGCTAACCTATCGAACCTCCACCTCGGCCGCGTTGACCTTCAACTATTCGAGACATGAACCCTATCTCCGGGTGACCTGCATTTACTGATGACCCCAACGCCAACCGCGGTGCTCGTACTCAGTAGTGTTTTTCTTCTCGCTGGATGCAAAGGCCCCAAGGAGCTGGAGCGGGGACAGCCGCTGGCCCAACGCGACGCGCCGCCGCCATCTGAAATCGTCGCCCGAGGCAATACCCTCGGGACTGGCGACCTGCTGGAGATTCGAGTCTTCCAGGAGCAAGATCTTTCCGGCGCATACCGCATTTCACCGGAAGGCACGATCGACTTTCCTCTCTGCGGAAAGGTGGAGATGGCTGGTCAAACCGCCAGCCGCGCGGCAGATGCCTTGAGGGCGTGTCTGGGCAGTGGCTATCTGAAAAATCCTCAAGTCTCGGTCCTGATCCGCGAGTTCAATTCGAAGAAGGTCTTCGTTTTCGGCGAGGTGCAAAAGCCGGGGACGTTCCCGTTCGAGGACAACATGTCGGTGATTCAGGCGATCACCCTCGCCGGGGGATTCACCAAGGTGGCTTCGAAGAACAACACCAACGTCACCCGCCTGGTCGATGGACAGGAAAGGAAAATCCGGGTGCCGGTGGAGGACATCGGCGTGGGACGCGAGCGCAATTTCCCGCTCCGGCCAGGGGACATCGTCTTCGTCCCGGAGAGCTTCTTCTAAACCGCTTTCCCTAGCGTCAAGGCGAAATTGGCGGCAGCGGTCACGAGTTTCTCGCAGACCTCCATGATCGCTTCGGCGTGTTTGATCGCCAGGTCACTTTGAGGGTCGCCATAGTCCTCGTGAGGAGATACGTAGTCGTTTGGAGGCGATGATACTCGAAGATGCGGATATCGCGTGTTCTCGGCGAACAGGTTGAGTCGGGTTTGAGCTTCCGCAAGGTCGGGTCGAGCTGACCTCACTGATTCCGGCCAACTCTCAGAAAGCTTGACGAGGTCGTGCCCCTCCCTCCCGCGCTGAAGAGGGGGCTCCATCTCTAATGCGTAGAAGTACGCCTTTTCCGGAAGCAAGCCCATTCGTGGTAGCCAGCTCCTTGCAGGTGTTTGGCCGCCTCCAAGTCACGCTTGGCCTGCTGCAACCATTTCAGGTGCCTCAAGTACCGCTCGCCACTCGTTGGGAACCTGCGTTTTGCACGAAGACAACCCCGTTCCCCGTAATTCTGTACGCGTCCTCCCCTTGAAATTGCTGCTTCTCGACGAGCGGAGTGGAACCCTCTGTCAGAGAATCCGCTATCGCGTGAATCAGCTTTGTGTCGACGCGGGCCGCCTCGACGATCGCCGACAGCTTCAGGGGTACGTTCCCGGCGTTGAAAGGGCTCATGCGATAGTCATATAGGAGCTTGAGGATGAGATCCTGAAGTGCAGTACCAGCGTCGCTTTCAGGAACCATCCTTCCAAGCGCTGTCGTTTGGTAGATCATCTTTCTTGCCCTATATCCGTCATTACTACCTTCGCCGAGGACTCTGCCGCTAGCATCTGCATCTAATCTAGCCTAGCCAGGCGGCTTCCAGCCAATTTCGGCGAGGAAGGCCGCGGTCTCTTTTCGCAGTGTCGGCTCGATGAGCCGGTTGGTTGCCATCACGTCTCCCCGGAACAAATTCAACGGCGTACCGTCGATGCAACTGATCGCGCCACCCGCCTCGGACACCAGCAAAGCTCCAGCGGCGACGTCCCACGCCTTGAGGCCGAATTCGAAGAAGCCGTCGAATCGGCCGGAGGCAACGTAGGCCAGATCCAGCGCCGCGCTCCCGAATCGGCGTAGGCCCTGCGCGCGGACGACGAATCGGTTGAACAGGCCGATCGGCGCCTCGGGCTTCTCTCGCACATCATAGGGAAAGCCGGTGCAGAGAAGCGCGCGCTCGATTGAGTCTACTTCGCTGATCTTGATCGGCTCGCCGTTGAGGTGCGCCCCCCGGCCCTTCGCGGCGGAGAACATCTCGTTCCGAAGCGGATCGTAGACCGCACCGGCCAGCAGCCCGTGCGGGCCCTCGACCGCGACGCTGACCGCAAAGTGCGCGACGCGATGCGAATAGTTGGTGGTTCCATCCAGCGGATCAACGATCCAGCGGATCGGATCATCGCCGGTCGCCCCGCTTTCCTCCGAGAGGATCGAGTGGGTGGGAAACCGCGAGCGCAGGTACCCGAGAAGCTCGCGCTCGCTGGCCTTATCGGCATCGGTGACCAGGTCGATTCCACCCTTGAATTCGATCGTCCGTTGCAGCTGATAGCGCTCTGCGAGCACTTCGCCGGACCGCCGCGCCGCTTCCATGGCGGTGGAAAGCAAGTCGTCCAGGCGCGGCTTCACTTGGGGGTCTCGGCCAGGAGCGTTTGCACTTCGGATTCGTAGCGCGAAGTCGCAAGGGGGTTGAATCCGTCGTGCCGAAAGCGAATCAACCCGGCTCGGTCCAGGAGCACGGTGGTGGGCATCACTTGAACGTGTAGCTGATCCTCGGCCACCTTCGCTCCCGTATCGAGAAGGATGGGCAGCTGAAGATTCAGCTCCTTGACGAAGGCGGGGATCTGTCGGGCATCCTCGTCGATGTCGATGGCGTAGACCCTGAACCCCTGAGATCCGTACTTGCCCTGAAGCTCCTGATACAGCGGCAGAGCGTGTTTGCAGGGCTCGCACCAGGTCGCCCACACATCCAGCAGCACCACATTGCCGCGATCCTCGGCGAGATCGTGCATCGCTCCCGAAGGGTATTGCGGCAATTTCAGGGTCAATGGCTGGGGCGTCGAGGACGTTGAAGGTGCCGGCACGTTGCGTGCGCAACCGGCCGCCGCTGCCGCGACAAGGACGAGCAGGTGCGCAACTCTCAAACCTGCCTCGGTTTCCGGCTGCTCAGCGCTTTCAGCAGTTTGTCGACAAATCCTCCGAAGGAGCCATTACTCATCGCGAGCACCAGATCGCCGGGCCTCGCCGAATTGCTAACTTGGTCGACGAGTTGTTGCACGTCCAACGCCGAGTCGGCCTCGATTCCACGCTGGCGAAGCTCCTGCAACAGTTTCGGCACGTCCAGCTCCTGATCGAGCGGAACTTTGTCGTGATGCTCGGGAATCTTGATGCTGGCGCGTGCGGCTCCGGCAAACGCGCCGGCGTACTCCTGTTGGTGGATGTTGCGCCGACTGGTGTTGGAGCGGGGCTCGAACACCGCCCAGATTTTTCGAGAAGGGTACTGAAGGCGAATGGCGGAGACGGTCTCCCGGACCGCGGTGGGATGGTGCGCGAAATCATCCACCACCAATATCCCGTCGAGCTCGCCGAGCACCTCCTGCCGCCGGCGAACGCCACGAAAGGAGGCAAAGCCGCGGCCGATCTCCTCGGGAGACAAGCCCAGCTCCCGGGCGGCGGCGAAGACACCGAGCGCATTCTCCACGTTGTGCGAGCCGCCGATCCCAAGCTCGAGCTCTCCCAGCGCCTTGCCGCGCTCGATGATGGTGAAGCGTGCGCCCCTGGCGGAGAAGGAAACGTTTCGTGCCAGGTAGTCGGCGGAGACGCCCTCCCGGCCGCTGTAGAGAACGACGCGAGCGGCCGCGCCCCGCGCGATTTCAACTGCATTGGGATAGGACGCGCTGACGGCGAGCGTTCCCGACGCGGGAAGGAGTCGGACGAAGTTCTCGAAGGCGGATTGGTAGTGCGCGAGGTCCCGATAGATGTCTGCGTGATCCAGCTCCACGCTGGTGAGAATCGCGGTTCGCGGGCGGTAGTGGAGAAACTTGGGGCCTTTGTCGAAATAGGCGGTGTCGTATTCGTCGCCCTCCACCACGAAGTGGGGGCCGCGACCCAGGCGGTAGTTCGCGTCGTAGTTGCGAGCCACGCCTCCGACGAGAAAGGACGGATCCCTTCCGGCGGCCACCAGCACGTGGGCGATCAGCGCCGACGTGGTCGTCTTGCCGTGGGTGCCCGTCACCACCACGGAGTGTCGCTGCTCGAGAAAGAGCGTCTCGAGCGCGGCGGGAAAGCTCATCTGCGGCAGGTTCTGCTGGCGCACCGCTTCGGCTTCGGGGTTCTCGCGCCGGATGACGTTGCCGACGATCACCAGATCAGGTCGAGCCTTCTCGAGGTTGGCGGGGCTGTAAGGGGAGAGCACTTGAATTCCCCAGGTCGCGAGCATCTCGCTCATCGGCGGATAAACTTGTTGGTCGCTGCCCGTCACCTCATAGCCCGCCGCCTTGAGAAGTCCCGCGAAGGAACCCATTCCGGTTCCGCCGACTCCGAGCAGATGGATTCGACGCACTTTGCCGTTGTTATCCACTGAGTGTCTTGACCACCGCGTCGTGGAAGTGGGGCCTGAACTGTCGGATCCGAAGGTTACCGCGACCGAGGAAGGTTCGGTTCGTGCACAGGGCGACCACCAGGTGGCGCCCGAGATCCACCCACAGGCTCACACCCGTGAAGCCGGTGTGTCCGACGGCTCCCGGCGATCGCTGGCCGAGAAGGTTGCCCGCCGACGAAGCCTCGCGGTCGCCGGGATGAACCGTATCGAAACCCATCGCTCGCGTGGTCCCGGGGGTGAGCGGATCGCGCGAGAGCGCGTGCTCCCAGAGCGACTTTTGAGCGAGTCGACCTGCTCCGTTCAGCTCGTCGAGGACCGCTTGACCAAACTTCGCCAGATCCCATGCAGTTCCGAACAGGCCTGAGTGGCCGGCGACGCCGTCCATCGTCCAGGAGTTGTCGTCGTCGACTTCACCCGGTTGGGAGGGGTGGGGCTCGAGCTTCCACTGGCCTTCTTGTCCGGGCGCTGGCTCGCGAGGCCGAGTCGTTCCGGTCGGCGCAATTGTCTCCACCGGATGCCTGCGATGCGACACCCGCCGGAAGTGCGCCGACAGGGCCAGCGGCGTGGCGATCTCTTCCCGGTACAGCCAGTCCAATGGCGCGCGAGCCAGGCGCGAGAGGCCTTCGCCCAGCAAGATGAACCCGATGTCGCTGTAGACCGCCGCCCGGGAGATCGGCGCCCTCGGCTCGGTGGCCATCGCCGCGGCAACGACTTCGGCCCGCGCCCCAAGGCGAATATCGGGAGGGCAGTCAGGATCGAACAAGCGCGGAGTGGACTTCATCACCGGCGCGAAGAACGGGATGAAATCGGGCAGTCCCGAGCGATGGTAGAGAAGATCTTGGACGGACGCGCCTCCGCCACCGGCTCGCGTGCCGGCAAGAAACGTAGCCAAACCGGTCGGCGGTTGAACCAACCCATCCCCCCAGAAGCGCATGAACAGCGAGGTGGTGCAAAGGATCTTGGTGAGCGAGGCGAGGTCGAAAACTGTTTTGAGATCCGCCGTACCGGCCGCCCCCTCGAAAGCCGGTTCTCCGTTGACGAGAACCACAGCCTGGGCGCTCGGGAAGGTTCCTTGACTCACCCCGTCCTCGAGGTGCTTCTGCAGCGTGTGCGTGGCGGTCATGTCCCGCTTTCGGGAGCGGTGGCCGGCTCGAGAAACTCCAGGACCGCGCGCTCCGCGTCCAGCCGAACCTTGGCGCCGAGCGGAACCGCGAAATTCGCTTCGCCATGGCCGATCGCAAAGCCGGCGGCGCAGGGCAATCCGCTGTCCACCGCGAGGCCGCGCAAGATCTCTCGACAGTCGTAATCGACGCCCTCCTCCTCGCATTTAGTGAAGTCTCCCAAGACGATCCCGGCCACCTGCCGGAACACTCCGGCAAGGGCGAGGTGGGTCCACATCCGATCGATGCGGTAGGGCTTTTCGCCGTTGTCTTCGAGCAAGAGAATGGCGCCGCGCATGTCGGGAAAGTACGGCGTGCCGAGAAGCCGGCTCAACACCGAGAGATTTCCGCCCAGCAGCGGCCCTTCCACCGTTCCGGGGACGAAGCATCGGTCGCCTGGCAAGGGGGGCAGCGGATCGGCGGACTCGAGGAGCAGGAAGAGGCGGGAGATGACGCTCTTGGGCTGCTTTCCGAGCTGCGTGACCACCGGGCCATGGAAGCTGATCCGGCCCGCCGCTTGGAATGCGAGGTGGAGGGCGGTCATATCGGAGTAACCAACCAAGGGTTTCAAGGCCAAGGTGGAGACGGGAAGCTGCGGCAGAAGGCGCATCGAGCCGTAGCCGCCGCGAGCGCAAAAAAGCGCCTTGGTGTCGGGCTCGAGGAACGCGGTGGTCAGCTCGGCATGGCGGCGGTGGTCATCGCCGGCCAGGTAGCGGTCGACGGCGAAGATGCTCTGGTCGAACTTTGGCTCGTAGCGTGTCTTGAGAATCTCCACGCCGGCGTTGAAGCTGTCCAGGTCAAAAGGCCCGCCGGGGGCGACGATCCGGACGCGATCTCCGCTTCGAATTCTGATCGGCTTGGCGAAGTCCATTGCCGCTTCATACTATTCGGTCCCGCGTTTCCCAAGAAGCTCGGTTAGCTCACGCTGGAACCCAGAACGCGAAGTAGACCCGCGAAGAGGTCCTCATGGACGAACGAGCCGTCGAACGTTGCCTCCGGCATGGCAATCGCTGAGTCGAGTGCGCCCGCGTCCCGAAGGCCGGCGCCGCCTCCATACCGAGCGAGCTGTTGCTGGTGGAGTAAGAGGACGTCTTCCACGCTGAGGAAGTCGGGCTCGCTGCTCACTTGGCGAGCTTGCGAAAGGTCTGGTCATGAGCGTCCATGACCTTCTTCGCGGACGCGAGCAGCCGTTTCCGTCGCTGCCGGATTGGCTCGATGATGAGGCGCTGGCCGTCAGTCGTCATCTCGAGCTCGGTCTCACGGTCGATGTCGAGGAGCTCGAGGATCGGCTTCTCGATCACCACCCCAAGGCTATTTCCGATTGTCGAGAGCTTCTTCCGCATGTCACCCTTTCTGTTCTTACGTTTGTATAACATTCTTCTACTGTTCGAGCAAGGTCAGTACTTCTCATCGACCCCCACGGCAACTGCTGGTCACTTTCAGTCTCCGTTGTGTGTACCCCGGATATCATCAGATGAGCTGATACAGAATCTCCGTCAATGAGAAGGAATGACGGCTGGGAGCAAGCGGTTTGAGCCGCCGGGAGAGGCAATGCACGCATTGGCTCTGTTGCTGCTAGCGGGGCTACCCGCCGCAGACAAGCTCGGGGCGACGCTGGAGAGCGAAACCGCGCGGATTCAGCGAGAGTTGCGCGCCATGTCCGACCCCGATCCGGACTTGAAAGACTCGAAGGACCTGATCGAATCGTTCATCAGCCACACCAGCGATGCTCTCAAGGCGCGCCGG
>DAIQBK010000021.1:92087-116574 GCA_036781205.1 Myxococcaceae bacterium
GGACCTGATCGAATCGTTCATCAGCCACACCAGCGATGCTCTCAAGGCGCGCCGGTACTATCTCGGCCTGGAAGAGCTGAGCAGGGCACGAGTCGTCCTGGATGGGGTCCAGGCGGTCCGCGACAATCAGCAGGCGATTGAGAAAGGGATGCCGGGCTTTGAAGGGGAGTGGGCGAAGACCGCAGTCGCGCTCAAGGATCTCAATGGAAACCCCGCGCCGCCGGCGGACGTTCGGGCGGTGGTAGCTGCTCTGGCCCAAAGCGCGCAGAGCAAGGCGATCCCAGTGCTCGACGCCGCGCACGCGTACGCGGCTGAGAGCGATACTCGGTTTGGATTCTCTTATTTGGGCTCGGCGAAGGGCGCCGCGGCGTTCGCAGACTTCTGCTCCTCGCTGAAACTCGCGCGAGAGCGAAGTCCGGCGCCGCTGCGGTCGGTATCGCCGGAGCTGGAGCAGCTTCAAGAAAAAGTGGTTAACGCTTTCAGACCGCCCAGATCGATCAAACAGCACTCGGAATTCATTCGGCTCAACGGCGCGTTGAAGCTCGATCGCGAGCTGGATGCCGCCAAGCATTACGAAGGCGCGCTGTATCACTATCTCGATGCGGTTCAGCAATATGCGGCGCTCGAGATGAAGGCACCGGGCGCGGCGCAGAGAACGAGGGTACGGAAGCAGCTCGCCGCGTTGCACGACCGACTGCAGGGCTCGGATCGGGATGAATCGATCGCCGAGCTGTTCGTGGAGCGTGCCGCGGCGCAAGTCGGGGCGAAGCAGCCGACTGCGAACGCGTGGAAGAGCGCCCGGGCCATCGTCGATGGGGTGATGCCGGCCTATTTCGAGGTTCTCAAAGGACCCGCGGAGCTCGAAGAGAATGTGAGGGCGCAGACGACGGTGACGTTGATTCGTTCGCAAGTTTGCTGGCCCAGAAAGTCGTCGCGCGGTACTCGGGGAAGGTTCGCTACGTTTGCGAGAACTACGGGGAGTCGAAGCTCGCCGAGCGTTTCGGCGTCAAGCACTACCCGGCGGTCTTCATTGATGACGTGCTGGTCGCCAAGCCCCGGGACTTCGGGTTCTTCGGCGACGGCAAAAAAGGTGGGCGGTACGGCCCGTGGCGCGACGCCGCGAGCCAGGAGAAGTTCAAGGCCGACTTGATTCGGATGGTCGATCTGGTTCTCGCGGGGAAGAAGGAGCAACTGAGTCACGAGCGGGGGCAGGCGGCCGGCGGCGCGGAGGAGATCGCAAGGCTGCCGCCGTTTGCCCTCACCGATCTCTCCGGCCATCCGCTCACGGAAGATCAGGTGACCGGGCGCGCCGTGGTGGTCGAGTTCTGGGCGACCTGGTGCCCGCCCTGCCGCTCGACGTTGGAGTGGCTTGCGAGCCTCAAGCATCAGTATGGGGACCGGGTGGCAGTCCTCGCGCTCGCCGTCGAGTCGCCGGAGACAGAGGTTCGCAAGGCCGCCGGCTCGCTCAGCCCAGAGCTGCGCTGGGCGATCTCGGATGCGAAGACGGCGCAGGCGTTCGGGGACATCGTCTCGGTCCCGACACTGTTCTTGTTCGACCGGTCGGGTAAGACCGCGCGGGTGCTGTACGGGGCTCCTCCGGACCTGCACGCCCAAGCCGAAAAGGTGCTGGCGACGCTCGTGAACTAAGGGCGGCAGACGTATTGACACCTGAGAACGGCTTCCCTACAAAAGAGGCCTCATTCCCCGATAGCTCAGTTGGTAGAGCGGGTGACTGTTAATCACCATGTCCGTGGTTCGAGTCCACGTCGGGGAGCAATCTGGACGGCTCACGAACTGCGTTGCTGGAGCGTGAGCTGCTCCTATTCCGGGCCAAATGGATACCGGCTCCAAACTTGCTGTTTTCGTCGTTGGTGGCAGTGCCCTCGTCAGCGCATTTTACTGGCTGTTCCGGAAGTTGTTTCCTCCTCCGCCCCATGATCCCACTGCTCCCAAGGGGATCCACGAAGGTTCGACTGAGGGGGATTACACGCCGACCGACGACCACCACCATTGAATCGCTGGAGCCGGTTCGTCTGCCGTCAATCTTGGCGAGCTACAAATCTTAGATCCCGAAGGGCCTTCGTCGGAGCCCTGCTCGATTCGCTCAATCTCGGAGGCTGGAATCCTAACCCGGCCGGCCATCACGACCGTTCGGATTTGCCCGCCATCGATGAGGTCACGCAGAGTGGTGCTGCGACCGTCACTTACGCCGCTGATGTGAGGCGACACTTACCGGCATCTGGAGGACGAACTTCGGGTACAACTGTTAGGCCGACGCCGAACATTCGCAGAGGGGTGCGAGGATGGCCATCAAGAAGTCGGAACTCTACTCATCGATCTGGCGGAGCTGTGACGAGCTACGTGGGGGCATGGATGCTTCCCAGTATAAGGACTACGTCCTCGTCCTGCTCTTCGTGAAATACGTGTCAGATAAGTATGCCGGGCAGAAGGATGCGCTTCTTGACGTGCCCAAGGGCGGCAGCTTCGCCGACATGGTGGCCCTGAAGGGCGACAAGGAGATCGGCGACAAGATGAACAAGATCGTCGCCAAGCTCGCCGAGCGAAACGAGCTAAAGGGCGTCATCGACGTCGCCGACTGGAACGACTCAGACAAGCTCGGCAAGGGCAAGGAGATGGTGGACCGGCTCACGAACCTCGTCTCCATCTTCGACACGCCCGCGCTTGATTTCCGGAGCAACCGTGCCGAGGGCGACGATCTCCTCGGCGACGCATACGAGTACTTGATGCAGCACTTCGCCACCGAGTCAGGAAAGAGCAAGGGCCAGTTCTACACGCCGGCCGAAGTCTCTCGAATCATGGCCCGCGTCATTGGCATCGGCGAAGCCACGAAGGCCGGCCAGACAATCTACGACCCCACCTGCGGCTCCGGCTCGTTGCTGATCAAGGCGCACGACGAGGCCAAGTCCCGCAGCGGACTGGAATTGGCCTGCTACGGGCAGGAGATGGACAACGCCACCTGGGCAATTGCCCGGATGAACATGATTCTGCACGACATTGCGACTGCAGAGATCTGGAAGGGCAACACGCTCTCAGCGCCGCATTTCAAGGATTCCAAGACCGGCGCACTGAAAACCTTCGACTTCGCGGTGGCGAATCCGCCTTTCTCAAACAAAGCCTGGACCACGGGTGTTCACCCTGAGAACGACGAGTTCAAGCGCTTCGAGTTAGGGATCCCGCCCAGGAAGAACGGCGACTTCGCCTTCCTGCTCCATCTATTGGCATCGCTGAAGAGCACCGGCAAGGGAGCCATTATCCTTCCTCACGGCGTTCTATTCCGTGGAGGAGCAGAGGCGAATATCCGTCGGGAGATCGTCAAGCGTGGCTACATCAAGGGCATCATTGGCCTGCCCGCTAACCTCTTCTACGGAACGGGCATCCCAGCGTGCATCGTCGTGCTCGACAAGGAAAACGCCCAGGCCCGCAAGGGCATCTTCATGATCGACGCGTCCAAAGGATTCATCAAGGACGGCAACAAAAACCGACTCCGTGCTCAAGACATCCACCGAATTGTTGACACCTTCAACCGGCAATCCGACGTGCCCCGTTATTCGCGGATGGTGCCGCTGTCCGAAATCAGCGACCCCAAGAATGACTTCAATCTTAACCTGGCTCGGTACATCGAGAGCTCCGAGCCCGAGGACTTACAGGACATTGAGGGCCATCTACGTGGCGGCATTCCAGAGCGCGACATCGAGGGCCTGGAGCGCTATTGGAAGGTTTTTTCGGCAATCCGCTCTAAGCTGTTCGAGTCCGCTGGCCGCCCTGGCTATCTCCAGCTCAAGGTCCCAGTTGGAGAAATCAGGTCCAGCATCCTCGACCACGAAGAGTTCAAGACCTTCAACGACACGGTCACTGCCCTGTTCTCGCAATGGAGAACCAACAGCGCCAAGCGGTTGATGGTCATATCAAACGGTGACAAGCCCAAGGCGCTAATCGAGGCGTTGTCGGAGGAACTGCTCGCCACCTTCAGCAAGGCGAGGCTCGTGGACCCCTACGATGTGTACCAGCATCTGATGGACTACTGGGCGACAACGATGCAGGACGACGTCTACATTATTTCATTGGACGGATGGGTTGATGGTGCCCGCGTCAGGCAACTCATGCCCACGAAGAACAAGGATGGAAAGACCCTCTGGGGCGAGACCCACGATTTCAAGATGGGCAAACAAAGGTTCAAGTCGGACCTGATCCCAGTCGCGCTGCTAATTGCCCGCTTCTTCACGACCGAGCAGGCGGCGATCGAGGCCCTGGAAGGCGAACTGGGCACGCTCGAACAGCACCTTAACGAGCTGATGGAAGAGCACGGCAACGAGGGCGGCCTCCTCGAAGAGGTCGTCGAGGGAGAGGGCGACAAACGGAAGATCACGGCAAAAGCCGTGAGGGCCCAGTTGAACGCGATCGGTCACGATCCTGATTACGCAGAGGAGCGCAAAGCGCTTGAGGACTATGGAGCCTTGCTTGAGAAGCAGGTCGACATCAAGAGCCGGTTGAAGACCACACGTGAGTCACTGGAGGCTAAGGTCAGGGCGAAATACGGCAAGCTCACAGAGCCCGAAATTAAGGCACTGGTCATCCACGACAAGTGGCTGGCCACACTAGCCGCTGATGTACAGCGCGAATTCGACCGAGTCTCCCACGCCCTCACTGGCCGCATTCGTCAGCTCGCCGAACGCTACGAGACGACGTTGCCGCAGCTCACCGTTGAGGTGGCCACACTGGCAGCTCGCGTGGACGACCACTTAAGGAGAATGGGGGCGGCATGGGAGTGAGGCCGGGCTTTAAGTGCACCGAGGTGAGCGTGTTTCCGCAGAACTGGGCGACCGGCGAGGTCGGCGACCTGAACCCCTTTGTCACCAGTGGGTCACGCGGCTGGGCTAAGTTCTATTCCGATCAGGGTGCGCCCTTCGTTCGGATTACAAATATGTCTAGGGATTCGATCTATCTCGATCTCTCCGACTTGAAGCTCGTGAACCTGCCTGCAGGTGAAAGAGAGGGTACGAGAACTCAATTGCAGACCGGTGACGTGCTCGTTTCGATCACTGCCGATATTGGCATCATTGGCTTTGTCGATGATTCATTGCCGAAGCCGGCATATATCAACCAGCACATTGCATTGGTTAGGTTTGATCCTTCCAAAGTAAGTAGCCGGTTTGTGAGTTACTTCTTGGCCGGCGAGCGCTCGCAAAAGCTTTTTCGCGACACAACAGATGTCGGCGCAAAGGCGGGTATGAGTCTAACAGGGGTACGTAGACTCGTACTTGCCCTTCCGACCACTCTCGCCGAACAACAAGCCATTGCGGCGGCGCTGGCGGATGTGGACTCGCTGCTGAGTGCGCTGGACAAGCTCATCGCCAAGAGGCGTGACCTCAAGCAGGCGGCGATGCAGCAGCTCCTCACGGGCCCGCAACGCCTCCCCGGCTTCGAAGGGGAATGGAAGGTGAAGTGTCTTAGCGAGCTATGCCGTTCAATTACCGATGGAACTCACTTCACTCCGAAGTACGTTGACGACGGCATCCCGTTCTACAGCGTTGAAAACGTCACCGCCGACGAGTTCAAAAACACAAAGTTCATCGCGCCCTCGGAGCACCAAAAGCTCATCAAGAGATGCAAGCCAGAAAGGGGTGATTTACTTCTAACGCGAATCGGCTCCATCGGCGAAACGAAGCTCATTGAATGGGATGTCAATGCAAGCATCTACGTGAGCTTGGCGTTGCTAAAAGTAAACGGCGATGTGAACGCTCGGTATCTTTACAGTTATACGAAGTGTCGACAGTTCGTTAAGGACCTGGAAGATCGCTCGCTGCTGAATGCCGCTCCAAGAAAAATCAACATGGGAGATATTGGAGATGTACCTGTGCCGGTGCCCGGTCCTGCTGAACAAGACGCCATCGCCGCAGTGCTCTCTGACATGGATGCGGAAATCGCGGCCCTCAAAACTCGCCGCGACAAGACCCTGCTCCTCAAGCAGGGGATGATGCAGGAGCTGCTGACGGGAAGGACGCGCCTTGTATGACCATCGTCGGTCAGATCGAAAAGAGGACCCAGCGACGGTTGGTTCGCCTGTTCATTGATGAGCTCAAGTACGAGAACTTCGGCGACCGCAGCGAGGCCGACAACAAGAATGTCGAAGAAGGACGCCTGGAGCATTTCCTGTTCGCCTACCAGGAGTGCGAGGAATCTCTGGCTCGGAAAGCCATCGCGGAATTAGTTAAAACGGCCGGCAACACGAGCCTGGGCCTCTACGACCGGAACCGAGAGGTCTACGATCTCCTTCGCTACGGCGTGAAGGTGAAGCCCGAGGTTGGCACCCACACGGAGACGGTCTGGCTCATCGACTGGACGCGGCCTGAGCGGAACCAGTTCGCCATCGCCGAAGAGGTTACTGTTACCCCGAACGACCCCAAGGCCTACGGCAAGCGACCCGACCTAGTCCTCTACGTTAACGGCATTGCGCTCGGCGTCCTGGAGCTGAAGCGGTCAACGATCTCAGTGGCGGAGGGTATTCGGCAGAACCTCGACAACCAGAAGAAGGAGTTCATCGAACATTTCTTCTCGACCATGCAGTTGGTAATGGCGGGTAATGACACCCAAGGGCTTCACTACGGGACCATTCAGACGCCGGAGAAATACTACCTGACCTGGAAGGAGGAGGGGCTAGGGGACAACCCGCTCGACAAGGCACTGCGCCAACTCTGCAACAAGACGCGCTTCCTGGAGCTGATACACGACTTCATCGTCTTTGACGCCGGGACGAAAAAGCTCTGTCGGCACAACCAGTACTTCGGCGTCAAAGCGGCTGAGGCCCGCGTCAAGAAGCGAGAGGGCGGGATCATTTGGCATACCCAGGGCAGCGGGAAGAGCCTTACCATGGTCTGGCTGGCCAAGTGGATTCGGGAGAACGTTAAGGATGCGCGAGTGCTTGTCGTCACTGATCGCACCGAGCTAGACGAGCAGATTGAGCAGGTCTTCAAGGGTGTCAATGAGAACATCTACCGAACCACGAGCGGCGCTGACCTCATCGCAACGCTGAACACTACCGCGCCATGGCTCGTCTGTTCGCTCGTCCACAAGTTTGGAGGCAAAGAGGACGACGCCGAGGAGGTCGGCGATTACATCGACGAGTTGATCAAGGCCCTGCCCAAGGACTTCAAGGCCAAGGGGGATCTTTTCGTCTTCGTGGATGAATGCCACCGCACCCAGTCAGGTGATCTGCACAAGGCGATGGAGGCCATCCTCCCGGACGCCATGTTCATCGGCTTCACTGGGACACCCCTCCTCAAGGCGGACAAGAAGAAAAGCATAGAGGTCTTTGGCGGATACATTCACACCTACAAGTTTGACGAGGCCGTGAGCGATGGCGTCGTTCTCGACCTGCAATACGAGGCGCGGGAAATCGACCAGAACATTACCTCGCAGGCCAAGATCGACCAGTGGTTCGAGGCCAAGACCAGGGGTCTCAACGACGTGGCCAAGGCCCAGCTCAAGAAGCGGTGGGGCACCATGCATAAGGTGCTGTCGAGTCAGTCACGCTTGGAGAAGATCGTCGCTGATATCCTGATGGACATGGAGACCCGCGACCGGCTCATGAGCGGGCGCGGCAACGCAATGCTGGTGTCGGCCAGCATCTACCAGGCGTGCAAGTTCTATGAACTCTTCGCGAAGACGGACCTCAAGAATCGCTGCGCGATCGTCACCTCGTATAAGCCGGCTCCGGGAGACCTCAAGGGCGAGGAGAGCGGTGAGGGGCTGACCGAGCGGCTTCGTCAGTACGACATCTACCAGCAGATGCTCGCCGACTGGTTTAACGAACCCCCGGAGAAAGCGGTCAATCGCATCGACGAATTCGAGAAGGATGTGAAGAAGAAGTTCGTTGAGGAGCCAGGGCAGATGAAGCTGCTCATCGTCGTGGACAAGCTCCTCACCGGCTTCGATGCTCCGTCGGCCACCTACCTCTACATCGACAAGCAAATGCGCGACCACGGCCTCTTCCAGGCTATCTGCCGCGTCAATCGCCTCGATGGGGACGACAAGGAGTACGGCTACATCATCGACTACAAGGACCTCTTCAAAAGCCTTGAAGGCGCGGTGAAGGACTACACCTCTGGCGCTTTCGGAGGCTACGACAAGGCGGACATCACGGGCCTAGTCAAAGACCGGCTTGCGGCGTCCCGCGAGCGATTGGAGGAGACGCGGGAGACGGTCAAGGCCCTGTGCGAGAAGGTCGAGCCACCGCTGGATTCGCAGGCCTACATTCGATACTTCTGCGCTAAAGACTCAGGAAACGCCGCCCAGCTTGAGGAGAACGAGCCATTACGGCTGGCCCTCTACAAGCACGTCGCCGCTTTCGTTCGCGCCTACGCCAATCTCGCGAACGAGCTGGCCGCCGCCGGCTATTCGAGGAAGGAATGCATCACACTCAAGGCTGAGGTTGACCATTTCGAGAAGGTGCGAACCGAGGTGAAGCTCGCCAGTGGCGATTACATCGACCTGAAGATGTACGAGCCCGCTATGCGGCACCTAATTGACACGTACATCCGGGCAGACGACAGCGTGAAGGTTTCGGCATTCGACGACATCTCCCTCGTTCAGCTGATTGCTGAGCGAGGCGTGCAGGCCGTGAGGGCGGCGCTGCCGGAGGAAATTCGAAAGAGCGAAGAGGCGGTCGCTGAGACCATCGAGAACAACGTTCGGAAGCTCATCGTTGACGAGCAGCCCATCAACCCAAAGTACTACGAGGAGATGTCCGAGCTGCTGGATGCCTTGGTGAAGAGGCGTCGAGAACAGGCTCTAAGCTACCAGGAGTACTTGCGCGAAATCGTCGACCTGGCCAAGAAGGTTAAGGACCCAGCGGCGAGCGGTACCTACCCCAAGTCGCTCAATACCCCCGGTCGGCGCGCTCTGTATGACAACCTCGGGCGAAACGAAGCCCTCGCTCTGTCGGTCGACGGCGGTGTCCGCGGCAGCCTCCAAGACGGCTGGCGAACCAATACCTTCAAGGTGAGAAGAGTGCGTAATGCAATTAGCGCGGCGTTAAACGGCGATGCGGAAACGACGGAACGAATCCTTGAGCTGGTGAAAAACAACGATGAGTACTGAGCAACACGCCATCCAGGTGCGCGGCATCAAGGTCCAGGTAGTCCGCAAGGCCATCAAGAACTTGCATCTGGGTGTCTACCCGCCGAATGGTCGGGTGCGTGTCGCCGCTCCGTTGGCCATATCGAACCAAGCTGTCCGGCTGGCCGTGATCGGAAAGCTTGGCTGGATTGATCGCCAGCGGGCCAAGTTCCAGCGGCAGCCGAGGATGTCGAAGCGCGAGTTGGTAAGTGGGGAGAGCCACTATTTCCTTGGTCGCCGATTCCGGCTGCGGGTCACAGAACAGGTCGGATCAGCTGGCCAGGGCATGCGGCTGAGCCGCTCTTATCTCGAACTTGTGGTTCGCGCTGATTCAGCTGTCGCCCACCGTGAAAGGTTGCTGAACGACTGGTACAGAGCGAGGCTTCGAGAAGTAGCCTTCCCGCTCATTCAACAATGGCAGGCGAAGCTGGGTGTGCAGGTTGCTGCCTGGGGCATCAAGAAGATGAGGACCAAGTGGGGTGCCTGCAACGCCGCCGCGCGCCGCCTGTGGCTCAACCTGGAATTGGTGAAGTCACCCCCGGAATGCATCGAGTACATTATCGTGCATGAGCTGGTTCACTTTCGCTTCCGCCACCATGACGAGCGCTTTCGCTCAGTGATGGAAACGTATTTGCCTGGTTGGCGAAACCGGCGAGAACATTTGAATACCATTCCGCTGGCGGATGTGGCGCGGCCGCGCTGAGCGTTCAAGGTATCGAACCGCTGGGTCGCGAAATACTTCATACGGCCAACCCATATTCGCTTCATTCTCGCTGCGAATCATAGAACTTCATCAGCCGGCGGTATGAGCGGCCAGCGTCTGTAATAGCATATTTGATTTCGCCAGACGAACTGCTGTCGCGCAGCGCTAGTCCTACGGCAGCTTTCAATACCTTGTTCACATTGTTAGGCGGGATGGGTTTGCCACTAAACCTCTCATTAGTGGAAGTCCGTGCCGTCGCGTTTAGGTTATTTGCTATTTCGGCGCACGTCATGGGGCTATCAGACTCATCTAATACCGAGAGACATCGAAATAATCGGTGTACGCGCAAGCTGTGCTGTGGCCGCAAATTCAACGAGACACCAGCCGTCCGTGGTTTCTCCGGCTTCAAGAGTACTGCCAATACTTGGCGCCTATACTGGTCCAGTGTGCCCTCGTTGATAATACGAACATCTGCGAAATCTTCTGCGACGCGCAATAGGCCCAGCGACCACTGTTCCGCGTCAGCTTGTAGAAATTCGCTGAAAGTCTGGCGAGGGATCCGCTCGCGCTCGATTTGGCGAGCATACCGGATACGGGGAGCAGCTTCGACCAGCACCACCCGCACATGAGGACAACGAGCGCGGATGGTCTCAAGCTCCTCGATCGTTCGGAATCCAGTGATAACGAAGGCGCTCGAGCTCGTGAGACGATACATCTCAATCAATCGCTTAGCAACAACGTCATAGCCCTCCTTTCGTAGTAATCGCTCGGCGAATTCAAACGAACTCGGCGCGGCGTCCGCTGCGGTACGGAATGAACGCACCACATTGCTCGCCTCGATAAACGGGATGTCACCAAGTTCTCTTAGAGCAATGTGACCGAAGGTTGTTTTACCTGCACACGCAGGACCAACGACAACAAAGGCCTTTGCTATCGGTGGGAATAAGAGCTGCTGAAATTGCGACGCACTTGGTTCACTGACAATTCTGTACGATTCCTGGGGCAGATTGAGCACGGAAGCGTATTCCTCGAGACGTTCGACTAGCTTTGTTAAGGCCTTCACGCGGAAGTCATAAGCCAGCGATGCGTCGTACGGCATCTCGCCAAGACGCTTCTCCGAACCCTCTGGAATGAACCAACCGTTAAAGCTGCGAGGTGTCAGCCATGGATAAATCGCATTTTCTGGGAATTTCGGCGGCGACTCAGCGATGACGCCCGTGGTCTCACCGTGGAAGAAAACCGGAGAGGCAAGGCCGGGAATATGCAGCGCTATGTCTGACTTCACGACCGCGCCGCGCTTCGATCGCGCACGAGGAAGCTTCTGGTCGAGTTCTCGAAAAGTGGTCTTCGCAAACCACTCCTTAACACTTAGTCCAGGGTAATCCTCCGCGCCCCGAGAAAGATGTTCGATCCGAAGCGATGTATCTTCAACAAAAAAAATGGAAGTACGTCCAACGGTCTTTTTGACTTCATCGATCGCCGCAGCAAGAAGCTTCTCTTTCCCAAGCTCATAGTGCTCTGCGTAGGGAGCCACACTTGTTTTAAAGTACTGCAACCCGATGCCGTATGATTCAAGAACTGTTTTGGCCTGAAGAAATTTCTCAAGATTTGACGTGTAGAAACGAACTAGGAGTCGCTTCGGCGGGTCTAAGAATATAGACTTTGGAAATGGACGATCCGCCATCCTATTCCTCTCTGCGGTTCAACCCACGATACGTCCCAAGGTAGTTGGCTCCGACTCGTTCGATTTCCGCGCGGACCTCGTATGCTGGAATAGCGGAGCTTGTGACGACGTAGATCAATGGTCCCATGCTGGACATACCGACGGCCCATTCATCCGATTTAGCGAGACGATTGAATGCACGTTGGACCCCGCGTCCTTGGTTTCTTAGTTCGCGAAGCTTGAAACCCACGGAGTGTATTCTCCTAAGCGCAGACGAGAGGAGGGACAACGCGCCAGACTCTACCGCGCTGAGCAAGTCGTGATACACGATGGCAATGGCTTCATGGACTTCCTTTGCTGGGAGAGGCGTTGCCCTGGCAAAGAAAGCCAGTTCCTCCTCGCGTGTAAATGGTCTTGACCCAACCGGAACGGCTAGGTGGAAACGCCAATGCCGTGGGAGCGACCGGCAAAGCGCTAGAATGGGAGGATGTCTCGGCCTTTGAAAGCGGGAAGGAACATACTGCCTGACGGCCGAGGCGGTATGCCCTCGGTCAATAACGAAACCTCCACTGAAGAAGCCGTGAACTCCTATGCCGGACGTTCCACCGCGACCGGAGAGAAGCTGCATCTGTGTCTTATCGAGACGGAGGTGCAACTCAGCATTAAGCGCAGCAATTACAGACAACAGGAGTGATGTTTTCGAACCGAGTCCGAGATGCTGCGGCGCGGACGTCAGCACGATGACTTGCGCCTTCAATCGCGAGAGCCGCGCCACCCGTCGTATCACAAGGCGGAGATCTTGCCATGCGTACGAATCTAAATGATTCTGCGATTCTACGTGCCAATTCGCGGCGCGTTTCGCTACTACTTGCGTCCGAGGGCCGGTGATCAAAAACCCCGTTCCGCCATAGGCCCTAGACGTGGCACGCCCTAGATCAAGCAGTGAAACGTGGAGTCTCGCTCCGGTTTGAACGAGGGTCATCCAGTGTACCAGTCCTGGGGCGGATTGCGGGACGACTCAGGCTCCCAAAGACGATCAAAATGGGCGGAGAGATGATCGAAGAGAAAACCGCCTCGGCGAACAAGGAGGGTTGGCATTTTGCGACTGGGTCCCCCGAGCAAGTACGGTCCCCAGAAAATGTCGTCGTCGATGCGGAAGTAGTTGATGCTCGGTATCGCTCTGTAAAGTCGTACTTGAAAATTGCCACGGTTTACTACCTGGCTAGAGGCTTTCACGAATGCCTTAACGTCAGTCTCAATTTCTCCTACTCGCGTCTTTTCCTCTGCATCGCGGATTCTTGCGAAGGTGTGAGGCGATGCTGGGTACTCTGGGTCAATCAGCAAGATCCTCACTGGGAATTTAGCGGACCAGGCTGAGAACGAGTCGCCGTAGTCCTCACGCAGCGCCCTAAGTCCAAATCCGATTACGTCAAGTCGCTCGGTGGCAGACTTGAGTCGGTCGTCATACTGCTTTCTAATCAAGACAGAGCGAGCGGGGAAGACATTCTTGAGACCGGCACCGCGGAGCACCTCCAGCGCGTCGCTCGTCCGAGTAGTAGCGAGAACATAGAAAAAAACGACCATACCCGCGATACCCGCCGCTATCATCGAACTGCCGACGCTTTTGAAAACCTCGGCCTCGAATAACCTCGAAACGAGAAAGCCAATGGTCGCAAGCAGTAAATGAACAAGAAAGTAAATGATTATGAGCGGCCGCGTCATCCAACCTCCTAGCCCTAGGCAGATGGGAATGCCGATATTCACCACGGTCGAGTTTGGCTGGCAACGTAGAAAGGATTGCCCGCACGGTTACGAGCGTATGGCTAGGGAACGGTTGCTGCGTGACTTTCAGCGCAGCTATCCATGCCCCTCTATTGGAAAGCGCGGCTGGCGTTGTCCGGGCTACTTGAAGGTGTCCTTAAAGGAAGTGACAGCCACTCTGGAACGCCGGCCCTGAGTACATCTTACTCTACAAATTTCCCACTTTGTCGAAGCTGACTGGATAGGTGCGCTCAGATTGCTCCGCCATACATCAGCCATCCCGTAGTTGTCCGAAAAGTATAGAAATTGGACGCACCCGCTGGGGGGCAAATCCTTCGACACATCACCCAGCGATTTTCTGCTCAACTTTTTCGGACAAGGAGAGCACATCGCCCACGGTCGAGCGTGGGATCTTCAACGCGATCGCAATTTCCCGCAAGGTTTCCCCTGTGCTCGGAGTTCGCGAATCCGGGCGAGGTTCTGGTCGGTTATTCGCCTTGGTCGTCCCCAGGACCGTCCTTCCGCCTTCACCCTCTCTCTAGCGGCCGCAATGCGTTCGTTTATCGCTAGGCGCTCGAGCTTTGTAGCCCAGGCGAGCACCGCAAGGACAACCTTGCCAGCCCTGCCGGTCAGATCGAACCCATCGCTAATGCTGATCACCTCGCACACGTGCGCGCGGAGTTCCTCGATCAGCTCGAGAGTATTCTGGATTCCCGATCGGGTTAGCCTGTCCAACCGAAAGACGTAGAGCCTCCGGACCAGTCCCGCCCGTGCGTCCGCTCGAAGCCACTGGAACTCAGGACGGGCGAGCGTCTTTCCTCACCGAGTCGAAGAAGGCGGCATTTCGACCAGAACGGATGAACCAAAGGCATTTGATCAGAAGCAGCATTTGGTGATCCGACCGTTTCGGCGATCAACGACTTCACTTCGTCTTCCCGCCTGACACTAGGTCGTCGATGTGAACTCCCAGGCGCTCGAGTTCTTCTTTGCCTTCTTCGACAAACGTCCCGATCAGAACGTCGCGGCGCCGTCGGAGGCCGAGAGTCGCGAGGGAAACCCTCTCGAACTCGATTCCGTAGATTGCGTCATCCTTCTCATCCAGTCCTTCTTTGCTGAGCGCGGAGCGAAGTTCCTTCTTTCGAAGCTTGAGCCGCTCAAGAGCCTCAATAATGTCTTTTAGTTTCTTCGCATCGTCTTCGGGCATGGTTTCCCTCCAGCCTCAGGCTATTGCGGCGGCGACGTCACTGTCGCGCACAATCGACGCTATTGGTTCCCGATCCCTCATAGCATCGTCAAAGAGTTGCTGTTCTTTATCTGTCAGCGAGCGGACCTGTCGAATCAAATACGTCAAGAGCAGGAACTCCTCAATCGGCTCTTGGGCCGTACGAAGCGCAGGGGCGGTCGTTTTGAACCGCGACCGGTACGACTCGAGGCTAATGGCCGGGCGCAAGAGGTTTGTGCGAACGTTCGACTCAGCTTTCTCGAGATTCTGGCCCGAGTTCTTCGCGAGGCCGAATAGTTCCGCGTGTGCCCAAAGCGGCGTTAGTTCGGCGAGGGTCACTGAAGCGTCTTCATCTACTTCAAACATTTTCGCAATTAACTTTCGCCGTGCAATGAGAGAGGGAGGAAGCACTAGAAACCGATGATCGATTCGACCGCTTCTCTTGATTGCAGGATCGATGCGTTCGTCATAGTTCGTAGCCACAAGGAACACGGGATGCCCAGGTGCGCGCCAGAGCCGCGCAAGTTTGGTCAGCATTCCCGGCGTCATGAACTGAAAGACGTCTCCTTGTGCCTGGTAGAGCTCAGAGTCTCGATCAAGAACAAGGCGGTCGATCTCATCGAAGAGGATGACGACATCAGACTGCTCTGCCAGAACATCGAAGATGGCTTTCGCTTTCGCCTCGACCTCAGCCTCACCACGCGAGATAAAATCGCTAGGGCTAATCTCAAGAAGCCGTCTTGAAAGAGCAGCCGCGAGCACCGTCGCGATCGTGCTCTTTCCCGTGCCCGGTGGCCCATAGAGAAGGCAAGACCGAGACATTTCTCTTGAGTTCCGCTCGACAAAATGCCTCGTAAGCTGCGAGTAGATCCGGTACGGCGAGTCGTTCTTAAGCTCCGGCAGCGGCTCGCTCAGATCAACGACCTCGCTCCACGCGCGCTCGGGGCGAGGAGTCGACACGCTGAAGCGTGCACGACGCAAAGACTCGCGCGCGATGTGCTCCGTCTGCATCATTGCAGCGTAGTGAACAAGAAATAGGAGAACCTGGCTCGTCTCCCAAGTGTGGATTCTTCCCGGCGCATTGATATATTCCGAGTGCCATCCAGCGAACGCCTGACCTCTGGAATCACCCCGCCGAATCCTCGAGTGCAGCCAGGCAGCGTAGCGCTTGAACATGTCGCTATAGGTTGAGAAGACGGGGTTTGTTCCTCCGCGACTGGCGAGCATTGCGGACCGCAGCAATGAGTTCGCGATCTCAACACTCAATGGAAAAAGAGTGAACCCTTGCTGCGTGGCGATCAATGGTCGAAGCGGGCGCCAATAAGGGTATGGATCTTGTTGCTTTGACATGACCTGAAAGGCAGCGCGAGTCGTCCCATCTTCGACATTGTCAGCGTCGGTCAGCAGGGCACCCTCGAGTGAGAACGCTAGATCAGCGACGTCAAAAAAGCTGTTTTGAATGGTTTCGAACGAGAGATTCTGGTGAAGGCGATCGACGAAATAGCGGTGGGCTTCAACTAGGTCGGACTTCGGCTGGAAATCCAGCTTGGATATGAGGCGATGGACATGGACGGCGCGCAGCATCGGAAAGCTATGTTCGGACTGGTACTCTTGCGTGCCCCAACGAAGAGCAGCCCGATCGTTGGAGAGCCACCGATCAACGTGTTCCCTCGCTTGATCGCAGATCGGCCGAAGCGGCGGCGTCCGTAGCGCGGCGTAGAGTTCAACAAGCCAAGAGACCGTGAAGGGGTCATTCTCGCCGAAGGTTCCCGACGTCGTCCTGAAGGAGCTTTGTTCGAGTGACGCGACAAGCGAGTCTAGGGCGCGCTTCCGGACCAAGTTCAGCATTTGGCCGCGATCCTTCGCAAAGTCGAGAGCACTCACGTTCGGAATCAAAGAGCTCTGGCCGCGTTGCACGTCTCCAGATACCGCTGCGAGAGCGAAGAGGATCATCGCTGATGTGCTTTGGGAGTAGCCCCGTTCCGTCGTCTCAGGAACGCGTGAGATCTCGTACGGCCAGTCCGCCCAGCCATTCGATCGTGTTCTTAGAAACCGCTCGAAAACCGGGATTACCTCGTCAATTGTCTGGCCGACCCGCTTGATCTCGCGACCTTCGTCGAGGTACTGGCCTCGGAGGTACCAGTCGAGGCTTTCCGAGATGTCTTCGGGCATGGGCTGAGGATATGCTCGAACCTTGCCAGTGACATCACCTGTCATACCCTCAGAAGATGATGTAGCGCATGAGAACGGCTCAAGCAATGTCCGAAAGCCCCGTGCAACTGAACCAAAGCTCGAACGTGGACTTTCCGCCTCGGCCAACTAAGCCAGACGAGGTCGATCTCGTAGTCAGCGCGTTCGCCGCCGTCACCAACGATCGGAAGGCGGTTTACCTCAGTGCGCCAATCACGACTGGGCGCCGCTTTGTCGATGCCGCGATCGCGGCACGAAGCATCGAGCTTGAGCCAAATCAGCACCGGAGGCTCGTCATCGAGCCGAACCGACGACACGTGCGAGCACTCGTTCGACGCCTCAGGTTCCGCTTCGGCGTGGTTATCGATCCGACGTCGCTCGCTGATGTCGATGAATGGACCCAAGCCGACTATCGCGTCTTCTGGGGGCGCGTAATCGAGTTATACGCGAGCAGAGTCGTCTTTGCCGACGGTTGGGAGTTGAGCAACGGTTGCGCGTACGAATACGTTACGGCTTTGAGAACGGGCGCCCGCACTCTTACGGAACGCTTGAGGCCATTGACTCCGGCACAGGCTGCACGGCAACTCAAGGCCGCTGGATCATGCTTGGAGTCCGCAGGACTCCCAGCTAGTTTTCTTGACGCTGCACGGAAAGAGGTCGAGAGGCTAGGGAGGCGCTGATGACAACCTTGCTCCAGAAGGACGAGGTTCTCGATCGCCTCGCCGAAGTCACAAACGTTGCGCAATTCGTCAGCTTCGCGCCAAACGGAGAACAGAGGTTCGCCCGTATCAATTCGCTGCAGCCGAACTTCAAGTTCACTTCACGAGCAGCTGCGATTCGATGCATCCTAGCTGCAGCACCCGAGGGCTCTGTCAACGTGCGGAGCTACCAGCCGGAGCACCCAAAGAGCAGAGAGTTCATCTACGGGCTGCGATCCGTCGGCGATGTCGAGAGCGCAGTGAGGCGCCTCACCCAGAGCGGCCTCTTCGTGATCGTGAACGAGACGATTAATGTCCGCGACGGAGGAGTCTCCGGCGTTGCGTATGGCGACGTCCTCGAGTTCGCGCCAGATGACACGCCTCGATGCGTTGAGAAGCCTGGAACGCTGGCGATTCCGCGAGAGCTCGGCTCGAAACTCCTTCGGACTGTCTACGGCTTCGAGCCCGACTTGCCGTTTCTACGGACGCAACGAGTCGAATTCAGCGTTCACCCTGAAAGGCGAGGCTCAAGACGAGAGCACACGATTGTGTGGGAGCTGGAGGATGTCGGCGATGCTGGTCTCCATGCCACCCCTTCATGGCCGAACAACTTCAGCAGGCACCTCGGAGATAAGGCGTTTGGCCTCCTCCTAGGCGACGCACTCGGGTTGCCGATTCCTTCGACAACCGTTGTTTCTCGTCGCGTTGCTCCGTTTCGATTCGGGCGTCCGACCGGTACGGGCGAGACTTGGATTCGCACATGTCCACGCGAACCAGTGCCCGGCAAGTACTCAACATTCCGAGGGTGGCGGGATCCATTCGCACTTCTGATGACCGAGGATCCGAATGGCGAGACTCTCGCGTCAGTTATCTCGCAGGAAGGCGTCGACGGGAAGTTTTCGGGCGCGTTGATTACTTCGGTCGATCGAAGCCTAACGATCGAGGGAATCGAAGGCTTAGGCGACACATTCATGAAGGGTGATTCGGCGCCCACCTTCCGCGTCGAAATTGACTCCAAAGGGGCGGTGCGGTCGCGAACCGGAGATGTGCCGGAGGACGTATTGAGATCAGTTCGGGATGTCTATGGCCATACAGCGGAACAGCTTGGGGCAGTTCGGTTTGAGTGGGTCTTTGATGGCAAGGAAACGTGGCTCGTTCAACTTCATCGCGGCGCCTCGGCGAGTGTCGGGCGAACGATTGTTCCGGGTGAGCACGCGAACTTCCGACGCTTCAGTGTCTCGCGCGGGCTAGAGGAGCTTCGGGCCCTCATCGCTTCAGTCGATCCCGAGAAAGAAGGAATTATCCTTGAGGGAGAGGTCGGGATCACCAGCCACTTTGGCGACGTTCTTAGGCGAGCTCGGGTGCCGTCACGGATCGAGACCCCTTCTGGAGCAACGTGGTAGCTCAACCATCGAAGGGAGCTATCTGGTCTCTACATCGATGCGAGCCGAAGGCCTTGTCGATCAGCGAGGCTCTTCACCATCAGCAAGAGGTTCATCCCAGCATTGCTCGTTGTCCACGGGCACCCACCATCGCCTCGGAGTCGGCTCAGGTCACAATTTGCCGAAAATGCCCATCAGTTCAAACGCACGCTTTGCATAGCTGGCAGCTTCGTCCCCCGACAGCAGTTGATGGGCTTCGTGCGCGACGGCATTGCGTCGTCGACGCAGCCTCCGCAGCGTAGCTGCGATTTCGGGACCGAGCTGGGGATCTTGGGAGATCGCATCTTCAAGTGGGCCCCTGGCAGCTGCTGCGAGTCCCCGAGAGGCCGCGTACTCCCTCAGGGTGAGCTCGAGCCGTCGCCACCAGTCTAGTACGGCGGCGTGCGGTGAGTTACTGGCCATCCAGGCTGCGTACTCGGTAAAAGTCTTTGCAAACTGCGCTTCCATTGGGCATCTCTCGGTCACTAAAGCATCTACCATCGCCCAGACGACGTTACTGGAGACGAGGTGGAAGATTTGATTGAGTTTACTCGCAACGTGCTCGATCAGCTCTATGTCAAGCCCGAGCGACTTCGCGTCGCCGCCCAGCGGCGCCAAACGGAAGGCGCGCCAAAGAAAGTACCATAGGCGATCGGTGGATAACTATTTTAGGTGCAACAATCGCTCGCCGACGGCTACGCCCACCCCGCCGATGAGTGCGCCGATGGCGCCCGCGATCAACACTTCCAAGTTCCGACTCCAAGAGGTGGTCGCCTCGTGACGGCGTGCGAGGTTGATGCGGGATAGATTAAACAATGGGAGGCTGAGCAGAGCGACTAGGCAGCAAGTCATACTAGCTCTAAACAATTCCCTCGAGCCGACTATGGATCCGGTTGGTGCTGGTAGCGACAATCCGAGCATGACCAAAAAAACGCTCCACCAGAAGGGCGGATACAAAATTCGACTTCGAAATGTTCGCCGTCTTTCGAGCAAGTCCCAAAGTCTGAAGTAGGTGGCATCGTGTTCGGCCGAGCGCCCTACGTCGAGAACCAGCCCGGTGAAACGCCGAAATTCTACCGATCGGCCAGGCTTGCCCAGCGCGAGCACGCGCGGAGACTTCCCGCGCTTATTGATGAATTCCTCGAGAGAATCAAATTCGTACTCATCGTCGGAAATGCTGACTTTGTTCCCACCTTCACCCAGGATCCCAATGACCTCCTCGATATCGTCGAGGAAAACGGATACGCCCGGGAAGCCAGGGAAGCTACTGCGTCGACGGCTCCATCGTTTCTTCACGAACAGGTCGCAAATAGTACGGTCCGATAGCGACCGTCAACGAATCAAGTCTGAACCGCGGATCGAATGCGGTGGTCTTACCGCGACCGCCGATAGTATGGAGCGACGTACTTGCCGTCGCGGCGAATGTAACCATTGACGTGGTTGTCGTAAGGTCTGGAGTCGGCGCCGCGGCGATGTTGGGGGGTCGGAATAAACCACGTCAGGAGGCAACGGGTCCTCAGCCCTCGGCGGCTGGGAGGACTGCGCGGCGGTCCAGCGATCCGACTGGCTCATTCGGTGGTTGTCCACGCAGTTGTTGTATTGATCGGCTGCCGCGCGCGACGCCCCCAGCGCCTCGAATGATCGGCGAACCTCCTCCTGTACCTTAAGGTAACTGGGTGTGCCGTGTTCCCAGCATTTTGAGAACTCGGCGATACACACGCTGGGGTCACGACGAGAAATCCGTATCCCCACCAGAAGGAAGCCGGTGTAGCCTCACAACAACATGCCCAAGTCAGATTCGCTGCAAATCCTGGCCGACATCATCCGTGGCGGCCTTTCAAGTGCTCCGAAGGATCGCGAAAGTACTCGCGCGGCTCTCGCCGCGCTGTTTGGCGAACGCTATCAACAGCGTCACGCCGAACCGACTATGATGCGCGATGCGTATGGACTTGCAAATGACGCCGAAGAGGGCGGCGTTCCTTACGCGGGGCTTATCAACCCTGACAACCCTCCCTCGGGGCCGTACGGGGGCACGAGCCTCGTCTGGTTCCCCATCGAAGAGCGCAGCCTCATCGGCTTTGGCGTGGGCACACGGGGACTCTCCCCTGATGAGGGCATCCTCAGCAGACCGGGCCATCGCCGTCGCATCGCAGCACTGCGGCGGCTTCTTGGACGGATGGGGGTTGAAGCGTGGACCAAGGCGGATCCCGCTGCGTTGGGCGAACAGGTTCCGAAGACGGCCCGTGACCGCTTTCCGGGCTTCGAGAGAGTCTTTCAGCGCTACGGGCGCGAGATGTACTGCAACGCAGTCGTACCGAAGGAATCCGACGAAGCCCGAAATGTCGTGCGAGCTTTCCTTGATCTGTACGCATACGAGCGAGGGTGGCAGCTTCTCAAGGCCCACGAGAATGAGTCCAACGAACTACTCAACAGCTTGCGGGCAGACCTGTTCATCACGCCAACCGCGCAGGACGTGCACGATCTGTTGCGCGCACGCCGCTTCGTAGTCCTGCAAGGGCCACCTGGCACCGGGAAGACGCGGCTTGCCGACGAGGTTCGTCGCCGGCACTTCGATAGCCGCGGCATGGCCGTTCAGTTTCATCCGGCTGTGACATACGAGGACTTCGTCGTTGGCCTCTATCCAGACGCACAGGCCGGCGGTCTCAGTTTCAAAGTTCGACGCGGTTGGCTCCTTGATGCCGTGCTCGAGGCCGAGAAGTCTTCGTCGCCCTACTTGCTGCTCATCGATGAGATCAACCGAGCGGACCTCGGCAAGGTTCTCGGCGAGGCGATCTATCTCTTCGAGGCAGCCGAGGTCGGTGGCGCAAACGCGCGATTGATCAGACTGAAGCACATTGTAGATGGCCGCGCCGAGCTGCGCGTTCCGGAGAACCTGTATGTGCTCGGCACCATGAACACAGCCGATCGGAGCATTGCGAGCTTCGATCTTGCGGTGCGCCGCCGGTTCGCGTTCGCTACCTTGCCGCCCAGTCGAGAGGTGGTGGCCGCACAGGAACTGTCAGTGGCCACATCGATCTTTGACCGACTTGTGGACGTCTTCGTTGAGCACGCTCCTGACGAGGCGCTGCAATTATTGCCCGGACATGCCTATTTCCTAGCGCGTGACAAGGACGAGCTCCTGCGGCGCTTTCGGCACGAGCTCTTACCGCTGCTCGATGAGTACCTCCGCCAAGGCTTGCTCGGGCCGGCGAGTAATGAGCTGCAGGCTGTGCGCGACGCAGTCGAAGATACCGCGAGACAGGGTTATGCCCCGCGGGCATGACGCTGCAGCTGGTCGACGACGCGCGCGCGGTGGTTTCGCTCTTCGCCGCCCGTCACCCGCACCTGAGCAGAAGCAGCTACTCGTCGCCGATGACCATGGTCGGCCGCTAACGCTAAGGCCGGAGCAGTTTGCTCCGAAGCAGCAGGGAGGTGGTTGGGGGCCGTTCACCGATTCCTTTCTGCGCGCGAATCGTGACGCGCTCGAAGGCTTAGAACTGAAACCGGAACTCGTGGGGACAGCTCAGGGCGCAGTGCTCCGGTTAGCGCCAGGGGGGCGCGCGGGCGCGGTACCACTTCGATCAGCTCACGCAGGCCAGGTTGTCGGTGGCGTCGTCGTTCGTCCTCGATTCGGGTGGGCGGGCGTCGGTCGCGTTCTGTCCGAGACAGGTTGGCACGCCGCTCCACGATTTCTTGACTTGCCGCTCGTGCCAGGAAGCGGACGCGAGGTGCCACCGTGGGTGCTGGCCGGTCCCGTGATCGCGCGAATCGCCGAGCTGCTTCGCAATCTGCGGCGTGGCTACCAGCAGCGTGAAGCGCTTCTCCAGTCGCCGCGTGGTACAGTTCTCTGGCCTCTGTACGCGACGGGTCCGCTCGTGAGAGGAGAATGGCATCAGCTACCGTGCCGTTTTCCGGATCTTGGAGCTGATCCCAGACTTCGTGAAGCAGCCAAATGGTGCCTTGAACGTGTACGCCGAGGTCTGCTCATCGTTGGAGGGGTGGATCACCTTGCCCTCACTTTAGCGACGGAAGCTCATCGGCTTCTGCTGACTTTGCTCGATGTCGCTGCACGTGTCCCGCAGCGTGGGGAGCTTGAACGGGCAGGCAACTTCGTTGATGCCGTGCTTCGGCGCGGACTCGAAGCGATGGGATGGGTTGTCGATGAGCGAGGCCTCGGCGGTGGTCGCGAACTCGACGGACTTGCTTGGCAGCTCTCGCTCCCGCAACTTTGGGAGGCCTACGTCGAGCGCATTATGCGCGAGGAGGCTTCCCTCGTCGGTGCTCAGGTCCGTGTCGGTCGCTTGGGGGAAACGGTCTTGCCCGTCTACTGGTCGGACCCAAGCCAACGCGCTCTTTCGCACCTCGTGCCAGACATTGTTCTTCAAAACCGGTCATCGATTCAGATTGTTGACGCGAAGTACAAGTCGCACTTCGCAGAGCTCGACGAAGGAGGGTGGCGGAGCCTCACGGAAGACATTCGTGAGGCGCACCGAGCGGACTTCCATCAGATTCTTGCTTATGCGGCGCTCTACGAAGCCAAAGAAATTCGGGCTACTCTGGTCTACCCGCTGCGAAGGAGTACCTTTGACGCGTTAAGCGCCAGGCATCGCGACGTAGCGCGCGCCGAATTGATGCATGGCGGAAGAAGGGTGATCGCCGAATTGCGCGGACTACCCTTCGGGCGCTGAATCTCCGATTCAGTGAACTCGCCGCCGGAGGAAGGGATGCTCCAGTAAAACAGCCGACTGAGACCGTGCTCTCGGTGGGGCCAAAACGCGACGGTTGATCACCGTGTCCGTGGTTAGAGTCCACGTCGGGGAGCTATAAAGTCCAGCGCGTCGTCGATTCAATTTACCTAGGCTCTCGGTGTAGAACTGGACGTCGAGAGCGGCCATGCGTCCACGAAGTGAAGCTGAACCGGGCAATGGTTTGGGCGATGTTGCGCCCACGCCGACGGCGAAGGCTCGCTTTGTTCGAGAGGCGCGCGACACGAGAAGCCGAAGAAGCGAGGCTGAACACAGAACTCGCTTGCCTTCGGCGGTATGGGGTTGCGTCGATCAGCTGAAGCGCGAGTGGACGAAAGCCAAGACGACGCTCTACCACCATCCGCGCAGGGGACAGCCGGGATGAAGCCCGAGCGGTGGAAGCGAGTGAATGCCCTCCTCTCAGCAGCGCTGGAGCGCAAAGGGGAGCAGCGAGCCGCTTTTTTGGTGCACGAGTGTGAGGGCGACGAGGAGCTGCAAAAGCAAGTCCAAGCCCTCCTCAGGGCCTACGAGGCGGCGAGCAGTTTCTTGGAGGCGCCTCCTTCGGATGCAGCGGGCGCCCTTCTCGGACAGACCGCCAATGTCACTTCGCCGCACGCCTTCACTGGGCGAGTCCTTTCTCATTACCGCTTGGAGGAGTTGATCGGCGCAGGCGGGATCTTGCAAATGAAATATATCTGGAACTTCTAGGATGAGAACATGAAAAAGTCGGGCGCGAGCCAAGGCCAGTCGGCATCGGAGCTCATCTCGAAAAGAATCGCCGAACTCGGGGACTGGCGCGGGGAAACCCTCAGCAGAATGCGCAAGCTCATCAAGGAAGCAGACCCGGACGTCGTCGAGGAGTGGAAGTGGATGGGCACTCCGATTTGGTCGCACGACGGCATCATCTGCACTGGCGAATCCTACAAGAATGTCGTGAAGCTTACCTTCG
>DAIQBK010000022.1:0-9193 GCA_036781205.1 Myxococcaceae bacterium
CACGCTTCCTGCCAAGGCCCGTTACGACGCCGGAACCCCTTTCATCCAGCCCTGAGCGGGGCGCCGCCCGGGAGCACTGCTACGGATTGATGAACTGGAGCACGCTGCCGTTTCCCATATAGATACGTTCCGGATCGCTTGGGTCGATCGCCAGTCCAGTCAGACCATACTGCGCGGTGGAACGTCGCAGTGCTTCGTCAGTGTCGAGCGCGATCCATGAGTCGGCTCCATCGTCGCTGCGGAACAGTCCGCCTGCCCGCATCCACACGAACAGGCGCATCGGCTGTCCTGGATCGACGGCCAACCCGAGCACGCGGTCACCAGTCAGCCCGACGTCGGCGGGCACGAACGTCACGCCCCCATCCAAAGATCGGATCACCCGGCTGTTGTACAAACCGGCATAGATGACCTCTGGACGCTTCGGGTCGAGAGCGATCGCGTAGACAACGTTCCCCGTACCGCCGAGCTGCTCAAAAGTTTGGCCGCCGTCAACCGATCTAAGAACGCCCGCAGTCAAGTTCGAGCGTCCGACGTAAAGGACGTCAGGGTTGTGCGGATCCACGGCGATCGAGGCGAGCGAGAACCCCCGTCCGAGGCGCTCAAAGGACTCGCCACCGTCGTCGGAACGAAAAAGACCCGCGTTGCCGACCATATAGACACGGCTGGCGTCGCTTGGAGCAAATGTCATCCGTGCGCGAGTAAAAGGAAGGATAAATGAAGCGCCCAATTGCGCCCTGGACCACGAACGACCTCCGTTCGCAGTTCGGAAGATTGCGATGCCTTGGTTGACATCATTGATGAGCGTTACCGTAACTGCGTACAATTCAGGATTGTCAGGTGCGGCAGCAACCGCAACGACGTAGGCGGCCGCGTCATTCGGAAGCGTCTCGCCAATGTTTTGGTACTCGCCAGGGCCGATTGAGCGGAACACCCCCGCGGAATCCTGAGTTGCGACCAAAAGCCGTCCAGCTACATCGATGGTCAGATCGCTGACGGTTGTCCCTCGAAAGCCGGTGTGGATGGGCGAAAAGGTGACGCCACCATCATCCGATCGAGAGGGTCCCAACCCGGTACTGACATAAAGAAGCGGCGGGTTTTCGACGTCTTCTGCGGTCAGCCCAACGGCGGAGGCCCCAATCCCCGCCAGTTCGGCCTCACCAAGCCCGGTCAGGCGTTCAAATGTGAGCCCCCCATCGATTGATCTGAACAGTCCATCGCCGCCACCTGCCACATAGATCACAGAAGGGTTATTAGGGTCGAACTCAAGCGCATTAAGTGTCCACGGAAGGCCCGCGCCGACCCGGGTAAAGGACGCGCCTCCGTCGGTCGAGCGGAACAGCCACTGCTGCACAAACCCCGCAAAGAGAAACAGCGTATTCTCCTCCGCAGGGTGCAAATAGGCCTTGCTGGGGTAGTAGTCCGGGCTTTGGAACGATCGAAAACTGAGCCCGCCATCGGAAGATACATACAGCCTGCCGCTTTCAAATCCTTCCACGACGTAAATCCTCTTCGGATCGGTTAGAGCCGCGCTAATACCGCTCGGTGAGACCAATTGGAGTCCGAGACGAGTGAAACTCCGGCCACCGTCGGCTGATTTGAATAGTGCCCCGAAGGTGCCCGTGGCCTGTGTCGACAGGTACACCACTTCAGGGTTGAACGGCTCAACCTCGCAGCCAGCCAGATTGGGATCGGTTGGTAGGATGAGCGGCCCCCACGTCTCCCCGAAATCCTCTGTGCGGGCAATTCCTTCCTGAAACGTTACTGCATATGCGATTTGCGGCGCTGAGCGAGCCTGGCAGAGACCACGAATCCACGGCTCCATTCCGCGCCCATTGAGCAATCCTCGTTGGCTGCGGACCCAGTTCTGGCCACCGTTGACTGTCTTGTAGATGCCGGCGCGGACAGTGCTGACGAGCACCTCGTTTCGACCGTGAAAGAGGAATCCTTGGTTGTCATAGCCGAATACTGAGCCCGCCTCCGGACCCACGTCGAGCACAGGCCCGCTTCCCATCCTCCAATTCAACTCCGGCTGAGCTGACGCAGTGGGCGCCAGCGCTAGTCCAAAAAAAATCCATCCAACCGTCGATCGCACGTTTTCCCCTCGCGGCAGCCACCTCGAGCCGACATGACTTATAGTTTAAAGACTGCCGCGCCAAACACCTTGAAGAAGCCCAGCTTAGTAACCGAGGCGAGCGCAGCGTATGGCGCAGTTCATAGAGCGAGTCGCTCAAGGCGTTTCCGGCGGCAGTGTGTCGCTGGTTACCAAGGTTGGCCCGTGGCCAGATCTTGTCTGCGATGATCGAAATCGGCGGTCACCATGCGCGGCGGATTAATGTCCAATCGCCATTGCCCGGTTGCAACGCGTTGCAACTCTAACCCACTGAATAGATTGATACTTTTATCGTTGGTGTGGGCGAAGGAAGGCCGAGCTCCTACTGAGTGACCCTCCGGACTAAACTCGGCACCGACTCGTGAAGGGGGATTTATGGACCAAACGCACGCAGGCTCCCGTTCGCCGATCGTCGATTCGCCCGAGCTCATACAAGCTGCCCAGGTCCTCGAAGCATCGCTCAAGGAGGGCGAGAAGGCGGCTTGGAAAACGGGCGACTACTACAACCGCATTCTTGACCAGAAGCTGGCGGAGAAATCCGGGTATCGCCACGCCCGCGACTTTTTTTCCACGCGCTTCAAGGACGTATCGCAGTCGACCTTGAGCCACTATGGCGCCGTGGCAAAGGCATTCTCCGAAAGGACGGCCACTACCTATGGAGTGTGGCGGCTCTCCGCGCTGCTCACCTATGAAAAGCTCGCCAGACTCGAGCCACTGGATACTGATCCGGGATCGGTCTTCGTGCAGGTGCCCGGCGATCGCGAGCCACGTGCCTTCGCCGATTGCCATCGCACCGATCTCTTGAAAGCCATCCAGCAGCTCAAACGACATTCCGGTCAGCCCGTACCTCCCGATGAAGAGGCGCTGCTGCAACGGCTTCATCAGGCATTGGGCGAGCACAGCCCGATCGCACTGACCTCCCGCCAAGGCCGTGAGGGCACGTTGGTCGTCTTCACGCTTGCGCTGAAAGAGGTGACGTCGTTGCTTGACGTATTGGAGCACGTCCTCAAAGGACCGGAAGCGGTCAAGGCATCCGCCGAAGTGATGCAGCAATTTGCCCAGGAATTTGCGAAGGGAATGGAAGCCTGGGGGAAAACCTTGGGGACCGCCCCAGACGAGAAGAACCCTTAAGTGCTACCATCGCTGAGCCGACTCCTGCCGGGCTTCAGCGATGAATTCCACCGCAATGATCCAACAACCGCTGTTCTTGGTTGGCTCCGAACGCTCAGGGACTACCCTGCTGCGGTTGATGCTCGACTCGCATCCGCAGCTCGCCTGGAACGAAGAGTTTGAATACGTGGTGGACTTCATGTCGGCTCAGCAGGGCTGGCCGCCGATCGATGCGTATCATCGCTTCCTTGCCCACGACTTCGTCTTCGCTAGCTCGAAGTTCTCCGTCGATACCGCGCTCGGCTATCCGCAGTTGGTGAACAGCTTTCTTTTGCAGAGGCGCGCCCGCGATGGAAAACCGATTGTAGGGGCGACCATCCACCGGTATTTCAGCCGCCTGCTGCGCGTCTGGCCTGACGCGCGATTCGTCCACCTGATCCGCGATGGTCGCGACGTCGCCCGATCGATCGTGGAGATGGGTTGGGCGGGTAACGCGTGGAGGGCATCTCTCTATTGGGAAGAGGCCGAGCTCGAGTGGGACCAGCTGTGCCGCCAAGTCCCGGAGAACCGGCGCATCACCATTCGCTTCGAGGAGCTGTTGGTGAATCCCACCCGAACGCTCGAGCAGATCTGCGCCTTCTGCGGCGTCTCGTTTGATCCAGCGATGCTCGAGTACCATCGAGCAAGTACATACGGACCTCCCGATCCATCGGCAGTCGCCGCCTGGAAGCGAAAGATGCCGGTCGAGGATCTACGGGCCGTCGAAGCAGCGATCGGCCCGATGCTGGTTGAGCGCGGCTACTCGCTGAGCGGTTATCCCTTGCTTACCTTGACCACTGCGCGGCGCCGCTGGCTCAAGGCTCGCGACTTTTATGGAAGGCTGCGATTCCGGATCGGCCGATTCGGAATGAATCTCGTGTTCCAGGATTTTCTCGCGCGGCGAATCAATATCAGGCCCTGGCAAGAGCGGGTACAGCTACGCCTCAACGACATCGAAAGGCTTCATGTGAAGTGATCGAACAAGCATGGACCCGCTGACGCAACTCGAAAAAAAGAGCGTGTATATCCTTCGCGAGGCGCACAGCGCCTTTAAAAGCCTCTGCATGCTGTGGTCGATCGGCAAGGATAGCACGGTGATGCTCTGGCTGGCGCGAAAGGCCTTCTTCGGCCATGTCCCGTTTCCGCTGGTCCACATCGATACCAGCTTCAAGATCCCCGAGATGATTGCCTACCGCGATCGCTTAGCCGGGGAATGGGACCTGGACATCATCTATGGGCAGAACGAAAGCGCGCTGGCGGCCCGCCAGACGTTCCCTGATGGCGCGACCGACCGGATCGCGTGCTGCGCAGCTCTCAAGACTGAAGCGCTCAAACAAACCTTGAGCGGAAAGGGAAAGCGCTACCGATACAACCATGCCGCGCGGCGCTATGAGCTCGAATCCAATCCCGAGCCCTTCACTGGAGTAATCGTCGGGGCCCGCGCCGACGAAGAAGGATCGCGCTCGAAGGAGCGCTACTTCTCCCCCCGCGACTACCACAGCGCCTGGAACGTCGACGATCAGCCACCAGAGTTCTGGAATCACTTCAATATTGATTTCGCCCCCGGGACCCATCTGCGCATCCATCCACTTCTCGATTGGACCGAGCTGAACGTCTGGGAATACATCCAGCGCGAAAGCATTCCGACCGTCTCGCTCTATTACAATCAAGGGAACGGGAAGCGCTATCGCTCGCTGGGGTGCCACCCGTGTACCGCGCCGATCGAGTCCGACGCCCGCACCGTCGATGAGATCATCGCGGAGCTGCGAAGCGGAAAGCTCAAAAATGTGCCAGAGCGATCAGGGCGGGCCCAGGACCAGGCCGACGGCGGCTTGGAGGCGCTAAGAAGGGACGGCTACATGTGAGCGACGTCCAGGCGGGTCTGGAACCAGCGCCCGTTGCGCAGATACGGGAAAACCTGAACGTCGTGATTGTCGGCCATGTCGACCACGGCAAGAGCACGATTGTCGGCAGGCTGCTCGCCGACACGAACTCGCTCCCGGAAGGCAAGCTGGCCCAAGTGAAAGCCCTCTGCGAACGCACGTCGCGTCCGTTGGAATATGCGTTCGTGGTCGATGCCCTCAAGAACGAGCAGGCCCAGGGGATTACGATTGACGCTGCCCGCGTTTTTTTCAACAGCGCAAGCCGGGACTACATCCTGATTGACGCTCCCGGGCACATTGAGTTTCTCAAGAACATGGTCACCGGAGCTTCGCGGGCGGACGCCGCGCTGCTGGCGATCGATGCACAGGAGGGAGTCCAGCAGAACTCGCGGCGCCACGGCTATCTGCTCTCGATGCTCGGAATCCGGCAGATCGCCGTGCTGGTCAACAAGATGGACTTGATCGGGTACGCAAAAGCGAAGTTCGAGCGAATCGTTGCCGAATACCGCGGCTTTCTCGGGAAGCTCGGCATCGTCCCCCTGCACTTCGTCCCGGTGAGTGGCATTCGCGGCGACAACCTCGCGTCGCGCTCGCCGCAAATGCCCTGGTACCAAGGACCGAGCCTCCTTGAGGTGCTCGATTCTTTCCGCGCGGCAGAGTCGCCAGTCGATCAGCCGCTTCGGTTCCTGGTGCAAGATGTCTACAAGTTCACCCGCTCCGGAGACAAGCGGCGGATCATCGCCGGCGAGATCGTTTCAGGCCGGCTCAAGGTGGGAGACCAACTCGTCTTCTATCCTTCGGGCAAAACCGCGAAGGTCAAGTCGATCGAAGGATTCAATCTGCCGCCGCGGAGCGAAGTGCTCCCCCATAGCAGCGCGGTCGGTTTCACGGTCGAGGATCAAATCTATGTTACCCGCGGAGAGATCGCGACCTTGGTCGGTCAGCGGCGTCCTGAGGTGAGTACCCGACTGCGGGTGAAGCTTTTTTGGCTGGCAAAGGATCCGTTGACGCCCAAGCACGAGTACCTTCTGCGGATCGGCACCGCCAAGGCACGGATGCAGCTAGAGGAGGTGGTCCGCGTCCTTGATGCCTCCACCTTGGAGACCAGTAACCAGAGCCAAGTCGAGCGGCACGAGGTGGCAGACTGCATGCTGGAGCTTAGAAAGAGCGTGGCCTTCGATGTTCTCCCGTTCGCGCCAGAAACGGGTCGCTTCGTGATTGTCGACGAACACCGCATCTGTGGCGGTGGGATCGTTCAGGAGCGGCTCGACGACCATCAAGCCGAGACCCGCGAAAAGGTGTTCCTGCGCAACTTCAAGTGGGAGCGCAGTGACATCCTTCCCGAGCGGCGTTCGGAGGTCTACAACCAGAAGCCGGCGCTCCTGCTGATCACTGGAACGGCCAACTCGCCGCGGAAGCTCCTCGCCAAGGCGCTGGAGAAGCGACTCTTCTCCGAGGGGAAAATCGTCTACTACCTTGGGATGGGCAGTTTTCTCTACGGCGTGGATGCCGATGAGAAGGGGCAAGGCAGCGAGGCCCGGGCCGGCCACTTTCGTCGTCTGGCCGAAGTGGCCAATATCCTTCTCGATGCGGGCATCGTGCTGATCGTCACCGCACGGGAACTTTCCCGCGAGGACGTGGAGACGGTGAAAACCGTGATCTACTCCGACGACGTGCACGTTGTCTGGATCGGCGACTCCCTCACTACCGACGTGCCATGTGATCTGCAGCTCCCTAGCAACCTTGAGACGGACCGCGGGATCGACGAGATCAAGGCGTTCCTGCAGAAGGCGGGCGTGATTTTTAAACCAAACTGGTGAAGCGTGGAATCGCCCGATCGACTCAAGCCACGCGCCCTCGTCGTCTGGTTCACCGGGCTTTCCGGTTCGGGGAAGACCACCCTCGCGAAGGCCTTGTGTCCCGCTCTGGAGTCCCAGGGCCGCGAAGTGAAGTTTCTAGACGGCGATCAGCTCCGATCGCTGTTTCCAAATTCCGGTTACACTAGGGAGGAACGCCAGGCACACATCGGGCGGGTGGGGTTTCTGGCCAGCCGACTTCAAGCGCACGGCGTGACAGTGGTGGCGGCGCTGGTCTCTCCCTACCGTGAGTCCCGGCAGTTCGTGCGCCAGCTGTGCGGCGATCGCTTTCTCGAGGTCTTTGTCTCCACTCCGCTCGAGGTTTGCGAGGCAAGAGATGCCAAAGGTCTTTACGCTCGAGCCCGCCGTGGGGAGATCAAAAACTTCACCGGCATCGACGATCCCTACGAGCCGCCGACAGCGCCCGAGCTTACGATCGACACCACCCGCGTCGCAGTCGGGGAAGCGGTACGCCAGCTCCTCGCACGAATAAACGGGTTCGCCTCGTAAGTGGGGGCCTTCACTCGCCGACCGGGATCCTCGCCAAGAGAATCCTGTCCCTGCCATCGTTGCGAACCGTCTCCGGGTTCTTCAGGGGAATTCGCGTATCGCTGACCGGATCCCAAAAGCCGATCCAGACCAGTAGGCCTCGACTGCGCGAGCCCGGAGGAAGGTAGATCTGAAAGTCATCCTTGAGGGTCTCACCCTTTTTCCAAAGCGTGGTCGGATAGGTGCCGCCGATTGGCCGATGATCGACATTCATCCGATCCATCCGACCATCCGCGTCCTCGACATGAACGAACACCATGTAGTCCTTGTCCAGCCGGTCCAGGACGTTCAAGACGACACTGACTTTCACCGGGTCTCCAGGAAGAATCTGCCCTGGTTGAATGGTGGCACCCACGATCTCAACCTTCCCGCCCAGATTCGCTCCGCTGGTTACAGATAAAGGCGGAGCTTTCGGCGCGACGGCTCGCTGGGACTCGGCATGCTTCTCCCCGGACGGTGCCTCAACGATGCAGGCGGGCGCGCCCAGAAGCGTGCAAGCGAGGAGCATGAAAGCGGACCGCATCGAGATGATTTTAGGACGGAACGCTGCAACGGGCAGCATCTTGTTGTATGGGGTCCCCGCCGATGAGCGGTGCCGTTTGCCTGGTCACATTTCTGTTCGCGATCCTCCCTCTCCAGGATTGGACGCTTTGGCTTCCGATCGCGATCGGACTGCTACTTCTTTTCCTGCTCGCGCTGATTGTCATTTTGCGACGAAGGAGCCGGCGGCCAAAGGCGCCCAAGGCAGAACAACAGGTTCTTCCGCCCGCGCCGGAGATCAAGGTTCAACTCCCGCCCTCCGAGGCGGAACGCGCCCGATTGGAGGAGGCTGCCCAGGCCCGCAGCCGGGCTGAGCAACTCGCGCAGGAGCGACGCGCTGCCGCTCAGGCAGCCGAAGCCGCCGGCAGCGTTGAAAAAGCGAGATTGGAAGACGAGGCGCGCGCGCTCAAGGCCCGAGAAGAAGAGGCCAAGCGGGAAGCTTACCGCGCTGCGAAAGCGGCGGAGCAGGCAGCGAAGGAGCGTCGTCGTCAAGAGCAGGAAGAGCAAGCCCGCATCGAAGCCGAAGCCGAGGCGGCGGCGCGCGCCGCCGCCGCAGCGCAGGAGCGCGCCCGCGAAGAGGAACAACGGCGAAAGGTGGAGGCCCAAGCTGGACAGACGCTTGCGCAAGGCCTCTCCAAAACCCGAAGCCAGGGGTTTATTGCCAGGCTCAACGGTCTATTTGGCCAACCGAAGACTCTGGACGAATCAGTGCTCGCCGAGCTCGAGGAAATCCTCTTTACCGCGGACATCGGCGTTCAGACCGCTTCCCACCTGGTGCAGCTGGCGCGCGACAAGATCCGCGGAAACGGAGTCATCAGCGCTGAAGCCCTGAAATCGACCCTCCGGACCGAGATCGAGCGAATCTTGAGTCTGTCCGCAAACCGGTCGCTCGAGGGCGGCGGCCCGCCCCATGTGGTGATGGTGGTAGGCGTCAATGGCTCCGGCAAGACCACCACGATCGGCAAGCTCGCGGCCCAGCTTACCGGGCGTGGAAAGCAGGTGATCCTGGCGGCCGCCGATACCTTCCGGGCCGCCGCGACCGAGCAATTGGACATCTGGGCTTCGCGGGGAGGAGCCCAGGTGGTGGCGGGTCCGGAAAATGGCGA